>NZ_JAVSSI010000007.1:0-209689 GCF_044917495.1 Agromyces mediolanus | reverse complement strand
GTTTGAGAAACTAATTCACACCACCACCCACTTCCCCAAGCCGGGCGGGGGGGGGGGCGGACGGGCGGGGGGGGTCAGGCGGGTGGGGTCAGGTAGCGGGCGGCGGGGGGAGGAGGTAGCCGCGCACGAACTCGTCGAAGAGGGCGGTCATGTCGACCGAGTCGTCGAGGAGCCACTGCTGCTGCAACCCGTCCATGACCGCCGAGATGAGCCGAGCGGCGTGCGCCGTGTCGATGTCGGCGCGGATCAGCCCGTCGCGCTGCGCGTCGGCGAGCACCTGGCTCGAGGAGGCCGCAGAGACGGCGTAGCGGCGGGCGAACTCCTCGTGCGCGGGGTGCTCGCTGTCGGTGGCTTCCGCGGAGATCACCGTGTAGAGCGAGGTGAGCCCGCGCGTCGTCTGGTTGTAGGCGACGACCTTGCGGACCTGTTCGAGCAGGGTCGACTCGGAGACGTCGCCGGCTGCGGCCTGCACGTGGGCGTCGCGCTGGCGGAGCACCTCGCTGAACAGCTCGTCCTTGCCCGAGAAGTGGTGCATGAGGCCGGCGGGCGTGAGGTTCACGCGCTTCGCGATCTCGCGCAACGAGCCGCTGTGGTAGCCGCTGCGGCCGAAGACGACGAGCGCGGCGTCAACGATCTCCTGCCGCTTCGCCTGGCCCTTCGCGTAGCTGCCGCGCGCGCCGCGGGTGCGGGCGGGGGAATCCGGATGCCCCGGGGCATCCGCGGTCGTCGGGGTCTCGTCCGCTCCGCCGCGCGCGTCCGGCGCGGTGCGCTGCGCCTCGTCGTCCTGCATGGACCGAATCTATCGCACCTGAGCATGAAAACCTATCGGTTGTAAGGTTTTTGGGTTATGGTGGGCCGGTCGCGGCCGAGCGCCGCGACCGGATCCGGCGGAGACAACCCCCTGCCGTGCGGACCACGACCGATGGAGGCCGAACGATGAATCGATGGAGATCACACCGGATGGCGCGCCGCGCCCTGCTCGCCGGGGCGGTCATGGCGGTCGGCGCGACCGTGCTCGCCGGCTGCGGGCGGAGCGACGGAGCCGCCGGCGGCGGCCAGGAGAGCAAGGGCGCGATCGACGACCAGCCCGCGAAGGGCACCGTCGAGATCTGGGCGATGGGCAACGAGGGCGAGGTCCTCGGCGAGCTCGCCGCGAAGTTCGAGGAGGAGAACCCCGACGTCACCATCGACGTCACCGCCGTGCCCTGGGAGAGCGCGCACGACCGCATCGCCACCGCCATCGCGGGCGGCGAGACCCCCGACATCTCGATGCTCGGCACCACCTGGGTCGGCGAGTTCGCCGCCACAGGCGCCTTCGAGCCGACCCCGGAGGGCCTCGTCGACGAGGGCAGCTTCTTCGACGGCTCCTGGGACACGACCGTCGTCGACGGCACCGCCTACGGCGTGCCCTGGTACGTCGACACCCGCGTGCTCTACTACCGCACCGACCTCGCCGAGGCCGCCGGGGTCGAGGCCCCCGCGACCTGGGACGAGTACCACGCCTTCGCGAAGGCCCTGCACGAGCAGGGCGCCGCCTCCGGCGTCTCGCTGCCGCCCGGCGGCTTCGACTCCTGGCAGTACGTCGCGCCGCTCGCCTGGCAGCAGTGCGGCGACATCCTCGCCGACGACGGGCAGAGCTTCGCGCTCGACAGCCCCGAGTGGAAGGAGGCGTTCGAGTTCTACGCCAGCTTCTTCGAGGACGGCATCGCCGAGCCCGTCCGCCTCGAGGGCGGCGAGATCGAGCAGAAGTTCATCGCCGGCGACGTCGGCTCCTTCTTCAGCGGCCCGTTCCACGTGAGCCTCCTGCTCGAGCAGGGCGGCGCCGACTTCGCCGACAAGTTCGCCGTCGCGATGGTGCCGGGCGCCGACAGCCGCACGAGCTTCACCGGCGGCGGCAACCTGGCCGTCTTCGACGACAGCGGCAACCGGGATGCCGCGTGGAAGTTCGTGCGCTGGCTGAGCCAGCCCGAGACGCAGATCGCCTGGTACGACGTCTCCACCGACCTGCCGAGCGTCGAGGCCGCCTGGGACGACACGACCTTCGCCGACGACCCCTACCTCAGCGTCTTCGGCGAGCAGCTCACCGACTCGAAGGCGCCGCCCGCCATCCCGACCTGGGCGCAGGTCTCGGCCGTCATCGACCAGGAGCTCGAGAAGGTCGCCCGCGGCGAGTCGAGCGTCGACGACGCCCTGAGCTCGGTGCAGCAGCAGGCCGAGTCCATCGGCACGGGGCAGTGATCCGGTCGTGACCGCCCTGCCCACGCCGGCCCCGGCCCGCGCCCGTGCGGCGCGGCGCCGGAGCCGGCGCGCAACCCTCGTCGCCTGGGGCTTCGCGGCGCCGTTCGTCGTGCTCTTCCTCGTCTTCATGGCGGGCCCCATCGTGGCCTCGCTCGGGATGAGCTTCACCGACCTGACGACGCGCGACCTGCAGACCCCGTTCAACGTGAACCTCGTCGGCCTCGACAACTACCTGCGCCTCTTCGAGGACCCGCGCTTCGTGCGCTCGCTGCTGAACACCGGCATCTTCGTGCTCGTCGGCGTGCCCGTCACGATGGCGCTCGCGCTCGCCGTGGCGCTCGCGCTGAACACCGGGATCGCGAAGTTCCGCACCGTGTTCCGGGTCGGCTACTACGCCCCGGTCGTCACGAGCATCGTCGCCATCGCCATCGTCTGGCGATTCATCCTGCAGCCCGACGGCCTGCTGAACGCCTTCCTCGGCTGGTTCGGCATCGAGGGCCCGAACTGGCTGCAGTCGACGAGCTGGGCGCTGCCCTCGCTCATCATGATGGCCGTCTGGCGCAACATCGGCACGCTCATGGTGATCTTCCTCGCGGGCCTGCAGGGCGTGCCGAAGGAGCACCACGAGGCGGCCATGGTCGACGGCGCGAACGCGTGGCAGCGCTTCGGCTCGATCACCCTCCCGGCGCTCCGGCCGACGCTGCTGTTCGCGGCCGTGATCACCGGCATCGGCTTCCTCCAGTTCTTCGAGGAGCCCTTCGTGATGACCCGCGGCGGCCCGCTCGACTCCACGCTCTCGACCGCGATGTACACCTACCAGCAGTTCGGCTTCGGCAACTACTCCTACGCCTCCGCCGCGAGCTACGTGCTGTTCCTCGCGATCGTCGCGCTCTCGCTCATCCAGTTCCGCTTCCTCGGACGGAAGGACTGACATGACCCAGCTCACCGACCCGCCCGCCGCGGCCGGCGCCGCGGCCGAGGCATCCGTCGTCCCGCCCGTCGGCACGGCCGCCCCACGCACGGCCGCGCGCCCGCCGCGACGCCGCCGCGGCGCCCGTCGCTGGTGGCTGTACCTGGTGCTCGCGGCGGGACTCGTCGCGATGGTGATGCCGTTCGTCTGGATGATCCTCGGCTCGTTCAAGACGAACGCCGAGATCCGCCAGCACCCCACGAACTTCTGGCCGATCGATCCGACGCTCGACAATTACGCGCAGCTGTTCGGCCGGCTCGACTTCGCGAGCTACTTCGCGAACAGCCTGATCGTCGCGTTCTTCGTGACCGCGGGCAACATCGTGTTCTCCTCGATGGTGGGCTACGCGCTCGCGAAGCTCGAGTTCCGCGGCAAGCGGCTGCTCTTCGGCCTCGTGCTCGCGACCCTCATGGTGCCGGGCGTCGTGACCTTCGTGCCGCTCTTCGTGCTCACTGCGAACCTCGGCCTCGTGAACTCGTACCCGGGCCTCATCCTGCCGTTCCTGATCACCCCGCTCGGGGTGTTCCTGATGCGCCAGTTCATGCTGTCGCTGCCGGACGAGCTCATCGAGGCGGCGCGCATCGACGGGGCGAGCGAGTGGCGGATCTTCCTCCGGGTGATCATGCCGCTCTGCGGGCCCGCCGTCGCGACCCTCACGATCCTCACCTTCCTCGCCAGCTGGAACAACTTCCTCTGGCCGCTCGTCGTCGCGACGAGCGAGGACAAGTACACCCTGCCGGTGGCGCTCGCGCTCTACTCCGTCGGCCAGAACGCCGCGCAGTACGGCCTCATGATGGCCGGCGCCGTCGTGGTCGTCGTGCCGGTGCTCGCCATCTTCGTGGTGCTCCAGCGCTACTTCGTGCAGGGCATCGCGCTCACGGGCATCAAGTGAGCCGGGCGGCCGGGGCATCCGGCCGAGCTCCGGCATCCGATCCATCCGCCATCCGAACGACTCAGGAGACCAGCACCGCATGACGAACCCCGCCTTCCCCGACGGCTTCCTCTGGGGCGCCGCGACCGCGGCCCACCAGGTGGAGGGCAACAACGTGAACTCCGACTGGTGGCAGCGCGAGCACGGGCACCTGCCCGGGCCGCCCGTCGCCGAGCCCTCGGGCGACGCCGCCGACAGCTTCCACCGCTATCCGGAGGACATGGCGCTGCTCGCCGGCGCCGGGCTGAACGCCTACCGCTTCAGCATCGAGTGGGCGAGGATCGAACCGGAGCGCGGCTTCGTCTCGCGGGCCATGCTCGATCACTACCGGCGCATGGTCGACACGGCCCGTTCGCTCGGGCTCGAGCCCTCGGTGACGCTGCACCACTTCACGAACCCCGTCTGGTTCGCCCGCGAGGGCGGGTGGCTGACGGATGCCTCGGTCGACCACTTCGCGCGCTTC
Source organism: Agromyces mediolanus (assembly GCF_044917495.1). Classification (GTDB taxonomy): domain Bacteria; phylum Actinomycetota; class Actinomycetes; order Actinomycetales; family Microbacteriaceae; genus Agromyces; species Agromyces mediolanus_B. Next base: position 205,087 of record NZ_JAVSSI010000007.1, on the reverse strand, counting down.
GTCGAGATCGCGCTGCCGATCCTCGACGACGTCGCGCACGTCTGCACCATCAACGAGCCGAACATGGTGTCGGTGCTCGCCGACCCCGCGGTCGGCTTCCCCTCGATCGGACTGCCCCCGGGCGTGCCGGCGGTCACCGATCGGCTCATCGCCGCCCACCGGCGCGCGGTCGAGCTCGTGCGCGGCGCCGGGGCGCAGGCGGGCTGGACGATCGCCACGCAGGCCTACCAGCCCGAGCCCGGATCGGAGCAGGTCGCCGCGGACTACGGCCGCTCCCGCGAGGACGTCTTCCTCGACGCCGCCGAGGGCGACGACTGGGTCGGCGTGCAGGCGTACACCCGTACGAAGATCGGACCCGAGGGCCCGCTGCCGATCCCGGAGAGCGCGGAGCGCACCCTCACCGGCTGGGAGTACTACCCGCCGGCGGTGGGCGACGGCATCCGCAACGCCTGGTCGCGCAGCCGCGTGCCCGTCTACGTCACCGAGAACGGCATCGCGACCGCCGACGACGCGCGCCGCATCGACTACACGCGGGGCGCGCTCGAGACGGTGGCCGGATGCCTCGCCGACGGCGTCGACGTGCGCGGCTACCTGCACTGGTCGGCCCTCGACAACTACGAGTGGGGGAGCTTCGCGCCCACCTTCGGCCTGATCGGCTGGGACCGCGAGACCTTCGAGCGGCACCCGAAGCCGAGCCTCGCCTGGCTCGGCGAGGTCGCCCGCACGGGCCGCCTGGCCTGACGACGCCGTCCCGCTGCTGTTCTCGAGTTGCCCGATTTCCATGAAAGTCGGGCAACTCGAGAGGGAGCGGCGGGCGGGGGCGGAATCGGGGCGGGAGTAGGGTGAGCGGCATGGGGGATCAGCACGCCACGACCGATCAGGATGCCCGGAACGACCGGGGCTTCTTCGGGCAGCCGCGGGCGCTCGCGAACATCTTCGGCGTCGAGATGTGGGAGCGGTTCAGCTTCTACGGCATGCAGGGCATCCTGCTCATCTACCTCTACTACTCGGTCGCCGACGGCGGCCTCGGCCTGCCCGAGACCTCCGCCGCCGGCATCGTCGGCGCCTACGGCGGCGGGGTCTACCTCTCGACGATCCTCGGCGCGTGGATCGCCGACCGCCTGCTCGGCAGCGAGCGCGTGCTGTTCTTCAGCGCCATCGTCATCATGGCCGGGCACCTCGCGCTCGCCCTGCTGCCCGGCTTCGTGGGAGTCGGCGTCGGCCTCGTGCTCGTCGCCTTCGGCTCCGGCGGGCTGAAGGCCAACGCGACGAGCGTCGTCGGCACCCTCTACGCGCCGGACGACGTGCGCCGCGACGCCGGCTTCTCGATCTTCTACCTCGGCATCAACCTGGGCGGCTTCCTCGGGCCGATCCTCACGGGGCTGCTGCAGTCGACCCTCGGCTTCCACTGGGGCTTCGGGCTCGCCGCGCTCGGCATGGCGATCGGCCTCCTGCAGTACTCCTTCGGCCGCAAGCGGCTGCCGGCCGAGGCATCCGTCGTCCCGAATCCGCTGCCGCGCGGACGAATCGGTCTCGCGATCGGCGTCGGCGTCGCCGGCGTCGTCGTCATCGCGGTGCTCGTCGCGACCGGGCTCATCACCGCGGAGAACCTCGTCACCTGGGTGATCGGCGCCACGATCGTCGCGGCGATCGCGTACTTCGCGGTCATCCTCTCCAGCCGCCGGATCAGTGCGACCGAACGCAGCCGCGTCGTCGGCTTCATCCCGCTGTTCATCGCGAGCGTCGCGTTCTGGTCGCTCTACCAGCAGCAGTTCACCGTGCTCACCATCTACAGCGACAAGCAGCTCAACCGCGACCTCTTCGGCTGGGAGATGCCGGTGTCGTGGGTGCAGTCGATCAACCCCGTGTTCATCATCATCCTCTCGGGCGTCTTCGCCGCGATCTGGACGAAGCTCGGCGCGCGTCAGCCGTCCACTCCCGTGAAGTTCGCGCTCGGCACGGCGATCATGGGCGTCGCGTTCCTGCTGTTCATCCCGTTCGCGGGCGGCGGCCCGAACTCCACCCCGCTGCTCGCGATCATCGGCATCCTGTTCGTCTTCACCGTCGCGGAGCTGCTGCTCTCGCCCGTCGGCCTGTCGGTCACGACGAAGCTCGCGCCCGAGGTGTTCCACACGCAGATGGTCGCGCTGTTCTTCCTCTCGGTGGCGCTCGGCACCGCGATCTCGGGCCGGCTCGCGGAGTTCTACTCGGCGGCGACCGAGGTCGGCTACTTCGGGGTGCTCGGCGGCATCGCGATCGTGCTCGGCCTCGCGCTCGCGGTCGGCAGCCGCGGCGTGCTGCGGCTCATGCGCGGCGTGCGCTGAGCGGTCACCGACCGGTTACGATTCGAGGGATGCCCAGCCCGCTCGTGGTGATCCCCACGTACAACGAACGTGAGAACCTCGCCGCGATCGTCGGCCGGGTTCGGCGAGCGGTGCCCGCCGCCGCGGTGCTCGTCGTCGACGACGCCTCGCCCGACGGCACCGGCGCGCTCGCCGACGAGCTCGCCGCCGCCGACGCGCAGGTGCTCGTGCGCCACCGGGCGGGCAAGGAGGGGCTCGGTGCGGCCTACCTCGACGCCTTCGGCTGGGCGCTCGCCGCGGGGTACGACCCGATCGTGCAGATGGATGCCGACGGCTCCCACCTGCCCGAGCAGCTCGACGCGCTCCTCGCACCGCTCGACGCCGAGGCGGACCTCGTCATCGGCTCGCGCTGGATCCCGGGCGGCCGCATCGAGAACTGGCCCAGGTACCGGGAGCTGCTGTCCCGGGGCGGCAGCGCCTACGCGCGATGGGTGCTGCGGCTGCCGACCCGCGACGCGACCGCCGGGTACCGGGCCTTCCGCGCCGAGGGGCTGCGCCGGATGCGGCTCGACGAGGTGCACACGAAGGGGTACGGCTTCCAGGTCGACATGCTCTGGCACGCGCACGAGGCGGGGCTCGCCGTCGTCGAGGTGCCCGTGACGTTCGTCGAGCGCGAGCTCGGACGCTCGAAGATGAGCGTCGGGATCGTGCTCGAGGCGATGCTGCGGGTCACGGGCTGGGGCCTCACGGCGCGCTTCCGCCGCCGCTGACCCCGGCCTGGGCCTGCCTGCCTGCGCCCGCCCGCTTGCCTGCCCGCCCGCACCCTGCCGGTTCGGCGAGTTGCACGACGGAACGCGCGCCGCGCCGTGCTGCGGGGGCGTGCCGCGCGTTCCGTCGTGCAACTCGCAGGGGACGGGCAGGTGTGGGGAGGGGCAGGCAGCGGGCAGGGCGCGGGCGCGGGCGGGCGGGCAGTGGGTCGGCGGTCAGCGGAGGGGAGCGACCGAGGCGTAGGCGTCGGGCTGCACCCTGGAGGGGATGTCCCACACCTTCGCCGTCGGGGTCGCGCCGTGCGCGGCGGGCCAGCCGGGATCGCCCCGGTCGATGAAGGAGACGGCGGCGGTGTGCAGCTCGTCGGCGAGCCCCTGCGGCGGGTTCGGGCCGGCGAGCGGCACCATCGCGGGGCCGTCGAGGCAGTCGAAGAAGAACGGCACGTCGAGGCAGTGCTCGGCGAAGCCGAACGTCCCCGAGGGCCACGAGAAGCGGTAGAGCCATGTGCCGGCCGAGGCATCCGTGCCCAGTGCCGCCGAACCCGCACCCGCTGCCGCCGAACCCGCGCCCGCCGCGCCCGCGCCGGCCTCGCGCGCCTCGACGACGCGGAGCAGCGCGGTGCGGAACATCCGGTCGCTGAGGAAGCGCCCGGCGATCCGCGCCGTGCCTTTCGCGGCGACGTCGGCGTTCGCGCGCAGGTAGGGCTTCAGGCGCTCCTTCGGCATGCCGAGCTTCTTCAGCAGGAACGACTTCGGGACCCAGCGCAGCTTCTTCTCCGCCTCGGCGAACGCCATCGTGAACTCGTCGTCGGTCGCGCCGAGCACGAGCGGGATGTCTCGGCCGACCCCGGCCGCCAGGGATTCCAGCGTCGGCCGCTCGAGGAGCTCGCCGTCGATCGTGGGGCCGAGCGGCAGCCCCTCGTCGATGATCGAGCCGAGCGAGTCCGGGCCGAGCTCCGTCGCCCGCTTCTGCAGCTCGAGGATCCGCTCCTCGGGGAGGCTGCCGAAGCCCGCCCGCGTCGGCTCGACGCCCGCCTGCTCGGCGAGCGCCCGCCCGAACGCCTCGCTGCGCGCCGGCGCGACGTCGGCGAGCGCTCCCGACAGGGCGTACACGCCGTGGAACAGCCGCTGCGCCGCCGGCATGCCGAGCAGGGTGAGCACCGCCCCGCCGCCGGCCGACTGCCCGGCGATCGTCACCCGGCCGGGGTCGCCGCCGAACGCGGCGATGTTCCGCTGCACCCACTCGAGGGCGAGCAGCCAGTCGCGGACGCCGCGGTTCGACGGGGCATCCGCGATCCAACCGAACCCGTCGAAGCCGAGCCGGTAGGAGATCGTGACGGTGACGACGCCGTCGCGGTTGAAGCTGCGGCCGTCGTACCAGGGGCTCGCGGGGGAGCCGGCGAAGTAGCCGCCGCCGTGGATCCACACGAGCACGGGCAGCCCGGCCCCGCCGTCGGCGGGCGCTGCGGGCGACGGCGTGAACACGTTGACGTTCAGCGTCGACTCGCCCGGCACGCTCGGCTCGGGGATGAGCGTCACCCCCGGGTCGCCGCGCTGCGCGGTGGGCGCGAACTCGAGCGCGTCGAGCACCCCGGTCCACGGCGCCTTCGGCACCGGGGCCGCGAAGCGCAGCTCGCCAACCGGCGCCTCTGCGAAGGGGATGCCGAGGAACGCCGCCGAGCGTTCGGCGCCCCGGCCGCCGCTCGCGTCGCCCGCGCGGCGGACGGTCGGACGCCAGCGGCCGCGGACCCGGCCGGCGAGGGTGTCCACCTCCACGAACTCGGCGGTGTCGATGGCGGATGCCGAGTGGCGGGGCTCGGTGGCGGGGGTGTGCGACATGCAGTGCTCCTAACGCACGCTCTTGATGGGGGCGGTGGCGATCGCAGCGATGATGACGAATACGATGCCGAAGACGAAGAGCATCGGGTAGCCCCCGAGCACGCCGATGATGGTGCCGGCGACCGCGGCGCTCATCGCCTGGGGGATGTTCGTCGCGATGTTCAGGATGCCGAGGTCCTTGCCCGCGGCCGCGCCGTCGCCCGGCAGCACCTCGCTCATGAGCGCGGCGTCGACCGACATGTAGAGCCCGAAGCCGATGCCGTTGATGACGGCCATCGCGATCATGCCGGTCATGTTCGGCATGAGGAGCGGCATGGTGAAGCCCGCGACCATGATGACCGAGGCGACGTAGATGAACACCTTGCGCCGGCCGATCCGGTCGCTCCACCAGCCGGAGAGCGCGATGGCCACGAGCGTGGGCACGAGCGAGACGAGCGTGAGCGTCACGGTCGCCCCGGCGGCGCCCTCGAGCGACATGCCGATGTAGTCGGTGAGGATGTAGAGCTGGAAGGCGGCGACGACGAAGTAGCCGAGCATGAGCAGGAAGCGCGCCGCGAACGCCCAGGCGAAGTCCGGGTGCTGCCGCGGGCTCACCCAGAAGCCGCCGAGGAAGCGCTTCCAGCTCCACGGCTCGATGGCCGCGTCCTTCGAGGACCAGTCGCGGTCGATGAGCACGTAGACCACGGTGACGACGATGATCGCGACGCCGAACGCCGAGTAGCCGACGCCGAAGTTCGTCGCGAACTGGCCGGCGATCATCACGCCGATGGTCATGCCGAGCTGCGTGCCGATGCCGAACATCGCGCTCGCGGCGCCGCGCTTGTCGCGCGGGAAACGGTCGGGCGTGATCGCCGACAGCGGGCCCTGGAGGGCGTTCAGCGAGACCTGGATCAGCACCCAGAAGATCGTCACCCAGAGGATCGAGTCGAGCATGCCGAGGCCGAACAGCAGGATGCCGCCGATGAGCGCGCCGCCCACCATCCACGGGGCGCGGCGGCCGAAGCGGGTGCGGGTGCGGTCGCTGATCGCGCCGACGATCGGCTGGGCGAAGAGGGTGAAGACGAAGGAGACGGTCGAGACGATCGCGAGGTTCGCGACCTTGTTCGCCTCGTCGATCATCGCGACCTGGATGGGCAGGAGGATCGCGATGAGCCCGCCGTAGGTCGCGAAGAGGGTGAGGGCCACGAGCAGGATGCCGGGGAGGGTGCGCCGCGTCGGCGGCGGGCTCGCGGGCGGGTCGCCCGGCACGGGCTCGGTGGCGGAGATGGCGCCCGTGGGGGCGAGCTCCGCGGCGGGGTCGATCGGGGGCTGCATGGACATGGGGCTCCTCATCGTCGAGTGGGCCGGTGCGGGTGGGGTGAGGCAGAGGCTGAATCCCGAGCGCCGTTCGGAATCCGTGGCACCAGTGTGCCGCGCGGCATGCAAAACTTCAAGTCTCGAATTATGTGTGCGGGCGGGTCGCGATCTGCGAGGATCGCCGCGTGAGTCAGAACGCGACCGACGGGGAGACCGGGCCCGCCGCGGCGACCGGCCGGCCGCGGCGCGCATCGGAGCGAGCGGCCCGACGTCGTCGCGCTCGCCTGCTCGTCGCGGCCTACGTGCTCGGCATCGTCGCGACGCTCACGGCGGCGGAGGCCCTGCGCACGCTGGGCGACGCGGCGGAACGCCCCGGCCTCGCCGCGTTCTACGCCGCGCCCGCTGCGGCCGAGCTCACGGGCGCGCCCGGCACGATCATCCGGAGCGAGCCGCTCGCCGGCGTCCCCCTCGCGAGCCGCGGCTGGCGCATCATGTACCGCTCGACCGACCTTCACGGAACCCCGATCGCCGTCACGGGCATCGTGGTCACCCCGCTCCGCCCGGTCATGGGCGAGCGCACGGTGCTCGCCTGGGGGCATCCGACCACCGGCACCTCGCCCGACTGCGCGCCGTCCCGCAGCGACGACCCGTTCCTCGGTATCGAGGGGCTGCGCCTGATGCTCGACCGCGGCTACACGGTCGTGGCCACGGACTACGCCGGAATGGGCACCGCGGGACCCGACTCATACCTCGTCGGGGTCACCGCCGCGCACTCCGTGCTCGACGGCGTGCGCGCGGCGCAGGCGATCGAGGCGGCGGCGGCTGGCGACCGCGTCGTGCTCTGGGGGCACTCCCAAGGCGGACAGGCGGTGCTCTTCGCCGCCGAACAGGCGTCCGCCTACGCCCCGGAGCTCGAGATCGCCGCCGTCGCGGCCGCCGCGCCGGCGGCCGACCTCACCGCCCTCATGGGCTCGCACCTCGACGACCTCTCGGGCGTCACGATCGGGTCCTACGCCTTCGCCGCGTACGCCGACGTGTACGGTCCGACCATGCCCGGCGCCGAGCTCGACACGGTGCTCACCCCGGAGGCGATCGCACAGCTCCCGGAGATGAACCGGCTGTGCCTCCTGCCAGAGCTCGATCGGCTGCACGCGATCGCCGAGCCGCTCGTCGGCGACTTCTTCGCGCACGACCCGACGGCCATCGAGCCCTGGGCCGGTCTCCTCGAGGAGAACTCCGCCGGACGCACCGCGATCGACGTCCCCCTCTTCGTCGCGCAGGGAGCCGACGACCGGCTCGTGCTGCCCGCGGACACCGCCGAGTTCGTCGCCCGCGAGCGGTCGCTCGGCGTCGACGTCACCGAGACCGTCGTGCCGGGCGCCACGCACTCCACGATCGCCTATCTCGCGCTCCCGGCGCTCGACGCCTGGCTCGACCGAGTCGAACAGCGGGCCTCGGGCGGGTGAACCCGGTCGGCAGCGCAACGGCCCGCACCGCTACGGCACCCGGAGCTCCGCGATCGGCTCGCGCCGCGCCGCGGACAGGGCGGGCAGGAGCGCGGCCAGCGTCGCGACGAGCACCCCGAGGACGTCGACGCCGATCAGGTACGCGAACTCGGGGACCGGATCGCCGGAGAGCCAGAGCACCGCCGCGGCGACCGCCGAGCCGACGGCGGCGCCCGCGGTCGCGGTGATCGCCGTCTGCGTCGTCACGAGGGCGACGATCAGCCGCTGCGAGGCGCCGAGGGCGCGTCGCCGGCCGAAGTCCTTGCGGCGGAGCGTCACCATGCCGAACAGCAGCACGGCGACGAGGAGCGCGCTGCCGCCCAGGATGCCGAGCGTGAGCGCGCGTCCGTGCGCCCCGAGCTGCCCCCCGACGAGCCCGCGGAGGGTTGCGAGCGCCTCGCTGCTGCGGATCTCGACGGTGTCCGGATCGGTGACGTCGAGCAGCGTGCGGACGGTGTCGGTCACGGGCGCCACGAGCTCGGGCCGCGTCGCGATCACGACGAGTGCGCCGACCGGCGCCGCCCGCTCCGCCCCCGACTGCGGGGCGATGACGAGCGGTTCGAGGAACGCGAGGTGCTCGGGCGTCCCGATGCGTCCGGCGATCGCGTAGGCGGTGCCGCCGCGCACGGCGATGCCGCCGGCGGCCTCCGCCATGCCCAGCTGCGCCAGCGCTGCGTCGGAGGCGTACGCCGCCTCGCCGAGCGCGACCCCGGGCTGCGCCGGCAGCCCGAGCCCGGCCCAGTCGTCGCTCCAGGCCCGGCGCAGCGCGACCGGGGCGCCGTCGGGGAATGCGGTGTTGCGCGCATCCTCGGAGAGCCCGAACGCTCCCGCCCACTCGATGCCGTCGATGTGGGCGAGGCGGTCGAGCACCGAGACGTCGAGCCCCGCGTCGGGCTCGGCGCGGACGACGATGGCGCGGGTGCCCGCCGAGTCGATCGAGGCGACGACCTGCTGCTCGGCCGCGACCGTGCGGCCCGAGGTGAGGAGCACCGCCGCGCACATCCCGGCGACCATGACGAAGCCGAGCACGGACCCGACCGGCTGGGCGAGGGCCGAGACGAGCGCCTCCCGCAGCAGCGCGCGCGCCCGCCGGACGGCGTTCACAGGACCAGTTCCCGGTCGCACCGGCCGACGAGCGCCGGATCGTGCGTCACCACGACGACCGCCGCCCCGCGAGCGGCCTGCTCGCGCAGCGCGGTGAACACGACCTCGCTCGACGCGGGGTCGAGGTTGCCCGTCGGCTCGTCGGCGAGCACGATCCGCGGGTCGCCGAGGAGCGCCCGGCACAGCGCGATGCGCTGCGCCTGCCCGCCCGAGACCTGTCCGGGCCTCGCGTCGGCGCGGAGCGCCACCCCGAACCGTTCGAGCAGCTCGTGCGCCCGGTGCCGGGACCGCCGGCGGTCGTCGCCCCGGTACAGGGCGGTCTCGAGCACGTTGTCGAGCACGGTGCGGGTGGTATCGAGCGCGGCGTCCTGGAAGACGAAGCCGAACCGGGCGGCGCGATGGGCGGCGCGCTCGCGATCGGGGCGGGACTGCATCGGCTCGCCGTCGAGCAGCACCTCGCCCGCCGTCGGGCGCAGCATGAGCCCGAGCAGATAGAGCACCGTCGACTTGCCGCGGCCGGACGGCCCGGTCACGGCGACGAGCTCGCCCCGGTCGAACGTCGCCGACCAGTCGTCGAGCAGCGGGGTCGCCGGCTCGTAGCGGAAGGAGACGCGCTCGGCGCTGAGCACCGCATGCGGAGGCCGGCTCATCCCTCGGCCGCCGGGTCGCCGCCCTCGGGTGCGGGGACGCGGACGCGGAGCCCCGCGTCGACCCCCTCGACGACGGCCATGCCGCGCGCGGCCGCCACGACCTCGACGGGATGCCTGCGGCCGCGCTCGTCGACGACCGCCACGGTGCCGTCGGCCGCGGAACCGAGTGCCGCGACCGGGACGACGAGGCCCCGCACCGTCTCGGCGGTCACGACGGTGGACGGCAGCGGAGTGTCGCCGCGTGCGGACAGCGCGCCGCAGCCCGCGCCGCAGATGGATGCGCCGTCGGCCCCGCCGAGCACGAGCGCGAGCTGGTCGTCGGCTTCGCCGGAGGGGAGCTGCTCGGCGACGACCGCCTGCCAGCTCGCACCGTCGGGCGCCTGGATCGCCACGGCCGTGCCGGGCGGCATCGACGCCGCCTGGGAGCGCCCGACCGGGATCACGAACTGCGGTTCGGCGGGCAGCGTGGAGACCACCGCCTCGCCGCCGACCAGCCCGGCACCCGGGCGGACGAGCTCGTCGTCGAGGGAGATGCGGCCCGGCAGCTCCGGCACGAAGACGAGGTCGCCGGCCTGCACGACGCCGTCGGCCGGTACGTCGAGCGACTCCTGCCAGCGCTTCACCGCCGCCTCGGTGAGCGGGCCGAACTCGCCGTCGACGAGGCCGTCGTAGTGGCCGAGCTCGGCGAGCAGCTGCTGCAGCTGCTGCACGTCGGCGCCCTCGCTCGCCCGGCCGAGCGGGCGGAACGCCGGCACCGTGCCGGTCGCGACGACGACCGGACGGAGGTCGACCGAGTACAGCTCGGCGCCGTCGCGCACCTCGTCGCCGGGGCCCACCGCGACCGAGGTGACGGTGCCCGCCGCGCGGTTCGTGCCCGCCGGCGTCTGCGGCCACGACGCCACGGTCGTCAGCTGCACCGAGGAGCCGACCTCGCCGGCGACCACTTCGACGTGCGTGGAGCCGCTGGTGGCGAGCGCATCGCTCGGCGGGACGAAGACGGCCGAGACGGACCAGCCGACGAGGGCGCCCGTGCCGAGCAGCAGTGCGGCGACGACGAGACGCGCCGGCCAGCGCGCGGTCATGTGCGGTGGTCGATTCCGTTCCATCATGCTGCGCACCCGTTCGTCGTGGTATCCCGATGCATCGAGCGTACGCGAACCGACCGACATCCATCGCCGGAAGTCCAGAGCGTATCCACCTCTGGCGGGGAATGCGCCGGGGCCGGCGGCCCAGATGGAGGCATCCCGAGCCGCAGCTCCGAGTCGCGGGTCCTCAGTCGCGAGCGAGGGCCGCCGGATCGGCGAGGAGCCGCGCCACCGCGGTGCGCTCGGCGCCGACGAGCGCCGCATCCGCGCCGAGGCGGCTGCCGAGCACCCGAGGCGGGGTCAGGTACCGCCCGTCGATGCCGGGCTGGATGGCCGCGAGCGCCTCGCCGAGCTCGTCGGCCAGCTCGGCCAGGTAGCCGCCGAGCACGATCACCGTCGGATCGATCGCCATGACCAGGATCTGCAGCGCCCGGGCCAGTTCGGCGCGACCGCTCCGCCAGGCCGCGACCGCGCGGGGCTCCTCGGCCCGGATGCGGTCGACGAAGACGCGGAGCGCCGCGGTGAGGCCCGCCTCGCGGGCGAGCGCGTCGAGTCCGGCGGCGGCGAGGAGGACGTCGGGGCCGGCGACCGTGACGAGGCATCCGCGCTGCCCGCAGCCGCAGGCCGCGCCCTCGGGGACGACCGGCAGGTGGCCGAGCGCGCCCGCGATGTGGTGGCTGCCGTCGAGCGGGGCGCCGTCGACGACGATCGCGCCACCGATGCCCGAGTCGCTCTTCAGGTACAGCAGTTCCGCCGGGCGTCCCGTGTCGAGGTGCTCGGCGACCGCGGCCACGGCCGTGTCGGCGAGCAGGCGCAGCCGCCCGGCGCGGGCGAGCGCGGCGATCGTGGGCGAGCGCTCGGCGAGGAGTGCGAGCAGATCGACCGTGCCCCAGTCGAGATCGGTGTCGGCCAGCACGACGGCGGGGTCCCCGCCGACCGGGGCCCAGGCGACGACGGATGCCTCGGCGATCCGGCGCCCGGCCGGCTCGAGCTCGGCGAGCAGCTCGCCGACGACGGCCGCGGCGACGTCCGCCACCCGGGCCGGGTCGCCCATCGGTCGGCCGTGCCGGCGTTCGGCGCGGTGCAGGCGCTCGCCGCGCAGGGAGGAGGCGACGGCGACCGCGCGGTCGGCGTCGATCAGCACGGTGAGGATCGCGAGGTGGTCGCCGCTCAACTCGAGGAGCGTACGCGGGCGGCCCTTGCCCGTCGGGGCGATCGATGCGGTCTCGCGCACGAGCCCGTCGTGCTCCAGGCGCCGCACGAGGGCGGTCACCGATCCGCGCGCGAGGCCCGTCGCGGTCGCGAGCTCGCTGCGGCTCGCGCTGCCGAGCGCCGCGAGCCGGCCGGCGACGAGCGCCAGGTTGTGCCGGCCGACGTCGGCGCTCGCGAGCGACCCGGTCATTCCGCGGCCGGCGGCTTCAGCGACGCGAGCAGGTACTCGATGTGATCGCCCATGTCGATCGAGGGGTCCATCAGCCACTGGGTCTGCAGCCCGTCGGCGGCGGCGAGGAGCAGGCTCGCGATCTTCTCCGGGTCGAGGTCGGCGCGGAGCGTGCCGTCGCGCTGGCCCTCGCGGATGCTCTCCACCGACATCTCACGGAAGATCCGGAACCGCTCCGTGAAGAAGGGGCGGGCGGCGTGGTCGGCCTCGGTGGCCTCCGCCGAGAGCCGGGCGTAGAGCTGCACGAGCCCGGGCACGTCGGCGTTGTGGCGCATCACCTGGACGAAGCCGTCCATCATGCTGAGCTCGTGGTCGGCATCGGCGGCCTCGAGGACCTCGCGGTCGACCTCGTCGCGCTTGCGCAGGATCTCCGCGAAGAGCTCCTCCTTCGAGGAGAAGTAGTGCAGCAGGCCGGCCTGGCTGAGGCCGACGGCGTCGGCGAGCTCGCGCACGGAGGCGCGCCCGTAGCCGTTGCGGGCGATGACGTCGAGCGCGGCGGTGAGGATCTCCTCGCGCTTCGCGATGCCCTTCGCGTACGAACCCCTGCGTGCCATACGTGAATCGTAGTCGCTTGCAGAGCAAAACCGAGTGGCGTATGGTTTTCGCACCGCCTCGATGACGAGGCCTCCTGGAAGGACTTCCCCCGATGACGATGTCGTCCGCTCCGCAGCCCGCCGCCGAATCCCGACCCGACGATCCCGAATCCCTCGAAGCCGCCGCCGCCTTCGTCGAGGAGGCCGCCGGCAACGAGGACCCGCCCGCCCCGATCACGGGCGTCGGCCGGCTCCTCGGCTGGATCATCCCCGCGAACCTCGGCATCTTCCTGATCTGGGGCGCCGTCCCCGGCATCCTGCTCCCGCAGCAGGTCACCCTGCTGTTCGGCGAGGCCGACAAGGTCGCGAACCTCGCCATCGTCGCGACCATCGGCGCATTCTGCGCCATGATCGCCCAGCCCATCGCCGGGCAGATCTCCGACCGCACGCGCTCGCGCTTCGGCCGCCGCGCGCCGTGGATCTTCCTCGGCGCCCTCGCCGGCGGCCTGTCGCTCGTCGGCCTCGCCTTCGCCGACTCGCTCGTCGGCGTCGTGATCGCCTGGACCCTCGTGCAGATCACCTACAACTTCGCGCAGGGGCCGCTCAGCGCCGTCATGCCCGACCGGGTGCCGCTGAAGCGCCGCGGTACCTTCGCCGCCCTCTCGGGCATCGGCCTCATGGTGGGCGCCCTCGGCGGTCAGGTCGTCGGCTCGCTCTTCTTCGAGAGCATCGCCGCGGGCTACCTCACCTTCGCCGCGATCGCGATCGTGGTGCTCACGCTCTTCATCGTGTTCAACCCCGACCACTCCTCGAAGGACCTCCCCGTCGAACCGTTCAAGCTCGGCGACTTCCTGCGCACCTTCTGGGTGAACCCGGTCAAGCACCCCGACTTCTTCTGGGCCTTCACCGGGCGGCTGCTGCTCTACACCGGCTACTTCGCCGTGACCGGCTACCAGCTCTACCTGCTCACCGACTACTTCGGCGTCGAGCGGCCGCAGGACGTCATCCCCGTGCTCGGCCTGATTAGCCTCGCCGGCATCCTCATCGCGACGATCGTCTCGGGGCCCCTCTCCGACAAGCTCGGCCGCCGCAAGATCTTCGTCTTCGCCTCCTCGGTCGTCACGGGGCTCGCGTTCCTGCTGCCGTGGGTCTGGCCCGACGTCACCGCCTGGATGATCATGACCTTCATCTCCGGCCTCGGCTTCGGCATGTTCCAGGCGGTCGACACGGCGCTCATGAGCGAGGTGCTGCCGTCGGCGAAGTCGTTCGCGAAGGACCTCGGCGTCGTGAACATGGCCGCGACCCTGCCGCAGACCCTCGCCCCCGGCGTCGCCGGCGCGATCGTGCTCGCCTTCGGCTTCGCGGGACTGTTCCCGGTCGCGATCGTCCTCTCCGTGCTCGGCGCCTTCGCCGTCTGGCCGATCAAGGCCGTGCGATGACCGCGGATGCCTCGCGGCCGCGCCGCCCCCGGGTGCTGCTCGTCACCGGCCTCGTCGGCCTGGCCCTCTTCGCGGTGTTCGCGTTCGCCGTCGCGGCCGACGTGGAGCACCCCTTCACCCAGCCCCTCGACGACGCCTGGCGCGCCGTCGTCGGGCTCGCTCCGGGCACCGGCGGCGAGACGTGGGCGCTGCCGATGTTCTTCCAGTACCTCGGCGAACTGCCGGGCGCGGTGCTCACCATCCTGCTCATCCCGATCTGGCTGTTCGTCGTCCGCCGCTGGCGCTCGGCGCTGTTCTTCCTCGCCGCCGAGTTCGGCGGCACCTTCCTCGTATCCCAGCTCGTGAAGAACCTCGTCGACCGGCCGCGCCCGGCCGACGACGCGGCCGCGAACCTCTTCGGGCCGCTGTTCCAGGTCGACCACGGCTCGTTCCCCTCCGGGCACTCGGTGAGCGCCGGCATCCTGCTCGTCGGCGTCGCCGCCCTCCTGCCCGTCGCGAAGCGGCGCTGGTGGTGGCTCGTCGGCGGGCTGATCGCGGTCGGGATGATCTGGCAGCGCACACTCATCAACGCGCACTGGTTCTCGGACGCCGTCTTCGGCGTGATCGGCGGCGCCTCGGCGACGCTCGTGCTCTGGTGGGCGTTCGCGACCCTGCTCGAGCGGGACTACGGCAAGCCACTCTTCCGCCGGGCCGTCCCGGCACCGCTCGACGCCCGGCCGGCGTCACCCTACGAAGGAGCATCGGTATGACCGACACCATCGACCAGACCGCCGAGTTCGCCGCGCGCGACGCGGCGGAGCTCGTCGCGGAACTCACGCTCGAGGAGAAGGCGTCGCTCACGAGCGGCGCGAGCTTCTGGGGCACGAAGGCGGTCGAGCGCGCCGGCATCCCGTCCATCGTGCTGACCGACGGCCCGCACGGCGTGCGCCTGCAGCGCGGCTCCAGCGACCACCTCGGCCTCGCCGACAGCGTGCCGGCGACGTGCTTCCCGCCCGCCGTCGCGCTCGGCTCGGCCTGGGACCCGGAGCTCGCCGAACGCGTCGGGCGCGCACTCGGCGAGGAGGCGCGGGCCGAGGGCGTCGGCGTCCTCCTCGGGCCGGGCATCAACATCAAGCGCTCGCCGCTGTGCGGGCGCAACTTCGAGTACCTCTCCGAGGACCCGATCGTCTCCGGCGCGCTCGGCGCGGCCCTCGTCCGCGGCCTGCAGTCGCAGGGCGTCGGCGCCTCGCTGAAGCACTTCGCCGCGAACAACCAGGAGTTCGACCGCATGCGCGCGTCGAGCGACGTCGACCCGCGACCGCTGCGGGAGATCTACCTGCGCGGCTTCCACCGGGTCGTCGAGGACGCGCAGCCGTGGACCGTGATGTGCTCGTACAACCGCATCAACGGCGTCTACGCGAGCGAGGACCCGTGGCTGCTCACGAAGGTGCTCCGCGACGAGTGGGGCTTCGAGGGGCTCGTCGTGAGCGACTGGGGCGCGGTGAACGACCGCGTCGCGGGGCTTCCCGCCGGACTCGATCTCGAGATGCCGTCCTCCGACGGCCGCACCGACGCCCAGCTCGTCGAGGCGGTGCGGGACGGCCGGCTCGCCGAGTCGGCGCTCGACCTCGCGGCGACGCGCGCCGTCGAGCTCGCGCAGAAGGCGGTCGCCGGCGCCGACGCGGATGCCTCGTACGACGTCGACTCCCACCACGCCCTGGCCCGCGAGGCCGCGGCCCGCGGCGTCGTGCTGCTGAAGAACGACGGCGTGCTCCCGCTCGCCGCCGGCACCCGCGTCGCCGTCGTCGGCGAGTTCGCGCGGACGCCGCGCTACCAGGGCGCGGGCTCCTCGCTGATCAACCCGACCCGGCTCGACACCGCGCTCGAGGAGATCGCCGCGCTCGCCGGCGCCGCTCCCGTCTTCGCGCCCGGCTTCACGCTCGACGCGAAGGCCGCCGCCGACCCGGCGCTCATCGCCGAGGCCGTCGCCGCGGCCGAGGGCGCCGACGTCGTGCTCGCCTTCCTGGGTCTGCCCGCCGCAGCGGAGTCGGAGGGCTTCGACCGCGAGCACCTGCGGCTGCCCGAGGCGCAGCTCGAGCTGCTCGCTGCCGTGCGCGCCGCCAACGCGAACGTCGTCGTCGTGCTCGCGAACGGCGGCGTGGTGGAGCTGCCGTTCGCCGAGGAGGTCTCGGCCGTGGTCGAGGGCTGGCTCGGCGGCCAGGCCGGCGGCGGCGGCGTGGCCGACGTGCTGTACGGCGTCGTGAACCCCTCCGGGCGGCTCACCGAGACGATCCCGCTCCGGCTCGAGGACACACCGGCGTTCCTCGACTTCCCGGGCGAGTTCGGGCACGTCCGCTACGGCGAGGGGCTCTTCGTCGGCTACCGCTGGTACGACGCCCGCGACGCCGCCGTGCGATACCCCTTCGGTCACGGGCTCTCGTACACCTCCTTCGCGTACTCCGACCTCGTCGTGTCGGCCGACGCGAGCGGACTCGTCGCGCGGGTCACGGTGACGAACACGGGCGAGCGCGACGGCCGCGAGGTCGTGCAGCTGTACACCTCGCTCGGCGCCAGCGCCGTGCAGCGCGCCCCGCGCGAGCTCAAGGGTTTCGCCTCCGTCGAGCTCGCCGCGGGCGCGTCGCAGCAGGTCGAGATTCGGGTGCGCCGCGAGGACCTCGCCTACTGGGACGTCCGCGTCGACCGCTGGGTCGTCGAGGGCGGCGAGTACCTCGTGTCGGTCGGCGCCTCGAGCCGCGACCTCCGGGCCGAGGCGAGCGTCGCCGTCGCGGGCGACGCGGTGCGGATCCCGCTCACGATGGAGTCGTCGATCGGCGACCTCATGAGCGACCCCGTCGCCGGCCCGATCGTGGCGCAGGCGCTGGGCGGCCTCTTCGGCGACAACCCCGGAATGGCGGCGATGGCCGACGACGAGGGCATGGAGAAGATGATGGCCTCGTTCCCGATCGGCCGGCTCGTGGGCTTCCCCGGCGTCCCGGTGTCGCACGAGCAGATCGAGCAGCTCCTGCAGGCGGCGAACGCCGGCCGCTGAGCCGCTCCGACGGACGGCGGATGCCTCGGGCGCGACTCGCCCGGGGCATCCGCCGTTCCCGGCTCCGTTCCGGAACCGGGCCGCCGATCGGGCGGATCGCGCCCGATGGTGGCCCGCCGTCGCCCGGTGGCGCTACGATCGGCCAGTCGGGGGGCGACACTCCCCGGACCATGTCCGCGACCCGGAGGAGTCATCATGACCGACCCCAACGCCCCCCAGGGCGAGCCGCAGCAGCCGGTCGAGCCGGCCGTGCCGGCCGAGACCGCCGCCCCCGTCGAGCCGGCGGCGCCCGCCGCCGCGCCGGCCGAGCCCGCGGCTCCGCCCGCCGCCCCGCCGCCCGCGTACGAGGCTCCGGCCGCGCCCGCCGAGCCGGCTGCCGCTCCCGCCGAGCCGGCCGCCCCGGCCTACGGCGCCCCGCCCGCGGCTCCGCCGGCCGCGCCGCCCGCGTACGGCGCGCCGCAGGGGCAGCCCGCGTACGGCGCCCCGCAGGCCCAGCCGGCCTACGCGCCCGCCCCGGCCGGCGACACCTACCCGGGCAAGGGCCTCGGCATCGCCGGCCTCATCCTCGCGATCTTCCTGCCGCTCATCGGCCTCATCCTGAGCATCGTGGCGAACTCGCAGTCGAAGAAGGCCGGCCAGAAGAACGGTCCCGCCAAAGCGGGCATCATCGTCGGCTCGATCCTGCTCGCGCTCGGCATCATCGCGACCGTGATCGCCATCATCGTCGCGATCGCCGCCGGGGGCAGCCTCGTCGCCGCGTGCGCCGAGCTCGGCTCCGGCGTCTGGCAGCTCGAGGACGGCACGGTCATCACCTGCAGCTGACCGTCCGTGCGGCGTCCGATCGTTCGGACGCGCGGATGCCCCGGGGCCGATCGGCCCCGGGGCATCCGTCGTTCCCGGTCGCGGAGCGGGGTCAGGGCACGACGACCGCGCGACCGCGCAGGGTGCCGTCGTGCAGTCGGCGGTAGGCCTCGGGCGCCTCGTCGAGCGAGAAGCGCTCCGTCTCGATCTTGACGAGCCCGGCGCGCGCGAGCTCGAAGACCTCGAACAGCTCGGCGCGCGAGCCCCAGTACGGTGCCCGCACCGTCGAGTCGTAGGGCGAGGCGAGGAGGCCCGCCGGCACCGCGCCCGCGCCGACCCCGACGAGCACCTGATCGCCCTCGACCGCGAGCATGGCGTGGCCGGCGTCGATCGTCGGCTGGATGGCGACGAAGTCGAACACCGCCGCAGCGCCCTTCCCGCCCGTGAGCTCCTTCACCCGGTCGGCCGCCTCGGCATCCGAGGGGAACACGTGGTGCGCCCCGACCTCGGTCGCGAGCCGCAGTTTGTCCTGGCTGACGTCGAGCGCCACGACCGTCGCGGGCGACAGCGCGCGCAGCAGCTGGATCGCGACGTGGCCGAGTCCGCCCGCGCCGATCACAACGGCGGTGCTGCCGGGCACGAGCTTCGGCAGCGACATCTTGATCGCGTGGTACGGGGTGAGCCCGGCGTCGGTCAGCGCGACGTGCTCGACCGGGTCGAGGTCGCCGAGCGGCAGCAGGAATCGCGCGTCGGGAACGAGGAGGTACTCGGCCATCGCGCCCGGAGCGCCGAGACCGGGCGGGCGGATGCCGAGCTCCGCGGCGCGTTCGCAGTAGTTCTCCTTGCCCTGCGCGCACTGCACGCACCGGCCGCAGCCCTGCGGCCCGTAGACCGCGACGGCCTCGCCCACCTCGACGCCGGTGACGCCCTCGCCGAGCTTGTCGACGACGCCCGCGCCCTCGTGGCCGAGGGTGAGCGGCAGTCCGTAGACGTACTGCTCCTCGTTCAGGCCCATGATGAAACTGTCCGAGTGGCAGGCTCCGGCGGCGGTGACGCGGATCCGCACCTCGCCGGGCCCGGGCTCGGGCTTCTCGATCTCGACGATCTCGGGGGCGGCCCCGATCGTGCGGTACTGCAGCGCTTTCATGTGCACGTACTCCTCGGCTCGATTCCGGCCCGCCCAGCTGCGGGCTCGTGGCCAGTCTCCTCCCCGAGCCTGAACGCCAGTCGAGCAAGCGACGGACGGGTGGGGGCATCAGTCGGCGGCTCGCCCGCCCCGCCCGCCCCGCTCGGCCCGCTCGGCGAGGAACCGCCGCTCCACCTCGTTGGTCGCGAGCTCGGCCGCGGCGCCGAAGGCCAGCCGCGCCTCCTCGTGTTCGCCGAGCTCGTCGAGCAGATGCGCGCGGACGATGCGGGACCGCGCCGCCGTCAGCGGCTCGACGCTGAGCCCGTGCTCCCGGTCGAGCTCGTCGAGCAGCGCCAAGCCGCGCCGTGCGCCGAACGCCCGTGCGACCGCGACCACGCGGCTGAGGCGAACCGGACCGGTCGGCTCGAGACGCTCCAGCCAGAGGTAGAGGGCGGCGATCTGCGGCCAGTCGGTGTCCTCCGCCGTCGCCGCGTTCGCATGGACCGCCGCGATCGCGGCCTGCAACTGGAACGGCCCGACGTCGGCCCGGTGCCACGCCGACTCGATCAGCGCCGTGCCCTCGGCGATCCGGTCACGGTCCCACAGCGAGCGATCCTGATCCGGAAGGAGGACGAGCCGATCGTCGAGTTGCCGGGCGTCCCTGCGCGCCTCCGTCAGCAGCATCACCGCGAGCAGTCCCTGGGCCTCGAGGTCGTCGGGCCGCGCTGCGACGAGGATCCGGACGAGACGGATCGCCTCGGCCGTGAGGTCGACCCGCAGGAGTTCGGCGCCGGCGCTCGCCGCGTATCCCTCGTTGAAGATCAGGTAGAGGATGCGGCGGACGGCCGGCACCCGCTCGACCAGGTCTCGCTCATCGCCGAGCTCGAACCGCGCTCCCGCCCTGCGCAGGGTCTGCTTCGCGCGGCTGATCCGCGTCGCCATCGTCGCCTCGGACGCACCGAACGCGTGCGCGATCTCGGCGGTCGTGAGGCCGCCGACCGCCCGCAGGGTCAGTGCGATCTTCGACGTCTCCGCGAGCGAGGGGTGCGCGCAGAGTACGAGCAGCTCCAGACTGTCGTCGTGCGCGACCGCGATCGGCGCGGCGGCCAGCGGATCCGCGCGGCGCGGATCCGTGCCGAGCCACTCGCCCTCGCGCCGGCGGTCCGCCTCCTCCGAGCGGAGCAGGTCGACGAGCTTGCGATAGCCGACCCGGATCAGCCAGCTGCGCGGCTCCGCCGGGAGCCCGTCGCGCGACCAGCCGGCGTGCGCGGCGAGGAGCGCCTCCTGGGTGGCGTCCTCGGCGAGATCGAACCTGCCGAACCGGCGGACCAGTGCGCCGAGCACCTGCGGCGCCTCCTCGCGGAGCACCGTCTCGACGCGCCGGTCGCGGCTCCGCACCGTCACGCGGGGTCGGTCATGCGGCGAAGTCATCGCCCATGATCGGCCTGATCTCCATCGGCTCGCCGAGGACGGAAACCATCTCGGCGACGATCTCGCGCGCCCGCTCCATGCCCGAGCACTCGATCACCGCGAAGCTCGCGAGCACCTCCTTCAGCTCCGCGAACGGGCCGTCGGTCGCGATGACGCCGCGTTCCGTCTTGCGCACCGTCGTCGTGACGGCCGGATGGCCGAGGCCCTCGCTCAGGACGAACTCGCCCGACTCGCGCAGTCGCGCCTCGAACCGCTGGTACGCGGCGAAGGCGTCGAGGGCCTCCTGGCTCGGGACGTCGGCCTCCGCCGCCTCCCAGGAGTCGGCGGGGGTGTAGCTCAGCAACAGGAATTTCACGGTGCCCCTTCGCATCGTCAGTTCGTCTGCCTCAACGGTACGGCTCATGCCCGCGCCCGCAACCGCAGCGCCAGCACGGTGACCCAGGTGAACGCGATCGCCCCGGTCAGCGCGATCTGCACGCTCGACTCGGTCGGCGACATGGGCAGGAGCAGCACGAGGGCCGTCGCCGCATGTCCGATCGAAGCCCAGACCCGCCGCCGGCGGATCGACTGGACGAGCAGCACGATGCACGCCCCCGCGAGGGCGAGGAACGCGATCGCCGCCGCGGCCACGTGCACCGTCGCATGCCAGGAGAGCGGCACCGCGCCCTCGGGTGCGCCGGCCGGGAAGCCGTGCTGCGCGTCCATCGGGAACAGGCCGGCGACGATGAAGCCCAGCCCGAACACGGCGACGAA
Source organism: Agromyces mediolanus (assembly GCF_044917495.1). Lineage (GTDB taxonomy): Bacteria > Actinomycetota > Actinomycetes > Actinomycetales > Microbacteriaceae > Agromyces > Agromyces mediolanus_B. The sequence goes on along the minus strand of NZ_JAVSSI010000007.1, from coordinate 183,986 downwards.
GCCGCTTGCGAGCCGGCGCGAGACCCGGCCCTCACCGACGCGGCTCAGCCCGAGGGCGAGCCCGAGCCCGCCGAGCCCGGCGATCACGAAGGCGAGCACCTGCACCCAGCCTCCCTCGCCGACGGCGAGCTGGCTGAGCGGATGGCGGCCGAGCTCGTAGCCGTCCCGGAGCAGGGCCTGGACGAGGGATGCCGCGTAGAAGAGCGGCCCGGCGAGGGCGCTGCCGAGCAGGAGCGCGCGGAGGCCGCCCGCGCCGCGCGTCGCCGTCGCCTCGGGGACCGTGGTGGTCGTTCGTACCGTCATGGGAGTCATCCGATCCCGGCCCCGGGGTGGGGCCGACACTGCTACGACGGAGCGGGGTCGTCGGTCTCGACATCCGTCCGAGCAGAATCCCGGACGCATGTCGAGACGCGAGGGTCGGCTCCGTCGTCCTCCATGAGTCCGGTGTTCCGCCGGGCCGAGCAGAACGAGGAGATCGAGATGACGGAAGACACGACGAACGAGTTCACGGGCGAGTCGGCGGGCGAGGCGCCTCAGCCGAGTCCGGAGCTGCGGGCGCTCGACCGCCTGGTCGGCGAGTGGCGCGTCGAGGGCGGCGCACCCGGCCTCGTCAGGTACGAGTGGATGCCGGGCGGGTTCTTCCTGCTGCAGCACGTCGAGCTCGAGCAGTTCGGGCAGCGGATCAGCGGCTTCGAGGTGATCGGGCCGCTCCGCCCGTTCGGCGAGCCGGCCGGCACCGACGTGGTGTCGCGCTTCTACGACTCGCTCGGCAACACCCTCGACTACGTGTACGAGCTCGACAGCGACACGCTCACGATCTGGGGCGGCGCGAAGGGCAGCCCGGCCTACTTCCGCGGCACCTTCTCCGACGGCGACCGGGTGATGGCCGGCGAGTGGGTGTACCCGGGAGGCGGCGGCTACCCGTCGACCATGACGCGCGTGTGAGCGAGCGCGGGCGGCGCCCGGGTCGTCCGGGTGCCGCCCGGATGCGGCCCGGGCGCCGCCCGCACGGATCGAGCAGGAATCGAGAAGCCCGGGGCATCCGCTCGCTCGTAGCGTGGCCGACATGGACACGAAGACGAACCACACCACCGCCCCGGCGATCGACTTGATCGTCATCCAGGCCGACGACGTCGCCTCGGCCGAGCGCTTCGCCGCAGCCGCCTTCGGCCTCGGCGACCGCCTGCGGGTGCAGCCCGCGGAGGCTCCGAGCAGCGGCTTCCGCGGCTTCACCCTCTCGCTCATCGCCGCCCAGCCCGGCGACGTCGACGCGCTCGTGCGCTCGGCCCTCGACGCCGGCGCCACCGTCGTGAAGCCGCTCACGAAGTCCCTCTGGGGCTACGGCGGCACCGTGCAGGCGCCCGACGGCACCATCTGGAAGGTCGCGACCTCGGCGAAGAAGGACGTCCGTCCCGCCGCCGCCGTGTTCGACCGGATCGTGCTGCTCCTCGGGGCCGAGGACGTCGCGGCGAGCAAGCGCTTCTACACCGAGCGCGGCATCGCCGTCGGCAAGAGCTTCGGCAGCTACGTCGAGTTCGAGACCCCCGGCAGCCGCATCGGCCTCGGTCTGTACAAGCGGCGCGCCCTCGCGAAGGATGCCGGAGTGCCCGCCGAGGGCGCAGGCTCGCACCGGATCGTCATCACGGGTGCGCTCGGCTCGGTCAGCGATCCCGACGGCTTCGCCTGGGAGGCATCCGCCCGCTGAGCGGGCTCCGCCCGCCCCACCCCCGAGTTGCCCAATTTTCATGGAAGTCGGGCAACTCGGGGTGGAGTCGGCGGGGCTCGCGACCCCGCGCGAGCTCAGCGGCGGGGGAGGAGCCCCGCGACGAGGGCGTCGACGACCTCGTCGGTGGAGGTGCCGGGGTCGATCGGGCTCGTGAGCCGGTCGAGGAGGAGCCCGTCGATCGCGTAGTGGAACAGGGCGATCTCGCGGGCGCCGCCCGGCAGTCCGGCATCCGTGTTGAACGCGACGTCGGCCTCGAAGCCGGCGCGCTGCCAGGCGCCGAGCACCGCGGCGAGCTCGGGGCGACGGGTCGACTCCAGCCGGAGCTCGAAGAGGGCGAGGGTGACCTCGCGCTCGGTCGTGAGCCGGCGGACGATGTCGCGGAGGTAGTCGGCGAAGAGCTCCGGGCTCGGCTCGGCGCCGGCGCGCGCCTCGAGGTCGGCCTCGCTCGGCGCCAGGCGCTCGCCGATGCGATCGACGAGCCCGCCGATGAGGGCCTCGCGACTGCGGAAGTAGTTCGAGGTCGTCCCTGCGGGCACGGATGCCGCGTCGTCCACCGCCCGGTGGGTGAGCCCGCGCGAGCCCTCACGGGCGAGGACCTCGAGCCCGGCATCCGCGAGCGCCCGTCGGCGCGCCTCGTTCTTCGCCATGCTCCGACCCTAGCGCAACCACGACATCTGTTGTAGTCTCCCAATCACTACACATGTTGTGAATGGAGCAGGATGCGAGCACTCAGCTACTACGTCGCCGTCACCCTCGACGGGTTCATCGCGGGGCCGAACGGCGAGTTCGACGCCTTCCCGGTGGAGGGCGACCACATGTCGGCGATCAACGAGCGGTTCGCCGACACCGTCCCCACCGACGCGGCCGCCGCCCTCGGCCTCGCGCAGGACCGCAGCCGCTTCGACACCGTGCTGATGGGCTGGAACACCTACGCCGTCGGCCTGCCCTTCGGCGTCGACAGTCCCTACCGGCACCTCAGGCAGCTCGTGTTCAGCCGGGAGCACGAGGCGAGCGGAGACGGCGTCGAGACCGTGCGTCGCGACCCCGTCGACGTCGTGCGCGAACTCAAGGCCGAGGAGGGATCGGGCATCTGGCTCTGCGGCGGCGGCGCGCTCGCCGCAGCGCTCGCCGACGAGATCGACCGGCTCGTGCTGAAGCGGTACCCGCTGTTGTTCGGCGCCGGTATCCCGCTGTTCGGACCGCGGCCGTACGCGCCGAGCGGCTTCACCGAGGTCGCCACGCAGGCCTTCGAGACCGGCGTCGTGCTCTCCGAGTACGAGCGGGCGCGCTAGCCGAAGACGGCCCGGCCCCGATGCGGGGCCGGGCCGTCTCGTGGCTCGCCGGTCGGCTGCGCTCGTCAGCCGAGACGCATCACGGAATCGAGCGACAGGTGCCCGCCGTCGTGCCCCACTTGAAGGCCCGCGCGGTGTTCGGCCCGTAGATGCCGTCGGCCGTCACCCCGAACTTCTGCTGCGCCCGGATCAGCGCGGCCCGCGTCGCCGGTCCGAACACGCCGTCCACCGCGAGCCCCGCGCTGACAGCGCAGGAGCTGTTCAGCCCGCCCTGCAGCGCCTTCACCGCGACGGAGTTCGCCCCGCTGTCGAGGCGGCACAGCACGTTGAAGTTGGCGTCGGCCGGCACCACGAAGTAGGTGCCCGCGGACGGGTAGTAGATCACCTGCTTCGAGCAGTAGCCGCCGTTCGCGGCCTGCGCCGGAGCCGGTGCCGCCGCGACCACCGATCCGGCCACGAGGCCGAGCGCGATGGCGAAGACCGCCGTCATCCGATGCCATCGCCCCCGCCGCGGCTCGGCCGCCGTGCGCTCCGTGCGCTGCATGAACTTCGTGAACTTCATCGTTCCTCCCGAATCGACGCCCGATGGTGCGACGATCGCCCCCCGGCGTCACTGGGGGTGTTTCCAGCAGGCACCGAAGCGTTACCGGACCGGGAGGAGATGCCTCCGCCGAGGCGGCGCTCAGCCCGCCTTCGGCGTCGCGCGCTTCGCCGGCGTCCGCGGGGTTCCCGACGCCTTCGCGGCGCCCGACGCCTTCGCGGGCGCGGCCGTCTTCGCGGGGCCGGATGCCTTCGCGCCATTGCCGGCCTTGGTGGCGCCACCCGCCTTGGTGGCCGGCCGCGACGACCGCACCGCCTTCGGCTTCGCCTCCGCGGCGAACTCGGCGGCGGCCTGCACGGGTCGGGCGACGGGCTGCAGGCGGGCGAGCTGGGTCACGTGCTGCGGGCCGAGCTCGTCGAGCGTCGAGACCTCGAGGAGCTTCATGGTGCGCTCGATCTGCGTGCGGAGGATCGAGATCGTCTGATCCACACCGCGGCGCCCGCCGGCCATCAGCCCGTACAGGTACGCCCGGCCGATGAGGGTGAAGCGCGCGCCGAGTGCGATCGAGGCCACGATGTCCGCGCCCGACATGATGCCGGTGTCGACGTGCACCTCGAGGTCGCCGCCGACCTCGCGCGCGACGCTCGGCAGCAGGTGGAACGGGATGGGCGCCCGGTCGAGCTGGCGCCCGCCGTGGTTCGAGAGCACGATGCCGTCGACGCCGAGGCCCGCGAGCTTCTTCGCGTCCTCGAGCGTCTGCACGCCCTTCACGACGATCTTGCCGGGCCACATCGAACGGATCACCTCGAGGTCGTCGAAGGAGATCGTCGGGTCCATCGCCGAGTCGAGCAGCTCGCCGACCGTGCCCCCGGTCGAGGAGAGCGAGGCGAACTCGAGCGGCGGGGTGGTGAGGAAGTTGATCCACCAGGCCGGGCGGGGGATGGCGTTCACGATCGTGCCGAGGGTGAGCTGCGGCGGGATGGAGAAGCCGTTGCGCTTGTCGCGGAGGCGGGCGCCCGCGACGGGGGTGTCCACGGTGAAGAAGAGGGTGTCGAAGCCCGCGGCGGCGGCGCGCCGGGTGAGTTCGTAGGAGATCTCGCGGTCGCGCATGACGTAGAGCTGGAACCAGTTGCGCCCCGACGGGTTCGCCGCCTTCACGCCCTCGATCGAGGTGGTGCCGAGCGTCGACAGGGTGAACGGGATGCCCGCCGCGCCCGCGGCGCCCGCCCCGGCGACCTCGCCCTCGGTCTGCATGAGGCGGGTGAAGCCGGTCGGCGCGATGCCGAACGGCAGGGCGCTCGGACCGCCGAGCACCTCGCGGCTCGTGTCGACGACGGGCACGCTCCGCAGGATCGAGGGGTGGAACTCGACGTCCTGGAACGCCTGGCGGGCCCGGGCGAGGGACAGCTCGTCCTCGGCGGCGCCCTCGGTGTAGTCGAACGGCGCCTTCGGGGTGCGGCGCTGCGCGATGTCGCGCAGGTCCCAGATGGTGAGCGCGCGCTCGAGGCGGCGGTCGGTCGGGTTCATCGTCGGCGTCTTGAACCGCATGAGCTGGAAGATCTCGCGCGGGTTCGGCAGCTGGCGTTGCACCATTTCGTTTCGGTCCTATCGTGCGGGGTCGGAGATCGCCGCGTAGTAGCCGGCGATGTGGTCGTGGATGCCTCGGCGGGCCGCCGCGGCATCCCCGTCGGTGATCGAACGGATGACGCCGCGGTGCTCGGAGCGCAGGCGCTCGGCCATGGCGGGCCAGTCGGCGATGCGCTGCATGCCCGCGACGACGTAGCCCTCGATGCCGCTGCGCAGCCCCGCCATGGTCGCGAGGGTGACCTGGTTGCCCGCGGCCTCGGCGAGGGCGAGGTGGAAGGCGGCGTCGAGCGCGAGGAACTCCTCGGGCGCGAGCGACGGATCGTCCATCGCGTCGAGCAGGCGCTCGGCCGCGGCGAGCGAGGGGGCGGCGGATGCCTCGGCGGCGTCGGATGACGCGGGGGAGCCGGAGCCGGCGGCGGATGCCTCGGCCAGGCGCTCCGCGACGGCGCCCTCGAGCAGCAGTCGGGTGTCGACGAGGTCGGCGACCGGCAGTCCGCGCGCGGCGACCTGCAGGCGCATGAGCGTGCGCATGCCGCCGTCGGGCGTCGCGACGATGACGGCGCCGGCGCTCGGGCCGGAGCCGGTGGCGGTGCGGACGAGCCCCATCGCCTCGAGCACGCGGAGCGCCTCGCGCACGCTCGAGCGGCCCACGCCGAGTTCGGCCGAGAGCGCCCGTTCGCCGGGGAGCCGGTCGCCGGGCGCGAGCTCGCCCGCGAGCAGGCGCGACTCGACGTGCTCGAGCACGTGCTGCCAGGCGCGGGTGTCGCTCACGGCTTCCTCCTGTGGTCGGACCACAGGCTAGCAGATGTGGTCAGACCACACACGCGCCACTTCAGCGGCGTTGCGCCAGCAGAGGTGGCGCAACGAGCACGAAGTGGCGCGGGCGCGTGGGAAGTGTCGGCCGGGGCGCGCGGGGGGCGCGTGGGAAGTGTCGGTCGGGGCGGCGGGGCGCGCGCGGGAAGTGTCGATCGGGGCGGCGCGCAGGGCCGGCTCAGCCCTTCTTCGGGCGGATCCGCACGCGGCCCCGGCCCGTCTCGTCCAGCTCGACGACGCCGCCGCGGGACTTCAGGAACTCGGTGAACGAGGCGAAGCCGAGTCGTCGCTCCTGGAACGTCGGATCCATCCGCATCATCTGGTTCTTCACCGCGCTCGACGTCTGCCACTCCTCGTCGTTCTTCGAGCGCAGCAGCTCGATCGCCTTGAGCAGCAGTCGCCCGGGGTTGCGCGGGCTGCCCGACGCCTCCTCCGCGGGATCGACCGGCGGCATGAACTGCAGCGTGCGCGAGGAGGCGCGCCGGGGAGGCGCGGCGGCCGGCTCGTCGGCCTCGCCCGAGGCGGCAGCGGCATCCGCCGCGGCATCCGCGCCCGAGGCGTCGCCGCCCGTCCCGGCCGAGGCATCCTGCTGCTTGCCGCCGCCGCGGCGTCGCCGCGAGCCGCTCTGCGCGGGCTCCGTGGCCGCCTCCGGAGCGCCGCTCGCTGCGGCCGTGGCCGCCTCGTCCTCGTCGTCGCCGACCGCCGCGTCGGTCGCGAGCAGGGCGTCGTAGTCGGCGTACTCGTCGCACGCCGCGGTGAGCGCCCGGCTCGTGCCGCCCGCGACGCCGATGCCGACGACGTAGCGGCCGAGCCGCTTCGCCTTCTGCGCGAGCGCGACGTAGTCGGAGTCGCCCGCGACGATCACGATGTGGGTGAGGTCGTCGAGGCGGAACATGTCCTCCACGGCGTCGACCGCGAGCCGGATGTCGGCCCCGTTCTTCGTCGAGGAGAGCGGGAAGAGCTGCACGAGGTCCACGGCCCGGTCGATCAGCTGGCCGCGGTAGCTCGCGTTCACGTGCCCCGACCAGTCGGCGTACGCCCGGGCGATCGCGATGGTGCCGAACGTCGCCGCGAAGTCGAGCACGGCGTCGACGTCGACCGTGGCCTCCCGCAGTCGCTCCGCGGTCTTGGTGCCCGCGGTCGGGGACTTCGACCGCGAGGTGTCGCGGCGGTAGGAGCTGTCGCCGTGCAGCTGGTCGTAGCGGGAGATGACGATGTTGTCGAAGTCGAAATAGAGGGCCACGCGGGGTTCGCTGGATGCCGGCATGACGCGAGCCTACGCCGCGCGCCTGAACGGGGAATACCCGCGCGGGGGTCGCCGTTGGCGGGAGGCATGACCGAATCCAGTGCCACCGCCGCCGTCAGCCCCGCCCTCGCCCGCCTCGCCGAGACCCTCGAGGTGCGCCCGTTCCCGCTCGCCCTCGGCGGCAACGTGTTCGGCTGGACGGCCGACGAGGCGACGTCCTTCGAGGTGCTCGACGCCTTCGCGGCCGGCGGCGGCACGCTCATCGACACCGCCGACGGGTACTCGCACTGGGTCCCCGGGCACACCGGCGGCGAGAGCGAGACGATCATCGGCCGCTGGCTCGCCGGGCGCAGCGACCGCGACGAGCTCGCGATCGCGAGCAAGGTGAGCACCCACCCGGAGTTCGCGGGCCTCTCGGCGGCGAACATCCGGGCCGCGGCGGATGCCTCGCTGACGCGACTCGGCACCGATCGGATCGACCTCTACTACGCCCACTTCGACGACGAGTCGGTGCCGCTCGAGGAGACCGTCGGCGCGCTCTCCGCCCTCGTCGACGCGGGCAAGGTGCGCGCCATCGCGATCTCGAACTACACGCCCGAGCGCATCGACGAGTGGTTCCGGGTGACCGCCGAGAACGGCTTCCACCGTGCGGTCGCCCTGCAGCCGCACTACAACCTCGTCGAGCGCGAGTTCGAGGGCGGGCTGCGCGAGCGCGCCGAGCGCGAGGGGCTCGCGGTGCTGCCGTACTTCTCGCTCGCGAAGGGCTTCCTCGCCGGCAAGTACCGCGCCGCGGCCGACCTCGAGGCGCCGGGCGCGAGCGTGCGCGCCGGGGGCGCGGCCGAGTACCTCGACGCGCGCGGGCACGCCGTGCTGACGGTGCTCGACGAGATCGCCGCCGCGCACGGCGCGGAGGTCGCGACCGTGTCGCTCGCCTGGCTGCGCAGCCGGTCGACCGTCGCGGCGCCGATCGCGAGTGCCCGCACGACGGCGCAGCTGCCCGCGCTGCTCGCCTCCGCGGAGCTCGAGCTCGGCGCCGACGAGCTCGACGCGCTCACCGAGGCATCCGCGCCCGCCGCCTGATCACTCCCGCCGCCTGATCGCGCCCGCCGCACAACTCAGGAGCGCCCCGGCGCGGGGTTCCTGAGTTGCGCGAGGGGGCGGAGGCGGCCCGCGCCGCTAGGCTGCACGCAGGATCGGGGGAGGATCGCATGCGGCGACAGGCATCCATCGGCAGGAGTGCGGCGCTCGTCGCGGCGATCACCGCGCTGACCGCGCTCACCGCGTGCACCGCGCCGCCGCCGTACGCGCCGCGCGCGGCGCTCGGCGAGATCCCGCCGCAGGACGCGGTCGAGCTCGCCGACGGCGCGCTCGACGCCGCGCTCGAGCAGCTGCCGGACGAGGTCGAGCGGCTGCTCGAGGAATCGGGCGTGCCCGGCGCGGCCGTCGCCGTGGTGCGGGGCGACGAGCTGCTCTTCGCCCGGGGCTTCGGCGTCCGCGAGCTGGGGAAGGACGCGACGGTCGACGAGGACACCGTCTTCCAGATCGCGTCGATGTCGAAGCCGATCGGCGCCACGGTCGTCGCGAGCCAGGTCGGCGCGGGCGTGGTCGACTGGACCACCCCCGTCGCACCGCTGCTGCCCGGATTCGCGCTCGCCGACCCGTGGGTCACCGAGCACCTCACCGTCGGCGACCTCTACGCCCACCGCTCCGGCCTGCCGATGGCCGCCGGCGACGAGCTCGAGGACCTCGGCTACGACCGCGCCTACATCCTCGACCACCTGCGGTACCAGCCGTTGCAGCCATTCCGGATCAGCTACAACTACGCGAACTTCGGCATGACCACGGGGGCGCAGGCCGTGGCGAACGCGGCCGGCACCGACTGGGAGACGCTCTCCGAGCGGGAGCTCTACGCCCCGCTGCACATGGACTCGACGAGCTCCCGCTACGCGGACTTCCTCGCCCGCGACAACCGGGCGACCCTGCACGCGAGGACCGGCGACGGCGAGTTCGCGCCGCTGTACGAGCGGAAGCCCGACGCCCAGTCGCCCGCGGGCGGCGTCAGCTCGAACGTCGTCGACCTGGCCAAGTGGATGTCCCTCCTGCTCGGCGACGGGACGTTCGCCGGCGAGGAGCTGATCGCGCCGTCCGCCCTGGCGCCGGCGATCGCGCCCGAGATCGCGACGGGCGTGCCGCCCGTGCCCGACGCCCGCGCCGGCTTCTACGGCTACGGCTTCAACGTCGGCACGCAGCCGAGCGGGCGGGTGACGCTCGGGCACTCGGGCGCGTTCCTCCTCGGTGCGGGCACCAACTTCCAGCTCGTCCCGGCGCTCGACCTCGGCGTCGTCGCCCTCACGAACGGCGCGCCCGTGGGGGCGGCGGAGGCGATCGTCTCCGAGTTCCTCGACCGGGTGCAGTACGGCGAGCCCACGCGGGACTGGCTCGAGGCGTACGGGCAGGCGCTCGGCCATTCCTTCGAGCCGCAGGGCGACCTCGCCGGCGAGGACCGACCGGCCACTCCGGCCCCGCCCGGGCCGCTCGCCGAGTACACGGGCACCTGGCAGAACCCGTACTACGGCCCGGCCGTGGTGGAGGCCGCGGCCGATGGTTCGGGCGGGCTCGTGGTGCGGCTCGGCAAGGACGGGGCGACGACGCTCGAACTCGAACCGTGGCACGGCGACGTCTTCGCCTTCGATCCCGGCGGCGAGAACGCCCCGATCGGGTCGCGCTCCTCGGCCGCGTTCGTGCTCGGCGGCGCGGATGCCTCGGGCGGGGATGCCTCGAGCGGCGCGGGCGGCGACACGATGACGCTGAACTTCTACGACACCACCGGCCTCGGCACCTGGACCCGCTGAGGCGGCGGCGCCGGCATCCGCTTCGCCCTCTTCACAACTCAGGAACGTCCTGGCGCTCGGTCTCGCGCGGCGCCGCCGTGCCCCGGGATTCCGGGGATGACGCGGACGCGGTTCCTGAGTCGTGCCCGGGGGTTCCTGAGTTGCGCATGGGGAAGGACGCCGGGAAAGGGGGTCGACGCGGGGCGGCGAGTGCGGGAGAGTGACCCCGTGAACGACTACGCGCACCCAGACCGGCCCGAGGAGCGGCTGAGCACCGCCGAGCGGGAGGCCGCGGTCGACCGGCTCTCGGCGGCGCAGCTCGCCGGGCGCATCACCCCCGAGGAGTTCGGCGAACGCTCGGCGGCCGCCCGACGCGCCGTCACCCGTGCCGACCTGGTGCCGCTCTTCGCTGATCTGCCGCCCGGCGAGGCGCCGGCCTACGGTGAGCGCGCCTACGCGCAGCAGCCGAGCGCGCAGCAGCCGTACGCCCAGCCGAGCGCCGGCCGGGCGGATGCCGACGAGTACGGCGGCGGACGGGGCGTCCGTCCGCTCGGCGGGGCCGTCGGTGCGACGATCATGGCGCTGGTGCCGTTCGCTGCGCTCGCGCTCTTCTTCCTCTCGGGGACGTACGGCAGCTACACCTGGTCGTGGATCTGGTTCCTGCTGATCCCGATCGCCGGCATCATCATCTACGGCCCGGGCTCGACGCGCCGCCGCTGACCCGGGCCGGTCGTCGAGGCATCCGCCCGCCCGCGAAGCCCGGCGGACGACTCAGTCGAGCGCGCGACGCGATGCAGCGCCGCCGACGGCGTTCTGCAGCTCATCGATCACGATGCCGAACTGCGCCGGGTCGGGGCGGTTCGTGAGCAGCACGAAGCAGACGCCGAGGGACGGAGTGATCCAGAACTGCGTGCCGGCCCAGCCCGCGTGGCCGAAGGTGTCGCGGGCGAGCAGCCCCGGCGCGCGGACGAGCAGATTCCACGCGAAGCCCCACTCCTGTCCGCGGTCCTCGGTGAACGGCTCGAGCTTCGTGAGCCCCTCGGTGAGCGGCCGGCGCATCGCCTCGACGGCGAGCGGGGAGACGGTGCGCCCGTCGTTCCGCAGCAGCGACGAGCCGAGCGCGAGCAGGTCGCTCGCGCGGGCGAACGCGCCGGCGCCCGGATGCCGGAGCGTCGAGAACCGCTCCCAGTCGAGCCCGAACGCCGCGGCGTCGACGGGCGCGTGGCGGGTGGACTCGTGGTCGAAGGTGACCCCGTCGGCCCCCGCGCGTCGGGTCAGCTCGAGCACCCGTCGCTCCCACGGCTCCCCGCTCGCGTGCTCGATGAGCGCGGCGACGCCCTCGAAGGCGAGGGTCGAGTAGCGGGTCGCCGTGCCCGGGGCGAAGTCGGAGTCGGCGGCGAGCAGGGTGCGGCGGAGCTCCGGCTGGTCCATGGGCGCCTCGACGATGCCGGAGCTGTGGCTCACGAGGTGGCGCAGCTGCACCTCCTCGGCGCGACGGAAGCCGGGGAGCGCCGCGCCGAGCGGCGTCGTGGTGGCGAGCCGGCCCTGCTCGACCAGTTCGAGCGCGGCGAGGCCGACGAGCGGCTTCGTGATCGAGAACAGCGGGTAGTGGTCGTCGGCGGATGCCTCGCCGAAGGCCTCGAGCGCGACGACGCCCGAGGCGTCGGCGACGCCGAGCACCGCGGTGGGCAGGGCGCCGCTCCGGACGTGGCGGCGGGTCCAGTCGAGGGCGTGGTCGAAGGCGGGCATGCGGTCCTCTCGGTCGGTGCTGCGAGACGGGGCGGTGCTGCGAGACGGGTCGGGGCGGGGCGGATGCCGCGTGCGGGCGGATGCCGGGTGCGGGCGGATGCCGCGGCGGCTCAGCTCCGGAAGACGATGTTGCGCGGCTCCTCGCCGGCCAGCATCCGCTCGATCTGCTCGCGCAGCAGCCGGGCCATCCGCGGCATCATCGCCGAGGAGGCGCCGCCGACGTGCGGCGTGATCAGCACGTTCGGGAGCGCGAAGAGCGGGTGCCCGTCGGGCAGCGGCTCGGGGTCGACGACATCGAGCGCGAAGCGGAGGCGCCCGCTGCGGGCCTCGGCGAGGATCGCGTCGGTGTCGGCGACCTTGCCCCGGGCGACGTTCACGACGAGCGCCCCGTCCGGGAGCGCGGCGAGGAAGTCGGCGTCGACGAGCCCCGTCGTCGCCTCGGTGAGCGGCACGCCGACGACGACGATCTCGGCCGAGGGCAGCAGCGCCGGCAGCTCGTCAATGCCGTGCACGTGGCCGCGTTCGTCATCGCGCGCGCGGCTCGCGACGCGGGTGAGCTCGACCTCGAAGGGGGCGAGCCGGTCCTCGATCGCGCGGCCCACCCCGCCGACGCCGAGGAGCAGCGCCCGCCGGTCGGCGAGACTGGCCCGGCGCACGGGCGCCCAGCGGCCCTCGTCGGCGGCGCGGACGAACTCCGGGATGCCGCGCTGCGCCGCGATCATCAGGCCGACCGCGAGCTCGGCGGTCGAGGGTTCGTGCACGCTCGCCGCGTTCGCGAGGACGTGCCCGGGCGGGAGCACCCCGACGAGGTCGTCGTAGCCGATCGACTGCGACTGCACCAGCCGGCACTCGACGCCGGCGAGGGCGTCGACCTTCTCGGCGGCATCCATGTACGGCGGCACGACGAGATCGAGCCGCGGAGCGGGCGGCGGCGAGTCCAGCCCCCAGACGAGCACCTCGGCTCCCGCCGGAATGCCGCCCGGCGTGGCCTCGAGGGCTCGGAGCAGGGTCTCGCCGGGCACGGTCACCGTGAGTCGCGCGTCGCTCATGCCGCCATCCTTCCAGAGCCGCCGTGCACCCGCAGGAGCGCGCGGGGCGCGCGCCCGCTGCTAGCTTGGGGCGCATGGCCAGGTCCGATCGGGCGAGCGAGGAGCGGGCGGATGCCCTGAAGGAGCGCGTGTACGCGACCTTCACCGGCCTCGCCATCGTGCTGGTGCAGCACTCCAACGTCGCGCACCTCGACGCGGCGCGTGCGACCCTGACGCTGCTCGTCGGCATCGTCGCGATCACGGCGGCCGGCTTCGTGGCCGACGTGATCGCCCATCTCGCGGTGCACGAGGCGTTCCCGGACCGGGCCGAGGCCGCGCGAATGGTGCGCGTCTCCGGCACCGCGCTCGCCTCCGCCGGCGTGCCGCTCATCCTGCTCGCGCTCGCCTGGGCCGGGGTGATGGAGCTCGAACCGGCGCTGCGCATCTCGAGCATCGTCTACCTCGCGACCCTCGGCGTCATCGGCTACGCGGCGGTGCGGCGCACGCGGATCGCCTGGTGGAAGCAGGTCCTCGCCCTCGGCATCCTCGTCGCCCTCGGCGCCGGCGTCGTGCTCCTGCAGCAGCTCGCGCACGGGCACTAGCCCTCGGCGCCGAGCTCGTCACAGTTGCGGAGTCTCCGCTCCGGCTGGCTATGGTGGACCCAGCCCGCACGCAACGGCGCGTCGCCCGGCGACCCCGCATCGGCCCCGCCCCTGCGCTTCCCGTCCGCCAAGTCCGAAGGAGTTCCGCGTGCCCGCGACCCCGAATCTGATCGACGACGTCTACGACGAGATCCTGGCCCGGAACCCCGGCGAGCCCGAGTTCCACCAGGCCGTCCGCGAGGTCTTCGGCTCCCTCGACCGGGTGCTCGAGCGGAACCCGCAGTACGTGCAGGCCTCGATCCTCGAGCGCATCTGCGAGCCCGAGCGGCAGATCATCTTCCGGGTGCCGTGGGTCGACGACGCGAACCGGGTGCGCATCAACCGCGGCTTCCGCGTGCAGTTCAACTCGGCGCTCGGCCCGTACAAGGGCGGCCTGCGCTTCCACCCGACCGTCGGGCTCGGCACCGTCAAGTTCCTCGGCTTCGAGCAGATCTTCAAGAACGCCCTGACCGGCATGCCGATCGGCGGCGGCAAGGGCGGCAGCGACTTCGACCCCAAGGGCAAGTCCGAGGGCGAGATCATGCGCTTCTGCCAGTCGTTCATGACGGAGCTGTCGCGCCACGTCGGCGAGTACCGCGACGTCCCCGCGGGCGACATCGGCGTCGGCGGCCGTGAGATCGGCTACCTGTTCGGCCAGTACAAGCGGATGACGAACCAGTACGAGTCCGGCGTGCTCACCGGCAAGGGCCTCACCTGGGGCGGATCGCTCGTGCGCACCGAGGCCACCGGCTACGGCGCGGTGTACTTCACCCAGCACATGCTCGCGACCCGCGGCCGCTCCTTCGACGGCGCCCGCGCGCTCGTCTCGGGCTCGGGCAACGTCGCGATCTACGCGATCGAGAAGGTCGTCGAGCTCGGCGGCGTCGTGGTCGGCGCATCCGACTCCTCCGGCGCCATCCACGACCCCGACGGCATCGACCTCGCGCTCCTGCGCGACGTGAAGGAGCGCCGCCGCGAGCGCATCGCGGTGTACGCCGAGGAGCGCGGCGGCCGCGCCCGCTTCCTGCCCGGAGCATCCGTGTGGGACATCGAGAGCGACGAGCCGATCCACGTCGCCCTGCCCTGCGCGACCCAGAACGAGCTCAGCGAGGCGCAGGCGGCGAAGCTCGTCGCGAACGGCCTCGTCGCCGTCGCCGAGGGCGCGAACATGCCCGCGACGCCGGGCGCGGTGCGGGTGTTCCGCGAGGCGGGCGTGCTGTTCGGGCCGGGTAAGGCGGCGAACGCGGGCGGCGTCGCGACGAGCGCGCTCGAGATGCAGCAGAACGCCTCGCGCGACTCGTGGAGCTTCGAGCACACCGAGCAGCGGCTCGCTGAGATCATGGAGGCGATCCACGAGCGCACCGCTGCGACGGCGGAGGAGTACGGCGCCCCCGGCGACTATGTGGTCGGCGCGAACATCGCCGGCTTCACGCGGGTGGCCGACGCGATGCTCTCGCTCGGCGTCATCTAGCCCCGGGCCCCGGGCCCCGGGCCCCGGCTTCCCTTCCCTGCCCCCGGGCTGCTCCTGCTCCCCGGGCTGCTCCTGCTCCCCGGCCCCTTCCCCGTCTCTCCGGGAGGAGATTCGCGCCGCGGGAGGATGACTCGCGCGACGGAGGCCTCCCGGGGCGACAATCTCCTCCCGCGGGGCGACGGAGAGGAGGAGAGGGAGAGAGAGGGAGTGCGGGCGGGCGCTACCTCGGCCGGGCGGCCCGGGCCCGGCGGGCGCCGGCGAACAGGCCGCGGCGCGGCGCGGCGCCCGGCGGGACGGCCGAGTCCGAGGCATCCGCGATGGGACTCGCCTCGGTGGGCACCTGGAGCGCCTCGGCCGGCACGACCGGCACCGCCTCGGTGCGCACCGCCGGGATGGCCGACGTCGGCACCACGGCGATCGCCGCGGTCGGCGGCTCCTCGAAGCTCACGGACGCCGCCCAGCGCCGCTCCGGATGCCGCACCACGCGCATGCCGCGCGACACGACCAGCCAGCCGAGCCCGATGAGAGCGGCGACCCCCGCGGCGATCGCGGCGACCCCGAGACCCCAGCGCGGGCCCCAGCTGTTCGCCACGGCGCCGACGATCGGGGCGCCGATCGGGGTCCCGCCCGAGAGGATCGCGAAATACAGCGCGAGTACCCGGCCGCGCAGCACGGGCTCGGTCGTGGTCTGCACGTAGCCGTTCGCCGTCGTGAGCAGCGTAACGGCGGCGAAGCCGATGAGCACGGTGGAGGCCGCGAACCAGCCGAACTCGGGCATCACGGCCGCGAGCAGGGCGGCGACGCCGAAGCCCGCCGCGGCGACGATGATGATGCGCATCCGGGCGCGCTCGCGGCGCGCGGCGAGGAGGGCGCCCGCAAGGGAGCCGATCGCGAGGATCGAGTTGAGCAGGCCGTACTCGCCCGCGCCCCGGCCGAACTCGACCGCCATCGTCGAGGAGAAGATCGGGAAGTTCATGCCGAACGCGCCGACGAGGAACACGATGACGAAGACGACGACGAGGTCGGGCCGGCTCCAGACGTAGCGGAAGCCGGCGATGAAGGCGCCGCGCTCGCGGGGCGCCCGGGGCATCCGCTTGAGCTTGCGACCGCGGAGCATCGCGAGCGCCGCGAGCACCGCGATGAAGGTGGCGGCGTTGATCATGAAGACCCAGCCGGAGCCGACGAGCACGATGAGGATGCCGGCGACGGCCGGGCCGATGAGGCGGGCCGTGTTGAACGACGCGGAGTTCAGTGCGACGGCGTTCGACATGTCGGAGCTCGCGACGAGGTCGGTCACGAAGGTCTGCCTGGCCGGGTTGTCGACGGCGTTCACGATGCCGAGGAGGCCGGCGAAGATGTAGAGGTGCCACAGCTCGGCGTGGCCGAAGATGAGCAGCAGGCCGAGCGCGAGGCCGAGCAGCATCATCGAGGACTGCGTCACGACGAGGATCTTGCGGCGGTCGAAGCGGTCGGCGATCAGGCCGGTGACGGGCACGAGCAGGAGCTGCGGGGCGAACTGCAGGGCCATCGTGATGCCGACGGCGAAGGCGTCGTTGTCGCTGAGCTCGGTGAGGACGACCCAGTTCTGGGCGGTGGCCTGCATCCACGCGCCGATGTTCGACACGAGGGCGCCGATGAACCAGATGCGGTAGTTGACGTGGGCGAGGGAACGGAACATGGCACTCACTGGTCGATGAGCCTCCCGAGGATCGTCGTGGCGCGGGCGAGCGTCTCTCGCTCGTCGGGGCTGAGGGCGGCGTAGCGCTTCGCGATCCACGCGTCGCGCCGCTTGCGGGTCTCGAGCACCACGCGCGAGCCCGCCTCGGTCACCGTGACGAGCACCTTGCGGCCGTCGTCGGGGGCGCTCGAGCGCTCGGCGTAGCCGGCGTCGACGAGGCAGTTCACGGTGCGGTTCATCGACGGCGCGGTGACCCGCTCGAGCTCGGCGAGCCGGCCGATGGTGAGCGGCCCCTCGCTGTGGATCCAGCCGAGGGTGGAGAACTGCGAGCCGCTGATCTCGGTGTCGCTGCGCTCCTGGCGGAGGCGGCGCGACAGCCGCATGATCGCGATGCGCAGCTCGGTCGACTGCTCGGCGAGGGTGCGGCGACGGGATGCCTCGGGGCGGCGTGCGTCGGTCGAGGCGGTGCTGGTCGCGGCATCCGTCATGATCGTTAGCCTAACAAATTAGTGTCGCTAAGTAAATTGCGCGGCGACCGCCCCGCGGATCGGCACCCGTGCACCGACGGGGCCCGCCTGCCATGATGAGCGCATGGCGACCTTCACCGACTCGCACGGCGTCCGGATCCACTACGAGTCGTGGCGGGTGCCCGATGCGCACGCGGTGATCCAGCTCGCGCACGGCGTCGGCGAGCACATCGGCCGCTACGCCGAGCTCATCGAGGCGCTGAACGCCGCCGGCTACTCGGTCTGGGCCGACGACCACCGCGGTCACGGCAAGACGGGATTCGAGCAGCACGGCGGCGACCTCACCCGCATGGGGCGACTCGGTCCCGGCGGGCTCCGGGCCACGATCGCGGCCGTCGAGCAGTTCACCGACGTGATCCGTGAGACCGAGGGCTACGAGCTGCCGCTCGTCTACCTCGGGCACTCCTGGGGCTCGCTGATGGGGCAGATCATCGTGAACCGGCACGCCGAGCGCTACGACGGGGTCGTGCTCACCGGCACCGCGTTCCGCACGCTCCGGCACATGAACGGCGGCGACCTCAACAAGCGGCACGCGCACCTCGGTCCGACGACGGTCGAGTGGCTCTCGCGCGACCGCGCCGTCGCCGAGGCGTTCATGGCAGACCCGTACACCACCGACGTCTCGCTGCAGAAGCTCTTCGGGCTCGCCGACGCCGCGCGGCTCCTCGGCCGCCCGGCGCGGAATCTGCCGAAGGAGCTGCCGCTGCTCATCATGGTCGGCGACGACGATCCGCTCGGCGGCGAGGAGAGCGCCCGCCGGCTCGCCGAGGCGTACGTCGAGCGCTCGGGGCTCGTCGATGTGGAGCTCATCGTCTACGCGGGCGCGCGGCACGAGATCTTCAACGAGACGAACCGCGAAGAGGTGCGCGCCGATCTCGTCGCCTGGCTCGACGAGCGCTTCGCCGTCGACTGAGGGGCGGCTCAGGTGGCGGCGCGGTCGGGCGGGACGTCGAAGCCGAGCAGGCGCATCCGCGGATGGGTCGGATGCCTCGTGCTGGACTCCATCGACCAGGGGTAGACGATCGTCGTGACGTTGCAGTTGCCGAGCACGGGCAGCAGGTCGCGGTAGCCGTCGGGGTCCATGCCGGCGAGCTCGCAGAACAGCAGCCGGATGAGGGTCGCGTGCGCGACGATCAGCACCCGCCCGTCGGGGAACTCCGCCACGAGCTCGTCGAGCGCGGGCATCACCCGGGCGCCCCCCCCGCGACCGGACTCGCCGCCGGGGAACGGGCTCGACGCGGGCGCGCGGCAGAACGCCGCCCACTCGGCCGGGAACCGTTCGGCCAGCTCGTCGGGCGTGAGCCCCTCGGCGACGCCGAAGTCGATCTCGACGAGCCGGGGTTCGGTGCGGAGCTCGAGCCCCGTCGTCTCGACGGAGGGGGCCGCCGACCGCTGCGCCCGGCTGAGCGGCGAGGCGACGATCGCGTCGAGCCGGGCGTCGACCGCCCAGGCGCCGAGGGCCGCCGCCTGGCCGAGCCCGTGCCGGGTGAGGGCGACGTCGGAGTTGCCCGCGTAACGGTGGTCCGCGTGCCAGACGGTCTCGCCGTGGCGAGCGAGGAAGAACGTCGTCATGGCCCAAGCGTAGCGGTGGGGCTGGCGCTCCCGCCGGGGTGGGCGTATGTTTTGAACATGTTCGAAAATGGGAACGGTGAGCGGCAGGATGCGGCGACGCCGCTGGGACGGAAGCTCGGGAGCAAGGCCGAGCGCACCCGCGCGCTCATCCGCGACACCGCGCTCGCCTCCTTCCGCGAGCGCGGTTACGACGACACGACGCTGCGCCTGATCGCCGAGGAGGCCGCCGTCTCGCTCGGCAACGCGTACTACTACTTCCCGACGAAGAACCACCTGGTGCAGGAGCTCTACGCGGAGGTCCAGCGCGAGCACCGCGCCGCCGCCACCGAACTGCTCGCCGGCAGCGACGAGCTCGTCGAGCGGCTCGGCGTCGTGTACCGCACCGGGCTCGCGACGCTCGAGCCGTTCCACGGGTTCGCGCCCGGATTCCTCACCGCCGCGATCTCGCCGCGCTCGCCGCTGAACCCGCTCGCCGAGGACTCCGCCGAGGCGCGGGAGCTCGCCGTCGGCCTCTTCCGCGACGCCGTCTCGGGGGCGCGCCACTCCCTCCCTGACGACCTCGCGCGCGGGCTCCCCGAGGTCTTCTGGCTCGGGTATCTGCTGCTGGCGCTGTTCTGGGCGTACGACCGCTCGCCCGGCCGCGAACGCACGCTGCGCCTGCTCGACGGCGGACTCCGGCTGCTCGGCCTGGCGCTGCCGCTCGCCCGGCTGCCGCTGCTGCGCCGACCCCTGCGTGAGCTGGTCGACCTCGTCGCGGGGGTGCGCGCATGACCGGGCCGGAGCGCGACCGGCCGGCCCCGTCCGTGGATGCCGAGTGCGTGGCCGCCGCCCCGGCCGGGACGCAGGCCGAACTGCTCGCCGCGCGGTACGGCCGGACGTTGCGCACCCCGGAGCGGCCGATGGCGTTCACCTTCGGCGAGTTCGCGCGCGGCGCCGGCATGGCCTGGCTCGCGTTCCAGCTGGCGTACCCCGTGGTCTTCGCGCTCGTGGGGACCATCGGGAGCATCGTCGCCCCGGCCACGCCCGATTCCGTCGCCCAGTCGATCGGCCTCGGCCTCGTCTCGGCGTTCTACGCCTTCCTGTTCCAGACCCCGTGGACGCTCGGCGCGCTGCTCGGCGGCGGCGTTCTCGCCTGGCTGCTCGGCTGGGCGATGCAGCGCGTCCGCGCCCTCGGGCTGCACCTCGCGGCGTTCGCGACGCTCGGATTGGCGATCGGGGTCGTCGCCTCGTGGAACGCCACCGGGGCGATGGGCAACGGCCCGTCGCTCCTCGTGGTCCCGGCCGCGCTCGTCTCCGCCGCCGCGGTCGCCTTCGGCTGGCGGTGGACGGCGGTGCGGGCGCTGCGCGCGGATGCCCCGGCATCCGTAGGCTTGGGTCATGCACGGTGAGTACAAGGTCCCCGGCGGCAAGCTCGTCATCGTCGACTTCGACGTCGTCGACGGACTGATCCGCAGCCCGCGGGTCGCCGGCGACTTCTTCCTCGAACCCGACGAGGCGCTCGGCGACATCGACCGGGCGCTCGACGGCCTGCCCGCGGCATCCGATGCGAAGACGATCGCGAAGGCCGTCGCCGACGGGCTCCGACCTGACGCGGTGCTGCTCGGATTCTCGCCCGAGGCGATCGCGGTCGTCGTGCGCCGCGCACTGACCGAGGCGCGCAGCTGGGCCGACTACGAGTGGGAGGTCGTGCACGACCCGGCCGTTCCGCCCCGCCTGCACCTCGCCCTCGACGAGGTGCTCGCCGGCCGCGTCGGCGACGGGCGGCGCAAGCCCACGCTGCGCTTCTGGGAGTGGGACGAGTCGGCCGTCGTGATCGGCTCGTTCCAGTCGGTGAAGAACGAGGTCGACCCCGAGGGCGCCGCGAAGCACGGCTTCGAGGTGGTGCGCCGCATCTCCGGCGGCGGCGCGATGATGATGGAGAAAGGCAACGTCGTCACCTACTCCCTGTACGTGCCCGCCGAGCTCGTGCAGGGCATGAGCTTCGCCGACTCCTACGCCTTCCTCGACGACTGGGTGCTGCAGGGGCTGCGCTCGCTCGGCATCGAGGCGACGTACCAGCCGTTGAACGACATCGCGAGCCCCGCCGGCAAGATCGGCGGCGCCGCGCAGAAGCGGCTCGGCAACGGCGGCGTGCTGCACCACGTGACCATGGCGTACGACCTCGACAACGAGAAGATGCTCGAGGTGCTCCGCATCGGCCGGGAGAAGATCAGCGACAAGGGCATCGCCTCCGCCGCGAAGCGCGTCGACCCGCTCCGCTCGCAGACGGGCCTCAGTCGCGCCGAGATCATCGATCGGCTGAAGCAGACCTTCGTCTCGCTGTACGGCGCGCAGGCCGGCACGGTCGCGCCCGACGAGCTCGCCGAGGCCGAGGAGCTCGTCGCCGCGAAGTTCGCGACGCCGGAGTGGCTCAACCGGGTCCCGTAGTCGGCAGGTCGTTCACTGGCGCTCACCGCGAAGTCGCGCACACGGTGCAGACGAGCGGCCCGAGGCATCCATTCGCGCGACTCCACGATGTGAAGTCGCACGAAGCGCGCGGTGGCAGGCCCGGAAGCCGCCGTTCGTGCGACCTCGGGGTTGCCTTCGGGGCGGGGCGAGGCGGGGCGGGGCGGGGTCGGGCGAGGCGGGGCAGGGTGGATGCCGCGAGGAACGCTCAGCGTCGGACGCTACAATCGCCCGGATGGAGTGGTGGGCCTGGGCGCTGATCGCCGTCGTCGTGGTGGCGGTGGCGTCGTTCCTCGTGCGCCGCGGCTGGATCGACCTCTCCGACAAGACGAAGCGCGGCAAGCCCTCCGGAAACGCCGTGCTGATGATCGGCGACGAGGTCTTCGCGCCGCGCAAGTACGAGGCGCAGCTCGAGATGGACAAGCAGAACCGCCTGCCGACGCCCGCGCCGACGCCCGACGGAGACAAGGGCATCGCCTTCGCCGACGAGCAGGGCGACCCCTCGGCCGAGCCCGACCCGTCCGACCGGTTCCGCGGCAGCATCCGCCTCGACGTCTAGCGTCGTGGTTCGCTGAGCCTGGTTCGCTGAGCTTGTCGAAGCGCCCCTCGACGGGCTCGGGGAACCGGTTCCCTAGTCGGGCACGTCCGCTTCGAGCCTGGCGACGACGGCGTCGCGGATGCCCGCCAGGTGCCCGCGCAGCACCGCGGTCGCCCGCTCGACGTCGCCCGTCGCGACGGCCTCGACCAGTGCGGTGTGCGTGCGCTCGTGCTCGGGCGCGTCGTGCAGCTGCCAGCCGAGGACGAAGCGGCCGACTTTGAGCCGCAGCCGTTCGATCGTGTCCCAGAGCACGGCGCGCTCCTCGGCGTCGTAGAGCTCGCCGTAGAAGGCGGCCCGCGCGGCCACGAAGCCGGCGCCGTGGTTTTCGTCGTCGGCGATGCGCGCGAGCTCGCGGAGCCGGTCGAGCCGCTCGGGGGTCATCTCGGCCATCGCCTGGCGGAGCGCCTCCGCCTCGAGCACCGCGCGGACGTCGTAGAGTTCGCGAGCCTGCCGCGGAGTCAATGACTTCACGTGCGCGCCGCGGCGTCCGTCGGCCTCGACCAGGCCCTCGGCCTCGAGCTGGATGAGCGCGGCACGCACCGGCACGCGAGAGACCCCGAGGATCTCGGCGACGGTCGCCTGGCGGAGCTTCTGGCCCGGGGCGAGCGTGCCGTCGAGGATGCCGGCGCGGAGTACCTCGACCACAGTGTCGCCCACGGAGCGGTAACGGCTCGCCATCCGCTCGGCCGTCGCCTGCAGGCTCGAGGACGTGCGATCCGGCAGCTCGTACTCGTTCGACGCGGGCTCGCCGAGTGCGGCCAGCGGGCTCGTCGACGGCAGTTCGTTCACCTGGGCCTCCGTTTCCGCGTTCAGTCTGCATGATGCCGCCCGCTCGACGGAAGAGTCTTGAGGGATCCCGTATCCAGAATCCTTGATTAAAAAGCTGAGACTCCCTATCGTGTCCGGCATGGAGACTCAGCACGAACGAACCAACAACGACGTCGGCTCGCTCGCGGGGCGGCAGCGGCGCGATCAGCAGGCGGACCCGAGGGGACGGCGATGACCGGCATCCTCTCGATCCGGGACGTCTCGAAGACGTTCACCGTCCGCACGAACCGGACCCAGACCTCGACCCATGCCCTCGCCGGCGTCGACCTCGAGGTCGAGGACGGCGAGTTCGTCGCCATCATCGGCGCGAGCGGCTGCGGCAAGTCGACGCTCCTGCGTCTCATCGACGGCCTCGACTTCCCGAGCTCGGGGCAGGTCCTGCTCCGCGGCCAGGAGGTGACGGGGCCGGGGCCCGACCGCGGCGTCGTCTTCCAGCAGCCGAACCTGCTGCCCTGGCGCACCGTCGGGAAGAACATCCAGTTCGCGCTCGAATGCCTGCACGTCGACCGGGGCCAGCGCGACGGCATCGTGCGCGACGTGCTCGAGCTCGTCGGACTCGGCGGGTTCGAGAACCACTACCCGGGCCAGCTCTCCGGCGGCATGCAGCAGCGCGTCGGGATCGCCCGCGCCTACGCCGTCCGGCCCAGCATGCTGCTCCTCGACGAGCCGTTCGGTGCCCTCGACGCGCAGACCCGGGTCGTGCTGCAGGAGGACCTCGAACGGCTCTGGCGCACGGAGCAGAAGACGACGATCCTCATTACGCACGACATGGAGGAGGCGGTCTACCTCGCCGACCGCGTGGTGGTCATGGGGAGCCGCCCCGGCCGCGTCGTCGACGTGGTCGACATCCCCTTCGACCGCCCGCGCGACTACGAGCTCCGCGGCACGGCCGAGTTCGGCCGGTTGAAGACGCGCCTCTGGCACGCGCTCCAGGCAGGGATGAACGCCGATGTCGCTTGACGCGGTGCCCGCGACGGCGACGACCGGCGTGAGCGTGCAGTACGTCCGCGGGCGGCAGGCCCGCCTCCCGCTCCGGCACCGGGCCTGGTTCCAGCGCACGCTCGTGTGGGGCGGCATCCTCGTCGCCTGGCAGCTGTTCGCCATGAACGTGGGGCCGTTCTTCTTCCCCACGATCCCCGAGGTGCTGGCCGGCGCCGTCGAATCCTTCGCCGACGGCACCTACCTGACCGTGCTCGCGAGCTTCCAGCAGATGCTCATCGGCTTCGCCCTCGCGGCGGTCGTCGGCATCCCGCTCGGGCTGCTCATGGGTCAATTCAAGTTCGTCGACTTCGTCATCGGACCGTTCGTCAACGCGTTCTTCGTGACGTCGCTCGCCGCGCTGCTGCCCTTCATCATCCTGCTGTTCGGCACCGGGTTCGAGTTCCGCGTCGCGGTCGTCTTCCTCTTCGCCGTCTTCTATCTGATCATCACGCCGGCCGCCGGCGTGCGGTCGATCGACCGCGGCGTGACCGAGATGGGCACCTCCTTCGGCGTCGGACCGGTGCGCAGGCTCTGGAGCATCACGCTCCCGGGCACGCTGCCGTTCGTGATCACCGGCCTCCGGCTCGGCCTCGGCCAGGCCGTGCAGGGCATGGTGGTCGCCGAGCTCTGGGTGTCGATCGGCACGGGCCGGAAGCTGCTGAGCCTCGGCTACGCGCGCGAGCTCGGGCAGTTCTTCGCCGCCGCCGCGGCCGTCGTCCTCATCGGCGCGTTCCTCACCGCCCTGCTGCTCTACGGGCAGCGGAAGCTCACGCCATGGGCGGGCGACGTCGAGCAGGCCGTCTCGGGGGCCCGCTGATGACCGCGCAGCTCTCGACCGCCGCCTCGCCCGTCGTCGGCCGCGCCGTGCGCGCGCCGCTCCCGCCCTGGAAGGTGTGGGGCTGGACCGTCCGCATCACCCTGCTCCTCGGGGTGCTGGGCGCCTGGCAGTGGTACGGCACCCAGGGCGACTCCTTCGCCATCCCGCCGTTCTTCGACGTCGCCGAGGCGTTCTGGGAGGGCATCGTCTCCGGCGAGTTCCTCGTCGCCGCGGCGGGCACGCTGCTCACGATGGTGCTCGGCTACGCGATCGCCGTCGCGATCGGCGTGCCGATGGGGCTCTGGATCGGATCGTCGCGCTTCGCCCGCAACGTGTTCGAGCCGCTCGTGCACGCCGCCTACGCGACACCCGTCTCGCTGTTCATCCCCGTCATCGGCATCTACACCGGGCTCGATCTGAACGGGCGGGTCACGCTCACCGCGCTCTGGTGCCTGTTCGAGATTATGGTGAGCACGATCTCGGGCGTGCGCTCGACCCCGGTGCCGCTCATCGAGATGGGCCGGGCGTACGGCGCGGGCGGCACGAAGCTCTACTCCGGAGTCATCCTGCCCGCGGCGCTGCCGCTCGTCGTCGTCGGCCTGCGCATCGGCGTCGGCCGCGCCATCCGCGGGGCGGTGACGGCCGAGCTCCTGCTGTCGGCGGCGAACCTCGGCGAGGTCATCCTCTTCGCCGGCTCGCTCTTCGATATCCCGAAGCTGCTCGCCGCGATCATCTTCGTCATGCTGCTCGGCCTCGCGCTCATGCGCATCGCCACGCTCGTGGAGCGCCGGGCGACCCGTCACCTGCAGCACTGAGGCGACCGCATCCCAGGCCGTCGGCGCCGCCGGCGGCATCCCCCACCAGGTTCACCAGCACCACAAGGAGGAATGGCATGTCAGCATCACCCCGCCTCAGGCGGCGCACCACCACTGCCCTCGCGCTCGGCACCGTCGCCGTGCTCGCCCTCTCGTCCTGCGCGTCCGGCGGGAGCGGCAGCGACGCCGAACCGCAGACCGTTCAGATCGCGTTGAGCGCGAACCCCCAGGCCTCGCTCGTGCCGCTCGTCTACGGCGTCGACACCAACGGCGGCGAGTTCGGACTCGAGCTCAGCGTCGACGACAACGTCACCATCTTCGACTCGCACACGACCGCCGCGCAGACCGTGCTCGGCGGCCGGGCGAACGTGCTCGGCTCGTCGATCTCCTCGATCCTCGCCGCCCGCCAGCAGGGGGAGGACTTCAAGATCTTCTGCCCGTACGTGAGCATGGACGACTTCGTGCTCACCGGGGCGAACGGCGTCACGGAGATCGACCAGCTCTTCGACGAGTCGACCAGGGTGGGCATCGACAGCCCGGGCGGCGCCGGCGCGATCATCCTGAACGCGCTGCTCATGGGCAGCGGCGAGACCCGCAGCATCCAGGAGATCCCGAACCAGCAGATCATCGAGAGCTCCAGCCTGCGCACCGC
The DNA here is from genome assembly GCF_044917495.1 of Agromyces mediolanus. GTDB lineage: Bacteria > Actinomycetota > Actinomycetes > Actinomycetales > Microbacteriaceae > Agromyces > Agromyces mediolanus_B. The sequence goes on along the minus strand of NZ_JAVSSI010000007.1, from coordinate 158,148 downwards.
CGCGTGGGCGGCGGGCGAGGTCGACTCCACCGTGATCCACGAGGACCAGTACGAGCAGGCCGAGGGGGAGGTCACCGACCCGGTGCGCATCGCGACGCTCTACGAGGACGTCGACACCTTCGTGAAGGAGGTGCAGGCCGCGGAGGCCGGATGGCTCGAGGAGAACCGCGAGCTGGCCGCCAAGTACTGCGCCACGACCCTCGTCGCGATGCACCAGCTGAAGTCCGACTTCGACCTCTTCGTCGAAGCGGTGAACACCTACGTCGAGGACCCGCCGGAGGAGGACGCCCTGCGGGTGCTCTTCGACCTCATCCAGGAGTACCCCTTCTGGACCGAGGACGGCGGACTCAGCGAGGACAGCATGGAGTTCATGGTCGAGGTCGCGACCGCCTCGGGCGTGCTGAGCGAACCGCTCGACGCCGCGGAGCTCGTCGACCGCGAGACCCTCGACCGCGCCGTCGAACTGGCGAACGGCGTCATCCAGGGCTGACGGGCGCGGGCGGGCGCGGGGAGGGATGGCCCCGCGCCCGTCGCCCGCGTTCGGGATGGATGGTTCGCTGAGCCCGTCGAAGCGGACACGACACGGATGGTTCGCTGAGCCCGTCGAAGCGGACGCCTCGCTTCGACGAGCTCAGCGAACGACGAGAGAGAAGAGGAGAGCGATGCGACGCCTCGAGATCGCCGTCACCGCGGCGGCGACGGTGAGCCTCACCGGGGTGCAGGGCGTGGCGCCGGCGTTGCCGGCGCTGCAGGCCGACCTCGGGATCACCGCCGCCGAGATCTCGTTCGTCACGATCGCGTACGTCCTCGCCGCGGCGCTCGTCGCGTTCCCCGTCTCCGCGTTCGGCGACCGCTACGGCGAGCGTCCCGTCATCGCCGGAGCGCTCCTCGTGTTCGCCGCGTGCGGGCCCGCGGTGTTCCTCGTCGACGCGCTGCCCGCGCTCGTCGCGGTGCGGTTCGTGCAGGGCGCGGCGTTCGGCGTCGTGCTCTCGCTCAGCATCGCCGCCGTGTCGCACTCGGTCGACTCGGTCGAGCTCGCCCGGGCCCAGCGCACCCGGCTCGTGGCGATGGCCGCCGGCGAAGTGGTCTTCCCGCTCGTCTCGGGGACCGTGCTCCTCTTCGCGAGCTGGCAGTGGGTCTTCGCCCTCCAGGCCGTCGCGCTGCCGGTCGCCGTGCTGTGCTGGTGGGCGCTGCCCGCCGCGCGCCCCGCGCCTCCGCCGGTCGCCGGGCCCGCGGAGGCGGATCGCACCCCGCGCGGCGGCTTCGTCGGCGCCGCCCTCGGCGCCCTCGGCACCCCCTTCGGCGCAGCGGTGCAGGTGCCGGGCTTCGTCCGCTTCTTCGTGAAGTTCACGATCCTCAGCTACGTCCCCCTGCTCGCGGCGGACGCGTTCGGCCTGTCGCCGCTCGAGATCGCCGTCATGATCGGCGCCTCGGCCTTCGTCGCCGCCTCGGTCGCCGTCTTCGTGCCGGCGCTGCTCCGCCGATGGAGCGTCGGCGCCCTGACCTTCGCCGCCCTCGTACTCGCCGCCCTGCCGATCGCCCTCGTCCCGGTGACCGGAGTCGCGGGCGCTCTCGGCGGCGCGCTGCTCGTCGCGCTCGTCGTCGTCTCGGGGCTCGGCGACGGCATGCTCGGCGTGCTGAACAACGTCTCGGCGAGCCTCGCGGCGCCGCCCGCCGCCCGCTCGGCGTTCCTCGGCGCGACGGGCTCGATCCGCAATCTCGGCAAGCTCGTCGCCCCGGCCCTGCTCGGCGCGCTGACCGTCGCGGTCCCGCTCGGCGGCGCGATCGCGGTCGTCGGCGTGCTCGGGCTCGCCGGGGCGGGCAGCGTACCCGCGATCTCGCGCGGCGTGCGCCGCGCCGCTTCGACCAGACCAGGCCCGGCGACGCCGCCGGGCGAACGACGACGCTCGCGGCCGCCCGGCCCGCGACGGAGAGGAGACGATCCACATGACGACGGAGCCTGACGCGGAGGCGCGGCGGCGCATCGAGGAGATCGGCGCGAGGCCGTGGCGGCAGCGCATCGGCGACGAGCTGCGGACCGGTCGCGGGCCGACGCTCCCGATCACCGACCCGACGAACGACACGGTGCTCGCGGCGCCGGCGACGGCCGACGCCGAGGACGTGCGCGAGGCCGTCGAGCGGGCGGCCGCGGGCGCGGCCGCCTGGGGCCGCACGACCCCGCGCGAGCGGGCCGCCGCGGTGCGCGCCTTCGCCGACGTCCTCGAGCGCCACGCCGAGGAGCTCGCCTGGCTCGACACGATCGACGCCGGCCTGCCGCTCTGGATGATGCGGATCGACGCCGCGACGGGGGTGGAGCGGATGCGGATGTTCGCCGACCTCGCTCACTCGCTCGTCGGCCACACGATCCCGGCGAGCGCCGGCAACCTGCACCTGACCTTCCCCGAGCCGTTCGGGGTGGTGGCGCGGATCATCCCCTTCAACCACCCCTTCATGTTCGCCTCGTCGAAGCTCGCCGCCCCGCTCGTCGCCGGCAACGCGGTCGTCCTGAAGCCGTCCGAGCTCACGCCGCTCTCCGCGCTCCGCATGGGGGAGCTCGCCGACGGCATCCTCCCGCCCGGCGTCTTCTCCGTGGTGCACGGCGGGCCGGAGACGGGCGAGGCGCTGGTGCGGCATCCCGCCGTCTCCCGCATCGCGTTCACCGGCAGCCACCAGGTCGGCCGGGCGATCCAGCGCTCCGGAGCCGACGCCGGGATCAAGCACGTCTCCCTCGAGCTCGGCGGGAAGAACGCGATGCTGGTCTTCCCCGACGCCGACCTCGACCGCGCGGTGCCGGCCGCCGTGAAGGGCATGAACTTCGCCTTCGCCGGGCAGTCGTGCGGTTCGACCTCGCGCGTGCTCGTGCACGAGTCGCTGGCCGAGGAGTTCACCGAGCGCTTCGTTCGCGCGGTCGACGCGCTGCGGATCGGGCGGCCGTGGGACGAGGGCGTGCAGATCGGCCCGATGGTGTCCCGCCGGCAGCAGGAGCGGGCGCTCGGCTTCATCGAGCGCGCCGTCGCCGCGGGCGCCGAGGTGCTGAGCGGCGGAGGGCGCGGGCCGGGCGACGGCTGCTTCGTGCAACCCACGGTGCTCGGCGGGGTCGCCCCGGACTCCGAGGTGGCGCGGGAGGAGGTGTTCGGGCCCGTCGTCAGCCTCCTGCGCTTCCGCGACGAGGAGGAGGCGCTGCGCATCGCGAACGACGTCGAGTACGGCCTGACCGGCAGCGTCTGGACCCGGGACCTCGACCGCGCGCTTCGCGTCTCGCGCGCCCTCGAAGCCGGCTACGTCTGGGTGAACGACACCTCGACCCACTTCCCCGGCGTGCCGTTCGGCGGCTGGAAGCTCTCCGGCATCGGCCGGGAGGAGTCTGTGGACGAGCTGCTGAGCTACACGCAGCTCCGGGCGATCAACGTGGTGGCGGCGTGAGCGCGGCGGACCGGGCGCAGCCGGGCGCGGCGCCGGACCGGGCGCAGTTCGGCTCGGACGCGATCGTCGAGCTGCTCGTCGACCTCGGGATCGATCTGCTCCCCTTCGCGCCGGGCGCGACGTTCCGCGGCATCCACGACTCCCTCGTGAACGGCCGGCCGGACGCCCCCGAGATCATCGAGTGCCTGCACGAGGAGATCTCCGTCGCGGTCGCCCACGGCTACGCGAAGGCGACGGGCCGGCCCGCCGCGGCGGCCCTGCACGACATCGTCGGACTCCAGCACGCGACGATGGCGATCTACAACGCCTGGTGCGACCGTGTGCCGCTCCTCCTGCTCGGCGGCACCGGACCGGTGGATGCCGCGCTCCGACGGCCGTGGATCGACTGGATCCACACGGCGAACATCCAGGCCACCCAGGTGCGGGACTACACCAAGTGGGACGATCAGCCCGCGTCGCTGCCCGCCGCCATGGAGGCGATCGTGCGCGGGAAGCAGCTCGCCGTCGCCGCACCGCAGGGGCCGGTCTACCTCACGATCGACTCGGAGATCCAGGAGAACCCGGTGCCGGAGGGGTTCCGCGTGCTCGACGCCGGGCGCTACCCCGCGGCCGAGCCGATCGCCCCCTCGGCGGCGGCGGTCGAGGCCATCGCGAGCCGGCTCCTCGCCGCGGAGTCGCCCCTCATCGCCGTGGAGTCCGTGGACCGGACGCAGTCCGCGCTCGAGCAGCTCGTCGAGCTCGCCGAGCTGCTCGGGGCCGCGGTCGTCGAGGTGCAGCGCGACTACAACCGCACCGAGCTGTGCATGCCGACGCGGCATCCGCTGAACCTCACCGGGATGCCGCTGCCGCAGTCTCCCGACGTCGTGCTCGCCCTCGAGGTGCGCGACGTCGACGTCGTCCCCGGGCTCGACGCCGGGACGACGGTGCTGCAGGTGACGACGTCGGGACTCGCGCCGAAGGCCTGGGCCGCCGATCTGCAGCGCGTGCAGGCCGCCGAGCTGCTCGTGCCCGCGCAGGTGTCGGCGCTGCTGCCGCCGCTCCTCGCCGCGGTGCGCCGCCTCGCCGGGGAGCAGCCCGCCGCACGGCAGCGGGCCGGGCTGCGCGGCGAGCGCCTCGCGGCGCACTCGTCCCGGCAGCGGGGGGAGTGGGCGGCGACGGCGGCCGGGTCCGAGCGGCTCACGCCGGCGCTCCTCGCCGCGCGGCTCGACGCCGCCACCCGCGACCACGAGCGGGTGCTCGCGAACGGCAGCCTGCACAACTGGGTGCACCGCATCTGGGACATCGACCGCGTCGACCGCTACCTCGGCTCGAGCGGCGGCGCCGGACTCGGCTACGGGCTCGGCGCCTCGATCGGCGCGGCGCTCGCGCACCGCGGCAGCGACCGGCTGGTGATCGACATCCAGTCCGACGGCGATGCGATGATGACGCCCGGCGCGCTCTGGACGGCGGCCCGGCACCGAGTGCCCCTCCTCATCGTCGTCGAGAACAACCGGATGTGGGGCAACTCCTTCATGCACGCCGTCAAGATCGCGGAGCTGCGCGGGCGCTCGACCGAGCATGCCGGCATCGGCACGCGCATCGACGACCCCGCGGTCGACTTCGTCGCGCTCGCGGCCTCGATGGGGATCGAGGCCGGATGGCGCGTCGAGGAGGCGGGCGAGCTCGATACCGTGCTGGCCGCTGCGGTCGAGCACGTCATGACCCGGCGGCTGCCCGCGATCGTGGACGTGCGGACGGAGGATTGAGGCTGCCGGTTCGCCGAGCCCGTCGAAGCGCCCCTCGACGGGCTCGGGGGTCCAGTCGTCCCCTCGACGGGCTCGGGGAACCAGTCGGCGACTACCGCGGCGGGCAGCCGAGGTCGGCCGCGACGGCGCGCATGGCCGTCTCCGCCGTCTCGACCGACATGAGCGCGTTGCCGCCGACGATGTGCAGGCCGTACGCGTCCTCCAGCGCGACGAAGGTCATGGCGAGCTGCTCGTCGTCGAGCCGCGGGGTGAAGGCGCCGCTCGCGCGCCCCGCGGCGAGGACGCCCCGGTACGTGGCGAGCTGGCGGAGGTAGAGCTTCTGCACGAGCTCGTCGTGGAGTTCGGAGTTGCCCGCGAGCACGTCGAACTCGTAGAGCAGGCTCATCAGCGCGTCGTCGGGACCGCTCGGCAGGCCGCCCGCGATGGCCGCCGAGAGCTGCTCGCGCGGGTCGTCGAGCGCCGCCACGGCGGTGTCGCGGGCGTCGCAGAAGCGCTCGACCCCGGCGGCGTGCGCCTCGACGAGGAGAGCGTCGAGGTCTTCGTAGTAGTACAGGATGGCGCCCCGGGTGAGACCGGCCTGCGCCGCCACATCGGTGAGCGAGAGCGACCGCAGCCCGTGCATGCGCCCGGCGGCATACGTCGCCTCGATGAGCGCTTCGCGGCGGGCGCGCTGATCGCGGGGTCGGGCCATGACCTTGACACTAGCCGACGCGTTTGCGAGACTCGGTGAATTCTTTGACTCCAACGTCAAAGAATTGGCCGGCTCAGCCGGCGCCCAGCCGACCGGCCCCCGCCGGTGCAGCCGACCGGCACGCCGGACTCGACTCGGCCACGGTTCCCCGACGAAGAGAGACCGAACGCCCATGACCACCCCCACCCCGCCCGGTCCGCCGGCGCTCGACACCGCCGCCACCACGACCCACGGCGCCCAGCTCTCGCGCTCGCTCGGCGTCGGCGGCAACGTGCTCATCACGCTCTCGGGCATCTCGCCCGCCTCGAGCGTGTTCATCCTCGGCGGTGCGGCGCTCGCCACCTACGGCACCGGCGTCTTCTGGGGCTTCGCGCTCGCCGGGGTGATCAGCCTGCTCGTCGCCCTCTGCTACGCGGAGCTCGGCTCGCGGCATCCGATCGCCGGCGGCGACTACACGCTCGTCAACCGCGTGCTCGGCCCCGCGGCGGGCGCCGCCGTCTTCTTCATCAACCTGATCACGCTGCCGCTCATCGTCGCGATCTTCGGCATCGGCGTCGCCGACTACCTCGGCGTCGCGATCGCCGGGCTCGACCCGATGTGGACCGCGCTCATCGTGATCGCGCTGGCGACGATCACCGCGTGCTTCAACATCCGCACGAACGCATGGGTCACCGGCGCCTTCCTCTTCATCGAGATGGCGGCGCTCGCGTTCCTCGCCATGCTCGGCTTCATCCACATCGAACGCCCCGTCACCGCCCTCTTCGACCCGCAGGCCCTCGACGCCGCGACGGGCGGCCTCGCCCCGCTCGGCATCGCCGGCCTCGTGCTCGCCGTCACGCAGGGGATCTTCTCCTACAACGGCTACGGCGGCGCGATCTACTTCGCCGAGGAGACCCGCAACGCCCGCCGCACCATCGCCCGCGCCGTGCTCTGGGCCGCCCTCATCACGGTCGTCGCGGAGCTCATCCCGCTGTCGGCCATCCTGCTCGGTGCGGACTCGCTCGAGGAGCTCTTCGCCGCCGGCCTCCCCGTCGAGTCGTTCCTCACGGCACGCGCCGGCGACACCGTCTCGATCGTCATCCTGGTCGTCATCGCCCTCGCCATCGTGAACGCGATCATCGCGATCGCGCTCCAGTCGGGCCGGTTGCTCTTCGCCGCCGCCCGCGACCAGGCCATGCCCGCCGCCATCGCCCGCCCGCTCGCGACGATCTCGCCGAAGACGCTGATGCCGGTGCGCGCGACGATCGTGATGGGCGTCATCGCCCTCGCGGCCTGCTTCGTGCCCTTCGACATCCTGCTGAACGCGACCGGCTCCACCCTCGCGTTCAGCTACGGCTTCATCGCGCTCGCCGCGCTCGTCGTCCGGCGCCGACGGGCCGGTGAGACGGTGCCCGCCGGCGGCTTCCGCATGGCGCTGTGGCCGCTGCCGCCCGTCATCGCCCTGATCGCGATCGCGGCGATCTTCGTGATCGGCATCCTCGACCCGAGCCAGTGGCTGAGCCTCGGCATCGCCGCGGGCATCGTCGTCGCCGGCTTCCTCTACTACCTGCTCTACCTCCGCGCCAACCCGGGCGCCGCCCACCTGCTCGAGCCCGAAGACGACGAACTGGACTCCGTGAAATGACCCTCGACACCCTGATCACGGGCGCCCGCGTCCGCACCTTCGACCCGGCCGCGCCGTGGGCGGAGGCGGTCGGCATCGCCGACGGGCGCGTCGCCTACGTGGGCACCGCCGACGCGGCGCCCGCCGCGCGCCGTACGGTGGCGGTCGAGGGGCGGCTCGTGACGCCCGGGATCATCGACAGCCACAACCACCTGCTGCTCGGCTTCGACGAGGACGCGGTGTCGCTCGAGGGCGCGCACACCCTCGATGAGGTGCGCCGCCGCATCGCGCAGTTCGCGGTGCGGCGCCCCGAACTCCCGTGGATCTGCGCCGAGAACGCGGTCTACGCCGTCGTCGAGGGCCGTCGCCCGAACGCCGCCGACCTCGCCGGGCTCGACCCGGCCGGCCGGCCGATGTTCGTCACGACGTACGACCAGCACTCGGTGTGGCTGAACGATGCCGCGCTGCGAGCGCTCGGCATCGCCGCCGGGGGAGAGATCGCGTGGGGCCGCGCCGAACGGGACGCCGCGACGGGCGAGCCCACCGGGTGGGTCACCGACTTCTACACGAGCGCGATGACCGAGGCGGGGCTCGCCGAGCTGCAGCGTGACATCCCGATGTACTCGCCCGAACGCCGGTACCGCAAGCTGCAGTCGAGCATGCGCATGGCGACCGCGCTCGGCATCACGACCGTCGTCGAGCCGCAGGTGCCGCTCGCCGAGCTGCCGCTGTTCGAGCGCGCGCTCGCCGAGGGGGTGCTGAGCTCGCGGGTGATCGCGGCGCTGTTCCACCCGGTCGGCGCGGACGGCGCCTTCCGGGCGCGCCTCCGCGAGACGATCGATCGCGCCGCAACCGAGGCGGATGCCGAGGGGCTGCTGCGCCTCGGGCCGATCAAGCTGTACGCCGACGACGTGATCGAGCCGCACACCGCGCTCATGCTCGACGACTACGCGAACCGGCCCGGCCGGCGCGGACGCCCGAGCTACGCCGGCAACGGCGGCCGCGAGCTCCTCGACGTCGTCGCCGAGCTCGACCGGCTCGGGCTGCAGACCCACACCCACGCGACGGGCGACGGGGGCATCCGGCTCGCGCTTGACGCGATCGAGCACGCGCAGCGCGTGAACGGCACGCACGACCGCCGCCACGGCGTCGTGCACGTCGAGTGCCTGCATCCCGACGACCTGCCGCGCTTCGCCGAACTCGGCGTGACGGCCGCGATGCAGCCGCGGCACTGCTCGCCCGACCTCGTGGCCGGCACGTGGATGGAGAACGTCGGCGAGGAGCGCTGGGAACGGGCCTGGCGGTTCCGCAGCCTCCTCGACTCGGGTGCGACGGTCGCGTTCTCGAGCGACTGGCAGGTCGGCGAGATGGATCCTCTCGTGGGCGTCTTCTCGGCGGCGACGCGGGCGGCGCTCGACGGCGCGGATGCCTGGACCGCCGCCGAGCGCGTCGGGATCGACCGCTCGCTCGAGGCGTACACCGTGCACGGCGCCCGTGCCTGGCACCTCGAGGGCTCGCGCGGGCGGCTCGCCGTCGGGATGGACGCCGACCTCGTCGTCTGGTCGGGCGATCTCCACGCGCACGAGCACGATCCCGCCGGGCTCCTCGGGGAGCACGCCGAGGTCACGGTGGTCGGCGGCCGGGTGGTGCACTCGCTCGGCGCGATCGCCGATCCGGTGGGCGCGACCGCGGCGGTCGACCCCGCCGCCGGGCGGGAGCTCGACGACGCGCACGCGCACGGGCACTGACGCCTGGTCCGCTGAGCTCGTCGAAGCGTTGGTTCGCTGAGCTCGTCGAAGCGCTGGTCCGCTGAGCTCGTCGAAGCGCGGTGGGGCCTTCGCTTCGACGGGCTCAGCGAACCAGGCCGTGCAGCGCCTCGGCCCAGGCCGACGCGCGGTCGAGCTCGCCGTCGCGGAGCGGCCCGGCGGTCGGCCCGACGTGGAACGACGCCGGCTCGCCGACGACGCGGAAGCCGAGCCGGTCGAGGCGGCGCCGCACACGGTGCGAGGGCGCACCGGCGCTGCCCGGCGCCTGCCGCACATCGAAGGCGGCGGCGAACGGCGGACGGCCGGCGGCATCGTCCGTCGGCTCGAGCGCGGCGAGCCACTCGCGGATGCCGGACCGGGCCGCGGCCGAGGCATCCGCCCCCTGGGCCTGCGCCGCGCGCCGGGAGAGCCGGCTCGGCAGGGCGAAGCCGTGCGTGGGGGAGCCGACGACGACGAGCTCCGCGTCGCCGACGGCGGGCCGCGCATCGGCGAGCTCGAGGCGGACCGGCCCGGCGGGCTCGAGCGCAGCGGCGATCGCGGCCGCGACCGCGGCGGTGTTGCCGAACATGGATTCGTAGACGACGAGCGTGCGCATCCGGGCCTCCCGCGGGCATCGTAGCGGGCGCAGGCGTCCGCGGCTCGCGGGCCGGGCCGTGCTGGCAGACTGGGGTCGTGGCCGCCGCCGAACCGAACCGCGTCATCCACGCCGACAACCTCGACGTGCTGCCGACGCTGCCCGACGGCGGGTTCACGATGATCTACCTCGACCCCCCGTTCAACACCGGCCGGCCGCAGGAGCGTCGCGCGACGAGCCACGTGCGCATCGTCGAGCCCGACGAAGCATCCGCCCCCGACGAGGCAGCCGAGTCCGACGAGGCATCCGAGCGCCCCGAGGCGTCCGAGCCCGACGAGGCAGCCGACGGTCCCGGCGACGAGCCCCGGCCCGCGCCCGCGACGGTCCGCGGCTTCGCCGGCCGTCGCTACGAGCGGGTGCGCGGCGACCTGCTGCGCTACGACGACCGCTTCGAGGACTACTGGGCGTTCCTCGAGCCGCGCCTCGTCGAGGCGTGGCGGCTCCTCGCCGACGACGGCACCCTCTACCTGCACCTCGACTACCGCGAGGCGCACTACGCGAAGGTGCTGCTCGACGCGCTCTTCGGCCGCGAGTGCTTCCTCAACGAGATCATCTGGGCGTACGACTACGGCGCGAAGACGAAGCGCCGCTGGCCGACGAAGCACGACACGATCCTCGTGTACGTGAAGGATCCGGCGAGGTACTGGTTCGACTCCGCGGGCGTCGACCGCGAGCCGTACATGGCGCCCGGGCTCGTCACGCCCGAGAAGGCGGCGGCGGGGAAGCTGCCCACCGACGTCTGGTGGCACACCATCGTCTCGCCGACGGGGCGCGAGAAGACCGGCTACCCGACGCAGAAGCCCGAGGGCGTGCTGCGCCGCATGGTGCAGGCCTCGACCCGCGAGGGCGACTGGGTGCTCGACTTCTTCGCCGGCTCCGGCACGACGGGCGCGGTCGCCGCCGCCCTCGGCCGGCGCTTCGTGCTCGTCGACGAGCACCCCGACGCCGTCGCCGTGATGCGGACGCGGCTCGGCGCGGTGCCGGGCGTCGTCTTCGAAGGACCACCGACCGCGCCGTCCGCGGCGCTCGACGCGAAGGAGCGCGCATGAAGTTCCGGATCTTCACCGAACCGCAGATGGGGGCGAGCTACGAGCAGCAGCTCGCGATGGCGCTCGCCGCCGAACGGCTCGGCTTCGACGCCTTCTTCCGCAGCGATCACCTGCTCACGATGGGCGGCGACGGGATGCCGGGGCCGACCGACTCCTGGGTGACGCTCGGGGCGCTCGCGCGGGAGACGTCGACGATCCGGCTCGGCACGCTCGTCACGAGCCTCACGTTCCGGCATCCCGGTCTCACCGCGATCCAGGTCGCGCAGGTCGATGCGATGAGCGGCGGCCGGGTGGAGTTCGGGCTCGGCACCGGATGGTTCGCCGCCGAGCATTCCGCCTACGGCATCCCGTTCCCGGCGCAGCGCTTCGGCCTGCTCGAGGAGCAGCTCGAGGTCATCACCGGCCTCTGGGCGACCCCGCTCGGCGGGCGCTTCTCCTTCGAGGGCGACCACTACACGCTGCAGGACTCGCCCGCGCTGCCGAAGCCCGTGCAGGACCCGGTGCCGATCATCGTCGGCGGCACCGGCCGGAGCCGCACACCGGCGCTCGCCGCGCGCTTCGCGCACGAGTACAACGTGCCGTTCAGCACGAACGAGGAGATCGCCGAGGCGTTCGGGCGGGTGCGCCGGGCAGCGGAGGAGTTCGGCCGCGACCCGGGTTCGCTCGTCTACTCGGCGGCCCTCACGACGACCGTGGGGGAGACGGATGCCGCGTACCGGCGGCGTGCGGCCGCCATCGACCACGATCCGGCGGAGCTCGCCCGCGAGGGCATCGGCGGCACCGTCGCCGAGGTCGTCGACCGCATCGGCGGGCTCGCGGAGCTCGGCGTCGAGACGCTCTACCTGCAGCTGCTCGACTTCGACGACCTCGAGGTGCTCGAACTCATCGCGGCCGAGGTCGTGCCGGCGTTCGCCTGAGCGGGCGATCGAGCGGGGCGGGCGGGACGCGGAGCGAGGGGGCGGGGATGACCGAGACGCTGTACACGGGGCGGTTCCGCACACTGGCGGATGAGGCATCCGAGCCGGCGACGGGTCTGCTCGTCGGCGACGACGGCCGCATCGCCGCGGTGGGGGAGGACGCCGCGCTCGCCGCGGCGCACCCCGGCGCGCGACGCGTCGCGCTCGACGGCTGGGCGATGCCCGGGCTCATCGAGCCGCACGGGCACCCGGGCACCGCCGCGGTGCTGTGCTCGGAGCTCGTCGTCGACATCCGCCCGGTCGTGGTGCCCGACGCCGATGGCGTGCTCGCGGCCCTGCGGCGCGCGGTCGCGGCAGGCGGGCCGATCTTCGCCAACGGCTGGGACGGGCTGCTGCAGCGCGGCCTGCCCGCCCCCGACCGGGCCTGGCTCGACGAGCTCGCGGGCGAGGTACCGATCGTGATCGTGCACAACTCGGGCCACTCGGCGTACTTCAACACCGCGGGCGCCCGGCTCGCCGGACTCGACCGCGAGACGCCCGACCCGGTCGGCGCGAGCTTCGGCCGCGATGCGCGGGGCGACCTCGACGGCATCGCCCTCGAGGCCGGCGCCGTCGAGCGCGTGATGGCGCCGCTGCTCGCCCGGGGGCGGGCGGAGTTCCCGCGGCTGTTCGCGGCGCACCTCGCCGAGCTGTCGGCGCTCGGCTACACGACCGTCGCCGACCTGTCCTGGGACCCCGCGCTGAACCCCGTCGTCGACGCACTGCGCGGCTCCGGGGGTGGCGCCGGGCGGTTGCCGCTGCGGCTGCGGTGGTACGAGATGTCGCGTCCGGGCGGCGCACCGGCCGAGGCGCCCGGCCGGGATGCCGTGCTCGATCCCGTGTTCCGCCAGATCGGCGTGAAGACGTGGAGCGACGGCTCGCCCTGGGTCGGCAACATCGCCACGAGCTTCCCCTACCTCGACACCGAGGCGACCCGCTCGATCGGCCTCGAGTCCGGCCACCGGGGCCGCGCGAACTACTCGAGCGAGGAGCTGCTCGCGATCGCCGAGCCGTACGCCGCCGCGGGCTGGCAGCTCGCCTGCCACGCGCACGGCGACCTCGCGATCGCCTCGACGCTCGACGTGTACGAACGGCTCATCGCGCGGCACGGGCTCGTGGACCACCGGTTCCGGCTCGAGCACGTGGGGGCCGCGACGCCGGAGCTGTACGCGCGGGCGGCCGCGCTCGGGGTGACGGTCAGCGTCTTCGTCGACCACGTGCGGTACTGGGGCGAGGTGCTCGTCGACGGGCTGTTCGGGCCAGAGCACGGCGGCGCCTGGGCGGATGCCGGGGCCGCGTTCGCCGCCGGGCACCGGGCGACGTTCCACAACGACGGCTGGGTGACGCCGAACGAGCCGTTCCGGAACATGGCGGTGGCCGAGACGCGGCTGACGCGGAACGGACGGCGGATGCCGGGCGGCGCCCCGGTGTCGCGGGCCGACGCGCTGCGGGCGCACACGGCGAACGCGGCGTGGCAGCTCTTCGGCGAGCGGGAGATCGGCGCGCTCGAGCCCGGCCGCTTCGCGGACTTCATCATCGTCGACCGCGACCCGGTCACCGTCCCGGCCGAGCAGCTCGCTGAGACCGTCGTGCACGGCACGTACCTCGCCGGGGAGCAGGTCGCCGGCGCGTAGCTCGTGCGGCCCGCCTGCCTGGCCCGCGAGGGGCGGCGCGGTGCGAGGCGCGGCGCGGGAGGGGGACGGATGGCCCGGGCTGACCTCTTGCGGCGCGGGGCCGCAGCAGTATCATGGTGCCACGTGATGCGTAATCGATTGCGCAGAATTTGCTGAGGCGATGGTGCGGGTGCAGCCTGGCCCGCCGGATCCGCCCGGCACACTCGACGCGATCGAGGCATCCGTCCTTGCATCCCCCCTGCCTCGCCAGACGAAGGAGTACCCGTGAGACAGCACCGCACCCGCACCGCCGTCGCGCTCGCCGCCATCGGCGGCCTCGCGACCGCACTGACCGCCTGCTCGGCAGCCCCGCCCGAGGCGAGCGGCGACGCCGCCGCGGCGAACGGCGACTTCCTGGCCTGCATGGTCTCCGACTTCGGCGGCTTCGACGACCGCGGCTTCAACCAGGCCGTGCTCGCCGCCCTCGACACCGCCGAGGAGCAGTACGGCGTCGAGACCCTGCGCCTCGAGTCCACCACCGAGAACGACTACGCGCCGAACCTCGCCCAGTCGATCGACCAGGGCTGCGACTTCACCGTCACCGTCGGCTTCTCGCTCGCCGAGGCGACGAAATCGGCCGCCGAGCAGAACCCCGACTCGCGCTTCGCGATCATCGACGACTCGTCCATTGACCTGCCGAACGTGAAGCCCGTCGTCTTCGACACGGCGCAGGCGTCGTTCCTCGCCGGCTACCTCGCCGCCGGCTACTCGAAGACCGGCACGGTCGCGGTGTTCGGCGGCCAGCCGTTCCCGCCCGTGCTCCTTTTCATGGACGGCTTCTCCGACGGCGTCGACCGCTACAACGCCGACGCCGGCACGCAGGTGAAGCTCCTCGGCTGGAACAAGGCGGCGCAGGACGGCACCTTCTCGGGCACCTTCACCGACATCGCGGCGGGCAAGACGCTGACCCAGACGTTCATCGACCAGGGCGCCGACGTGATCATGCCGGTCGCCGGCTCGCTCTACCTCGGCAGCGGCGAGGCCGCGCACGAGGCCCCGGGCGACGTCGTGCTCGTCGGCGTCGACAACGACGTGGTCGAGCTCTCGCCCGACCTCGCCGACGTCATGCTGACCTCGGTGATGAAGCAGATGGCCGACGCGGTCGTCGAGCTCATCGGCCAGGCCGTCGAGGACGAGTTCGACAACAGCCCGTTCATCGGCGAGCTCGCGAACGACGGGGTCGCGATCGCGCCGTTCCACGAGTTCGAGGGCTCGGTGAGCCCGGAGCTCGCCGCCGCCGTCGACGCCATCCGGGAGCAGATCATCTCGGGCGAGATCGTCGTCGAGTCGGTCAACGCACCGTAGCGGTGGCGTAACCGGTTCATCCGGGATCGGATGCCGCGGGGCTCGAGGCGCCCCGCGGCATCCGCCCGTCTGCGCGACTGCCGCGTCACCGCGCTGGCGCTGAGCGGGTGCGACCGCGCCCTGGCGGCGCCGGCGCTCAGCGGGTGGTCGAGCCGCCGACGAGCAGCGTCGGCGCGACCCGGCTGCTGCGCACGGGCGCCGTGGATCCGGCGACCCGCGACAGCAGGAAGCCGATCGCGTCGGCGGCGACCGCCTCGATGGGCTGCACGACGGTCGTGAGCGTCGGCGCGAGCACCTGCGAGAGCTCGGTGCCGTCGAAGCCGGTGACGAGCAGATCGCGCGGCACCTCGACGCCGTGCTCGCGCAGCCGGCCGATGAGGCCGAGGGCGATCAGGTCGGATGCCGCGACCACCGCGTCGGGGAGCGCACCGCGGCCGACGAGCGCGTCCGCCGCGGCGGCGCCGGCGGCGAGGCTGAAGTCGCCGCGGAACGGCTCGCCGACGGCGAAGACCTCGCGGTCGACCCCGCGGTCGAAGGCGTTCCAGCGCTCGACGCCGCTCGAGGTGACGTCGTCCGCGCCGACGTAGACGAGCGAGCGGGCACCGCGCTCGTGCAGGTGCTCGACCGCGAGGCCGATGCCGATCTCGTTGTCGACGCCCACGTAATCGGCGAGCGAGACGCCCGCGGATCGGTCGATCTGCACGAGCGGGATCTCGGCGCCGACGGCTCGCAGCGCACCGGCCGAGCGCTGTCGGTGGGAGGGCACGATGACGATGCCGTCGACCTTGCGGTCGCCGAAGACGGTGAGTCGACGCGACTCCTCGGCGAGCTCGCCGTGCGAGTCGGCGAGCAGCAGCTCGAAGCCGCCGCGGTGCAGCTCGTGCTCGACGGCATCGACGAGCTGGGCGAAGTAGGGGTTGCCGATGACGGGCACGATCATGCCGACGATGCGCGTCGAGCCCTCGCGGAGCGCCCGGGCGATGGGGTCGACGCGGTAGCCGAGCTCGGCGGCGACCGCGCGCACCTTCGCGATGGTGGCGGCGGCGACCCGGTTCTTGCCGGAGAGCGCGCGCGAGGCGGTGGCGACCGACACGCCCGCGGCATCGGCGACCTCCTGCAGGGTCACGGCGTGCGGCATCGTCTGCTCCGGTCTTGCGCACCGCGGCGGGGCGCATCGCTCCCACTGTAGGGGTTTCGGGGGCTCGGCCGGGGAAGGGCTTGACAAATCCGACGCCGAAGAGTGCAATCGATTACGCAAAGCTTGTGCAGCTTGGCGAGGATGCCGCGACGGCATCCAGCGCCCCTGCACCCGAGACGACCGGAGCGCTCATGACCACCCCCATCATCCTCGATTGCGACCCCGGGCACGACGACGTGTTCGCGATCTGGCTCGCCGCCGGCGACCCCGCGATCGAGCTGCTGGCGATCACCACCGTCGGCGGCAACGGCCGGCTCGAGCACACCACGCTGAACGCCCGCATCGCCTGCACCGTGGCCGGCATCGAGGGCGTGCCGATCGCCGCGGGAGCCGCGGGCCCGCTCGCCGGGGAGCTGCACCCCGCCGACTGGATCCACGGCGACAACGCCCTCGGCGGCCCGGTGCTGCCCGAGCCGACCGTGCCCCTCGACGAGCGCGACGCGATCACCCTGATGCGCGACGTCCTCGAAGCGGCCGCCGAGCCCGTCACGATCGTCGCCACCGGACCCCTCACGAACGTCGCCGTACTGCTGCGCGACCACGCCGAGCTCGCCCCGCGGATCGCCCGCATCGTCTGGATGGGCGGCTCGACGACGCGCGGGAACGTCACCCCGTACGCCGAGTTCAACGCCTGGACCGACCCCGAGGCGATCAAGATCGCGCTCGACAGCGGCATCGACTTCACCATGGTGGGACTGAACATCTCGCACCAGGCGCTCATCACGCGCGAGGTGCGCGACCGCCTCTCGGCGATCGGCACCCCGCTCTCGGCGTTCGGCGTCGAACTGCTCGAGTTCTTCTGCTCGACCTACGAGCGGGCGGAACGGATGCCGGACGGCCCGCTGCACGACCCGATCACCGTCGCCCTCCTCGCCGACCCGGCCGTGGCGACGACGGTGCGCACCCGGATCGACGTCGAGCTCGCCGGCACCGAGACCCGCGGAGCGACGAGCACGGACCTCATCGACATCCTCGGCCGCGAGCACAACGCGACCGTCGCGCTCGACCTCGACGTCGACCGCTTCTGGGGGCTCATCGAGCGCTCGCTCCGCGCGCTCGGGTAGCGCGAGGTCGCCCGGTCGCGCGGTCGCGAGGTCGCCCGGTCGCCCGGCCGCCCGGTCGCGAAGTCGCGCGAACGGCTGGTTCGAAGCGCCCGGAAGCGCGGTTCGTGCGACTCCGCATCGTGGAGTCGCGCGAACGGTTCGTCGAACGGCCGGGGGCGAGCGGTTCGTGCGACTTCGGCCCGCGGTCCGGGCGGGCGGCGGGCGGGCGTGCGGGGTCGGGCGGCCCGCGGTCCGGGCGGGCGGCGGGCGGGCGTGCGGGGTCGGGCGGCCCGCGGTCCGGGCGGCCGACGGGCGGGCGGGCGGCGGGCGGTAGGCGGCCGGGCGGGCGGGGTCCGGCCAGGCCGGCGGCCGGGCTAGGCCGACTCGCGGAGCACGAGCCGGGTCGGCAGGATGGTCCGGCGCGGCACCGTCTCGTCGCCCCGGATCAGCCGGATGAGCAGCTCGGCCATGAGACGCCCCTGCTCGGCGGACGGCTGGGCGACCGTCGTGAGGGGCACCCCGGCGCGGAGCGCGGCCGGGCTGTCGTCGAAGCCGACGATCGCGACGTCGTCCGGGACCATCAGGCCCCGCTCCGCGAGCACCGCGAGGGTGCCGGTCGCCATCAGGTCGCTCGCCACGAACAGGGCGTCGATGCCGAGCGGGCGTCCGTCGCGTCCGTCGCCGACGCGGTCGAGCAGCCGCCGGGTCGCGGCCGCCGCGCCCTCGGCGGTGAAGTCGGCGGTCTCGACGAGCTCGTCCGGCAGCCCCGCCGCGGCGACCGTGCGGCGGAAGCCGTCGAGCCGGTCGATGCCGGCCGGCATGTCGAGCGGACCCGAGATCGTGCCGATCCGGCGGCGCCCGATCTCGATCAGCCGCTCGGTGCCGCTCACGGCCGCGGCGACGTTGTCGACGTCCACGACGTAGGCGTCGGAGGCGGTCGAGGGGCGGCCGCCGTAGACGAGGGGCACGGTGGCGTGCTCGAACAGCTCGTCTCCGGCGTGGTGCGAGATGACGATGGCCCCGTCGACCGCGCCCGACTCCAGGTAGCCGCGCGTCTTCCGCTGCGGGTCGGCGGAGGCGACGAGGAGGTTGAGCACGTATTCGCTGTCGTCGATCCGGTCCATGATGCCCTGCACGACCGAGGCGAAGTACGGGTCGCCGAAGAAGACGGTGACGTCCTCCGGCACGATCAGCGCGATCGAGCTCGTGGAGCGGCGGGCGAGCGAGCGCGCGGCCCGGTTCGGCACGTAGCGGAGCTCGGCGACGGCGGCGTTCACGGCGGCGACGACCTCGGGGCTCACCTTGGGGGAGCCGTTCACGACCCGGCTCACGGTCGCGCGGGACACTCCGGCGCGGCGCGCGACCATCTCGAGCGTGGGCGCTCCGCCCGCGGCATCCTTCGCCATGCGGCAAGTCTAGGTCGCGCGCGCCGCCTGTTTCAGACCACGAGTTGCCCATCTTTCATGGAATTCGGGCAAGCCGGGGCGGGATCAGAGGGCGCGGTCCCGGATGACGCGCTGGTACGCCCGCCCGCTCTGCTTCACCGTGCGCTCCTGAGTGTCGTAGTCGACGCGCACGATGCCGAAGCGCTTCTCGTAGCCCCAGGCCCACTCGAAGTTGTCGAGCAGCGACCAGTAGAAGTAGCCGTGCACGGGGGTGCCCTCGTCGATCGCGTCGAGGATCGCGCCGAGGTGCAGCTCGAGGAACTCGGCGCGCTCGACGTCGGGCACCGTGCCGTCGGGCTCGACCACGTCGTCGTACGCCGCGCCGTTCTCCGTGACGTACAGCCGGATGCCCCGCTCGCCGGTGTACTCGCGGTGTACCCGGGTGAGCAGCTCTGTGAGCCCGTGCGGCTGCACCTCCCACTGCATCGAGGTCAGCGGCAGGCCCTGCGGGTGCCAGTGGACGTCGTCGCCGTTCGGGAAGGGCGAGCCCGTCGCGCGGGCGGTCGGCGCCTGGGCGGGCAGCGGATGCTCCGCCGGCCGGTCGCTCAGGAGCTCGCCGTGGTAGTAGTTCACGCCGAGGGTGTCGATCGGGGCGCTGATGGTGCGCAGGTCGCCGTCGTGCACCGCTTCGTCGAGCACGTGCCCGAGGCCGAGGTCGTCGAGGTCGTCGAGGAAGTCGACCGGGTACTCGCCGCGGAGGACCGGGTCGAGGAACACCCGGTTGAAGCCCGCGTCGATGCGGCGGGCCGCGTCGACGTCGCCCGGCCGGCTCGGGTCGACGGGCTTCGCGACGGTGAGGTTCAGGGTGATGCCGAGATCCAGCGAGGCATCCCGTTCCCGCAGCGCCTCGACGGTGAGCCCGTGGCCGAGCATGAGGTGGTGCGCGGCGCGCAGGCCGTCCTCCTTCGAGAAGCGTCCCGGTGCGTGCGCGCCGGCCGTGTAGCTCAGGAAGGAGGAGCACCAGGGCTCGTTCAGCGTCGTCCACACCTCGACGCGGTCGCCGAGCTCGTCGTGCACGCTCAGGGCGTAGTCGCGGAAGCGCGCGGCGGTGTCGCGGTTCGTCCAGCCGCCCTGCTCCTCGAGCGCCTGCGGGAGGTCCCAGTGGTAGAGCGTGAGCCAGGGCTTGATGCCGGCGCCGAGCAGCTCGTCGACGAGCCGCGAGTAGAAGTCGATGCCCTCCGGGTTCACCGGGCCGCCGTCGGGACGCACCCGCGACCAGGAGGTCGAGAAGCGGTACGTCTGCAGGCCGAGCTCGCGCATGAGCGCGACGTCGGCCGGCATCCGGTGGTAGTGGTCGCAGGCCACGTCGCCGGTGTCGCCGTTGATGACCGCGCCGGGGACCCGGCAGAAGGCGTCCCAGATCGAGGCGGTGCGGCCGCCCTCGAACGCGGCGCCCTCGATCTGGAACGCGGCGGTCGCGGCGCCGAAGAGGAAGGAGTCGGGGAAGGCGCGGTCCGGCCGCGGCTCGCCCGGACGGGACAGCTCCGTCGCATCGGTCATGGGCGTGCCTCCAGGGGGTCGGTGTCGTCGTCGCGCGAGCCCGCGTTCCCCGCGCTGACGCGCTTCGGGACTCGGCGCTGCGACTCTAGGCGGGGTGCCGCGCGCTGTCAAGAGAGCGCTCTCACGCTTCGATTCCCAGGGAGGCCGATCGGGCCGGACGTACACTCGGAGGGTGTCCGAGAGCTCCAACCGCCCAGCCGTCAGCGAGGCGGTGCACCGTCGCCGCATGATCGTCGCGCTCGCCCTCACCGCGGCGCTGATCGGGGTCGCCGCCTTCGTCGTGGGTGCGGCCTCCGGTGGACCGGCCGGTGCCTCGGCGGGCGGCACGAAGGCTCCGGCGAGCGAGACGCCGACGCCGCGCCCCGCGCCCGAAAGCGCTCCGCCCGCGCAATCGGTGCCCGTCTTCGACATGACGGCGCACTCCATCGACGACCCCGACAGCATCTGGGTCGTCGTCGACAAGCTCCGCCCGCTCGATCCGCAGGACTACGAGCCGGCCGACCTCGTCGAGGTGCCCGTCGCGCACACCTGGGAGCCGCTCATGCGGCAGGAGGCCTCGGATGCCATCGTCGCGATGTTCGACGCCGCCTCGAGCGAGGCCGGGCTCGCGCTCGCCTCGAACAGCGCCTACCGCTCGTACTCCACGCAGGAGGAGATCTACGACGGCGACGACACGCTCACCGCGCGCCCGGGCTACAGCGAGCACCAGACGGGGCTCGTGATGGACATCGGCGCCGAGTCGGGCGACTGCTCGCTCGACGCCTGCTTCGGCGACACCGACGAGGGCGTCTGGCTGCGCGACAACGCGTACCGCTTCGGCTTCATCCTGCGGTACCCCGCCGACAAGATGGACGTGACCGGCTACGAATACGAGCCCTGGCACTTCCGCTACGTCGGCGTCGACCTCTCGACCGAGATGCACGACCGCGGCATCACGACGCTCGAGGAGTTCTTCGGCCTGCCGGCCGCGCCCGAGTACGCGGAGTAGCGCGGCCGGGTGCCCGCGCCGCTGGCCCCCGCATCTGCCGCTGCCCATTCCCCGTGCCGAGGTGCCTCCTCCCCGCGCCGGGGTGCCTCCTTCCCCGTGCCGAGGTGCCTCCTTCCCGCGCCGGGGGAGGAGATTCGAGCCGGGCGAGGGTTGGATGCCTCGGAGCATCCTCCCTGGGTGACGAATTCCTCCGCCCGCCGCCGCAACCCAGCCCGCTCTCGCCAGCCCCGCCCAGCCCTGCCCAGCCCTGCCCAGCCCAGCCCAGCCCAGCCCAGCCCACTCCAGCCCAGCCCGGGCAGGCGCCCGCGAAGCCGATGCCCCGTGGCCGCGCTCTCACGGGCCTCCCAGCATTCGGGAAGATTCCTCACAAAATCGCATGATGGGGTGTCCAGGTTCCGTTTCCCCCAACCCGGACTCCCGAATCAGTGCCTGAACTCTCCCCCGATGCCCCTGCCCGCCGCCGCTCCAACTTCGTGCCCGCCGAGCCCACCCAGCTCCCCGGCGACCTGAGCGGTACCGACCGCGACGCCGAGGCGGCGCCCGCCGACACGGCGCCCGCCGACACGGCGCCCGCCGACACGGCGCCCGCCGAGGCCGTGCCCGCCGCGACCGCGCCCGCCGAGGTGGCGCCCGCCAGCGCGGCGCCCGCGCGCACCGCGGCCCGTCCCGCCGCGCGTCGCCCGAAGCACCGCGCCGCACCGGCCGGCAACCGCCGTGCGGGAGCCCGAGGCATCCGCCGCGCCGCCGCCCTCACCGGGGCGAGCGCCATCCTCGGCGTGACCGCCTTCGGCGCGGTCTCGGCCGCCGGAGCGACCGGTTCCGAGTCGCCGGCATCCGAGTCCATCGCCGCCGACGTCACCCCGCACGTCGCGAACAGCGACGAGCTCAGCGTCACCCCCGGCGGATCCACCGTCTCGCAGGTCGAACAGGCGCCCGTGGTGACGAGCGGGCTCTCCGTCGCCGCCGCGCCCTTCACCGGCGGCACCCAGGTCACCGTGGAGGGTGAGGGTCTCGACGAGGTCGCCGCCGTGCAGGTCGGCGGGGCCGCCGCGACGATCGTGTCCGCCGACGAGACGAAGCTCACCTTCGCGGTTCCCGCCGTCGCCGACACCGCGCTCGGCTCGGTCGCCGTCACCATGACCGAGGCTGACGGCACCGCGGTCGCCGCCGAGACCCCGGCCTCGCCCGCGACCGCCTCCTTCACCGCGGCGCACCCCCAGGTCGCGGCCGCCTCCCCGGTCGCCGTGCCGTCGGAGCTCAGCCTGACCTACACGAGCGACCCCGGCATCGACGCGCAGCTCGGCTACGTGCTCGCGTACTGGAGCGACTACAACACCGACGGCTACACCGTGATCTCCGGCAACGACTGCGCGAACTTCACCAGCCAGTCGCTCATCGCCCGCGGCTGGACGATGAGCGGCGACTGGTACTACGACGCCGGCACCGGCGCCATGTCGGCCAGCTGGTCGAGCTCGACCGCGATGCGCGACTGGCTGCTCGGCCGGCCCGATCTCGCGACCCCGCTCGACGACTCCCAGCGCGCGCAGGTGAAGGTGGGCGACATCGCCCAGTTCGACTGGGATGCCTCGGGCGACCGCGACCACACGGCGATCGTGACCCGCGTGGAGCGCAGCGACGCCGGCACCCGGATCTGGGTCGGCGGGCACACCAAGGACGCCGACTACTGGGATGTCGACGAGGCGATCGCCGGCGGCGGCACCGTCAACTACTTCTCCGTGAAGTAGCAGGCCGGGCCAGTCGCGCCCACCGCGCGGGAGGAGATTCGCGCCGAGGGAGGTGCGGATGCCCCGAATCATCCTCCCGCCGCGCGAATCTCCTCCCGCGGAGCAGGGGAAGCAGGGGAAGCAGGGGAAGCAGGGGAGCAGGGGAGCAGCGGAGCAGGGGTGCAGGGGAAGCCAGACCCAGCCCCACTACCCGCCGAGGGCCTCGCCGACGATGCGCTGGGCCTCCGCCTGCACGAGCCGCAGGTGCTCGGGCCCGCGGAACGACTCCGCGTACACCTTGTAGACGTCCTCCGTGCCGCTCGGCCGGGCGGCGAACCACGCGTCGTCCGTCACGACCTTCACGCCGCCGATCGCGGCGTCGTTGCCGGGCGCCCGTGACAGCTTCGCCGTGATCGCCTCGCCCGCGAGCTCGCTCGCCGCGATCGCCTCGCCGTCGAGCCGGCCGAGGGCCGCCTTCTGCTCGGGGGTGGCCGCGGCATCCGTCCGCTCGTACGCGGGGTCGCCGAAGCGCTCGACGAGGCCGCGGTAGAGCTCCGACGGCGACTTCCCGGTGACCGCGCGGATCTCGGCGGCGAGCAGGCACAGCAGGATGCCGTCCTTGTCGGTCGTCCACACCGAGCCGTCGAAGCGGAGGAAGGATGCCCCGGCGCTCTCCTCGCCGCCGAAGCCGACCGAGCCGTCGATGAGGCCGGGCACGAACCACTTGAAGCCGACCGGCACCTCCCAGAGGCGTCGGCCGAGGGAGGCCGCGACCCGGTCGATCATCGAGCTGGAGACGAGCGTCTTCCCGATCGCGGCATCCGCCCGCCACTCGGGCCGGTGCGCGAAGAGGTACTCGATCGCGACGGCGAGGTAGTGGTTCGGGTTCATCAGTCCGCCGTCGGGCGTGACGATGCCGTGCCGGTCGGCGTCGGCGTCGTTGCCGGTCAGCAGGTCGAAGTCGCCGGCCTTCGCGACGACGGACGCCATCGCGTTCGGGCTCGACGGGTCCATGCGGATCTTGCCGTCCCAGTCGAGCGTCATGAACGACCAGGCGGGGTCGATGAGCTCGTTCACGACGGTGAGGTCGAGCCCGTAGCGGTCGCGGATGGCGGCCCAGTAGTTCACGGATGCGCCGCCGAGGGGGTCGGCGCCGATGCGGATGCCCGACTCGCGGATGGCGTCGAAGTCGATGATGCTCGCGAGGTCCTCGACGTAGGCGGAGCGGAAGTCGTACGTCTCGACCGCGCTCGGCTCGGCCTGGTTCACCTCGACGAGCCCGCCCTCGATCAGCTCGTTCGCCCGGTTCGCGATCCAGCTCGTGGCGTCGCTGTCCGCCGGGCCGCCGTGCGGCGGGTTGTACTTGAAACCGCCGTCCTGCGGCGGGTTGTGCGAGGGGGTGATGACGATGCCGTCGGCCTCGCCCTCGGCACGGCGGACAGGGTCGGCGTTCCACGCGATGATCGCGCGGGACAGGGCCGGCGTCGGCACGTAGTCGTCGAACTCGTCGACGAGCACGCGCACCCGGTTGCCGACGAGCACGTCGAGCGCGGTCGTCTGCGCCGGAGCCGAGAGCGCGTGCGTGTCGGAGCCGATGAAGAGGGGGCCGGTGACGCCCTGCGCCGTGCGGTATTCGACGATCGCCTGCGTGATCGCGAGGATGTGCGTCTCGTTGAAGCTCGAGGTGAGGCTCGAGCCGCGGTGGCCCGAGGTGCCGAAGGCGACGCGCTGCGCCGGCACCGACACGTCGGGCGTCAGCTCGTAGTATGCCCGGACCAGGGCGTCGACATCGATCAGATCGGCCTCGAGGGCCGGGGTTCCCGCTCGCTCGTGCATGCGCCCAGTCTTCCACTCCGCCCCGACGCGCGCAGCGCGATCAGAGCAGGCCGTGCAGCGCGGTCGCGACGCTGAAGATCGCGAGGCCGGCGAGCGCGCCGACGACGGTGCCGTTGATGCGGATGAACTGCAGGTCCCGGCCGACCTGCAGCTCGAGCTTCTCGGTCGTCTCCCGAGCGTCCCAGCGCTCCACGGTCTCGGTGATCACGCCGGCGATGTCCGAGCGGTAGTTCCGCACCACGTAGGCCGCGGCATCCGTCAGCCAGCCGTCGACCTTCGCCTGCAGCGCCGGGTCGGCGGCGAGGCGGGCGCCGAGCTCGACCAGCGCCTGGCGGATGCTCCGGCGCAGCTCGCTCTCGGGATCCGCGAGCGCCCGGGTCAGCGAGCCCTTGACCGCCGCCCAGGCCTCGCCCGCGAACTCGCGCACCCGCGGGCTGTCGAACAGCTCGGCCTTCAGCCGCTCGACCTTCGCGATCGTCTCTGGGTCGTGCTGCAGCCCCTCCGCGAGGTCGCCGAGGTACCGGTCGATCGCGAGCCGGAGCGGGTGGTCGTCGTCGGCGCGCACCGCCCGGACGAACGCGAGCACCTCGCGGTAGGCGCGCTCGTCGACGAACCGGTCGACGAGCTTCGGCACCCAGCGGGGGAGCCGCTCGCTCACCATGCTGCCGAACGCCTCCGGGTGCGCCTCGAGCCAGGCCTCCGCGCGCGCCAGCAGGGCGTCGATCGCCGGGCGCTGCTGGTCGGCCGCGACCAGCCGGGCGCCGACCCGTCCGATGGCGGGCGCCCACTCCGGACCGAGCAGGTGCCGGCGGGCGAGCTGCTCGAGCAGCTGCTCGACGTCGTCGTCGCCGAGCAGCTCGAGCAGCGCGTTCGCGGCGACGGATGCCTCGGCGGCCAGCCGCTCGGCGTGCTCGGGCCGCTGCAGCCACTCGCCGGCGCGGCGGGCGGGCTCGACGGAGCGGAGCTTGCCGAGCACGACCTCGTCGGAGAGGAACTCGTGCTCGACGAAGGCGCCGAGGCTCGCCCCGATCTCGTTCTTGCGGGTCGGGATGATCGCGGTGTGCGGGATCGGCAGCCCGAGCGGCCGGCGGAACAGCGCCGTCACCGCGAACCAGTCGGCGATCGCGCCGACCATCGCGCCCTCGGCGGCGGCCCGCACGTAGCCGAGCCATTCGATGCGGTCCTGCAGGGCGAAGGACACCGCGAACACGAGCGCGGCGACGATGAGGAGCGCCGTCGCGATGGTCTTCATCCGGCGGAGCGCGGCGCGGCGCTCCGCGTCGCTCGGAACGACCCGTTGCATGCCTCGCAGTATTTCAGGAACATCCGCCGGTTATGCCCGGCGTGCCGTTCGTCCTTCGGCTTCGCCGCGCGCGAGCGGGCGGGGTGCTTCCTGAGTTGTCGAAGGGGCGAAGGCGGCCCCCGGCGCTCGACTAGGCTCGCTGCATGACGGACGCGCCCGCGGCGCCCGGCGCATCCGCCGGGGCCCCCACCGACCCGAGCTACTCCTACCTCGGACCGGCCGGCACGTTCACCGAGGCCGCGCTGAAGCAGGTCCCCGAGGCGCAGGGCCGGCCCTGGCGCCCCGTCAACAACGTGGGCGAGGCGCTCGCCGACGTCGTCTCCGGCCGTTCCGTCGCGGCGATGATCGCGATCGAGAACTCCGTCGACGGCGGCGTCAGCGCCACGCAGGACGCGCTCGCCACCGTGCCCGGGCTCCGCATCATCGGCGAGTACCTGGTGCCCGTGAACTTCCTGCTCGTCGCCCGACGCGGCACCGCGCTCGCCGAGGTGCGGGTCGTGAACGCTCACCCGGTCGCCTACGCCCAGTCGCGCGGATGGCTCGAGCGGGAGCTGCCGGAGCACGGGCACATCCCCGCGACGAGCAACGTGCAGGCCGCGACGAGCCTCTTCGAGGACGGCGACCGCGCCGACGCAGCCGTCGCACCGCCCGGCATCGTGGAGCTCCTCGACGTCGACGTGCTCGCCCGCGACATCGGCGACAACCCGAACGCCGTGACCCGCTTCGTGCTCGTCGGCCGCTCGCGCGAGCTCCCCGAGCGCACCGGCGCCGACAAGACGAGCGTCATCGTCGAGCTGCCCGACGACGAGCCGGGCGCGCTGCTCGCGATGCTCGAGCAGTTCTCGACCCGCGGGGTGAACCTCTCGCTCATCCAGTCGCGCCCGATCGGCGACGCCCTCGGGCGCTACCGCTTCGTCGTCGACCTCGAGGGGCACGTGCAGGACGAGCGCGTCGCCGACGCACTGCTCGGCCTCCGGCGTTTTTCACCCAACGTGATCTTCCTCGGCTCCTACCCGCGGGCCGACCGGCGGGAGATCGCCTACCACTCGAAGTACGACGACGGGGTGTTCGTCGAGGCCCGCGACTGGCTGCGCGGCATCCTCTCCGGGGAGCCGGACGCCTGAGATGACCGAGCTCGACCCCCGCTTCGACCCGCGCTTCCAGCGCGGCTACGTTCCAGGGTCGGGCGAGGAGGACCCGCGAGCGGATGCCTCGCCGGCGCTGGGGACGGCGGAGCGTGCGGCGGTCGCGCCCCGAATCCCGGAGTCGGCTGCGGCGGACCCGGTGCCGCCCGCGCCTGGCGTCGAGTCCGACGCCCATGCGCAGCCGCGCGCGGAGGCCGCGTCCGCAGGCGATCCCGGCGCAGCCGAGGGCGGGCGCATGCGCCGTTGGCTCTGGGCCGCATTCGCCGTCTGCGGGATCGCGCTCGTCGCCGGCGTCGCTGCGGCCTGGGTGAGCGTCTACCGCGACGAGTCGTACTTCGCCGGCCCGGTCCCGCCGGGTGCCTGGGAGGAGCTGCGCTGGCTGGTCGCGCCGGGGCTCATCGAAGCGGGCGTGCTCGGTGCGCTGGCGCTCGCCGTGTGGCTCGGCGTCCGCGGTGCGGCCCGGGGCGAGTCGCTGCGGTCCGCGCCGGTGATCGGGCTGGCGTCCATCGCGGCCGCTGCGGTGCTGCTCCTGCTGTGGACCGGCACGGGCCCGACCACGAACACGGTCTACGCGACGGATCCCGCCGGCTGGGGTGAGGAGGAGCGTCGCGAGGCCGCACTGGCGGTGCTGCGCTCCGTGCTCGCGCCGATCGCCGTGCGCGTCGGCGTCTTCGCCGTGCTCGGCATCCTCGTGATCGGCGCCCGCTCGGCGATCGCCGGCCGTGCCGAGCCGGCCGAGCCGCCCGCGGCACCCGCCTCAGCGGGGGACGCGGATGGTGAGCGCGGCGGGATCGACGCGGAAGTGCGCTGAGACGATCTCGCCGAACTCGTCGCCGTCGATCTCGAACTCCTGCGGCTCGCCGTCGATGTCGATCTCGACGGAGCGGCCGCGGGAGTAGGCGACGGCGCGGTGCCGGTCGCCGCCCGTGAGATCCATCAGCTGCCGGCCGAAGGCGCTCTTGCGCAGCACGCGGTTCTCCCAGGCGACGGTGCGCCACACGAACAGCCAGCCGAAGAGGTTGCGCGGCTGCAGGCGCACGACGTCGAGGCGGCCGTCGTCGATCTCGGCATCGGGCACGAGCTCGATGTTGCCGGGCAGGTAGCCGAGGTTCGCGACGAGGATGCTCGACACCTTCGAGCGGTGGTGGCGTCCGGCATCCATCCGGTACGCGATGCGGAAGGGCTGGGACGCCGGCAGCGAGCGCAGCCCGGCGTCGACGTAGGCGAGCCAGCCGACGCGCTTCTTCAGCTCGGGGTTCGTGTTCGAGATCATCGCGGCGTCGATGCCGATGCCGGCCATGACGAGCGAGGTGTGCGACTCCTTCGCGCCGTTCGGACGCACGACGTCGGCGACGAGCACATCGACGGTGCGGTCGCCGCCGGAGAAGGCGAGCACGACCGCGTCGTCCACGTCGTTCACGGGCACGTCGATGTTGCGGGCGAAGAGGTTGCCGGTGCCGAGCGGCACGATGCCCATCGGCACGCCGCTGCCGCTCAGGCCTGCCGCGACCGAGCGCACGGTGCCGTCGCCGCCCGCGGCGATGACGAGGTCGACGCCGGCCTCGAGCGCTTCGAGGGCCATGCCCTTGCCGGGGTCGTCCTCGAGGGTGTCGATCCAGAGCGAGGGCGCGAAGCCCTGTCGCTCCTCCGCCCGCTCGACGGCGGCGCGGAGCGCATCGACGCCCTGCTTCGTCGGGTTGCTGATCACGGCGGCGCGCGGGCGCTCGGACTGGTCGTCGGTCGCCGGGCCGCCGGCGGTCGTTTCGCTCGCCACACGCCAACGGTACGGCATCCGCGGCGCAGGACCGGGGAGCCGGATGCCCCGACCGCCCCGTGTGCGGCTCCCGGCTAGACTTGCGGGGTGATCGATCCCGTGCTGCTCCGCGAGAACCCCGAGCTGGTCAAGCGTTCGCAGGAGCTGCGCGGGGAGTCTCCCGAGCTGGTCGACGAGGCCGCCGCCGCCGACGCGGCGCGCCGCACGGCCATCACCGCGTTCGAGACGCTCCGCGCCGAGCAGAACGCCTTCGGCAAGCAGGTCGCGAAGGCCCCCAAGGAGGAGAAGGCCGGGCTCGTCGCCCAGGCCCAGCGCCTCGCGCAGGCCGTGAAGGACGCGAATCACGCCGCCAACGAGGCCGACGCCGCGTTCCAGGCCGTCGTGCAGCGCATCGGCAACGTCGTAATCGACGGAGTGCCCGCCGGCGGCGAGGACGACTTCCTCGTGCTCCGCGAGGTCGGCGAGATCCCGGCGTTCGACTTCGAGCCCCGCGACCACCTCGAGCTCGGCGAGCTGCTCGACGCGATCGACATGGCCCGCGGCGCCAAGGTGTCGGGCGCGCGCTTCGACTACCTGAAGGGCGTCGGCGCCCGCCTTGAGCTGGGCCTCATGAACATGGGCCTCGACCGGGCCATCCAGGCCGGCTTCATCCCGCTGATCACGCCGACGCTCGTGAAGCCGGAGATCATGCAGGGCACCGGCTTCCTCGGCGCCCACGCCGACGAGATCTACTACCTCCCCGACGACGAGCTCTACCTCACCGGCACGAGCGAGGTCGCGCTCGCGGGCTACCACCAGGGCGAGATCCTCGACGTCTCCGAGGGGCCCATCCGGTACGCCGGCTGGTCGACCTGCTACCGCCGCGAGGCCGGCTCGCACGGCAAGGACACCCGCGGCATCATCCGGGTGCACCAGTTCAACAAGCTCGAGATGTTCAGCTACATCGACCCGGCGGATGCCGAGGCCGAGCACGAGCGCCTGCTCGGCTGGCAGGAGGGCATGCTGCAAGACCTCGGCCTCGCCTACCGCGTGATCGACACCGCCGCCGGCGACCTCGGCTCGAGCGCGGCCCGCAAGTACGACGTCGAGGCCTGGGTGCCCACCCAGGGCGCCTACCGCGAGCTCACCTCCACCTCGAACTGCACGACCTTCCAGGCGCGCCGCCTCGACATCCGCCACCGCACCGAGAGCGGCAAGACCGCGCCGGTCGCGACCCTCAACGGCACGCTCGCCACCACCCGCTGGATCGTCGCCATCCTCGAGACGCACCAGCAGGCCGACGGCTCGGTCGTGGTCCCGGAGGCGCTGCGCGGCTACCTCGGCGGCCTCGAGGTGCTGGAGCCGGTTCGGCGATGAGCGACCGTCGCGAGCCCCGGGTGCGCACCATCGTCGAGCAGACGGCGGATGCCTCGGCGGGCTCGCGCCCGCAGGCTGCGCCCCTGCCGCCGGAGGAGCGGTGGTTCGTCGCGCTCGACGTCGACGGCACCGTCATGCACGAGGACGAGTCGATCGACCACGCGGTCGCCGAGGCCGTCGCATCCGCGGTCGCACGCGGGCACCACGTGACGCTCGCGACCGGGCGCTCCTGGTCGACGACGGGGCCGGTGCTCCGCTCGCTCGGCCTCGACCCCGAGTACGTCGTCTGCGCGAACGGCGCCGTCACCATGCGCCGCGATGCGAGCGCCGACGACGGCTACCGCCGCGAGTTCGTCGAGGTCTTCGACCCGACCGCCGTGCTCGAGCGCATCCGCGCGGTGCTGCCGGCCGGCGAGTTCATGATCGAGCTCGGCGACGGCTTCCGCCTCTACACGGCCGGAATGACCGAGTGGAACCTCGACCGCGCCCGCGAGGTGCCGTTCGACGAGCTGTTCGGCCAGGAGGCCACCCGCGTCGTCGTGCGCAGCCGTCAGCACGGGCTCGAGGAGTTCTTCGAGATCGTCGACCGCATGGGCCTGCACCACGTGAGCTACGCGATCGGCTGGACGGCCTGGCTCGACATCGCCCCCGACGGGGTGAACAAGGCGACCGCGCTCGAGCGGGTGCGCGGCTGGATCGACCACCCCATCGACCGGGTGCTCGCCGTCGGCGACGGCCGCAACGACATCGAGATGTTCCGCTGGGCCGGCGCCGCCGGTCGCGCCGTCGCGATGGGGCAGGCGCCGGAGGAGGTGCGCGGGGTCGCGGGCGAGGTCGCCGGCGCGATCGACGACGCCGGTCTCGCGGCCGTGCTCGACTCGCTGCCCTGAGCGCCGCCGCGACGGCGCGGCATCCCGCTATCCTCACACCCAGACGGCCATCGACCTGGTCGGTCCGGGGAGCGCAGCCATGGCGGCACGGCACGGCAGACAGCGGCGCCCGAGCGCGTGGCGCGCGCTCGGGAAGGGCCTCGCCGTCGGCGTGTCGGTGCTGCTCGTCTCCACCCTCGGCGTCGCCGCCTACGCCGTCGCCGACCTGTACGACGACGTCCAGGAGCCGCCGAGCTTCACGCTCGAGAGCGAGGAGGTGCTCGCCGACATCCCGGACATCGGGGTGATGGACGGCGGCCTCACGTTCTTCCTCGCCGGCATCGACAAGCGGCCCGCCGACGGGTCCTTCGGCGACCCCGAGGAGGACTCGGCGGTGCTGAACGACGTGAACCTGCTCGTGCACATCGCGCAGGACCACTCGCACGTGGAGGTGGTGAGCTTCCCGCGCGACCTGCTGGTCAGCGTGCCCGAGTGCGCCGACCCGAACGGCGCGGAGGGCGAGACCCTGTCGTCGATGTCGAGCGTCAAGATCAACACCGTCTTCCAGCACGGCGGCCTCGGCTGCGTCGCCGAGACGGTCGAGGAGCTCGTCGGCATCCCGATCCCGCTCGCCGGGGTCGTCGAGTTCGCCGGGGTCGCCGCGATCAGCGAGGCGATCGGCGGCGTCGAGGTCTGCCTCGTCGACCCGATCGACGACCCGTGGTCGGGGCTGACGCTCGCCGCGGGCACGCATTCGATCTCCGGGTACACGGCGCTCGCCTTCCTGCGCACCCGGCACGCGGTCGGCGACGGCTCCGACCTCGGGCGCATCTCGAGTCAGCAGGCCTTCATGGCGTCGCTGATGCGGAAGGTGCAGGAGGAGGGCGTGCTCGACGATCCGGTGCGGATGTACTCGATCGCGAAGGCCGCGCTCGCGAACATGCAGCTCTCGAGCTATCTGCAGGACCCGGCGACGCTCATCTCGATCGCCCGAACGGTGCAGGATCTCGACCTCTCGCAGATCGTCTTCGTGCAGTACCCGACGCGGTACACGGAGGACCTCTCGGCCGTCGTGCCGTCCGATTCGGCCGAGGCGATCAACGCGGCGCTGCAGGCGGACGCCCCCATCACGCTCGCCACGACCGCCACCGACGACGCCAGTTTCGGCACGGCGCCGCTGACGCCGGCGCCCGAGACGCCGGCCGCCCCGGATCCGGACGCCGAGGCTGCGGGCGGTGAGGCGACGACCGACGGGGCGACGGATGCCGCGGGGGCGACGGCCGCCGCGACGGACCCTCCGACGCTCCCCGACGACGTGACCGGGCAGTCCGGCGACGAGGTGCGCTGCTCGACCGCGAACGCCGGCTGATCAGGGGATCCGAGCTTGCCTCAGCGCCTTCTCAGGCCCGGATGGCAGGCTTTGGGTGACGTGGTTCGGTAGAATCGGGGCCTGTCCGTCTCCGGCGTGTCGAGGTGAAGTCCTCGCCGCGACGGGATCGCGGGCATGGAGGGCTGTCCGAGCGGCCGATGGAGCTGGTCTTGAAAACCAGTGGGCAGCAATGCCTCGTGGGTTCGAATCCCACGCCCTCCGCGTCGTCCAATCCCCTTGAGCCAGGCAGACGGAAGGAACGCGATTTGCCTCACGACGTGCAGCCCACTTCGCGGCGCTCCGCCAAGACGCCCTCGCTCGCCCGGCACGGCCGGCTCCGCCGCAGCGCGGCGTGGAAGACGGTCCTGAAGGGCGTCGCCGCGGCCGCGGCCGTCGTGTTCGTGTCCGGCGGTGCCGTCGCCGCGTACGCGGCGTGGGACCTCGCCGCCTCGGCGCAGCCCACGGTGACCCTCGACAGCGAGAAGGTGCTCGAGGGCGTCCCCGACGTGGGCGCGATCGAGGGCGGCGTGAACCTGCTCGTCATCGGCAGCGACAGCCGCCAGGGGCAGGGCAACGGCTTCGGCGATCCCGACGAGGACACCGCCGTGCTGAACGACGTCACGATGCTGCTGCACATCGCGGAGGACCACTCGCACGTCGAGGTCGTGAGCTTCCCGCGCGACATGTACGTCTCCGTTCCCGGCACCTGCACCGATCCCGCAGATCCCTCGGAGGAGCTGTCGGCGCTCTCGAGCGTGAAGCTCAACAGCGTGCTCTCCTACGGCGGCATGGACTGCGTCGTCAAGACGGTCGAGGAGCTCACCGGCGTCACGATCCCGTTCGCGGGCATCGTGCAGTTCATGGGCGTCGCGGGGCTCTCCGAGGCGGTCGGCGGCGTCGAGGTCTGCGTGGCCGAGCCGATCGAAGACGAGTACACCGACCTGAACCTCTCCGCCGGCATGCACGAGCTCGCCGGGCTCGAGGCGCTGCAGTTCCTCCGCACCAGGCACGGCGTGGGCGACGGCTCCGACCTCGGCCGCATCTCGAACCAGCAGGTGTTCCTCTCCGCGCTCGCGCGGAAGCTCCAGTCCGACGGCACGCTCGGCGACCCGGTGAAGCTCTACAGCATCGCCAAGGTCGCGCTCGCGAACATGCAGCTCTCGTCGAGTCTCACCGACCCGACGCGCATGATCTCGATCGCCAAGGCGATGAAGGACGTCGACCTCTCGAAGATCGCGTTCATCCAGTACCCGACCGGCTACATGGACGACGGGGTCGTGCCGGCGGAGTCGGCCGAGCTCGTGAACCAGGCGCTGCAGAACGACGAGCCGATCACCTTCGACCCGAACGCCGACCAGACTGACTTCGCCTCTGCGGCCGACCCGAACGCGCCGGCGGCGTCCAGCGCGCCGAACGCCGACGTCGCCGCCCAGGGCGACTCGAGCGACGCGCCCGCCGACGGCGAGTCGAGCGACGCGCCGGTCGAGTCGACCCCGCCGCCGGGCTCGCTGCCGGGCGACGTCACCGGGCAGACGGCCGACGAGGTGCGCTGCTCCGCGGGCCGCACGCTCGCCGACCAGTAGGGCTGGCGCCCGCGCGCCCTCGAATCGTGATTCGCGGGGCCGTCGGGTTATGATGGCAGTCGCGTGCGCGCAAGCGTTCGCATGGAGACGTCGCATAGTCCGGTCGAGTGCACCACCCTGCTAAGGTGGAGTCCCCGTAAGGGGACCGCGGGTTCAAATCCCGCCGTCTCCGCCACTCGAAACGCCCCCGCAGTCTGCGGGGGCGTTCGCGGTTTCAGGGGGCGGGTGGGGCGACGGACCGCGCGTCACCCCTCACGTTCGACGAGCCGGCGCTGCAGCTCCTTGACCTCGTCGACGAGCTCGGGAGCTGGGCCGGTGACCGGGATCCGCGGGGCGACGGCGTTGATCGGCAGCGCGGCGACGGGCCCGGGCGCGAGACCCCAGTCGGCCCGCCACTGCGCGAGCTGCGCGGACGCGGTGGCGTAGACGATCCGGCCGAGGCCGACCCAGGCGTGCGCGGCCGAGCACATCGGGCAGTGCTCGCCGGAGGTGTACACGACCGCGTTCCGACGCTCGGCCGGGGAGAGGTGCTCGGCCGCCCAGCGCGCGATCTCGAACTCGGGATGGCGGGTCTCGTCGCCGCCGGCGACCCGGTTGCGGTCCTCGAAGCGGACCGCCCCGGCGGCGTCGACGAGCAGCGAGCCGAAGGGTTCGTCGCCCGCCTCCAGCCCCTCCCGTGCGAGCTCGACGCAGCGTCGGAGGAACGCGACGTCCGTCGGGTCGGTGGCGGGGGCGATCTCGGGTACGTCGTTCATCGTGCCTCCGTGGTCGTGGCCGAGGTGCTCGGGCGGCCGGTTCGATCTGCATCGGCGGCCGACCCTCCGCTGCACGCCAGGGTACTCGCGTCCGCTCGGGGCGCTCGGCTCACCGGACGCTCCTCCGCACGGCGCGGGCTGCTCAGCGCGGCCAGGAACGAGGCGACCGCGGTGCGGTACTCGGGCTCCGCGTCCTTGAGGCCGAGGAGGTGGCCGGTCGGCAGCTCGGCGACCTTCGCGTGCGGGTAGCGGGTGCTGAGGGTTCGGACCTGGGCGGGGTCGAGCACCGCGTCCTCCGTACCGACGAGGAAGAGCATCGGAGTGGTTCCCGAGGCGGAGGCGCTCGCGTCCGGCGGCCACTCGGCTCCGAGCATCGAGACGGCGGTCGCGGCGAACGCGGCGACGGCGGACGGATGGCGCAGCGCCGAGCGGGCGAGGGCGGGCAGCTGCGCGCCGCCGTCCGAGACGAAGCGCCGGAGCATCGGCTCGAGCTCCAGACCGGGACCGCTGTCGCAGAGGATCGCCTGGATCGGGGTCGCCGGGGATCGCAAGGAGTACAGCGTCGGGAAGGTCGAGAACGAGAATCCCCAGACGACGACGGGTCCGGCGTTCGGCCACCGCTCGGAGGCCGCCGCGAGGCAGGCCGCGATGTCCCGGCTGAACCGATCGGCGAGCTCGCGCCGCGCCCGGTCGGTCCCCGAGCGACCGTGGTTCCGGTGGTCGAACAGCAGGACGTGGTAGCCGAGTCGGTGCAGCAGCTCGGCGTGGCGCAGGCTCGCCGACTTGGTCAGCCCGATGCCGTGGCCGACGATCGCGGTGCCGCTTCCCCGGCCGGGCACGAGCCAGACATGGAGGTCGATGCCGTCAGCGGTGCGGACGGTGCCCTCGCTCGCCTCGAGGTCGAAGTCGGCGGGATGACGGTGGTGAGGTCTCCTCGGTGGGCGGAAGAGCCGTGCAGCGAGACGGCGGCCGAGCAGCGAACCGAGCCGGTCGCCGATCATGTCGCGGCCCCGCCGCCTGCGGGCGCCTCGGCATCCGCATCGAGCACGGCGGCCGAGGCGGCGAGCACCGACGGCATGAGCCAGGGCGGTTGCGCGGATTCCCGGATGACGAGGCGCGCGGCCGAGTACGGGAGATCGATCAGGGCGAGTCGGGTGCGGCCGAGCGCGGCCGAGTCGACGCGCTCGAAGCGCGCTGCCGCGAAGCGGCGGATCGCGCGGGCGACGTCATCGTTCAGGGTGCGGAGCTCCTCGCCGAGCTCGTCCGGCCAGAGCGCGATGAGGTCCTCCCGGCGGTGCCGGGTGAGGAGCTTCGCCTCGGTCGGATGCTCCGTGCTCCAGTCGAGCGTGTGGCGGACGGCGCGCTCGGCGGCGATGCCCGGATCGGCCGAGGCGAGCGCGTCGAGGAAGCCGCGCTGGAACCGCTGCACGGTACGCACCCAGAGCGTGGCGACGAGCAGGTCCCGGGAGGGGAAGCGGTGGTAGATCGAGCCCGACGGCGCGCCGAGCCGCTTCGCGACCGCGACGGCGGTCGCCGCGTGGGCGCCGTCCTCCGCGATCAGTTCGAGCGCGGCATCCAGGATGTCCTGCTCCGAGTACTTCGCTGCTCGCCCCATCAGTGCGCCGCCTTTCCGATCGGTGGTTCCTGTTCCGCGAGCCGGCTGAGCTCGCGCAGCTGCTTGCGCATCATGAGGAGGTCGCCCCAGGCCAGGGCGGTGTTGCGCGCCGCGGCCGCGCGGCCGGCCGTCGGCATCCGCAGGACGGCGCCGAGCCGACGCTCGTCGTCGGCGATCCGGTCGATGCGGTACTCCACGACGAGCGCGCCGAAGAGCCGGGACGGTGCGCCGGGGCGCATGCCCAGGGTGAGCGAGCGGTCGGTCTCGAAGTCGAGGAGGGTGAAGATGGTCATGAACCGCTGGCCGACGGCGAGGCGGGTCATCGCCGGATCGGCGCGCTGCGGGCTGCGGCGGGCGAAGTTGTCGATCCAGTCGTAGCTGTACGGGGCGCGACGCAGCTGGCACAGCCAGAGGTACAACGCTTCGGGCGTCGCGGTCGTGCGCACTGCGCGGGTCGCGATCGTGCGGGGGTCGGGGAGGGCAGCGGCGGGGCTCGATCCGCCGTGGCTCGGCCCGCCGGGGATCGGCCCGCCGGGGATCGGCGGACCCCAGCTCCACGGGGGTCCCGGCCGGGGGCGGGTCGACGAGGTCATCGGGGCTCCTTGCATCCGAGCCAATAATAGAGACCGATCTCTATTAAGTCGAGCGTTCCACTCGATGATCGAGCGCAGACGCTCGACGTCGATCGAGGGGTAACGTCGGGTGGGGCCGACCGCGGCCCCCGCTCTCCCGCCGAACGAAGGATCCCGGATGACCGCCACCGCCGCCCCCGAGCCGTCCGTGAAGCGCGTCCCGCTCGGCGGCACGGGCCTCGAGGTCCCGAACCTCCTGCTCGGCGCCATGCGCATCGAGGACCTCGACGACGCCGCGATCCGCGAGCTCGTCGACACCGCGCGCGCCGCGGGCATCAGCTACATCGACCATGCCGACATCTACGGCCGGGAGCTGCACGGCTGCGAGCGCCGCTTCGCCGAGGCGCTCCGGCTCAGCCCCGCCGAGCGCGACGAGCTCACCATCCAGACGAAGTGCGGCATCGTGAAGGGCGAGAGCGCCTTCGACTTCTCCTACGAGCACATCGTCGACTCGGTCGAGGGTTCGCTCGAGGCGCTCCGCACCGACCGCATCGACGTGCTCCTGCTGCACCGGCCCGACGCGCTGGTCGAACCCGACGAGGTCGCGCGGGCGTTCGACGAACTGCACGCGGCGGGGAAGGTGCGCGCCTTCGGCGTCTCGAACCACACGCCCGGCCAGATCGAGCTGCTCCGGCGCTCGCTGAACCAGCCGATCGTGGTCAATCAGATCCAGCTCTCGCTCGCGCACGCGTTCGCGATCGCCCAGGGCGTCGCCGCGAACATGTCCGACGAGCAGTCCGTCGTGCGCGACGGCGGCGGCATCGTCGACTACGCGCGCCTGCACGGCATCACCCTGCAGGCCTGGGCGCCCTTCCAGGGGCCGGCGGGCGTGTTCCTCGGCTCGGATCAGCACGCCGAGCTGAACGCCGTCATCGATCGGATCGCGGCCCGGTACGGCGTCGAGCCGATCGCGGTCGCGACGGCGTGGCTCACCCGGCATCCCGCCGGCATCCAGGTCGTCCTCGGCACGACGAAGCCGGCCCGCCTGGCCGCCGCCGCGCAGGGCTCCGACCTCCGGCTCAGCCGCAGCGAGTGGTACGAGCTGTTCCGCGCGGCCGGGCACATCGTGCCCTGACCGCGCGGAACGCCGCGCCCGGTCAGGCGGTCACGGTCTCGCGCCGCGCCTCCTCGATCTGCGCCGCGACCTTCGCGCGCTGCGCCCGGCCCCAGGTCTCGCGGGCGGTCAGGATGCCGGCGAGGCCGATCACGGCCGCGAGGATGTAGAGCATCGCCGCACCGGGCCATCCGAACACGCCGGTCAGCAGCGTCGCGAGCAGCGGGGCGAAGCCGCCGAGCGAGGCCGCGACCTGGTAGCCGATGGATGCGCCCGAGGTGCGCCTGGTCGTGCCGAACTGCTCGGACAGCAGCGAGCCCTGCACCCCGGTGAGCGTGGCGTGGATGAATGCGATGCCGAACACGAAGACGGCGAAGATGAGCGCCGGCACCCCGTCGTTCGTGAGCCAGTACATCGGGAACGCGAACAGGATCGCGGTGACGCACGCGGCGATGTACAGCGGGCGGCGGCCGAAGCGGTCGCTGAGCGAGCCGGCGAGGAAGGTGGTGCCGATGGCGACGACGCTCGCGACGGTGATCGCGGCGAGCGCGACCGAGCGGGTGTCGGGATGGTTCGTGGTGAGGTAGTTGAGCAGGAACGTCGCCGTCAGGTAGTACGCGAACGACTCTACGATGCGCAGCGCGATGACCCGCAGGATGCCCCGCCAGTCCTTGCGGAGCGTCGCGAGGAACGGGTTCTTCTCGATCTTCCCGGTCTCCTTCGCCTCCTCGAACTCCGGCGACTCCGAGAGCTGCGCGCGCACGATCAGGCCCGCGACGACGAGGACCAGGCTCAGCAGGAACGGCACCCGCCAGGCCCAGTCGCCCGGCAGGTTCGCGCAGACGAGGAACATGAGGCTGGCGAGTGCGATGCCGAGCGGGTTGCCGGACTGGGGGATCGCGGCGAACATCCCTCGCCGGTTCCACGGGGCGTGCTCGTACGCCATGGTGACGGCCCCGCCCCACTCCGCGCCGAACGCGAGCCCCTGGATCATGCGGATGACGACGAGGAGGATCGGGGCGAGGATGCCGACGGTCGCGTAGGTGGGGAGCACGCCGATCACGAAGGTCGCACCGCCCATGACGAGCATCGCCCCGACCAGCACGGGCTTGCGGCCGAAGCGGTCGCCGAGGTATCCGCCGATCGCGCCGCCGATGGGGCGCATCAGGAAGCCCACGGCGAGCGTCGCGAACGCGAGGAGCGTGCCGACGACCGGATCCTCGTTCGGGAAGAACACGGGGCCGAAGTACAAGGCCGCCGCGGTGCCGTAGGCGATGAAGTCGTAGTTCTCGACGCTCGTGCCGACGGCGGCGGCGATCGCGGTCTTCACCCGGTCGGGCGAGCCCAGGGGGCTCGGGGCGGTGCTGGTCGTGCTGGTCATACCCAATCTCCTTCGATTGCGCGGTGGTGGGGTCAGGGGGTGGTGTCGTTCAGGTACTCGGCGAGCGTGCGCTGCTCGAGCAGGCGGAGCTTCTGCACGCGGCGCCGGGTGTCCTCGTCGTCGTCGAACGTCGCCGTGAGGAAGGCGTCGAGGATGTCGCGGATGAGCGCGCGGGGCGCGAGCCACGCGCCCATCGCGATCAGGTTCGCGTCGTCGTGCTCCACGGCCTGGTGGGCGGAGTACGGTTCGTGCGTCAGCGCGCAGCGGATGCCGTCGATCTTGTTCGCGGCCATGATCGCGCCGGCGCCGCTGCCGCAGACGAGCACCCCGCGCTCGGCCGCGCCCGACAGCACGGCGTGCGCGGTGCGGGCGGTGATGTCGGGGAAGTCGACGGGAGTCTCGTCGAAGGTGCCGACGTCGACGATCTCGTGACCGAGGGCGGTCAACTGCTCCTTCACGAACCCGGTCAGCGGGAACCCCGCGTGGTCGGCGCCCAGGGCGACTCTCATCCGGCAACTCCTTCACCCAGCGGATGTGAACGTTTACATGGAAACGTTTACACGACTGCACAGAGTTAACCTCCGCCGGCCCGCGCTGTCAAGTCGCGCGGGTCAGCCGCGCGGGATGAGCCGGGTCGGCAGGGTCACCGACCGGGGGGTGCCCCCGTCGATCAGCTCGAGCAGCAGGCGCATCGCGACCGCGCCCATGTGTGCGGCATCCTGCTCGATCACCGAGAGCGGCGGCTCCACCAGGCGCATCCAGTCCTGGTCGTCGAACGAGACCAGTTCGACCGCCGCGCCGCGGGCGCGGATCGCCTCGAAGGCCCCGGAGCTCATCAGCGCGTTCGATGAAAGCACCGCCGTCGGCGCCGGGCTCAGCTCCAGCAGCCGTTCGGCGGCATCCGCACCGCCGCCGCGCCGCCCGTCGGCGAGCTGCACGAGCTCCGGCGCCGGATCCAGCCCGAGCTCGTCGCGGATCGCCTCGAACGCCGAGACCCGCGCCCGCCCCGTCGAGACGGACACGGGGCCGGCGATCAGGCCGATGCGCCGGTGCCCGCGATCCCGCAGGTGCGTGATCGCCTGCTCGATCCCCTGCCGCACGTCGAACGTCACGACCGGGGCGTCGACGCCGTCGAGCGTGCGGTTCAGCAGTACGACCGGGATCCCGGCCTCGACGAGCGACCGCGCGCCGTCGGCGCTCCCGCCCTGCGGCGACATCAGCACGCCGTCCACGCGCTGCGCGCGGAACGCCCGGAGATACCTCGCCTCGATCGCGGAGTCCTCGTCCGCGTTCGCGAGCATCGTCACCCGTCCCGCCGCGAGCGCCTCCTGCTCCGCCCCGTGCGCGGCGTCGGCGAAGAAGGGGTTCCGCACGTCGGAGATCGACAGGCCGATCACCCCCGTGCGCGCCAGCCGGAGGGACTGCGCCCGCGCGTTCGGGGTGTAGCCGAGCTGCAGGGCGGCCTCGCGCACGCGCTCGCGCGACTCCGGCGAGGTGGCGGGGTTCCCGCTCAGCACCCGCGACACCGTGCCGATCGAGACGCCGGCGAGCCGCGCGACATCATGAATCGTGCTCATCCAGGTCCCCGCTCGGAAACGTTTCCACGTGCGCCGTCACGGTACCACGCGGCGGGCGCCGGACGGCGTGCGCCGGACCCGTGCGCCGGGCCCGCGCGGCGGGGCTGGGCCGGGCCTAGGCGCCGGCCGGCAGCGCCGGGAACGTCCAGGTCCCGTCGAGCACCTCGGCGCGGGGCCGGTACAGCCGCACCAGGTAGTTCCACCCCTCGGTGACGGGCACCGCGTTCGGCGTGCCGACGGGCCAGTCGCCGAACCGGATCGTCAGCGTGCCGTCGTCGTTCCGGGTGCCGGTGATGTTGTTCACGGTGTACGCGTCGCGGTCGTTCGGCTCGAAGTAGCCGTCGCGGTTGTAGACGGAGACCGACCAGAAGCCGTCCACCGGGACCTCGCCGACCGTCAGTTCGTAGCGCCCGACCGGCAGCCGCGGATCGACGCCGACGTAGACCGCCTCGCTCGTCGGCAGCCCGCCCCAGCCCGCGGCGGTGCCGATGAGGTGACGCACCTCGCCGACCTCCTCCGGCGAGCCGAACGTCCGGTCGAACGAGGAGAGGTTCCGGGCGAGCGCCAGGAGCGAGGACCGGGTCTCGTCGAAGCTCTGCTCCTCGTAGTCGGGCATCTCGAACGGCTCCGCCGACGCCGCGGTGAGCGCCAGGCCGTCCTGGATCGCGGCCACCGCCGCGACGTCCGCCGGGTCGCTCGGATCGACGAGGGTGCGGACGGCGAGCACGACGTAGCGCGAGCCGAAGCGGTCGGCCGTGAGCTCGTATCGGCCCGGGTCGTGCAGGATCTCGGGCACGTAGTGCCCCTCGTTCACGATCATGGCGGACTGGTACCGCTCGCCGTGCTCGGGGATCGTGAAGGATGCGCCGCCCTGGAGGTCGACGACGGCGAAGCTGTAGAGCGTGTCGCGGTTCAGGCGGATCACGGTCTGCTTGTCGACGGCCGCCGGGGTCCGGTTGTGGAGGAACCGGTTCACCCCGCCGGCGTCGAGCTGCAGGTCGCGCATCATCCGGTGGGTCTCGGCGGCGGCGAAGTTGTCTACGTTCACACGGGTCGGCACGCGACCCAGTGTGGCAGCGCCCGGTCCGACGGCGGGGGAGGCCCGCCGGGCGCGGCATCCAGCGGATCCGGCCATCCCCATTCCCCGGCCGTCCCCGCCGTCCGGCCATCCCGATCGCCCGGCGACCCGCGGCGTAACACGGCGGCCCACCGCGTCGGGCGATGTCGAAGCGTGACGAATACGACATCCGGATGCCGCGCCCGCGGGGCGCCTCGTGACCGACGGTGACCGTATCGGTCACCCCGTGAACCGGCCGATTGCACCCGCTCCGGCGACTGCCTAGCTTCGAGGCACCGCACCGGGAGAGCCCCGGCGGATGACGACCTGGAGGCGCGATGAGCGAGACGATCGTGCGCTTCGTCGCAGCGGACGACCCGCTGGCGCGACCCATGCTCGAGGACCTCGAGCGCGAGTACGACGCCCGCTACGGCGACGACTTCGGCGAGCCCGCGAGCGCGGAGCTCGCCCGGTACCCGGTGAGCGAGTTCGCCCCGCCGTCGGGCGCGTTCGTGGTGCTGACGGAGCCGGGCGCGAGCGGCGGCGAGGAGGTCGTCGCGGGTGGCGCGTTCCGCCGCTTCGACGAGCGGACCGCGGAGCTGAAGCGGATCTGGACCCGGTCGGACCGGCGGGGGCGGGGGCTCGCCGGCGCCGTCGTCGCGGCGCTCGAGGCCGAGGCGGTGCGCCGGGGCTACTCGGCGGTCTTCCTCACGACCGGGCCGAAGCAGCCCGAGGCGGTGCGCCTCTACCTCCGCAGCGGCTACGCGCCCCTGTTCGACCAGACGCAGCCGGCCGCCGAGATCGGCATCCACGCGTTCCGCAAGTCCCTGCGACCCGAAGGAGTCCCGGCATGACCGCCACCGCCACCCACCACGGCCTGAAGGTGGTCCCCGTGAAGCACTGGGGGAGGTGGGCGCTGTCGGCGCTCGTCGCCTTCGTCGTGCTGCAGTTCCTCTGGTCGCTCGGCGCGAATCCGCAGTGGCAGTGGGACGTGTTCGGGGAGTACTTCTTCAGCCCCTCCGTGCTGAACTCGCTGCTGCTCACCCTCGGCCTCACCGCGATCTCCGGGGTCATCGGCTTCGTGCTCGGCGCGGTGCTCGCCGTCTTCCGGCTGACCCGCTCCCCGCTGCTGAACGCGGCCGCGTGGTGGTACATCTGGTTCTTCCGCTCTGTGCCCCTCGTCGTGCAGATCCTCGTCTGGTACAACCTGGGCTACCTCTACCCGACGCTCGGCCTCGGGACTCCGTTCACGACCGACTTCTGGCTGGTCGAGTTCCCCACCACGACGCTCGTCAGCGCGTTCGCCGCGGCGACGATCGGACTCTCCCTGCACCAGGCGGCGTACTCGGCCGAGATCATCCGCGCCGGCATCCTGTCCGTCGACCAGGGCCAGCTCGAGGCGGCCGCCGCGCTCGGCCTGCCGCGGCGCGTGCGCTTCTTCCGCATCGTCCTCCCGCAGGCGGCGCGGGCGATCGTCCCGAACGCGTTCAACGAGATCATCGGCCTCGTGAAGGGCAC
Organism: Agromyces mediolanus; assembly: GCF_044917495.1. Taxonomy (GTDB): domain Bacteria; phylum Actinomycetota; class Actinomycetes; order Actinomycetales; family Microbacteriaceae; genus Agromyces; species Agromyces mediolanus_B. Next base: position 114,581 of record NZ_JAVSSI010000007.1, on the reverse strand, counting down.
CTCGGTCGTGTTCATCGTGGCGCTGCCGGAGCTCTTCTACACCGTGCAGGTGATCTACAACCGGAACCAGCGGGTCATCCCGCTGCTCCTCGTCGCGGTGGTCTGGTACGCGGTGATCACGACCGTGCTCTCGATCGCCCAGTACTACGTCGAGCGGCGCTTCGCCCGCGGAACCGTGCGCGAGCTGCCCCCGACCCCGATCCAGCGGGCGCGGCGCTGGATCGCGGCCGCCTGGGCCGGACTCGGGGATGCCGCGGCGGCGGACCCGCCGGACGGACCCCCGACCGCATCGACGGCGCCGCCCCGGACCCGGACGCCGGACCGCACCCCCGCCGCCTCGTCCGCGCCGGCGGAGCGGACCGAGGCCGCGGCCGACGCCGGGCTCGCCATCGCCCTCGCCGACGCCACCCGTTCACGCACCGGAGGTGCCAAGTGACCACGTATCTCGCCCCCTCCTTCGACGAGCAGTGGACGCCGGGACGGCCGGCGGCGACCGTCGGCCGCGTCGTCGTCGAGGACGTCTCGAAGTCCTACGGCGTCCACCGCGTGCTCCGGGACGTCTCGCTCACCGTCGAACCCGGTCAGGTCGTCGTGCTGCTCGGCCCCTCGGGCTCGGGCAAGTCCACCCTGCTCCGGGCGATCAACCACCTCGAGACCGTGGACCGCGGCGCCGTCACGCTCGACGGCCAGTACATCGGCTACGAGCGGCGCGGCGAGCGGCTGTACGAACTCCGCGAGGCGGAGGTGCTGCGCCGGCGCACCCAGTTCGGGCTGGTCTTCCAGAACTTCAACCTGTTCCCGCACCTCACGGCCATCGAGAACGTCATCGAGGCGCCCCTCGCGCTGAAGCGGCAGACGAAGGCCGAGGCGATCGCGTCGGCGCGGGCGCTCCTCGCCAGGGTGGGGCTCGCCGAGCACGCCGAGCAGTACCCGCGGCAGCTCTCCGGCGGCCAGCAGCAGCGGGTCGCGATCGCCCGCGCGCTGGCACTGTCGCCGAAGGTGCTGCTGTTCGACGAGCCGACGAGCGCGCTCGACCCGGAGCTCGTGGGCGAGGTGCTCGACGTCATCCGCACGCTCGCCCGCGAGGGCACGACGCTCATCATCGTCACCCACGAGATCGGCTTCGCCCGCGAGGTCGCCGACCGGGTCGTCTTCCTCGACGCCGGCGAGATCGTCGAGGAGGGCCCGCCGGCGCAGGTGCTGCGCGCCCCCAGGCAGCAGCGCACCAAGGACTTCCTCGCGAAGGTGCTGTAGCGCCCCGCGAGAAGAGTCCGGTGCGGCACGCAGCGCCGCACCGGGGACCCCGCGCGCCGCCCGGCGCCCGGGACAGGCACGACACGAGACACGAGGAGAGGCCCATGGCACTCAACAGGAAGCAGATCGGGGTGATCGTGGCCGGCGTCGCCGCGCTCGCCCTCGCGGGCGGCGGCATCGCCTGGGCGGTGGCCGCCGGCGCGGGAACCGCGGATGCCGCGGAGAAGCCGGCCACGGAGGAGCAGGTGGAGGCGGCGACCCAGTTCGACCTCACCTCGAAGAACGCGGCCGACCGCCCCCGCATCGAACCGGTGCAGGCCGCGGTCGACGCGCTCGCCGCGAGCGGGTTCACGCCGATCGAGCCGGGCAAGCTCACCGTCGCCGTCTCGCCCTTCGCCGCGCCGCTCGGCGTGCTCGCCTCGGACGACGACGCGACGCCGATCGGCACCGAGCCGGACTTCGGCTCGCTCGTCGCCGACGGGCTCGGCCTCGAGTACCACCCGGTCGCGGTGAACTGGGCCGACTGGCCGCTCGGCGTGCAGTCGGGCAAGTACGACCTCGTCATCTCGAACGTGACGGTGACCGAGGAGCGCAAGGAGCTCTACGACTTCGCGAGCTACCGGCAGGACCTCCTCGGCTTCTACGTGAAGGCCGACAGCGACATCGACCGCATCGAGGAGGCCGCGGACATCTCCGGCCTCAGCATCGTCGTGGGCTCCGGCACGAACCAGGAGAAGATCCTGCTCGCCTGGAACGAGGAGCTCGAGTCGGCCGGCGAGGAGCCCGCCGAGCTCGTCTACTACGACGACCAGGCCGCCGGGGACCTCGCGGTCGCCTCCGGCCGGGTCGACGCGACGTTCGGGCCGAACGCGACGGCGGCCTACAAGGCGGCGACGACGGGCGAGACGAAGCTCGTCGGCACGCTGAACGGCGGCTGGCCGGAGACGGCGCCGATCGCGGCGGGCACCGCGAAGGGCAACGGGCTCATCGAGCCGGTGCAGCTCGTGCTGCAGTCGATCATCGACGACGGCACCTACGACGAGGTGCTGCAGCGCTGGGGCCTCACGAGCGAGGCCGTGGACGCCTCGGAGCTCAACCCGCCGGGGCTGCCGAAGACCGACTGAGCGCCGGGTCGCAGGCGGATGCCGCGCGGGCTTCGTGCCCGCGCGGCATCCGCGCGTCCGCGCCGAGGGGCGACCGGCCGGCGAGGGGCGTCAGGCGGCGATGCTCCCGCGCTCCGCCGGGACGTCGAGCGAGAAGGCGAAGAGCCGGATGCGCCGGCCGCCGTCGACGACGAGGTCGTGCTCCCGCTCCGGGAGCCGGGCGAAGCCGAGCCGTTCGTACAGCCGGTGCGCGCCGGTCATCTGCTCGCCGCTGTTCATGACGACCCGGTCGAGGCCGCGAAGCCGGGCGAGCTCCACCGCGTGCCGGGTGAGCAGGGCGCCGATCCCGCGACCGCGCGCCGGGGGATCGACGGCGAGGAGGCGGAAGTCGAGCTCGCCGTCGCGGGCGAGCGGAGAGATCGTGCGACCGCGCCGCGGCGTCGCGACCGTGCCGAGGAGCCGGCCGCTCGCGGCATCCGCGGCGACCCACACCTGGTGCTCGCGGACCCGCTCGCCGACGTCCAGGATCGACGCCCGGTACTCGGCCGACAGCTCGTAGGCCGCCTCGTAGGCGCGCAGCGAGAGCCCGGCGATCTCCTCGACCTCGTCCGGGCGGGCGAGGCGGACGACGACGTCCGCGCGCGGCTGCAGCGGCAGGCGGAAGTCGAGGTGGTCGATGCCGCCGTCGGCATCCGGGCCGGTCGTCGAAGCGGATGCCTCGGGCGCGGCACCGCCGGTCGCGGCGGGGCGGAACTCCCGGTAGCCGAGACGGGCGTAGAGCCGCTGCGAGGCGTGGTTCAGGGTGCCCGTGTCGAGCACGAGCGCGTCGGCGCCCCAGGCGAGGGCGTCCTCCTGGGCGGCGAGCGCGAGCGCGCGAGCGATGCCGCGGCCGCGCGCCTCCGGTGCCGTGGCGAGCAGCCGCAGCTCCGCCTCGCCCGCCCGGGCGAGGCGCGCGTGCGGCGAATCGTGGCGGAGCACGCTCGCGGTGCCGAGGAGCGCGCCGTCGGCGCCCGTCGCGACGAGCACCGAACCGGTCGCGGCGCGCACGCCGACGCCGTGGACGAGCTCGCGCCGTGCCGCCGACACCGGCAGGTGGCCGTACGGCCCGTGCGCGAAGGCGCGCTCCGTCAGCCGGCCGACGGCCGGGTACTCCTCGGGCCGTGCGTCGCGGACGAGCACCGGTGCGGCGGCGCTCACCGGCTCGCCACCGGGACGCCGGCGAGACGGCCGGCGGACTCGGGCCGCCCCGCGTCATCCGTCGTCCGGGGTTCGACGCCGCCGGCGAAGGCGGGGCGCGCGGCGTACGGGTCGCCCGCCCCCCAGAGCGTCGTCGGCAGCGCCTCGCGGAGCGCGGGGAAGACCTCGCCCGCGAGCCGCTCCAGCTGCTCGTGCTGCTCCTCGACGGGGAGCGTCGTGGGCAGGCTCACCGACTGCAGGTCGTGGCCGAGCGCCTCGTGGAACCGTGCGATCTTGTCGATCACCTGCTGGGGGCTCCCGACGAGCGCGGGCCCCTCGGCGATCGCATGATCGATGTCGCGGAAGGGGGTGTTGTTCCCCGGGACGTTCGTGGCGCTCACCAAGGCATCGTAGACCGGCCCGTACTTGGCCTTCGCCTCCTGCGTGGTGTCCGCGATGAACAGCGCCCCGGACCCGGCGCCGACGTAGGCGCCCCGCGGATCGTGCCCGTGCCGGGCGTACTCGTCGCGGTAGTGCCGCACGAGCACGGCGTAGTTCGGCAGCGGCTGGATCGCGTTCGCACTGAACAGTGGATCGCCCCACTTCGCGGCGAGCGCCGCCGAGGCGAGGGTCGTCGCGGAACCGTGCCACACCCGCGGCGGCCCGGCGAAGGGTCTCGGCAGGGTCGTCGTCCCGCGCTGCGGGCGGGTGTACGCGGTGCCCGGCCAGTCGACCTCGGTCTCCCGCCAGAGCCGGCGGAGCAGCGCGTACTTGTCGGCGAGCAGCTCCCACTGCTCGTCGATCTCGAGCCCGAAGAGCGGGAACTGCGCCGCCTCGTTGCCCTTGCCGATGGTGAGCTCCAGCCGGCCGCGGGAGAGCTGGTCGACCGTCGCGTAGTCCTCGGCGACCCGCACCGGGTCGAGCACGGACAGCACGGTCACCCCGGTCTGGAGGCGGATGCGCGAGGTCGAGGCCGCGACGGCGCCGAGCAGCACCGACGGGGCCGAGGAGAGGAAGCGCCCGGCGTGGCGCTCGCCGACCGAGAAGACGTCGAAGCCCAGGCGTTCGGCCCGTCGGGCGGACTCGACGGTCTGCTCGAGCCGCTCGGCCGGGCTCACGAGCCGAGCGGTGACCGGGTTCGGGGTGTACGGGACGATGTCGAGCAGCTGGAAGCGCACGGCTCACGCCCCCTGCCTGGCGAGCGGCGTCTTCTCGCCCGCTTCGATGCCGATCGGCAGCCGGTTGCCGGCCGGCGGCAGCGGGCACGTCGCGAAGTCCGTGTACGCGCAGGGCAGGTTGACCGCGCGGTTGAAGTCGAGCTGGACGGCGCCGTCCTCGTCCGGGGCGTCGATGGCGAGGCTGCGGTTCGCCGCGTACGTCGTGAGCCCGCTCGTCGCGTCGGTGAACAGGGCGAAGAGGGAGCCGGGCGTCGCGCCGTTGAAGACGGTGAGCGCGAAGGGCTCGCCGCGCAGCTCGAACTCGACCCGTCCCGGCGCCTCGTAGACGTGCTGCTGCCCCTCGACGGCGGCGTCGACGGTCACCTGCTCGGGCTCGTCGAACGGCACGAAGCGGCCGGAGGCCAGCCAGCGCGGGTTCGGCAGGTAGCTCGGCGTGCCCGGGTACGCCGCCCGGAACGGGAACGCGGGATCGCGCGGCCGGACGAGATCGCGGCCGCCGCGCCGAGCGAGCTCGATGGCGAGCGGCCCGGAGCGGAGCGTGAGCCCGCCGCGCTCGGGCACGGGGCCGAAGGCGTGCCGGCCCTCGAGCGGCGCGCCGTCGAGCTCGAGCACCTCGCCGGGGTCGAGTTCCACGACGGGGCCGCCGGGGCCGGTGGACCAGGCTCCGGGCGTGCCGGGGAAGCGGGCGGGCTCCGAGCCGAGCCAGTGCAGCCCGGTGACGGCGAGGAAGCCGTGCTCGGCCGCGCGGGCCGCTTCGTGGGCGCGGTGCCAGGTCTCCCAGTCGCGGGCGAACGCCGCGCGGTCGAGCCCCGTCGCGGCGGTGTCCGCGGTCGTTCGCCCATCGGCGGCGGGCCGCCCGCCCGCGCCGGACCGCCACGCCTCGGCGAGGAGCCGGTAGGAGGCGACCCGCAGCTCGTGGTCGTGCACGATCGTCGTGACGAGCAGCTCGTCGGCGCCCGTCACGCGCTGCAGCGTCTCGAGCGCGGCCACCACGGTGGCCGGCGAGCCGACGAACCGGGTGTCGAGCCGGTCGCGCACCGCGGCGAGCTCCGCCGGGGCGAAGTCGGCGAGCGGGCGCGCCTGCTCCGGCGCCGGATACGGCACCGCGCCGGCGCCCTCGCGGATGGAGAGCACCCACTCGGCGTAGCCGGCGGCGAGTCGCTCGGCCTCGGCATCCGTCTCCGCGACGACGACATCGACCGAGACGATGACGTGCGGGCGCTCGAGCTCGGCGGAGGGCCGGAAGCTGCGCCGGTACTCGGCGACCGCGTCGAGCACGCCGCTCGGCGCGACGTGGTAGTTCGTGCCGAAGCGGAGGCCCAGCCGCCCGGCGAGACGCGCGCTCTCGCCGGCGCTCGATCCGTGCACCCAGAACTGCACGTCGGCGCCCGTCGCCGGTTGCGCGTCGACGAGCACCTCGGCGCCGTCGCCCTCGCGCCCGTCCTCGAGCTGCACCCCCACCGGGCCGGCGAGGAACGCCCGCACGGCGTCGACGTCCTCGGCGAAGCGGGCTGCGTCGCCGGGCACGCGGCCGAGCAGCCGGGCCTGGGCGGCGAACCGCGCCCGGTCGAAGCGGAACGGCCGGGCCGGCGGCACGACGAGGCCGTCGACCACGGTGTTCGGCGCCTCGGCCACGGGCGCATCGTTCGAGGCCTCCCCGCTCCCGGGCGCTTCGGCCACAGGCGCGGCCGGCGCCGCGGCATCCTTCGCGGGCGGCAGCCCGGAGCGGCCGAAGCCCAGATCGACCCGACCGGGGTAGAGGGCGGCCACGGTGCCCGCCGCCTCGGCGATCTGCAGCGGCCGCGAGTTGCCGACGATCGTCGCCGCGGTGCCCACCCGGATGCGTTCGGTGGACGCGGCGAGGATGCCGAGGAAGACGTGCGGCGCGGAGCCGGCCACGCCCGGGTTCAGGTGGTGCTCGGCGAGCCAGTAGCGCGCGTACCCCGCCGCTTCCGCCGCGCGGGCGAGGTCGATCGAACGGTGCAGCGCCTCGCCGGCGGTCGACCCAGCCGCGATGGGCACGAGATCGAGCACCGAGAGCTCCGCTCTGGCGGTGATGGGGTCACCCGGCATGGGACAGCTCCTCCTGGTCGGCGGCCGCCGGCTCCGGCAGGCCGAGGTTCTGGCGCAGCGTGGCGCCCGGGGTGTACTCGCGGCGCAGCACGCCGCGGTCCTGGAGCTCGGGCACCACGCGGTCCACGAACTCGTCGAGGCCGTGCGGCGACGTCGTGCCGACGATGACGAACCCGTCCGTCGCACGCTGCTGCACGTAGCGGTCGAGCTCGGCGGCGATCGTCGACGGCGTGCCGACGAAGGACTGCCGGCCCGTGAGCGCGATCACCAGCTCGCGGATGGAGAGGCCCTCGGCCTCGGCCCGCTCCCGCCAGGCCCGCGCGATCCGCACGGCATCCGGGTAGCGCGGCGCCCAGCCCTTGGCGACCGTGCCCTCCGGGCCATCGCCCGGGTCGAAGGCCGGCAGCGGGCCGTCGGCGTCGTAACCCGAGAGATCGCCGCCCCAGAGCTGCTCGAGCACCGTGATCGCGTTCCGCGGCGTCACCTGGGCGAGCGAGACCTCGCGCGCGAGCTCCTCGGCCTCCGCCTGCGTGTCGCCGATCGCGAAGGTGACCGCCGGGAGGATCTTCAGCGAGTCCTCCGTGCGGCCCCAGCCGGCGAGCCGGCCCTTGACGTCGTCGTAGAAGGAGCGGGCCTCGTCGAAGGCGCTGTGCCGCGAGAAGATCACCTCGGCGTGCTCCGAGGCGAAGTCGCGCCCGTCGGCCGAGTCGCCCGCCTGCACGATGACCGGGGAGCCTTGCGGGCTGCGCGGGGTCGTGAAGCGGCCGCGCACGTCGAACTGCGCACCGCGGTGGCCGAAGGCGCCGGCGGCGCCGTCCGAGAGGAACCGCCCGCCGGCCCGGTCGGCGAGCACCGCGTCGGCGGGCCAGCTCTCCCAGAGCTGCTTCGCGAGCCGCACGAACTCGTTCGCGCGGGCGTAGCGGTCGGCGTGGTCGAGGAAGCCGCCGCGCCGGAAGTTGGCGCCGTGGAACGCGTCGGAGCTCGTGACGACGTTCCAGCCCGCCCGGCCGTCGGAGAGGTGGTCGAGGGTCGCGAGCTGCCGGGCCAGCTCGTACGGCTCGTTGAACGTCGCGCTCAGGGTGCCGACGAGCCCGATGTGGCTCGTCACGGCGGCGAGCGCCGCGAGCACCGCGAGGGTGTTCGGCCGGCCCACCACGTCGAGCTCGTGCAGCTCGCCCTTGTGCTCGCGCAGCCGCAGCCCCTCCGCCAGGAAGAGGTAGTCGAAGCGGCCGCGCTCGGCGGTGCGGGCGAAGTGCTCGAAAGCCGTGAAGTCGATCTGGCTGCGGTGCAAGGGATCGGCCCAGAGCGTCGTGCTGTTCACGCCCGGGAAGTGCGCGGCGAGATGGACCTGCCGCTTCGTCGTCGCCATCAGGCGGCCTCCTCTGCTCGAGTGCGGTGCCGGGTGATCGCCTCGGGGAATCCGAGGCGGGCGCGCAGCGTCGCCGCCGCGCCGTCGCGCCGCCCGAGCGCCGGCAGCACCCAGTCGGCGAGCTGCTCGAGATCGCGCGGCAGCCGCGCGGGGCGCAGGCGGACGCCCGCATAGCCGGCGGCGGTCCAGGCCTCGATCCGCTCGAGGAGCTGCGCCGGCGTGCCGGCGAACACCGTCGCGTCGGAGGCGAGCGGGGCGCCGTGCAGCGCGTCGAGCCGGTCGAGGGCGGCGCGGGCACCGGCCTCGGTGGACTCCAGCACGACGACGGCGTCGGCGAGCACGCGCAGCGGTTCGCCGCGGAACTCGGCGATCCCGCTCCGGCCGACGCGCTCCTCCGCCTCCCGGACCTCGCGGAGAACACGGGCGTCGTCGGCGGCCTCGAGCGGCGTGACGAAGACGAGGTCGGCGCTCGCCGCCGCGAACTCGTAGGGGATCGCGGCGTGGGCGAGGGCGGTGACGAGCGGCTGGCCCTGCGGCGAGCGCGGCACGATCGAGGCGCCCGCGACGCTGAACCAGCGGCCGGTGAACTCGGCGCCGTGGATCCGGGTGCGATCGATGAAACGCCCGGTGGCGGCATCCTGGATGATCGCGCCCTCCTCCCAGCTGTCCCAGAGCCGGCGGACGACCTCGACCACCTCGCCGGCCTCGTCGAACGCCGCGCGCAGGCCCTCCGAGTCCCCTCGGCGGAGCGCGTCGAGGTCGACGGCGGGGAGGGTGCGGCGGCCGAGGTGCTCGGCCTCGTGCGGGGCACCGGACAGCTGGGCGCGCCAGCCGGCCCGTCCTCGGCTCGTGTGGTCGAGCGTCTGCAGCGCGGTGGCGACGTGGAACGGCTCGGTGTGGGTCGTCGTCACCGTGGGGACCAGGCCGATGCGTGAGGTCAGCGGCGCGACGGACGAGGCGATGAGGAGCGCGTCGAGCCGCCCGCGGACCTCGTCGGTGCGTTCGTCGGGCGTCCACAGCCGAGCGGATTGCAGGCCGAGCGCGTCCTCGATCGTGACCAGGTCGAGGTCGGCCCGCTCGGCGGACTGCACGAGGTCGCGCCAGTAGCGGGCGCTGAAGAGCTCGCCGGGCCGGGCGGAGGGATCGCGCCAGGCGGCGGGGTGCCAGCCGGCCCCGTCGAGGGCGACGGCGAGGATGGGTCGCGGAGTCATGGGGCCACGATCGGCGGCGGCACCGGCTCGCGCAAGCGCCGGTGTCATGCGCTGCCGCGCGCGGTCATCGGGCTTCATCCGGGGCGTCCCGCTCGTCATCGTTCGACATCGAGGGCACGGCTGCGGGGTCACGCGACGACGCGCACCGCAATCCGGCTTCACGCGCGGTGACGTGGCGGAACACGCGTTGCCCGCGTCGCGCGGCGCCGGGAGAGTCGAAAGGGCGCCTGCCGCCCAGGCCGAACGGAAGGGAACCCCATGACCGGCTACTTCGACTCCGAGGACCGCAGCTACACCCGGGTGTACAAGGAGCACACCCCCGACATCCTCGCCGCGTTCGCCGCCTTCGACGGCGCCGTGTTCGCCGCGGAGGGGCGGGAGATCCCGCTCAAGTTCCGCGAGCTGATCGCGCTCGCCGTGGCGATCACGACGCAGTGCGGCTACTGCATCGACGCGCACGCGAAGCAGGCGAGCGCCGCCGGGGCCTCGTCGGCCGAGCTCGCCGAGGCGGCGTGGGTGGCCACGGCGATCCGCGCCGGCGGCGGCTATGCGCACGGCCGTCTGGCGTTCAAGCTCGCGGGGGACCACCAGCACGGATGACGGTCCGGCGCGTCGTCCCGTGACGTCGGAGCGGATCGGAACATTGCGCCGTACGGCGCCGCGTGGCGCGCTGTTGCACCGCCTTACCGGGCGCGTCGTCGCCGGTGGTGGCGACCGGGTCGGCGACCTAGCTTCGAGCCATGTCGAACATCTCCCTGGTCGCCGTCTCCGGCAGCCTCCACTCCCCGTCCAAGACCACCGTGCTGAGTCGGGTGCTCCTCGAGCGCTTCGCGGAGGCCCTCGAGCGCGCCCTCGGCCCGGAGGCCGCGGTCGACACCCGGCTGATCGAGCTCTCCGAGATCGGGCGCGAGTTCTCCGGTGCGCTCACCCGCGACGAACTGAGCCCGGCGGCCGAGGAGGCGATCCGCACGATCGAGCAGGCGACGCTGCTCATCGTCGCGAGCCCGGTCTACCGGGCGAGCTTCACCGGGCTGTTCAAGCACGTCTTCGACTTCGTCGGACAGTACGCGCTGATCGACAAGCCGGTGCTGCTCGCGGCGACGGGCGGCAGCGACCGGCACGCGCTCATCATCGAGCACCAGTTCCGGCCGCTGTTCTCCTTCTTCCAGGCGCTCACGCTGCCGATCGGCGTCTACGGGAGCGACGCCGACTTCGTCGACTACCGCATCGACTCGCCCGCGCTCGCCGAGCGGATCACGCAGGCGGTGCAGCGGGGGGCGCCCGTCGTCATCGGGCAGGTCCGTCCCGTCTCGTCGTACATCTCCAGCTGGTAACCCGCAGCACGGAAGCCGGCGCGGGCTCGGCAGGCGGGCTCGGCAGGCGGATGGCCCGGTGCTCACCGGCCTCCGAGCGGGGCTGCCGCCGAGCTGCCCTGGGATTGAGTGCGCGTCCTCCGTCGGCGGAGCCCCCGGGCAGTGCCGGTCACTCGGCGATGCGCACTCCCGGCAGGGGGTCCAGCTCCGGCCTGCCCTCCGCGAGCGCTTCCCTGCGCTCGCGGAGGATCGCGAGGGCGGTGTTCAGCCCGACGCCGAGCCGGTGCAGCGAGTTGAGGCCCCGCGACTCCCAGACGACGAGTTCGCCCTGCTCGTCCCTCGAGCCGAGCTCCCAGAGCAGCGCGTCGCCGTTCTCGCTCCAGGCGAAGACCTGCAGGCGCTCGGCGAGCGGCCAGTCGCCGTCCGGCTCGACCATCCAGTCGAAGCCCTCGGCCCGGCCGTCCGCAAAGGCGGCGCGGAACCGCTCGGTGAGCCGGCTCGTGCGCCCGGGCCAGCCGTCGGCGTATCCGGCCCGCACGGGCGGGTAGACGAGCCAGAGCCCGAAGAGCCGGCCCCAGCCCGCCGTGCGCACGAAGGCGCGGTAGCTGGGCGGGAAGGGGCCGCCGTCGGGCAGGACCGACTGCTCCAGGGCGACGAGGTCGACGTGGCCGATCGTCGGCTCGGCGGGCGGGCGGAATTCACCGGAGTGCGGCATCCCCGCAGGATATCCCGAGCGGATGCCGCGATCAGGCCGGGATCGCGGCATCCTCCGGCGCCGGGTTCGGCGCGCCCGGGCGGCGTCGCTCGCCGAGGGTGAACGACAGCGCGAGGCCGGCCGCCACCAGGCACGCCATCGCGACGAACACGGACTGCAGTCCGCTCGCGTCGGCGAGTGCGCCGAGCAGTGGCGTGGCGAGCCCGCCGAGGGAGAGGGTGAGGCCGAGCGTCAGGCCGCTCGCGACGCCGATGCGGTTCGGGAGGTAGGTGTGCGAGAGCGTGATCTGCGGGGCGAACGGGAGGAACAGGCTGAAGCCGAGCGCCGCGGTCGCCACGACGACCGCCTCGGCGCCGGGCGCCAGGATGATCCCGAGGATCGACAGCACCGCGAGCAGATAGCCGCCGCGAACGACGTGGAGCCGTCCGATCCGGTCGGCGAGCCAGCCGCCGAGCAGGGTCCCGACGGCCCCCGCCGCCGGGAAGAGGGACAGCGCGAGCGAGGCGAACTCCGGGGTCGCACCGAAGCGGTCGATCGCGTACAGCGCCACGAAGGCCGACGTCCCGACGTAGGCGACGGACCACATCGCCAGGACCGCGGTGAGCCAGCCGAACGAGCGCCAGTCATCCCGTTCGCGCACCGCCACGACTGGCTCGGCGTGCGGCGGCGCCGCGGCGGGCGTCCGCTCCGAAGCGGCCGCACAGGGCTCGACCGATCGCGCCGCGCGCCGCGCGGCGAGCACGTAGACGGCCCCGAGCACGACCGCCGGCGCGGCGAGCAGGGCGGTGCCGGACAGCCCGAACCAGCCGACCACGAGCACGACCGCCGCGGGTGCGAGCGCGACGCCGACGTTCCCGCCGACCGAGAAGAGGCTCATCGCCCCGCTCGTGCCGCCGCCGGCGGTCCGCGCCTCCATCGTCGCGGCGGGGTGGTACGCGGCGACCCCGATGCCGGAGAGCGCGATGGCCGCCCAGACGGCGGGGTACCAGTCGGCCAGCAGGCCGCTGACGGCCACGCCCGCGCCGGCGACGAGCAGCCCGGCGAGGCTCATCCAGCGCAATCCGAAGCGGTCGCCCAGGTAGCCGAATGCGGGCTGAGCGATGCTCGAGAGCGCGGTCGCGGCGAGGGTGATCCCCGCGACCGCCGCGTAGCTGTAGCCCGCGTACAGGACGAAGAAGGGGAGCAGCGCCGCGACGGCGCCGGTGAAGAAGTCGTTCCCCGCGTGGGTTGCGGTGAGCGCCCACAGGGTCGTGCGGGAGCGGGGCGGGCTCGCCGTCGCGGTCGTGCGCATGGGGTCCTCTCGTCGAGCCGCGAGCGGAGTGGTCGCGGGCTGCGCACCACCCTACAACTCCTCAGACAAGTAGAGAAGTTCAGTGCAGGCTCGGCCGATGTGCCCGCCGATCGGGCTCCGTCGATCGAGCCCCGCCGATCGAGCCCCGCCGATCGGGCTCCGCCGCGCGGCGCCCGGCACGCGAAACGCCCCCGCGCAGCGAGGGCGTTCGGTCGTCCGCGGGTCGCCTACGCGACGAGGACGCGATGCCGGTCGGGGCCGTCCGTCGGAGTGAACGCGGCGTCCGGTCGCAGGGCGGTGACAGGGGCGGTCCGCGCCTCGGACCCGGTGCGCTGCGCCTCGCGGATGACGTCCGCGCGGGAGGAGTGCCAGGTCGGCGCCGAACGCCGCGCGATCCACACGGCCTCGTAGCCGCCGCGCGCGCCCCGCTCGACGTACGCGACGAGCCGCTGCACCTGACCCGCGGGGTAGCGCGAGTCGCAGAGCCGCCATCCGCCCGGCGCGAGCGGCTCCCAGATCAGCGTCTGCTCCGTGCCCGGGGTCTGCTCCATGCCCAGTGTCTGCTCCATGGTCGGCCTCCTCTTCCCGATGGCATCCTGCCGCGACCCCGCCCCGCGCAGTGGGCCCTTGACACGGGGCGCGCTTCAGGCAAGTCGGTTAAGCTGGCCACACCGGTCGCCCCTATCCCTTCCGGCAGACGGAGTGACAGTGGACCCGGCCGAACTCGCCCTCGACCCCGATGAGCTCCGCAGGCTCGACGAATGCGCCAAGGAGCCGATCCGAACGCCCGGGTCGATCCAGGCGCACGGCACCCTGCTCGGCATCGACCGCACCGGTCTGATCGCGGTCGCGAGCGAGAACGCGAGCGGATGGCTGGGGCATCTGGTTGCCGAACTCGGCAACGTCGAGCTCGAGTACGCGGTGCGCAGCGGTCAGGCGATCGACCCGGTGCGGATCACCTGGCAGGGCGAGGCGTGCGACGCGATCGTGCACCACCGGGATGCCCTGACGATCGTCGAGATCGAGCCCCTGCCGGAGAGCGGCGAGTATGCCCGAACCGCCGTCGTCGGGGCGATCATGCGCACCTCGCGGACGAGCTCGGAGGCCGAGCTCCGCGAGTCCGTCGTCGCCGAGATCCGCGAGATCACCGGCTTCGACCGGGTCGTGATGTACCACTTCCACGACGACGGGCACGGCGAGGTGGTCGCCGAGGCGCGCACGGACGAGCTGCCGCCGTATCTCGGGCTGCACTTCCCCTCCTCCGACATCCCGCCGCAGGCGCGGGCCCTCTACATCTCGAAGATCGGGCGCACGATCGCGAGCACCGAGGCTCCGGGCATCCCGCTCGTCTCGCTCGCCGACGACCCGCGGACGATCGATCTGTCGGATGCCGAGCTGCGCACCGTCTCGCCGTACCACCTGCAGTACATGCGGAACATGGGGCAGGGCTCCAGCTTCTCGCTCTCGATCGTCGAGAGCGGCCGACTGGTCGGCATGATCACCTGCGCCGACCGGGGGGAGCGCCGCCTGCCGGTCCTCCTCCGCCGGGCGCTCGAGGTGCTGGCCGGGCAGATCGCCCTGCAGCTCGCCTCGATGCGGCAGATCAGCCGGCTCCAGCACATGGTCGACGTGCGCGAGCGGCGAGCAGAGCTGCTCGCGCCGCTCTATGCTTCCGACGACATCCACGCGGCGCTCCTCGGCGGCTCGTCGACCGTGCTCGACCTCGTCCCCGCCGACGGCGTGCTCGTGCGCATCGCCGGGACCTCGCGGATGGCGGGGGAGACCCCCGCGCTCGGGGCGATCCTCCGGGTGCTCGAACGGGTGGGGAGCACCCGCTTCGCGTCCGAGTGCCTGCGGGCCGACCGGCCGGAGCTCGCCGAGCTCGTCCCGGGCGTCGCGGGCCTGCTGATCGTGCCGCTCGCCGAGACGGGCGATGTCCTGGTGTTCTTCCGCCGCGAGGTCGCCCACGAGATCACCTGGCTCGGCGACCCCAGCGGGACGAACCGACCCGACGGCCTCTCGCCGCGCACCTCCTTCGCAGCCTGGCAGCGCACCGTGCGCGACCGGAGCGAGCCGTGGGGCACGGTCGTCGACGAGGCGGCGGAGCTCGGTCACGAGCTCGAGGTCGCCCTGCAGCGGCGCGCCGAGGCGCAGCTCGCGGAGCTCGCCATGCGCGATGCGCTCACCGGCCTGTACAACCGCCGTTACCTCGTCGAACGGCTCGCCACCCGCGGGCCGGTGGGCGAGGGCGGGAAGGCGATGCTCTTCGTCGACCTCGACGACTTCAAGCGCGTGAACGACGAGCATGGCCACGACGCGGGCGACACGGTCATCCTCGAGGTCGCGAACCGGCTCACCGAGTCGTCGAGGGAGCAGGACGTCGTGGTGCGGCTCGGCGGCGACGAGTTCGTGGTGCTGCTCGACGGCGTCGTCGGCGAGGACGTCGAGGCGATCGCCGGGCGACTGGTCGAGTCGATCGCCGCGCCCATCGTGACGAGCCGCGCCGTGCTCTCGATCACCGCCTCGTGCGGGGTCGTCGTGGCCGAGGCCGGATCGCCCCGGGTCGGGCTGCTCGAGGCGGCCGACGCGGCGATGTACCGGGCGAAGCACGCCGGGCGCAACCGCGTCTCGCTCTGAGCGGCGGCTCAGCTCAGGGCGTGCCGCTCAGGCGGATGGCTCCGGCGTGATCCGCATGCCGGCCGCGCCGTTCGCCGAGTCGATCAGCTCCTCCAGCCAGACCCGGTTGATCTCGCCGGGCGCGCCGTCGAACTCGAAGCGCAGGGTCGAGGACGGATTGATCCAGACCTGCTGGCGCGCCCCCGCGTCGCCGTCGACGGAGAGCGCGAAGGCCTCCTTGCGGCGGAGCTTCGCGAGCACGACGAACTCGACGTGCGCGAGGGTGCGATCGGGGATCGCGAAGGAGGCGGGCGGCGAGCCGTAGTGGAGATGTCCCATCGCTCCGATCCTAGGCGGAAGCGAGCGGGGTAGCCTGAACCGGTGACTCTTGTGCACCGACTGACCGTGGACGGCCGCGACTACTTCCTGCCCGACCCCGTGACCGAGCTGAAGCAGCAGGTCCTCGAGGCGATCCGGGCGGGCGGCGGGTACGTCAACATCCCGCCGCTGCGCGGGGGCCCCGGCATCGACATCCTCTTCTCGCCCGGCATGCCGGTGACGTGGTCGCAGATCGACGTCGGCGGCGACCTCTCGGAGCGCGACGAGGAGAAGGCCGGCGGCGGATCCGGCGACGAGATCGTCCTCTAGGGGTTCTCTCGGCGGCGCTCGGAGTCCTCGGCGGCGCTCGGAGACCTAGGCGGCGCTGAGCAGCCGTTCCGCCTCCGCGGGCGGCAGCGCGGGCGAGAAGTAGAAGCCCTGCCCGCGGTCGCAGCCCCATCGCCTGGCGCGTTCGAGATCGCGAGCGGTCTCGATGCCCTCCGCCACCACCACCGCGTGCCGCGCGTGGGCGACATCGACCGCCTCGATCGCGAGGGCGTCCGCGGCGGTGTCGTGGTTCCGCATGAGCGAGCGGTCGATCTTCACCTCGGTGAGCGGCATCCGCTTCAGCGCCTCGATCGAGGTGAAGCCCGCGCCGAAGTCGTCGACGGAGACGCCGACGCCGCCGTCGATGAGCGACTGCAGGGCCTCGACCTCCTCGCAGCTCTCGGTGAGCGCCGGGGTCTCGGTGATCTCGGCGGTCACGGTGCCCGCCGGGAGCCCGAGCTCGCGGACGAATCCCAGCACCGCCGCGGCGAAGTCGGCGCGGAGCTGGGTTGGCGAGACGTTCACGGCGAGGCCGATGCGTCGCCCGTGCCGGTGCCAGTCGGCGACACGGCGGCCGGCCTGGTCGAGCACGGTCCGGCTGACGTCGCCGATGAGGCCCGTGCGTTCGGCGACGGGGATGAATCGGTCCGGCATCACCAGACCGCGGGCCGGATGCAGCCAGCGGCACAGCGCCTCGACGACCACCGGCCGACCGGACGCGAGATCGTACTGCGGCTGGAAGTACGCGATCAGCTCGCCGCGGCCGACGGCGCGGCGCAGCTCCTCGGCCGATCCGTCGGCGGCGGGGGTCGATGCGCGGCGCTCCATCCCCCAAGAATCGCGATGTCAACCCCCTTGCGCAAGGATCGTTCGTTCTCAGCTTGAGGGTGTACCGTACCGCCCCGCCGCTTCAGCGCCCGCCTGATCGGGCCTCCTGCGGGCCGATGCCGACCGGCGGTCGTCCGCCGGGTATCCTTCCCCTGATGGGCACGCTCACCTACGACTCCAAGCTGGTCGTCTCGTTCGACGATCGGGTGCTCGCGCACCTGCAGGCGGCGATCTGGGCGAAGCTGCGCCGCGGCGAGCCCTTCGCCTTCACCTGGACGGAGTCGGCCTCCGCCAGCGGCTTCGGTCGCACCTCGGTCTGGCTCTCGCCGGCGATCCCGGTCGCGTTCGAGTACTTCGGCGGCCGCGCCCCGCGGCTGAACCCGGCCTGGGTGCAGGCGATGAACCGTTCGGCGAACTCCGCGGGCGGGCTCACGATCGTGCCCGAGCCGCTCGAGGCCGGGCGGGAACCCGCGGCCTGAGCGCCGAGGGCGCTACCCCGCCGCGGCGGGGTCGTCCGGCTCGGGAACCAGAGTGAGTCCGGCGGGCGAGTTCGCCGCACGCGTCAGCTCGCGCAGCCAGAGCGGGTTGAGGCGCGGCTCGCGCTGATCGAAGAACTCGAACACCACCGGGATGTCCGGACCGAGCCAGATCGAGTTCCGCCCGCTGCCCTGTTCGGCGGGCACCTCCCACGAGAACGCGAAGGACTCGCCGCGGCGCAGCTTCGCGAGGATGACGCTGCGGAGATGGGCGAGCGACCGGTCCTCGATCTCGATGGTCCGGATGAAGCGATAGCTCAGGATGCCCACCGCACCAGCATGCCATCCCCCGCGGTCACTCGACCGCGACCCCGACGAGCGCGGTCGACGCGGCCCACATGCGCGCCGCGTCGGTCTCGCTGCGGAGGCGGCGGTAGAGCTGCTGCCGTGCCGGCCGTCCGCCGAGATGGCCGGGACCGCTCGGCCCGAAGAACGAACCGCCGGCGTCCGGCTCGATGGCCGCGAGGAGGGCCGGCTCGCCGGCGCTCTCCGCGGTGCCGAAGAGGAGGCCGCGGCGCGACAGCGCCCCGATGACGCGGCGCGCGGTCGTCTCGCGCGGGCGGCCGAGTTCGGGGCGGGCGGCGAGCAATGACGTCGGTGCGACGCCCGGATGCGACAGCGCGCTCGTGATGCCCCAGCCGGCCGCGCGGCTGCGGCGGTCCAGCTCGAGCCCGAAGAGCCCGACCGCGATCTTCGATTGCCGGTAGGCGCCCATGGGGTCGTACCGGTGCTCCCAGTTCAGGTCGTCCCAGTTCACCGCGCCCTCGTTGGCGGCGACGCTCGTCTGCGACACCACCCGGGCCGAGCCCGCCCTGAGCAGCGGCAGCAGGCGCAGCACGAGCGCGACGTGGCCGAGGTGGTTCGTGCCGAACTGCAGCTCGAAGCCATCGGCCGTCGACTGCCGGGTCGGCGGCGTCATCACGCCGGCGTTGTCGATCAGGAGGTGGATGGGCTCGCCCCGGGCGAGCAGGGTGTCCGCGAGCGCGGCCACCGAGGCGAGCGAGGAGAGGTCGAGCTGCGCCAGTGAGACCAGGGCGTCGGGAGCGGCGGAGCGGATGCGGTCGACGGCCGCGGCACCCTTCTCGGCGTTCCGCACCGGGAGCAGCAGCTCCGCGCCCGCCCCGGCGAGGCGCGCGGCGATGCCCAGGCCGATGCCGTCGCTGCCGCCGGTGACGACCGCCCGGGTGCCGGTGAGATCGGGGAGCGGGAGCGGGTGGCGTGTTCTCGTGGACATGCCTCCACTCTCGGCGCACCGCCGCCGGGGATCCAGGGTCCGCCGATCCCTGGATACCGGGATGCCGATCGAGCAGACTGGCAGGACGCATCCGGGGAAGGAGTGGGATGACCGACCGTGCCGCGCTCGCCGAGTTCCTGCGGCTCCGCCGCGAGTCGTTGCAGCCCGAGGACGTCGGCCTGCCGAGGGGTGCCCGTCGACGCACCAGCGGTCTGCGCCGCGAAGAGGTCGCCGCGCTGAGCCACATGTCGGCCGACTACTACACGCGGATCGAGCAGCACCGGGGCCCGAGGCCATCCGAGCAGATGCTGGCCGCCCTCGCCCAGGGCCTGCACCTGACGCTCGACGAGCGCGATCACGTCTTCCGCCTCGCCGGACACCGGCCGCCCGCGCGGGGGACGGCGAGCGAGCACATCAGCCCAGGTCTGCTGCGCATCTTCGACCGCCTCCAGGACACCCCGGCGGAGATCGTCACGGAACTCGGTGAGTCGCTGCGCCAGACGCCGCTCGGGGCCGCCCTCACCGGGCCGGCGGACGAGTGGACCGGGCCGTACCGGAGCATCGGGTTCCGCTGGTTCGCCGAACCGTCGAGTCGAGACCGGTATGCGCCGGAGGATCACGACGCCCTCGGCCGGCTCTTCACCTCGGGGCTGCGGGAACTCACGGCGCTCCGAGGGCCGGACTCACGGGCCGCGCAGTACGCGGAGCTCCTGCTCGGGCGGAGTTCGGAGTTCCGTGAGCTCTGGGGCGAGAAGCAGGTGGGGCTGCGGCCGGCCGAGACCAAGCACTTCATCCACCCCGAGGTCGGCCCGATCGAGCTGGCCTGCCAACGGCTCCTCGATCCGGAGCAGTCGCACGCCCTCCTCGTGTACACGGCCGAGCCGGGAACGGAGAGCCAGGACAAGCTGCAGCTCCTCGCGGTGATCGGGGCGCCGGCGAACGCCTGAGCGCGCCGGCGGTCGCCCGGGCATGATCCGCCCGCCTCTGCTTCGATAGGACTGCCACCAGAGGCGTGCCGATCCCCGCTCGCCGCGACCCGAGAGGACGGCACATGACGATGCACGTACGAGAGTCGGGGCCGCCCGATGCGGCCCCCGTCCTGCTGCTCCACGGCGGCGGGGTCGGCGGCTGGATGTGGGACCGGGTCGTCGATCGCCTCCAGGGCGATCACCGTCTCCTCGTCCCGGATCTGCCCGGGCACGATCGCAGCGCCGCGGAGGACTACGTCTCGCACGACCGCACGGTCGAGGAGTTGCTGCAGCTCCTCCGCGACCGCGCTCACGGGCCAGTCGCGGTCGCCGGCTTCTCCCTCGGCGCGCAGCTCGCCGTCCTGCTCGCGGCGCGCGCGCCGGAACTCGTGGACCGGGTCGTGGTCCTGAGCGCGCAGGCCATCCCGACCCCCGCCCCGGGGCTCACCCTGGCGCTGCTCGGCGCGACCGCCGGGCTCGCGAAGCTGCAGTGGTTCGCGCGGCTGCAGGCCGCCGAGCTCTTCGTCCCCGCGGAGTCCTTCGATGACTACCTGCGCACCTCGCGCGGGATCTCCCGGCGCACGCTGCTCGCCGCGGTCGGCGAGAACATCCGCTTCACCGTTCCCGACGGCTGGTCCGCGTACCCCGGTGCGGCGCTCGTCATGGCGGGCGGACGGGAGCGCGGGGTGATGCGCGCATCCGCCGAGCGGCTCGCGGCGGCCGCGGGACGCGGTGCGCTCGAGATCGTCCCGGATGCCGGGCACGGCCTCCCGCTGCAGGATCCGGAACTCGTTGCGGACCGGCTGCGGGCGCGCCCGTCGGCGTAGCCCGCGAGGAGCGCCCGCGGTCAGATGCGCCGCGGCCCCGGGCCGTCGGCGCTCAGTGCGTCGTCGGGGTTCAGCAGCCGGCACGCCTTCAGTGACAGGCAGCCGCAGCCGATGCAGCCGGTGAGCTCGCGTTGCAGGTGCTCCAGCTGGGTGCGGCGCGCGTCGAGTTCGGCGCGCCAGATCTTCGCGAGCCGGCGCCAGTCCTGCTGCGAGGGCGCGTGGTCGAGCGGGAGGCCGGCGAACAGCTCCTGCACGTCGCTGAGTGGGATGCCGAGCCGCTTCGCGACCACGATCAGGGAGATGCGCCGGAGCATGTGGCGCGGGTAGCGGCGCTGGTTGCCGGTCGTGCGGGTCGAGGCGATCAGTCCGAGCTGCTCGTAGAAGTGCAGCGCGGAGGCGGGCACGCCGGTGCGTCGTGAGACCTCGCCGATCGCGAGCAGGTCCTCGGGTTCCAGTGACATGGCGCCTCCTTGACCTCAAGTTTACTCGAGGTATTAGCGTGGCCGACGGCGCCGTTCAGGCGCTCGGATGCCGAGGCATCCGACCCTCGAAGCGAAGGACGACGGATGACCGCGCTGGACCAGGACTCGGCCGCCACGGGGACGTGGCGGGAACTGCTCGGCGGTCGGTACGCGCCGATCGCCGCCGTGCTCGCCGGAGGCGTGCTGCTCGAGGCGAGCAACGTCTACCTGACCACCAGCCTGCTGCCGACGATCGTCGCCGAGATCGGCGGGGCGGAGTTCTACGCCTGGACGATGACGGTGTTCCTGCTCGCCTCGGTCGTCAGCTCCATGCTCGTGAGCCGCGTGCTCACCCGGCGCGGCGCCGTGCAGGCCTACCTGCTCGCCCTCGGACTCTTCGCCGCGGGCTCCCTCCTCTGCGCCGCGAGCCCGTCGATGCTCGTGCTCCTCCTCGGCCGCGCCGTGCAGGGGCTCGGCGGCGGCCTCCTCGCCGGGCTCGGCTACGCGCTCATCCAGCGCGCCCTCCCCGAACGGCTGTGGGCGCGGGCCGCCGCCCTCGTCTCGGCGATGTGGGGCGTCGGCAACATCGTCGGGCCCGTCGTCGGCGGCGGTTTCGCGCAGCTCGACGCCTGGCGCTGGGCCTTCGCGGTGCTCGCGATCGTGTCGGCCGTGATCGCGCTCGTCGTGCTCCGGTGGATGCCGCGCACCGCACGGGCCGCCTCGAGCGAGCGGCTGCCGTGGGCCTCGCTCCTGCTCCTCGCGGGAGCCGTCGGGGCGGTGGGCGTCGCCAGCATCCTGCCCGTTGGTGTCTGGACCGCGGTCGTGCTGCTCACCGGCATCGCGCTCGGCACGGGCTTCGTCGCGCACGAGCGGCGGACGGGCAACGGCATCCTGCCCCGCGTCACCTTCGCCCGCAGCTCCTCGCTGCGCTGGGTCTACCTCACGGTCGCGGTGCTCGCGTTCGGCATCGGCACCGAGGCGTTCATCCCCTTGTTCGGCCAGGAGATCGGCGGACTCATCCCCTTCACCGCCGGCCTGCTCGGCGCAGCCCTCTCGCTCGGCTGGTCGGTGACGCAGGTCGTCACCGCGAACGCCGTCACGGCGACCGCGCGTCGCGCGCTCATCCTGCTCGGCCCGCTCGTCCTCGCCGCCGGCCTCGCCGCGTACGGGCTGCTGCAGCACGACGCGCCCTCCCTCGCGGTGATCGTGCTCTGGTTCGTCACCCTCTTCGTCGCCGGCGCCGGTATCGGGCTCGGCTTCCCGCACCTCACCGTCGCCGCGCTCGGCAGCACGAGCGGCGAGGAGGAGGGGGCGAAGGCCGCCGCGGCCGTGAACACCGTCCTCCTCATCGCGAGTGCGTTCGCCGCGGCGCTCGCCGGCGTGCTCGTCAACCTGGCCGCCCCCGAGCTCGTGCGCTCCGCGCAGCTGCTCATGCTGGTCTTCGCCGCATTCGGCGTGCTCGGCATGCTGCCGGCCCGCGGCGCGGGCCGCGGCATCGGGCGCGGTGCGGCGGCCGAATGAGCACCCCTCGACCAGCTCGGGGAACCACCGACCGGTTCGCTGAGCGTGTCGAAGCGCCCGGTGCGCCAGTGACCGGATCGTACCGCGTCGTGGCCGAATCCGACCTCGTCGGATGGCCCGGCGGCGCGGAGGATGGTGGCATGACCGATCGCACCGACACCGCCCTCCTCGTCATCGACGTGCAGGAGTCCTTCCGCCAGCGCGCCGATGACTGGGCCGCGACGGCCAACCCGCTCGTCCTGTCCAACGTCGCACGACTCGTCGAACGGTCGCGCGAGGACGGTGACCTGATCGTGTGGGTGACCCACGCGGAACCCGGCACCGGCCACGTCTTCGACCCCGCGCTCGGCTTCGTGCGGGTGATGGAGGAGTTCGCGCCCGCCGCCGACGAGCCGCAGGTGACGAAGACCTCGATCAACGCGTTCACCACGACGAACCTGCACCAGCAGCTGATGCAGCGCGGCATCCGCCGACTGCTCGTCTGCGGCATCCGCACCGAGCAGTGCTGCGAGACGACGACGCGGGTCGCGAGCGACCTCGGCTACGAGGTCGCGTTCGTCCTCGACGCCACCACCACGTCGCCGATCCGCGCCGGCGACGGCTTCGGGGCGATCTCCGGCGAGGAGCTGATGGCGCGCAGCGCGTCGATCCTCGGCGGGCGGGGCTTCGCCGAGATCGTCACGACCGAGCAGCTCACGGGTGCGCCGATCCCGGCATGACCCGCGTCGTCTTCCTCCTCGCACCCGGCGTGCTCCTGCTCGACCTCGCCGGGCCGGCGCAGGTGTTCGCGACGGCCGCCGGGGCGGGCGCCGACTACCGGCTGGACTACGTCGCCGAGACCGCGAGGGTCGCCTCCGGGCACGGGCTGATCCTCGAGGCCGCCACCGCCTGGCCGACGCTCGAGCCGGAGGATCTCCTCGTCGTGCCCGGCTGGCGGGCCCCGCTCCAGCCCGGCAGCGGCGGCTTCGCCGACCCGACGCTGCACCGGATCCGCGCGCATCACGAGGGCGGCGGCACGGTGGTGAGCGTGTGCTCCGGTGCGTTCGCGCTCGGTCGCGCCGGGCTGCTCGAGGGTCGGCGCTGCACGACGCACCACGACATCCAGCACGAGCTGCAGCGCCGGAACCCCGGGGCGCGCGTCATCCACGACGTGCTGTACGTCGACGACGACCGGGTGCTGAGCTCGGCCGGCATCGCGAGCGGCATCGACCTCGCGCTCTTCGTGCTCGCGCAACGGCACGGGCCCGCCTTCGCAGCCGGGGTCGCCCGCGAGATGGTCGTCTACGCCCGGCGCAACGGCGACGCGGCGCAGCTCAGCGCCCTGCTGCGGCACCGGTCCCACGTCGACGAGCTGGTGCACCGGGTGCAGGATCTCATCGACCGCGCCTTCGATCAGCCGCTCCCGCTCGCCGAACTCGCCGAGGGAGTGCACGCGAGCCCGCGCACGGTGACGCGCGCCTTCGTCGCGGCCACAGGCCTCACGCCGCTGCGGTACCAGCAGCTGCTGCGCCGGGAGCGCGCCGAGTACCTGATGGCCCAGGGGCTCACGGCCGACGCGGCCGCGCGCGAGGTCGGCTTCGAGGACGCGCGGATGCTGCGCCGGCTCCGGGCCGCGGCGCCGGCGCCGGTGGCCTGAGCCGGCTGACGCTGCTCCTCCACCGCGCGAGCGTTCGCATCCGGCTCAGGCGGACGGCTCGTGGGTCCCGCAGGTCTCCCCGAGCGACAGGGTCACCTCGAGCACCGCGCGCTGCTCCGGCACCTCGCCGATCGCCGCCTCGACCGCGCGCACCGCGATCTCGTGGATCGGGACCACCATCGTCGTCAGCCGGGTGCTCCCGTGCACGGCCTCGGGGATGCCGTCGAAGCCGACGACCGCGAGCTCGCCCGGCAGCTGGACGTTCAGCACCCGCGCCGCCCGGACGAAGGCCAGCGCGATCTCGTCGGTCGTCGCGAACACCGCCCGCGGCCGCTCGGCCGAGCGCAGGATGTCGAGCGCGGCCGCCTCCGCGTCGACGCGCTCGAACGGGACCCGGTACACGCTGCCGCGGCCGCCCGGGTGCGCACGCACGGCGGCCTCCCACCCGGCCAGGCGGAGTCCGGCCGGGCCGTCGTCGTCCGGTCCCGTGGCGCACGCGATGCTCGGATAGCCGTGGGCGAAGAGGTGCTCGACCGCGTCACGCGCGCCGTCGAAGTCGGCGGCGACGATGGACGGCCACGACGTCGATCGCGGGGCCGAGTGCACGTACACCCGCGGGGGCCCGGCGTCGTCGGAGTCGGGTTCGCTCGTCGCGACCGTGATCAGCGCGCGCGGGTTCAAGTCGGCGAACGCCCGGGAGTAGCCGCGCTCGACGTCGCGGTCGTAGCCGGTGTTGCCGAGCAGGGTGAGGAGGCCGTTCGCGCGCGCCGCCCGCTCGACCTCGTGGGAGAGCTCGCCGAAGAACGCGTTCGACGCGTTCGGAACCAGCAGCCCGATCAGGTTGGACTCGCCGCGGACGAGCGCGCCGGCCAGATTGTTGCGGCGGTAGTTGAGCTGCGAGATCGCCTGCTCCACCTTCTCCCGCGTCTCCGGCGAGACCGGCCGCGGCCCATTGTTGACGACGTAGCTGACGACGGCGGTGGAGGTGCCCGCGAGTCGCGCCACATCGACGAGCGTCGGCCGTCGAGTCATGCGCTGCTCCCTCTGTCGTGCGGGCGAGCCCGGCGGACGCAGCTGCGCCCGTACCCGGCCGGCCCCGATGATATCGGCATCGGCTGGAGGTGTCGCGGACTCATTTCTCCGACCCTTCGGCGAAGCCCGCGGCGAGCGACTTCTGCGCGAACGCGAAGACGACGAGGACGGGGAGCAGCGAGACGAGCGCCGCTGCCGCCTGGCCCTGCAGGTTCACCTCTTCCCGCGTCGTGAGGGTGGTCGTCGCGAGGGTGAGCGGGTAGTTCGCCGGATCCCCCTGCAGCAGGGTGGCCGGCACGAGGAGATCGCCGAAGCACCACACGAACACGAGCGCGACGACCGAGGCGATGACCGGGCGGGCGAGCGGGACGCCGATGCTCCAGAAGGTCCGCAGGACGCCGGCGCCGTCCAGGGAGCAGGCCTCCAGGAGCTCCTCGTTCAGCACCTGCCGGTAGAAGGTGCTGAACAGGTAGATCGAGAACGGGATGGCCGAGATGCCGTAGACCGCGCCGGCGACCGCGACGTTGTCGGTGAGACCCGCCGTGGAGAGGGTGACGAACACCGGGATCAGCCAGGCGACGGCGGGAACCGCGTACCCGATCATCAGCAGGCCCCGGAGCATCCCGGCGATCCTGCCGTCGTGCAGCCGCAGCCAGAACGCGGCGGCGAGACCGCCGCCGGTCGCGATCACGCAGGCGATGGTCGCCATCACCAGGGTCGACACGAGCGCGCGCCCGAGGTCGGCAGTGGTCCACGCCTCGATCAGGTGGTCGAGGGTGAACGAGTGCGGGAGGCCGCCGGGGGCGCTCTTGAAATCCTGGGACTCCCGCGTCGCGGTCGAGACGAGCGACAGGAACGGGATGACGAAGGGCACGCAGATCGCGATCGCGATGGCGGTGCGAGCCCAGCTCGTACGCGTCTTCATCGGACGACTCCTTCCGCCGCGCGGCGGCCTCGGATCGCGCGCGGGAGCTGGACGAGCCCGACGAGCGCGGCGCTCGCGACGATCAGCAGGATCAGGACGACCGACTGCGCCGCCGCCTGCCCGAAGAACCCGAATCGCATGAAGGTCTGGTAGATCGAGAAGTCCATGGTCGCGCTCGCCAGGCCGGGTCCGCCCCCGGTGAGGACGTAGACCCAGCCGAACATGAAGAGGAACAGCGAGACGATCTGGAACATCGTCCAAAACGAGATCGTGGGCCGCACGCTGGGGATCGCGATGTGCCAGAACTCGCCCCAGAACCCCACCCCGTCGAGGCGGGCCGCCTCGAACTGGGAGCTGGGCACCGCCGAGAACGCGGCGGAGAAGATCAGGACCCCGGTGCCGAACCCGGCCCACAGCACCAGCAGCACGATGACGGGCTTCACGATCGCGGAGTCCGTCAGCCAGCCGACGGGTGCGCCGCCGAGGCCGACGATGACGGCGTTGAGCGGACCGTCGGTCGCGAAGAGCGTGCGGAACACGAGCCCCACGATCGCGGGCGACATCACCGCCGGCAGGAAGTACACCGAGCGGAAGAAGCCGGACGCCGGCACCTTCTCGCGGAGAGCGAAGCCGACGACGAGCGGGGCGAAGACGAACACCGGCACTCCGAGCAGGTAGAACAGCTGGTTGCCGACGACCTGCCAGAAGTCCGCGCTCGTGAACAGGACCGCGTAGTTCTCCACGCCGATGAAGGCGGAGTCGAACCCGGGCTGCCAGTCGAAGAACGACTGCACGAACACGTACACCATGGGGAGGAAGAAGACGGCGGTCTCGAGCAGGATCGCCGGCAGTAGCAGGACCAGGAACGCCGTCTTCGACTCGGCGGTCGAACGCGTGCGCGTTCGCGCGGCCGCCGGTGTTCGCACCGCCACTAGCCCGCCCTCGACGCGGTCGCGGCCTTCGCGAGCAGCTCCTCGGTGCTGAGGTCGCCGGCCATCAGCGGGACCGCGTTGCGCTCGAGCGAGGCGAGCACCGGCACGGGGAACGCGGCGAAGCCCGTGTGGTTCTCCGGCATCTGGATGAGATCGATGAACTGCTGCTGGGTCGGGGTGCTGGCGGGCTCGGCGAAGCCCTCGACGTTCGGCACGACCCGGGTCTGTTCCCACAGCACCATCTGGGCCTCCTCGCTCGCGAGGAAGTCCACGAACGCGACCGCCGCCTCCGGCGACTTCGTCCAGCGGGTCACGCCCCAGCCGGCCTCGGGGCCCGCGTCGATGAGCTGCTCGTAGTGCGAACCGGGCAGCTGCGGGAAGGCGTGCACCGACACCGCCGGCAGCACGCCCTCGGCGCGAACCACCTGGTCGCTCGTCGAGCCGATGCCGAACGCGGCGGCGCCCGTGTCGAACTGGTCGAAGCTGTCGGTGTACATGGTGCGGCCGAGCGAGGCGTCGCCGCCGAAGCATCCGGCGTCCCGCATCTCGAGGGTCGCGTCGACCGCCTCGGCGAAGAGCGGATCGTCGATCTGCATCGTCCCGTCGATCCAGGCGCTCAGCTGGGTCTCGTCCATCAGCTGGGCCGTGAACATGTAGAGGTAGGTCTCGAGGAGGATGCCGTCCTTCCAGCCGGTCGCGATCGGCTGGACGCCCGCGTCCGCGAGCGTGGTGCAGGTGTCGAGGAGCGCGTCCCAGGAGGAGAGGGCCTCCGCCGGGTCCACGCCGTTCGCCGCGAGGAGCTCGTCGTTGGCCATCATCGTGTACCCGTACGTGCCGACGGGCGCCACGTACAGGTTGCCGTCCTTCGAGTACGTCTCCGGGACGAAGCGGAGCGCGTCGAGCACCTCCGGGTCGAGCGCGTCCTGCAGCGGGAACAGCGCGTTCTTGAAGCTGAACGCCTGGGCCGCGCCGTACATCGTCACCACGTCGGGGCCTTTGCGTGCCACGCTGGCGTTGCGGAGCTGGTCGAAGTAGGTCGGGTAGGGCTGGTCCACGAGGTCGACGGTGACCTGGGGATAGCGCTCCTCGAAGCGGTCGATGAGCTCGGCGTAGGCCTCCGCGCCGCCGTCGTAGTTCGAGGGGAGGAAGGACCAGACGGTGAGGGTGGTCTCGTTGTCGGGGACGGCGCCGCCCGTCAGCGCGCTCGACTCGGCGGACGAGGCGCAGCCGATGAGGGCGCCGGCGATCGCCGCGCTGGTGAGCGTCGCGATGACTCGTCGCGATACGGCGCCGCGTGTACTCGAATGCATGGGGAGATCTCCTCTCTCGACGACGACGGCCTTCGGGGGAGTTCGTGCACGTCGTCGTACCAGCAGCTCTGGCGTTGGTCGCCAAATCTAAACGTTTAGTGAGATGAGGTCAAGCCTTGTTCCTTGAATTTCCGGCGGATTTGATTTCGTTGACATCGCAAGCTCTAAACGTTTAGAGTCGGGCAATCGAAATCAGGAGGAAAGATGCCACTGGAGCGCGCAGGGGTCAAGTTGGTGATCGACACCGATACTGCGGCCGATGATGCGATCGCGATCATGCTCGCCGCGTTCGACCGGGATGCCGAGATCGTGGCCGTCACGACCGTCGCGGGGAACGTCCCCGTCGAGGTCGCCACACGGAACGCACGCTGGGTGCTGGAGCGGAGCGGACTCGGCGACGTGCCGGTGCATCCCGGGGCGGCGTCGCCGATGGTGCGACCCCTCACGACCGGGCAGGACGTGCACGGCGAGTCGGGGATGGGCAGCGCGGAACCGCCGCGCCAGCCCGCACCCCGGTCGGAGCCCTCCGCGGCCGCGGAGCTCGTGCGACTGGCCCGCGCCCACGAAGGCGAGCTGACGCTCGTCACCCTCGGGCCGCTCACGAACATCGCGACCGCGGTGCTCCTCGATCCGGCCTTCCTGACCCGCTTCGACCGCGTCGTCAGCATGGCCGGGGCGGCCGACGGCCACGGCAACATCTCGGATGTCGCCGAGTACAACATGTGGGCGGACCCGGAAGCCGCGCACATCGTGCTCTCCGCGGACGGGGAGGTCGAGCTCGTCGGCTGGGACGCCTCGCGCCAGGCCGCCGTGATCGGCTCCGAGGAATGCCGTGCGATCGAGGCGCTGGGCACCGAGACCGGCGCGTTCGTGCTGGCCCTCGTGTCGGAGCTCGACCGGTACTGCCGCGAGGTCCAGGGGCTCGGCGGGTTCGATCTGCCCGACCCGCTCGCGATGACCGTCGCGCTCGACCCCGCGATCGTGACCGGCGCCGAGGCGCGCCCGGTCCGGGTCGGCCTGGCGGACGAGTCGCGCGGGCAGCTGATGATCGACCGGCGCACCGCACGCGAGGCCCCTCGCGTGCGACTGCTGCGCGAGATGTCCAGGGATCGCTTCCTGGCGATGCTCTACGAGATGTGCACCGAGACCGCTTTGGTAGGAGGACGACGATGACGGGGCAGGCTGTGGACGAGGCGATCGCCGAGGGACGACGGAAGATCGAGTGGGTGCGCCGCAACTCGCCCGTCCTCGACGGGTACGTCCGCGAGACGCTCGCCGACGGCGCCCTCCGCGGGCGGAGGGTCGCGGTCGTCGTGCACCTCGAGGCGAAGACCGCCTTCCTGGCGAAGATCCTCGCCGAGGCCGGCGCCGAGGTCGTGGTCGGGGGCAGCAACCCATTCACCACCCGCAACGACGTCGTCGAGGCGCTCCGGGCGGACGGGCTCACCGTGATCGGCCGCGAGGGCGGCGGGTATCCGGAGTGGGAGGAGGACCTGCTCGCGCTCGCCGACACCGAGCCCGAGATCGTCATCGACGACGGGGCCGAGCTCACCGTCCGGATGGCGAAGCATCGTCCCGACGCGTTCCGGCGGCTCGCGGGCGTGACCGAGGAGACGACGACCGGCACGCACCGGCTCGAGCGGATGGCGAGCGCCGGCATGCTGCCGTTCCCCGCGCTCACCGCCAACAACGCCCGGTGCAAGCACCTGTTCGACAACCGGTACGGCACCGGCCAGACCACCGTGCAGGCGCTGCTCGCGCTGACCAACATGCAGATCGCCGGGATGCGCATCGTCGTGGTCGGCTACGGCTGGGTCGGTCGCGGCATCGCGACGTACGCGAAGGCGCTCGGCGCACGCGTCGGCGTGCTCGAGGTCGATCCCGTCCGAGCGCTCGAGGCGATGATGGACGGTCACGCCGTCGGCAGCGCCGCGGACCTCCTGCCCGGGGCCGCCGCGGTCATCACCGCGACCGGTGGGATCCGAGCGGTCGGACTCCCGGAGTTCGACCTGCTGTCCGACGGGGCGATCCTCGCGAACGCCGGCCATCACGACCTCGAGATCGACGTGCCGGCGCTCGAGTCGGCGGCGACGTCGTCCCGCCAGGCGCGCCCGCAGATCCGCGCCTTCGACCTGTCCGGTCGCGTCGTGAACGTCCTGAGCGAGGGCGCCCTGGTCAACATCGCGGGCGGCAGCGGCCACCCCATCGAGATCATGGACCTCACGTTCGCGGTCCAGGGCCTCGGCGCCCACCACCTCGCGGGCACCGAGCTGCCGGTGGGGGTCAACGTGCTCCCGAAGCACCTCGATGACGCCATCGCCGCCGCGCGGCTCCGCGCCGGCGGCATCACTCTCGACGAACCCGACCAGCGACACGTCGACGACGTGCTCGCGGGCCTGAGCGAAGGACTGGAATGACGATGTTCGAGGACGACGGAGACCTCAAGCTCGATTGGGCGGCGGCCCGGATGCCGGTGCTGGCGTCGGTGTCCGCGGAGATCGCGGCCGCGGGCGGCGTGGCGGGCAAGCGGATCGGGATCTGCCTGACGCTCGAGCCGAAGACGGCGAACCTCGCGCTCGCGCTCGCCCGCGCCGGCGCCGATGTCGCGGTGCACTGCCCCCCGAGCGGCACGAGCGACGACGTCGCGGCGGCGCTCGCGCGGCGGGGCGTCGACGTATACGCCTCCGCCACCGCGTCCCCGGCCGAGAACGACGCGCTGGCGGACGCGTTCCTCAGCAGCGGCCTCGAAGTGCTCATCGACGACGGCGCGACGATGATCCGTCGCCTGCACAGCCACCACGCGGAGCTGCTCGGCACGCTCCTGGGCGCTGCGGAGGAGACGACGAGCGGCGTCCGGCCGCTCCGCGCGATGGCCGAGGACGGCGAGCTCCGGATCCCCGTCCTCGCCGTGAACGACGCCCGCTCGAAGTACCTCTTCGACAACCTCTACGGCACCGGGCAGTCGTGCGTGATGACGTTCCTCGACCTGACGAACCTGCAGCTCGCGGGCCGGACATGCCTCGTCGTCGGCTACGGCTGGGTGGGACGCGGGGTCGCGCGGCACGCCGCGGCGATGGGGGCGCGCATCGTCGTCTCCGAGATCGACCCGATCAAGGCGCTCCAGGCCGCCTACGACGGGCACGAGGTCGCTCCGATCTCCGTCGCGGGTCGGGACGCCGACGTGGTGTTCACCGCCACCGGGCTCCGCGACACGATCACCCCAGAGCACCTCGCGTTCCTCCGCGACGGCGTCTTCCTGGCCGTCGCGGGCGGGGAGGAGGAGGAGATCCCGATGGCCCGGCTCCGTGCCTCCGGCTCCCGGACGCCGGTGCGGCCGGGCGTCGACGAGTATCTCGTCGACGGGCGCACGGTCTCCGTGATCGCCGACGGGGAGTGCATGAACGTCTCGGCCGCCGAGGGCAACCCCATCGAGGTCATGGACCTCTCGCTGTCGCTGCAGGCGATCGCCGCCGCGCGCATCTCGACCGGCGCCATCCCGACCGCCGCCGGCGTCCATCGGATGGACGACGACGCGGAGGAGGAGGTGGCGCGGCTGCGGCTCGCGGCGGACGGCGGCGCGCTCGAGCCGCTCACCGAGACCATCCGGCAGGCGATGCGCGCATGGTAGCCGACTACGTCGTCCGGCCCGACGCGCTGCTCTCGCCTCAGCTCCGGGAGACGCCGGCCCAGCCGGCCGTCGCGGTCCGCGGCGGGCGGTTCGCCTGGGTCGGACCGGCCGCCGAGCTGCCCGCGGAGTACGCCGATGCGCCGCAGCACCGGGTGCCCGGAGTGATGACCCCGGGCCTGGTCAACGCCCACACGCATCTCCAGTACACGGGCTTCGCGGAGGTGGCCGGTACGGCGTACGCGGGGTTCGAGGACTGGTCCGAGGCGTTCGAGGCGCGCTACGAGCTCGTCGCGGATCCGTCGGAGTGGCGCGCGGCTGCGCTGGCCGGGGCCAGGCTCGGCGTGGCGGCGGGCACGACCGCGTTCTCCGACATCGTCACCGACGACTCGGCGCGCGGGGCCGTGGCGAGCGTCGGCGCCGACGGGATCGAGTTCCTCGAGGTCATCGCGGAGCTCGAGTCGTCGTGGCACGCGGGCGGACGCGACCGTTTCCTGGAACGGGTCGCGGCAGCCGCCCCGGCGGTCGAGGTGGGCGTCTCCCCGCACGCGCCGTACAGCGTCGATCCGGAGGTCACCCGCGAGCTCTGCCGGTTCGCGCGGGACGCGGGGCTCCGCATCCACAGCCACGTCGCCGAGTCGGCACTGGAGCGAGCGCTCTACGTCGACGGCAAGCCGGGCGTGCTCGCGATCTACGGGGCGATGCGCGCGGAGTTCGCGCTCGTGCGGTCGGGCGGTGCGGGATGCGGCACCGGCGCGTTCTCGGACTCGATCGAGCTGCTCGGCTCCTCGACGCACGTCGCGCACGGGATCTACTTCGACCAGGAGGAGCGTGCGCTCCTCCGGCGCCGGGAGACGTCGGTCGCGCTGTGCCCGAGATCGAACGCCGTGATCGGTCTCGACGAGGCGCCGATCGCCGCGTACCTCCGGGAGGGGAACCGTCTGGCCATCGGCACGGACTCGCTCGCGTCGAGCCCGTCGCTGGATGTCCTCGCCGACGCCGCCGCCGCGGTGCGGATCGCGCGGCGGCAGGGTTACCGCGATCCCGACCTGCTCGTGCGGGTCTTCGAGGCGGCCACCCTGGGCGGGGCCGTCGCGCTCGGGCACGGCGGCCGGGACGGCTACGGCGCCATCGCCGTCGGACGGGCGGCGAACTTCGCCGTCTTCCGCGCGGAACCGGGCATCGCGCCGCTCGAGCAGCTCCTGGAAGAGGACCAGCACGACTGCGCGCTGACCGTGATCCGCGGCGAGCCGGTGCACGCGGACGAGGGCTTCGGGGAGCTGTTCGGACCGACGGTGCGGGAGCGGCGTCCCGCCCGGTAGGCGGGGTGATCGGGGACGGATGCCCCGTCTCCGGGGGGATGTTCGCGTGTTCGCGAGCGCCGCCCTGGAGCCGGTCGATAGCGTGTGTCCCGGCGGGGGAGCATGCGGCGCCGGTGCGGTGCCGCGCCCCGCGGTTCGACGGATCAGCACGGCTCGGGGGGAATGTTGCGCGCACGGTCGAAGAACTCGTCTCGGATCGCTCGGATCGCCGCTCTGGCGGCGGTGACGCTCGCCGGTGCGATCGTCTCGCCCCTGGCGGCATCCGCGGCGGTGTACGACGGCGACACCGTCTACATCGGGGGCAAGCAGGGCTACGGCGGCACCGGCGCCTTCACGATCTACGAGGAGACCCCGGCGGACCCGGGCGCACCCGGCGAGCCCGACCTCTGGGCGTACTGCATCGAGCACGACATCCCGGCGCTCACCCGCGTGCACGGCACGGTCGGCGAGCTCGGCTCCTTCCTCGGCGAGAACCTGTTCACCGACCCGGTGGTGCAGGGCAAGGTGCTGTGGGTGCTCGCGCACAGCTATCCCGCGGTGTCGCTCGAGGAGCTCGGCGCGGCCGCGGGCGCTCCCGGCATCGCGCTCAACGATGCCGTCGAGGCCACCCAGTACGCGATCTGGCGCTACACCGACGTCGGGTACGACACCAACTGGCCGTGGGAGAACGCCGACTCGGAGGCTGCGTACCACTACCTCGCCGACGGCGCCGAGGCGAACGCGGGCCTCGACCCGGCCGAGCTCGCCACGGCCGTCTCGATCTCCTCGCCCGGCGGGGCGCAGGAGGCCGGATCGCTCATCGGCCCGTTCGTCGTCTCGACGAACCGGGCGACGGTGCGGGTGACGGTCGACCCGGCGACGGTCGTGACCGACGCGGGCGGAGTCCCGGTCGACGTGAACGCCGTCGTGGACGGGCAGGCGCTGTACCTCGATGCGCGCGGCGCGACGACCGCGGGGAGGGCGACGATCACGGCGACCGCCGCGGGGTCCTCCGCGAACGGGCACGTCATCTCGGTGCCGACCACGCCCGGGGCGACGCCGACCGCGGCAGACCATGCCCAGTCGATCATCCTCGTCGCACCCGCCGGTGCGACGACGACGGCGGACGCGCTCGCCGAGTGGGCGGGACCCGCACCGGCCCCGGCGATCGGCACCACGCTGGTCGATGCCGCCGACGGCGACCAGGTGCTCCCGGCCGGCGGAGGCCGGCTCGTCGACACAGTCGAGTACGAGCACCTGATCCCGGGGGTGCCGTACACCCTCGAGGGGGAGCTGATGCGCAAGTCGGACGGCAGCGCGACGGGCCTCGTCGGCAGCGCGAGCTTCACGCCCACCGCCCCGAACGGCAGCGTCGAGGTGGCCTTCACCGTGCCGGCGGGCTACGCGGGACAGCAGCTCGTCGCCTTCGAGACCCTGTTCCAGGCCGAGGTGTCCGCGCCGGTCGCCGTGCACCACGACCTCGACGCGGTCTCGCAGACGGTGACCGTCGAGGCGGCGAAGCCGAGCACGGTCACCCCGCCGTCGCGCGGCGGCCAGCAGCTCGCCGAGACCGGTGCGGCTCCGGCCGGCGCCCTGATCGCCGCGCTCGCGATGGCCGCTGCGGGAGCGGGCCTGCTGCTCGTCCGCCGCCGGAGGGCATAGCTCCGCAGCCGCGGTCGCCCGCGGCTACGCGGCCGCCGCCGAGGGCTCGCGGCGCGGTCCCGACGCGAGCGCGATGACGCCGGCCACGGCGACGAGCGCGCCCCCGCCGAGCGCGAAGCCGGCCCAGCCGCCGGCGTGGAACAGGAGCCCGAGCGCCCAGCCGCCGACCGCGCTGCCGAGGTAGAAGGCGATCGTGTAGACGGCGCTCGCGTGCGCCCGGTAGTCGGCGGGCGCACGCGCGCCGGTCTCGGCCGAAGCGGCGGCGTGCGTGAGGAACCAGGCGCCGGTGAAGACGGCGAGGCCCGCGACGACGGCGAGGATCGGCTCGAAACAGGTGAGCCCGAGTCCGGCGGCCATCCCCGCCACGCCCAGGACGACGGTGCGGCGGTAGCCGAGCCGGGCGACGAAGCCCGCCGAGAGCCGCGCGGTGACGGTGCCGACGAGGTAGCAGAGCGTCAGCAGGGCGATGGTCGCGGGGGAGAACGAGTACGGCTCCTCCTGCAGGCGGAACGTCAGATAGCTGTACATGCCGACGAAGACGCCGATGAGCAGGAACGTCTGCAGCGCGATCGTGCTGAGGCCCGGGTTCGCGAGCGCGGTCCGCACCCCGCGGACGAGGCCGGGGCGGGCGAGTCCCGTACGTGCGCCGCCGCGGGCGAGCAGGGAGAACGTCACCGCTGCGGCCGCGCTCAGCATCGCGACGAGGACGAGCGCGGTGCGCCAGCCGAGGGGGTCCGCGATGACCCCCGCGAGCAGACGGCCGCTCGCGCCGCCGAGCGTCGTGCCGGCGACGTAGGCCGCGACCGCCCGAGCGGCCGCGGTCCCGCCGAGCTGCTCGTGCACGTAGGCGATCGCCAGCACGGGCACCGCGGCGAGCAGGGCGCCGCAGAGGAGGCGGGCGACGAGCAGGGACTCGATCGTCGGCGCGGCGGCGGACAGGAGCGAGAGCGCGGCCGCGCCGAGCACGGCGATCCGCATCGCGCGCACCCGGCCGATGCGCTCGCCGATCGCGACCCAGGGCAGCACGGCGAGGCCGAGCCCCAGGGTCGCGGCGGAGACGGTGAGCCCGGCCGTCGCGGCATCGACCCCGAACTCGGCGGCGACGAGCGGCAGGACGCCCTGGATCGCGTAGAGGTCGGCGAAGGTCGCGAGCCCGGCGCAGACGAGCACGAGCGTCATGCGCGCGGTGGTGCGTTCGGCCATGCGCCCGACCGTACCGATGCCATGTGCGTGGCACTAATGCACGTTTCACCGGAACTCATATCATTTCGGTATGGAAACCGGCCAGCTCCGCGCCCTCGCGCGCTACGCACCGCTCCTCGCGGCCGTCGCCGCCACCGAATCGGTCGGCGGTGCGGCCGACGAGCTCGGCATCCCGCAGCCGTCCGCGAGCCGGGGGCTGAAGGCGCTGTCCGAGGCGCTCGGCATCCCGATCGTCCAACCCGACGGCCGGACGATCCGGCTCACCCCGGCCGGCCAGGAGCTCGCCCGCGCCGCGCAGGAGGCGGTCGCCGCGCTGCGCCTCGGGATCGCGGCGGCCCGCACCCAGGACGACCTCTCGCGCACGGAGCTCTCGGTCGCCTTCCAGACGCAGCTCGGGGAGCGCCTCCTGCCGCGGGCGATCGGACGCTACCGCTCGCAGCGTCCGCACGTGACCTTCTCGCTCATCCACGGCTCGAGGGATGCCTGCATCGAGGCCGCCGTGGCCGGCGAGGTGATGATCGCCCTCGTCGCGGATCCGCCCGAGCTCGACACGGTCGAGGTGCTGCCGCTGTACGTGGAGCCCCTCGTCGCCGTGGTGCCGGCGGGGCATCCGCTCGCGAGTACGGCATCCGTCACCGCGGCCCGGCTGCTGCAGGAGCCGTCGATCCGGCTGAACCGCGGATACGGGCTGCACGACTCCGTGCTCCGCCTGCTCGGCGGCGCCGGTCCGGTGCCCGAGGCGGCGTTCCACGTCGACGACTACCGGGTCGCCCGCGGGCTCGCCGCCGCCGGGCTCGGCGTCGCGATCCTGCCGCGCGCCTCCGGCGGGATCGGCGACGGCACGGTCGAGATCCCGATCGAGGATCCGCTCGCGTCGCGGACCATCGCGGCCGTCGTCCGGCCCGAGGCCCGGGGGATCGCCGAGGAGTTCCTGCTCGCCCTCGCGGAGGCCGGGCGCTGAGTCGGCGGCGCGATCGCCAGTGTTATAGTCAATGCCATTGACAAGCAACGATGCTGAGCGGAGCGATCATGGGGCTGGTGGAGGGCGACCGCACGACGGTCGACGTCGGCGACGGCGTGCGCATCGCGGCGACCGTGCGGGGCGACGGGCCGCCCGTCCTGCTCCTGCACGGGTACCCGCAGACCAGTTCGATGTGGCGGCTCGTCGCCCCGCTCCTCGCCGAGCGGTTCACCGTCGTCGCGAGCGACCTCCGGGGCTACGGCGACTCGGCGAAGCCCGCGGGCGAGCGCTACGACAAGCGCGCGATGGCCGCCGACCAGCTCGCGCTCATGCGGGCACTCGGCTACGAGCGCTTCGCCGTGGTCGGCCACGATCGCGGCGGACGGGTCGGCCACCGGCTGGCGCTCGACGCCCCCGAGGCGGTCTCGGCGCTCGCGGTGCTCGACATCGTGCCGACGCTGCACATGTTCGAGCACGTCGACCGGGCGATGGCCACGGGCTACTTCCACTGGTTCTTCCTGACCCAGCCCGGCGGCCTCCCCGAAACCCTGATCTCCGGGGCGCCGCGGACCTGGCTCGAGAGCCGGTTCCTCGGGCGGTCCGTCCGGCCCGGGGTGTTCCCGCCCGAGGTGCTCGACGAGTACGCCCGCTGCTTCGACGACGCCACGATCGCGGCATCCTGCGCCGACTACCGGGCCGCGGCCGGTCTCGACTTCGAGCACGACCGCGCCGACCGCGAGTCCGGGCGCGCGATCGCCGCCCCGCTCCTCGCCCTCTGGGGCGCCTCGAGCTACGTCGGGCGGAACTTCGACGTCGCCGCCGTCTGGCGCGGGTTCGCCGCCGGTGTCGAAGGCAGGCCGATCGACGCCGACCACTACCTCGCCGAAGAGGCGCCCGCCGAGACGGCGGCCGCGCTGCTCGACTTCCTCGGACGGGAGCACGCCGCGTGAGCGCGGGCGAGCGGCGCGTGCTCGAGCGGCTGCGGGACCTGGTCTCGATCGAGACGCCGACGGGGGATGCCGAGGGGATGGCCGCGGCGCACGCGCTCATCGACGCCTGGATCGCCCCGCTCGTCGGTCCCGGCGAGCCCGTCGAGGTCGACGGGGTGCGCCATCTGCGCTGGGCCGGCGGTCCCGCGCCCTCGGTGCTCCTCCTCGGGCACCTCGACACCGTGTGGCCGCGCGGCACCGCGGCGGAGCGGCCGTTCCGCCTGGACGGCGACCGCATCACCGGCCCCGGCGTCTTCGACATGAAGGCCGGCATCGTCGTCATGGCGGAGGCCCTCGCGCGCATCGCCAGGCCGGAGGAGGTCGCGATCCTCCTCACGAGCGACGAGGAGACGGGCTCCACGACCTCGCGGGCGCTGATCGAGCAGGAGGCGGTGCGCTGCGGCGCGGTGCTCGTGCTCGAGCCGAGCCTCGACGGCGCCGTGAAGACCGCGCGCCGCGGCGGCAGCATCTACCGCGTCGAGGTTCACGGCCGTGCGGCGCACGCCGGGCTCGAGCCGGAGCGCGGCCGGAACGCGCTCACCGAGCTCGCGCATCAGGTGCTGGCGCTCCCGGCGCTCGCCGACGCCCGCCTCGGCACCACCGTGAGCCCGACCGTCGCCCGGGCCGGGACGGTCACGAACGCCATCCCCGACCACGCCGAGCTGCGCATCGACGTGCGCGCCTGGTCGCTCGCCGAGCTGGAACGGGTGCACCGCGCGATGCTCGCCCTGCCCGCGCACACCCCCGAGGTGGAGCTCGTGCTGCACGGCGGCATCAACCGGCCGCCGATGGAGCCGCACGCCGCGCGGGAACTCCTCGCCGTCGCGCGCTCCGTCGGCGCGGGGCTCGGCCAGCCCGAG
Source organism: Agromyces mediolanus (assembly GCF_044917495.1). Lineage (GTDB taxonomy): Bacteria > Actinomycetota > Actinomycetes > Actinomycetales > Microbacteriaceae > Agromyces > Agromyces mediolanus_B. The sequence continues at coordinate 75,826 of NZ_JAVSSI010000007.1, read as the reverse complement.
CTCGTCGACGTCGCGGTGGGCGGCGCCTCCGACGGCAACTTCACGGCCGCGGTCGGGGCCGCCACCCTCGATGGCCTGGGGCCGAACGGCGGCGGCGCCCACGCGGTGGACGAGTGGGTCTCGCTCGCCTCGACGCTCGAGCGCATCGAGCTGATCGCCGGGACGCTCGACGCGCTCGCCGCGGCTCAGGCCGGCTGAGCGCCGTCGCGGCCGGGCGCGCGGCGCACAATGCTCTCGATCATGAGGTCGAGGGCCGTCTCCCAGGCGCGCGGGTCGCGGATGCCGGGGAGGCTCTGGCCGACCCAGGCGATGTTCGGGTGGTCCTCGGGGTCGAGCCTGCGGTAGTCGAGCTCCCAGGTGAGCTCGTCGGCCTCGCGGATCTCGGCGGGCTGAGCCTCGATGGCCGCCTGGATGCTCGTCGCCGAGCGGACCAGCTGGCCGAGGGCCCGCGCGTAGAGCGCGGACTCCTCGGGACCGTAGCCGCCGCGGCGGAGCGCGCCGATCATGAACTCGACCGAGCCGAAGTCGGTGGGCCGGCGGGTCGCCATCTGCAGGGCGAACTCCGGGTAGCGCATGTAGTGGTCGTGGATCAGGTGCGCCTGGGCGCGGATGTCGGCGACCCAGTCGTCGGTGGCGATCATCGCGCCCGCGTAGGAGCGGGCGCGGAGGGTGTCGATGAGCACGAGCATGAGCTCGTCCTTGTCGCGGAAGTGCCGGTAGATCGAGGTGGGGTGCGCGCCGAGCTTCTCGCCGATCGCCTGGAAGGTGAGCCGGTCGAGCCCCTCGCGCTGGGCGATGTCCTCCGCGGCGGCGACGATGAGCTCCCGGCTCAGGGAGTCGCGCGCGCGTCGCTTCCGGCCGGAGCCGGCGGCCCCCGCCTGCACTGGTTTCGCCGTCGACACGTGGGTCCTCCCGTCAGAGCCGTCCCGGGTGGGCCAGCAGCCCGATCTGTGCGGATTCGCACCCACCGTACCCCACGGGAGCCTTCCCCGTAGTCAACGACATTTGCGACGCCGGGGCTGTCGGCATCCTCAAGTCAGCGATATAGTCATCGTTACTGACTATGACTCGGCCTTGCGAAGGAGCGGCGGATGACCGGAACGAACGACCTCCACGAGGAGCGGCTGCGCGCCCGGTTCGCGGTGCCGCACACGCTCGCCATCCGGCCGTCCCAGGCCGACCCCGAGCTCGCGCTCGTCGTGGAGGACGAGCGGAGCGAGTCGTTCGCCCGGCTCTGGCGGGCCGGCGCGGCGCCGTCCGGAGCGCTGCCCTTCCCGGTGGCCGTCGGAGCGATCATCGCGGGCGAGGGCGACGGCTGGATCGTCGACCTCGCCGACGGCGGGGGCTCCGAGGTGGGATCGCTCGTCGCGACGAGCCTCGACGGCGCCGAGCGCGTCGACCTCACCCCGGGGCGCGAGCCCTTCGTGCTCCGCGGGCTCGAGGCGAGCGCCGACGGCTCGCTCGTGCTCGCCTCGATCGTCGACGAGGAGGGCTACCACCTGCTCGCCATCCCCGCGCGCCCCTGGGGACCCGCGACCCTCGTGCACCGCACGAGCGCCGAGGCCTGGTACGGCCAGCCCTCCGCCGACGGCCGGCTGGCCTCCTACGACACCACCGACCACAACCCCGGGGTCCGGCGCGCCGCCGTCAGCGTCTTCGAGGTCGCGAGCGGCGAGCCCGTCGCGGTCCTCGACGACCTGCCGGCCGGTCCCGTGCGCGCCGTGCGCTTCTCGTCGGAGCCGGGCGACGAGCGGCTCCTCGTCGCGACCGAGCGCACGGGCTTCGCGCGTCCGGCCGTGTGGGACCCGCTGAGCGGCGCCCGCACCGACTTCGACGCCCCCGAGCTCCGCGGCGAGGTGATCCCCCTCGACTGGCACGCGGCGAGCGGGCGGATCCTCGCCATCCAGGTCGAGGACGGCATCCAGCGGCTGCTGGAGTTCGACGAGCGGACGGGCGGGCACCGGGTGGTCGCGACCGGCGGCAGCTTCGCGAATCCCGACGTCGCCGACGTGCACGCGTTCCAGTGGGCGTCCTGGTACCGCGGGGACGGCGGCATCACGCTCCTCCGCTCGGCCTGGGACGTGCCCCTCCACGCGGAGCTGCTCGGCCCCGACGGCGGCACGAGCGCGGGCCTGCCGCCCGCCGCGACCCCGCCGGGGGTCGCCTTCACCTCGCGGATGGTGCCGAGCGCCGACGGCACCCCGGTGCAGCTGTGGCTCGGCCTGCCGGAGGATCGCGAGCCGGTCGGCACGGTGCTCGAGGTGCACGGCGGGCCGAACCTCGTGTTCCTCGACGAGTACAGCCCGAGCGCCCAGGCCTGGATCGACGCGGGCTTCGCCTACGCGACCGTCAACTACCGCGGCTCCGTGACCTTCGGGCGGGCGTTCCGCGAGGGCTTCTGGGGTTCGGGCGGCGACCGCGAGATCGAGGACATCGCCGCGGCCGTCGGCTGGCTGCGCGAGCAGGGGCTCGGCGATCCGGCCTCGACGTTCATCACCGGCGCCTCCTTCGGCGGGCATCTCACGCTGCTGAGCCTCGGCCGGCTGCCCGAGCTCTTCGCCGGCGGCTTCGCGCACGTCGCCATCGCGGACTGGGAGGCGGCCATCGCCGCGATGAACCCGGCCGTCCGCGGCGTCTGGCAGACCTGGGTGCCGCCGGAGGCGGTGCCCCGCTACTCGGCCGTGAGCTACCTCGACCGGGTGCGCGGCTCGGTCTGGATCAACCAGGGCGCCCTCGACACCAGGACCCCGGTGGTCGGGGTGCAGCGCTTCGTCGACGAGCTCGCCGCCCGCGGCGGCGACGTCGTCCTGCGGATCTTCGACGGCGGCCACGAGCCGACCGGGCTGGAGCTGCTCGAATCCGAGCAGCGGATCATGATCGAGCTCGCCCACCGGGCGCTCGACGGCCGTCGCTGGAGCGACGGCGCGGAGCGGCCGACCGCCGCCGCGCCGCTCGATCACAGTTAGTCACTCACATTGACTATGAGCATTGCTAACCGCACCCAACACGCCTATAGTCAAACCACCCACCGGCCCCCGCCGGTGGCGGCACCGGACGTTTCCCACACGATCACGGAGTTCCCCAATGCAGAGGTCCCAGGTATCACCGCCCCAGCGCCGACGGCTCGTGCGCACCGCCGCCGCGCTCGTCGCGACGCTCGCCGTCGTGTCGTTCTCGGCCTGCTCGACGACGAGCACCGCGCCGAGCGACACCCCCAACACCACGGTCACCGAGGGCGGCGAGCTCGTCATCGGCGCCGAGCAGGAGCCGGACTGCGCCGACTGGATCGCCACGTGCGCGGGGTCCATCTGGGGCAGCTACATCATGCAGGTGCCCACGATGCCGGTCGTGTTCGAGACCCGCCTCGTCGACGACGTCTGGTCGCCGGTCGCCTCCGACCTCATGAGCGAGGAGCCCGAGGCGGTCATGGCGGGGGACAAGCAGGTCATCACCTACCGCCTGAACCCCGACGCCGTCTGGTCGGACGGCACGCCCATCACCTCCGCCGACCTCGCGTACACCGCCCTCCAGATCCGCGACGGCGACGACATCTTCGACAAGACCGGCTACACCGGCATCGAGTCCATCGAGACGCCCGACCCGCAGACGGCGATCGTGACGCTCGGCAGCTCGTACGCCGGATGGCGCTCGCTCTTCAGCGTCTACGGCGTGCTCCCGGCGCACCTGCTCGACGGGCAGGACCGCGCCGCCATCATGAAGGACGGCTACGACTTCAGCGGTGGCCCGTGGAAGATCGAGGCGTGGAACCGCGGCACCTCGGTGACGCTAGTGCCGAACGAGAACTACTGGGGCGAGAAGCCGCACCTCGACAAGGTCACCTTCATGTTCCTGCCCGACACGGCGGCCGCGTTCCAGGCCCTGAAGAGCGGCCAGGTCGACGCGCTCTACCCCTCCGCCCAGCTCGACGCGCTGAAGCAGATCGACGCGGGCCTGCCCGGCATCAGCTCGGCCATCGACGCCCGCAGCGGCAACCTCGAGGCGCTCTGGTTCAACAACTCGGTCGCCCCGTTCGACTCGAAGGCCGTCCGCACCGCCATCGCCTACTCGCTCGACCGCGACGCGATCGTGAAGCGGCTGTTCGGCGAGCTCGGCATCGAGTCGGCCCAGCAGAGCTTCAACACCCCGATCGTGGGCGCCTTCGGCAGCGACGACTTCGCGAAGTACACCACCGACCTCGATCAGGTCGACGAGCTCATGACGGGCGACGGGTGGAAGAAGAACGCGGACGGCGTCTGGGCGAAGGACGGGCAGACCGCCTCCTTCACCCTCGACACCCTCGCGGGCAACAAGCGGCGCGACCTCACCGTGCAGGTCATCCAGGCGCAGCTGCAGGAGGCCGGCTTCGCGATGGACATCAAGGCGGTCACGCCGGCCGACCTGTTCGGCACCATCGCCCCGGCGGGCGACTTCCAGGCCGGGCTGTGGGCGATCGTCGACACCTTCCCGGACCCCACGCTCAGCGCCTCCTTCGCCTCGACGAACATCCCGAGCGAGGCGAACGGCTTCTCCGGCATCAACTTCTTCCGCGCCGACATCCCCGAGCTCGACTCGCTCCTCGCGACGATCGATGCCGAGCTCGACCAGGACGCCCGCGTCGAGGCCTCGAAGCAGGCGGACGCCATCATCGCGGACGAGGTGCCGTCGATCCCGATCGACACCGTGCCGAACGTGCTGCTCTGGAGCGACAAGGTCGGCGGCCCGCTGAGCATCAACCCGGTCGAGGGCCCCTTCTGGAACCTCGCGGCCTGGGGTCTCGCCGGCTGACGCCGGGCGGGGAACGGCCCAGGAGAGGACGACGGTGTTCACCTTCATCATCCGACGCGTGCTGTATTCGATCCCGGTGATCCTGGTGGCCTCGTTCGTGCTCTTCTGGGCCGTCCGCTCGACCTTCGATCCGCTCGCGAAGCTGCGGCAGGCGCACGACCCCGGCGCCGTGGCGCGCGAGATCGAACGGCTCGGGCTCGACCGCTCGATCGTCGAGCAGTACTTCCTCTGGCTGCGCGACTTCGCCACCGGGGACTGGGGGACGAGCTCGCGCACCGGCTCGCCCGTGTTCCAGCTCATCGGCGAGGCGCTCTGGCCGACGGCTCAGCTCGCCTTCTGGGGCCTGCTCGTCGCGATCGTGATCGCCGGACTCGTCAGCGTCTACTCCGCTGTGCGGCGCTACTCGCTCGGCGACAACCTGCTGACCGGCGCCTCCTACCTCGGCATCGCGATGCCGGCGTTCTGGTTCGGGCTCATCCTCATCCAGACCTTCGCGGTCTGGCCGAAGCAGCAGTTCGGGCTCGCGGAGCCGCCGCTCTACTTCATCGGCCTGCACTCCCCGGGGCAGTCCGGCTTCGACCTCGACTACCTGAGGCACCTGGTGCTGCCGGTCGCCGCGCTCATGATCGCGCTCGTCGCGACCTGGAGCCGGTTCGGCCGGGCGGCCATGCTCGACGCCCTGTCGAGCGACTACGTGCGCACCGCCCGGGCGAAGGGCGTACCGCGGCGGCAGATCATCTGGCGGCACGCCGTGCGCAACTCGCTCGCCCCGTTCGTGACCGTCGTCGCGCTCGACTCCGCCGTCCTCATCGGCGGGCTCGTCGTCACCGAGCAGATCTTCGCCATCCCCGGCATGGGCCGGCTCTTCCTCGACTCGCTCGTCGCGGGCGACGTCTTCGTGCTGCTGCCGTGGATGATCGTCGTCGCGATCGCCGTCGTCATCTGCAACCTGCTGGCCGACATCGGCTACGCACTACTGGACCCGAGAGTGAGGCTGCGATGAGCGGAGCTGGACTGGCCGGGAGCGAGGAGCTGCTCGCCGATCAGGCGGTGCAGCAGGGGTCGGCGCGCCAGCTCCTCCGGCGCTTCCTGAAGCATCGCCTCGCCTTCGCGAGCGCCATCGTGCTGCTCGTGCTCATCGTCGTGTGCTTCGGCGCCGACTGGATCGCACCGTTCCCGCAGGGCAAGCAGGACCTCCTGCTCGGGCCGACCCCGCCGTCCGCCGAGCACCTGCTCGGCACCGACGAGCTCGGTCGAGACTTCCTGAGCGAGATCCTCTACGCGGGCCGGATCTCGCTCGCGATCGGACTCTTCGTGGCGCTGCTCTCGACGCTCGTCGGCACGGCGCTCGGCGCGGTCGCCGGCTACGTCGGCGGATGGCTCGGCGAGCTCCTCATGCGCATCACCGACCTCTTCCTCATCATCCCGGCGATCGCGCTCCTCGCGGTCATCGTGCAGGGGCTCGGGCCCTCGCCCGTCACGATCGTCTTCGCGCTCACCGCGCTCGGCTGGACCTACATCGCCCGCGTGGTGCGCGCGCAGGTCCTCTCGCTGCGGGAGAAGGACTTCATCGAGGCGGCGCGCGGCATCGGGGCGTCGAACCTCCGGATCATCCTGTCCCACCTGCTGCCGAACCTCGCCGGCGTCATCGCCGTCGGCATGAGCCTCGCCGTCGCCTCCGCGATCATCGCCGAGTCGACGCTCAGCTTCCTCGGCTTCGGCGTGCAGTCGCCGCAGACGAGCTGGGGCTCGATGCTGAGCCAGGCCGCGGGCTACGTGGGCACCCCGCAGGTGTACCTCCTCTACTTCCCCGGCCTGTTCATCCTCGTCACCGTCCTCGCCGTGAACTTCATCGGCGACGGGCTCCGCGACGCCCTCGATCCGCAAGGGAAGCACCTGTGAGCGCCGACGTCCTGCTCGAGGTCGAGCACCTCTCCGTCTCCTTCCCCGGCGAGGCCGGGCTCGCCCGCACCGTCGAGGACGTCTCGTTCGTGCTCCGCGCGGGGGAGACCCTCGGCATCGTCGGCGAGTCGGGCTCCGGCAAGTCGATGACCGCGATGGCGATCATGGGCATCCTGCCGAGCACGGCCGTCGTGAGCGGCTCGATCCGCTTCCGGGGGCGGGAGCTGCTCGGACTCTCGGACGACGAGCTGCGCGACGTGCGCGGCCGCGAGATCGCCATCGTGTTCCAGGACGCCCTCACCGCGCTGAACCCCGTGATGACCGTCGGCGAGCAGCTCATCGAAGCCGTCCGCGTGCACCGGCCCGACTCGAGCGCCGAGGAGCGGCGGGCCCGCGCGATCGAACTGCTGACCCTCGTCGGCATCCCCTCCCCGGAGCAGCGGATGGCGCGCTACCCGCACGAGTTCTCCGGCGGGATGCGGCAGCGCGTCATGATCGGCATGAGCATCGCGAACGAGCCCGAGCTGCTCATCGCGGACGAGCCGACGACGGCGCTCGACGTCACGGTCCAGGCCCAGATCCTCGAGGTGCTCCGCGAGGTGCAGGCCCGCACGGGCACCACGGTCATGCTGATCACGCACGACCTCGGCGTCGTCGCGGGCAGCGCCGACCGCGTGCTCGTCATGTACGCCGGCGGGGTGGTGGAGTCGGCCCCGGTCGAGCCGCTCTTCGCCGAGACGGCGCACCCCTACACGGCCGGCCTGCTCGCCTCGCTGCCGCGGCTCGACCGGCGCTCGCGCGACGAGCGGCTCTTCCAGATCCCCGGGCAGCCGCCCGTGGCGACGGCCTGGCCGCCCGGCTGCCGCTTCGCCCCGCGCTGCGCGCACGCGATCGCCGGGCGCTGCGACGTCGCGGTACCCGACCCGGTCGCGGTCGGGCCCGATCACACCGCCGCGTGCGTGCGCGTCGGCGAATGGCAGGAGGACGGGCGATGACGGCGACGCTGCAGGTCGATGGCCTGGTGAAGGAGTACCGCGTCGGCGGCGGGGGCCTGTTCGGCCGCGGCGGCGAGGTCGTCCGCGCCGTCTCGGGCGTCGGGCTCGCGGTCGACGCGGGCCGCACGTACGGACTCGTCGGCGAGTCCGGCTGCGGCAAGTCCACCCTCGGTCGCACCGTGGCCCGCCTGCAGGCGCCGAGCGCGGGCACGATCACCCTCGACGGCGAGGACATCACCGCGATCGCCGGCTCGGCGCTGCGGGGCCTGCGGCGCCGCGTGCAGTTCGTGTTCCAGGACCCCTACGCCTCCCTGAACCCGCGCAAGACCGTGCGGGCGACGCTCACCGAGCCGCTGGAGATCCACGGGCTGCACCGGGGCGACCGGGCGGCGCGGGTGAACGAGCTGCTCGAGCAGGTCGGCCTCGACCCGCGACACGGCGACCGCTTCCCGCACGAGTTCTCCGGCGGTCAGCGCCAGCGGATCGGCATCGCCCGCGCCCTCGCCGTCGAGCCCTCGCTCATCGTCCTCGACGAGCCGGTGAGCGCCCTCGACGTCAGCGTCCAGGCCGGTGTGCTGAACCTGCTCGACGACCTCCAGCGCGACCTCGGCCTCGGCTACCTCTTCATCGCGCACGACCTCTCGGTGGTGCGCCACCTGAGCGACACGGTCGGGGTCATGTACCTCGGCAAGCTCGTCGAGGAGGCGCCCGTCGACCAGCTCTTCGAGCACGCGAAGCATCCGTACACCCAGGCGCTGCTCTCGGCCATCCCCGTCCCCGACCCGAAGGTCGAGCGCGGGCGCCAGCGGATCGTGCTGAGCGGCGACGTGCCGAGCCCGGTCGATCCGCCGTCCGGCTGCCGCTTCCGCACCCGGTGTTGGAAGGCGACCGAGCTCTGCGCCGCCGTCGAACCGCCGCTCGCGGAGCTCGGCGACGGCCAGCGCGTCGCCTGCCACTACCCGGAGGAGCGCGCGACCGTCTGAGCCCGCGCGCCGCGCACCTCCCCGTCCTCCCGACCGACGCACGAAAGCAGGAACCCCGCATGTCCGCACCCGTCCACCGCATCGCCGTGATCCCCGGCGACGGCATCGGCACCGAGGTCGTCCCGGAGGGCATCCGGGCGCTGGATGCCGCGGCGGCCCGCTTCGGCATCGCGCTCGAGTACGAGTGGTTCGACTTCGCCTCGGCCGACTACTGGCAGCGGCACGGGCGGATGCTCCCCGACGACTGGTTCGAGACGCTCCGCGGCTTCGACGCGATCTTCTTCGGCGCCGTCGGCTGGCCCGACGTCGTGCCCGACCACGTGTCGCTCTGGGGCAGCCTGATCCAGTTCCGCCGCGCGTTCGACCAGTACATCAGCCTGCGGCCGTGCCGGCTGATGCCGGGCGTCGACTCGCCCCTCGCCGGCCGCGAGCCCGGCGACATCGACTTCGTCGTCGTCCGCGAGAACACCGAGGGGGAGTACTCCTCGATCGGCGGCCGCATCTTCGACGGCACCGACCGCGAGGTCGTGATGCAGCAGACGGTGATGACCCGCACCGGCGTCGACCGGGTGCTGCGCTACGCCTTCGAACTCGCCGAGCGGCGGCCGAAGCGGCACCTCACCTCCGCGACGAAGAGCAACGGCATCACGATCTCGATGCCGTACTGGGACGAGCGGGTCGAGGCGATCGCCGCCGAGCACCCGGAGGTGCGGCGCGACCAGTTCCACATCGACATCCTCGCGGCCAACTTCGTGCTGCACCCCGACTGGTTCGACGTCGTCGTGGCGAGCAACCTCTTCGGCGACATCCTCTCCGATCTCGGACCGGCGTGCACCGGCACGATCGGCATCGCCCCGAGCGCGAACATCAACCCCGAGCGCAGCTTCCCGAGCCTGTTCGAGCCGGTGCACGGCTCCGCCCCGGACATCGCCGGACGCGGCATCGCGAACCCGATCGGGCAGATCTGGTCGGGCGCGATGCTCCTCGAGCACCTCGGCCACCAGGAGGCCGCCGACGCGACGGTCGCGGCGATCGAGTCGGTGCTCGCGACATCCGACGGCGCCGTCCTGACGCCCGACCTCGGCGGCGCGGGCACCACGGTCGCGCTCGGCGCCGCCATCGCCGCGGAGCTCGCGAGCCCGGCGGAGCTCGCCGACGCGACCCGGCGTTCCGCTGCCCGCGAGGGGTGAACCCCGCAGCGCGCAGGAAGGTCGTCATCGCGCCGGACTCCTTCAAGGGCACCGTCGACGCCGCGGCCGCCGCGGCCTTCATCGCGGAGGGCTGGCACGCGGAGCGGCCCGCGGACGAGCTCGTCCTGGCGCCGATGGCCGACGGCGGCGAGGGCACGCTCGCCGCGCTCGAGACCGCGGCGCCGGGGGCGCGGCGGGAGCACGTGCGCGTGACCGGGCCGGACGGCCGCCGGGTCGAGACCTGGTGGCTCCGGCTGGCCGACGGCACCGGCGCGGTCGAGCTGGCGAGCACCTCGGGCATCACCCTGATGGCGGAGCTCGCGCCGCTCGACGCGCACACGACCGGCTTCGGCCAGGCCATCCGCGCGGCCCTCGACGCGGGCGTCGAGCGGGTGCTGCTCGCGCTCGGCTCGAGCGCGTCCACCGACGGCGGGGCGGGGATGCTGACCGCGCTCGGGGCGCGCTTCCGCACGGGCGACGGCCGGCCGATCGCGCCGGGCGGGCGCGGCCTGGCCGAGCTGCGCACGGCCGAGCTCGCGGGGCTCCTCGCGCTCCCTGCGGGTGGCGCGACCGTGCTCGGCGACGTGACGAATCCGCTGCTCGGAGCAGACGGCGCCGCCGCCGTGTTCGGGCCGCAGAAGGGGGCGGATGCCGAGACGGTGCGCCGGCTGGAGGACGCCCTGGCGAACTACGCCGCGGTGCTCGAGCGGGCCGGCGTCCGGGTCGCGCCGGAGACGTCGGGCGCGGGTGCGGCGGGCGGCACCGGCTACGCCCTGCTCGCCTGGGGCGCCCGCGCGGCGTCGGGCGCCGCGGCCGTGGCGGAGGTGATCGGCCTGCGCGAGGCCGCGGCCGGCGCGCAGCTGCTGATCACGGGGGAGGGCCGCTACGACCGGCAGTCCGCCGCCGGGAAGGTGCCCTCCGAGGTCGTCCGCATCGCCCGGGCGGTCGGCGCGCCCGTCGCGCTCGTCGCCGGGAGCGTCTCGGCGCCGAGCACGGACTTCGCCGCCGCGATCAGCCTGAGCGAGCTGGCGGGGTCGACCGCGGCGGCGCGGTCGGATGCGCCCCGGTGGCTGCGACGGGCGGGAGCGGAACTGGCCGCGCGGCAGACGGGGGCGGCGGCCCGCTAGTGGCGCCGCGTCGACGCGGCTCCGCATCGGCGTGCACGGCTTCAACGACCTCGGCGACATCGAACGGGTGCTCACGGCGATCCGCGCGGCGAGCTGAGTCTGAGCGCTCTCCTCCGTCCCGTCACACAACTCAGGAACATCTGGCGGTTATGCCGGTCGTGGATCCGGCGAGCCCCGTGAACCCGGGGCTCGCCGGGTGGGCTTCCTGAGTTGTGTGAGGGAGGGAGAGGCGGACGGGTGCTCAGGCGCGCTCGACCGGGAGCCAGAGCTCGCACGTCGCCGTGGCGAAGTCGTCCGATCGGTCGAGCACCGCGACGATCGAGGGGCCGGGGCGGAGCCGCCACGGGTTCGACGGGAACCAGTCGGTCGCGGTCGCGGCCCACGCCGTCTGGAGGGCGGCCGGGTACTCCCCGGCCACGCGGAACACCGCCCACTCCCCGGCGGGCACCTCGATCGTGTCGAGGCCGTCGGGCGCCGCGGCGGCGTCGGCGAGCGCGACGCCGTGCAGGTAGGTGAGCGGCGTGCCCTCGCGAGCGTCGGGGTCGACGTCGGCGCTCACCTGGAGCAGCCCGCGTGGCTCGGTGTCGCCGAGCTGCTTCAAGCGGGCGTGCTCGCTCGGCTCGATGGCGGCGATGTGGGCCTGGATGTGCGGGTTCACCCCCTCGTGGATGAGCGGGACGCGTGCGGCGTGCCCGGCGAGCGTGAACGCGGGGCGGTCGGTGATGCGGGTGTCCATCCGTGCACTCCCTTCGACGGTCAGGCGGAACCTGAGTTGTGATTGCGTGCGAAGGGGGCCGCCGTCGCGTCGCACCTCGGCCGGGGACGCGCCGTGCACCGCGCGGAACGCCCGGCCGAACGCCTCCGTCGAGCCGTAGCCGTACCGCACGGCGATGCCGAGCAGCTCGCCGTCGCCGAGCACGTCCGCGGCGGCGAGGGTCATCCGCCGTCGTCGGACGTACTCCGAGAGCGGCATCCCCGCGAGCGACGAGAACATGCGGCGCAGGTGGTACTCGGTGGTGCCCAGCTGCCGGGCGAGCGCCGCCAGCTCCATCGGGCCGTCGAGCGTCTGCTCGACCAGCTCGACGACGCGGTTGAGCGTCGCGATCACGGTTCCTCCTTCGCCGTCCAGCCTGCTCGTCGCCTCAGCTCGGCGCCCGACTTCCGCGGTCCGGATCGATCGGATGCCGGTGCGGTACCGCGCCGGCGCCGGGCCCGGCTCAGTCGGGCAGACCCCAGAACGGGCCGTGCAGCCCGACCGAGCGGAAGTACTCGGCCGCCGCGGCCGGCTCGCGCCGCACGTACGGCGAGTCGAGGCGACCCGCGTACCACTCCGAGGCGAGGTTCCAGAGCGTCTCGAGGCTCATCACGTAGCCGGGCTCGTGGCCGGTGCGCTCGAGCCAGCGGTCGATGCACTCGCGGCCGCAGAAGATGAGCTGGTTCTCGCAGGCGTGCGCCGCGTCGGGCCAGATCCGGTCGACCGGGGTCAGGAAGTGCGCGAGCTGCTCGCCGGCGGGCGGGCCCTCGTTCGTCACCGTCCAGGCGTGCGGGGTGGCGCACGTCGGGCAGGTCGTCGCGACCAGCACGGACGGCGCGTCCGGCACGAGGTTCGGCACCGCGAAGGCATCCCAGGCGCAGCCGCCCCACCAGAGCGTGGCCGGCCCCATCACCGAGAAGCCGAACGAGCGCGTCGCGAAGGGGTGGGCCATCTCGATCTCGCCGTCGCGCAGCACGACGTTGCGGGTCTCGGCGAGCTCGCGGATCGCCTCGTCGTACGCGGCCCGGCCGAGGCCGGCGGCGTGGGCGAGGGTCTCGTGGTCGGGCAGGGCTCCGTCTCGCGCGAGGCGCGTGTAGATCTCCAGCCGGACCCGTTCCGAGGTCTCCGAGAGTGGCATGCGCGCGGGCTCCTTGGTCGAAGTGAGGGATGCCGGGCCTCTCAGTCTGCCGCTTCGCGAGGCGGGCGCGCACCCCGTTCGGGTGCGATCGCCCCGCCGCCCCCGAACCGGGCGCCCCGCTCCGCATACGATGGCGGGGAACCGAGGAGGAACGTGGACCTGCGATCGAAGCTCGAAGTCACCCACAACGCCCGGGAGCTCGGCGGCATCCCGCTCGCCGGAGGCGGGGTGACCGCGTCCGGCATCCTGTTCCGCTCCGACGCCCTCGACCGGCTGACCGAGGCGGGCGCGGCCGCGCTCGCCGAGCTCGGCGTCGGCACGATCGTCGACCTGCGCACCGACGGCGAGCGCCATCGCGCGCCCGACGTCGTGCCCGACGGGGTCGCGTTCCTCGCCCTCCCGGTGCAGGGCGGCGCGATGGACGAGCTCGTGGCGCGGCTGCTGCCGGCCGACGGCGCGGCGCACGCCTTCACCGACGACGAGGTGCAGGCCATCGTCGCGCAGATCCCGAGCCTCGCGGAGCTATACGTCGCGATCCTCGCCTCGAGCGCACCGGCGTTCGCGACGCTCGCCCGGACCGTGCTCGACGCCGCGGGGACCCCGCGACCCGGGGTGCTGTTCCACTGCACGGCCGGGAAGGACCGCACCGGACTGTCGGCCGCCATCCTGCTCTCCGTCGCGGGGGCGGAGCGCCGGGCGATCATCGACGACTACACCCGCACCGGGGAGAACCTCGCCGGCCCGTTCGCCGAGTCGCTCCTGGGGCTGATCACCGCGCTCGGGCTGCCGGTGGTGCCGCAACTGCGGAGCCTCGCGACCGAGTCGCCCGCGGCGGCGATCGACGCCGCGCTCGAATGGATCGCCGTCGAGCACGGCGACGCGGCCGGCTACCTGCGGTCCGGCGGGCTCACGGAGGCGGAGACGGCGCGGCTGCGCGAGGTGCTGCGCGGCTCGGCGATCTAGCCGAGCGCTGCCCGGCTCTGCGGTTAGCCCAGCGCTGCGCGGTTCGGCGATCTAGCCGAGCGCTGCCCGCTGGAGCCCGGCGTAGTGCCCGCCCCACTGCGTCAGCGCCTCGACGAGGGGACCGGCGCTCCGGCCGAGCTCGCTCAGCCGGTACTCGACCTTCGGCGGAACCTGCTGGTACACGGTGCGGGTGACGAGGCCGTCCTGCTCGAGCTCGCGCAACTGGCGGGTGAGCACGCGCGCCGTCGGATTGTCGAGCAGGCGGCCGAGCTCGCCGAAGCGGAGCACCTCGCGCTCGGCGAGGAGGCTCAGGATGCTCGGCTTCCAGGCGCCGCCGAGCACGGCGATCGACACCTCCGCGTCGCAGGTGTCGGTCCACTCGCGGATGACCCGCTCCGTCTTCTCGCGCATCGCTGACCTCCAGGGCGGGCTCGCCACCACAGTATCCGAACGGTCACTACCTGACAGGAATGACCGTACTTGTCACTCTGAACGGTACTCCACAGAATGGTCGAGTGACCCTCTCCCCGGCGCTCCCAGACTCCCGTTCCTCGATCCGCCGGTGGCTCGCGATGGTGCCGATGCTCCTCGGCATCCTGATCGGGGCCCTCGCGATCAGCAGCGCCTCGACCGCGCTGCCGGCCATCCGCGCGGAGCTCGCGCTCGGCGACACCGAGGCGCTCTGGCTCGTCGACAGCTACTCGCTGGCGATGGCCGCGACGCTCATCATCGCGGCCAGGGTCGGCGACGCGTTCGGCCGCAAGCGGATCATCCTCATCGGACTGGCGGGCTTCGCCATCCTGAACCTCGCCGGCGGGCTCGCCACCGGCGGCGCGATGCTCATCGGGGCGCGAACCCTGCTCGGCATCGCGGAGGCGTTCGTCATCGCCGGCGTCGTCGCCACCATCGGCGCCCGCTACGCAGGGCGCGACCGGGTCGTCGCCTACGGGCTCTGGACGGCGACCTTCGGCGTCGGCAACGCCCTCGGCCCGGTGCTCGGCGGGGCGCTCGCGGAAGGCCCGGGGTGGCGCTGGCTGTTCCTCGGCGCCGTGCCGCTCGCGCTCGTCGCGATCGTGCTCGCCGCGTGGCTCGTGCCCGACTCGCGCAGCAGCCGCCGGCCGAGCTGGGACGTGCCCAGCATCCTCGCCTCGATGCTCGCACTCGGCGGGCTGGTGCTCGCGCTGCACGAGGCGGTCGCCGCGCCGCTCGTCGCCGTGGTCGCCGGGGCGGTCGCCGTCGCGAGCCTCGTGTTCTTCGTGCTGCGGCAGCGCCGGCTCCGCGAGCCGCTCATCGACGTCCGGCTGTTCGGCCTCGCGGGCTTCTCGCCCGCGATCACTCGCATCCTCGTGAGCGCCGGCACCTCGTCGGCGGCGGTGCTCCTCGTGAGCCTGCAGCTGCAGGACGCGCGGGGCGCGAGCGCCGCGGAGGCCGGGCTCGCCCTCCTGCCGCAGGCCGCCGCGATCGCCGCGGGCGGCGTCGTCACCCCGTTCCTGCTCAGGTGGCTGTCGGCGAACACGCTCACGGTGCTCGCGCTGCTCGTGCAGGCCGCGGGGCTCGGTTGGCTGGCGAGCGACCCGGCGTTCGTCGCGGCGCCGCTCGTGCTCGTCGGGCTCGGCTTCGGCATCGCGGGGACGCTGGCCGCGACGGCGCTGTTCGAGGCGACCACCGCCGATCAGGCCGGGCAGGTCGGGGCGATCCAGGAGATCGGCTTCGCGCTCGGCGCCGGGCTCGGCATCGCCGTGTTCGGCACGATCGCGGCGGCCCCCGCGCCGGGCGGGTTCGCCACCGCCGTGCTGGCCGCGGCGGTCGTGGTGGGCGCCGTCGCCGTGCTGCCCGAGCTGCGCCGCCGGCGGCGCTGAGCTCCCCGTCGCCGCCGCCCGTCGGCACTGGCTGAGAGCGGTTCCATGCGACCGGACCGCGTCGCCCGTTCGGGGGTGTCGGCTGAGTGCCGCGTGGGAGTATGCTGACGCGCACTGCGGTGGTTGCGGCACGTCAACCGTTCGAGCGGCGTGCGAGCGCACCGCGGTGGGGGGTCGACCCGGGCGAGATCGGGGGGATGCTTGCCCGGGCCGGCCGTGCCATCGGGGCAGCAAGGGAAACGCCGCGATCCGATGTCCTCGAAACGCTGAGCGCCGCGAGGTACCGGGATCCTGCCAGAGTGCGGCGCGGGCCGCAAATCGACGAGTCCGGTCCGTTTCGACGGGTCGATGATCTGGTTCGCTGAGCGTGTCGACGCGCGAGCGGGTTCGCTGAGCCTTTCGAAGCGGGAGTGGTTCGCTGAGCGTGTCGAAGCGGGAGTGGTTCGCCGAGCGTGTCGACGCGGGAGTGGTTCGCTGAGCCTGTCGAAGCGAGGTCGGTGCCGCTCCCTTCGACGGGCTCAGGGAGCCAGCGCTCCCTTCGACGGGCTCAGGGAGCCAGCGCTCCCTTCGACGGGCTCAGGGCGCCAGCCCTTCCCATCGACGGGCTCAGGGAACCAGCGTTCCCGTCGACGGGCTCAGTCGAGCTGGGCGCGGAGGGCCTCGGCGGCGGCGCGCGCCTCGGCGGCCGCGCGGGCGGTCCGGGCGCGGTCCCGCTCGAGTGGCGGCACCGCCTGCTCGGCGCGGGCCAGCTCGCCCTCGGCGTCGCTCAGCCGGCGCTCGAGCTCGCGCCGCTCGGCGAGGAGCGCGTCGCGTTCGGCGGCGGCGCGGCCGGCCGCGGACCCGGCCGCGTCGAGCCGGGCGGATGCCTCGGCGGCCGCCTGCTCCGCGGCATCCGCCCGCCGCTCGGCCGTGGCGAGCTCGCGCGCGGCGCGTTCCCTCGCCTCGCGCTGCTTGCGACTGCGGCGCTCGGCGAGCTCGTCGGGCGGGGCGGTCCGTGGCGGGGCGGCCGACGCGGCCCCGAGCCCGGCGGCATCGGGCCCCCCGGCGACCGCGCCGTCGAGGTCAACCTCGGTGCCCACGGCTTCCAGCCCGCG
Source organism: Agromyces mediolanus (assembly GCF_044917495.1). Classification (GTDB taxonomy): domain Bacteria; phylum Actinomycetota; class Actinomycetes; order Actinomycetales; family Microbacteriaceae; genus Agromyces; species Agromyces mediolanus_B. The sequence goes on along the minus strand of NZ_JAVSSI010000007.1, from coordinate 59,036 downwards.
CACCAGCCGTCCGGTGCGCACGGCGTCGGCGGCCGAGGCATCCGTCATCGCGGCCTGCAGCGTCCCGGCGACCTCGTCGACGACCGGCTGGCGCACGGGTGCCCCGAGCTCCTCCGCGAGTTCGGCCGCGTCCCGGGCGAGGGCGGCGACGACGCTGCGGCGCTGCCGGGCGAGGGCGGTGAGCGCGGCGGCGTCGAGTTCGGCCTGTGCGGCCCGCAGCTCGGCCCCGAGCTCGAGCAGCGAGTCGAGCTCGTCGCGCCGGTGCCGCACGAGCTGGTTCACGAGCCAGGCGGCCGGGGCGGGCCGGCGCAGCTCGGCGGCGGCGGCGGCGAGCGCCGGGTCGCCCCGCTTCAGCTCCTTCGCCCTGGCGTTCCGGGCCGCGACGAACTCCGCGGGGAGCAGCCCGTAGAGCTCCCCGGCGATCTCGGCCAGTGCGCCGTCGTCGGCCATGACTTCATCCTGCCCCGACCACTCCCGAGTTGCCCGACTTTCCCGAAGGTCGGGCACGTCCGAAGGGGAAGAGAAGAAGTTTGGTATTCGGTGTTGCTAAGTACCGGTACTCAGTGTTACTTTCTAGTGGTACTCAGCAACACTGAATAGTAAGCGCTGGGGAATCAGGCACCACCGAGAGCACACAGAAGAAGGGAGCATCCCGATGGGCAAGCAGATGACCGAGATGCTCAAGGGCACGCTCGAGGGCATCGTCCTCGCGATCATCGCGGTGCAGCCGGCCTACGGCTACGACATCACCGCGCGGCTCCGCGAGCGCGGCTTCACCGACATCGCCGAGGGCACCATCTACGCCCTGCTCGTCCGAGTCGAGCAGCGCGGCCTCGTCGACGTCGAGAAGGTCCCCTCCGAGAAGGGCCCGCCCCGCAAGGTGTTCACCCTGAACGCCAAGGGGCACGACGAACTCGCCGAGTTCTGGAGGACGTGGAGCTTCCTCGCAGAACGTATCGAACAGCTCCACGAAGGAGAGAAGTGACCATGGCTGCAAAGTGGATCGAAGCCCTCACCGGCTCCCTCGAGCAGAAGAAGCAGTACCGCCAGACGAAGGCCCGCCTCGAGGCGCTGCCCGAGCCGTACCGCACCGCCGCGAACGCCTGCCACCGGTACTTCATGTACTACGGCGGCATCACCGACGGCGACACCCTCGTGCAGATGTTCGTCGACCTCGCCGACCTCTGGGAGCGCGCGGCCGTCGACGGCACGCCCGTCGCCGAGATCGTGGGCGACGACCCCGTGGAGTTCGCCGAGACGTTCGCCCAGGCCTACGGCGGCACCCAGTGGATCGACAAGGAGCGGGCGCGGCTCGTCAAGGACATCGACCAGGCGAAGCGAGGTGATCGGAAGTGAGCGACACTGCCATCCGGGTGCGGGGCATCGAGAAGTCCTTCAAGGATGTCCACGTGCTCCGGGGCGTCGACTTCGACATCGAGCGGGGCAGCATCTTCGCCCTGCTCGGCTCGAACGGCGCGGGCAAGACGACCCTCGTCCGCATCCTGTCGACGCTGCTGAAGGCCGGCGCCGGCGCCGCGACCGTGCAGGGCCACGACGTGACCCGAGCGCCCGGCGAGGTGCGCGAGTCGATCAGCCTCACCGGGCAGTTCGCCGCGGTCGACGAGGTGCTGAGCGGGCGGGAGAACCTCGTGCTCGTCGCGAAGCTCCGGCACGTGAAGAACCCCGGCGCGATCGCCGACGAGCTGCTCGCCCGGTTCTCGCTCACCGAGGCGGGCGACCGCCGCGCGGCGACCTACTCGGGCGGCATGCGCCGCCGGCTCGACATCGCCATGAGCCTCATCGGGGAGCCGAAGATCATCTTCCTCGACGAGCCCACCACCGGGCTCGACCCGCAGGCGCGCATCGACGTCTGGCGCACCGTCAAGCAGCTCGCCGACGGCGGCACCACCGTGCTGCTCACCACGCAGTACCTCGACGAGGCCGAGCAGCTCGCCGACCGCATCGCGATCCTGCACCGCGGCACCATCATCCAGAACGGCACCCTGGCCGAGCTCAAGCAGCTCCTCCCGCCCGCCGAGATCGAGTACGTCGAGAAGCAGCCCTCCCTCGAGGACGTCTTCCTGGCCCTCGTCGGCGACACGGGCGAGGCCGACGCGGCGGAGAACGCCGACGCGGCGGCGGATGCCTCGACACGAAAGGACGCACGATGACCAGCCACGCGATCGCCGACACCGGCGTGCTCACCGGGCGCTCGTTGCGCCACATCCTCCGCAGCCCCGACACGATCATCACGACCGCGGTCACCCCGATCGCGCTCATGCTGCTCTTCGTCTACGTGCTCGGCGGGGCCATCAACACCGGGTCCGACGAGTCGTACATCAACTACCTGCTGCCGGGCATCCTGCTCATCACGATCGCCTCGGGCGTCGCGTACACCTCGTACCGGCTGTTCCTCGACCTGCAGGGCGGCATCTTCGACCGCTTCCAGTCGATGCCGATCGCGCGGTCGAGCGTGCTCTGGGCGCACGTGCTCACCTCGGTCGTCGCGAACCTCGTCTCCGTCGCGATCGTCGTGGGCGTCGCCCTGATCATGGGGTTCCGCACCGGGGCGTCCGTTGGCGCATGGCTCGGGGTCGCCGGCATCCTGGTGCTGTTCATCCTGGCGCTGACCTGGCTGGCGGTCGTGGCCGGCCTCTCGGCGAAGTCGGTCGACGGGGCGAGCGCGTTCAGCTACCCGCTGATCTTCCTGCCGTTCATCAGCTCGGCGTTCGTGCCGACCGACTCGATGCCCGGCCCGGTCGCCTGGGTCGCCGAGAACCAGCCGGTCACCTCGATCGTGAACACGATCCGGGCGCTGTTCGCCGGACAGCCGGTCGGCACCGAGATCTGGATCGCCCTCGCCTGGCTCGTCGGCATCCTCGCCGTCGCGTACGCCGCGGCGATCGCGATCTACCGGAAGAAGCTCAGCTGAGCCGCCCCAGCGCGGTGTTGCCCGACTTTCATGAAAGTCGGGCAACTCGGCGTTGGGTCGGCGGGCGCGGGGTCGGCGGGTGCGGGGTCGGCGGGGGCGCGACGGTCCGCGCGCGGTCGGCTGCGCGCGGCGGATGCCTCAACGGCGCGCGAGCGCGGCGGGATCCGCCCAGCGCAGCACGCGGAGTGCGCGCAGCGTGTTCCACCGGCTCGGCTGCCCCTCGGGCACCTCGACGACGTAGCCGCGGAGCGTCGGCCGCTGCGGACCGGCCGGCCACCGCCCGTCGGCTCGCCGCTGGGCGAGGAGCAGCTCGAGCGCCGGGGCGAGGCGCGCATCGGGCGCCCCGCCGTTCGCCCGGAAGTGCTCGAGCGCCCGCAGGACGTCGTAGAACCAGTACATCGGGAAGGCGAACGTCGCGTACTGCGGGTTCGCGAGCTCGCCCGTCGACCTGCGGCGGAAGAGGTTCCGCTCGAGCAGGTACTCCTCGCCCGTGCGCACGGCGTCGGCGATCGAGGCATCCGTCGACCCCGTCGCCCGCTGGTACCCGCGCAGCCCCTCGAGCACGCACAGCGTGCTGTCGAAGGAGGAGCGCACCGACTCCTCGACGGGGTCGCAGTTCCAGCCGCCGTCGCTGAGCCGCTCGCCGAGCAGGCGGTCGACGAGTCGATCGGATGCCTCGTCGAGCACCCCGAAGTACGCGGCGTACGCGAGCACCCCGCCGTTCACGCACTCCTCGACCTCGCCCGCGAAGAAGGAGCGCCCGCCGTCCTCCTCGGGCCAGCGCACCCCCGCGCGCACCCGCTCGATCGCGGTGCGCACCTCCGGGGCGTCCGGGTCGACGCCGAACCGCAGCAGCACGTGCAGCGTCCACATGACGCTGTCGCGCTCGCGCTCCGGCCCGTACGTGAAGCCGCCCCAGTAGCCGTGCTCGTCCTGCAGCTCGAGGATGCGCGCGGCGATGCCCTCGCGCGTCGCGAGCGCCCGCTCGGCGGCGACGAGGTCGGGCGGCGAGTCGAGCAGATCGCGCTGCACCTGCCAGCGGATCGCCGGGTCGGCGTGCAGCAGCCAGTCGATGACGTCCTCGTCGCGTTCGTCCCGCTCCATGGGCGCGATGATGCCACCGACCACCGACGGCCGCATCACCCGGCGGATTCCCTCTTGCCCGTGGCCCGGATGTCCGGCAGGGTCGGGAGCGGGGGGATCCGCCGCCCGGCGCCCCCGGAGGGGGAGACCATGCCGCAGAAGGACCCGAGCGAGGCCATCGTCGCGCAGCAGCGGGAGCTGGCCGCGCGACTGCCGTTCGCCGACACCGCCGACTTCGAGGCCGTCGAGCGCGGCTTCCTCGGCACGCTCGACGATCCGGTCATCCGGGACGCGGACGGCACGGTGGTCTGGGATGCCTCCAGCTACGACTTCCTCGAGGGGGAGGCGCCCGACACCGTGAACCCGAGCCTCTGGCGGCAGAGCCGGCTGGTCGCGAAGCACGGGTTGTTCGAGGTCGTGCCCGGGCTCTACCAGGCGCGCGGCCTCGACCTCTCGGTGATGTCCTTCGTCGAGGGCGACACGGGCGTCATCGTCATCGACCCGCTCATCTCCACGGAGACGGCTGCCGCCGCCATGGCGCTCTACCGGGCGCATCGGGGCGAGCGGCCGATCACCGCCGTGATCTTCACGCACTCCCACATCGACCACTTCGGCGGCGTGCAGGGCATCGTCGACCAGGCCCAGGTCGATGCCGGCGAGGTGCAGATCATCGCGCCGGAGGGGCTCGTCGGCCACGCGGTCGCCGAGAACGTCTACGCGGGACCGGCGATGGGCCGGCGCGCCGGCTACATGTACGGTGCGGCGCTCGCCCGCGGTCCGCGCGGCGCCGTCGGCGCGGGGCTCGGCCAGACCACCTCGACCGGCGACGCGACCATCATCGCGCCCACGATCGACGTCACGACGACGGGCGAGCGGCACACGATCGACGGGCTCGAGATCGAGTTCCAGATGGCGCCGGGCACCGAGGCCCCGAGCGAGATGCACTTCTACTTCCCGCGCTACCGGGCGCTCTGCATGGCGGAGAACGCGACGCACACCCTGCACAACCTGCTCACGCTGCGCGGGGCGCTCGTGCGCGACCCGCACGTCTGGTCGCGGTACCTCACCGAGGCGATCGAGCGCTACGGCGACCGCACCGACGTCGTCTTCGCGTCCCACCACTGGCCGACGTGGGGGAGCGAGCGGATCGTCGAGTTTCTCGGCCTGCAGCGCGACCTCTACGGCTACCTGCACGACCAGACCCTCCGGATGCTGAACCAGGGCATGCAGGGCGCCGAGATCGCGGAGGCCATCCAGCTGCCGCCCGCACTCGAGAACGCCTGGCACACCCGGGGGTACTACGGCTCGGTGAGTCACAACGTGAAGGCGATCTACCAGCGGTACATGGGCTGGTTCGACGGCAACCCGGCGCGGCTCTGGCCGCACCCGCCGCAGGCGCAGGCGGAGCGCTACGTGGCCGCGATCGGCGGGATCGACCGGGTGCTCGAGCTCGCCCGGCAGGCGTTCGCCGACGGCGACCTCCGCTGGGCTGCGACGCTCTGCGACCACGCCGTGTTCGCGGAGCCGGACAACGCGGCCGCCAAGGAGCTCTACGCCGACACGCTCGAGCAGCTCGGCTACGGTGCGGAGAACGGCACGTGGCGGAACTTCTTCCTCTCGGGGGCGACCGAGCTGCGCGAGGGCAACTTCGGCACGCCGACCACGACGAACGCGCCTGCGATCCTCGCCCAGCTCACGCCGGAGCAGCTCTTCGACGCCGTCGCGATCACGGTCGACGGCCCGCGGGCGTGGGACCTCGACCTCGCCTTCGACCTCGTGCTCACCGACCTCGACCGGAGCTTCCGGCTGACGCTGCGGAACGGGGTGTTCGTCTACGTGGAGCGCGAGCCCGCCGACGACGGGGTGCTGCGGCTGTCGCTCACGAAGCCGCGGCTGATCGCCCTCGCGGGCGGCGACCTCGATTCGCCCGGGATCGACGCCGTCGGCGACACGGGGGTGCTGTCGCAGCTGCTCGGGGTGCTCTCGAAGGGCGACACGGCGTTCGACATCGTGCTGCCGTAGCGCCGCGGCGCCGCCGGAGGGTCGTGCCGAGGCGCGCCGCGGTGCGGCGCCGTGCCGCGGCGCCCGGCCGCGCCGGCTCGGCGGGAGCGCGACATCCTTTGTCCGACATTTGGCTCTATTGCGGCTAGGCTGGATCGGTGCCCGGAATCACCCCCAACATCCCCCTGTCCGCCCAACTCGCCGACGAGCTCCGCCGCCGCATCGCCGAGGGCGAGTACGCCGTCGGCGAGCTCCTGCCCACCGAGGCCGAGCTCGCCGCCGAGTTCGAGGTGAGCCGCAACAGCCTGCGCGAGGCCATCCGCTCGCTCGTGCACGCCGGGCTCCTCGGCGCCCGCGCCGGGTACGGCACCTTCGTCGTCGCGGCGAGCGACGTCGCCCCGGCGCTCGCCCGCCGCCTCGACCACGACCGGGCCGAGGACGTCGCCGAGGTGCGGCTCCTCCTCGAGCGCGAGGGTGCGCGGCTCGCCGCGATCCGCGCCGACGACGCCGCGCGCGAGGCGATCCTCGCCGCGCTCGCCGCGCGCACCGCCGCCGAGACGGCGCCCGAGTACGCGGCCGCCGACGTGCGCTTCCACCGTGCGGTGCAGGATGCCTCGGGCAACGCGCTCCTCGCCGAGCTCTACCGCGGGGTCGGCGGCAACGAGCAGGCGCTCGCGCCGCTCAGCGGTCCCGAGGTCGACCTCGCCGCCCAGCGCGCCGCGTACGGGCACGTCGACGACGCGCACGCCGAGCTCGTCGAGGCGATCGTCGCCCGCGATCCCGACGCCGCGGCCGAGGCCGCCGAACGGATGGTCCGGCTCGCGCACGAGCAGACCGGGTTCCCCGGGCGTCGGACGAGCGGCGCCGAGGTCGCCCGGTGAGCCGCGGCGCCCGCGCGCTCAGCCCCGCCCTCGTCCTCGCCGGGCTCCTCCTCGTCGCGGCCAACCTGCGGGCCGGCATCACCACGGTCGGCCCGGTGCTCGGCGAACTGCAGCAGGATCTCGGGCTCGCGTCGCTCGAGGCATCCGTGCTCATCAGCCTGCCGCTCGTCGCCTTCGCGATCGTCTCGCCCATCGCGCCGGCGATCGCGAGCCGCATCGGCCTCGAGCGCTCCCTCGGCATCGCCCTGGCCGCGCTCGCCGCGGGACTCGTCGTCCGCTCGCTCCCGGGCCTCCCGCTGCTCTGGATCGGCACCGCCCTCCTCGGCGTCGCGATCGCGGTGCTGAACGTCGTGCTGCCCGCCGTCGTGAAGCGCGACTTCCCGAAACGGATCGGGCAGGTCACCGGCACCTACTCGGCCGTGCAGGCCGCCTTCGCGGCGCTCGCCGCGGGCGTCGCCGTGCCCGTCGCGGGCGCCTCGGCCCTCGGCTGGCGGCTGCCGCTCGGCATGTGGGCCGGGCTCGCGATCATCGCGATCGCCGTGATGCTGCCGCAGTTCCGGCGCACCACGCACCTCTCGGCGCAGGAGCTCGCCGACGCCGAGCACCCGGACCTCACCGGGCTGCGCTCGCCGTGGCGCTCGGCGATCGGCTGGCAGGTGACGGCGTTCATGGGGCTGCAGTCGCTCGGCTTCTACGTGCTCATCACCTGGCTGCCCTCGATCGAAGCCTCGGCCGGCATCGACCGGGCCTCCGCGGGGCTCCACCAGCTGCTGCTGAACGGCGCCGGCATCGCGGGCAGCCTCGCCGCCTCCGCACTCATCCCGCGGCTGCGCGACCAGCGCTGGCTCGCGGCGGGCAGCTCCGCCCTGTTCCTCTGCTCGGTGCTCGGCGTGCTGCTCGCCCCGGCGCTCGCCGCGGTGTGGGCGATCGTCGCCGGCGTCGCGGGCGGTTCGAGCATCGTCATCGCGCTGAGCTCCTTCGGACTGCGCACGAGCCATCATGCGCAGGCCGCGTCGCTGTCGGGCATGGCGCAGTCGGTCGGCTACACCCTCGCCGCCGCCGGGCCGATCGCCGTGGGGCTCATGCACGACGTCACGGGATCGTGGACCCCGCCGCTCCTCGTGCTCGCCGGGCTCGTCTGCCTCACGATCGTCTTCGGCTACCTCGCCGGGCGGGACCGCGTGCTCCGCTGAGCCGCGGCCCGCCCGCACCCGCCCAGCTTCCACACCCGAGAGGGTCGATTTCCGCCATCCGCTCCGTCTCGGAACTGGGGTGCTGTCGGAATACGACCCCCTCGGGCGCGCGCCGGGCGGGCCGGTGCGGGCGGGTGGGCTACGCGAGCGGGGCCGCCGCCCGGCGGCGCGCCCTGGCGTAGCCCGCGATGCGGCAGACGAGCGCGGCGAGACCGAGTCCGACGCACACGATCCCGAGGATCGCCGCCATCGGCAGCAGCCACACCGTCACCACCCAGTTCGTGATGAGCCCCGTGTTCGCGTTCATCAGCATCGGGAGGAGCGCCCCGGCGACGACGAGCGCCGCGATCGGCAGCATCCGCAGCACCACGAGGGGGCGCTTCGCGAACACGCGGCGCCGGGCCCAGCGGGGTGCGCGGACGATCGCGAGGATCAGCAGGATGCCGATGACGACCGTGAGGGCGAGCAGCACCGCGTTCAGCACGGTGAACGGGTTCTCGATCGGCAGGATCGGGTCGCCCATCACCCCGGCGAGGAGGTTCGCCGAGAGCTCCCCGGGGGAGCCGGCCGCATTCGTCAGCACGACCACGGCGGTGCCGTCACCCGGGACGAACACCACGTCGCCCGTCCAGGTCGCGAGGGTGCCGCCGTGGCCGACGAGCGGCACGCCGGAGGGGCTCCGCCGGTCCTGCCAGCCGAGCGCGTAGCCGTCGCTCGCGGCGGTCGCCCGGTGCAGGGTGTCGAGCGAGTCGGCGGTGAGCGGCCCCGCCGTCGCGCCGGTGTTGAACCGCATCCACCGCACGAGGTCGTCGAGGGTCGAGATCACGCCGCCGTTGCCGGCGCAGAGGCCCGGCATCTCGGGCACGTCGACCGCGAAGCCGAGCGCGACCTCGTGCCCGTCGGGCACCCCGGCGACCTCCTCGGAGCAGCCCTCCGTCGCGAGGGTGCCGTCCATCCCGAGCGGGGCGAACAGCTCCTCGGCGAGGAACGCCTCGAACGGCTGCCCCGACACGAGCTCCACGAGGCGCGCGGCGATCGCGTAGTTCGTGTTGTGGTACTCGAACTGCGAGCCCGGATCCCAGGCGAGATGCCGGTCGGCGAGCCGCGCGACGGCCTCGGCGGCGGTGCCGGCGGGCGGCAGGGCGTACTCGTCGTTCGTGCGGATCGAGAGCCCGGAGCGGTGCGTGAGGAGCTGGCGCACGGTGACCTCGCCCGCGCGCGGGTCGTCGAGCCGGAACTCGGGCAGCAGTTCGGCGACCGGGTCGTCGAGGCCGAACTCGCCGCGCTCGACGAGCAGCATCACCGCGGCCGCGGTCATCGACTTGCTGATCGAGGCGATCCGGAACGGGGTGCTCGCCGTCACCTCGCGCCCGTCGCCGTCGCGCCCGCTCGTCACCCGCTCGACCCCGCCGCTCGTGATGACGGCGGCGGCGACGCCCGGCGTCCCGTACACGGCGCGGTAGTCCTCGACGAGCTGGGCGGCGGAGGGCGGGGCGGATGCCGCGGGCGGCTCGCTCGCGGCGAGCGCGGCGGGCGCGGCGGCACCGGCGGCACCTGCGGCGAGCAGGAGCGTGGTGACCGCCGCGGCGCGGGCGAGGCGGCGGGGGACGGAGGTGCCGCGATGCGGCGCGGAACGGCGGGGGAGGAGCTGATGCATGCCTGGAACGGTATGCATCGCCGGAGGGACCGACATCACCCCGCGGGATGAGGCGGGGGTCCGTCGTTCGTGGGATCGTTGCGGCAGCATGCATCCCGACCCCGCTCCCGCCGCCCACCCCGCCGCAGCGCCCGGCCGGGGCTGGCGGCGCGCCGCCCTGGCGGGCCACCTCGTGCTCGCCCCGGCGTCGGTCGTGGTGATCGTGCTCATCGGGTTCGCGGGCGGCGGGGCGTGGCTCGTCTGGGCGACGAGCGCCGTGGTCGTCGCGCTGCACCTCTCGGTCGTGCTCGCCGCACGGTTCCCGGACGCGGGCTTCGGCCTCGCGTCGGCGGGCATGCTCGTGCTCGTGCTGCTGCCGATGCCCGGCTGGTCGCCGAGCCTCGTGCCCTCGGCGGCGTGCTTCCTCCTCGTGCTCTGGCGTCAGGCGGAGCTCGGCGGCCGCACCCGTCGGATCGTCGCGCTCGCGGTCGGCCTCGCCGGGGTCGCCCTCGCCGAGCTCGTCGCGATCTGGCGCTCGGCCGAAGCGGACCCGGCGTGGATGCGCACCGCGGAGGGCCTGCTCCTCGCCGGCGCCGTCGCCGGGGTCTGGGTCGCGGCGATCGCGGCCACCCGGCGGCGCGAGCGGGCGGCCTCCGCGCAGGCGGCGAGCATCGACGAGGCGCGGCGGGCGGAGCGGGCGGGCATCCGCGGGGATCTCCACGACGTCATCGCGCACTCGCTCACGGTCATGATCGCGCGGGCAGAGGCGGCGGCGCTTGCCACGCCGGACCCGGGCGCCGAGACCGAGCTCCTCGAGATCGCCGAGTCGGGCCGCGACGCCCTCGACGGTCTGCGGGCGATGCTGTCGGTGCTCGACGCCGACCCGGCGGCCGCCCCGGAGCTGCCGCTCTCGATCGACGCGCTGCCGACGATGGTCGCCGCGGCCTCGACCTCCCTGCACACCGTCGAGCTCGTCGAGGAGGGCGAGCGCGGGGCGCTCTCGCTCCGCGCCGAGCTCGCCCTCGTCCGGCTCGTGCAGGAGGCGATCACGAACGCGCTGCGGCACGTGGAGCCGCCGCTCGCGGTGCGGGTGCAGCTGCGCTGGACGGCGGACCGGGTGCGCGTGGTGGTGCAGGACGACGGCGGGAGCGGGCCGCGCCGGGCGCGCGGGTCCGGTTCGGGGCTGTCGGGGGTGCGGGAGCGGGTGCTCGCCGCGGACGGGGTGTTCGAGGTGACGGAGGAGGGCGGATGGCGGCTCGAGGCGATGCTCCCGGTGCGGGGGAGACGATGAGGCCGGTGCGGGTGCTGCTCGCGGAGGACCAGGCGATGCTGCGGGGGGCGCTCCGCGCGCTGCTCGAGGTCGACCCCGCGATCGAGGTCGCCTTCGACGTCGGCGACGGTGCGGCCGCCGTCGAGCTCGTGCGCGCCCACCGCATCGACGTGGTGCTGATGGACCTGCGGATGCCCCGCCTCGACGGGGTGCGGGCGACCGCGGAGATCACCCGGCTGGCCCCGGCGACGCGGGTGCTCGTGCTCACCACCTTCGACGCCGACGAGCTCGTCGTCGCCGCGATCCGGGCGGGGGCGTGCGGCTACGTCACGAAGGACATCCGGCCGGCCGCCCTGCGGCAGGCGGTGCTCGACGTCGCCGACGGCAGCGCCGCGCTCGCACCGGGGGTCGCGGAGAAGGTGATCGGACTGCTGCGTCAGGCGCCCGTCGCCGACCCGGACGCGCTCGCGCCGCTGACGGCGCGCGAGCGGGAGATCTTCGGGCTCATCGTCGCCGGTCGCTCGAACGACGAGATCGGCGCGAAGCTGCACCTCACCCGCAACACGGTGAAGACGCACGTGCGGGCGGTGCTCGGCAAGCTCGGGCTCCGCGACCGGGTGCACGCCGTCATCTACGCCTACGAGCACGGCGTGGCCCCGCGCGACGGGCTGCCCCGCGGGCGGGCGGGCGGCCCGAACGACGGCTGGGCACCGCGGCGGGCGTGACTCGAGCCCCGCGGAGCCGCTCAGGCGAAGACGCGGTTGCCGCGGAAGCGGCCGTCCGGGTCGACCCGGTGCCGCACGGCGTCGGCGCGCTCGACGTCGGCCCGGTCGAAGGCGCCCAGATAGCTCGGCTCGCCCTCGAGGAACGTCGCGAAGGTGCGGTCGGTCACCCGGTCGCCGAGCGCTGCCGCGATCGCCGTGAAGCCCGCCTGCACGGCCGGCTCGATGCCCGGGACGGCGACCGCGCGTGCGCTCACGACGTGGGCGTGCGGCACGGCGCCCGCGATCGCCGGACGCTCGGGGGCCTCGGCGAGCGCGCCGCCGAGCCCGCGGAACTCGATGAGCATGATCGCCTGCGCTGCCGGCGACTGCCACGTCTCGAGGAGCGCGTCGAGCCCCGCGGCGTCGAGGTCCGCGAAGCGGCCCCAGCCGTAGCCGCCGCTCGGCTCGGTCGGCTCGTCGGCGACGACCGCGAGCTGCTCGATGCCGATGGGGGCGATCGTGTCGAGCTGCACCGCGCCGGCGGCGCGGATGGGGGCGAGCACCGCCTCCAGCACCTCGGCGCCGTCGGTCGAGACGGCCTGCACGGTCACGATGGTGCGGCCGCGGAGCTCGGCCGGCACCGCCTCGACGTCGGGCAGCCGCATGGCGCCGGCATGCAGCGCGACCTCGCGCGGCGCCGCCGCCTGCGCCGCGAGCGCGGCGTGGAGCACGGGCGCGAGGTCGGCGCCGTCGAAGGCGAGGCGTCCGCCGACGAGCTCCCGCGCCGGGTACAGCTCGATCTCGACCGCGGTCACCACGCCGAACGCGCCGCCCGCGCCGCGCGACGCCCAGAGCAGCTCGGGGTCGTCGGCGTCGCGCACCCAGCGGTGCTCGCCGTCGGCGGTGAGCAGTTCGACGGCGATGAGCGAGGCGGAGCCCTGCCCGTGCGCGCGGCTGAACCAGGAGTGCCCGCCGGCGAGGAGGAACGGCACGGTGTGCACGACCCGGTTCGAGCCCGAGAGCGCCACGAGCCCGGTGCCCGCGAGCGCCTCGAGCAGACGCCCCCAGCCGACGCCGGCGCCGACCCGGGCGACCCGGCGTTCGGCGTCGACCTCGATCGTGTCGAAGGCCGAGGTGCGCACGAGCACGGCGCCCTCGAGCGACCCCGAGGCGCCGTGGCCGCCCGGCTGCACGGCGAGCTGCAGCCCGTCGGCGCGGGCCGCTTCGAGCAGGGCGCGGAGCTCGTCGACGTCGTTCGGGGTCGCCACGGCGGCCGGCCGCTGCTCGACCGCCCGGTTCCAGGGCGCGCGCGCCTCGTCGTATGCGGGGTCGCCGGGGACGACGAGTCGGTCGCCGAAGTGCTCGGCGAGAGCGGAGAGCGCGGTCGAGGTCATGTCGCGACCGTACCGAGGGCCGCCGACATCCGCCATCTCCAGCCCCTTCGAGCTCGGGCGCGCGGGTCGCTGGCGCGCCGTGCTTCCGTGCGGGCCATCCGCTCCGCTAGCTTCTGAACTGACCTCGACCCGTCGCGCTGCCAGCGCGAGGCGATCGGGGACCCCTGTCGAGAGGACGCCCCGTGACCGACGCCGCCGCCCCCGAACCCGCCGCCCCCGACGCCGTCCCCGCGCCGCCCGCCCGCGAGCGCGGCTGGCGCGCCTTCTGGAACCGCGGCGGCTGGTGGAAGGCGCTCATCGTCGTCGTCGTGTACCTCGCGCTGTACGAGCTGCTGCCCTTCGTCCTGCTCCCCATCATCCGGCCGCTCCTCGACTCGGATGTCTTCGCGACGCCGGGCAGCGTGTTCGCCGGGCTCGCGCTGCCCGTCATCCTCGGCTCGATCGTGCTGCTCGTCTTCGCCTGGTCGCTCGGCTGGCTGAAGCCGCTGTTCGGCCGGCAGCCGGTGCGCGGCCGCTGGTGGATGTGGTTCGCGCCGGTGCTCGTGCTCATCCCGATCCTGCTGCGCCTCTTCGGCACCGACTACGGCGCCTACTCGGTGGGCGTCATCGTGATGACGTTCGTCGCGGGGCTCTTCATCGGCCTCTCCGAGGAGCTCGTCACCCGCGGCTTCGTCGTGACGCTGATGCGCAAGGGCGGCCACTCCGAGTGGACGGTCGCCGTGGTGGCGGCGCTCCTCTTCGCGCTGATGCACTCGGTCAACGTGCTCACCGGTCAGGGGATCGAGGCGGTCGGGTTCACGATCCTCTACGCGTTCGCGTTTGGCATCCTGATGTACCTGTCGATGCGGGTCACCGGCAGCCTCGTCTGGGCGGTCGTGCTGCACGGGCTGACGGATCCGACGACGTTCCTCGCGACGGGCGGGGTCGACAAGGCCGGCGGTGCGGAGAGCCCCCTGATCGCGCTCACCGGCCCGGCGACGATCCTGCTCATCGCCGGGGCGTTCGTGCTGCTGATCTTCATCCGCGGCCGGGCGACGCCGCGCGTCGCCGGGCTCGATGCGGAGACCGAGGCACCGAGGGGCTGAGCGCGCCGCTGCGCTGAGCGCGCCGCTGCGCTGAGCGCCCCGCTGGCCCCCGGCACCAGCCGCTCAGCGGAGGCGGGCCAGGAGCTCGGCCTTCCGCGCCGCGGACGCGAAGGACGCCTCGATCGAGTTCCGGGCGAGCCCGGCGAGCTCCGCCTCGTCGAGCCCGAACGCCGAACGAAGGGCCGCGAGGTTGTCGTCGAGGTAGCCGCCGAAGTAGGCGGGGTCGTCGGAGTTCACGGTCACGAGCAGGCCGGCGTCGAGGAGCTCGCGGAACGGCAGCTCCTCGATGCGGTCGACGACGCGGAGCCGCACGTTCGAGAGCGGGCAGACGGTGAGCGGGATGCGCTCGCGGGCGAGCCGTTCGACGAGCGCCGGGTCGTCGAGCACGCGGATGCCGTGGTCGATCCGCTCCGCGCCGAGCACGTCGAGCGCCTCGCGCACGTAGTCGGCGGGCCCCTCCTCGCCCGCGTGGGCCACCCGGTGCAGGCCGGCGTCGGCCGCGCGCTCGAACACCCGGGCGAAGCGATGCGGCGGGAAGCCGAGCTCGGCCGAGTCGAGCCCGAGGCCGAGGAGCGGCGCGCCCGTGCCCGCCGCCGCTTCGAGCACCGCGTCGAGCATCCGCTCGGCCTCGTCGACCGGCCGATCGCGCAGCACGCAGGCGATGATCCCCGCGGAGATGCCGAAGCGCTCGCCGGCCGCCTCGATCGCCCGGTGCAGCCCGGCGAGCACGGTGCGCTCGGCGACGCCGCGCGCGGTGTGCGCCTGCGGGTCGACGAAGAGCTCGACGTGCGCGACGCCCGCGCGGTGCGCCCTGGCGAAGTACGCCCCGGCGAGCGCCTCGAAGTCCCGTTCGCTGCGGAGCACGCCCATGTTCTCGTAATAGAGCTCGAGGAACGACGGGAGGTTCGCGAACTCGTACCGCGCGGCGAGCTCGGCGGGGCCGTCGTACGGCAGCGTGCGGCCCTGCTCGGCGGCGAGGGCGAAGATCGTCTCCGGCTCGAACGTGCCCTCGATGTGCAGGTGCAGCTCGCAGAACGGCAGCGCGCCCGGCATCAGGCGACCAGCGCGTCGGTGACGAGGTCGAGGAAGCGCGCGTAGTCGAAGTCGCTCGCGACGTCGATGAGCGGCAGATCGGTCCACTGGTGATGCGCGCGCCGGTCGACGACCGTCATGCCGCGGGTGAGCCGCCCCTCGGTGGCGACGTCGCAGCGGAGGGACACCACGGTCGCGAGGCTCGGGTCGATCGCGGCGGCGATCGCGGCGCTGTCGATGAGGGAGCAGTACGACTGGTAGCCGCGCCCGTTCACGAAGTCGACGACCCGCACCGCGAGCTCGGCCTCGGGCCGATCGCTCGCGCGGAGGCGGTCGAGGTCGGCGGGGCGGAAGTTGATGTCGGCGTGGGTGGCCACGTCGAGGCCGATCGCGAGGAGCTCGAAGCCGGCCCGGAACACGGTGCTCGCGGCCTCGGGGTCGACGAAGACGTTCCACTCGCTGACCGGGTTGTCGCCGGTCGCCTGCGTCCACGCATACGGGGTCTCGCCGAAGGAGCCGCCGATGATGACGAGCCGGGCGATCTTGCCGGGCAGCTCGGGGTCGATCTCGAGCGCGGCCGCGAGGTTCGTGAGCGGGCCGAGGGCGCAGACGGTGAGCTCGCCGGGGTGCGCGGCGGCGGTGTCGACGATGAGCTGGGCCGCGGAGCGGGGGTCGAGCGTGCGCGCCGAGGCCGGGAGGTGCGACTCGGCGAGGCCGTCGCTGCCGTGCGAGAAGGGGTCCGCGGGGTACTCGCCGGCGGACGGCTGGAGCGGGCCCTGGGCGACCGGCAGCTCGGGGGCGCCGAGGAGGTCGAGCACGCGCAGGGCGTTCGCCGCGGTGCGGTCGGAGGGCAGGTTGCCGGTGACGGCCGTGAGGGCGACGACGTCGAGCGCCTCGTGCTTGAACGCGAGGGCGATGGCGAGCGCGTCGTCCATGCCGGGGTCCGTGTCGATCAGGACCTTCTTCATCGAATGCTCCTCTCCGTCGCCCAGCCGGGCGATGCGGTCCGCCGCGTCCTGCGGCGCCACGGTGGCCCTCGCGGGCCGAACCGGGTACGGTGATATGGGTATTGTGAACATAACAATATAACCAGGATGGCGCGAGCGGAACCCGTTCCCCCGCGCCGGGAGGGTGCAATGAAGCAGATCGCGATCCTGTCGCACATCGTCGTCGACGAGGTGCACCAGCCCGGCCGTGCGCCGCACACCGAGATCGGCGGTGCCGGCGCGTACGCCGCCGTCGGGGCGAGCCTCGCCGCCGAGTCCGCGGGCCGCAGCCTGCTCGTCTCCGGCACGGGCTCGGGCGACCTCCCGATGCTGCGCGAGTGGTGCGCCGCGCGCGGGATCGCCGACGGGCTCTTCGTGATCGGCGAGCACGGTCCGCGCACCCGCATCGACTACGCCCGGGACGGCGAGCGCGTCGAGACGCCCCGCTTCGGGCTCGAGCACTTCGACGCGCACACCCCGCTGCCCGAGCACGTCCTCGTGCCGGCGGAGGCGCTCGACGGCGTCTACCTGTTCCACGACGACGAGGCGCCCTACTGGGCCGCGATCGAGCGGTACCGCGCGGATGCCGCGGTGCCGCTCCTCTGGGAGCTCTCGGCGGCGTGCACCCGAGCCGAGCGGCTCGACGCCGTGCGCGAGCGGGCCGCGCTCGTCGACGCCGTCTCGATCAACCGGACCGAGGCCCTCGAGCTGTTCGGCGCCGCCGCGCTCGCCGAGGCGGTCGACGGGCTTCGGGCGCTCGCCCCGCTCGTGCTGCTCCGGCTCGGCGAGGACGGCTCGCTCGTCATCCAGGGCGACGCCGTCGTCCGCGTGCCCGCCGTGCCGGTCGCGGCCGTCGACCCGACGGGCGGGGGCAACAGCTACACGGGCGCCTTCCTGAGCGCCTGGACGGCGACGGGCGACCCCGTCGCGGCGGCCCGGCTCGCGTCGGCCGCCGCCTCGGTCGTGGTCGCCGCTGCCGGTGCACCGATCGTCGACGAGGCGCTGCGCGAGCGCGTGCGCCGCTCGGCCGCGGCGCTCGCCCCGGCCGGGCTCGACTGACCGCGCCATCCCGCCATCCTCTCCTCCCATCCCCCAATCGGAAAGGCCCTGCACGATGACGAACTGGGACCCCTCGGCCCTCTACGACGACTACCGCTTCGCGGGGAACCTGCCCAAGCGCGGGCTCCTCGTCGACGGCCGGCCCGCGCTCTCGCAGCTCGACCCGGCGAAGGTGGCGCGCTACGTGCTGCTGATGGTGCGCGACCCGCTGTGCGCCTACGACGACGATCCCGCGACGCAGCTGGCGGCCCGGCTCGACGACGCCGAGCTGATCGGGCGCTCGGGTATGTTCACGACCTGGAGCGGGACGCACCGCGGCGTGCCGGTGACGCTCGTCTCGGGCGGCAGCGGCTCGCCGGAGGCGGAGCTCATCCTGCACGAGCTCCTCGAGTTCACGGCGGCCGACACCTTCGTGCGGGTCGGCGGTTCCGGCGGCATCCATCCCTCCGTCGCGCCGGGCGATCTCGTCGTCTCCTCCGGCGTGGTCCGCGACGAGGGGATGACCCGGGCGTACATCCCCGCCTCCTACCCGGCGGTCGCCTCCTACGAGGTGGTCGTCGCGATGTCCCGCGCCGCTGCGGCGCTCGGGCTGCCGTACCACGTGGGGGTCACCCGCTCGAGCGACAGCGACTTCTGCGGCGTGGGCCGGCCCTCGGTCGGCGGCTACTTCCAGCCCTGGCACCTCGACATCCTGGAGACCTGGGCGCGGGCCGGGGTGCTGAACGGCGATCGCGAGTCGGCCGCGATCGTCACCCTGCCCGCCCTCTTCGGCAAGCGCGGGGGTTCGGTGTGCTCCGTCGCCGACAATGTCATCGCCGACCGGCCGTTCGTGGCGGGCGCGGGGCATGCGGCGGCGTCCGAGCTCGCCCTCGCGGGGCTCGTCGAGCTCGCGGCGATGGATGCCGAGGCCGCCGAGCGCGGCACCGGCAGGTGGCTCGGCCGCTGAGCAGGGGGCGCCGTCGAGCGGTGCGCCGTTGACGCATTGGTATCAAGGTTATAGAGTCAATACCACCTGACCAATGGTGCGCAGTGGAGCGCACCACCCGAACGGGAGGATCCCCCAATGACGAGGAAGACGCTCGTGGCAGCGGCCGGTATGGCCGTCGTCGCCGCCCTCGCGCTGGCGGGCTGCTCCGGCGATGCAGCCGGCGGCCGCCAGAAGCTCGAACTGTGGTTCTGGGGCGCCCCGCCCCAGCAGCAGCAGGTCATGAAGGACGTGCTGGTCGAGGGCTTCAACGCCTCGCAGGACGAGTACGAACTGCAGGTCACCTTCAACAACGCGGTCGACAAGAACGTCCAGGTCGCCCTCACCGCGAACAAGGGACCCGACATCGTCTACGGCTCGGGGCCGGCGTTCGCCGCGGCCTACGCCCAGGAGGGCAAGCTCGCCGACATGACGCCCTACGCCGAGAAGTACGGCTGGCAGGACCGCATCCTCGAGCCCATCTACGACTCGGGCACGGTCGACGGCAAGCTCTACTCGCTGCCGAACTCGATCGAGGACATCGGCGTCTTCTACAACACGAAGGTGCTCGACTCGCTCGGCGTCGACGTGCCGACGACGTACGAGGAGTTCGTCGGCGTGCTCGACGCCGCCGACGCCGCGGGCCTCTACCCCTCGGTCACGGGCAACCAGGGCTGGAAGCCGGTCAACCAGAACTACATCTCCCTCTTCCTCTCCCAGGTCGCCGGCGGCAAGACCGTCTACCAGGCGCTGCAGGGCGAGGTGCCGTGGACCGATCCGCGCATCGCCGACGCGGTCACCGCCTCGGCCGAGTTCTACCAGGACGGCTACCTCGGCGGCGACGACTACGCGACGCTGAACTTCGACCAGTCGATGCAGCTGCTGAGCGCCGAGAAGTCGCCGTTCTTCATCGGGCCGAGCCTCGCGTTCCAGTTCGCCTCGAACTACTTCAACGACGAGGCGGGCAACACCGACGACCTCGGCTTCATGCCGTTCCCGACCATCAACCCGGAGCTGCCGTCGCCGTACTTCACGCTCGGCACGACCGCCTCGCTCTCGATCAACGCCGCCTCGAAGAACCCCGACGGCGCCGCAGAGGTCATCGACTACATGATGTCCGAGGACTTCACGAAGGAGATGAACCGGGACTGGCCCGGCTACTGGGCGGTCCCGCTGAAGGACTTCCCGCTCGACCCCGCCGACTACGACGGGCTCTCCAAGCCCTTCGTCGAGGCGATGCGCCAGACCATCGACGGCGTGAACGCGGGAAACTACGGCTTCTTCGCCGGCACCTTCTTCCCGCCCGCGACCGCGACGCTCTTCACCGATGTCGACGGCGTCTGGCTCGGCACCCAGACGACCGAGCAGTTCCTCGACCAGGTCGAGAGCACCTTCACCGGCGAGCTCGACAAGGGACTCGTCCCGCCGCTCCCCGAGCCGGCGAACTGACCCACCGACGGAAGGGTGCGCCGCACGGCGACGCGCGGCGCACCCGCCCCAAGGAGCGAACGACATGACTGCGAACCTCGCGCCCCCGCCGGTGGCGGCCCGGCCCGGCCGCCCCGACCGGCCCGCCGCCGGCCGGAACCGCAACGCCCACCTCCGCAAGCGCACGGCGATCAACTACGCCCTCGTCGCGCCCGCCCTCGTGCTGTCGATCGTGGTCGTCGTCGTCCCGGGCATCCTGACCCTGCTCTTCGCGTTCACCGACTGGAGCGGGATCGGCTTCGACTTCTCGTTCGTCGGCATCGACAACTTCCGCGAGATCCTCGCCGACCCGGTCTTCGCGACCTCGCTGACGAACAACATCACGTGGCTCGTGCTCTTCCTCACGCTGCCCGCCATCGTCGGCCTCCTCACCGCGGCGCTGCTCCTCCGGCGCAAGCGCATGCGCACCTTCTACCAGGTGATCTTCCTCATGCCCTACGTGCTGGCGCCCGTCGTCAACGCGCTCATCTGGCAGACGATCATCTACAACCCGAACGGCGGCGTCTTCGGCGCGCTCGGCATCCCCTCGCCGACCGCCTCGATGCAGACCTCGCTCTACGCGGCCGCCGCGGTCGACATGTGGCACTACTGGGGCTTCCTGACCGTCGTCTACCTCGGCGCGATGCGGCAGACCCCGCTCGACCAGGTCGAGGCGGCCGTCGTCGACGGGGCGAACGGCTGGGGCGTGTTCCGGCACGTGTACCTGCCGAGCATCCGGCCGACGCTCATGCTCATGGGCGTCATGACGGTCATCTTCTCCTTCCTCGCCTTCGACTACGTGTTCCTGCTGACGCAGGGCGGGCCCGCGCACTCGAGCGAGGTGATGGGCACGTACGCCTACGCGTTCGCCTTCTCCTCGTTCGAGTTCGGCAAGGCCGCGGCCGTCGGCATCATCATGAGCTTCTTCGGGCTCATCGCCTCGGTGGTCTACACGAGGCTCAGCAGGGCGGAGCTCATGCGATGACCAGACCGCTGAAGCACCTCACGGGGCACCTCGTGCTCGCCGTCTTCGGCGTGATCGCCCTCGTGCCGCTCCTCCTCGTGCTCATCAACAGCTTCAAGTCGAACGCCGAGGTGCTCGAGAGCCCCTTCGGGCTGCCCGCCCAGGTGGGCCTCGAGAACTTCGTCACCGCGTGGACCTACGGCGGCTTCGGCCCCGGCTTCCTGAACAGCATCCTGCTCACCGGCACCACCGTGCTCGTCGTGCTGATCTGCTCGAGCCTCGCCGGCTACGTGCTCGCGGGGCAGAAGGTGCGACGCTGGCCGGCCATCATGGTCTACTTCACGATGGCGATGACGGTGCCGATCCAGCTGTTCATCTTCCCGCTCTACTCCGTCGTGGCCTCGCTCGACCTCACCGACAACCCGGCGGTCGTCGGCGTCATCCTCGCGGCCGTCAACATGCCGTTCGCGACGTTCATGATGCGCACCTTCTTCCTGAACGTCCCGGCCGAGCTCGAGGAGGCGGCGCTCATGGACGGCGTCAGCACCTTCCAGCTCGTCACCCGGGTGCTGCTGCCGCTCGTGCGACCGGGCCTCATCACGGTCGGCGTGATCGTCGGGCTGAACGCCTGGAACGAGTTCCTCATCTCCTCGACGTTCCTGCAGAACCCGACGTCGCAGACGCTCACGCTCGGCTTCCTCACGATGAACGGCACGTTCTCGACCGACATCGGCACGATGATGGCCGGCGCGCTGATCCTCATCGTCCCCGTCCTCGCGGTGTTCATCGCCCTCCAGCGCTACGTCGTCGACGGCATGGCGGCCGGGGCGGTGAAGGGATGACCGTGGAGCTGGATCGCGACTACGAGGCCCGCGTCTACGCCGGGGTGCTCGGCAAGCTCGTCGGCGTCTACCTCGGCCGGCCGGTCGAGGGCTGGCCCTACGGCGACATCGCCGAGCGGTTCGGCCTCGTCGAGCGCTACGTGAACGAGGAGCTCGGCCTGCCGCTCATCGTCGCCGACGACGACATCTCGGGCACCTTCGCCTTCGGGCGGGCGGTGGAGGACGCGGGCGGCGCCGAGCCGAGCGCGGCCGACGTCGGCGACGGCTGGCTGAACGCCATCGTCGAGGACCGCACCATCCTCTGGTGGGGCGGCTACGGCCGCTCGACCGAGCACACCGCCTACCTGAACCTCGTGCGCGGACTGCGCGCGCCCGAGAGCGGCTCGATCGCGCGCAACGGGCGCACGCTCGCGGAGCAGATCGGTGCGCAGATCTTCTCGGACGCGTTCGCGCTGATGGCGCCGGGCGATCCGGAGCTGGCGGTGCGGATGACCCGGGCCGCCGCGAGCGTCAGCCACGACGGCGTCGCCCTCGACTGCGCGGCCTTCTTCGCGGCGATGCGCGCGGCGGCCTTCGAGACGCGCGAGCTCGACGCGCTCGTGGAGCTCGGCCGCGGCTTCGTCGCCGACCCGCGGCTCCTCGGCGTGATCGACGAGGTGCTCGAGCACGTCGCGCCGGGCGACGACTGGCGGGAGGCCCGCGACTGGGTCGACCGCGTGCACGGCTACGCGGTGCATCCCGGTCCCTGCCACTCCCTCGCGAACACGGCGATGTCGCTCGCCGCGCTGCGGCTCGGCGGCGACGACTTCCGACGGGTGGTGGCGATCGCCTCCTCCGTCGGCTTCGACACCGACAGCAACGCGGGCACCGTCGGCTGCCTGACCGGCGTCCGTCTCGGCCTCGCCGCCTTCGACGACGCCGCCGACCTGCGCGGGCCGGTCGCCGACCGCGCGCTCGTCGTGAGCGCCGACGGCGGCGAGTGCGTGACGGATGCCGCCCGCGAGACCCGCCGGATCGCCGACGCCGCCCGCGGGCTCCGCCTCGGCCCCGGTGCGGCGGCGCCCGCCCGCCGCCCCCGCTTCGACTTCGCGCTGCCGGGCGCGGTGCACGGCTTCGAGCCCTGCCCGTACCTCGGCGCGGACTCCGCGGCGGCCCACCTCGCGTCCGTCGGGGGCGGCGCCGTCCGCATCGACGCCGCGGCGGGGCGGACCGCGGTCGCCTCGACCCCGGTCTTCCTCGACCCGCGCGACGCGATCGGCAACTTCTCGACGCTCGCGAGCCCGACGCTCTACCCCGGCCACCTCGTCTCGGCCGTCGTGAGCGACGGCGCCGCTGCGCCGGACGCGGAGGCCGCGGACGCGGTCGCCGCGGCGGACGGCGGCCGGGCGGATGCCGGCACGCTCGTGCGGCTCGGCGCGCTCTTCGCCGACGGCGACGACGTCCACGCCGAGCACGGGCCCTGGCAGCGGCTCGACGCGGGAGCGACCCAGCTGGCCTGGCGCGTCCCCGCCCACGGCACCGCCGTGCCGTTCCGCCTCGTCGTGTCGGCGCGGCGCGACGACGGCGCGGCCCCGCGACTGCTCGTGCACGAGGTTGACTGGGCCGGCGCACCCGACGGCTTCGCCCAGTCCGGGCTGCTGCTGAGCTCGATCTGGGACACGACGCCCGCCGGGCTCGCGCCCTGGGTGAGCTCGGCCAAGAACTTCGAGGCCGACTTCGCGAGCACCTTCTCGGTCTCGCACCCCGGGCCGTTCGGCGTCGTCACCACCGGCACCCGGGAGTGGGTCGACTACGCGATCGAGTCGACGCTGCGCTTCTCGCTGCACGACGCCGCCGGCCTCGTGCTGCGGGCGCGCGGACACCGCCGCTTCACCGCCGTCGTCTTCGCCGACGGCGTCCTCCGCGCGATCGAGCAGCACGACGGCGAGCGCCGCGTGCTCGCCGAGACGCCGTTCCCCGTCGAGACCGACCGGCCGTACCTCGTGCGCGCCGAGTGCCGCGCGGAGCGGCTCCTGGTCGAGGTCGACGGCGTCGGCGTGCTCGACACCCGGACCACCCGGACCGCCGGAGGCGGCGCCGGGTTCCTCATCGAGACCGGAACGATGAGCGCCGACGGCTTCCGCGTCGGCGAGCTCTCCGGCTGAACCACCACCACGAAAGGCACCGCTATGACCACCACCTGGACCAGCTTCCCCGTCAACACGAAGCCGGCCGAGGGGTACCCGAACCCCGTCAACTACGTCGACGTCACCGCGCAGCTGCGCGAGGCGGCCGCGTCGGCGACCGGCGACGGCCTGCTGCACGTCTTCCTCCCGCACACGACCTGCACCTTCATCTTCAACTCGGGGGTGGACGGCACGACGCTGCAGGACATCCGCCTCTTCATCGAGGAGCAGATCCCCGTCGACCGCCCGTTCGTGCACCTGCACGACGGCCCGCAGGACGCCGCCGCCCACGTGCGCTGCGTCTTCGGCGTGCAGTCGCTGCAGCTGCCGATCATCGGCGGCGAGCTCGGCATCGGCCACAGCCAGGGCGTCTACCTGCTCGAGCTCGACGGCCCGCGCGACCGCACCGTGCAGTACGCGGTCCAGACGTTCTGATGGGCGTCGTCGTCGGCGTGCGCGCCGGGCTCACCGTCGACCACCAGGTGGTCGCGGGGGAGGGGGCGCGGTTCGACCGGCTCGGCGGGCCCGGGCTGTTCGCCGCCCTCGGCGCCCGGCTCGTCGCCGGGACGTCGGTGGAGCTCTGCGCGAACCTGCCCGACGACGAGCCCCGGTTCGGCCGGCTCTTCGCGGAGCTCGGCATCGGGACCGGCGCCTGCCGGGCGGTGCCGGAGGTGCCGCGGCTGTGGATCCTGAACTCGGCGGAGGGCCGGCGCATCCTGCCGACCCGGCCGCCGGGCGGGGTCGAGCTCGAGACGGCCGGCGAACCGGACGAGGAGACCCCGCTGCCCCGGGCGACGGGGCTCGGCGCGGTCGACGCGCTGCTCGACAGCTCCCCCGAGGACCCGGCCGGGCTCGCCCCCGGCGTCCTCGTCGGCGTCGACCCGCACCAGCTCCGGCTCGGCGAGTCCGGGCTCGGCTACCTCGAGCGGGTGTCCCCGCCCGGATCGGTGATCCTGCCGAGCCGGGTGCAGCTCCGCCTCGTCGACCCCGACGTGCGCGTCGCCGCCCGGCGGATCCGCGACGAGCTCGGCCGCTCCGTCGTCGCCCGGCTCGACGCCGAGGGCATGCTCGTGCTCGACGCCGCGGGCGGCCCGGCGAGCTCCGTGCGCGACCGCGCGGTGCGCGTCGTGGAGACGACGGGGGCCGGGGATGCCTCGGCGGCCGCCATCGTCGCGGCGCTCGCCGCCGGGCACGAGCTCCCGACCGCCGCGGCGTTCGGCGCGAGCGTCGCCCGGCTCGCGCTGGCCGACTGGGGGCACGACGCCCTCCTCGCCGAGCCGCTCACCGACCCATTCACCCAGATCACGATCGAACAGGACCACTGACATGACCACCACCGCCCACTTCGACCGCGTCACCTCCGCGCTCCGCGCCGTCGAGGACGTGCGCCCCGCGATCGGCGCGGCCCCCGAGGCGGCGCTCTTCGTCGGCTCCGGCGACTCGCTCTCCTCGGCGCTGCTCGCGACGGCCTTCGGCCACCTGGCCGCCTCCTCGGGCGACCTGACCTGGACGGGCCGTGTGCCCGCCGGGGTGCGCACCGTCGTCGGCATCTCGCACTCCGGGACCTCCGGGGCGACCGTGCGCGCGCTGCGTCTCGCCACGGCAGCCGGGCTCCGCACCGTCGCCGTCACCTCGAACCCCGACTCCCCGCTCGCGGAGGCGGCCGACGAGGTGCAGCTCGTGCCGAACCTCGGCCTCGAGGAGACCGTGCCGTGCGCCGGCCACCTCATGCTCGGCCTCGGCGTCGCCGCCGTCTGCGGCGTCGACACGGCGGGCGCCGCGGCCGAGCTGGCCGCGCTCATCGATGCGCAGCGGGAACCGGTCGAGTCCGCGCTCGCCGGCTCGCCCGCCGAGGCGCCGAGCGGCATCTCGGTGCTCTCGCTCCCCGAGCTCCGCGGGGCCGCGGACTTCTGGATGCTGAAGCTCATCGAGGCCACGGGCGTCGTGGTGCGCACGGTGCCGCTCGAGGAGAGCGGGCACGTCGACTACTTCCTCGGCCCGCAGCCGCACCTCGCGCTGCAGCTCGTGGGCGCCGACGGCGCCGAGCGCTTCGCCCGGCTCGCCACCGCCCTCGAGAGCACCGGGCAGACGCCGCTCGCGGTGACGCTCGCCGCGCCGGCCGCCCGGAACGACCGCGCCGGTGCGCTGTTCGAGCTCGCCGGGGCCGTCGCCGGCACGGTGTTCGCCGAGGCCGTCGCCGCCCGCTGGGGCCGCCCGCCGTTCCGCGGCGGCGCCGTGAACATGGACGCGAGCCACATCAAGCTCGACGGGCATCCGGTCACCGCGTGAGGGCCGGCTCCCCGGCTGGGCGCACCTATGGTACTAACCTTATGATGACCTGCACGGGGAGATCGGGGGAGGCATGACGGTGGGACCAACCATCCACCCGCTGGAGTCGATGGCGGTGCCCGTCGACCGGCGCTCGCCCCTGCCGGCGTGGGCGCAGGTCGAACGCGACCTGCGCTCCGCCATCGACCAGGGCCTCGCCGTCGGGGACCGGCTGCCGACCGAGAACGAGATCGCCCAGATCTACGGGGTGAGCCGCATCACCGTGCGCCAGGCCCTCTCCGCGCTCGCCGACGAGGGCTACGTCGAGCGGCGGCAGGGCACCGGCACCTTCGTCGCCGACCGGCCCCGGGTCGTGCAGCACGACTTCGGCCTCACCCAGCCGTGGCGCGACCGCTTCCGCGCGGCCGGCGACGACGCGCAATCGCTCCTCCTCGCGGTGGAGGCGCCCGAGCCGGAGCCGTACGAGCTCTCGCACGAACTCTCCGCCGAGGAGCGCCGGCTGCCGCGGCTGCACCTGAAGCGCGTGCACACCGTGAACGGCGACCCCATCGGGCTCACCGACTCCTGGCTCGTCGGCCGGGGCGCCGAGGCGCTCGCCGGGCGGGAGCTGTTCGAGGCATCCGTGTCGAAGACGCTGCAGACCGCCGGGATCGTCGTCGACCACCAGGACCACTTCCTCGAGGTGCGCTCAGTCACCTCGGCGGAATCGGTGCTACTCGCCGCGGGCATCGACGCGAAGGTCTTCGTCGACTGGGCGGTGGGCCGCTCGGGCGGCGAGCTCGTCGAGACGTCCCGCACCGTCTGGCTCGGCACCCGGGTGCGCTTCCACTACGCGACCGACGCGGAGGGGCTCCGCCAGAGCGCGCCGCGAACCTGAGCGGCCGCGCCGCGCCCACTGCCCGGAACCGGCGCCGCTCGGTACCCTCGGAGCATGAGCGGCGCCGGCGGCACCCCCGAGCTCGACCGGGTGATGGCGGGGCTCCGCGCCCAGCTCGAACGCTCGGCCCGCTTCGAGGGGACCATCGACCTCGCGGCCTCGCTGCGCACCTCGCTGCGGCTCGTCCAACTGCTGCAGCCGCGGCTCGGAGAGCTGCGGCTCGCCGCCGGGCTGCCGGAAGTCCCGCCGCCGTCGGCGCGCTGGACGGCCCGCCGGGATGCGCGGACCGGGCCGGCGCGGCCGGTGCCCTCCGATCGCGTCTTCACCTTCTGGAATCGGCCGCTCGCCGAGGCGCCGCCGCTCGTGCGGGCGTGCCTCGCGCAGCTGCACCGGACGTCTCCGCAGGCCCGCGTGCTCGACGGGACCTCCGCCCGCGAACTGATCGAGATCCCCGAGCGCGTCGCGAGCCTGCTGGAGGCGGCGCGGCCCGCGCACTTCTCCGACTACGTGCGCACCCGCGTGCTCGCCGAGCACGGCGGCATCTGGGTGGACGCGACCGCCTGGGTCGACCGGCCGCTCGACCCGGAGCTGCACCGGCTGCTCCGCGCCGGGGTGGTGCTCCCGCGCTGGGCGCGGCGGCAGATCGCGAACTGGTTCATCGCCGCGCAGCCGGGCGCCGTCGTGCTCGTGCTGCAGCGGCTCGCGCTCGACGCGTGGTGGGAGACGACGGACGAGCTGCCCGACTACTTCCTGTACCACCGGATCTTCGAGGTGATCCAGGCGCTCGTGCCCGAGGCGCGCGGCCAGTGGGACGCCGTGCCCGCCCTCTCCGCCGCCTCGGCGCACCTGCTGCAGCTCGAGATGATGCAGCCCTGGCGAGCGGAGACGGCGCGGCGCATCCTCGACGCCGCGCCGCTCCAGAAGCTGAGTTACAAGTACGACGCCGTCCCGCCGGGCTCCGTGCTGGAGCGGCTGCTCGCGGGCGAGCCGCTCCGCGGGTGAGGAGCCCGGCGCGAACGCCCGCTCAGGCGGGCTCGGACGCCCGGTCGAGCTCCTCGACGTCGGCCGTGCTGAGCTGCGCGTAGCGCTCCGGACGCCGACGGCGCAGCAGCACCGCCTGCACGACGCCCGCGATCGCGCCGACGACGAGCGGGGCCATCAGCAGCACGTTCACGATCGGCTCGGCCGCGGTGAGCAGGTCGAGCTGCGAGACGCAGAGCCAGACGAGCGCGAACAGGCCGATCGCGCCGGCCGCGGGCGCGACGAACACCCGCCACGGGCTGTGCTCGGTGCGGTTCCGACGGAAGTACGCGACGATCGCGACGGCGGTGACCGCCTCGAGCAGCAGGATGCCGATGACGCCCGGGGCGGCCGACCAGAGGAACACCACGAGGTAGGGGTCGGCGCCGACGATCGCGGCGAAGGCGAGCACGATCGCCGAGATCGCGCCCTGCAGGAGCACGCCGCCGACGGGGGAGCCGTGCTTCCGGCTGACCGCGGCGAGCGGCCGGGGCAGGAGCCCCTCGCGCGCCATCGTGAAGTGGTAGCGGGCGGCGGCGTTGTGGAAGGCGAGGGCGGCGGCGAAGGCGCTCGTGACGAGCAGCACCTGCCCCGCGTCGGAGAGCCAGACGCCCACGTACTGCGAGATCGAGGCGAAGGTCATGGCCGCGACGTCGTCGCTCTGCGCGAAGGCGAGGGCGTCCTCGGTGCCGAACGCGACGAAGACGCACCACACGGAGATCGTGTAGAACACGGCGAGGAAGGCGATCGCGATGTACGTGGCGCGCGGCACGGTGCGCTTCGGGTCGCGCACCTCCTCCGCGTAGATCGCGGTCGCCTCGAAGCCGATGAAGCCGCCCGCGGTGAGCACGAGCATCGCGCCGAAGCCGGGGTCGAGCATGACGCCGGGGTCGAACATCGTGGTCTCGAAGCCGTTCCGGCCGCCCGTGGAGAAGACGGCGATCTCGTAGATGACGAGCACGACGACCTCGAGCGCGAGGGCGACGCCGAGCACACGGGCGCCGAGCGTCACCTTGAAGTAGCCGAGCGCGATGATCGCGGCCAGGCCGATCGCGGCGAGGAGCGGCCACGGCACGTCCGCGCCGGTGAGCGAGCGGATCGTGCCCTGCGCGTAGACGGCGAAGCCGGCCAGCAGGCAGATCGACATCGCGTTGTAGGCGATGACGGCGACGTAGCTGCCGGCGACGCCGACCGGGCGGCCGAGGCCCATCGAGATGTACGAGTAGAAGGCGCCGGCGTTGCGCACGCGCGGGCTCATCGCGGTGAAGCCGATGGCGAAGAGGATGAGGATCGCACCGGGGATCAGGTAGCCGTACGCGGCGGACAGCCCGCCGGTGCGGATGGCGAGCGGCACGACGCCCGCGACGACGGTGAGCGGCGCGGCGGCCGCGACGACGAAGAAGACGAGGTCGGCGGTGCCGAGGTGGGAGCGCGCGAGGCGGCGCGTGCGGGCCTGGGGTTCGGCCGGGGTGGGAGCGGACATCGGTGTTCTCTCTCAGGGGTCGGGGGAGTCGGGATGGGGAATCGGACCCGGGGCGGGTCGAGCGGGGGATGCCGGGCCGGCCGGTGCTGCGCGGCCGGCCCGACGGGAGGTCAGCCGGCGAGGGCCGGCCGGCGGGAGCGGGCCGCGCGCGGGGTCAGGTCGTCGAACCAGACCTGCTCGCCGCGGCGGATGTAGAGCATCCGCTCCTGCGCGAGGTGGCGGATGTCGGTGGTCGGGTCGCCGTCGACGACGAGCAGGTCGGCGGCGAGGCCCGGGGCGATCGAGCCGGTGCGGTCGGCGACGCGGAGCGCCGTGGCGCCGTTGAAGGTCGCCGCGGTGAGGGCGTCGAGGGGAGGCATCCCCGCGTCCACCATCGCGTGCACCTCGGCGAGCGTCGAGGCGCCGAACGGCACGTCGATGCTCGAGAAGCTGTCGCTGCCGACGGCGATGGTGACGCCGGCCTCCCGGGAGCGGGTGAAGTTGTCGATCACGCGGTTCTTCTCCTGCTGCACCGGGGTGTCGCCCGGGAATCGGTCGAGCCCCTCGCGCGGGGGCGGCGGGTAGGCGTCGAACCACGGACCGGTGAACAGCTGCAGGGTCGGCACGTGGATGATGCCCTGCTCGACCATCATGGCGCGGCATTCGTCGTCGAGGTCCTCGCCGTGCTCGATCGTCGCGACGCCGGCGCGGATCGCGTCCTTCGCGGCCTCCATCGACTCGGCATGGGCGAGCACGGGGATGCGCAGGTGGTCGGCCTCGCGGACGACCGCGCGCAGCTCCTCGAGGTCGAAGTGCTGGTCGGTCTCGAGCTCCTTGTCCCACATGCCGCCGCCGGTGGCCCAGATCTTGATCGCGTCGGAGCCCATCCGGCTGAGGGTGCGCACCGTCTTGCGGAGCTCCTCCGGGCCGTCGGCGATGATGCCCCACGGGTGGCTGCGCTGCACGAAGTCGACGGAGAGGTTGTGCGCGTCGCCGTGCCCGCCGGTGCGGGAGATGCCGGGGCCGCAGGCGACGATCCGCGGGCCCTCGATCACCCGGTTCTCGACGACCCACTTCAGGCGGATGCCGTTGCGGGAGATGTCGCGGATGGTCGTCACGCCGAAGTCCATGAGCTCGCGCATCTGCTTCGTCGAGACGATCGCCTGGCGGATGTCGTCCTCGACGACCCAGGTGCGGTAGTCGACGCTCGAGGTGCCGCCGAGGTGGGTGTGGCAGTCGATGAGCCCGGGCATGACGGTGTAGGCGCTCGCGTCGATCACCTCGGCCCCGGCGGGGGCCTCGATCTCGCGGCTCGGGCCGACCTCGCGGATGGTGTCGCCGTCGACCACCACGGTCGCCTCGTGCGTCACCCCGCCTCGGCCGTCGATGAGCTGGCCGGCTCGGATGATGGTGATTCCCACCGTGGTCCTCCAGATTCTTCTTCGCAATAGGGGATTGAATCGCACTTTATAGGTGAAGCAAGGAATCTGCAATCAAATTGAAGGCAGAGCGGGTCCTGAGGCATCGAAGCTGGTCTAATGGACTCATCGACGGGAGGAATTCGATGCGCGGTGCCCGACTCCACGGCCTCAAGCCGGCGAAGCTCGACGAGGTCGACCGGGAACTGGTCCGCCTCCTCCAGGAGGACGGGCGGCGGTCGCTCTCCGAGATGGCGCGCGAGGTCGGGCTCTCGCACGCCTCCGTGCGCTCGCGGATCAACCGGCTGCTCGACGAGCGGATCGTGACGATCACCGCGATCACCCACCCCGAGACGCACGGCTACACCCAGTCGGCCACGATCGCCATCCGCACCGACCACCGGGTCGCCGCCGTGAGCGACGCCGTCGCCGAGATCCCCGAGGTCTACTACCTCGTCACGGTGACCGGCGAGTTCGACCTGCTCGCCGAGCTCATGGCGCGGGACACCGAGCACCTGCAGGAGCTCGTGATGCAGCTCCGCGCCGTCCCCGGCGTCGTCTCCACCACGACGCTGCCCTTCGTGAAGACGGTGAAGTGGATGTACAGCCCCGAGTTCACCTGATCCGCGGTGGGGGTCAGTCGGCCCGCTCGGCGGCGACGCCGACCCGGGCCCGCGGCACGACGAGCGGGGTGCCCGTCTCCGGGTCCTCGATCACCCGGCAGGGCAGTCCGAACACCTGCTCCACGGCGGCCTCGGTGAGCACCTCGCCGGGCGCGCCGTCGACGACGACGCGGCCGTCCCGCATCGCGACCACGCGGTCGGCGTAGCGCGCGGCGTGGTTCAGCTCGTGCAGCACCGCGACGATCGTGCGGCCCTGCTCCCGGTTCACCCGCCGGAACAGTTCGAGCATGTCGATCTGGTGCGCGAGGTCGAGATACGTGGTCGGTTCGTCGAGCAGCAGCGTGCCCGTGTCCTGGGCGAGCGCCATCGCCAGCCACACCCGCTGCCGCTGTCCGCCCGACAGGGTGTCGACGTCGCGGTCGGCGAGCTCGGCGACGCCCGTCGCGGCCATGGCGGCGGACACCGCCGACTCGTCGCCGCCCGACCATTTCGCGAACGCCGCCCGGTGCGGGTACCGCCCGCGCGCGACGAGGTCGCCCACCCGCATCCCCTCGGGCGCCGTATTCGACTGCGGCAGCAGGCCGAGCTCGCGCGCGAGCTCCCGCGGACCGCGCTCGCCGAGTGCCCGCCCGTCGAGCAGGATGCTCCCTGAGCTCGGCGCGAGGAGCTTCGCGATCGTCCGCAGCAGGGTGGACTTGCCGCAGCCGTTCGGCCCGACGATCGCGACGAAGGAGCCCGGCGCGACGGCGAGGTCGAGGCGGTCGACGATCGCCGGCCCGCGCCCGTAGGCGACGGAAACCCCGTCGAGCCGCAGCTCGCCGCCGCGCGAGTCCGGCCGCGTCCTGTCGGTGTCGCGCGTGGCGGTCATGATCGTCCCTTCGATCGGGTCAGCATCCAGGCGAGGTAGACGCCGCCGATGCAGAGGGTGATGAGCCCCGTCGGCAGCACGGCGGGGGCGAACAGGCGCGCCGAGAGCAGGTCGCTCGCGGAGAGCAGGGCCGCGCCGACGGCGCCGGATGCCGCGAGCGGCACGGTGCCGGACCGCCAGACGACGCGGGCGAGCTGCGGCGCGGCGAGCGCGACGAACGCGATGGGGCCGGTGACCGCCGTGGCGACGGCGAGGAGCGCGATGCCGAGCACCATCGCCGCCCAGCGGGTGGCGAGGGGGCGGGCGCCGAGCGTCGCGGCCCGCTCCTCGCCGAACTCGTGCGCCTGCAGGGCGGGGGCGAGCCAGGCGAGGAGGATCCCGCCGAGCGCGACCGCCGCGAGCGCGGGCGCCACCCAGGCGCCGTCGACGCCGTTCAGCGAACCGGTCGCCCAGAGGGCGGCCGAGCGGGCGACGAAGTCGTCGAAGCGGATGATGAGGATGGTGTTGACCGCCCCGAGCACCGCGGTGACCGCGATGCCCGTCACGACGATCGCGTAGCCCCTGGCGCCGCTCCGGGCGCTGAGCGCGAAGACGAGCACTGCGGCGACGAGGCCGCCCGCGAAGGCGCTGCCCGTGAGTGCGGCGACCCCGGCCGAGCCGCTCGCCATCACGAACAGCACGCCCGTCATCGCCCCGGTCGAGAAGCCGAGCACGTCGGGGCTGCCGAGCGGGTTCCGGGTGACGATCTGGAACAGCGCCCCCGACCAGGCGAGCAGGATGCCGATGGCGGCGCCGAGCACCGCGCGCGGGAGCCGCCAGCCCTGCACGACGCGCACGTCGCCCGGCTCGCCGAGCCCGACGAGGGCGGCGAGCGCATCGCCGGGGGCGATGCCGGCCTCGCCGAGGGTGAGGGTGCCGAGCGCGGCGAGCAGCACGATCGCGCTCGCCGCGGTCCAGGCGAGCGCGCGGCGGCGGCGCAGGGCCCGTGGCGCGGCGACCACGGGGCGGGGTGCGCGCGGGGTGCGCGGGGTGCGCGGCGACGCGACCGCGGGGGCGCCGCTCATGCGCCGACCCGTCGGCGGCGCTGGACGACGAGGACGAGCACGGGCGCGCCGAGGATCGCCGTGACGACGCCGAGGGGCAGCTCGCGGGGCGCGACGGCGAGCCGCGCGACGAGGTCGGCGGCGAGGAGGAGGGCCGGGCCGGCGATCGCGCTGTACCAGAGGGCGCGGATCTGGTCGGCGCCGGTGAGGGCGCGGACGGCGTGCGGCACGAGCAGGCCGACGAAGGCGACGGGGCCGATCGCGGCGGTCGCGGTGCCGCAGAGCAGCACGATCGCGACGAGCCCCTGCGTGCGCACCCGCGCCACCCGGGCGCCGAGGCCGTGCGCCGCTTCCTCGCCGAGCACGAGCAGGTTGAGTCCGGGGCCGGCGGCGAGCGCGAGGGCGAGGCCGACCGCGATGACCGCGAGGGCGCCGAGCGCGGTGGGCACGTCGCGGGCGGCGAGCGATCCCGCCTCCCAGATCCGGATGGCCGCGTAGTCGGCGGGGTCGAGGAGGCTGAGGGCCTGGGTGAAGCCGCTCAGCACGGCGCCCACGGCGACGCCCGCGAGTGCGAGCCGGGCGATCGAGGAGCTCCTCCCGGCGCCGCCGAGGAGGGCGACGAGGAGCCCGGCGATCGCGGCGCCGACGAAGGCGAAGCCGAGCGTCGCGCCGAAGGCCTGCAGGTCGAGCACGACGACGGCGAAGGCCACGGCGAAGGCGGCGCCGGCGTTCACGCCGAGGATGCCGGGGTCGGCGAGCGGGTTGCGGGTGAGCGCCTGCATCACGACCCCGGCGACGGCGAGCGCCGCGCCGGCCGCGACCGCGAGGAGCACCCGGGGCAGCCGCAGGGTGTGCAGGATGATCGACGCCTGCGAGCCGTCCGGCTCCACGAGCAGGCGCAGCGCGTCGGCGGGGGCGATCCACGGCGTCCCGGCCGAGAGCCCCAGCATCGCGAGCAGCGCGATGACGGCGATCCCGGCCGGGACGACGAGCGCGGGCCGCAGCCTCTCCGCGCGGCCCGCGACGACGGCGGTGGTCATCCGGCGAGCGGTTCGAGCACGTTCGTGGTGAGCTCGGCGATCCAGTCCTGCGCGGTGTCGTAGTCGGTGACGCTCGTGCTCAGCGTGAAGACGCGGTCGTTCTTCGCGACGTCGAGGCTCCGGAAGAGCTCGGTGTCCATGATCGCCTGGATCGGCTCGTAGGGGGTGCCGTCGGGCTGCGCGAAGGTGATCGCGGCGGTGACGCCGGCGAAGACCGTCGGCAGCTGCTCGAGCCCGAGGGAGGCGTAGCCCGCGGCGTCGGTGAGGGAGGCGGCGCCGGGGCCGTACGCCATGCCCATCTCGTTCACGACGAGGTTGCCGTTCGAGCCGCTCGGCAGCTGCACCGAGAACTGGCCGGCGTCGTTGCCGAGCGAGAAGTTGATCCAGACGTTGCCGTCGATGACGTCCCGGTACTCCTCGATCGTGCGGTCGCGGAGCGCCTCGTAGGCGGCGCGGTCGGCCTCCCAGACGTCGAGGCGGTTCACGGCGGCCGCGGCGGACTTCGTGATGGCGGTCCAGTCGCCGCGGTCGGCGTCGCCGCCGACGATGACCGTCGGGGCGATGTCCTCGAGCCTCGCGAAGGTGGCCTCGTCGACCTCGTAGGCGTCGCCGATGATGAGGTCGGGGGCCGCGGCGGTGAGGGCCTCGAAGTTGATCTCGCCGAAGGTGCCGATGGCCTCGGCGTCGGCGATGAAGTCGAGCTGCTCGGGCGTGTAGCTGTCGGCCCACTGCGAGTAGTCGATGGTGGCGATCGGCTGCACGTCGAGCGACATGAGCTGCCACGGGGTGTCGTAGGAGACGGCCGCGACGCGCTGCGGGTCGGTGGGGACCTCGACGTCGCCGTACGCGGAGGCGACGGTGACGGTGTCGGCGCCGGACCCGGTGGTGGCGTCGGCGCCGCCGCTGCAGGCGGCGAGCAGAGCGGTCGCGGCGGCGGCGGCCGCGAGGGCGATGGCGCGTCGGGCGGTGGTGGATCCGGCCAGGGTCACGGAGGTCTCCTCGGGGGAAGAAGTTAGGAAAGGGTTACCTAATTATCGGAGCCTGGCCCGGCCGATGCGCGCGATGATCTGCGCTGAAGCGTCGAATCTCTTCGCAGATCGGTCAAATGGGGCCGAAACGCCGGATGCCCCGGCCGGAACGCAGGATGCCCCGGCCGGAACGCGCCCGGATGGCCCGGCGGGCTCAGGCCGGCCGTGAGCCGGCGGCGAACGCGGACGGGGAGGAACCCGTCTCCCGGCGGAACGCCGTCGCGAACGCCGAGGGCGACTCGAAGCCCACCCGCCGGGCGACCGCGGCGACCCCCGTGCCCGCGGCGAGCTGGGCCATCGCCGAGCGCACCCGCAGTCGCGTCCGCCAGCCGGAGAACGGCAGTCCCGTCTCGGCCCGGAAGTGCCGGGTGAAGGTGCGCACGCTCACCGCCGCGACCGCGGCCCACTCCTCGACCGAGCGGTCGTCGGCGGGGTTCGCCGCGAGCGCGGCGGTCACCTCGCGGAGCCAGGGGCTCGCCGGCTGGGGGAGCCCCTCCTCGGGCCGGGCGGCGAGCGAGAGCAGATCGAGGGCGAAGGCCTCCGCCCGGCGCCGGCGCTCGGGGGCGAGGTCCTCGTCGAGGTGCACCAGCACGTCGTCGAGGAGGCGGGAGGTGCTGAGCACCGCCGGCCGGGCGAGCGCGTCCGGCAGGGCGGCGGCCGCGAACCAGGTGCACCGCATCGTGTTGCCCGCCGAGGCGCGCACCGCGTGCGCGCAGTCGGCGGGGATCCAGATCGCGGAGCCGCGCGGCAGCACGTGTACCCGGGCGCCCGTCTCGACCGTGACGACGCCGGTGATCGAGGAGAGCAGCTCGTGCCGCTCGTGCGCGTGCGACTCCCACGCCTCGCCGGCGGGATCGCCCGCGGGCGTCACGATCTCGATCGACTGCAGCAGGGGATCGCCGGCGGACACGGACATGCAGCCATCCTCGCGCACTCGGGTGAACGGGAGACGCCGTCGGCGGCGTCGCGTATCGTGCTTGCATGGCATCCTCGATCCGATCCGCCGCGCCGAGCGACCATCCGCGCCTGCTCGAGCTCTGGCGCGCGAGCGTGGAGGCGACCCATCACTTCCTCGCGCCCGCCGACATCGACTGGTACGAGGAGGTCGTCGCGGGCTACCTGCCCCAGCTCGGCGACCTGCGGGTCGCGGTCCTCGGCGACGGGGAGGCCGAGGGCGTCGTCGCGGGCTTCATCGCGCAGGACGACGGCGAGATCCACATGCTCTTCGTCGACCCGGCGCTCCACGGCCAGGGCATCGGCACGCTCCTCCTGGAAGACGTCGGCGCCGACGGCGGCGAGCTCCGCGTCGACGTGAACGAGCAGAATCCCGTCGCCCGGCGCTTCTACCTCGGCCGAGGCTTCGTCGAGGTCGGCCGCTCCGAGCTCGACGGCGAGGGCCGCCCGTTCCCGCTCCTGCACCTGCAGCGCGTCGCGGAGGCGGCGGCATGATCGCCGCGGGGCTCGTGCTCGCCGCGATCGGCGGGCTGATCCACGTCTACATCTGGGTCCTCGAGTCGCTCGTCTGGACGGGGCCGCGCGCCCGGGCCACCTTCGGCATCCGTAGCGACGAGGAGGCGCAGCTCACCCGCGCCCTCGCGTTCAACCAGGGCTTCTACAACCTCTTCCTCGCGATCGCGGTGTTCGCCGGCGTCGTCGCGTTCCTCGCCGGCGCCCCCGCCGTCGGGGCGACGCTCGTGTTCGCCGGTGCGGGCATGATGGTCGCCGCCGGGCTCGTGCTGCTGCTGTCGAGCCCGTCGAAGGCGCGGGCCGCGCTCATCCAGCTCGGTCCGCCGCTGCTCGGCGTCGCGGCCCTCTGGATCGGGCTCGCGACGGCCTGATCGGCCCGGCGCATCCAGGCGCGACGCCCCGACGCGTCCCGGGCGCCCCGGCCCGCCCGCCGGAACGGCACCCGGACTGGGGCTGGCACGCCGGCGTCGGCGGTGCGGCGTAGACTCCCGTGGTCACAACAGAACAGGGGAGGTTGCACACAATGCAACGATTCATGACGACGACGGCACTCGTGTTCGCGGGTGCACTGCTGCTCTCGGGCTGCGCCACGTCCGGCTCGGGCGACGCCTCGGCGGCGCCGAGCGGCTGCGACACCATCCGCAGCGAGGTCCGCAACGTCTCGAACGGCGCGCAGAACACGCTCGCCACCGCGACCGACGGCGCCGCGACGAAGACCTACCTCGAGGGCCTCGAGGACCGGGTCGACGCGCTCGACGAGCAGGCCGGCGACGACACCAAGGTCGAAGACGCGCTCGAGGGCCTGAAGAGCGCGCTGGGCGATGCCGCGGACTACGCCGCGACCATCCCGGCCGACGGCACGCAGGACGCCGACGCGCTCGCTGCGCAGCAGACGGCCATCCAGACCGCCGCCTCCGAGGTCACGAAGGCCTGCGCCGCCTGACGGCGCCCGCCTCCATCCGAGAGCGCGCGGCATCCCTCCCCGGATGCCGCGCGCTCCGCCGTTTCCCGGGGTGCGGCGGGGCCTCGTCGGCTCAGCGCCCCGCGGCCGCCCGCTCCGCCGAGGCGATGATGACCTCGACGCCGTGCTGGAAGAGGTCCCGGTCCTCGAGCTCGACGAGCCGCGGCCCGAACTCGGCGACCCGCGGGTGGCTCCGCGGGTCCGCGAGCACCGGGCCGTCGAACCACGGGCTCGTCCCGTCGGCGTTCGCGCCCCGTTCGCTGCGGCTCCGGGCGATGCCCGACGCCGTCGAGAGCACGTGCGAGGCCAGCAGCGCGTAGTGGCGCACGAGCTCCTCGTCGGCGAGCCCGGCCTGCGCGAAGGCGTCGAGCATGAGCTCGACCGCGTCGAGTTCGCCCCGGCCGTGGGTGGTGAGCACGACGGCCTCCGCGGCGATCGCCGGGTGGGCGCTGAACAGTTCGAGCGTCGCACCGGAGAGCTGCCGCAGCCGGGCGCGCCAGTCCTCGCGCGGCGCCGTGACCGTGGCGACGGAGCGCGCGTTGAGCGCGTCGAGGAGCGCCTGCATCAGCTCCTCCTTGTTGCGGAAGTGCCGGTAGATCGCCGTGGGGTCGGCGCCGAGTCTGGCGCCGAGCTCCCGCACGGACAGGGTGATGCCCCCGGTCTCGGCGGCGAGCTCGAGCCCCGCCGCGACGATCGTGTCGTGGTCGAGTCTCGCCTTGCCGCGCGCGGACGGGCCGCCGCGAGCACCGGTCGCTGTCGTCATCGGGCTCCTTCGCTCCACGTGGCTTCCCATGCTGCCACGCCGCTCGCGCCGCGCGGATCGTGCGGCGTGCACCTCGCTCGGCTCGGGAAGCGTAGCAAGCCGCGCAACGGTTCTGTCAACACTGTTGACATCAGTGTTGCGCTGTGGCTACGCTCGCCTCGTCCGTTCGATGAGGAAGCGAGGCGACGTGACTGCCGACGTCCTGTTCACCGGCGGGTCCGTGTTCACCGGAACCGGGTCCCCCCTCCGAGACCACACGGTCGCCGTCGCCGGCGGCCGCATCACCGCGGTCGTCCCCGACGCCGACGCCGCCGCGCTCCGCGGACCCGGCACCCGTGTCGTCGAGCTCGACGGAGCGCTCCTCGCCCCGGGCTTCCAGGACGCGCACATCCACCCCGTCGGCGGCGGGGTCGAGCTGCTCCAGTGCGAGCTCAGCGCCGGCGCGAACGCCGAGGAGGCCCTCGCGATCGTCGCCGACTACGCCGCGGCGAACCCCGAGGAGCCGTGGATCCTCGGCGGCGGCTGGTCCATGGACCACTACCCCGGCGGGGCGCCCGCGCGCGGCCTCCTCGACGCCGTCGTCGCCGACCGCCCCGTGCTCCTCATGAGCCGCGACCACCACAGCGCCTGGGCGAACACCGCCGCCATCCGCGCGGCCGGCCTCGACGCGACCACCCCCGACCCGGCCGACGGCCGCATCGAACGCGAGGCCGACGGGTCGCCCGCCGGCACCTTCCACGAGGGCGCCATGGAGCTCTTCGCCGAGGTGCGCCCGGCCACGAGCGAGGAGCTCGCCTACCGCGGCCTGCTCCGCGCCCAGCAGGAGCTGCTCGCGCTCGGCGTGACCGGCTGGCAGGACGCGATGGTCGGCCAGGGCGGCGCCGTGCACGACCCCGTCGTCGCCTACCGGCGCGCGCTCGACGAGGGCGAGCTCAAGGTGCACGTCGTCGGCTCCCAGTGGTGGCGCCGCGACGCCGGGCTCGAGCAGATCGACGGCATCCTCGCCCTCCGCGACGAGATCGCCGCCCTCGGCGCGGAGCACCGGCTCTCGCTCGGCACCGTGAAGATGATGGTCGACGGCGTCGCCGAGAACCAGACCGCCGCGATGCTCGCCCCCTACCGCGACCACCACGGGCACGACACCGACAACCGCGGCCTCTCCTTCATCGACCCGGAGCTGCTGCGCGACGCCGTCGCCCGGCTCGACGCCGAGGGGATGCAGGTGCACTTCCACGCCCTCGGCGACCGCGCCGTGCGCGAGGCGCTCGACGCGGTCGAGACGGCCAGGGCCGCGAACGGCCCGAGCGACGGCCGCCACCACCTCGCGCACCTCCAGGTGATCGACGAGGGCGACACCGCGCGCTTCGCCGAGCTGGATGCCGTCGCGAACCTGCAGATGCTCTGGGCCACCCACGAGGACCAGATCGACGAGCTCACCCTGCCGTTCCTGCAGGACGGCGCCGAGGCGCGCCAGTACCCCTTCGGCGACCTCGTGCGCGACGGCGCGCGCCTCGCCGGCGGCAGCGACTGGCCGGTCTCCTCGGCCGACCCGCTCGCCGCCGTGCACATCGCCGTCACCCGCGTCGCCCCCGGCCTCGACGCCGAGCCGCTCGGCGGCGCGCACCAGCGGCTCGCGCTCGAGACCGCGCTCGCCGCGTACACCTCGGGCAGCGCCTGGGTGAACCACCGCGACCACGACACGGGCCACGTGCGCGAGGGATACCTCGCGAACCTCGTGGTCATCGCCCCCGACCCCTTCGGCCTCCCGCCGGAGGAGCTCCATCGCGCCGCCGTCCGCTCGACCTGGATCGAGGGCGAGCGCGTCTTCGTCGCCCTCGACGCGGACTGAGCCGCGGCGGCTTCCGGCAGCGAACGAGCACCGCCCGGCATCCACCGCCCCGACCAGCATCCACGACCAGCACCCACGACCAGCACCCACCGTCCAGCACCCACGACCAGAGGAGCCCCCATGCCAGTCCTCCGACCCCGCACCGGCCGGCGCATCGTCGCGCTCACTTCCGGCGTGCCAGTCCTCCGACCCCGCACCGGCCGGCGCATCGTCGCGCTCACGGCCGGCGCCGCGGCCGCCGCGCTCGCGCTCAGCGCCTGCAGCCCCGCCGCGGAGACGCCCACCGCCCCCGACTGGGAGCTCACCGCGCAGACGCCGGAGCCGTCCGGCGACATCGACTCGTTCACCTGGGCGAACTACGCCGAGCCCTACTCGCTCGACTACGCCTACGCGTTCGACTACGCCGACAACATGGTGCTGTCGAACGTCTGCGAATCGCTGCTGCGGCTGAACCCCGACTACACGCTGAGCCCGGGGCTCGCCGAGTCGTACGAGCAGACGAGCCCGACGACCTGGGTCTACACGATCCGGGAGGGGGTCGTCTTCCACGACGGCACCCCGCTCACCGCCGCCGACGTCGTCGCCTCGATGCGCCGCCACCTCGACCCGGCGGTGGGCTCCTCCTGGTACTCCGTCTACCAGAACGTGGCGTCGATCGAGCAGACCGGCGACCGCCAGGTGACGGTGACCACCACGATCCCCGACTCCCAGTTCAACCTCGGCATGGGCGGGTCGGCCGGCGTGGTCGAGTCCGCGGCGACGCTCGCCGCCGACGGCGCCGACTACGGCAACTCGACCGGGCTCGTGAACTGCACCGGGCCGTTCGAGCTCAGCGAGTGGAAGTCGGGCGAGTCGATCACGCTCACCCGCTTCGACGACTACTGGGACGAGTCGCTCCGGGCGAAGTCGGGCGAGGTGCGCTTCGTCTTCATGAACGACGCCACCGCCCGCATCAACGCGCTGAAGTCGGGCGACGTCGACGGCAGCTGGATGCTCCCCGTCGACGGCATCCCGCAGCTGCAGGCCTCCGGCGCCGGCGACGTGTACTTCGGCCTCAGCACCGCGACCTCGAACCTCATCGTCTCGAACCTCGAGGGGCCGCTCGGCGACCTCCGGGTGCGCAAGGCGCTCATGTTCGCGCTCGACCGGCAGGGCATCCTGGATGCCGCGGCGAAGGGCTACGGCGAGGTGTCGAACGCCCTCACGCAGGAGTCCGTCTGGGGAGCGGCGTCCGAGGCCACGCGCGACGAGGCGTTCACCGGGCTCGAGGAGTACCCGAAGGACCTCGAGCAGGCGAAGGCCCTCGTGGAGGAGGCCGGCGTCGCGGGCGAGAAGATCGTCTTCGTCACGGCGCCGATCGGCAACGACTTCAACGTGGTCTCGCAGGCCACGGCCGCCGCGGCGCAGTCGATCGGCCTCGAGGCCGAGATCCGGACGGTGACGCCGAACGCGTACACGGCCCTATTCTCCGACCCGAGCGCGCGCGAGGGCGTCGACCTCTTCTATACCGTCTGGTACCTCTCGAGCCCGGACCCCCTGGAGATGTACGGCGTGCTCCGCACCGGCGAGTTCAGCAACTACGGCAACTGGTCGAACCCCGAGTTCGACGAGCTCGCGACCCAGGCGGTCGGCACGATGGACGCCGAGGAGCGCGCGAAGCTCACGAGCGAGCTGCAGCACATCGCGAACGAGGAACTGCCGTGGCTGCCGCTCTTCGCCGGCCCCATGCCGGTCTTCGTGGGTGAGCGCATCACGGGCGTCGCGCCCTCGATCGCCTTCCTCTACTACCCGTG
This sequence comes from Agromyces mediolanus, assembly GCF_044917495.1. GTDB lineage: Bacteria > Actinomycetota > Actinomycetes > Actinomycetales > Microbacteriaceae > Agromyces > Agromyces mediolanus_B. Next base: position 16,877 of record NZ_JAVSSI010000007.1, on the reverse strand, counting down.
GGCGGCCACCATTGGCGCTCGATAGCAGCACGGTCTCGGTCGCCGCCCGCGAGGCGGCGGCCGGGACCCCGCGGCGGGGCCGATGGTCGGCGGCGGGCGTCCGCCGGGTCGCCGGCAAGCTCGGCGGGCTCGCGCTCACCCTCTTCCTCGCCTCGCTGCTCGTCTTCTTCTCGCGCTTCCTCGTGCCGGGCGACCCGGTGCGGTTCCTCCTCCGCGGCCGCAAGCCGAGCCCGGAGGCGATCGCGCAGGTCACCGCCCAGTTCGGGCTCGACCTGCCGCCGTGGCAGCAGTACCTGAACTGGCTGGGCGGCGCGCTCACGGGCGACTTCGGCCGATCGCTGCAGTACCGCCAGGACGTCTCGACGGTGATCGGCGAGCGGCTGCCCGTGACCCTGATGCTCGTCGTCATGTCGGGCCTCCTGATCGCGATCGTGGGCCTCTCCGCAGGCGTCGTCGCTGCGCTGAACAAGGGACGCCCGCTCGACCGGCTGACGCTGATCGGCCTGACGGTGCTGAGCGCCATCCCCTCCTTCGTCGGTTCGATCGTGCTCATCGCGGTCTTCGCGGTGCAGCTCGGCTGGTTCCCGACCTTCGGCTCCGGGCAGGGCTTCGGCGACATGGTCTATCACCTGGTGCTGCCCTCGATCGCGCTCGCGATCGTGTTCGTCGTGCTCGTCGGCAAGGTCACCCGCTCCTCGATGGTCGAGCAGCTCGGCCGCGAGCACGTCGAGGTCGCGACGAGCCGCGGGCTGAAGCGCGCCACCGTCATCCGGCGGCACGTCTTCCGCAACGCGCTCGGGCCGATCCTCACCGTCAGCGGCGTGCTCGTCGCGGGCCTCCTCGTCGCCTCGACGATCGTCGAGGCGGCCTTCGGCCTCGCCGGCATCGGCTCGCTGCTCGTGCAGTCCGTCGACCGCCTCGACTTCCCGGTGGTGCAGGCCATCGTCATGCTCGTCGTCACCGCCTTCGTCGTCGTGAACGCCATCGTCGACCTCGCCGAACCCTGGATCGATCCCCGGTCCGCCGCAGGAGCCAGTGCCAGATGACGACCCCGACCCCCACTCTCGCCGTCAAGGTGCTCCGCGCACCCCGCGCCCACCGCACCCGCCTCGTCTTCGGCATCGCGTGCGGCGTCGTCGCGGTGATGACGCTCGCCGCCGTCTTCGCCCCGTTCGTCGCGCCGTACCCGCCCGACGCGGTCGACTTCACCGCCGTGAACGCCGGGCCGAGCGCCGCGCACTGGCTCGGCACCGACGGCCTCGGCCGCGACCTGCTGAGCCGGCTCGTCTACGGTGCGCGCACGGCCCTCCTCGGCCCGCTCCTCGTCGTCATCGGCTCGACGATCATCGGCATGCTGCTCGGCCTCCTCGCCGGCTGGCGCAGCGGCTGGATCGACGCGGTGCTCGGCCGGGTCTTCGACGTGCTGTTCGCCTTCCCCTCGCTGCTCCTCGCGATCATGGCGGTCGCGCTGTTCGGGAAAGGGCTCGTGGCGCCGGTGATCGCGATGAGCATCGCCTACGCGCCGTTCGTCGCCCGGCTGACCCGCGCGCTCGTGAAGGCGGAGCGCACCCGCCCCTACGTCTCGGCGTATCGGGTGCAGGGCTTCGGCGGTGCGTGGATCGCGCTGCGCCGGGTGCTGCCGAACGTCACGCCGATCGTCGGCGCGCAGTCGACGCTGAACTTCGGCTACGTGCTCGCCGAGCTCGCCGGCCTCTCGTTCCTCGGACTCGGGGTGCAGCCGCCGACGCCCGACTGGGGCGCCATGATCAACGAGGCGCAGTCCGGCGTCGCGGGCGGGTACTTCCTCCCGGCGATCGTGCCGGCCGTCGCCGTCGTGCTCGTCGTCGTCGCCGTGAACATCATCGGAGAAGAGCTCTCCGACCGCATCGGGGGAGGGGTTCCCGCATGAGCCAGCTGCTCGACATCGACGGGCTGACGCTCGAGCTCCACGACGGGACGCGCCTGCTCGACGGCATCTCGCTGCAGGTCGCCGCGGGCGAGACCGTCGGGCTCGTCGGAGAGTCCGGCTCGGGCAAGTCGCTGACGGCGCGCACCGTGCTCGGCCTCGTGCCGGACCGCTCCCGTCTCGGCGGGCACGTCCGCCTCGACGGGCGTGAGGTGATCGGGGCTCCGGCCCGCGACATCCTGGACCTGCGCCGGCACTCGGCCGCGATGATCTTCCAGGATCCGCGCGCGGGCATCAACCCGATGCGCACGATCGGCGACCACATGACGGAGACCCTGCGGCGCTGCGAGGGCAAGTCCGCCGCCGAGGCGCGGGCGCGGGCGATCGAGCTCCTCGCCGACGTGCAGCTGCCCCGCCCCGAGGAGCACTTCGGGCAGTACCCGCACGAGTTCTCCGGGGGCATGCTGCAGCGCGTGATGATCGCCGGTGCGCTCACAAGCTCGCCGAAGCTGCTCATCTGCGACGAGCCGACCACGGCGCTCGACGTGACGACCCAGGCGGAGATCGTGCGGGTCCTCGTCGAGCTCCGCGAGCGGCGCGGGATGGGGATGCTGTTCATCACCCACGACCTGAACCTCGCCGCGTCGCTCTGCGACCGCGTCGTCGTGATGAGCGCGGGCCGGGTGGAGGAGGCCGGCGGCGCCCGCCGCGTCTTCACCGAGCCGGAGGCGGAGTACACGAAGCGGCTCATCCTGGCGACGCCGAGCATCGCGGTGCGCGGCGCGAACGGCGAGGCGGATGCCTCGGCGGCGGATGCCTCGCCCGTGGATGCCCCGTCAGCCGCTGTCACGCCCGCCGGCGCCTCGCCCGCCGACCGTGCCGAGCCGATGCTGGAGGTGCACGGCCTCGCGAAGACGTACCAGCTCCGCGGCCGCCCGCCCGTGCACGCGGTCGTCGGCGCGGAGCTCGCGATCCCGCGCGGCGGCGCGCTCGGCGTCGTCGGCGAGTCCGGCTCGGGCAAGTCGACCCTCGCCCGCATGATCGTGGGGCTCGAGCGGGCCGACCGCGGCGAGCTCCGCATCGCGGGCCGCGAGCGCACCGCCACGCCGCGCAGCCGCGAGGAACGGCTCGCGCACGCGAAGAGCGTGCAGATGGTGTTCCAGGACCCCTATCTGTCCCTCGATCCGCGCATCCCCGCGGGCCGGGCCATCCAGGACGTGCTGCGTCTGCACACCGGGCTGGGCCGCGCGGCCGCCGAGGTGCGGGCGCGCGAACTGCTCGACGCCGTCGGCCTCGGCGAGCGGCACGCCCGCGCCCGCCCGAAGACCCTCTCCGGCGGGCAGCGCCAGCGGGTCGCGATCGCCCGCGCGCTCGCGATCGAGCCCGACCTGCTCGTCATGGACGAGGCGACGAGCGCGCTCGACGTGTCGGTGCAGGCGCAGGTGCTCGATCTCGTCGCACGCCTCCGCGAGGAGCGCGGGCTCACCGTGCTGTTCATCAGCCACGACCTGGGCGTCGTCCGGCGGGTGTGCGAGCGGGCGGTCGTGATGCGACGCGGCGAGATCGTCGAGCAGGGCCCGACCGATCGGCTGCTGCGCGATCCGGAGCATCCGTACACGCGGCTGCTGGTGGACTCGGTGCCGCGGCCGCGCTGGGAGGCGGCGGCGTAGCCGCGCTCTCCCAGGGCGCGCATGCCGCCCTGGAGCGTGAGCCCGAGCGGATCAGTCGGGGCTGCTCGCGTTGATTCCGGAAACGCTCTGGATGATCGCCAGCCGCTGCTCGGTTGTGAGGGAATCGTCGTGAAAGGCAATGACGAGCGGGTCGATCTGCACACCATCTCCGCCGAGCGCGGCCGCATAGTCGGAGGCGTCGTCGAGGTCCGCGAACTTGAGTATGGTGACGTACTCGCTCTGAACCGCCTGCTGACAGGCGACGTTGCCTGTGCACGTCGACGCGGTGACGTCAACCGCATCCAGGTAGGGCCAGTCGGGATCGACCGGTTGATCGACGAATGCTTCGACCAAGTCGATCTGTGCTCGGCTCTGAGCATCCGAGAAGCATCCCGTCAGCCCGAACATCACGGAGACGGTCAGCACGGGAGCTGCGAGGAGCTTCAGGTCCAATTGCATCTTGCTGGTTCAGTCCGTTCGTCGGCCGTCCTGCCCAGCCTCATCGGGTATCCGATGTGGAGCAAGTCATCCGTTCGTCGGACATCTGGAACTTGTGTTCAGGTGTGAACGTTCTGCGTTCACCGCCCCGCGACCTCCGGCTAGGAGGCGCGCTTCTTGGCGGCCGGCTTCTTCGCGGGCGCCTTCTTCGCCCCGGCCTTCGCCGCGCCCGGCTTCTTCGGCGCGGCCTTCGCGGCGGTCTTCCGCTTCGCCGTGCCGTCGTCCGCGGCATCCGCCTCGTCCGACCCCTCGGCCCCGTCTCCGGCATCCGCCTCGTCCGAGGCATCCGCGCCGTCGCCGCGCTTCGCCGCGAGCGAGCGCCGCAGCGCCTCCATCAGGTCGATGACCTCGGCGCCCTCCTCCTCCGGCTCCTCGCCGAAGGTGGCCGCCGTGTCGAGGGCGTCGCCCTGCTCGAGCTTCGCGGCGATGAGCGTGCGCAGCTCCTGCTGGTACTCGTCGACGTACTGCGTCGGATCGAAGTCGGAGACGAGGCTCTCGACGAGCTGCTTCGAGAGGGCGAGCTCCGTGTCGCTGATCTTCACCGGCTCGTCGAGCGCCGGGAACGCGGCCTCGCGCACCTCGTCGGCCCAGAGCAGCGTCTGCACGACGAGCACGTCGTCGTGCACGCGGAGCGCCGCGAGCCGGGTCTTCTGCCGCAGCGCGAGACGCACGATCGCGGTCCGGTCTGTGGACTCCAGCGTCTCCCGCAGCAGCACGTACGCCTTGCTCGACGCGGAGTCGGGCTCGAGGTAGTACGAGCGGTCGAACATGATCGGGTCGATCTGCGCGCTCGGCACGAACTCGACGACCTCGATCTCGCGGCTGCGCTCGGCCGGCAGCGCCTTCAGATCGGCGTCGGTGACGACGACGGTGCGTTCGCCGTCGTCGTACGCCTTGTCGATGTCCTGGTAGGCGACGACCTTGCCGCACACCTCGCACTTGCGCTGGTATCTGATGCGGCCGCCGTCCTCGGCGTGCACCTGGTGCAGGCTCACGTCGTGGTCCTCGGTCGCGCTGTACAGCTTCACGGGCACGTTCACCAGACCGAACGTGACCGCGCCCTTCCAGACGGCTCGCATCCCCCCAGTGAACACCCAGGGCCGCCCCACCGGAACCCCCTTGCCCCGCCGCCCTCGCCCCGACGGGCGCCAGCGGGCAGGATGGGGGCATGGCGGAAGCGGAGCGCCACCTCGTCGAGGTCGACGGTCGCCGGCTGCGGCTGACGAACCTCGACAAGGTCATGTACCCCGAGACGGGCACCACCAAGGGGGAGGTGATCTCGTACTACGCCGAGATCGCCCCGGTCATGGTGCCGCACGTCGCCGGGCGTCCCGTCACCCGCAAGCGCTGGGTGCACGGCGTCGGCACCGCGGCCGATCCGCAGACGCCGTTCTTCGAGAAGAACCTCGCCGAGCACGCGCCCGAGTGGCTGCGCCGCGGGGTCATCCAGCACTCCGAGGGGCCGAAGACGTACCCGATCGCCGGCGACCGGGCCAGCCTCGTCTGGCTGGCGCAGCAGGCCGCGCTCGAGCTGCACGTGCCGCAGTGGCGTTTCGCGCCGGACGGCTCCGCCGCGAACCCGGACCGGATGGTCTTCGACCTCGACCCGGGCGACGGCGTCGGCCTCGCCGAGTGCGCCGAGGTGGCGCGGCTCGTCCGCGACCTGATCGGCGGCATGGGGCTCGAGGCGGTCCCGGTCACGAGCGGCAGCAAGGGGCTGCACCTCTACGCCGGCCTCGACGGCGCGCAGAGCTCGGAGCAGGTGTCGGCGGTCGCCCACGAGCTCGCCCGGGCGCTCGAGGCCGACCATCCGGAGCTCGTCGTGTCGAGCATGCGCAAGACGCTCCGCACCGGCAAGGTGCTCATCGACTGGAGCCAGAACAACGGCAAGAAGACGACGATCGCGCCGTACTCGCTCCGGGGCCGCGCACGGCCGACCGTGGCGGCGCCGCGCGACTGGGCCGAGCTCGAGGCGCCGGGGCTCGGGCAGCTCGAGTTCCACGAGGTGCTCGCGCGGGTCGCGGCGTCGGGCGACCCGATGGCGCCGCTCGGACGGTCCGCCGCGGCATCCGGCGGCGACGCGCTCGACGCGTACCGGGCCAAGCGCACGGCCGGGGCGACGCCCGAGCCCATCCCCGAGGCCCGCGAGCGCATCGCGGGGGCGGGGGCGGATGCCGCGGGCGGGGCGGACGCCTCGGGCGGGGCGGATGCCGCGGGCCGGCGGTTCACGATCCAGGAGCACCACGCCCGCCGGCTGCACTTCGACCTGCGGCTCGAGCGCGATGGCGTGCTGCGGAGCTGGGCGGTGCCGAAGGGCGTGCCCGAGACGACCGGGGTGAACCATCTCGCCGTGCAGACCGAGGACCACCCGATCGAGTACCTCGCCTTCGAGGGCACGATCCCGGCGGGCGAGTACGGCGCCGGGTCGATGACGGTGTGGGACTCGGGTGTGTACGAGCTCGAGAAGTGGCGCGACGACGAGCTCATCTTCACCCTCGACGGGAGCGTCGGCGGGCCGCTCGGCCGGGTGCGGCTCGCGCTCATCCGCACCGACGGCGAGGGGGAGAAGAGCAGCTGGCTGCTGCACCGGATGAAGGACCAGCGCGCCGGGCCGCGGCAGCCGGCCCCGGCCGCGGCGCCCGAGGCATCCGGAATCCCGGCTCCGCTGGAGGCATCCGAGACCCCGGCTCCGCTGGAGGCATCCGCGTCGCCGCTCGCCCCGGCCGGGCCGCTCGCCCCGGCCGCGCCGCGCGCCGCCCGCCCGCCGCGCATCCCGTACGCGCCGATGCTCGCCGTGGCCGGGGCGCCCGGACTCGTGGGAGACGACCGGGCGATCGAGTGGAAGTGGGACGGCATCCGCGTGCTCGCCCGGGCCGAGGACGGCGCGACCCGGCTCGCGAGCCGCACCGGTCGCGACGTCACCGACGTCTACCCGGAGCTCGCCGGACTCGCGGGCGCCCTCCGCGCCGACGCCGTCGTCGACGGCGAGATCGTCGCCCTCGACGAGGACGGCCGGCCCGACTTCGGGCTGCTGCAGCACCGGATGAACCTCGCCGACCCGCGCGAGATCGCGAAGACCGCGCCGCGCATCCCGGTGCGCCTGCTGCTCTTCGACGTGCTCGAACTCGCCGGCTCGCCGACGGTCGACGAACCGTACCGGCGACGTCGCGAGCGGCTCGAACGGCTCCTGCGGCCGGGGACCGCCCGCGTCCCGGTCGAGGTCCCCGCGCTCGCCGGGATGCCGCTCGCGGACGCGCTCGCCGAGGCCGAACGGCTCGGCCTCGAGGGCGCGATGGCGAAACGCTGGGACTCGCCGTACCGCTCGGGGGAGCGCAGCGACGACTGGCTGAAGCTGAAGCTCGCGCGCACGCAGGAGGTCGTCATCGGCGGCTACCGGCGCGGCGTCGGCACGCGCACCGGGCGGATCCGTTCGCTCCTCCTCGGCGTGCCGGGCGAGCGCGGGCTCGAGTACGTCGGCCGGGTCGGCAGCGGCTTCCGCGAGCGGGAGCTCGATCGGCTGCTGGAGCGGCTCGATGCGCTCGCCGTCGACCGTTCGCCGCTCCTCGACGTGCCGGCGGCCGACGCGGCCGACGCCGTCTGGGTGCGCCCGGAGCTCGTCGGGGAGATCGAGTTCGGGGCGTGGACGCGCACGGGCGTCGTGCGCCACGCCAGGTGGCGCGGGCTCCGCCCCGATCTCGACCCGGCGGGCGTGCGCCGCGAGGGCGGCTGAGCAGGGGCTCGGTCGCCGGATGCCGCGGCGCGGCTCAGCCGCCACCGGCGCGGCCGTGAGCGGGGTGGCTCAGTGGTTCCGCGGCTCAGTGGTTCCGCAGCGCCCGCACGAGCTCGGCCTTGCGCTTGCCGCTATAGCCGGAGAGGCCGAGCTCCTTGGCGCGCTTCTTCAGCTCGGGGACCGTCCAGTCCTCGTAGTCGCCGTGCGAACCGCCCTTGCGTCCGATGGCGCTCCGGCCCTCGTTCGCCGCGGCGTTCGAGATGCGCGCGGCCTTCTCCTTGGATGCGCCGTCGTCGCGGAGCTTCTCGTAGAGCTCCGGGTCCTTCAGCGAGGCGTTCCGTCGTCCAGGCATGTGGGTGCTCCCTTCGTTCCCGGTTCGGGCCCACGGTAGCTCCCGTCGCCCGCGGCCCGGCAGGGGATTGACAGGGCGTCCCCGGTCGTCTTCCTGCCGGTCGGATCGGCGTACTATCGGGGCATGGGCACGCTCTACTACGGCGACTCCGGCACGCCGATCGGCATCGAGGACCGCGCGCTCGCGCACCTCAAGGTCGCGATCACGACGAAGCTGCGCCGCAACGAGAGCTTCACCTTCTCCTGGCAGCACGCCGAGGAGCAGGAGCGGGGCCGGAGCACGCTGTGGATGCATCCGTCGATCCCGCTGCGCTTCGTCTTCGACGAACCCGAGCGCCCCGACCTCAGCATGCGCTGGATCGAGGAGCTGATGCGCTCGGCGAACAGCACCGGCGGGATCGAGCTCGTGCCGGAGCACCTCGACACCGACCCCATCCCCACCGACCCGGACCAGCCCGTGCACGTCGGCGTCGACGTGCAGGAGGTCGAGCACAGCGTCGACGAGGCGAAGTCCGGCGACTGATCCGCCGCGCGCGGTCGCGCGCCGTCGTGCGATCCGGGTCGCGCTATTCGGACTCGAACGGCTCCGACTCGTCGGGTTCCGGCACGTGCTGCAGGCCGCCGGCGCTGTTCGCCGAAAGCAGCAGCTGCTCGATCCACAGCCGGTTGAGCTTCGGCGGCCGATTGCCGCTGAACACGAACTGCACCGGGATCGACTCGTTCAGCCAGACCGTGGTTCGCCCCGAGCCGCGGTCGACTCCGTGCTCCCAGGTGAGTGCGAACGACTCCGAGCGCCGCAGCTTGTTCAGGACCGCCACCCGCAGGTGGGCGAGGGTCCGGTCGTCGATGTCGAACTCGCGCAACGAGGCGCCGTAGACCAGCTTGCCCATGCCGTCAGCCTACGCGCCGGGATGCCCGCCAGGATGGTCGAGTTCTTGCGCGGAGTTCGCATACGATTGCTCGCATGTCGAGACGGCTGGCGGATGTCGCACGCAAGGTCGGGGTCAGCGAGGCCACGGTGAGCCGTGTGCTGAACGGCAAGCCCGGCGTCTCCGCCTCCACGCGCGACGCGGTGCTCACCGCGCTCGACGTGCTCGGCTACGAGCGGCCGACGAAGCTCCGCGGCGAGCGCGCCCGGCTCGTCGGCCTCGTCATGCCCGAGCTGCAGAACCCGATCTTCCCCGCGCTCGCCGAGTCGATCGGCGGCGGGCTCGCGCAGAACGGCTTCACCCCGGTGCTCTGCATCCAGAGCGCGGGCGGGGTCTCGGAGTCGGACTACGTCGAGCTGCTCCTGCACCAGCAGGTCTCGGGCGTCGTGTTCGCCGGTGGTGCGTACTCGCAGGCGGATGCCTCCCACGAGCACTACGAGCGGCTCGTCGAGCTGAAGCTGCCCACGGTGCTCCTGAACGCGCCCGTCGACGGGCTCGGCTTCGCGACCGTCTCGTGCGACGACGCCATGTCGATCGAGCAGGGCTACGGGCACCTCGTGCAGCTCGGTCACCGGCGCATCGGCATCCTGCTCGGGCCGCGCGACCACGTGCCGTCCCGACGCAAGCTCGCCGCGGCCAGGCGGATGGCGGAACGTCACGGCCTCGCCCTCGACGACGAGCTCATCGTGCACTCGCTGTACTCCCTCGAGTCCGGGCAGGCGGCCGCGGCGAAGCTGCTGCAGGCCGGCGTCACCGCGATCGTCTGCGCGAGCGACCCGATCGCCCTCGGCGCCGTGCGGGCGGTGCGCCGGGCGGGGCTCCGGGTGCCGGAGGACGTGTCGGTCATCGGCTACGACGACTCCGCCCTGATGAACTGCACCGAGCCGCCGCTCACGACCGTGCGGCAGCCGATCGAGGCGATGGGCAAGATGGTGATCGAGCTGCTGCTCCGCCAGATGACGAGCGAGCGCGCCCTCGGCGACGAGGTGCTCTTCGCGCCCGAGCTCGTCGTCCGCGGCTCGACAGGCCCCGCCCCGGCCCCCGCCCCGGCCCCCGTCGACTCCCTCACCGCCCCCTGATCTCGACTTGCCCGATTTTCATGAGAGTCGGGCAACTCGGATCGCCCACCCTGTCGACTTGCCCGAATTTCATGAGAGTCGGGCAACTCGGGAAGGTTGGGACGGGGATGCCGCTTGCGCTCCAGCCGCAAGCCGCTGACGCAATTCCACGCAAGTCGTCGAAACATTTTGTCGATTTGTTGAATAGTTGCATCATCCTGTTGCTCTCATTACGTTGACCGACAAGACGCCGTCGTCACGGACGCGACGGCGCGCCGAACGACGAGGAGCACCACCGCGTGACCATGCCACTCACCGCCACCACGGCCGGCCCCGGCGCCCCCGCGGGCGACGCCGACTGGTGGCGCAGCGCCGTCATCTACCAGGTGTACGTGCGCAGCTTCGCCGATTCGAACGGCGATGGCATCGGCGACCTGCAGGGCGTCCGCAGCCGGCTCGACTACCTCGCCGAACTCGGCGTCGACGCGCTCTGGTTCACCCCCTGGTACCCCTCGCCGCTCGCAGACGGCGGCTACGACGTCGCCGACTACCGCGACATCCACCCCGCCTTCGGCACCCTCGCCGACGCCGAGCAGCTCATCGAGGACGCCGCGGCGCGAGGCATCCGCACCATCATCGACATCGTCCCGAACCACGTCTCGCACGAGCACGTGTGGTTCCAGGAGGCCCTCGCCGCCGGGCCGGGCAGCCCCGAGCGCGAGCGGTTCTGGTTCCGCCCCGGACGCGGCCCGGCGGGCGACGAGAAGCCCAACGACTGGGTCTCCGAGTTCACCGGCGAGCCGTGGACCCGCACCACGAACCCCGACGGCACGCCCGGCGACTGGTACCTGCACCTCTTCACGCCCGAGCAGCCCGACCTCAACTGGAACCACCCCGACGTGCGCCGCGAGCACGAGGAGATCCTGCGCTTCTGGTTCGACCGCGGTGTCGCGGGCGTCCGCATCGACTCCGCCGCCCAGCTCATGAAGCACCCCGAGCTGCCCGACTACCCCGCCGAGCCCGGCCCCGGCGAGCACCCGCACATCGACCGCGACGAGCTGCACGAGCTCTACCGCTCCTGGCGGCGCATCGCGGAGAGCTACGACGACCCCCGCGTGCTCGTCGGCGAGATCTGGCTGCCCGACGCCCAGCGCTTCGCCGCCTACCTCCGCCCCGACGAGATGCACACGGCCTTCAACTTCGACTTCATGACCCGGCCGTGGAGCGCCGCCGAGCTGCGCGCCTCGATCGAGCTCATGCTGCGGGTGCACGCCCCCGTCGGCGCCCCGAGCACCTGGGTGCTCTCGAACCACGACATCACCCGCCCGGTCACCCGCTACGGCCGCGAGGACTCGAGCTTCGCCTTCCGCAAGAAGCGCTTCGGCACGCCGAGCGACCTCGCCCTCGGCACCCGCCGCGCCCGCGCCGCCGCACTCCTCACCGCCGCGCTGCCCGGTTCGCTCTACCTCTACCAGGGCGACGAGCTCGGCCTGCCCGAGGCGGAGCTGCCCGTCGCGGTGCTGCAGGACCCCATGCACTTCCGCTCCGGCGGCATCGACCCCGGCCGCGACGGCTGCCGGGTGCCGCTGCCCTGGCGCGGGCTCGCGGAGCCGTACGGCTTCAGCCCCGCGAGCGCCGCGGCGGCCCCGTGGCTGCCGCAGCCGGCCGACTGGTCCGGCCTCACCGTGGAGGCGCAGGAGGCCGACCCCGCCTCCATGCTCTCGCTCTACCGCCGAGCCCTCGGCATCCGTCGTGCGGAACCCGCGCTGCGCTCCGGCGCGCTCGAGTGGGTCGACGCAGGTCCCGAAGCGATCGCCTTCCGCCGCGGCGATGGATTCCTCAGCATCACGAACCTCGGCACTGCTCCGATCGAGCTGCCGCCGCACGAGTCGATCCTCCTCGCGAGCGCCCCGCTCGACGAGGGACGGCTCGCCGCCGACGCCACCGCCTGGCTGCGCACCGCGCCGCGGGCCGTGCCGGCGGCGCCCTGACCCGCTCCATCCGCCTGCATCACCGAGCGCACCACCCGCACGACCCACGCACCATCCACCGCACCACACAGCACCGAAAGGACCGACAATGAAGTCAACACGCACCGTTGCGGCCGGCATCGCCGCGCTCGCCATGGTCGGCGCCCTCGCCGCCTGCTCCTCCGGGGGCGGCGACGGCGACGGCAAGCTCGAGCTCCGCGTCGCCACCTTCCCGCCCGGCGCCGACCAGGCGGCCTACGACGCCTTCGCCGAGCAGGAGAAGCAGTTCGAGAAGGAGCACCCCGACATCGACATCGTCGGCGTCGAGTACGAGTGGACCGCCCCGACCTTCGCCGCCCAGCTCGCCGGCGGCAGCCTGCCCGACGTGTTCACCGTGCCCTTCACCGACTCCAAGACGCTGCTTGAGAACGGCCAGCTGATGGACCTCACGAAGGAGATCGACGAGCTCGGCTACACCGACAAGTTCAACCCGATCCTCCTCGAGGAGGTCACCGGCAGCGACGGCAAGATCTACGGCTTCCCCCGCCAGGCCTACGCCAACGGCCTCCAGTACAACCGGGACCTGTTCGAGCAGGCGGGCCTCGACCCCGACCAGCCGCCGACCACCTGGGACGAGGTGCGGGCCGCGGCGAAGACCATCGCCGAGAAGACCGGCAAGGCCGGCTACGCGACGATGACGAGCAACGGCACCGGCGGCTGGCAGCTGTCGGCGCAGGCCGACTCGCGCGGCGCCCAGCTGCAGACCGCGAACGACGACGGCACCTTCACCTCGACGATCAACAACCCGGCCACGAAGGCGACGCTGCAGTACCTGCACGACCTGCGCTGGGAAGACAACTCGATGGGCGCGAACTTCGACCTCGACTGGGGCAGCATCAACCAGGAGTTCGCGGCCGGCAACATCGGCATGTACACGAGCGGCTCGGACGTCTACACGGCGCTCGTGCGCGACTACGGCATGGACTCGGGCAAGTACGGCCTCACCGTCATCCCGCTCGAGGACGGCGGCGGCGTGCTCGGCGGCGGCGACATCGCGGTCGTGGCGCCCACGATCGACGAGGACACGAAGAAGGCCGCGGTCACCTGGATCGACTGGTACTACATGCAGAAGCTGATGAATCAGGATGCCGCGGTCGCCGACGCGAAGGCGCTGGCCGCGAGCGACCAGGCCGTCGGCACCCCGGTGCTGCCGGTGCTCGACCAGGACACCTACCTCGAGTCGCGCGAGTGGATCAAGGACTACATCAACGTTCCGCTCGACCAGATGACCGGCTTCACCGAGGGCATCTTCGACCAGAGCCCGGTCGGCGAGTTCAAGGGCCAGACCCAGCCGATCTACGCCCTGATGGACAACGTCGTGCAGGCGGTCCTCACCGACCGGAACGCCGACATCGACGCGCTGCTCACGCAGCTCGACACCGACGCGCAGGCGCTGCTCGACCAGTGAGCACCACCGCGATCGATCAGACGGATGCCCCGGCCGAGGCCGGCGCGGGGCATCCGTCGCCCGAGGCGGCGGCGCGCACCCCATCGCGCCGCCGCCGTCGCACCCCGCTCACGTGGCTGCGCGGGGGAGGCCTGTGGAACCTGGCCTTCCTCGCGCCCATGCTCATCGTGTTCGGGGTCTTCAGCTGGGGGCCGATCGCCCGCTCGGTGATCATGAGCTTCCAGAAGACGAACCTCATCAGCGAGCCGGTGTGGGTCGGCCTCGACAACTTCGCCCGGGTGCTCGCCGACCCGAACCTCGGCACCGCGGTCGTCAACACGCTCTACTTCGCGGGCCTCGCGCTCGTCTTCGGCTTCCCGCTGCCGATCATCATGGCCGTGCTGATGAGCGAGGTGCGCCGCGGCAAGGGACTGTACAGCGCCCTCGCGTACCTGCCCGTCGTGGTGCCGCCCGTCGTCGCGGTGCTGCTGTGGAAGGTCTTCTACAACGCGAGCCCCGACGGCGTCTTCAACACGATCCTCGGCTGGGTCGGCATCCCGCCGCAGCCCTGGCTGCAATCCCAGGCGACCGCCATGCCCTCCCTCGTGATCGAGGCGACCTGGGCCGCGGCCGGCGGCTCGATCATCATCTACCTCGCCGCGCTCATCGCGGTGCCGCCGGAGCTCTACGACGCGGCCGAGGTCGACGGCGCCGGCATCTGGCGCAAGATCTGGCACGTGACGCTGCCGCAGCTGCGCGGCATCCTCTTCATCATGCTGATCCTGCAGGTGATCGGCACGGCGCAGGTGTTCCTCGAGCCGTACCTGTTCACCGGCGGCGGGCCGAACAACGCGACCCTCACGGTGCTCCTGCTGATCTACCGCTACGCCTTCCAGAACAGCCTCGGCGGCGCCTACGGCGAGGCCACCGCGCTCAGCCTGATGCTGGCCGTGTTCCTCGGGCTGCTCAGCTGGCTGTACTTCAAGCTCACCGACCGCTGGAGCACGAATTGACCGCCCCCGCCCCCTCCTCGGCCCAGCCCTCCGTGGCCCTGCGGCAGAAGCTCGCCGGCCTCGGCACGCGCCGCCGCGACCGTGCCGACGGCGACGCCGACCGCGGCATCCTGAGTGGGCACGACCGGCGGAAGCGGGGCGTGCGCGTCTCGATGGCCGGCGTGCACGTGGTGCTCTTCGTCGGACTCGTCGTCGCCGGGCTCGGGCCGCTGCTCTGGCTCGCGAAGGCGGCCGTCACGCCGACGCAGGACACGCTCAGCCATCCCTTCGAGCTCTGGCCGAACGGGATCGACTGGGCGAACCTCGAGACGGCGTGGAACGACATCCACATCGACCAGTACTTCCTGAACACGATCTGGGTCGCGGCGGGCTCCTGGTTCTTCCAGCTGCTCATCGCGACGACCGCGGGCTACGCGCTCTCGGTGCTGCGGCCGAAGTACGCGCCGATCCTGAACGGGCTCGTGCTTGCGACCCTGTTCGTGCCGGCGGTGGTGCTGCTCGTGCCGCTCTACCTCACGGTGCTGCATCCGCCGCTCATCGACACCTCGCTGCTGAACACGTACTGGGCGGTGTGGCTGCCCGCCGCGGCGAACGCGTTCAACATCCTGCTCGTGAAGCGTTTCTTCGACGGGTTGCCGCGCGAGGTGTTCGAGGCGGCGCGCACGGACGGTGCGGGACCGTTCCGGGTGTTCTGGTCGATCGTGCTGCCGATGTCGAAGCCGATCCTCGGCGTGGTCTCGGTGTTCGCCGTGATCGCGGCGTGGAAGGACTTCCTCTGGCCGCTGCTCGTGCTGCCCGACCCGGCGGTGCAGCCGCTGTCGGTGCGCCTGCCCGCGGTGCAGTCGCAGACGGAGCTCGACGTGTTCCTCGCGGCCCTCGCGATCTCGACGCTCATCCCGATCGTGCTGTTCCTCGTGTTCCAGCGGCTCTTCCTGAGCGGCGCGGGGCTCGGCGGCGCGGTCAAGGGGTAGCCGACGTTCGCGCGTTCGTGCGTTCGCGCTCCGAGCCCGGCTCTCGGGCCCGGTTCCCGAGTTGCCCGACTTTCATGGAAGTCGGGCAACTCGGGGCGGGGTGAGGCGTGCGGCGCGGGCCGCGTCGGCCCGGGTCCGGGCCGGACCGCGGATGCCTCGTCCGGCACGGCGCTCGATTCGCAATCGCGAGCGGCGTGGGATAGAGTGGCGTGGTTGCCTGATCGCAGTGAGTGCGGTGGGCAGCATCTGATGCGCCCGTAGCTCAATGGATAGAGCATCTGACTACGGATCAGAAGGTTGGGGGTTCGAGTCCCTCCGGGCGCACGGAATGAGAACGGCCCCAGCTTCGGCTGGGGCCGTTCTGCGTTTCCGGGCTCTGCGTCTTCGGGGGCCGTTCTGCGTTTCCGGGCTCTGTGTGAAACACCGATCTCGTTGTCATCTGTATCGAGTTCGTTGACAGCGTTTCGATCTACATGGCCATTTGTGAGTTTGTTTCGCTCGACTCGTCATCCGACGCGGCGCTGACGGATGACACGTCGAGGGATCGGTGCGTGTTCAGCGGGCGAGCCAGACGGTGGTGTCTGCGGGCAGGATGCCAGGGGCGACGTCGCCCGTGGCGAGGAGCGGCTGGGCTGCGGCTGCGGTGCGGAGCTCGTCGGGGAGGACCTCGTCGAGCGCGACCGTGGTGTCGCCGGTGTTCGCGACGACGAGGAGCGGCCCGTTCGTGAAGGCGACGACGTCGGGGGCGCCGGGGGTTTCGACCCATTCGAGGGTGCCGCTCGCGAGGGCGTGCTCGCGGCGCAGGCGGAGGGCGGCGCGGTACATCGAGAGGGTGGATCCGGGTACGTCGTGTTGGCGGTCGCGGGCGTAGTCGGCCCACTCGGCGGGTTGGGGGAGCCAGGAGGCATCCGTCGGTCCGAATCCGTAGGAGGGCGAGCCGGCCTCCCAGGGGATGGGGACGCGGCATCCGTCGCGGCCGTAGCGTTCGCCGTTCGTGCGGAACCAGGTCGGGTCCTGCCGGGCGTCGTCGGGGAGGTCGATGGCTTCGGGCAGGCCGAGCTCCTCGCCCTGGTAGAGGTACGCGGAGCCGGGGAGGGCGAGCATGAGCGCGGTCGCGGCGCGGGCCCGGCGGAGCCCGGTGGCGGGGTCGCCGATGCCGGGGGTGCGGGGGCCGACGCCGTGGCCCTGCAGGTTGCCGACGGTGAGGGCGAGGCGGGTGGGGTGGCGTACGACGTCGTGGTTCGAGAGCACCCAGGTGGAGGGCGCGCCGACGGCGCCGAACGCGGCGAGCGAGGCGTCGACGACGCGGCGGAGGGCGGCGGCGCGCCAGGGGG
>NZ_JAVSSI010000006.1:0-227720 GCF_044917495.1 Agromyces mediolanus | reverse complement strand
CCCCCCCCCCCCCCCCCCCCCCCCCCCCCAGATTTTTAAAACAAACAAACCAAAAAAGAAAATTTTTTGTTTTTTTTTTTTTATTTTGTTTTGTTTTCCAAAAGCCCCCGGGGTGTTGTTTGGTGGGGGGGGGGGGCGGGCCGGGGGGGGTGGGGGGGGGGGGGGGGGGGGGGGGGGTTTGGGGGTGAGGGGGGCGGGGCGGGGGGGGGGGGGGCGGGGGCGGTGCCCGCGTCCCCGCCGTTCACAACTCAGGAACACCCCGATCGGCATCCCCGCGAATCCGGGCATCTCGCAGCGGCACGTCGCGCAGAACGGCCACATGTTCCTGAATTGTCAGCGGCGGCGGGGCAGGTAGCCGCCGTCCTCGAGCCCGGCCTCGATCTCGAAGCGGTTCCGCAGCGGATCGCGCCCCGCGAGGAAGTAGAGCAGCGGGAAGAGTATGCCGTACGTGCGCCACTGCTGCCGGTGCACGGCCTCGTGCACGAGCACCCGCGGGCCGACGTTCCGGTCGGTGAGGTAGCACCCGCCGACGCAGGAGCCGCCGCGCCCGAAGGCCCACTTCGGCATCCCCTGGAAGACCCACAGGCCGTTCCGCCGCTCGACTCGCCCGGTGCTCCAGAGCGAGCCCCAGACGAAGCCGACCGCGGTCGCCCACCAGTAGCCGGCGCGACTCACGGGCGAATCCGTGAGTCGGAGCACGACGCGACGCGGCGGCCGCTGCTCCGGGACGCCGGCGCCCGTCACGCCTCGCCCCGCTCGGCCGAGGTCAGCGCGGCGACGAGGCGGAGGATGGTGGGCAGATCGTCCTCGGCCGCGGCGGGGGAGCCGGGCGCGAAGCCCGCGATCGCCGCCCCGGCGACGGGGAACCGCGCGACGACCGCCCGGAGCGTCGCGGCGAGGGTCGCGGCGTCCACGCCGAACGGCATCGGGTACGACAGGCCGGCGAGCGCGGAAGGGTCGAGCACGTCGAGGTCGATGTGCACGAAGACGCGGGATGCCCCGGTCGCCTCGAGGGCGCCGACGACGACGGTGGGGTCGGAGAGGTCCTCGACGGTGAGCGCCTGGATGCCGTGCTCGGCGATGTAGCGGCGCTCCTCGTCGTCGAAGGAGCGGGCGCCGCCGAGCACGATCCGCTCGGGGGCGACGCGACGCGCCGCGTCGAGCACCAGCCCGTCGGCGCCGTCGCCCGCGATGGCGCGGAGCGTCATGCCGCCGAAGCCGCCCGAGGGCGAGCTCTCCGGGGTGTTGAGGTCGGGGTGGGCGTCGAGCCAGAGCACGGCGAGGTCGCTCTCGCCGCGGGCCGCGGCGTGCCCGACCGCGGCGAGCGACGCCCCGCAGTCGCCGCCGATCGTGAGCGCCCAGTCGGGCACCTGCTCGAGCGCGAGCTCGGTGGCCTCGCGCACACGCCGGATCGTGCTGTACCGCTGGATGCCCGTGCCGAGCGCCTCGCCGGCCTCGACGGGCACCTCGACGGTGACGGTGGCGGCGGAGGGCAGATCGCCGCGGATCGCCTCGGCCCCGTCCACGTGGCTCATCGCGCGCGCGGAGACGGAACCCTGCCAGAGAGGGACGACGACGAAGGTGGCCGGCATGGTCTCCAGTATCGCGCGTCCGAGCCCCGGGTGGGCGGAAACGGCGGATGCCCCGGGCCTGCGCCCGGGGCATCCGACTCGTGCGGCGACCGCTCAGCCGCCGATCGCACCCTGACTGCCGCCGGACTTCAGCGCGGCGAGCCGGGCGTCGACCTCGGTGAGCTCGCCGAGATCGTCGAGCTCGTTGAACTGGGCGTCGAGGCTCGACGCGGCGATCTCGGCCTGTCCGCGGACGATCGCCTCCTCGCGACGGATCTTCTGCTCGAAGCGGCCGAGATCGCTCGTCGGGTCGAGGATGTCGATCGACTTGACCGCGTCCTGCACCTGCTTCTGGGCCTCGGCGGTCTTCGCCCGCGCCACGAGCTCGTTGCGCTTGTTCTGCAGCTCGACGAGCTTCTGCTTCATGCCGTTCAGGCCGGCCTTCAGCTTGTCGACGACCTCGGTCTGCGCGGCGATCTGCGGCTCGGCCGCCTTCGCCTCGTTCTCGGCCGAGATCTGCCGGCTGAGGGCGACCTTCGCGAGGTTGTCGAACTTGTCGGCGCCGGCGGCGTCGCCCGCCGTGCGGAGCTCGTCGCCCTTGCGGCTCGCGGCGAGTGCCTTGTCGCCCCACTCGCGGGCGGCGTCGACGTCCTCGCGGTGATCGTCCTCGAGGAGACGCAGGTTGCCGATCGTCTCGGCGATCGCGGCCTCCGCGTCGGCGATGGAGTTGGTGTAGTCGCGCACCATCTGATCGAGCATCTTCTGCGGGTCCTCGGCCTCGTCGAGGAGCGCGTTGATGTTCGCGCGGACGAGCTGGGAGATACGACCGAAGATGGACTGTTTGGCCATGGCGGTTCCTTTCCTGTGGCGGGTCACCCGGTGCCGTCGGCACCGGTCGGGTCGGTGCGCCGGCCTCGGCCGGCGGTGCTGGAGTGCGCTCGGGTGGTCAGAAGCGGCCTCCGCTTCCTCGGCGGGAGCGGGTGCCCGATCCGCCGAAGCTGCCGGCCGAGCGTCGTCCGGAGCCGCCGCCGCCGAAGCCGCCGCCGCCTCGGCCGGCCGATCCGCCGCCCCAGCCGGCCGATCCGCCGCCCCAGCCGCCGCTCGAGCGGCGACCGCCCCCGCCGCCGAGGAGGTTGTCGATGAGGATGCCGCCGAGCACGGCGCCGAGCACGTCGCCTCCGGTGCTGCGCCCGGCCGGGGCCGGACCGCCGCCGAGGCCGCCGCCGAACCCGCCGTCGAATCCGCCGACGTCGGTGCGGGCGAGGGAGATCGCCTCGTCGGCGAGCCGCTCGGCCTGCTGGGCGGTCGTGAGCGCGGCGACCGGGTCTTCGGCGGCCTGGGTGCCGGCCGCGGAGACGAGTCGGCGCGCCTCGGCCACGCGGGTGCGCGCCTCGGGGCCGATCGCGCCGCGCCGGGCGACGATGTAGTCCTCCGCGGTCTGGGCCTTGGCGGATGCCGCGGCGAGCGTGCGCTGCAGCTGCGCGGCGGCCCGCTGCGTGCGCTCCGCCTGGTCGCGGGCGCCGGCGATGGCCTGGTCGATGCCCGTGTTGGCCTGCTCGAGCCGGGCGAGGAGGGCGAGCGGGTCGCGACCGGGCTCCGCGAGCGCCGCCCGGAGCGCGGCGGCCTCGCCCGCGGTGCGGTCGGCGAGTGCGGCCAGCCCGTCGCCCTGGAGGCTGCGCGCGGTCTGCACGTCCTGCTCGAGATCGGTGGCGCCCGCGGCGATCGCGGCATCGGCGGCGGCGAGCTCGGCGGCGAGCCGCTCGACGGCGGCGGCGAGCAGCTTCGCCTGATCGACGGCCTCCTCGGCCGCGCGGATCTCGACCGCGGCGGGGGCGTGCTCCCCGCGGGCGATGGCGGCCTCCGCCTCCGTCATGGCGTTCCGGGCGAAGTCGAGTCGCGCCCTGGCCTGCGCCGGGTTGTCGGCGACGGCGGCGAGGGCCGGAGCGGCGTACTGCGCCTGGAGCGAGGCGAGCCGAGCCGCCGCGGGAGCCGCGTTCGTCTCGACGGACGCAGCCGCCTGGCGCACGCGGGCGAGGGCCTCCGGCGCGGTGCGCTCGAGCTCGCGGAGGGCGTCGAAGCTCGCCGCCTGCGCGTCGAGCAGCGCGTCGGCCTCGCCGGTGACCCGGATGATCGTCGCGTACCACTCGCGGCGCTGCTCGTCGGTGTCCGGGATGTCGTCGTCGAGCTGCTGCTGGACGGCGAAGGCCTCCCTCACTTTGCCCTTCGCGGCGGCGAGGGCCTCGCGGAACGGTGCGGTCGCCTCGTCGCCGTAGGAGGCGACCGCGAAGCCGAGCTCCTCCTCGCTCGTCTTCAGCGCGTCGTCGATCTGGACGAGGGCGCCGCCGGCGGTGCGCCGGAGCTCCTCGAGGGACGGCGGCGGAGGCGTCGCGGAGCCGGGGCCGCCGCCGCGGCGGCGTCGCGAGCGGACCACGAGCACGATGACCACGACGATCGCGGCGACGACGACGAGGGCGATGAGCCATCCCCACCAGCCGCCTCCCGCCGCACCGCTGCCGCCGGCGATCGCCTCGGCCGCCGCGGTGGCCGCTGCGGCCCACTCGCCGTCACGGAGCCGGGGCTCGATCACCTGGGAGCTGATGCGGTCGAGCTCGGCGTCGGAGAGGGAGGCGTTCTGATCCGCGGAGAGGTAGTAGGCGCGACCGTCGACAGCCACGGCGAGCAGGTAGTCCTCGGCGCCCATGTTCGCGGCGACGGCGGTGTCGGCGGCCCACTCGACGGCGTCGGCGGGGTTCGTGAACTCGTCGACGTAGGCGACGAAGAGCTGACGGCCGCTGCGGTCGCCGGCCTCGACGAGGGCCTGCTCGACCTGCGGCAGCTCGTCGCCCAGCACCTGCGCCTGATCGACGACGGGGGAGCTGCCGAACGGCACCGGGTCGACCGCGTGGGCGATGCCGGCGGGCAGCGCGAGCGCGGCGGTGACGGCGGCGAGCGCCAGCAGCATCGAACCCAGACGTCGCTTCGACATGTACCAGCAGCCCTCCGCCCCGGGACCAGACGCTCCAGAGTCTATGCGGCCCCGCTGACTGCGCGCCAGCGGTCCGGGCGGTGCTCAGCCGACGGTCAGCCGGACCGCCTCGGAGACGAGCGGGAGCCCGAGCGGAGCGTCCGGCGCGGCGATCGCGACGGCGGCGCTCAGGCGGTACTCGCCCGGCGCGAGCGCCGGCAGCCGCCCGGGATCGGCGAGGCTCGCGTCGTCCGCGCCGTCGCAGCGGACGGCGCGCACCGGCGCGGTGAGCTCGACGGAGGCGCCCGGGGCGAGCGCGAGGGGCGTGCGGACCGCTTCGAGGCCGCTCGTGTGCCAGAGGGTGACGTCGTCGGCGACGGTGAGCGCGGGCCCGGCGAGCAGCTCGCCCGAGTACCCCTCGGAACCGGTGTTCGTGATCCGCACCGTGGCCTCGCCGGTCCCGCCCGGGGCGGGCGACGACACCGCGACGACCTCGATCGAGAGCCCGCTGCCCGCGGGGGCGCTCGGCCCGGCGGGCGGGGCGCCGCACCGGTTGAGCCGGTCGATCGGACGCAGCACGAGCTCCTCCTCCGGTGGCTCGTCCGCCGGGGCGACGCCCGTGGCCGGGGTCGACGGATCGGTGGCCGCACCCGCGTCGGCGTCGCCGGACTCCGAGCTCGCCGGGGCATCCGCGGTGGTCGACGCTCCGGGCAGGCCGAGCCCGCCCGCGACCGCGAGCCCGCCGACGGCGAGGGCGACGACCGCGGCGGCGGCACCGCCGACGAGGGCGGTGCGCCGGCGTCGGCGCTCCGACCGGCTGCGGGCGAGGACCGCGGGCAGGTCGAGCTCGGCGCCCTCGGCGTGCGCGGCATCCGATCGGAGCGCGCGTCGGAGCTCCTCGGGATCAGGGGTGGGCATGATCGCCTCCCGTCCTCGCGGCCGGAGCGGCCGCGTCCATCCTGGAGGAGAGCGCGTGGAGCCCGTCGCTCAGGTAGCGCTTCACCGATCCCTGCGCGATCCCGAGGATCCGGGCGATCTCGGCGACCGGCAGATCCTCGTAGTAGCGGAGCACCAGGCACGCCGACTGCCTCGGCGACAGGGTGCGGAGCCGCTCGGCGAGATCGATCCGCGCATCCACGGCATCGGCGTCGACGACGGCCCGCTCCGGCTCGACGGCGAGGTGGCGCACCCGCCGCCAGGTCTCCCGGCGCCGCGAGCGGTCGATCACGAGATTCAGGATGGCCCGTCGCACGTAGGCCTCGGCGCGCGGCAGCTCGAGCGAGAGCCGCGGCCGGCCGAAGGTGCGCACGAGGGCGTCCTGCACGAGGTCGGCGGCCTCGTCCCGATCACCGCAGAGCAGGTAGGCGTAGCGCAGGAGCGCGTCGCCGCGTTCGGCGACGAGCCGCTCCGCGACCCGGTCCCATGCGCTCGCCACGTTCGTTCCTCCCGACGACGGACGATCCGCCGTCACCCATACAGACGAACGAGTCGCCGGAACGGTTGGGGCCGCCGTCACCGCCGACGCTACTGCACGGACGACCGGGCCGACCGGCGGGGCGCCGGGGATGGGAAGGCGCATTGTGGGAGGCGCAGTCAGGGAGGGGCACTGCGGAAGTCGCCCCGCGAGCAGACGCCCCGCGAGCAGGCGCCCCGCGAGCAGACGCACGGGCCGGAAACGCGAATGACGCGGGACTCGCGTCCCGCGTCATTCGAACTCGTGCCCCCGGAGGGATTCGAACCCCCGACCTACGGTACCGGAAACCGGCGCTCTATCCCCTGAGCTACGGAGGCGCACAGCTGTCAACAGTAGCATCCCGCGGGGCCCGCTCCGAACCGTCGGCTCAGTGCACGACGAGGCTCGCGACGGTGTCGAGGAGGTCCTCGCGCACCTTCGCACGCAGGTAGGTGCGGGCCCCGCGGAGCACGGGCACCTCGCGCACCTCGGTCGCGACGACCTCGGGGTACCAGCGGCTGATCCGCCGGATCGCGGCCTGCACCACGCGGGCGAGCTCGTCGCCGCCGATCGCCGCGACCGGCCCGGCGAGGACGAGCTGGCGGGGATCGAGCGTCGCGAGGAGCGGCAGCACCGCATGGGCGACCCGCTCGCCGAACTCGGCGATGAAGCGCGCGCGGAGCTCCGGCGGCGCGGCGGCGAGCGCGGCGAGCGCCGTCGGGTGATCGGTCGCCGGCAGCCCGGCTTCGCGCACGAATCCCTCGACGGCGCGGCCGCCGACGAGGTCCTGGACCGTCTGCGCCTCCGGATCCATGGCCCGCGCCTCCGCCGACAGCGGCAGGAAGCCGATCTCGCCGGCGCCGCCGAAGCTCCCGCGGTGCAGGTCGCCGGCCACGTCGAAGGACGCGCCGACGCCGTTGCCGAGCCAGACGAGCGCGAACACCTCGCCGTCGACCCCCGCGCCGGAGTCGCGCTCGGCGACCGCGGCGAGATTCACGTCGTTCTCGATGTACACCGTGCGTCCGAGCGCCCCCTCGAGGGTCGCGCGGACGTGCAGCACCGGCCAGCCGGGCAGCGTCTCGGTGAACAGCGCGCCCTCCTCGCCCGGGTCGACGTAGCCGGCGGTGCCGACGACGATCGTGTGGACGGCGTCGGGATCGGTCCCGGCCGCGGCGCTCGCCTCCGCGATCGCGCGACGGATCTCCGCGATCGCGTCGCGTTCGGCGACGTCGGACGGCAGCGCGAACCGGGCCACGGGATGCTCGGTGCCCGCGGCGTCGACGACCGTGGCGCGCAGCTCGGCGGCGTCGACGTCGACGGCCACGCCGAGCGGGCGGTCGATCCTCGCCGCGTAGAGGGCGGCGTTGCGGCCGGGGCTGCCGGCGACGGTGCCGCGCTCCTCGATCACGCCGGCGGCGAGCAGCCGCGTCATCATGAGCGAGGCCGTCGGCTTCGAGACGCCGACGATCTCGCAGATGCGGTTCCGCGTGAGCGGTCCGTGGTCGAGCAGGGCCGAGAGGCCGACCCGGTCGTTGACCGCGCCGAGCCACGATGGCGTGCCCTTGGCAGATCGCGCCGCCATCCTGGCTCCTCTCCGCTCCGGCCGACCGGGCTCCGGCGTCACGCCGGCAGGTTCGCGAGCACCGCCTCGACGAGCTGCTGGGCGTCGCCCGGCTCGAAGAGTGCCGTCGAGTCGATGACGATCCAGTAGCCGTCCTCGGTGAAGATCTGCGCCTCGCCCGAGTTGCCGGACTGGCGGAAGTACCCCTCCACCGCCGGCGGCGTGCCGTAGGTCGGCACGGCGGTCGAGGTGGACGCCGCCTGGTTCCGGGCGGCGTCGAGCGCAGCCTCCGCCGGCGTCGCGACGCCGAGCTGGATGACCTCGCCGCTCGTCTGGTTCAGCCAGCCGCAGGCGGTGCCGCCCGCATCGACCGTCGCCGACACATCGGCGGAGCTCGGCGAGAAGCCGTCCTCCAGGCCGAAGTTCGGGTTGAACGCGTAGATCTGGTCCGGCGTGATGAGCCCGTCGCAGTCGGCGGCGAAGGGCGTCGACGTCGGCTCGGGGGTCGGCGTCGGCGAGGTGCTCGGGTCGGGTGCCTGGCTCGAGGGCGCGGGCGAACCGCTCGGCGTCCCGCTCGGGGCCGGGGACTCGGGGGCGCAGCCGGCGAGTGCGGCCGTCGCCGCGGCGGCGAGGAGGATCGCGGCCGCGGTGCTGCGAGACCGGATGACGGGGGAGCGGAACGAGCGCGACATGGGAGGAACCCTATCAATCGCGAACGATAGGATTCGTGCGTGACTCCAGCCGATCTCTCGCATGCCCTGTCCGACCTCGTCGCCGCCCTCGTGGAGCGACGTCGCGTGGCCGGCGCGGAGCTCGAGCTCACCGTCACCCCCGAGCAGATCGTCCTCGAGCGGCCGAAGCTCCGCGAGCACGGCGACTGGGCCTCGAGCGTGGCGCTCCGCATCGCGAAGCCGCTCGGCGCGAACCCCCGCGAGATCGCCGCCGAGCTCGCGGCGGGCCTCGCCGAGCTCGACGGCGTCGCGAGCGCCGAGGTGGCCGGTCCGGGCTTCATCAACATCCGGCTCGACGCGGCCGCCGCCGGCGCCCTCGCGAAGACGATCGTCGACGCCGGAGCGCAGTACGGCCACGGCACGAGCCAGGCCGGCCGCGTGATCAACATGGAGTTCGTCTCCGCGAACCCCACGGGCCCGCTGCACATCGGCCACACCCGCTGGGCCGCGCTCGGCGACTCGATCAGCCGCGTGCTCCGCGCCGCCGGGGCCGAGGTCGCGAACGAGTACTACATCAACGACGCCGGCAACCAGATGGACACCTTCGGGGCGTCCGTACTCGCCGCGGTGAAGGGAGAGCCGACGCCGGAGGGCGGCTACCCCGGTCAGTACATCGCCGACCTCGCGAAGCTCGTGCTCGAGCGCGAGCCGAAGCTGCTCGAGCTCGACGACGCCGCCGCGCTGCACACGGCCCGCGAGATCGCGTACGAGCACCAGCTCGCCGAGATCCGCGACTCGCTCGACCGCTTCAACGTGCACTTCGACGTGTGGACGAGCGAGCGCCGCCTGCACCAGAAGGACGACGACGGCGTCTCCGCGATCGACGCCGCGCTCGAGCGGCTGCGCGCCCAGGGGCACGTCTACGAGGCCGAGGACGCGGTCTGGGTGAGGACGACCGATTTCGGCGATGACAAGGACCGCGTGTTCTGCCGCTCGAACGGCGTGCCGACGTACTTCGCGGCCGATGCCGCGTACTACCTCGACAAGGGCGACCGGGGCTTCGAGCACAAGATGTACCTCCTCGGCGCCGACCACCACGGCTACGTGCACCGGCTGAAGGCGGTGGCGGGCGCAGCGGGTGAAGACCCCGAGCGCGACATCGAGATCCTCATCGGGCAGCTCGTCTCGGTGAACGGCGCCCGTCTCTCCAAGCGCGCCGGCAACATCATCGAGCTCGACGACCTGCAGGCCTGGCTCGGCACCGACGCGCTCCGCTACACGCTCGCCCGCTACCCGGCCGACTCGCCGATCGCGATCGACCCCGAGGTGCTGAAGCGGCGCACGAACGACAACCCCGTCTTCTACGTGCAGTACGCGCACGCCCGCACCGCGGCCGTGGCGCGGAACGCCGCGGCGTCCGGCGTCGACCGCTCGGAGTTCGCCCCCGAGCTGCTCGAGCACGAGACGGAGTCGGCGCTCCTCGGCGCGCTCCAGGAGTTCCCGCGGGTCGTGGCGCAGGCAGCCGAGCTGCGCGAGCCGCACCGGGTCGCCCGCTACCTGGAGGAGCTCGCCGGGCTCTACCACCGCTGGTACGACAACTGCCGTGTGCTGCCGCTCGGCGACGAGCCGGTCGCGGCGATCCACCGCACCCGGCTGTGGCTGAACGACGCCTCCGGCCAGGTGCTCCGCAACGGCCTCGACCTCCTCGGCGTCTCGGCGCCCGAGCGGATGTGACGGCACCGCGATGAGCGAGGCCGCGACCGTGCCGATCGAGCCGACGCCGGGCGCCCCGGCGCCGAAGCCGAAGTCGAAGCGGCGCGGGCTCCGCGCGCTCGTCATCGTGCTCGTGGTCGTCGTGGTGCTCGGCGTGGCCGCGGTCGTGGCCGACGGCATCGCCCGGGGCATCGCGCAGCAGCAGGTGGCGGCGAAGATCCAGGAGCGGCTCCCCGAGAGCGTCCAGGGCGACGTCGACGTCCGCATCGGCGGATTCTCCGTCATCGCCCAGTACCTCTCCGGACGCATGGACGAGGTCGAGCTCACGGCTCCGGCCCTCGAGGTGCGCGGTGCGCCGGTCGCGGTCGACCTCACGCTGCACGGGGTGCCCGTCGATCTCGAGCAGCCCGTCGGCCGACTGTCGGCGAAGGTCTCGATCGACGAGGACGCCCTGAACACCCTCATCGCGGAGTCCGGTGCCGCGGCGCCGGTCGGCGCGGTCGAGCTCGGCGACGGCACCGTCGGCTATGCGGGGCAGGCCGAGGTGCTCGGCTTCACGGTGGACTACACGGCGAGCGCGCGGCCCGAGGCCGCGGGCGACGAAGTGCTGCTCACGCCCGTCGATGTCACCGTCGGAGCGCTCGGCGGCAGCATCGACGTCTCCGGCATCGTCGAGCGCCTGCTCGGTGAGGATCCCGTCGCGGTCTGCGTGGCCCAATACCTGCCCGAGGGGCTCCGCGTCGAGCGGGTCGACGTCGCGCCGGGGACGGCGACCGCCTGGCTCGGCGCCGAGCGGTTCGTGCTCGACGGGGCGAGCCTGTCCACGACGGGCAGCTGCGACTGACGACGGGTGCGCGCGACCGGAGTCGGGGGTCCCACGGCCGTCGTCATGAATTTCAGCGGCTCCGGGTCCGTCGATAGACTCGCGATGATCCGCCGACGCGGATGACGCCGACTGGCTTCAGGAACCAATCCGGGTTCGCTCGCCGTGCAGCACCCCCAGCTCCCGCATCCCGTGAGGTTCGTACGTGGCAGGACACGCAGCAGATCGCGGCACCCTCGAGGTGCCGGCGGACCCCAACGCCCTCGCCGAGGGCGTCTGGCCCGCGAGCGCCGCGCGCGACGACGCCGGCCGGCTCGTCGTCGGCGGCGTCGACGCCGAGTCGCTCGCCGAGCGCTTCGGCACGCCGCTCTACGTGCTCGACGCGGGCGAGGTGCGGGCGCGCGCCGTCCGCACGCGCGAGGCCTTCGAACGCGCCGCCCGTCGCATCGGCACCGAGGCCACCGTCTACTACGCGGGCAAGGCCTTCCTGTCGACCGCGATCGTCCGCTGGGTGACCGAGTCGGGGCTCGCCGTCGACGTCTGCTCGGGAGGCGAGCTCGCCGTCGCGCTCGCCGCGGGCGCGGATGCCGCACGGCTCGGCTTCCACGGCAACAACAAGTCCCCGGCGGAGATCGCCGCCGCGGTCGAGGCCGGCGTCGGCGCCCTCGTCATCGACAGCGAGATCGAGATCGAGCGCGTCGCCGAGGCCGCCGCGGCGGCCGGGCGCGTGCAGCGGGTGCGGCTGCGGGTGAACAGCGGCGTGCACGCCTCGACGCACGAGTTCCTGGCCACCGCGCACGAGGACCAGAAGTTCGGGGTCACGCTCGCGCGCGCCGTCGAGCTCGGCGAGCGCATCCGCTCGCACCCCTCGCTCGAGTTCCTCGGGCTGCACTGCCACATCGGCTCGCAGATCTTCGACGCCGCCGGCTTCGCCGAGTCGGCCGCGAGGCTCCTCGCCGAGCACGCCGCGCTCCTTCGGACCGGGCCCGTGCCGGAGCTGAACCTCGGCGGCGGGTTCGGCATCGCCTACACCGCGGCCGACGACCCCGCGCCGATCGAGCGCATCGCCGACGGCATCGCGGACGCGGTCGCCGAGGGCTGCCGCAGCCTCGGCATCCCGGTGCCGAAGCTCGCCTTCGAGCCGGGCCGTTCGATCGTGGGCCCTGCGGGCATCACGCTGTACCGCGTCGGCACCGTGAAGCCCGTGCCGACCGACGAGGGCTGGCGCCACTACGTCTCCGTCGACGGGGGCATGAGCGACAACCCGCGCTTCGCGCTGTACGGCGCCGACTACTCCGCCCGGCTCGCGTCGCGTCGCTCCGACGCCCCCGCGGCGCTCGTCCGCATCGCGGGCAAGCACTGCGAGGCCGGCGACATCGTCGTCGACCGCGAGTACCTGCCGCACGACGTCGGCCCGGGCGACCTCGTCGCCGTCGCCGCGACGGGGGCGTACTGCTGGTCGCTGTCGAGCAACTACAACCACGTGCCCCGCCCTGCGGTCGTCGCCGTCGACGGCGGCGCAGCCCGGGTCATCGTCCGGGGCGAGACCATCACCGACCTCCTCGCCCGGGATGCCGGGCTCGAGGCATCCGGCCCATCGGATGCCCGCACCACCGCAGCCGAAGGGACCTCAGAATGATCGAGTACCGCTCCATCCGCGTCGCACTCCTGGGCGCCGGGTCGGTCGGATCGCAGGTCGCGAGGCTCCTCCTCGAGCACGGCGACGAACTCGCGCAGCGCATCGGCGCCCGGCTCGAGCTCGTCGGGATCGCCGTCCGCGACGTCGACGCCCGCCGCGACGTCGAGCTGCCCCGCGAGCTCCTCACGACCGATGCCGAGACGCTGATCCTCGGCGCCGACGTCGTCATCGAGCTGATGGGCGGCATCGAGCCGGCCCGCACGCTCGTGCTGCAGGCGATCGGCTCGGGCGCCGACGTCGTCACGGGGAACAAGGCGCTCATCGCGGCCCACGGGCCCGAGCTCTTCGCCGCGGCCGAGCAGGTCGGCGCGCAGCTCTCCTACGAGGCCGCCGTCGGCGGCGCGATCCCGATCATCCGCCCGCTCCGGGACTCGCTCGCCGGCGACCGGGTCGAGCGCATCCTCGGCATCGTGAACGGCACCACGAACTTCATCCTCGACCGCATGGACACGACGGGGGCGTCGCTCGAGGACGCGCTCGCCACCGCGACCGAGCTCGGCTACGCCGAGGCCGACCCGACCGCCGACATCGGCGGCTACGACGCGGCGCAGAAGGCGGCGATCCTCGCGAGCCTCGCCTTCCACACGACCGTGCCGATCGAGGACGTCCACCGCGAGGGCATCACCCAGGTGAGCGCGGAGCAGGTCGAGTCGGCCAGGAAAGCCGGCTACGTCGTGAAGCTGCTCGCGATCTGCGAGCGGATCGCGGATGCCGCGAGCGGCGAGGAGGGCGTCTCGGCCCGGGTCTATCCCGCACTCGTGCCGCGCAGCCACCCGCTCGCCGCCGTGCACGGGGCGAACAACGCGGTCTTCGTCGAGGCCGCCGCGGCCGGCCCGCTCATGTTCTACGGCGCGGGCGCCGGTGGCGTCCAGACCGCTTCGGCCGTGCTCGGCGATCTCGTCGCCATCGCCCGCCGTCACGTCATCGGCGGCCCGGGCACCGCGGAGTCGACGCACGCCGCCCTGCCGGTGCTGCCGATCGAGCGGATCACCACGCGCTACGCGATCACGCTCGAGGTCGCCGACGAGCCCGGCGTGCTCGCCACCATCGCGCACGTCTTCGCCGACCACGGCGTCTCGGTCGAGCAGCTCGAGCAGACCGTCGACGAGCGATCCGGCCGGGCTACGCTGGTCATCGGAACGCACGAGGCGAGCGAGGGCGCGCTCGCCCAGACCGTCGCCGCCCTCGCGGCGAGCCCGGTCGTCGTTTCCGTCGCGTCCGTCCTCCGAGTCGAAGGAGCCCAGTGAACCTGCCCACCCCCAAGCCGGGCTCGCGCCAGTGGCGCGGCGTCATCCGCGAGTACGCCGCACGGCTCGACGTCACCGACGCCACCCCCATCGTCACGCTCGGCGAGGGCGGTACGCCGCTCCTGCCGGCCCCCGCGCTCGGCCGTCGCACCGGCGCCGACGTCTGGGTGAAGTTCGAGGGGATGAACCCGACGGGCTCCTTCAAGGACCGCGGTATGACCATGGCGGTGACGAAGGCGGTCGAGCGCGGCGCCGAGGTCGTCATCTGCGCCTCGACGGGCAACACGTCCGCGTCGGCCGCCGCGTACGCGGCCCACGCCGGCATCACCGCGGCGGTGCTCGTGCCCGAGGGCAAGGTCGCGATGGGCAAGCTCAGCCAGGCGGTGGCCCACGGCGCGCGGATCATCCAGCTCCAGGGCACCTTCGACGACTGCCTCGACATCGCGCGCGAGCTGGCCGACGTGCACCCCGTGCACCTCGTCAACTCGGTCAACAACGACCGCATCGAGGGGCAGAAGACGGCGGCCTTCGAGGTCGTCGAGGTGCTCGGCGACGCGCCCGACTTCCACTTCGTGCCGGTCGGCAACGCCGGCAACTATACCGCGTACACCCGCGGCTACCGCGAGGACATCCAGGCGGGCAACGCCACGCGGATGCCGCGCATGTTCGGCTTCCAGGCGGCCGGATCGGCCCCGATCGTGCGCGGCGAGCCCGTGCGCGACCCGGAGACGATCGCGAGCGCCATCCGTATTGGCAATCCCGCGTCGTGGGAGCTCGCGCTCTCCGCGCGCGACGAGACCGACGGCTACTTCGGCGCCATCGCCGACGACCGCATCCTCGAGGCGCAGCGCATCCTCTCGTCCGAGGTGGGCATCTTCGTGGAACCCGCCTCCGCCATCTCGGTCGCGGGCCTGCTCGAGCGCGCGGAGGCCGGCCAGATCCCGGCCGGCTCGCGGGTGGTGCTCACCGTCACCGGCCACGGTCTGAAGGACCCGCAGTGGGCGGTGCGCCGCGCCGACGGTACGGAGGAGCAGCCGGTCGTCGTGCCGGTCGACACGGCCCAGGTCGCCTCGCTGCTGGGGCTCGGCGCGTGAGCGGCGGGACGCCCGGCGCGATGCCGGCCGCCGACCTGCCCCAGGCGCCCGGCATCGCGGGACGCTCGATCCTCGTGAAGGTCCCCGCCACCTCGGCGAACCTCGGCCCCGGCTTCGACACCCTCGGCCTCGCGCTCGCCCAGTACGACGAGCTCGAGGTGAGCGTGATCGACGCCGGCCTCGAGATCGAGGTGCACGGCGTCGGCGCGGGGGAGGTGCCGCTCGACGAGTCGCACCTCGTCGTGCGCGCCGCGGCCCACAGCTTCGCCCGCGCGGGGTACGCGCTGCCGCCCATCCGCCTCGTGGCGCGCAACACGATCCCGCACGGCCGGGGGCTCGGCTCCTCGGGCGCGGCGATCGTCGCCGGTGTGATGATCGCGAAGGGGCTGCTCGAGGGCGTCGTCGATTTCGACGCCGATCGGCTGCTCGAGCTCGCGACCGAGCTGGAGGGGCACCCGGATAACGTCGCGCCCGCGCTCTTCGGCGGGCTCACGATCGCCTGGACCACGCCCGAGGGCCCGCGGCACAAGAAGCTCATCGTGCACCGCGGGGTGTCGCCGCTCGTGCTCGTGCCCGAGCACGAGATGTCCACGGCCCTCGCCCGGTCGCTCCAGCCCGAGCAGGTGCCCCACGAGGACGCCGTGTTCAACGTCTCGCGCTCGGCGCTGCTCGTCGCCGCGCTCATTCAGAGCCCCGAGCTGCTGCTCGCGGCGACGGAGGACAAGCTGCACCAGAACTACCGTGCGCAGGCGATGCCCGAGACGGACGCGCTGATCCGGGCGCTCCGCGCCGCGGGGCATCCCGCCGTCGTGTCCGGTGCGGGACCGTCGATCCTGGTGCTCGCGAGCGACCCGGCCGAGCGCGCCGAGGCGGCCGCGCTCGTCGCGGAGCGCGCGGAGACGGCGTGGCAGGCGCTCCCGCTCGCGGTCGATTTCAAGGGCGCGACCGTCCAGGCGAGCTGAACCGGCGCCGCGCGGAGGTCTCCGTACGGATTCGCGCGTCGCGGTTCGTCCCGAGGCGGGGTCGGGTGCTAGACTCGACCCCGCACCCGACGACCGACACGCGGTTCGCGTCCGTCGCCGCATGGTGCGATTCCCGGCAATTCATTGCTCTCGCTCACGCGCACGTCTGCGCCATCGCGCGCATCGATCGCCCGCGGTCGAGCGACCAGCCCTTCCGAGCCCGCGAATCTCGCGGCCGGGGGAAAGGAACATACCCCAGTGACCAACGGAACCGACCGCGTCCAGAACGCGGCCAGCACCGCAGAACTCAAGAGCCTCAAGGTGGCCGAGCTCGTCGAGCTCGCCGGCTCCCTCGGCATCGCCGGCGCCTCGAAGCGCCGCAAGGGCGAGCTGATCGAGCTGATCGAGGCACAGCAGGCCTCGGGCAGCGTCGAGCTCGACGCGCCGGCGGAAGCTCCGGCCGAGACGGCAGCCGCCGCCGAGCCCGAGGCGCCCGCGACGGAGGCCCCGGCCGCCGCCGAGGCACCCGCTCCCGTCGACGAGCCCGCTCCGGCCGAGGCATCCGCCTCGGCCGAGGCGCCCGCGCAGGCCGAGGCATCCGCTCCGACCAAGGCACCCGCGCAGGCGGAGGCACCCGCTCGCCGTGGCCGCCAGTCGCGCCGCGTGACGAGCAGCGGCACCGCCGCCGTCCAGCACGTGAACGGCGCCGGCGCCGGCGTGACCCTCGTCCCGGGCGACGACGAGGCGGCTCGCGAGGCCGCACGCGCCGCCGTCCGCGAGGAGCTCGCGGCCGCGACCGGCGAGGGCCAGCGGCCCGCCGCCGAGGGTGAGCCCGCCGAGCCGAGCGAGCCCCGTCAGGGCCGTCGTCGCGGTCGCCGCGGCGGCGAGCGCAACGCCGACGACAAGCAGCAGAACGGCCGCGGCGAGTCGCAGACCGCCGAGGGCGAGAAGTCCCAGGGCGGCCGCAACGGCGAGTCGCGCAACGCGGAGCGCAAGAACGACAAGAACGACGGCGACAAGGCCGCCGACGGCGAGAAGAACGCCGACAAGCAGGGCCAGGGCCGCGAGAAGCAGGGCGGCCAGCAGAACCAGCAGGGCGGCCAGCAGAACCAGCAGCAGGACGGCGAGGGCGGTCGCCGCAGCCGCTACCGCGACCGCAAGCGCCGCGGTCAGGGCGGTGCCGGCGGCGACGAGGTCGAGCCGGAGATCCTGGACGACGACGTGCTGATCCCCGTTGCGGGCATCCTCGACGTCCTCGACAACTACGCCTTCGTGCGCACCACGGGCTACCTCCCCGGCCCGAGCGACGTGTACGTCTCGCTCGGTCAGGTGAAGAAGTACCACCTGCGCAAGGGCGACGCCGTGGTCGGCGCCATCAAGCAGCCGCGCGACGGCGAGGGCAACAGCCGCCAGAAGTACAACGCGCTCGTCAAGGTCGACTCGGTCAACGGGCAGAGCCCGGAGGAGGCCGCCGCGCGCGTCGACTTCCAGAAGCTCACGCCGCTGTACCCGCAGGACCGCCTCCGCCTCGAGACGGAGCCGACGAAGCTCACCCAGCGCATCATCGACCTCGTCGCCCCCATCGGCAAGGGACAGCGCGGCCTCATCGTCGCGCCGCCGAAGGCCGGCAAGACGATCGTGCTGCAGCAGATCGCGAACGCGATCTCGCAGAACAACCCCGAGGTCCACCTCATGGTCGTGCTCGTCGACGAGCGCCCCGAAGAGGTCACCGACATGGAGCGCACGGTCAAGGGCGAGGTCATCGCCTCGACCTTCGACCGCCCCGCCGAGGACCACACGACGGTCGCCGAGCTCGCCATCGAGCGTGCGAAGCGCCTCGTCGAGCTCGGTCACGACGTCGTCGTGCTCCTCGACTCGATCACCCGCCTCGGCCGTGCGTACAACCTCGCTGCGCCGACCTCGGGCCGCGTGCTCTCCGGCGGCGTCGACGCCTCGGCGCTCTACCCGCCGAAGCGCTTCTTCGGCGCCGCGCGCAACATCGAGAACGGCGGCTCGCTCACCATCCTCGCGACCGCGCTCGTCGAGACCGGCTCCAAGATGGACGAGGTCATCTTCGAGGAGTTCAAGGGCACCGGCAACAGCGAGCTGCGCCTCAGCCGCCAGCTGGCCGACAAGCGCATCTTCCCGGCGGTCGACGTGAACGCGTCGTCCACCCGCCGCGAGGAGATGCTGCTGAGCCCCGACGAGGTGAAGATCACCTGGAAGCTCCGCCGGGCGCTCGCGGGCCTCGAGCCGCAGCAGGCCCTCGAGGCGGTCCTCGGCCGGCTCAAGGAGACCCAGTCGAACACCGAGTTCCTGCTCCTCATGCAGAAGTCGGCGCCGGTCGGCGGGCACTCGAACGAGTCCGACCACCGCTGATCCGCCGATGTTCGAATCCGTCCAGCCGCTGATCGCCGAGCACGGCGCGCTCCAGCAGGAGCTCGCCGACCCGGCGCTGCACGCCGACCCCGCGCGAGCGAAGAAGGCGAACCGGCGCTACGCGGAGCTCTCGAAGATCGTCGCCGCCCACGGCACCTGGGTGCAGGCCGGCGACGATCTCGAGGCCGCCCGCGAGCTGGCGAAGGAGGACGAGGCGTTCGCCGAGGAGGTGCCCGCGCTCGAGGCATCCCTCGCCGAGGCGCAGGAGAAGCTGCGTCGACTGCTGATCCCGCGCGACCCCGACGACGGCCGTGACGTGATCATGGAGATCAAGGGCGGCGAGGGCGGCGCCGAGAGCGCACTCTTCGCCGCCGATCTGCTGCGCATGTACATCCAGTACGCGCAGTCGAAGGGCTGGAAGACGGAGCTCCTCGAGCGCAACGAATCCGATCTCGGCGGCTACAAGGACGTCCAGGTCGCGATCAAGTCGAACGCGAGCGACCCCTCGCAGGGCGTGTGGGCGCACCTCAAGTACGAGGGCGGGGTGCATCGTGTGCAGCGCGTGCCCGTCACCGAGACGCAGGGCCGCATCCACACCTCGACGACGGGCGTGCTCGTCTTCCCCGAGGTCGATGAGCCCGAAGAGGTCGACATCAACCAGAACGACCTCAAGATCGACGTGTACCGCTCGAGCGGCCCCGGCGGGCAGTCGGTGAACACCACCGACTCCGCCGTCCGCATCACGCACCTGCCGACCGGTATCGTCGTCTCGATGCAGAACGAGAAGTCGCAGCTGCAGAACCGCGAGGCGGCGATGCGCGTGCTCCGCGCCCGGCTGCTCGCGCGTCAGCAGGAGGAGCTCGCCGCGGCGGCGTCCGATGCGCGCAAGTCGCAGATCCGCTCGATGGATCGCTCCGAGCGCATCCGCACCTACAACTTCCCGGAGAACCGGATCGCCGATCACCGCACCGGCTACAAGGCGTACAACCTCGATCAGGTGATGAACGGGGCCCTCGACCCCATCATCGACTCGGCCATCCGCGCCGACGAGGAGTCGCAGCTCGCCGCGCACGGCGACGACTAGGGCGAGTTCCCGACCGCCGGCGGCTCCCGGCGCCAGCCGCGGGTGCCAGTGTCCCTCCGCACCCAGCTCGGGCGAGCGCGCCAGTTCGTGCTCGTTGCGCCACTTCGGGTGGCGCGTGGCGGGTGAAGTGGCGCGGATGCCTCGGCTGGGCGTCTGCGGGGCGCCCGAGCGCACGCTGGCGCGCCACTTCCGTGGCCGAGCGCGCGGCGTCGACGGCTGGGTCACTCGTCCCTCCTCCACATCGCGGCGCGCTGCGGCGTCCTCCACGGAACACGCCCGCGCCCCCGAACCGGATCCCGCACGGCCTGATGCTGGGGCGGTGACCAGCAGTTCCGATGACTCCTCGCCCCTGCCGATCGATCGCCATCGGCTCATCCACGCGTCCACGGTGCTGCGCACCGGGCAGCAGGCGCAGCTCCTCCGGGCGGTGCGCGCAGGCGAGGTGCAGCGCGTGCGACGGGGCGTCTACTCGCCGGTCGGCGCCGACCCGCCGCTGCGCGGCGCCGACCGTCACCTCCTGACCGCGTTCGCCGCGGCCGCGCAGCGAGATCATCCGGTCTTCGCGGGCTACACCTCCGCGCTGCTGCACGGGATGCCGGCGGTCGGTGCGATTCCCTCGCAGGTGACGCTCCTCGGGAGCGGCGCCTCCGGGCGCATCCGCAATGGCGTCATCGAACTGGGGCGTCGCGACGATACGGTCGTCGAGACGCGGGGCGGCGTCCGACTCGCCTCGCTCGCCGACTCGGTGCTCGAGGTCGGCCGCCGTTCGCCGCTCGTGACGGCGCTCGCGATGGTGGATGCGGCGATCGGTCGTCGGCTCGAGGGCGATCGGCGTCCCGTGTGCACCCTCGACGAGCTCGTGGCGATCGTCGAGCGTCGGCGCCCGTTCCGGGGGAGTCAGCGGGTTGCGGCGGTCCTCGCTCGCGCCGACCCCGCGACCGAGAGTCCGCTCGAGTCGTTGAGCAGGCTGCGGTTCGAGGAGTACGGCTTCCCCCCGCCGCGCACGCAGCACGAGATCGCGCTGGCCGACGGGCGGGTCGCCCGGCTCGATTTCGCCTGGCCGGGCCTGGGGGTCTGGGGCGAGGCCGACGGCATCGCCAAGTACGGCGGCGGCGGCCAGCGCGCGGCGACGACCGTCATCGAGGAGAAATGGAGGGAGGACGCGATTCGAGCCACGACGGGATGGCGCTGCGTGCGCTGGAGCTGGCAGGACGCGTGGCGGGGCGCACCGCTCGCGCGAGCCCTGCACGCGGCAGGCGTGCCGACGAGCGGGTTGCCGAGGCGACGGTGAAGCGGCGAGGCGCGATTTTCGAGGCGCGGCGTCGCAGATCTGCAGTGTCGGCTTCAGATCTGCCAGTGCCAGTCGTGCACGCCGCGCGCGGCGTCGGCCGCCGCGTTCGAGAGCGGGCGCACCGTGGCGGGTACGCCGACGACGAGCGAGTGGGGCGGGGCGTCCTTCGTGACGACCGCGTTCGCGCCCACCGCGCTGCCTGCGCCGATCGTGATGTCGCCGAGCACCTTCGCACCCGCCCCGACCGTGACGCCGTCCTCCAGGGTGGGGTGCCGCTTGGTCCCCGGCGGGGTGTTGCGAGGGGCCTTCCCGCCGAGCGTGACGCCGTGGTACAGCATGACGTCGTCGCCGATGATCGTGGTCTCGCCGATGACGACGCCCATGCCGTGGTCGATGAAGAAGCGCCGTCCGATCGTGGCGCCGGGGTGGATCTCGATGCCCGTCAGGAAGCGCGCGAACTGCGACACGAGCCGGGCGAGGAAGCGCCAGCGCCGGTGCCACAGCCGATGCGTCAATCGGTACGTCCAGATGGCGTGGAGTCCCGAATACACGAGGAAGACCTCGAGACCGCCCCGTGCGGCGGGATCGTGCGCACGGGCGGTCGCGAGGTCTTCCTTCAGGCGCGAGAAGATCGTCACCCGATCAGTCAAGCAGACCTTCGTACAGCACCGTGGACAGGTACCGCTCGCCGTAGCTCGCGACGATCACGACGATCGTCTTGCCGGCGTTCTCGGGCCGCTTCGCGAGTTCGAGCGCGGCGTAGACCGTGGCGCCCGAGGAGATGCCGCCGAGGATGCCCTCCTCCTGCCCGAGCCGGCGCGCGGTCGCGACGGCCTGGTCGATGTTGACGTCGATGATCTCGTCGTAGACCTCGCGGTCGAGCACGGCCGGCACGAAGTTCGCGCCGATGCCCTGGATCTTGTGCGGGCCGGGCTCGCCGCCGTTCAGGATGGGCGACTCCGCGGGCTCCACGCCCACGATCTTCACCTCGGGCTTGCGCTCCTTCAGCACCTGGCCGGTGCCGGTGAGGGTGCCGCCGGTGCCGATGCCCGACACGAAGATGTCGACGCCGCCGTCGGTGTCGGCCCAGACCTCCTCCGCGGTGGTCTTGCGGTGGATCTCGACGTTCGCCTCGTTCTCGAACTGGCGCGCGAGGATGGCGCCCGGCGTCGACGCGGCGATCTCCTCCGCCTTCGCGACGGCGCCGCGCATGCCCTCGGAGCCGGGGGTGAGCACGAGCTCGGCCCCGTAGGCCTTCAGCAGCGCCTTGCGCTCGGCGGACATGGTCTCGGGCATCGCGAGGATGACCCGGTAGCCGCGGGCCGCACCGATGAGGGCGAGCGCGATGCCGGTGTTGCCGCTCGTGCCCTCGACGATGGTGCCGCCGGGCTTCAAATCGCCGGATGCCTCGGCGGCGTCGACGATGCCGACGCCGAGCCGGTCCTTCACGCTCGCCGAGGGGTTGTAGAACTCGAGCTTCGCGAGCACCGTCGCGCCGGCGCCTTCGGTGAGCCGGTTCAGGCGCACGAGCGGGGTGCCGCCGAACGTGCGGGTGATGTCGTCGTAGATCTTGGCCATCTGGAGCCCCTCTCGGAGAGCAACGTGTCGGGCGCGCGGAGCGCGACGTGATCGGGCGATGCCAGACTACGGCGGGAGTCTCACAGCCGGGTGTGCGTTACATTCCATTGCGTGAATCAGTTCGAGCCGCCCGCCCGTTCCCTGCGTCAGCTGCGGGAGGAGACGGTCGCCCGGCTCACGGCCGCGGGGGTGCCCGATCCGGAGGTCGACGCCGAGCTCCTGCTCGGCCACGTGCTCGGGCTGAGCCGCGGCGGTGTGCAGGCGAAGCTCGTGGTCGGCGCCGAGGTGGCCGACGCGGATGCCGCGACGCTCGACGGCCTCGTGGCCCGCCGCATGCGGCGGGAGCCGCTGCAGCACCTCACCGGACGGGCGGCGTTCCGCTCGCTCGAGCTGCACGTGGGGCCGGGGGTGTTCGTGCCGCGGCCCGAGACCGAGCAGGTGACCGAGCTCGCCGTGGAGGCGCTCCGCGCGGTCGCCGCGCGGGAGCCGGTCGCCGTCGACCTCGGCAGCGGCAGCGGCGCGATCGCGATCGCGCTCGCGACCGAGGTACCGCACGCTCGTGTCTACGCGGTCGAGAAGTCGGACGACGCGATCGATTGGACGCGCCGCAACGTCGAGGAGCTGGCCGGCGGCAACCTCGCCCTGGTGCACGGCGACCTCGCCGACGCCCTCCCCGAGCTCGACGGCACCGTCGACCTCGTGATCTCGAACCCGCCCTATGTTCCCGACGAGGCGGTGCCCCGTGACCCCGAGGTCTGGCTGCACGACCCGGCGATGGCGCTCTACGGCGGCGCCGACGGCCTCGACGTCGTGCGGGTGCTCTCGCAGCGCGCGCTCCGGTTGCTGCGGCCGGGCGGCCTCCTCGTGATCGAGCACGGGGAGCTGCAGGCGGCGCCGATCGCGGCGCTCCTCGCCGGCGACGGCTGGCGGGGCATCTCGCACCACCGCGATCTGACGGCCAGGGACCGGGCGACCACGGCGCTGCGGTGAGCCCCGCGACTAGCCCTGGCGCGCAGCCTTCTGCTTCCCCTGCACCGCCTTCTCGCGCGCGTGCTGCTCGCGTTCGCGTGCCTGCTTGACCGCCTCGCGCTCGCGCTTCTGCGCCTCGCGGAGGGCCTTCTCGGCCTCGCGCACGCGCTGCTCGGCCTCCTTCCGCGCCTTCGCCGCCTCGCGGACCTTCGGATCGCGGGGGAGCGCGAGCAGGGGGTCGAGACCCTCGTCGTGCGCCGGCGGCGCTGCCGCGCCGTGCGCGTGCGTCTCGCCGTCGCTCACCCCGGACTCGATCCGATCGAGGTGGTACTGGAGTCCGTCGAGGATCCGTTCGAGGCCGAATGCGAAGTCGGTGTCGGCATCCTCCTCGGCATCGTCCGCCGGAGGCACGTAGCCGCCGGCGGCGAAGAGCGGGCTGAGCGCGGGGAAGCGCTCCGGGGTGACGAGCTCCGCGAGGGCGGCGAAGACGCCCGCGCCCGCCTCGCCCTGCGCGACCGCGGCGGCGCCGAGGTCGCGTTCCTGCGCGCTGGTGGCGCGCACGTACGCCGTCAGGAGGAGGAGTGCCGACATCTTCTCGCCGTCGCTCAGCGGGAGCTCGCGGACCTCGTGCAGGAACCAGTCGACGATGTGCAGGCTGTTCGGGGTGATCGGCGCCCCGGAGATGGGGATGTCGACGAGCCAGGGGTGTTCGCGATAGGTGGAGCGGATGCCGAGCACCCAGGCGGTGACGCCCGCGCGCCAGTCCCGAGCGAGTGACTCCGCGGGCTGCACCGGCAGGCTCGCGCCCTCCTGCATGAGGAGCACGAGGTCGTCCTTGCTCGTCACGTAGCGGTAGAGCGACATCGTCGTGAAGCCGAGCGCGGTGGCGACGCGGCTCATCGAGACGGCGGCGAGGCCCTCGGCGTCGGCGATCTCGATCGCAGCGTCCACGATCCGCTCGATCGAGAGCTCGCGCTTGGGCCCGCGCTGCGGGTGCGCGGCGACGCCCCAGGCGAGCGCGACCCCGCGGGGGAGCTCGGGGTCGGCGGTCGGCTCTGGCTGGTTCACGCGGCGCTCCTCGAATCGGCTTGACGACAGTCTAGAACTGTGTATTACTTAAACAACTGTTAGCCACATACACAGTTTGCGTCATACGCAGACACTGACCGAAAGGAACGCACCGTGGAACTCGCCATCGAAGCCCGCGGGCTGCGGAAGAGGTACGGGCGCACCGAGGTGCTCTCCGGACTCGATCTCGCAGTCCCGGCCGGCAGCGTCTTCGCACTGCTCGGCCCGAACGGCGCCGGCAAGACGACCACCATCGGCATCCTCACGACGCTCGTCCGGCCCGACGCCGGGGAGGCGACCGTCGTCGGCGCCGACGTCCGCACCGCCCCGGGGGAGGTGCAGCGCCGGATCGCGCTCACCGGCCAGTCCGCGGCGGTCGACGGGCAGCTCACCGCCGTCGAGAACCTCGTCATGCTCGGTCGGCTCTCCGGTCTCGGGCGGAGGCGCGCCAAGGCGAAGGCGACGGAGCTCCTGGAGCGCTTCGAGCTCGAGGGTGCGGCGAAGCGCCGGGTGAGCACCTTCTCCGGGGGCATGCGCCGCCGCCTCGACCTCTCCCTGAGCCTCGTCGTCGACGTGCCCGTCCTCTTCCTCGACGAGCCGACGACCGGTCTCGACACCCGCAGCCGCCAGGAGCTCTGGGCGATCATCCGCTCGCTCGCCGACGCGGGCACGACCGTCTTCCTCACCACGCAGTACCTCGAGGAGGCCGACCGCCTCGCCGACCGGATCGCCGTGCTCGACCACGGCGTCATCGCGGCGGAGGGGACCGCGGCGGAGCTGAAGGCCCGCGTCGGCGGCGAGCTCGTCGAGCTGCGCGATGCGGATGGCGCGCTCCTCCGCGAGATCCCCACCGACGGCAGCGTGCACGCCCTCCGGGCGGCCATCGACGAGCTCGACCGCAGCGCGCTCGGCTCCGTGCCGGGCGCCAGGGTCGGCATCCGCCGTCCGAGCCTCGACGACGTGTTCCTCGCGATCACGGCCGGCGGAAGCGGAGCGGCCGCGTCCCCCGGCGCTCGCGACCGCGAGCTGCTCGAGGCGAAGTGACGGACGAGGCGACGAAAGGAAGATCATGACCACCAACGCCCCAGCCCTGTCCGTGCGCGGCGGCCCCGCCGCGTCCCGTGCGCTCCGACCGCGGATCCGCGGCACGGTCGCGGAGCGGGTCTTCGTGACCCGGAGCCTCCTGCAGGAGCTCCGCGACCCCGAAGCGCTCCTCATGGCCGTCGTCCTGCCGGTGATGCTGATGCTGATGTTCACCTTCATCTTCGGTCAGGCCATCGATCCGAGCGGAGGCTACGTCGACTACGTGGTGCCCGGCATCATCCTGCTCTGCGCCGGGTTCGGCGCGTCCTCGACCGCGGTGTCCGTGTCGCGGGACATGACGACCGGCATCATCGAACGGTTCCGGACGATGCCGCTGCGCAGCGGCGCGGTGCTCACCGGGCACGTCGTCGTCAGCGTCATCCGCAACCTCCTCGCGACCGCGGTCGTCATCGGCGTGGCGCTCCTCGTCGGGTTCCGGCCGAGCGCGTCGCCGCTCGAGTGGCTCGCGATGTTCGGGGTGGTGGCCCTCTACATCCTGGCGATCACCTACCTGTTCGCGGCGATCGGCCTCGCCGCGTCGAGCCCGGAGGCGGCGAGCGGATACGGCTTCATCCTGCTGTTCCTGCCGTACGTCTCGAGCGCCTTCGTCCCGGTCGCGACCATGCCCGACTGGCTCCGGCCGGTGGCGGAGCACCAGCCGATCACTCCGGTGATCGAGACGATCCGCTCCCTGCTCCTCGGCACCCCGCTCGGGAGCTCGGGGTGGGTCGCGCTCGCCTGGTGCGTCGGGATCGTCGCCGTCGCGGCGGTCTGGGGCGCGTGGCTGTTCCGGCGTAAGGCGGGGCGCCGCTGAGCGCTGGGAGGCGGGCGGATGCCCCGGCGCGCGCCGCCGGGGCATCCGCCGCGCGCCGGCCGAGGCAGCCGTCGCCCCGGCCCGCGGTCTAGAATCGGCAGGTCATGACTGCCATCTACGACTGCTCGGTCGACGCCCAGCTCCTCACCGGAATGCGCCTCGCCAGGGGCGCCATCGGCCGGGGCGAGCTCGTGGTGCTGCCGACCGACACCGTGTACGGGCTCGCGGCCGACGCGTTCACTCCGGCCGCCGTGCAGCGCCTCCTCGATGCGAAGGGCCGCGGTCGCAGCTCGCCGCCGCCCGTGCTCGTGCCCGGCATCCCCACGCTCGACGCCCTCGCCGCCGAGGTGCCGGACGCGGTCCGCGATCTCGTCGCGGCGTTCTGGCCCGGCGGCCTCACGGTGATCCTCCGCGCGCAGCCCTCGCTGCAGTGGGACCTGGGGGAGACCCGCGGCACCGTCGCGCTCCGGATGCCGTCGCACCCGATCGCCCTCGAGCTCCTGAGCGAGACGGGGCCGCTCGCGGTGTCGTCGGCGAACCTCTCGGGGCGGCCGAGCGCCACGACCGCGGCCGAGGCCGAGGCCATGCTCGGCGATGCGGTCGCGGTGTACCTCGAGGCCGGCCCGAGCGGCGCCGGGTACGATGCGGTCGGCGAACGGCCGGGCGACCTGTCGTCGACGATCGTGGATGCCACGGCGCTCGCCTCCGGCGGGCTGCTGCGCATCGCCCGCGCCGGCGTGATCACGCGCGAGCGCCTCGCCGAGGTGGTGGGGGAGGAGCTCCTGGCTCCCGCAGGCGGTGCGGACGCGGGTTCCGGTGCGGATGCCGCCGACGAGTCCGTCGCGGACAGGGATGCCGCGGCCGACGACGCCGCGTCGGCCGACGCCGGCCCGGGGGAGACGGACGCCGCCCGCTCATGACCCTGTTCGTCGCACTCGCGCTGCTCGCCGCGCTCGTCACC
This sequence comes from Agromyces mediolanus, assembly GCF_044917495.1. Taxonomy (GTDB): domain Bacteria; phylum Actinomycetota; class Actinomycetes; order Actinomycetales; family Microbacteriaceae; genus Agromyces; species Agromyces mediolanus_B. The sequence goes on along the minus strand of NZ_JAVSSI010000006.1, from coordinate 200,734 downwards.
TTCGGCTGCGCGGTCGTCGTCTGGCGGCTCAGCCTGAAGTTCCGGCTGTACCCGAAGATCCGCGAGCGCGACGTGCACACCCGGCCGACGCCGCGGCTCGGCGGCATCGCCATGTTCATCGGCGTGCTCGCCGCCTTCGGCGCGGCCTGGTTCGTGTCCTCGCTCGGCTCGACCCGCTTCGCGAACGTGGCGATCATCTTCCAGAACCCGGGGCAGGTGCTCGCGATCCTCGGGGCGGCGCTGCTCATCGTGCTCATCGGCGTCGCCGACGACCTCTGGGACCTCGACTGGATGACGAAGCTCGCCGGCCAGTTCATCGCCGCGGGCCTCGTCACGTGGCAGGGCGTCTCGATCGTCTCGCTGCCGATCGGCGGCATCACGGTGGGCTCCTCGTGGATGTCCGCCGCGGTGACCGTGTTCGCGATCGTCCTCGTGATGAACGCGGTGAACTTCATCGACGGGCTCGACGGGCTCGTCGCCGGCGTCTCACTCATCGCGAACGGCGTGTTCTTCGTCTACACGTACCTGCTCGTGCAGCAGACCTCGCCGACCAACTACTTCAACCTCGCATCGATCATCGCCGTGGTGCTCGTCGGCGCGTGCGCGGGCTTCCTGCCGCTGAACTGGCGCCCGGCGAAGCTCTTCATGGGCGACGCGGGCGCCCTCCTCGTCGGGCTGCTGATGGCGACCTCGGCGATCTCGGTCACGGGGCAGTTGAACCCCGGCAGCGTGGGCTTCGAGCAGCTGTTCGCGGCGTTCATCCCGATCCTGCTCCCGTTCATCGTGCTGCTCATCCCGCTGCTCGACTTCGGCCTCGCGATCGTCCGCCGGCTGCGGGCCGGGAAGTCGCCGTTCGCGGCCGACCGCAAGCACCTGCACCACCGCCTCCTCGACATGGGGCACTCCCACTTGAACGCGGTGCTCATCTTCTACGGCTGGACCGCGGTCGCGTCGGTCGGCTGCCTCCTCACCTACGTCTTCCCCGTCTACTTCGGGATCGACGTGCTGTGGGCGTTCGTCTTCCTCGGGGTGGGCTTCGTCGTCTGCACCGCGCTGACGCTCGCCCCCCTGGGGCGCCGCAAGCGGCAGACCGTCGCCGCGGAGGAGCGCCCCGTGGAAGGGCCGGTGAACGCCGTGGCCGGCGAACCCGAGGTCCCGGTGCACGCCGACGGGCTCGACGAACTCGCAGCGACGCCCTCGGTAGAATCGGGCGACCCCGGAACAGGAGCCCGATGAACGCCGACGCCCCCGCCGACCGCACGCCCACCTCGAACCCGGTGCTCCGTCGAGCCCTCAGCTGGGGGGCGCTGCTCGCCGCGGTGATCCTCGTGGTGAGCTCCGTCCTGGGGCTCGTCTTCGCGGGGGTTCCCGGCCTCGTGAGCGCGCTGATCGGCACCGTCATGGCCGTCGTGTTCATGGGCATCACCTCGGCGAGCATCCTGCTCGCGAACCGCTACGCGAACAGCGACCTCTTCGTCGGCATCTTCTTCGGCGTCGTGCTCGGCGGCTGGATCGTGAAGTTCATCCTCTTCATCGTCCTCGTCGTCGTGCTGCGGGGCGTCGACTGGCTCGATCCGACCGTGCTGTTCCTCAGCATCGTGGCCGGCGTCCTCGCCTCGCTCGTGGTCGACGTGCTCGTCGTCGCGAAGTCCCGGCTGCCGTACGCGAGCGACGTCGAGCTCCCGAAGGCCCCCTCCGAAGACTGATTCGCGACGAAATTCCCGGCCAACGCGAATTCGTATCGATGTAGAAGTATTGCTAGAGTAGACAGCGATCCCCTACGGTTTGCGCCGCTCACGCGTGTGCGAAACCGTATCCGATGTTCGTCGTCGCGAGAGCCCCGCTCCACGCCCCGAAACAGGAGAACGCGCTGCTAGCACACGCTGTGAACCTGCTGGTTCCGATGTCAACCGATGATGGTGAATTCCACGGCCCGTCGATCGGTGAATTCTTCCCGGGCCCGCTCCTGTTCGAGGACACGCCCTTCGAGATCAACCGCATCATGCTGGTGCGCTTCGTCGCCGTCGCCGCGCTGCTCCTGATCTTCTGGCTCGGCACGCGCCGCATGCGCGTCGTCCCCGGCCGGTTCCAGAGCCTCGTCGAGATGGGGCTCGACGTCGTTCGCGTCAACATCGCCGAAGACCTGCTCGGCAAGAAGGACGGCAAGCGCTTCCTGCCGATCCTCACCACGATGTTCTTCATGGTGCTGTTCATGAACATCACGGGCGTCATCCCGTTCCTGAACATCGCCGGCACCTCCGTCATCGGTGTGCCGCTCGTCCTCGCGGTCGTCTCCTACATCACCTTCATCTACGCCGGTGTGCGGAAGAGCCCGAAGAACTTCTTCAAGAACTCGCTCTTCCCCTCGGGTGTCCCGTGGCCGGTGTACATCATCGTCACGCCGATCGAGCTCATCTCGACGTTCGTCATCCGCCCCGTCACGCTGACGCTGCGACTCATGATGAACATGATCGTCGGCCACCTGCTGCTCGTGCTCTTCTTCGCAGCCACGCAGTTCTTCTTCTTCACGGCGCCCGGGCTGTTCAAGCTCATGGGCGTGGGCAGCCTCGCCTTCGGCCTGGCGTTCACCCTCTTCGAGATCCTCGTCGCCGTGCTGCAGGCCTACGTCTTCGCTCTTCTCACCGCGGTCTACATCCAGCTCGCGGTCGCGGAAGAGCACTGAGCCGGGCAACCGCCCACACCAATCCCTAAGAAAGGAAACCCCAACGTGGACGCAACCACCGTTCTCGCTGAGATCAACGGCAACATCGCGACGGTCGGCTACGGTCTCGCTGCCATCGGCCCGGCCATCGGCGTGGGCATCGTCGTCGGCAAGACGATCGAGGGCGTGGCTCGCCAGCCCGAGCTCGCCGGCCGCCTCCAGGTGCTGATGTGGATCGGTATCGCCTTCACCGAGGCGCTCGCCTTCATCGGTATCGCCACCTACTTCATCTTCACCAACTAGTCCCCTTCCGCAGCGAGTTAGGAGGCCATCGTGCTTCACGCAGTACTCAAGGCTGCGACGGAGGAGTCGACGCAGAACCCGGTGATCCCGGAGTGGTACGACATCATCTGGTCGTCGGTCTGCTTCGTCATCATCCTCGTCTTCTTCTGGAAGTACGTGCTGCCGCGCGTCCAGAAGATGCTCGACGAGCGCGGCGAAGCCATCGAAGGCAACATCGCGAAGGCCGATGAGGCTCAGCGCAAGGCCGAGGCGGCGCTCGAGGAGTACACCGCCCAGCTCGCCGACGCGCGCGCCGAGGCCGGTCGCATCCGTGAGACCGCCCGCGAGGACGGCAAGCAGATCGTCGCCGAGGCCAAGGACACCGCGGTCGCCGAGGCCGCTCGCGTCACCGCGAGCGCGCAGGCGCAGATCGAGGCCGAGCGTCAGTCGGCGCTCGTCTCGCTGCGCAGCGAGGTCGGCACCATCGCGATCGACCTCGCCTCGGGCGTGGTCGGCGAGACGCTGTCCGACGACGCGAAGGCGAAGGCGGTCGTCGACCGCTTCCTCGCCGATCTCGAGGCCGACACGGCCACCGCCGGAGGGAAGAACTAGCCCATGGGGAGCGCCACGACCCAGGCCCTGGCCGCCACGCGCACCGCACTCGGTGCGCTCGGCCCGGCCGAGCTGTCGGTCGCGAGCGAACTGCTCGCCGCCGTTCGCGTGATCGGTGCCACGCCGCAGCTGCGCACCGCACTCACCGATAACGAGGCGGATGCCGCGCAGAAGCGCGCGCTCGTCGAGTCGGTCTTCGGTGGCAAGATCTCGGCCGGCGCGGCCTCGCTCCTCGTGAGCGCCGCGTCGAGCCGCTGGTCGAGCGCCACGGACTTCCTCGCGGGCGCCGAGGAGCTGGGCTTCCGGGTCGCCGCCCGGGCGTCGGGCGACGCGCAGGTCGACGCCGAGCTGTTCGCCTTCGACCGCACGGTCGCCGGCGACTCCGAGCTCGAGCTCGCGCTCGGCTCGAAGCTCGGCGGCCCCGAGCCGAAGGCGGCGCTCGTCGACCGCCTGCTGACCGGCAAGGCCTCGCCCGCGACGGTCGTCATCGTGCGTCACCTGGTGCAGCAGCCTCGCGGCCGCCGCATCGGCGAGATGCTCCGCGGTGCCGCATCCGTGGTGGCCGACGAGCGCGGCTTCGACGTCGCGACCGTCACCTCCGCCGTTCCGCTCACCGCCGAGCAGCTCGCCCGGCTCGAGCGCGGTCTCGCCGCACAGGCCGGCCGGCCCATCCGCTTCGACACCATCGTCGACCCGGCCGTCGTCGGCGGGGTCCGCGTGCAGATCGGCGACGACGTCATCGACGGCAGCGTCGCCAGCCGCCTCAACGAGCTGCGGCAGAAGCTTGCCGGCTGACGCCGGACGACAACGACCGGCGTCCCTCGCCGCGACACATCAGTAGCTGTACCGCGGTACAGGCCAGCCCAGGAAAAGGAAATGGCAATGGCAGAACTCTCCATCAGCCCCGACGAGATCCGTTCGGCTCTCTCGGAGTTCGCCCAGGCGTACGAGCCGGGCGCGGCGCAGAAGACCGAGGTCGGGTACGTCACCGACGCGGCCGACGGCATCGCCCACGTCGAGGGCCTGCCCTCGGTCATGGCGAACGAGCTCGTCCGCTTCGCCGACGGCACCCTGGGCCTCGCGCTGAACCTCGACGAGGACGAGATCGGTGTCGTCGTGCTCGGTGAGTTCACCGGCATCGAGGAGGGCATGGAGGTGACCCGCACGGGCGAGGTCCTCTCCGTCCCCGTGGGCGAGGGCTACCTCGGCCGCGTCGTCGACCCGCTGGGCAACCCGATCGACGGCCTCGGCGAGATCACCGGCATCGAGGGCCGTCGTGCTCTCGAGCTCCAGGCGCCCGGCGTCATGCAGCGCAAGAGCGTGCACGAGCCGCTCCAGACCGGCATCAAGGCGATCGACGCCATGATCCCCGTCGGCCGCGGCCAGCGTCAGCTGATCATCGGCGACCGCCAGACCGGCAAGACCGCGATCGCGATCGACACGATCATCAACCAGAAGGCGAACTGGGAGTCGGGCGACCCGACCAAGCAGGTCCGCTGCATCTACGTCGCGATCGGCCAGAAGGGCTCGACCATCGCGAGCGTGAAGGGCGCCCTCGAGGACGCCGGCGCGATGGAGTACACCACCATCGTCGCGGCCCCGGCCTCCGACCCGGCCGGCTTCAAGTACCTCGCCCCGTACACCGGCTCGGCCATCGGCCAGCAGTGGATGTACGCCGGCAAGCACGTGCTCATCGTGTTCGACGACCTGTCGAAGCAGGCCGAGGCCTACCGCGCCGTGTCGCTGCTCCTCCGCCGTCCGCCGGGCCGTGAGGCCTACCCGGGCGACGTGTTCTACCTGCACTCGCGTCTGCTCGAGCGCTGCGCCAAGCTCTCCGACGAGCTCGGTGCCGGTTCGATGACGGGTCTGCCCATCATCGAGACCAAGGCGAACGACGTCTCGGCGTACATCCCGACCAACGTGATCTCGATCACCGACGGCCAGATCTTCCTCCAGTCCGACCTCTTCAACGCCAACCAGCGTCCGGCGGTCGACGTGGGTATCTCGGTCTCGCGAGTCGGTGGTGACGCGCAGGTGAAGTCGATCAAGTCGGTCTCCGGCACGCTCAAGCTCGAGCTCGCCCAGTACCGCTCGCTCGAGGCCTTCGCGATGTTCGCGTCCGACCTCGACGCGGCCAGCCGTCGTCAGCTCGCTCGCGGTGCGCGCCTCACCGAGCTGCTCAAGCAGCCGCAGTACTCGCCGTACCCCGTCGAGGACCAGGTCGTCTCGATCTGGGCCGGCACGAAGGGCCACCTGGACGAGGTCCCGGTCGAGGACATCCTGCGCTTCGAGGCGGAGTTCCTCGACTACGTGCGCCGCAACTCGGACGCCCTCACGGTGCTCCGCGAGTCCAACAAGCTCGAGGACGAGACCATCGCCAAGCTCGAGTCGGCGATCGCGACCTTCAAGAGCGAGTTCCAGACCGGTGAGGGCAAGCCCCTCGCCTCGGTCGGCAGCGAGCAGTTCGAGGCCATCGCCGAGGAAGACGTCAACCAGGAGAAGATCGTCAAGGGTCGCCGCTGAGGCATCCGGCGATCTAGCCAGGTCACCAGGGATACAGGAGAGACATGGGAGCGCAACTTCGGGTCTACCGGCAGAAGATCAAGTCTGCCCAGACGACGAAGAAGATCACCAAGGCGATGGAGCTCATCGCCGCCTCGCGCATCCAGAAGGCGCAGGCACGAGTGACGGCGTCGTCGCCGTACTCGCGTGCCATCACCCGTGCCGTCTCGGCCGTGGCGACGTACTCCAACGTCGACCACGTGCTGACGACCGAGCCCGAGAAGATCGAGCGAGCGGCCGTCGTGATCCTCACGAGCGACCGAGGCCTCGCCGGCGCCTTCAATTCGCAGGTCCTGCGCGAGGCGGAGGAGCTCGCCGAGCTCCTCCGCTCGCAGGGCAAAGAGGTGGTGTACTTCCTCGTCGGACGCAAGGCGGTCGGGTACTTCCAGTTCCGCCACCGCGCGTTCGAGCAGCAGTGGACGGGCAGCTCGGAGAACCCCGAGTTCGAGCTGGCGAAGGAAGTCGCCGACGCCGTGCTCGAGGCCTTCCTCCGCGACGCCGCCGACGGCGGCGTCGACGAGATCCACGTCGTCTACAACACCTTCGTCAGCATGATGACGCAGACTCCGACGGTCGTGCGGCTGCTGCCGCTCGAAGTGGTCGAGGGCGTCGAAGAGCCGGATGCCACCGTGCAGCCGCTCTACGAGTTCGAGCCCGACGTCGAGACGGTGCTCGACGCGCTGCTTCCGGTGTACATCGAGAGCCGCATCTTCAACGCGCTCCTGCAGTCGGCGGCGGCCAAGCACGCCGCGACGCAGAAGGCGATGAAGTCGGCCTCCGATAACGCCGACAAGCTGATCACCGACTACACCCGCCTTGCGAACAACGCTCGCCAGGCCGAGATCACGCAGCAGATCTCCGAGATCGTGGGCGGCGCGGACGCGCTCGTCGTCGCCAAGTAGCAATCCAGAAAGAGTGAGCAGAATGACTGACACCATCGACATGGTCGCTGACCAGGCCGTCGCGGTCGGCCGGATCGCCCGCGTGACGGGCCCGGTCGTCGACATCGAGTTCCCGCACGACTCGATCCCCGAGATCTACAACGCCCTGACCACGCAGGTCACCATCGGCGGCGAGACCTCGACCCTGACGCTCGAGGTCGCCCAGCACCTCGGCGACGACGTCGTCCGTGCGATCGCCCTGAAGCCGACGGACGGCCTCGTCCGCGGCCAGGAGGTGACCGACAGCGGTTCGCCGATCTCGGTGCCCGTGGGCGACGTGACCAAGGGCAAGGTCTTCAACGTCATCGGCGAGGTGCTGAACCTCGAGCCGGGCGAGACCATCGAGGTCTCCGAGCGCTGGCCGATCCACCGCAAGCCCCCGGCCTTCGACCAGCTCGAGTCGAAGACGCAGCTCTTCGAGACCGGCATCAAGTCGATCGACCTCCTCACCCCGTACGTGCAGGGTGGAAAGATCGGCCTCTTCGGTGGTGCGGGCGTCGGCAAGACCGTCCTCATCCAGGAGATGATCCAGCGCGTCGCGCAGGACCACGGCGGTGTGTCGGTGTTCGCCGGTGTCGGCGAGCGCACCCGTGAGGGCAACGACCTCATCCACGAGATGGAGGAGGCGGGCGTCTTCGACAAGACCGCCCTCGTCTTCGGCCAGATGGACGAGCCGCCGGGCACGCGTCTCCGCGTCGCGCTCTCGGCCCTGACCATGGCCGAGTACTTCCGCGACGTGCAGAAGCAGGACGTGCTCCTCTTCATCGACAACATCTTCCGCTTCACGCAGGCGGGCTCCGAGGTGTCGACCCTGCTCGGCCGCATGCCGTCCGCGGTGGGGTACCAGCCGAACCTGGCCGACGAGATGGGCATCCTCCAGGAGCGCATCACCTCGACGCGCGGCCACTCGATCACCTCGCTGCAGGCGATCTACGTGCCCGCCGACGACTACACCGACCCGGCCCCGGCCACCACGTTCGCGCACCTCGACGCGACGACCGAGCTCTCGCGTGAGATCGCTTCGAAGGGTCTCTACCCGGCGATCGACCCGCTGACCTCGACGTCGCGCATCATGGACCCGCGGTACCTGGGCGCCGACCACTACCGCGTCGCGACCACGGTCAAGCAGATCCTCCAGAAGAACAAGGAACTGCAGGAGATCATCGCCATCCTCGGTGTCGACGAGCTCTCCGAGGAAGACAAGATCACCGTGTCGCGCGCGCGCCGGATCCAGCAGTTCCTCTCGCAGAACACCTACATGGCGAAGAAGTTCACGGGTGTCGAGGGCTCGACGGTTCCGCTGAAGGACACCATCGAGTCGTTCGACGCCATCGCCCGCGGTGACTTCGACCACGTCGCCGAGCAGGCCTTCTTCAACGTCGGCTCCATCTCGGACGTCGAGGAGAAGTGGGCGCAGATCCAGAAGGAGAACGGCTGATCATGGCCGCCCTCAATGTGAGCGTCGTCTCGGCCGACCAGGAAGTCTGGTCGGGCGAGGCGGCGATGGTGGTCGCGAAGACCGTCGAAGGCGAGATCGGCATCCTGCCGGGTCACGAGCCCATGCTCGCGATCCTCGCCGGCGGCGAGGTCCGCGTGACGCTGGACGGAGGGGAGAAGCTCACCGCGAACGCGGAGGACGGGTTCCTCTCGGTGCAGCAGAACTCGGTGCAGATCGTGGCGTCGCGCGCCGCGCTCGTCTGAGCGACCGACCTAGCTGAGAAGGAGTTCGCGGATGCCTGGGGAGCAGCCGTTCGACCGCCAGTTCGGTGACCTCGCGGTCACCCAGCTCATCGTCATGGCGGGGCTGCCGGGTGCGGGGAAGTCGACGATCGGTGAGATCGTCGGCGCCCGCCTCGGCGCCACCGTCGTGTCGGTCGATCCGATCGAGTCCGCCGTGCTCCGTGCCGGCATCGATGCGGATCAGCCCACCGGCCTCGCCGCGTACCTCGTCGCCGAGGAGATCGCCCGCAAGGAGCTCGAGGCCGGGCGCACGGTCATCGTGGATGCCGTGAACGCGGCTGAGGCCGCGCGCCTGCAGTGGCGCGATCTCGCGGAGCGGACCGATGCCCGCCTGCGGGTCATCGAGGTCGTCTGCACCGATGAGAGCGTGCACCGGTCCCGCCTCGAGAAGCGGGAGCGCAATCTTCCGCACCTCGACGAGACGACGTGGCGGGCCGTCGAGCAGAGCCTCGAGGGCTATGCGGCCTGGAACGGCCCGTCGGCGGCGCTGCCGCGTGTGACGGTCGACTCGGTCCGCTCGCTCGGTGAGAACGTCGACGCGGCGCTCGCGTTCATCGCGTCGTAGTGCTCGTTCTTCTTCCCCCGTCCGAGACCAAGCGCGTCGGCGGCGAGCCCTCGTCGTTGCGCCTCGACCGGTTGTCGTTCCCGACGCTCGGCGCGGTGCGCGCCGACCTCGTCCCCGCGGTCGTCGAGCTGGCATCGGACCACGATGCCGCCATGCGAGCGCTGAAGCTCGGTCCGCGCTCGGCGGCCGAGGTGGAGCACGACCGTCTGCTCGAGTCGTCGCCGACGATGGCGGCCATCGACCGGTACACCGGCGTGCTCTACGACGCGCTCGACGCCCCGAGTCTGGACGCGGATGCCCGCGCCTACGCAGGCCGGCATGTCGCCGTGCACTCGGCGCTGTTCGGTCTCGTGGGTGCGCTCGACCCGATCCCGGCCTATCGCTTGTCGCATGACTCCCGGGTGCCCGGGCGCAGGCTGAAGGCGTTGTGGCGTGCGCCGATCGCGGAGACGCTCGCCGCCCACGACGGCCTCATCATCGACCTCCGTTCCGAGGGCTACGCCGAGCTCGGCCCGGCACCGGCGGGATCGATCTTCGTGCGCGTGGTCGCCGTGGATGGCACCGGTCGCCGGCGCGCGCTGAATCACTTCAACAAGCGCGCGAAGGGCGAGTTCACCCGGGAACTCCTGCGATCCCGCCCTGCGCCCTTCGCCGACCTCGACGCGCTGCTGGCGTGGGCCGGCTCGGCTGGCTTCGAGCTCAGCCTCGGCGCCGCATCGGGACCGATGGGCCCGGCGATCCGAGAGGTCGAGCTGCTCGCCGCCTAGCCCGGCGAACGATCCGTCAGGTCCTGGCCTCCTGAACCGCGGGTGCGGAGCCCGGTGTCGCGGAGCCCGATGCGCCCGGTGCTGGGGAGCCCTATACGGTGGACCCCTGCACGGTGGGGACCTGTGCGGTGGAGCGGAAGCATCCCTCGAGGTGGTCGTCGACCATTCCCGACGCCTGCATGAGCGCGTACATGGTCGTGGGGCCGACGAAGCGGAATCCACGCGCGCGGAGTGCTTTGCTGAGTGCGGTGGACTCCGGAGTCGTCGCGGGGACCTCGGCGAATGCCGCAAACGGACGGGGGCGGCGCGGGGGTGCGAACGACCAGAGGAACTCGTCGATCGGTTGCTCGAGCGCGAGGGTGGCGCGGGCGTTGCCGATCGTCGCCTCGATCTTGCCTCGATGCCGAATGATTCGCGCATCGCCGAGCAGGCGTTCGACATCGTGCTCGTCCATCGAGGCGACGCGCGCCGGATCGAAGTCGAAGAACACCTCCCGGAAGACGGGACGCCGCCTCAGGATCGTGATCCAGGAGAGCCCGGCCTGGAATCCTTCCAGGCAGAGCTTCTCGAACAGTCGCACGGGGTCGTGCGTCGGTGTGCCCCACTCTTCGTCGTGGTAGCGGGAGTACTCCGCGTCGCCCGCACCCCATGCACACCGGGTGAGGCCGTCGTCGCCGACGACGAGGTCCGGTCGGGTCGAACTCACGCGGCGAATCCGATCTGCTCGTGACCGAGCAGCCAGAGCTTCGTCGACACGCCCTTCCCGCCCGAGTAGCCCGTGACCCGGCCGTCGGATGCGAGCACCCGATGGCATCCGATGATGATCGGGATCGGGTTCGCTCCCACAGCACCGCCGATCGCGCGTCCCGAGCCGGGCTTGCCGATGGCGGCGGCGAGGGCGCCGTAGGAGGTCGCTTCGCCCCAGTGCAGGCGTGAGAGCTCCGACCACACCGCCCGTTGGAACTCGCTCCCGCCTGCGGGCTGCACGGGAACGTCGAAGTCGGTGCGCGTGCCGGCGAAGTACTCGGCCAGCTGGTCGCGAGCCTGCTCGAGGATGGGGTTCGGCCGTTCGGGCTCTCCGTCGTGGGGCAGCAACCCGTCGGCGTCCTCGATGGTCAGCGCGACGAGGTGATCGTCGTCGCCGACGAGTTCGATCCGACCGATCGGAGATTCGATGCGAAGCAGGAAGACGTTGCTCATAGCTCGAGCGTAGTTCGGCCCTCAGACACGGGCTCGCGGAAATCAGACATCTGTGGGGAACGCGGCCGGGCGCCAGCTTGTGGGGGAGGAGTGGGAGGAAAGCCGGGCGACGCATCCCGGCCCCTCCTCCCCAGAAGAGCCCGGGTCGCATCGCGTCCACAGAACGGCGACTCCCCGATGCTCGGACGTCTCGGGGCCCGCAGGCTGGGCGGCATGTCGAATCAGATCACCGTCCGCGCCGTCGGCGGACGCGAGCTCCTCGCTCTGCTGCCCGGGCTCGCGGGCACGCCGCTCCGCCGTTCACTCGTGTGCGTCGCCTTCCGAGGCAGCACGGTCATCGGCGTCCTCCGCCACGACCTCCCGCGTCGGATGGCCGACCATCCGGTGCTCGTGAGCGCGATCGTCGGCGCGGTCTGCCGAATCGAGGGTGCCGACGGGATCATCATCGTCGCGCACACGGATCGCAGCTACCCGCGGACGAACGGCACCGCGGAACGGCGTCTGATCGATCGCACCAGCGCCCGGCTCGAGGAGGCGGGCTTCGACGTCCTCGACGGCTTTCTCGTCTCCGCGACGGGGTGGGGCTCGATCAACGACCCGCTCGTGCCGCCCGGGGGTCGGGCGCTCGAACTCATCGAGGATGCTGCGGTCGAGCTGGCGCCGCTCGTCCCCGCGAGCGCAAGCGATTCGGCTCCGGCGATGGACCGAGCACGCGCGGGCCGCCTGCGTCGGCGGTTGGCATCGATTCGGAATCGAGCGGTGCCGCACTGGATGGAGGAGGAGCTTGGGACGGAAGCCGACCCGGTCGCGCTCGTCGAGCGGGTGCTGGCGGCGCGCGAGACGACCGCGTCCCAGGCCGCCTGGTTCGCCGAGCTCGCCGGCTCGGCGGTGTTCCGTGACGCGATGGTCGTGCAGATCGCGTTCGGGGCGTCCGTCGGCGAACTCGCACTGCACGGAGTCGCCGCCGAACTGAACCGTTTCGAGGGGATGTCGGACGCACTGCCGGCGAGGCCCGAGGACGCGCCGGACGGGCGAGACGAGTTCGTCTCGGAGCTGTACCTGGGGCGTACGAGACTCCGGCCCGACTCCCGCCGCATCACCACCGGCATCGGGTTCGCCGAGCAACTGCTGGTCGATCTGCCGCGCGCCTACCGGCCCGGGGTGCATTGCATCGCGGCGTGGCTGCATTGGGCGCTCGGCCGGGGCAGCCGTGCCGGGGTGCACCTCGTCGCCGCCCTGAACATCGACCCCGACCATGGGATGGCCCGCCTGCTCGAGGTGTACATCGGCTCGGGTGCTCTGCCCGAGTGGGCCTTCGTCCGCTCCGAGGCGCAGGACGCCCTGCTCGGAGACGGATGAGCGCGTCTCGGGGGCCTGAGACGCGACGAGGCCCCGGGCGGAATCGCCCAGGGCCTCGTCTGAACTTCTCCGACGCCGTACATTGTGCGGCACCGGCCGTGCACTCAGAGGCGGTTCGACGCCTCGGTCAGCACGCTGCGGAGGATCTGCTCGATCTCCTGGAACTCCGGCACGCCGATGGTGAGCGGCGGCGAGAGCTGGATGACGGGGTCGCCCCGGTCGTCAGCGCGGCAGTACAGGCCGGCGTCGAAGAGCGCGGTCGAGAGGAAGCCGCGGAGTAGGCGCTCCGACTCCTCCTCGTTGAAGGTCTCCCGGGTCGCCTTGTCCTTGACGAGCTCGACCGCGAAGAAGTACCCCTCACCGCGGACGTCGCCGACGATGGGGAGGTCGTTCAGCTTCTCGAGCTCGGAGCGGAACAGCGGGCTGTTCTCGCGAACGTGCTCGTTCAGCTTCTCCTCTTCGAAGATGTCGAGGTTCTCGAGCGCGACCGCGGCGGAGACGGGGTGCCCGGCCCAGGTGTAGCCGTGGTAGAAGGTCGTGTCGCCCTTCTTGAACGGCTCGTAGATCTTCTCGTTGATGATCGTCGCGCCCATCGGGGCGTAGCCCGAGGTCATCGCCTTCGCACAGGTGATCATGTCGGGCACGTAGCCGAGCTGGTTGCACGCGAAGTAGTCGCCGATGCGGCCGAAGGCGCAGATGACCTCGTCGGAGACGAGCAGCACGTCGTACTTGTCGCAGATCTCGCGCACGCGCTGGAAGTAGCCGGGGGGCGGCGGGAAGCAGCCACCGGAGTTCTGCACGGGCTCGAGGAAGACCGCGGCGACCGTGTCCGGGTCCTCCATCAGGATCTGCTCCTCGATGCGGTTGGCCGCCCACAGGCCGAAGGCCTCGAGGTCGTCAGCCGGGGCGCCCATGTCCGCGGCGCGGTAGAAGTTCGTGTTCGGCACGCGGAGGCCACCGGGCGTGATCGGCTCGAACGGCGCCTTGATCGGCAGGCCCGTGACCGCGAGGGCGCCCTGGGGGGTGCCGTGATAGGCGAGCGCACGGGAGATGACCTTGTACTTGGTCGGCTTGCCCATGAGCTTCCAGTAGTTCTTCGCGAGCTTGTAGGCGGTCTCGACCGCCTCGCCGCCGCCGGTCGAGAAGAACACGTGGTTCAGGTCACCGGGGGCGTACTCGGCGAGCCGGTCCGCGAGCTCGATCGCCTTGGGGTGCGCGTACGACCAGATCGGGAAGAACGCGAGCTCCTCCGCCTGCTTCGCACCGGCCTGGGCGATGCGGGCACGGCCGTGCCCGGCGTTCACCACGAAGAGGCCGGCGAGCCCGTCGATGTAGCTCTTGCCGTTGATGTCGTAGATGCGGTGGCCCTCGCCGCGGGTGATGATGGGCACGCCCTGCTCCATCGTCGACTGGCGCGCGAAGTGCATCCAGAGGTGATCCTTCGCCTGCTTCTGCAGCGTCGCATTGTCGTAGCGGACATCGGTCATGGTCATCGGTTCCTCACGGTTCCCCAGTTGTAGTGCTGCTTCTGCAGCCTCAGGTAGACGAACGTCTCGGTCTGCTGAACGCCGTGGAGGGATCGGATGCGCGAGTTGAGGAGGTCGATGAGCTCCTCGTCGTCCTCGCATACGACCTCGGCGAGCAGGTCGAAGCTGCCGGCGGTGAGCACCACGTAGTCGATCTCGGGGATCGAGGAGAGCTGCTCGGCGAGCACGCGGGTGTCGCCTTCGGCACGGATGCCGATCATCGCCTGCCTCGTGAACCCGAGCTGCATCGGATCGGTGACCGCGACGATCTGCATGACGCCGGCCTCCTGGAGTCGCTGGACGCGTTGGCGCACCGCAGCTTCGGAGAGACCGACGGCCTTGCCGATATCGGCATAGGAACGTCGCCCGTCGGTCTGGAGCTGCTCGATGATCGCCTTCGACACATCGTCGAGTTGCACCGGACGCGACGTGAGTCGTCCCGTGTTCGTCATGGCTCGATCATGACAGCGAAGAGAGGTAGAAGCAAGGGAATCAGTCGAATGGGTGCCATTTCACAACTGATTCCATGCATTTCCTGGGAGAGGGCGGGGGGTCTGCGGCGCTCGTCCGGCGCGGCATCCATGAGCCAACTCCGGCCCCGAGGCGCTACGATCGACGGGTTCCCCTCACATCCTGACGCGTCCCCCCGCAGACAGGCGAGATCCGTGACCCAGATCGGCATCGGCAATCCGCGCCACCGTGTCGTGCTGCCCGGAGGCACCGAGGTCGAGATCGCCTGGGCGGCGATGACCGATACCGGCCTCCGGCGCGAAGTGAACGAGGACAGCTTCCTCGCGCAACCGCCCGTCTTCGCCGTGGCCGACGGCATGGGCGGTCACGCCGCGGGCGATTTCGCGAGTGCCGCGGTCGTCACGCGCCTCGCCGAGTACAGCGGTCGCACGGTCGTCGGAACCCCGGACATCGACCAGGCGCTCCGGTCCGCGGTGCAGGACATGGGGCGCGGGCGCGGCGTCACCGACGAGGGCAGCGGAACCACGGTGACGGGGGTCGCGCTCGGCTCGATCTCCGGCGAGCCGGCATGGATCGTCTTCAACATCGGCGACTCCCGGGTCTACCGCCTGATCGGTGGAGTCCTCGAACAGCTCACCGTGGATCATTCGATCGTGCAGGAGCTCGTGGATGCCGGACAGATCACCCGCGAGGAGGCGGAGACCCACCCGCACTCGAACGTGATCACCCGTGCCGTCGGATTCCATGAGGCGCCGCTGCCCGACTACCGGGCGATCGCGATCGAGCCGGGCATGCGCCTGCTCATCTGCTCGGACGGGCTCACGAAGGAGATCACCGCCTACGGGTTGCGCCATTTCCTCGTCTCGAACCCGACGGCGGATGCCGCGGCCAGGCACCTCATGGATGCCGCCCTCGGCAACGGCGGCCGCGACAACGTCACCGTCGTCGTGCTGGACGTCCTCGACGTCGTCCGCCCGGCCGACGACTGAACCGCTCGCCCCTCGGAGCGCGACGACACGGAGGGCACCGGCCTCCGCGGTCCTGGGGCGTCCCGCCGCTACGCTGGAAGCGGTGATGAGGAGCGTGCACGTGAACTGCCGGATCTGCGATGCGGAGCTGCCCGAAGGGGCCATGTTCTGCGGGGAGTGCGGAAGCTCGACGAGCGCGACCCCGGAGTCCAGGCGGAAGCCCGACCCGCGCCCCGGTGACACGACGATCGTCGCTCCGCTCCAGCGCCGTAACAGCGGTGTCATCAGCATCCCGGTCGGTGGCTTCCTCGCGCCGGACGGTCGGGCGGGGTCCGAGGAGACGGTGGCCGAGGCGCCCGAGGCGTCCCGACCCCCGGTGGGCGAGACGCCCGTCGCCGGCGCGAACGGATCGCCGGGCGACGGCGACCGCGCAGCGGGGGAGTCCGATCGGTTCCGGCTCCGCTTCAGCACGGGGGAGACCCGCATCGTGTTCGGCACCGGCCTCATCGGGCGCAAGCCGCTCCCGCAGCCGGGCGAGCGGTTCGATCATCTGGTGCAGATCGCGGATCGCACGTTGTCCGTCTCGAAGACGCACCTCGAGTTCGGGTCGCACGACGGGGTGCTCTGGATCTCGGACCGCTTCTCGGGCAACGGCACGATGGTCCGGCGACCGGACGACGGAGCCGTCCGCTGCGAACCCGGCCGGCGCTACCAGGTGCCGCGCGGAAGCACGATCGAGCTCGCGCAGCAGCAGTTCATCGTCGACTAGCGCAGGCCTCCTCCACAGGGCGGCGGTCGGCACGGCGTTCCCACCGATTCGAATCCGGCGCATTCCGGATGTCGCGATCCCTGCTGTGCTGGGGTCATGGATGCGCAGATCGACCGACTCCCTCGACTGAGGCTGCCTTCGCCACCGGGCACCCGGGCGAAGGCGCCGTTCCCCATCCTCGCCACCCTGGCGCCGATCGCGACGGCAGGTGTGCTGTTCGCGCTGACGCGATCGCCGCTCGCGCTCGTCTTCGCTGCGGTCGGCCCGCTGGTCGGGATCGCCGCGATGCTCGACGGCCGGCGCGGTGCGCGCAGGGCGCAGCGCGGCGAGGCGCGCGATCGGGCGCGCGCGCAGCAGGCGCTCGACACCGAGCTCACCGATCGACACGCGGTCGAGCGGGCGGAGGCGTGGCGTCGCACGCCGCCGCTCGAACTGCTGCTGACCGAGCCCCCGGGAGCGCGCTGGTTTGGAGACGACGGACAGGAGCTCGTCCTCGGCCGCGGCACCGCCGCGAGCCTCGTCCAGCTCGAAGGCGAAGCGGTCGACGAGGCCGACCACGCGCTGCTCGCGAGGGCCGCGTCGCTTCCGGATGCACCCGTCCGTGCAGATCTGGCGGCGGGGATCGGTTTCGTCGGGCCTGAACTGCTCGCGCGCGCGGCCGCCCGGGCGACGGTGGTGCGATGGGCGTCGACCGTCAGGCCGGGCGGTCGTGCGGGCATCGCCGTCCCCACGACCGAGGCCTGGGCGTGGGCTGCGCAACTGCCGCATCGCGGAGCCGACGCGTCGCTCACCGTCGTCGACGGCGCGCTGCCGGCGGGCGCGGCGGGCGTGATCGCCGTCGCCGCCGATCGCGGAGCGCTGCCGCCGGGGCTCGGCACCGTCGTCCGCCTTCGGACGGCTCGGCAGGCCAGCGTCGAACGCCTCGGCGTGCGTCCCTGGAACGGCGAGTTCGCGCCGGATCTGCTCGGCGAGCGCCAGGCGGAGGCGGCGGCGCTTCGGCTGGCGCGAACAGCGGCGCGGAGCGGGCTCGACGAGACCTCACTGCCCCGGCGCGTCGACCTCGCCGGTCTCACGCACCCGAGGGCGGTCGGCCGGGGCTCGCTCGCCGTGACGGTCGGCGCCGGGCGCAGCGGACCGTTGGAACTGGATCTCGTTCGGCAGGGCCCGCACGCCCTCATCGGCGGAACGACCGGCAGCGGGAAGAGCGAGTTCCTCCTCACCTGGCTCGCGGCGCTCGCCGTCGCGTACTCGCCCGCACGGGTGGCGATGCTCCTCGTCGACTTCAAGGGCGGCGCGGCATTCCAACCGATCGCCGATCTCCCGCACGTGGTGGGCATCGTCACCGATCTCGACGAGGCGGAGGCGCTCCGGGCCGTGGAGAGCCTTCGAGCCGAGATCAGACGACGAGAGCAGCAGCTCCGCGCGGACGGAGCGCGCGACTTCGTCGAGCTCGATGACGGCACGGAGCTGCCGCGGTTGGTGATCGTCGTCGACGAGTACCAGGCGCTCGTCGAACGATTCGAGCCGCTCGCCCGGCTGTTCGCAGACATCGCGGCGCGAGGACGATCGCTCGGCATGCATCTCATCCTCTCCACCCAGCGCCCGAATGGCACCGTCCGCGAGCAGATCACCGCGAACTGCCGACTGCGCATCTGCTTGCGCGTGCTGCACCCCGCCGACAGCCGCGCCGTCGTCGGCGTCGATGAGGCCGCGGGGATCCCGCCCGGCGTGCCCGGTCGAGCGGTGGTGGACGACGGTACCGGTCCGCCACGACCTTTCCAATCGGCGATCGCGGACCCGCTCCAGCTGGAACTGCTCCGGGCCGGACGAGCGGCGGACACCCCAGCTCGACGGCCCTGGCTCGACCCCCTTCCCACCCGTCTGCCGATCGCCGAACTCGAGTCCGACCGCGACGGAGACGGTGGCGGTATCGGCTTCGGCCTCCTCGATGCTCCGGAGCAGCAGCGGAGGCTCGCTGCGGAGTGGCGTCCGGCGGCCGACGGCGCCCTGCTCGTATGCGGCGCGCCCGGCAGCGGTCGTACCACGACGCTCCGCACGCTCTCCGCGGCGTTCCGCGCGCGCTTCCCGACGGCATCGGTCATCGAGCTGCCAGACGAGCGGGCGGCGGCGTGGGACACGCTCATCGCCCTCGCTCGCGAGGCCGAGTCGGGAGGCTTCGAAACCGGACACCGCCTCCTGGTCATCGACCGGATCGACGTTCGCTTCCGGGGCTGGCCCGAGGAGTACCGGGTGGCCGCCGGTGACGCGCTCTCGACGATCCTGCGGCTATCGGGCGGGGGACTGCACGTCGCCGCATCGGCGATGCGGGCGGTCGGCATGCCGGCGGAGGTCCGCGACGGCTTCCAGTCCTTCGTGCTGCTGCGCCAGGCCTCCCGCGGCGAGCTCGCCCAGCTCGGCGGCGAGCCGGCGCTCTGGCACGCCGACGATGCGCCGGGCGCCGGGCAATGGCGAGGGCTCCGCCTGCAAGTCGCGATGCCCGATCCGGCCAGTGACGCATCCCCGATTGCCGGAGTGCCGGTGCGGGCAGGAGGAGCCGCGGCTGTCGCATCGCCGGCCCTGCCGCGAGTCGAGGAACTCGAGCTCCGGGCCGGGCGCAGCTACGCACTCGTCGCCCGGAACGTCCCGCTCGCGCTCGCCCGCCTCGCCGCACTTCCGCGCGTGCGCGTCGAGGTCCTGACGATCGCCGGCCAAGCCTCCGAGGCGCTCCCGCACGCCGGCGGCGATGAAGCCACGGTGTTCGTCGGGGATGTCGACGCGTGGGCGGCGGCGTGGCGCCAGTGGGGCGCGCTGAAGCACACCGCCGAAGTGCTCGTGGACGGTGGCCTGCCGGAATTCCGCGCCCTCCATCGCGTCCACGAGCTCCCGCCGCTCCTCTCACGCGGCGCCCCGCAGGGATGGCGGATCGCTCCCGACGGCACGGTTGCACGATTCGTCTGGCAGTTGAGCTGATTCGACTGAAATCGTTCCTGAACGGTGCCGTTCTCGACGGGAACCATCGCGTACGACGCGAAAACGTAACGAATCGGACATCGAGCCGTGATTCCAGCCGAGCAGTGTGGCAGGATCAATCCACCCCGCAGTGCTGCGAACCCGAGAGGAAGCCCGTGACTCGGCAACCCCCGACGGATCCACGAATCCGTTCCCTCATCGATCTCGCGCGGCGCCAGCAGCTGAGTCGACGGACCCTCCTCGCCGGTGCCGGCGCCGGGGCGACCGCGCTCGCGCTCACCGCGTGTCAGAGCGGCCCCCGCCCGAAACCGACGCCGGCGGCCGATCGTTCCGACGGCGACCCCACGGTGCGCTGGGCCAACTGGGCCGCGTACATCGACGAGGACGACGACGGCAACTACCCGACGCTCCAGGCGTTCACCGAGGCCACCGGGATCTCGGTCGACTACCAGGTCGCGGTCGACGACAACAACACCTATTACGGCAAGGTGAAGGACCAGCTCGCGCTCGGCCAGGACATCGGCGCCGACACGGTCTGCCTCACCGACTGGATGATCGCCCGTTGGATCCGCTTCGGCTACGCGCAGGAGCTCGACCACGCCAACATCCCGAACCTGGCCAACCTGAATCCTGCGCTCCGGGACCCCGACTTCGATCCCGGCCGCACCTACTCCGTGCCGTGGCAGGGCGGATTCGGCGGGATCTGCTGGAACAAGGAGGCGATCCCCGGCGGCATCACCCGGGTCTCCGACCTCTGGGACCCCTCCCTGAAGGGCCGCGTCGGCGTGCTCTCCGAGATGCGCGACACGATGGGCTGCATCATGCAGGACCTCGGCACCGACATCGCCGGCGACTGGGGCGACGACGAGTTCACGGCCGCCATCGACGTGTTCCGCGAGCAGGTCGACCGCGGCCAGGTCCGCAACATCAAGGGCAACGCGTACCTCGAAGACCTGAAGTCCGGCGACACGCTCGCCGCGATCTGCTGGTCGGGCGACATCACCGTGATCAACGCCGAGGCGGGCGACAAGTGGGAGTTCGCCCTGCCGGTCGGCGGCGGCACCCTCTGGAACGACAACTTCCTCGTCCCGGTCGGCTCGCCGCGGAAGTCCAACGCCGAGCGGCTCATCGACTTCTACTACCAGCCCGAGATCGCCGCGGAGGTCGCGGCCTGGGTGAACTACATCACGCCCGTCGAGGGCGCCAAGGAGGCGGCGATGGCCATCGACCCCGAGCTCGCCGAGAACCAGCTCATCTTCCCGAACGCCGACACGCTCGAGCAGGCCCACGTCTTCCGCGGGCTCACGGCGCGCGAGGAGCAGAAATACCAGACCCAGTTCCAGTCGATCCTGTTGGGAGTGTGACCATGGCGATGCGCGAATTCGCCGAGCGAGGCGCGGACCTCGAGCTCGTCGGTATCCACAAACGGTTCCCGGGCTTCACCGCCATCGAGGAACTCGACCTCACGATTCCGGCCGGATCCTTCTTCGCTCTCCTCGGGCCCTCGGGATGCGGCAAGACGACGACGCTGCGTCTCGTCGCCGGGCTCGACGAACCGACGAGCGGTCGGATCCTGATCGGCGGCACCGACGTCACGGCGACCCGGTCCCACGAGCGACCGGTGAACACCGTCTTCCAGAGCTACGCGCTCTTCCCGCACATGACGATCCTCGAGAACGTCGCCTTCGGCCTGCGCCGGCGCCGCATCGACGACGCAGTCGGCAAGGCGCACGAGGCGCTCCGGCTCGTCGAGCTCGACCATCTCGCCCAGCGCCGGCCGCAGCAGCTCTCGGGCGGGCAGCAGCAGCGCGTGGCCCTCGCCCGAGCGATCGTCAACCGCCCGGCGCTGCTGCTCCTCGACGAACCGCTCGGCGCGCTCGACCTGAAGCTCCGTCGTCAGATGCAGCTCGAGCTCAAGGCGATCCAGGAGGAGGTCGGTCTGACCTTCCTCCACGTCACCCACGACCAGGAGGAGGCCATGACCATGGCCGACACGGTCGCCGTGATGAACAAGGGCCGCATCGAGCAGATGGGAGCTCCGGAGGAGCTCTACGAACTGCCGAAGACGGCGTTCGTCGCGAACTTCCTCGGCCAGTCGAACCTCTTCACCGGCGACGTCGTCGGTGCGAGCGACGTCGCGATCGCCGTCGAGGCCGGAGGTGCGCGCATCGTCGTCCCCGCCGCCCGGGCGCAGCGCCACGCCGGCCAGGTGACCGTCGGCGTCCGGCCGGAGAAGGTCGAGCTGCACCGCGACCAGCCCGCCGCGGAGTCCGGGCGCAACCTGCTCGGCCCCGGCGTCGTCGTCGATGTCTCGTTCTCCGGGGTGAGCACCCAGTACATCGTGGAGGTCCCGGGAGCGGGCCGGGTGCTCGTGTTCGCGCAGAACATCGGATTCGGTCCCGCCGCGTCCGAGGGGGACCGCGTCTGGGTGAGCTGGGCGGTCGAGCACGGCTTCGGACTCGAGGACACGCCGGAGGAGAGCAGGTTCCCGGCGGATGCCTCGACGAGCGCCATCGCGGCCCAGCACCGCGACGCGCTCGTGGCGGAGCTCGAGGAGCACTGAGGTGGCCTTCGCAGCCTTCGCCACCGCCGAAGCGCAGCCGCAGGCGCCACGGAAGCGCAGCGCGATCGCCCTCGTGCTCCTCGCACCGGGCATCGCCTACCTCGTGCTGTTCTTCCTCACGCCTCTCGTCTCGCTCCTCCTCACCTCCCTGCAGGTGCAGAGTGAGTTCGGCGACATCGGCGAGTTCGACTACGCGTTCAACTGGCAGAACTACGTCGACGTCGTGACCTCGTACTGGCCGCACATCCTGCGCTCCTTCGGGTACGCACTCGTCGCGACCGTGCTCGCCCTCGTCATCAGCTACCCGATCGCCTACTTCATCGGGGTGAAGGCGCGCAGCAAGCCGCTGCTGCAGGGCATCCTGCTGGTGCTCGTGATCGCGCCCTTCTTCATCTCCTTCCTGCTGCGCACGCTCGCCTGGAAGCAGGTGTTCTCGGACGAGTCGTTCATCATCACCTCGCTGAAGGCCCTCTCCTTGATGGCCCCGGACGCGCACTTCACCGGCACCCCGTTCGCCGTCATCTTCGGCCTGACGTACAACTTCATCCCGTTCATGACGCTGCCGCTGTACACGACGCTCGAACGCCTCGATCTGCGCTACCTCGAGGCGGGCGGCGACCTGTACGCGAACCCCGCGACGGTGTTCCGCAAGGTGACCGTGCCGCTGTCGATGCCGGGCATCGTCGCCGGCACGCTGCTCACCTTCATCCCCGCCGCCGGCGACTACGTGAACGCGAGCCGGGACTTCCTCGGCGGTCCGGGCACGCAGATGATGGGCAACGTGATCGAGGCGAACTTCCTCGTGCTGCTCAACTATCCGGCGGCGGCCGCGCTCTCGATCATCCTGATGGCGGCGATCCTCATCCTCGTCGGCATCTACGTCAAGCGAAGCGGAACGGAGGACCTGCTGTGAGCGGAGAAGGACAGGCCGGAGCAGTCCTCGGCGGGCTCGCGGAAAGCGAGCAGCTCGAGCAGCGGCCGCAGCCCGCGCGGGACCGCCCACGTCGGGGACTCGGCCGGTGGCTGCTCCCGACGTACGTGACGATCGCGTTCGCGTTCCTCATGATCCCGATCGTCTACACCTTCGTCTTCAGCTTCAACGACTCGGTGAAGTCGAACATCGCCTGGCGCGGTTTCACCTTCGACAAATGGCTGAACGTCTGCAACGTCGAAGGCGGCGCGGTCTGCCAGGCCTTCGGGAACAGCATCGTCATCGGTCTCGTGGCGACGGTCCTCGCGACCACCCTCGGCACGATGATCGCGATCGCGCTCGTCCGCTACCGCTTCCGGGCCCGTTCGGCGATCAGCCTGCTGCTGTTCCTGCCGATGGCGACCCCCGAGGTCGTGCTCGGTGCCGGGCTCGCGGCCCAGTTCCTCGCGGTGGGCGTGCCGAAGGACATGGTGACGATCATCCTGGCGCACACGATGTTCTGCATCAGCTTCGTGGTCGTCACGGTGAAGGCACGGGTGGCGAGTCTCGATCCCGCGCTCGAGGAGGCGGGGCGGGATCTCTACGGCTCGCCCGCGCAGGTGTTCTGGCGGGTCACGTTCCCGTTGCTGATGCCCGGAATCCTCGCCGCGGCCCTGTTGTCGTTCGCGCTGAGCTTCGACGACTTCATCATCACGAACTTCAACTCCGGTTCGGTGTCGACGTTCCCGAAGTACATCTACATCTCGGCGGCGCGAGGCATCCCGGCCGAGGCGAACGTCATCGCATCGGCGGTGTTCCTGTTCGCGATGGTGCTGGTGATCGCCGTGCAGGTCTCCCGCGCGGCGCGCGAGAAGCGGCTCGCCAAGCTGAGTTGAACTGTGGCGGGGTGGGCGCTCCGACGAGCGCCCGCCCCGCCTCAACTGGCGGACGAGACTGGCGGCGTCAGACGGTGGCGCGGATCTCGCCGACGGGGCGGTCCCCGCCCATAACCCAGAGATCGAGCTCGGCGCGGGCGAGGTCGACGTCATCGTGATCGAGTGCGCGGGCATCGGCGAGCAGCCGGAGCGCGACGATCGTCGAGGCGCGTGAGGAACCGTCGAGTACCTTCAGCGCGACCGTCGTCCCGTTCGGGGCCGTCATCACCATGACGCCCTCGGCGCCGAACTTCGCGAAGACGCCGAGCCGTTCGATCGCCACCGTGTCGGGCTGGCCGGGGCCGGCCACGGCCCACGGGTGCGCTCGGGCGGCCTCGGCGAGCTCGGCGGCCTCCCGGTAGAGCGCGAACGGCGAGCTCGTCTGGGCGGTCGTGATCTTCTGGACGCCGCGCGCGAGCCCCGTGAGGCTGATCGCGTGCACCGGCGCGCCGCAGCCGTCGACAGCGCTCGCCGACGGACGCTCGCCGGTCAGCCGCTCCAGCACGTCGAGGATCTTCTTCTGCAGCGGATGCTCGGGGGAGAGGTACCCCTCGACCGGCCAGCCGTTCTGCACGCACGCGAGGAGCATCGCCGCGTGCTTGCCGGAGCAGGTCATGAAGATGCGCTCCGCGGAGCCGCCGCTCCGCAGCAGCTGCTCGCGTGCCGCGCGATCGCCGGGGAGCGACGGCGGGCAGCCGAGCGCGGACGCGCTGAGACCCACCCGGTCGAGCAGCCCCTTCACGAGCGCGACGTGCGCCGCCGTGCCGGAGTGGCTCGCCATCGCGATCGCCGCGTCCTCGCCGCGAAGCACGACCCCGGAGGTCATGACCGCGACCGCCTGGAACGGCTTCAGCGCCGATCTGGGGAAGACCGGGCTGCGGACGTCGCCGAGACTGCGCAGCACCTCGCCCTCCGGGGTGAGCACGATGGCGGAACCGGCGTGCCTGGACTCGATGAAACCATTGCGTTCGACCACTGCGAGTTCGACGGAATCGGCGATGCTGAAGGTGCCGGCCATCAGCCGAGCGTCGCGAAGCCGGCCTCGAGCACGCCGAGGGCGTCCTCGATGAGCTCGTCGGTCATGGCGAGGCTCGGCAGGAAGCGGAGCACGTTGCCGTAGGTGCCGGCGTTCAGCAGGAGCACGCCCTCCTGCGCGGCGTGCGCGATGAGCGCGCCGACCGCCTCCGGGTACGGCTCCTTGCTCGTCTCCCGCGTGCCGGGGCGGACGAGCTCGATCGCGATCATCGCGCCCTTGCCGCGGATGTCGCCGATCACGTCGAAGCGCTCGGCGAGCGCGCGGAGGCCCGCGGTGAGGCTCGCCTCGATGCGCCGCGCCTCCGCGAGGAGGTCGTCCTCCTCGATCGCCTCGAACACGGCGACGGCCGCCGCGCAGGCGACCGGGTTGCCGCCGAACGTGCCGCCGAGGCCGCCGGGCTGCGCCGCGTCCATGATCTCGGCGCGGCCGGTGACCGCCGCGAGCGGCAGGCCGCCCGCGATGCCCTTGGCGGAGAGCACGAGGTCGGGCTCCCAGCCGAGCTGCTCGCTCGCGAAGTAGCTGCCGCTCCGGGCCATGCCCGACTGGATCTCGTCGGCGATCATGACGACGCCGTGGTCGGTGCACCAGCGCTGCAGCGCCGGCAGGAACCCGTCGGCGGGCACCATGAAGCCGCCCTCGCCCTGGATCGGCTCGACGACGAGGCACGCGAGGTCTTCGGCGCCGACGACCTTCTCGAGGTACGCGATGGTGCGCGCCGCCGCCTGCTCGCCCGAGAGGCCGTCGCGGTAGGGGTAGGAGTTCGGGGCGTGGTAGACGTCGCCCGCGAGCGGGCCGAAGCCCGAGGCGTACGGGTGGGCCTTGTAGTTCATGGCCATGGTGAGGTTCGTGCGGCCGTGGTAGGCGTGGTCGAGGACCGCGACCCCGCGACGGCGGGTGTACTTGCGGGCGATCTTCACCCCGTTCTCGACGGCCTCCGCGCCGGAGTTCACGAGCACCGACTTCTTCGCCCAGTCGCCGGGGGTGTGCTGGGCGAGGAGCTCGGCGACCCGCACGTACTCCTCGTAGGGGGTGACCGTGAACAGCGTGTGGGTGACGTCGTGCAGCTGCGCCGTCGCCGCTTCGACGACGTGGCGCTCGGTGTGGCCGACCGTGGTCACGCCGATGCCGCCGCCGAAGTCGACGAAGCGGTTGCCGTCGACGTCGACGAGGATGGCGCCGTTCGCGCGCTCGATGTAGACCGGCAGGGCGCTCGAGACGCCCGCGGAGACCACCGCGGTACGTCGCTCGTGCAGCGCGATCGACTTCGGGCCGGGGACGGCCGTGACGAGCTGGCGCTGCTGCGGCACCGTGTACGAGGGTGCGATCTGGGTCTCAGTCATGATGCGCCCAGCTTATCCCCGAGGCAGAATCGTGTGGGCGGTCGATCCGGCCGCCCACCCGGGACGGCTGCGCCGGCGCCGGGTGCGGAGACGGGCGACGGAGGCGGGATGCTGGGCGAACACCACTACGAGGTCGAGGTCGAGTGGACGGGCAACCTCGGCACGGGGACGAGCGGCTACCGCGCGTACTCGCGCCGGCACGTCGTGAGCGCCCCGGGCAAGGAGCACGAGCTCGCGGGGTCGAGCGATCGCACCTTCCACGGCGACCGCGAGCGCTGGAACCCGGAGGAGCTCCTGCTCGCCGCGCTGAGCCAGTGCCACATGCTGTCCTACCTGCACGTCGCCACGAACCACGGGGTGGTCGTGCTCGGCTACGAGGACGCCGCGAGCGGCACGATGAGCGAGGACGGTCGCGGCGGCGGCGCCTTCGTCGCCGCGACGCTGCACCCGCGGGTGACGGTCGCGGACGCCGCGATGGCGGAGCTCGCGCAGCAGCTGCACGCCGAGGCGGCGGAGAAGTGCTTCATCGCGGCATCCGTCGCCTTCCCCGTCGGGCACGAGCCGACCGTGGAGGTCGCCGAGGCCGGCTGAGCGGGCGGCCCGGCCGAGCGGGCTGCGGACGCGGATGCCGCGCCCGCGGGCCGGGGTCAGTCCTCGAGCTTCGGCGGCGCGGTCGGGATGCCGGGCGTCGGGCAGACCTGGCCGTTCACGAGCCGGCTGCACGGCGGCAGGAAGCCCGGGTAGCGCTCGCTCGTGGGATCGCCGAACCAGCGGTTCCAGAGCAGCCAGAAGTTCAGGTTGCCCCAGGCGGAGCAGCCGTCGCCGCCCGCATCGGCGGAGACCAGCGCGGCCTCGTTCGGCTGGTACGGCGTGTAGTTGTACAGGTTCGCCGTCGCCTGGTTGCGGATCGTCACGGTGGTGCCGCCGCAGGCGGCGTCCGGGTTGTACGCGACGGGGACCGCGCCCACACGGTACTGGCGGTCGGGGTGCTGGGTGTACTGCCGGAACTGCCAGGCCGCGTTGTACACCTGGTTGAAGAAGCCGAAGTACTTCACGTCGCAGTCGGCCGTGTCGGGGCACGCGTAGCCGGTGGCCCGGGCGTAGCCGTGCTCGCTCGGCCGTGTCAGCAGCGACTGCTCCTTCTGCAGGAGCACGAGCAGCGTCTTCGGGCTCACTCCGCACGCGACGGCGGTCTTCGCGATGATGCGGCTCGCCCGCTCCTTCACGCCGCCCCGGTACTCGGCGCAGTGGCCGGGTTCGACCGCGGGCTGCGTCTCGGTGGTCTGGCGGAAGTCGGCGAGGCAGCGCACGCCCGCGTCGGGGCGGCAGGGGAGCGCCTCGAGGAAGTCCTGGATCTCGTCCTCGTCGAGCGCGGTCGCGTCGAAGAAGCTGTCGTCGCTCACGATGAGTCCCGGGTCGAAGCCCGCGGTGTCGACCTCGTCGAGCTGCTCCGGGTTCGCCCGGACGGTCGCCGCCGGGTCGACGGTCGGGGCGCAGGCGGTGAGCAGCACGACGACGCCGGTGATGAGGACGGCGAGGGCGGAGCGCGATCGGAGGCTGGTCACCCGTTCGACGCTAGCGTGCGAGCGTGCCAGGCGGCTGAGAACCGACGGCACGTCGTCGCCGGGGCGCGGCTCGGAACGGACGGCACGTCGTCGCGGGCGCGGCTCAGATCCGTTCGCGGGGGACGACGCGGTCGGCGATCCGGGCGATCGCGCTCTGCGGGGGCGTCTCGTTGTAGCGGCCGGCGAGCTCCTGACCGCTGAGCGCGTGGATCGCCGCCATGATCTCGTCGGTGGCGGCCCGGCGCGCCTTGCCCGAGTCCGCGCTGCCGTGGGCCGAGAGGTCGATCGGCTCGCCGAAGTGCACCTGCACGGGACGGACGCGCGGGAAGCGCGCTCCGACGGGCTGGATCTCCTGCGTTCCGACGAGCCCGACCGGCACGACGACCGCCCCGGTCGTGAGCGCGAGCCAGGCGACGCCGGTGCGGCCCTTGTAGAGGCGGCCGTCGAGCGAGCGGGTGCCCTCCGGATAGATCGCGAAGGCGTTGCCGCCGTCGAGGATGCGCCGGCCGAGGTCGAGCGCCTCCTGGGCCTGCGACCCGGCGCCGCGTTCGACGCTGACCGCGCCGATCGACCCGAAGAAGGTGCGGGAGACCCAGCCCTTCAGGCCGGTGCCGGTGAAGTAGTGCGACTTGGCGAGGAACTGCACGGGCCGGGGCGCGGCGAGGGGGATCACGATGCTGTCGATGAACGACAGGTGGTTCGACGCGAGGATGACGGGGCCGCGCTTCGGGACGTGCTCGCGCCCCGTGATCTTCGGCCGGTAGACGACGGCCACGAGCGGGCGCAGGATGCCTCGGACGATCGTGTACAGGGCGCTTGGGCGCCTCGGCGCTGCGGGCACGGCCTCGGCCTCGATCTCGCTCACCCGTCGAGCGTAGGGCCAGCAGTATGCGTCACGCGGCATACCGCCGACCGGCGCGTCGAACGCCCGCCCGCCGTAGGGTGGAGGCGTGCGCAGCGTGATCATCCTCGGCTCATCCGGCTCCATCGGCACCCAGGCGCTCGACGTCATCCGCGCGAATCCGCAGCGGTTCGAGGTCGTCGGCCTCGCCGTCGGCTCCGACCGGGCGACCCTCGAGCGCCAGGCCGCCGAGTTCGGCGTCGAGCACACGGCGGTCGGCATCGAGGAGGCCGTGCAGCTCGTCCGCGACGTCGACGCGGACGTCGTCCTGAACGGCATCACCGGATCGGTCGGCCTCGGACCGACGCTCGCCACGCTGAAGCGCGGCACGACGCTCGCGCTCGCGAACAAGGAGTCCCTGATCGTCGGCGGCGACCTCGTCACCGCCCTCGCCGCCCCCGGGCAGATCGTCCCCGTCGACTCGGAGCACTCCGCGCTCGCCCAGGCGCTCCGCTCGGGCACCGACGACGAGGTGCGACGGCTGGTGCTCACCGCCTCGGGCGGCCCGTTCCGCGGTCGCCGTCGCGACGAGCTCGGGGCCGTGACCCCCGCCGACGCGCTCGCGCACCCCACGTGGGACATGGGCCTCGTCGTCACGACGAACTCGGCCACCCTGGTGAACAAGGGGCTCGAGGTGATCGAGGCGCACCTCCTCTTCGACGTCGACTACGACCGCATCGACGTCGTCGTCCACCCGCAGTCGATCGTGCACTCGATGGTGGAGTTCATCGACGGGTCGACGATCGCCCAGGCCTCGCCCCCGGACATGCGGCTGCCGATCTCGCTCGGCCTCGACTGGCCGAACCGGGTCGGCGCCGTCGGCCGCCCGCTCGACTGGACCACCGCGCAGAACTGGACCTTCGAGCCCCTCGACGACGAGGCCTTCCCCGCCGTGCGGCTCGCGAAGCAGGTCGGCCGGGCGGGCGGCGAGTACCCCGCGGTCTTCAACGCGGCGAACGAGCAGGCGGTCGCCGCGTTCCACGCCGGACGCATCGGCTTCCTCGACATCGTGGACACGGTGCGCGAGGTCGTCGAGCAGCACGAGGCCGCCGGTGCGCTGACCCTCGAGTCGCTCGCCGCGGCCGAGGCATCCGCCCGCCGCGCGGCCGATGCGCGGATCGAGCGCCGCTCAGCGGATCGATAGGCCCCGCCCAGCCGCTTCGAAGCGGATCGCAGTACGCTTCACCCCGTGGAATCCGTGCTCGCCTTCGTGATCGGCGTCGTCATCATCGTGATCGGCCTCGGCCTGTCGATCGGCCTGCACGAGATCGGGCACCTCGTGCCCGCGAAGCTCTTCAAGGTCAAGGTCACCCAGTACATGATCGGCTTCGGGCCGACGATCTTCTCGCGACGCAAGGGCGAGACCGAGTACGGCGTGAAGGCGATCCCGCTGGGCGGGTACATCTCGATGATCGGGATGTTCCCGCCCGGCAAGGACGGGCATGCGAAGGCCGACTCCACGGGCTTCTTCCGCGGACTGGTGCAGGACGCGCGCGACTCGAGCGCGGAATCGATCACCCCGGGCGACGAGGATCGCGCCTTCTACCGGCTGGCGGTGTGGAAGCGCATCATCGTCATGTTCGGCGGGCCGTTCATGAACCTCCTGCTCGCGGTCGTGTTCTTCGGCATCCTCTTCATGGGGCTCGGGATGCCGCAGCCCTCGACCACCATCGGCAGCGTGAACGCCTGCGCCCTGCCCGCGACGAGCGAACGGCAGACGTGCGAGTCCGGAGACCCGCAGGCCCCCGGGGCCGAGGCGGGGCTGAAGCCCGGCGATCGCCTCGTCTCCATCGACGGCACGCCGATCACGAGCTGGACGCAGTCCACCGAGCTCATCCGGCAGCACCCGAACGAGCCGCTCGCCTTCGTGGTCGAGCGCGACGGCGGGGAGGTCGAGCTGACCGTCACCCCGATGCTCAGCGAGCGCTACGTGCTCGACGAGGAGGGGCAGGTCGTCACAGGAGCCGACGGCACGCCCGAGACGGCGTCCGCCGGCTTCGTCGGCATCGGCGCCGCCAACGTCCGCGTCGCGCAGTCGCCCGCGGCCACCCTCGAGGCGGTCGGCCAGCAGATCTCCGGGGTCGCCGGCATCATCGTGAACCTGCCGCAGCGCATGATCGACGTCGCCAACGCGGCCTTCGGTCCCGGCGAGCGCGACCCGAACGGACCGATCTCGGTCGTCGGCGTCGGCCGCGTCGCCGGCGAGATCGCGACGATCGACACCATCCCGCTCGTCGACAAGGCGGCCGGCATGATCGGCATCCTCGGCTCGCTGAACGTCGCCCTCTTCGTGTTCAACCTCATCCCGCTGCTGCCGCTCGACGGCGGGCACATCGCGGGCGCGCTGTGGGAGGCCATCCGCCGCGGCTTCGCGAAGCTGTTCCGACGCCCCGATCCCGGCCCCGTCGACCTGGCGAAGCTCATGCCGCTCACCCTCGGCGTCGTCGTCATCGTCGGGGCGATGAGCGCGCTGCTCATCTACGCCGACCTCGTGAAGCCGGTGACGCTGCTCTGAGCCGGCCGCTCCGAGGCAACCGGGTACCGCGGCCCTGCGGCGCCGCGAACCCGCGCCCGGGCGGGGAACGCCTGCTCCCCGAGGAGTACGGGGCCGCACTCCCATCGGCGGATTCCGGCGGCGGTGCACGGGGATACGATCGGGACATGCCCGTGCCCCCGTGGGATGATCCCGCCGCGCGCCGCGGCCCGCCGGCCGCGGTCGTGCTGCTCGTCCCCGTCGTGCTGAGCCTCCTCGTGCAGCTGCCTGCGGCGATCGGCATCGCCCTGTGGACCGCCACGCCACCGGCGGCGGCCGCCCTGCAGATCGGGCTCGCCGCGGCGGGCGGACTGGCGCTCCTGGCGTCCCGGCGGTGGCCGGGGCCGACCGTCGTGCTCGTCGCCGCGCTGGCGCTCGCCGCGGTGCTCACCGGCCCCGACGTCGGGCCGCCCTACCTCGCCCTCGCCTTCGCCGTCGTGCTCGCGATCGTCCGAGGCGCGGCGGTCTGGGCCGCGAGCGCCGTGGGCGTGGCCTGGGTGGCCGCGGTCGCGCTCGGCCCGGTGACCGGGCACGCCTGGTCGCCGTTCCGGATCGCCGCGGCGACGGCCGGTCTCGGGCTCTGCTTCGCGGTCGGCTGGTTCGTGCGCCGGCGCCGGGAGCGGGCGAGCGCGTTCCGCGACGCGATGGCGCGGCGTCGCCGCACCGCCGAGGAGCGGGAGCGCGTGCGCATCGCACGCGAGCTGCACGATGTGCTCGGTCACGCGCTCTCCCAGATCAACGTGCAGGCGAGCGTCGGGCTGCACCTCATGGATCGCGACCCCGAACAGGCGCGCTCGGCGCTCGCGAGCATCAAGGGCGTCTCGAAGACGGCCCTCGAGGAGGTGCGCAGCGTGCTCGGCGTGCTCCGCGAGGGCGAGGCGCCGCTCGCCCCGCAGGCCGAGCTCGCGCAGCTCCCGCGGCTCGTCGCGGAGTTCGCGGTGCCCGGCCTCGACGCCCGGATCGACGACCGGCTGGGGGAGGCGCTCCCGGCTCGGCCGACGCAGTTCGCCGCGTACCGCATCGCGCAGGAGGCGCTCACGAACGTGGCCCGCCACGCCGAGGCGACGGAGGTCGTGCTGCGGCTCGAGCGCGACGGGGACGCCTTCGTGCTGACCGTCGACGACGACGGCATCGGCCTGACGCCCGCCGTCGACGAGGCGACGACTGGCGCGGTCGCCCTCGGTGACGGACTGTCGGCCGGCCGCGGCATCCTCGGGATGCGGGAACGCGCGGCCCTCCTCGGGGGCGCCGTCGCGTTCGAGGCGTCGCCGCTCGGCGGCACGCGGATCGTCGCCCGGCTCCCCTGGGGAGCGCTGCGGTGAGCGCCGGCCCCGAGCCCGAGCCGCTTCCGGGCGATCCCGCCGGCGCACCGATCCGCGTCGCCCTCGCCGACGACCAGCTGCTCGTCCGGGCCGGATTCCGCGCGCTCCTCGATGCCGAGCCCGACGTCGAGGTCCTCGCCGAGGCCGCGAGCGGGCGGGAGCTCCTCGTGCTCCTCCGCGAGCGGCCCGTCGACGTGGTGCTGATGGACATCCGGATGCCCGACGGCGACGGGCTGTGGGCGACCGAGCAGATCGCCGCCGATCCGGCGCTCGCCGCCGTCCGCGTCGTGATCGTGACGACGTTCGAGCTCGACGAGTACGTCGCGCGCGCGGTCCGAGCGGGGGCGAGCGGGTTCCTCGTGAAGGACACCGAGCCCGTCGACCTCATCCGGGCGGTCCGGGTCGTCGCCGCCGGCGACGGGCTGCTCTCGCCGGGCGTCACCCGTCGGCTCCTGGAACGGATGTCGACCGGGCTCCGGGAGTCGCCGCGCCGCGCCGAGCTCGACGTGCTGACCGAGCGCGAGCGCGAGGTGCTGCGGCTCGTCGGCCTGGGGCTCAGCAACGAGGAGATCGCGGGGAGGCTCGTGCTCAGCCCGCTGACGGCGAAGACGCACGTGTCGCGGATCATGGCGAAGGTGCACGCCCGCGACCGGGTGCACCTCGTCGTACTCGCCTACGAGACGGGGCTCATCGCCCCGGGCTGGCAGGAGCCCGGCGGGTCCTGAGCCCGGCGAGCGCTGAGTCCGGGGCATCGGCGTGCTCCCGGGGGAGCAGGACAGGTGTCTCCCGCGGGCGGATTCGCCGGGGGCGTCCGGCGACGAGGCTCGATCCCGAGCGGCCCATCCGGGGCCGACCGGATCGAAAAGGACCTCCACCATGCTCTCCACCACCCTCGCGGCGGCCGTCGTCGCCCACGCCGGCCCCTGGGCCGCCGGATTCGGCTGGGTGTTCTTCCTCATCCCGCTGTTCTGGATCCTCGTCTTCGTGCTCGTCTTCGGTCTCCTCGGCCGCCGCTGGCGCCGCGCCGCCTGGGCGCAGGGCGGCGGATACGGCCCGCCCTGGGCCCGCGGGGGGAGCGCCGAGCAGACGCTCGCCGAGCGCTTCGCGCAGGGCGACATCGACGAGCAGGAGTACCGGGCCCGGCTCGAGGTGCTGCGCGCGAACCGGCCGAACGGATGAGACGGGGAGGGCGGGCGTCTGGCGCCCGCCCTCCGGCGCTCATCGTCCCAGCAGCTCCTCCAGGGCGGCGCGCTGGTGCCGGTGGCCGACGGTCTCGTAGCCGACGACCACGACGACCGGTGCGAGCGCGGTGACGAGGATGCCGAGCGGCAGGCTCGCCCCGGCGGACACCAGTACGACCGCGAGCGCGAGCACCGCGAGGCTGCCGAGGTACAGCCCGATGTGGAACGAGTCGAAGCGGCCCATCAGGAACGAGTAGAGGGCGAAGAGCATCGTCAGGAACACGGCCACCGGAACGACGACGGTGGCGAGCGCCGCGATCTCCGTGATGGTGACCTCGTCGGCGATGACGTTCGCGGCGACGTGGAGCCCCGCCCCGGTCGCCGCGAGCGAGCCGAACACGAGCATGTGCCCGTAGCCCCAGACGAAGGCGCGTCGGGGGAATGCGGCGAGGAGCTTGCCGGACGGCATCGTGAAGTAGCACCACCACAGCCCGAAGGCGAGGAGCACCCCGCCGAACGCCACGGCGACGGCATCGGCCGACCAGCCCTGCTCCTCCACCACCGCGGAGATGGCGAGGATCGTGCCGAGCACGATCTCGCCGAGGGTGATGATCACGAGCAGCGAGTAGCGTTCCGCGATGTGGTGCGGATGCCACGGGGTCGCGCCGCCGCGGCGCTCGGCGATGCGCGGCACGAGCATCTCGGCGACGCCGAAGACGATCATGAGCCAGATCGCGACGCCGAACGGCGGGTAGACGAGGATCTGCACGATCCAGGCGATCTGCACGACTCCGAGGAGCGCCGCGTAGTGGAGGGCGGTGCGCCGGTAGCGGGGATCGTGCCGGGCGACGCGCAGCCAGAGCGCGATCGTCGAGACGCGCATGACGACGTATCCGGCGATCATGATGCCGTTCTCGACGTGCGCGCCCTCCTCGATGGAGTGGAAGAACGGCGGCAGGCCGAGCGCGAGCACGAGGACGCCGAGCATCTGCACCATCGTGGCGACGCGCACGAACACGTCGTCGTTGTCGAATGCGCTCGCGAGCCAGGAGTAGTTGATCCACGCCCAGCAGATCGCGAAGATCGCGAGGCAGAACGCAAGGAGCGCCGGGCCGAAGCTCCCGATCCCGAGCAGGTGCGCGGCCTGGCTCCCGGCCTGGCTGAACGCGACCACGAGGGTGAGGTCGTAGAGCAGCTCGAGCGGGGTGGCCGCACGGTGCTGCTCGTCGGGGTCGCGGCCGACCATCCGGCGCAGCCGGTGGTCGAGCGGCGGATGCACGGGCGAGGTCATGCGCATATCGTCGCACGCGCCCCGGCGGCCGCGGCAGCCCCCGTCTCCGGCTCAATGGGACGCCGCGGCGGGCCCGCCGCCGGGGATCGTCAGCGGGCGAGCGGGCCGCCGCGCCGGCGGGTCGTCAGCGGGAGAGGAGGAGCGCCTCGCCCTGACCGCCCCCGCCGCACAGCGCGACGGCCGCCCGCCCGCTGCCCCGGCGCGAGAGCTCGAGCGCGGCGTGCAGCGCGAGGCGCGCACCGGAGGCGCCGATCGGGTGGCCGAGCGCGATGGCGCCGCCGTGCACGTTCACCCGGTCGAGGTCGAGCGCGAGGTCGCGGGCCGACTGCAGCGACACGGCGGCGAAGGCCTCGTTGATCTCCACCAGGTCGAGCTGCTCGGCCGACCAGCCGGCGCGGTCGAGGGCCTGCGCGATCGCGTTCGAGGGCTGCGAGTGCAGCGAGTTGTCGGGTCCGGCGACCTGCCCCGCCGCGCCGACGACGGCGAGCCAGGGCAGACCGCGCTCCTCGGCCCAGGCCCGGCTGGCGACGACGACCGCCGCCGCACCGTCGGAGAGCGGCGAGGAGTTGCCCGCCGTGATCGTGCCCTCGGCCGCGAACGCGGGGCGGAGCTTCGCGAGGACCTCGACCGAGGAGTCGGGCCGGACGCCCTCGTCGGCGGCCACGGTCACCGGCTCGCCCTTGCGCTGCGGGATGTCGATCGCCACGATCTCGTCGGCGAACACGCCCTCGGCCTGCGCCCGACCGGCGCGCACGTGCGAGGCGGCCGCGATCTCGTCCTGCTCGGGCCGGCCGATGCCGTAGCGCCCGTTCACCCGCTCGGTCGAGGCGCCCATCGACTCGTGGTCGAAGGCGTCGGTGAGTCCGTCGTGCGCGGCGTGGTCGAGGAGCTCGATGCTGCCGTAGCTGTGCCCCGCGCGCGAGCCCGGGAGCAGGTGCGGCGCCTTCGTCATCGATTCCTGGCCACCGGCGACGACCACGCTCGCCTCGCCGAGGCGGATCAGTCGCGCGGCGTCGGTGATGGCGACGAGGCCGGAGAGGCAGACCTTGTTGAGGGTCATCGCGGGGACGCTCCACGGGATCCCGGCGGCGACGGCCGACTGCCGGGCGGGATTCTGGCCGGCGCCGGCCTGCAGCACCTGACCCATGATCACGGCGTCGACGTCGTCGGCGGAGACGCCGGCGCGCTCGAGCGCGCCCCGGATCGCGGCCGTGCCGAGTTCGACGGCGCTGCGGTTCGCGAGGGCGCCGTTGATCCGGGCGAACGGGGTGCGGGCGCCGGCGATGATGACGACGTCTTCGGTGCTCATGCTGGGTGGACTCCTTCGTCGGGGCGCGGGCTTGCGCGACCTCACCATTCTACGGTTCAGTTAACCGTGATTCACCGGAATCGTGCGAACCGGCCCGATTTCCGGCGTCGACGTGACGAGGAGGTCGCGACATGACGCTCGACAAGACCGTGCCCGACGCCGCCGCGGCGGTCGCCGACATCCCCGACGGCGCCTCGCTCGCCGTCGGCGGCTTCGGCCTCTGCGGCATCCCGATGGTGCTCATCGACGCGCTGCTCGCGCGCGGCGCCCGCGAGCTGTCCGTCGTCTCGAACAACTGCGGCGTCGACGACTGGGGCCTCGGCGTCCTGCTCGCCGCCGGCCGCATCCGCAAGATGACCTCCTCCTACGTCGGGGAGAACAAGGAGTTCGAGCGGCAGTACCTCTCGGGCGAGCTGGAACTCGAGCTCACCCCGCAGGGCACGCTCGCCGAGAAGCTCCGGGCGGGCGGCGCCGGCATCGCGGCCTTCTACACCCAGACCGGCGTCGGCACGCAGGTCGCCGACGGCGGACTGCCGCAGCGCTACGCACCGGACGGCAGCATCGCCGTCGCCTCCGCGCCGAAGCCGGTGCAGCGATTCGAGGTGCGCGGGCAGTCGCGCGACTTCGTGCTCGAGGAGGCGATCACGACCGACTTCGCCCTCGTGCACGCGAGACTCGGGGACCGGCACGGCAACCTCGTCTTCGACAAGTCGGCGCGGAACTTCTCCCCGCTGGCCGCGATGGCCGGCCGGGTCTGCATCGCGGAGGTCGAGGAGCTCGTCGAACCGGGCGCGATCGATCCGGACGACGTGCACCTGCCCGGCATCTTCGTCGACCGCATCGTCGCGGTCGGGCCGGACATCGAGAAGCGCATCGAACGGCGCACCGTCCGAGAGGAGCACTGAGATGGCGCTCACGCGACTGGAGATGGCGGCGCGCGCCGCCCGCGAGCTCGCCGACGGCTCGTACGTGAACCTCGGCATCGGCCTGCCCACGCTCGTGCCGAACTACGTGCCGGAGGGGGTGACCGTCGTGCTGCAGTCGGAGAACGGCATCCTCGGGGTGGGGCCCTACCCTCGGGAGGGCGAGGTCGATCCCGACCTCATCAACGCGGGCAAGGAGACCGTCACGGTGCTCCCCGGGGCGGCGTTCTTCGACTCCGCGACGAGCTTCGGCATGATCCGCGGCGGCAAGGTCGACGCGGCGATCCTCGGCGCCATGCAGGTGTCGGGCACGGGCGACCTCGCGAACTGGATGATCCCCGGGAAGATGGTGAAGGGCCCCGGCGGTGCGATGGATCTCGTGCACGGCGCCCGCCGGAGGATCGTGCTGATGGAGCACGTCGCGAAGGACGGCTCGCCGAAGATCGTACGCGAGTGCTCCCTGCCGCTCACCGGCCGCGGGGTCGTCGATCGCATCATCACCGACCTCGCCGTGATCGACGTGACGCCGACGGGGCTCCGGCTCGTCGAGCTGGCCCCCGGGGTGAGCGCTGCCGACGTCGTCGCCGCCACCGAACCGCCGCTCGACCTGAACGGGGTCGACGGGGCATAGCCCGGATCGGTCGCCGGGGGAAGGGGCTGCACGCGATCCGGCGCTTCGGCGAGAATCGCAGGGTGGATCGTCCCGAATCGCCCGTGCAGCTGAGCCCCGAAGCCTGGCGCGTCGCCGCGCGCCGGACGACCCGCACGTTCTTCGAGGGGAACGGCATCGACCGCGCCGCAGCCCTCACCTTCTTCAGCGTGCTCGCCGTGTTCCCCGCGGTGCTCGTGACGGCATCCGTCCTCGCCCTCGCTGGGCAGGAGGGGCGGGCGCTCGGCGCCGCGATCGATCTGGCCGGCGACGTGCTGCCGCGGGAGACGGTGGCCTTCCTCCGCGAGCGGCTCGGGGAGTTCGCCGTCTCGCCCGCCGCGAGCCTCGGCGTGGTCACGGGCGCGCTCGTCGCGCTCTGGACGGCGTCGGCGTACGTGACGGCGTTCGGCCGGGCGATGAACGACGTGTACGGGGTCGCGGAGGGGCGGCCGGTCTGGAAGCTCCGCGGACTGCAGCTGCTCGTGACCGCGGGCCTGCTGGCGCTCGTCTCCGTCATCGTGCTGCTCCTCCTCCTCGGCGGCGGGATCGCGAAGGCGGTCGCCGAGCAGCTCGGCGCCGGCGAGGCGGTGCAGCTCACCTGGGCCATCGCGCGCTGGCCGCTGCTTCTCGTGGTGCTCGTCGGCCTCATCGCGCTGCTGTACCGGGCGACGCCGAACGTGCGCCAGCCGCGGTTCCGGTGGCTGAGCGTCGGCGCCGTGGTCGCGATCGCCGTGATCGCCGTCGCCTCGGCGGCATTCGTCTGGTACCTGACGGCCGTCGCCGACTACGACCGCGTCTACGGCTCGCTCGCCGGCATCGTGGTCTTCCTCGTCTGGCTCTGGCTCGTGAACGGCGGGCTGCTGATCGGCGCGGCCTTCGACGCCGAGCTCGAACGGGCGCGGGAGCTCCAATCCGGCGCGCACGCCGAGGACCGCATCCTGCTGGAGCCCCGGGACACGACGCGGATCGCGCGCATCGCGGAGCGGCTCGCCGCGGAACGCGAGCGGGCGTCCCGATTGCGTCGCGGCACCGAGCGCTGAGTCGTTACCGGATCGTATTCTCCGCTCCCTCCACGGGATCGGATGCCTCGGCCAGAATGTGAGCGAGGGGCAGGGGATGCCCGGAGAGGCATGGTGGGGGAATGCACCGGATGCGTGCGGCGATCGTGGGGGCCATCGCGGCGGCCGCGCTCGCACTGACGGGGTGCGCGGCCGAGCCCGCGCCCACTCCTGCGCCGTCACCGACGGCGACCGAGTCGACTCCGACGCCCACCTCCACGCCGAGCACCGACCCGCTCGCCTCGGTCGATGCGCTCGTCGTCCGGCCGACCGCGCTCGAACTCCGTGCGGGGGACCAGGTCGTCGAATCCCTCGACTACATGTCGGATCCCGATGCAGCGATCGCCGTGCTCACCGAGCTGTTCGGCCGCGGTCCGGAAGAGGAGCCGTACGACGGCGGCAACCACCGGCCGGACGGCGTCTACCATCACTGGGATCCGTTCGTGCTCGACGAACGCCTCTACGACGAGGAGCGGCGGCAGCGCGACGGCTACGACTGGCTCGTCTGGCCCCGCTTCGCGGTCTACTTCGACGGGCCCGCTGTCGACGGCATCCAGTTGCGATCGGTCGACGGCGCGCAGGCAGGGGAGGACTGGGCCGGACTCGCGGAGCTGCCGTCGTTCGATCCCGAGCTGTGGGTCTGCGTCGGGACCTCGATCGAAGCGGAGACCATCGATGCGCCCGACGACGCGCCCGATCGTGCGAACGTCGTCGCGGTGAAGGACGAGGACGACGGCACGGTCCGATGGATCGGCGCTCCGGAGATGGAAGCCGAGGGGTGCGCGTAGCCATCCGTGTTCGCCGCCGACGAGTTCGGCGCGCTCGGCCGCGACCCAGCGGGACGGAACTAGACTGCAAGGCGTGCCTGCAGTGAATCTCGGAATGCCGAAGGTCCCCGAAGTCCTGGCCCCGCGACGCAAGTCCCGCCAGATCAAGGTGGGCAAGGTGCTCGTCGGCGGCAACGCTCCGGTGAGCGTGCAGTCGATGACCACGACGCCCACCACGAACATCAACGCGACCCTCCAGCAGATCGCCGAGCTCACCGCCTCCGGCTGCGACATCGTGCGCGTCGCGGTGCCGAGCCGCGACGACGCCGAGGCGCTCCCGATCATCGCGAAGAAGAGCCAGATCCCCGTGATCGCGGACATCCACTTCCAGCCGAACTACGTGTTCGCCGCGATCGACGCGGGCTGCGCCGCGGTCCGGGTGAACCCCGGCAACATCCGCAAGTTCGACGATCGCGTCGGCGAGATCGCCGCGGCCGCGAAGGCGGCCGGCGTCTCCCTCCGCATCGGGGTGAACGCGGGCTCGCTCGACCCGCGACTGCTCGAGAAGTACGGCAAGGCGACGCCGGAGGCGCTCGTCGAGTCCGCCGTCTGGGAGGCGTCGCTCTTCGAGGAGCACGACTTCCACGACTTCAAGATCTCGGTGAAGCACAACGACCCCATCGTCATGGTGAAGGCCTACCGGCTCCTCGCCGAGCGGGGCGACTGGCCCCTGCACCTCGGCGTCACGGAGGCGGGACCCGCCTTCCAGGGCACGATCAAGAGCGCGACGGCCTTCGGCATCCTCCTCGGCGAGGGCATCGGGGACACCATCCGCGTCTCGCTCTCGGCGCCTCCGGTCGAGGAGGTGAAGGTCGGTCTGCAGATCCTGCAGTCGCTGAACCTCCGGGAGCGCAAGCTCGAGATCGTCTCGTGCCCGTCCTGCGGTCGCGCCCAGGTCGACGTCTACACCCTCGCGAACGACGTCACCGAGGGGTTGAAGGACGTCACCGTCCCGCTCCGCGTCGCGGTCATGGGCTGCGTCGTGAACGGCCCGGGTGAGGCTCGTGAAGCCGATCTCGGCGTCGCGAGCGGCAACGGCAAGGGGCAGATCTTCGTCAAGGGCGAGGTGATCAAGACGGTTCCGGAGGCGGAGATCGTGCAGACCCTCATCGCGGAGGCGCAGCGCATCGCCGAGGAGATGGGCGGGGACGCGCAGACCGGATCGCCGACCGTCGTCACCGTCTGACCCGTGCGCGGCCGGGATCATCGCCGGCCGGACCGACGACCCCCACTCGGGTGCCCCGAGCTGGGGGTCGCTCCGTGCGTGCCAGGGGTGGAGAATCGGGGCACTCCCTGATCTGAGAAAATCTCACAGACCAGTACCGTGATGGCGTGCACCGGGACGCCGCGCCGGTATCGCCTCCGCCCCGTTCCGGGAATCGCCGAACCCGACTGCCGCGCACGCGGCTGCACGAATGGAGCGATACCCATGTCCACCCGAATCCGCGCCCGCGCGCGGCTCGGCGCCGTCCTCGGCACCGGTGCCGCGCTCGCCGCGCTGAGCCTGCTGCTCGCGCCGCTCGCGGCGCAGGCCGAGGAGGCGGCTCCGGCCGACCCCGCGGCCGCCACCGCCTCCGCCGATCCGGCGTCCGCCCCGGACGCCGCCCCGGCATCCGCCCCCGCCGAAGACGCGCCCGACCCCGCGGTCGCATCCGATCCCGCTCCCGAACCGGCAGCGGACCCCGCACCCGAGCCGGATCCGGCCCCGGCCGCCGCCGACCCGGCCGCCGCCGACCTGGCGCCCGCGCCGGCCCCCGCTGTCGTCGTCGCCGAGCCTGGCACGACGGCGGCCGAGTCGCTCGCCGAGCCCGCGGCGGAGCCCACCGTCACGCTGTTCCCGGGGGCTGCGACCGCGAAGGCGGCGGCCGCACCGCTCGCCGCGCCGGCGCCGGGCGACCCGTGCTACCCGGCCGTATGCATCGACAACGGCACGATCCTCCTCGCCGTGAACCCGACGGGCGAGCTCAACACCCCGAACGGCGCCGGCTCCAAAGCCGGACCCGGTGACGCCGGGCTCGACTACCTGCCCACGAACAACGACGCGACCTCGCCCGGCTGCCTCTGCGAGGGCTGGGGCGTCGGCGATCCGGCGAGCGGCGTCTGGGGCGGGGCGAACCTCGACACCGAGGGCGCGGGCGGCACGAACCTCGTGCTCGAGTCGTTCGAGCACACGGCGTCCACCGCGACCTCCGTCGTCGTGATCCAGGATGCCGAGGCGCGCCCCGTGTTCCGGGTCACGCACCACTACGTGCCGTCGCCGGCGACGAAGAACCTCTACCAGGTGAACGTCACGATCGAGAACCTGACCGGGGAGACGATCGCCACGGTGAAGTACCGGCGCGTCATGGACTGGGACATCGAGCCGACCGCCTTCAGCGAGTTCGTCACGATCGACGGCGGCTCGGCGAGCGCACTCGTCTACTCGAGCGACGACGGCTTCGCCAGCCCGAACCCGCTGTCCGGCCCCAGCTCGATCAACTTCGAGGGGAACGCGGTCGACAACGGTCCCGCCGACCACGGCGCCCTGTTCGACTTCGCCTTCGGCCCGCTGGGCCCGGGCGGCTCGCTCAGCTTCGTGATCTTCTACGGGGCGGCGGCGAACGAGGCCGAGGCGAAGGCGGCGCTCGCCGCGGTCGGCGCGGAGGCGTACTCCTTCGGGCAGACGCGCGACGACCCGAGGGGCGGCACGCCGAACACGTTCATCTTCGCCTTCGGCAAGGTCGGCGGGGCGCCGATCTTCCCGAGCGAGGGCGAGCCCCCGGCTCCCGCCGTCCCCGTGCCCGCCCCGGTGGCCGCCCCCATCGCGGTCCCCGCGGCGGACGTGGTGCCGAGCGATTCGATCGGTGCCGAGCTCGCGTCGACCGGCGTCGAGTCGAGCGGCGGCCTCTGGGCCGCGGCGCTGCTCGCGCTCACCGGGCTCGGGCTCGTCACGACGGCTGCACTGCGCCGCCGCCGGGCCTGAACCCGACCGTCCCGGAGCGGATGTCGGCGTGCTCGAGCACGACCGGCATCCGCTCGCCCGGCTCCGGAGGGACGCCCGCCGGGGCGGCGCAGCTCGCCGTCACCGCCGGGTCGTCGAGCTGGACCACCACGCGGTCCTCGCCGCGCCGCTCGACCACCGTCGCCTCGAAGGCCTCGCCGATCCGGTCGGCGAGGAGCGCGGCCTCCACTCGGTCGAGCGTCGCCTGCTCCAGGCGGCTCGCGCGTGCGGCGGATGCCTGCATCAGCGCGGGCAGTTCGGGCAGGCTCGCCCGCAGCCAGTCGGGCGTGCTCCGGCCCTCCGCCGCGGCGAGGCTCGCGACGAGCCCCCAGCGGTCGACCAGGCGCCGGATCGGGGCGGTGACGTGCGCGTAGGGCGCCGCGATCGCGGCCTGCACCGGGTCGGCCGGGGGAGCGCCGTCGAAGACCGCGTACCCGGCGCCGCGGAAGAGCGAGGCCGCAGCGCGGAGCACCGGCCCGGTGCGAGGGTCCCCGCGGTCGAGCGAACGGAGGTACTCGCCGTAGGGGAGCGACTCGGGCCAGGCGAGCCCGAGCGCCTCGGTGCGCACCCGGAACGCGGCGACGGCGTCGGCATCGGGCGCAGGCATCGTTCGGAGCACCCCGACGCCGCCCGCCAGCATGAGCTCGGCCGCTGCGATGCCAGTGAGGATGGACAGCTGGGCGTTCCAGGTCTCGACCGGCAGCGGGAGCCGCCGCTCGATCCGGTACGCGCCGTGCTCGTCCCGCAGCACCTCCTCGTCGGGCAGGTCGAGGCTCGCACCGCCGCGGAGCCGCTCCTGCTCGAGCCTGGCCGCGCCGAGCGCGGGGAGTTCGGCGAGCGGGCCGTCGTGCGCGCCGGCGTCGACCGCGTGCTGGGCGGACTCGTAGTCGAGCCGGGCCTGCGAGCGGACGAGCGCCCGTTCCAGCCCGGTCGACTCGACGGCGCCGGCGTCGTCGAGCCGGAAGGTCCAGACGTAGGCGGCACGCTCCTCGCCCGGGAGGAGCGAGGCGCGGTCCACCCCGATCACGGGCGGATGCAGCGGGATCATGCCGTCGGCGGCATAGAGGCTCTGGCCC
Organism: Agromyces mediolanus; assembly: GCF_044917495.1. Lineage (GTDB taxonomy): Bacteria > Actinomycetota > Actinomycetes > Actinomycetales > Microbacteriaceae > Agromyces > Agromyces mediolanus_B. Next base: position 156,941 of record NZ_JAVSSI010000006.1, on the reverse strand, counting down.
CGCCGGCGCGCCTCCTCGTCGACCGATCCGGAAGGACGGACGAACGCCGGTACGTCGGCGATCGCGTAGCGGAACAGCCATCCGCCGCCCGCCCGCCGTTCGATGAGGAACGCCTGGTCGAGGTCGCGCGCGCCCGCCGGGTCGAGGGTCGCGAACGGCAGCTCGCGCAGATCCCGCGTCGGCCGCGGCTCCGCACGCACCGCGGCCTCCGCCTCCGCGAGTACCTCGGCGTCGAACCCCGTCGGGAGCTCGAGCTCCGAGCGGAGCGCGGCGAGCGCCCCGGCGAGCTCGCTCTGCGCGGAGGACGGGGCGAGGTGGGTGCGGCGGGCCGGCATGGCCTCAGCCTACGAGGAGCGGCGCCGAGACGACCGTCCGCGCGCAACTAGACTCGACGGGTGCCCACACGTCTCTCCAACTTCTTCCTCCGCACCCTCCGTGAAGACCCCGCCGACGCAGAGGTCGCGAGCCACAAGCTGCTCGTCCGCGCCGGCTACATCCGGCGCCAGGCGCCGGGCATCTTCGCGTGGCTGCCACTGGGGCTGCGGGTGAAGGCGAAGATCGAGCGGATCATCCGCGAGGAGATGACCGCCGCCGGCGCGCACGAGGTGCACTTCCCGGCGCTGCTGCCGCGCGAGCCCTACGAGCTGACGAACCGCTGGACCGAGTACGGCGACGCCCTGTTCCGCCTCCAGGATCGCAAGGACGCCGACTACCTCCTCGCGCCGACGCACGAGGAGGTCTTCACGCTGCTCGTGAAGGACCTCTACTCCTCCTACAAGGACCTCCCGCTCACGATCTTCCAGATCCAGGACAAGTACCGCGACGAGGCGCGCCCGCGCGCCGGCCTCCTCCGCGGCCGCGAGTTCACCATGAAGGACGCCTACTCCTTCGACGTCAGCGACGCCGGGCTGGATGCCTCCTACCAGGCGCAGCGCGACGCGTACGAGCGCATCTTCAGCCGGCTCGGCCTCGAGTACGTCATCGTGCAGGCCGACGCCGGCGCGATGGGCGGCTCGAAGAGCGAGGAGTTCCTGCACCCGACGCCCGTCGGCGAGGACACCTTCGTGCGCTCCGCCGGGGGCTACGCGGCGAACGTCGAGGCGTTCACGACCGTCGTGCCCGAGCCCGTGCCGTTCGACGGTCTGCCCGCGCCCGTCGTCTTCGATTCGCCGAACACGCCGACGATCGCGACGCTCGTCGAACTGGCGAACGCCGAGGTGCCGCGCCCCGACGGCCGCGCCTGGACCGCCGCGGACACGCTGAAGAACGTGGTGCTCGCGCTGACGCAGCTCGACGGCACCCGGGAGCTCGTCGTCGTGGGGCTGCCGGGCGACCGCGAGGTCGAGATGAAGCGCGTCGAGGTCGCCTTCGCCCCGGCCGAGGTCGAGCCCGCGACCGAGGCCGACTTCGCGAAGCATCCCGGGCTCGTGAAGGGGTACATCGGCCCCTGGTCGGAGGCGGGCGCCGTCCTCGGCGAGGACTCGGCCACCGGCATCCGCTACCTGCTCGACCCGCGCGTCGTCGAGGGCACCGAGTGGATCACGGGCGCGAACGTCGACCAGAAGCACGTCTTCGGGCTCGTCGCCGGTCGCGACTTCGCGGCCGACGGCACGGTCGAGGCCTCCGACGTCCGCGACGGGGACCCGGCGCCCGACGGTTCCGGCCCGGTCGAGATCGCGCGCGGCATGGAGATCGGCCACGTCTTCCAGCTCGGCCGCAAGTACGCCGAGGCGCTCGGCCTGAAGGTGCTCGACGAGAACGGCAAGCTCGCGACCGTCACCATGGGCTCGTACGGCATCGGCGTGACGCGCATCCTCGCGATCATCGCCGAGCTGAACAACGACGACAAGGGCCTCGTCTGGCCCGCCGCCGTCGCCCCGTTCGACGTCCACGTGCTCGCGACGGGCAAGGACCAGGCCGCCTTCGAGGCGGCCGAGCGCATCGTCGCCGAACTCGAGGCGAGCGGGCGCGAGGTGCTCTACGACGACCGTCCCAAGCTCTCGCCCGGCGTGAAGTTCGCCGACGCGGAGCTCATCGGCGTGCCGAAGATCGTGATCGCCGGGCGCGGTGTCGCCGAGGGCGTCGTCGAGGTCTGGGACCGCGCGAGCGACGAGCGGGTGCAGGTGCCGCTCGACGGCGTCGTGGCGGCGCTCGACGCCGACTGAGCCGGGCCGGACGGGCGGGCTCGGGGCGGCGGCGGCGACGAACGCCGCGCCTCGTGCGACGACGGGCGCGGCGGGCGATGAATGCGCCACCGCGTGCGAGGCTGGGGGCATGAGCATCACGCCCGCAGACGCCCCGAGCCTGCCGCCCGAGCTCCAGGGCGCCGTCGACGAGCTGCTCGCCGAGGCCGGGATCTCGGCGAACCGCTCGCTGATCGAGCGCATCCTCGTGACCGGCCTGCATCTCGGCACCGACCCGACCGATCGGCTCGACCTCAAGATCACCGCCGCGGCCCTCGAGGAGATGCGCGCCGCGTTCCGCCTCTTCGCCCCCTACGCCGAGGTGCCGAAGGTGACGGTCTTCGGCTCGGCGCGCACGAAGCCGGACGACCCGGGGTACGCGCAGGCCGAGCAGGTCGCCGCGGCGCTCGCGGAGCAGGGCTGGATGGTCGTGACCGGCGCGGGACCGGGCATCATGGAGGCCGCGACGAAGGGCGCCGGGCCCCGGCGCTCGCTCGGCGTGTCGATCCGGCTGCCGTTCGAGGAGAGCCCGAACCCGGTGCTCGTCGACCCGAACCGGGTCTCGATGAAGTACTTCTTCACCCGCAAGCTCATGCTCGTGAAGGAGTCGCGCGGCTTCGTCTGCCTCCCCGGCGGCTTCGGGACGCTCGACGAGACCTTCGAGCTCCTCACACTGCAGCAGACCGGCAAGGCCGAGCCCGTGCCGATCGTGCTCCTCGACCGACCGGGCGGTCACTACTGGCGCGGCCTCGCCGAGTTCGTCGAGGCCGAGCTCGCGGCCGGCGGGTTCATCGCGCTCGACGATCTCGACCGGGTGCTGATCACGGAGGATCCGGTGCGCGCCGTCGACGAGATCGTCGGCTTCTGGCGGAACTACGACTCGCTCCGCTGGGTCGGCGACCGGCTCGTGCTCCGGCTCCGCTCCGCGCCGAGCGATGCGGAGATCGCGTCGCTGAACGAGCGCTTCGCCGGCATCCTCGCCGGGGGCCGGATCGAGCGCGTCGGCCCGTACGCCGTGGAGCGGAGCGATGCCGACCGCGTCGAGCTGCCGCGGCTCGCGCTCGAGCTGGCCCCGCGCCAGGTGGGGGAGCTGCACCGGCTGATCCGGGCGATCGACGAACTGCCGAGCGCGCCCGCCGAGCCGCCGCTCGGCGTCTGAGGCGCCGGCAGCGCCGGAGCGGCACCGCAGCGGCACCGGCCGCGGCGCGGTCGCGGCGCGGTCGCGGCGCATCGGCGCTGGAGCGGTGCTGAGCGGCCGATCGATCCGGTACCCTTGGATATCCGCCGGATCGGCGGGAAGAGCTGAATAGAGGAGGCCGGCGATGGATATCGACCTCAGCATGCTCCGCATGGTGGAGCGCGAGAAAGAGATCCCGTTCGACGAACTGGTGCAGATCATCGAGCAGGCGATCCTGATGGCCTACCTCAAGCACAGCAATCCCAGTCAGCACGGGCACGCGAACCCCAACGGCGCGCGCGCCGAGCTCGACCGGAAGAGCGGCCACGTCGCGATCTTCGTCCCCGAGCTCGACGACGAGGGCAACACCATCGGCGAGGCCGAGGACACCCCCGACGACTTCGGCCGGATCGCGGCGTACGCGGCGAAGCAGGTCATCAGCCAGCGTCTGCGCGACATCGCCGACGACGCCGTGCTGGGCGAGTTCCGCGGGCGCGAGGGCGACATCGTCGCCGGCGTCATCCAGCAGGGACCGAACCCGAAGATGGTGCACATCGATCTCGGCACGGTCGAGGCGATCCTGCCGCCCGAGGAGCAGGTGCCCGGCGAGGAGTACCCGCACGGTCAGCGCATCCGCGTCTACGTGACGAGCGTGGCGAAGGGGGCGAAGGGTCCGTCGATCACGGTCTCCCGCACGCATCCCGCGCTCGTGCGCAAGCTCTTCGCCCTCGAGGTCCCGGAGATCGCCTCCGGCGTCGTCGAGATCGTCTCGCTCGCCCGCGAGGCCGGGCACCGCACGAAGATCGCGGTGCGCGCGAACCAGCCGGGGGTGAACGCGAAGGGCGCCGCGATCGGCGAGCTCGGTCAGCGCGTCCGGGCGGTCACGGCGGAGCTCGGCAACGAGAAGATCGACATCGTCGACTTCTCCGACGACCTCGCGACCTTCGTCGCCTCGGCGCTGTCGCCGGCGAAGGTGACGCGCGCCTACGTCATCGACGAGACGCTCCGCGCGGTGCGCGCCCTCGTCCCCGACTACCAGCTCTCCCTCGCCATCGGCAAGGAGGGGCAGAACGCGCGGCTCGCGGCCAAGCTCACGGGCGCGAAGATCGACATCCAGCCGGACACGGCGGAGTAGGAGAACCGCGGTCGGGCGGCTCCGGCGCGCCCGGGCGCGTCGGAGCGAGTGGCCGGGGGTGTAAGATGGAACCCGTCAGAACGTGCATCGGTTGCCGTGCGCGTGCCCCGCGATCCTCTCTTCTGAGGGTCGTTCTCCAAGATTCCCGACTCGTCGCAGATGCGGCGGCCGTGCGTCCTGGGCGGGGTGCGTGGCTGCATCCGACGAACGAATGCTTCCTGCTCGCTGACCGGCGCCGTGCTTTCGGGCGCGCGCTCCGGTTCACGGGCGCGCTGGACACCAGCGACATACAGAACAGGCTGAACGGCTAATGGACCACTAATGAGCGGCTCGAAATGAGACCCGTCCACTAATCATGGTCTGCCCCTGTCCGGGCGCAGACCCGGAACAGGAGAGTTGTGGCTGCCAAACCACGCGTACACGAGATCGCCAGCGAGCTCGGGGTCGACACCAAGATCGCCCTGGAGAAGCTGAAGGAACTGGGCGAATACGTCAAGGGCCCGTCCTCGTCGATCGAACCCCCCGTCGCCCGCAAGCTGAAGGCGGCGCTCGAAGCCGCCGGTGCTGCCGGCACGGCGGCGCCCGCCGCTGCGCCGAAGCCCGCGGCGGCGAAGCCCGGCCCCAAGCCGGGCCCCAAGCCCCCCGCCGCTCCGGCCGCGGCGCCCGCCCCCGCTGGCGAGGCGCCCCTCACGGTCGCCGAGCGTCAGGCCCAGGCCGAGAAGGCCGCGGCCGAGAAGGCCGCTGCTGAGAAGGGTGCGGCCGCTCCGGCCGACGCCGGCCAGGCGCCCGCCGCGGCGAAGCCCGCCGACGACGCGGTGAAGCCCGGTGGCGCCCCGAAGCCCGGCGCCCCGCGCCCGGCCGGTCCGAAGCCCGCGTCCTCGCGTCCGGGCAACAACCCGTTCTCGAGCTCGCAGGGCATGGGGCAGCGTCCCGCGCAGCCCCGCCCGGGCAACAACCCGTTCTCGAGCTCGCAGGGCATGGGCCAGCGCCCGAGCCCCGGCAACATCCCGCGTCCCCAGGCCCCGCGCCCGGGTGCTCCCCGTCCTGGCGCCCCGCGTCCGGGCGCTCCGCGCCCCGGTGGCGGCGGTCGTCCCGGTGGTGGCGGCGGCTTCCGTCCCGGTGGCGCTCCCGGCGGTGCGGGCCGTCCGGGCGGTCCCGGTGCAGGCGCCGGCGGCTTCCAGCGCCCCGGCGGCGGCTTCGGCGGCCCGCGTCCCGCGGGCGGCGGCGGTCGTGGTCGTGGCCCCGGCGGCGGCACGGCCGGTGCGTTCGGTCGCGGCGGCGGCAAGAGCAAGGCGCGCAAGTCGAAGCGGACGAAGCGGGCAGAATTCGAGATGCGGGAGGCTCCGTCGCTCGGCGGCGTGAGCGTGCCCCGCGGCGACGGTTCGACCCCGATCCGTCTGCGCCGCGGCGCCTCCATCTCGGACTTCGCCGACAAGATCGACGCGAACCCCGGTTCGCTCGTGACCGTGCTGTTCCACCTCGGTGAGATGGCGACGGCGACCGAGTCGCTCGACGAGGCCACCTTCCAGGTGCTCGGCGAGGAGCTGGGCTACAAGATCCAGATCGTCTCGCCCGAGGACGAGGACCGCGAGCTCCTCGAGGGCTTCGACATCGACCTCGACCAGGAGCTCGAGGACGAGACCGACGAGGACCTGGCGCAGCGTCCCCCGGTCGTCACCGTCATGGGTCACGTCGACCACGGTAAGACGCGCCTCCTCGACGCCATCCGCAACGCGAACGTCGTCGCGGGCGAGGCCGGCGGCATCACCCAGCACATCGGTGCCTACCAGGTGCACACGCAGCACGAGGGCATCGACCGCGCGATCACCTTCATCGACACCCCGGGTCACGAGGCGTTCACCGCCATGCGTGCCCGTGGTGCGCAGGTCACCGACATCGCGATCCTCGTCGTCGCGGCCGACGACGGCATCATGCCGCAGACGGTCGAGGCGCTGAACCACGCGCAGTCGGCGAACGTGCCGATCGTGGTCGCGGTCAACAAGATCGACAAGCCCGAGGCGAACCCCGCCAAGGTGCGTCAGCAGCTGACCGAGTTCGGTCTGGTGGCCGAGGAGTACGGCGGCGACGTCATGTTCGTCGACGTCTCGGCTCGCGAGGGCATCGGCATCCAGGACCTGCTCGACGCGGTCCTGCTCACCGCCGACGCCGGGCTCGACCTGCGTGCGAACCCGAACAAGGACGCCCGCGGTGTCGCGATCGAGGCGAAGCTCGACAAGGGCCGCGGCGCGGTCGCGACCGTGCTCATCCAGTCGGGCACGCTGAAGGTCGGCGACGCGATCGTCGCGGGCACGGCCTATGGCCGCGTCCGGGCGATGAGCGACGAGAACGGCGAGCCGGTCGAGGCCGCGCTGCCGTCCCGCCCGGTCCAGGTGCAGGGTCTGTCCTCGGTGCCCCGCGCCGGCGACACCTTCCTCGTCACCGAGGACGACCGCACGGCGCGTCAGATCGCCGAGAAGCGCGAGGCCGCGCAGCGCAACGCGCAGCTGGCCAAGGCGCGCAAGCGCATCTCGCTCGAGGACTTCACCCGGGCCCTCGAGGAGGGCAAGGTCGAGGCGCTCAACCTCATCATCAAGGGCGACGTGTCGGGTGCCGTGGAGGCGCTCGAGGAGTCGCTGATGAAGATCGAGGTCGACGACTCGGTCCAGCTCCGCATCCTGCACCGCGGCGTCGGTGCGATCACGGAGTCGGACATCGACCTCGCCACCATCGACAACGCGATCGTGATCGGCTTCAACGTGCGACCCGACGTGAAGGCGCGCGAGCGCGCAGCCCGCGAGGGCGTCGACGTGCGCTTCTACTCGGTCATCTACAACGCGATCGACGACATCGAGAACTCGCTCAAGGGCATGCTCAAGCCCGAGTACGAAGAGGTCCAGTCGGGTGTCGCCGAGATCCGCGAGGTGTTCCGCTCCTCGAAGTTCGGCAACATCGCGGGTGTCATCGTCCGCTCGGGCACGATCACCCGCAACGCGAAGGCGCGCGTCATCCGCGACGGCGTCGTCATCGCGGACGGGCTCGCGATCGAGTCGCTGCGCCGGTTCAAGGACGACGTCACCGAGGTCCGCACGGACTTCGAGGCGGGTATCGGCCTCGGCAAGTACAACGACATCCAGGTCGGCGACGAGATCGAGACCGTGGAGCTGCGCGAGAAGCCTCGCGCCTGATCGAAACGGCCGGGGCGGTCCGCCGCCCCGGCCTTTCGTTCGAAAGGAGACCTGCATCATGGCTGACCCTCAGCGCGCCAGGAAGATGGCCGACCGGATCCGGGAGATCGTCGCCCGACGGCTCGAGAAGGGGCTGCGCGATCCGCGCCTCGGCTTCGTCACCATCACGGACGTCCGGGTGACGGGCGACCTGCAGCACGCGAGCATCTTCTACACGGTCTACGGCACCGAGGAGGAGCGTCGCGACTCGGCACTCGCACTCAAGGCCGCGACCGGGATGCTCCGCACCGAGGTCGGTCGGAACATCACCGCCCGCCTCACGCCCTCGCTCGAGTTCATCGCGGACGCGATCCCCGAGAACGCCGAGCACATCGAGGAGCTGCTCCGCGAGGCGCGGGAGCGCGACGCGGAGACCACTGCGCTCGCCTCGGGCGCGGACTTCGCGGGCGAGGCGGATCCCTACGTGAAGCCCCGCCTCGCGGAGGACGACGAGGACGACGCGGAGGACGCCTCGGCCTCCGCAGCTCGCGGCTAGCCCGGACCCGCCGTCCGCGCCGCCCCGTCGGGCGCGCCGGGCGGCTCCGTCCGTGCCGCGACCGCGGCCGGGGATTCAGGCCTCGGGCAGCGTGTAGCCGTCTGCTCCGGCGACGGCGAGCCCGTCGGCGACGAGCGTGCCGAGCGCACGATCGAGCTGTTCGGCGTCGGCCCAGCGCGTGCCGAGCGCCGCCCGGTCGACGGGGCGGTGCGCGGCACGCAGCTCGGCGAGCACGATGCCCCGCACCTGGCGGTCGGAGCCCTCGTAGCGGGCCTGGCGCCGTTTCGGCGTCTCGTCGGCGGGGCATCCGGCCGCGACCCAGGCGCAGCGCTGCCGCACCGGGCATCCGCCGCAGTCGGGCGTGCGCGCGGTGCAGACCGTCGCGCCGAGCTCCATCGCGGCGGCGTTGAACCGTCGCGCCGCCTCCGGGTCGAGCGGCAGCTGGGCATCCATCGCTGCGAGATCGCGCGCCGTCGACGGTGCGCCGGCGTGCGCTCGGCCCTCGATCGCCCGGGCGAGCACGCGGCGGGTGTTCGTGTCGACCACGGGATGCCGCTCGCCGAAGGCGAACGCGGCGACCGCGCGCGCCGTGTACGGGCCGATCCCCTTCAGGGCGAGCAGCTCGTCGATCGATGCGGGCACCTCGCCGCCGTGGCGCTCGACGATCTCCGTCGCGGCCTCGTGCAGCCACAGCGCGCGGCGCGGGTAGCCGAGCCGATCCCAGGCCCGGACGGCGTCGGCCGGGGGAGCGGCGGCGAGCGCGGCCGGGGTCGGCCAGCGCTCGAGCCAGGCCGTCCACCGCGGGAGCACCCGGGCCACCTGCGTCTGCTGCAGCATGAACTCGCTCACGAGCACCGCCCAGGGCGAGATCTCCGCCGCGCGCCAGGGGAGGGGGCGGGCGGCGTGCGCGAACCAGTCGTTGACGAGGTCGGCGAAGCTCGGGTCGGCGGTGCGTGGCATCCTCTCGAGCCTAGGCCGTGCCGCAGGCCCCTGCGGCGGTTAGGCTCGCAGTATGCGACTCGTGACCACCCCGCGAGTGACGTTCCTCCGCGAACTCGCCGACCTCGTCCAGCTGCGCACCGCCCGCGGTCGGGTCGTCGTCGCGGTCGACGGGCCGCTCCGCTCCGGCAAGACGGCGTTCGCCGACGATCTCGGGGCGGTCCTCGAGGAGCGCGGGGCGACGGTGTTCCGCGCCCGGATGGAGGGCTTCCACCGTTCGCGGGAGGCGCAGGCGGCCTTCGGTCCGGACACCGCGGAGCGCTACGTCGACTACGGCTTCGACGAGTCGGCGCTCCGTCGGGTGCTCGTCGAGCCGTTCCGGCTCGCCGGCTCGACCGGCTTCGTGACGCGGGTGCGGGACGTCGGACGGGATGCCTGGGTGGAGCCGAAGTGGCTCACCGGCCCCGAGGACGCGCTGCTGCTCCTCGACGGCCGGTTCCTCCTGCGCGACCGCTTGCGTCCGCTCTGGGACTTCTCGATCGCGATCGCGGGCGATCCGGTCGACCCCGCGGACGCGATCGCGTACGCGCGGTGCGATCCCCGGAGGGTGGCCGACGTGGTCGTCGACCTCGGCGAGCAGGCCCGGCCGCGCGCCGTCTGACCGTCGCGCGATGGTCGCGCCGGGTGCGGTGCTCGGGCCGGGCGCGGTGGTCGGGCCGGGCGCGGACGGGAGCCCGCACCCGGCCGGTGCTCAGCGCTTCCGCGCCTTGACGATGCCGTCCTCGGCCTTCTCGCGCTTCTGCGCGCGCTTCTCCTTCAACGAGAGCTGAGGCTGCTTCTTCGACGTGCTTGCCTTGGGTGACTTTCCGGCCATGATGAGCTCGCTTCCCTTCGTCAGCTGGCGGGCTTCCGGAAACCATAGTCCATTTTTCGCGACGGTGAGACGGCGCGCCGAGCTGCGCCGGGAATTGCCGTTCATCAGGGAATCTGCGATGATAGCCAGTTCAATCGGATTCATACGAGGAGGGCAGTCGTGATGGTTCACCCCGCCGCGGACGACGCTCGGCGCGCCCGCATCCTCGCCACGACCCGAGCGCTCCTCGCCCGGCCGCCCAGACCCTGAACCGGGACCCCGAGTTCAGCGCCACCCGGTCGTCGGCCGGGTGGCGTTCTCCGTCTCCGCCGCCCCGCATCGTCCTCGAGCGGGGCCCGCACCACCGGACGCGGCCTGCCGAGCGGAGGCGCCGCACCGATCCGAGACCGCTCGACCAGAGAAAGGACCAGACCATGACCGCCATCACCGTCGACCGCATCGGCAGCCTCGACGCCGAGCAGCTGCACCGCATCGTCGCCGCGCACGAGGCCGCGAAACGCGCCCGGTTCAGCGCCGAGTACCTCCGCGCCCGCGTCACGATCGCCGGCGCGCCCGAGTTCGCCGCGGCCTCCGCCGAGATCACCGAGGAGATCGTCGCGCTCTTCGAACGCGTCGGGTACACCGGAGGGCGGAACACCGCGCTCGCCACCATCCGTTGGACGGTGCTCGCCGACCGCTTCCGCGAGCTGCTGAGCGACGAGGAGCACCGCGCGCTCACCGCCTCCTTCGACGCGGCGGCCGTCGCGGACGTCTGACGCGACATCGCGCCGGGCCCGGCTCGCTCGCCTCGCGGCGGGCCGGGTCAGGCCGGGATCGCGGCCAGCAGCTCCGCCTCGTCGAGCGGGGCGCCCGCGCGTTCGACGCGGTGCACGAGCTCGACGAGCGCCCGGTTCACCGGGGCGTCGAGCCCCGCGAGCGCCGCCTCGCGCACGACGGCGCCGTTCAGGTGGTCGATCTCGGTCGGCTGTCCGCGGCGGAGGCTCTGCTGCGTCGAGCCGAGGTTCGGCACCCGGCCCATGCGCACGCCCATCAGCCAGGGGAGGACCTGCCCGAGCGACACCGGGAGGGCGGCGAAGCACCGCAACCGCAGGTCGCCGAGCCCCTGCAGCGCGCCGAAGCGCACGCCCCGGGCGATGCCGACGCGCACCGTCTCGCGCATCGAGCGGGCGACGACCCGGCGCGTCGGGCCGTGCCGGAGCACGTCCTGCACCGGGCGGCCGAGGATGGCGGGCACCGCGTTCACCATGTTCACGACGAGCTTCGACCACTGCGCCCCGCGGAAGTTGCCGATGGCGGTGACCGGCACCGCGTCCGACAGCAGGGCCGCGATGCGCCGGCTCTCCGCGTCCGCCGGTCCCGCGCCGCGGCCGAGGTAGCTCGTCGCGGTGGTCGTCACCCGCACGACGCCCGGCTCCGTGTAGTTCGCCGCGATGATCGACAGCACGCCGAAACACGGCGTGCGGGGGAGCGCGCGTTCGGCGACGGCGACGCCGTCGAGTCCGTTCTGCACGACGACGACGGGCAGGCCGCGGATCGTCTCGGCGTTCGCGGTGATCGCCGCCTCCGCGTCCTGCGCCTTCGTGCACACGAGCACGAGGTCGGGACGCCGGGTGAGCCGGGGGTTCGCCGCGACGCGGACGGATGCCTCGCCGTACCCACCGCTCAGCCGGATCCCGCTCGCGCGGATGACGTCGAGCCCCTGGCCGCGCGCGGTGACCTCGACGTCGTGCCCGGCGCGGGAGAGGAGCGCCGCGAAGGTGCCGCCGAGGGCGCCGGCGCCGATGATCCCGATCCGCATCATCCCAGCGTAGGGGCGCGCCGGGCGGTGTGCGCGCGACTGTTAGCCTTGACCGCGTGAACAGCGGCATCCTCCTCGTCGACAAGCCGCAGGGGATCACGAGCCACGACGTCGTCGCGCGCGTCCGCCGCCTCGCCGGCACCCGCCGGGTCGGCCACGCCGGCACGCTCGACCCGATGGCGACCGGACTCCTCCTGCTCGGCGTCGGCGGCTCCACCCGGCTGCTGCACTACCTCGTCGGCCTCGACAAGCAGTACCTCGCGACCATCCGTCTCGGCTGGGGCACGACGAGCGACGACGCCGAGGGCGAGCCGCTCGAGCGGGCGAGCGCCGCGCGGATCGCCGACATCGGCGACGAGGCGATCGCCGCGGGCATCTCCCGCCTCACCGGCCCGATCGAGCAGGTGCCGAGCTCCGTGAGCGCGGTGAAGGTCGACGGCCGGCGCGCGTACGACCGCGTCCGGGCGGGGGAGCAGGTCGAGCTCGCGGCCCGCCGGGTGACCGTGTCGGCGTTCGAGCTGCTGGGCGTCCGCCGCTCGGCGGAGGCGATCGACCTCGACGTCCGGGTCGACTGCAGCTCAGGCACCTACATCCGCGCGCTCGCCCGCGACCTCGGCTCGGGGCTCGGCGTCGGCGGCCACCTCACCGCCCTCCGGCGCACGCGGATCGGCCGGTTCCCGATCGAGGACGCCGCCGCGCTCGACGAGCTCGACGTCGCCCGCGAGATCCTCCGGCCGGCGGATGCCGCGGCGCGCGCCCTGCCGACGGTCGCCGTCGACGAGCAGGGCGCGATCGACCTCGGCCACGGCAAGCGGATCCCCGCGGGCGATGCGCCGTCGAAGCAGCCCATCGCGGCGGTCGGGCCGGGCGAGCGGCTCGTTGCGATCGTCGAGCGGCGCGGCGAGGAGCTCAAGGTCGTCGCCGGATTCCCGAACGAGGAGACGCCGTGATCGAGTGGTACGCCTGGACCCAGCTGGCCGTCGCGGTGGCGGCCGGCCTCCTCTGCCTCGTGCTCGGCCTCGCGGGGCGACGGCCGAGCGACCTCACCCTCGGCGCCCTCGCGCTCGTCGAGCTCCTCCTCCTCGCCCAGCTCGTCGTCGCGCTCCTCGCCCCGGCGTTCGGCAACGCGGCGACCGGGAGCGTGCTGGAGTTCTACACCTATCTCGTGAGCGCGCTGCTGATCCCGCCCGCGGCCGCGCTCTGGGCGCTCCTCGAGCGCACCCGCTGGTCGACGGTGGTGCTCGGCGTCGCCGCCTTCGCCGTCGGCGTCATGGTGTACCGGATGCTGCAGATCTGGACCGTCCAGGGCGTCTGACGCCCGTGCGCCGCAGGCGCGGCGCGTCTGAGAGAATCGAAGCGACATGAACAGCGCACCCCAGAGTCCGGCCGAGCCCGTCGCGCGCCGGCGGATGAGCGGCATCGGCCGCGTCCTCGTCGCCGTCTACGGCGTGCTCGCCCTCGCCGCCCTCGGCCGCTCCTTCGTGCAGATCGTGCAGAAGTTCGACGAGGCGCCGCTCGCCTACGCGCTGTCTGCGCTCGCCGCGGTCGTGTATGTGGTGGCGACGATCGCGCTCGTCCGCTCCGGCCGGGGCTGGTACCGCGTCGCCTGGGCCACGATCGTCTTCGAGTTCACCGGCGTGATCGTCGTCGGCACCCTGAGCGTCGTCCTGCCGGGGCTGTTCCCGCACGACACCGTGTGGTCGTGGTTCGGCCGCGGCTACCTCTTCATCCCGCTCGTGCTGCCCGTGCTCGGCATGTGGTGGCTCGCGAAGCACCGCCCGGCCGAGTCCGGCGCGGCGGAGAGCGGCGCGGCCGAGTCCGACGCGGCGGGGGCCCGGCCCGCCGCCGCCGAACGGCCGACCCCGTGAGAGTCTTCGACGACCTCGCCGGCGTCCCGGCGGGGTTCGGCCCCGCTGCCGTCACGATCGGCAAGTTCGACGGCGTCCACATCGGGCACCGCGCGGTCATCGGCCGGCTGCGCGAGATCGCCGCGGAGCGCGAGCTCGCGGCGGTCGCGGTGACGTTCGACCGCAACCCGCTCGCCCTCCTCGCCCCGGACAAGTGCCCCGCCTCGCTCGTGAGCACCCGGCAGAAGCTCGAGCTGCTCGCCACGACGGGACTCGACGCCACCCTGCTGCTGCACTTCGACCGCGTGCTCGCCTCGGTCCCCGCCGAGGAGTTCGTCGAGCGCATCCTCGTGGGCGCGCTCGGCGCGAAGGCGCTGCTCGTGGGCGACGACTTCCGCTTCGGCGCCCGGGGGGCCGGCGACGTCGCGCTGTTGCAGCGGCTCGGCGAGCGGTACGGCTTCACCGTCGAGGTGCTCGGAGACATCCGCCCCGACGGCGAGCGCCGGGTGTCCTCGACCTGGGTGCGCGAGCTCCTCGACCAGGGCGACGTGGCCCGGGCCGCCGAACTCCTCGGCGGCCACCGTCCGACGGTGAGCGGCGTCGTCGTCCACGGCGCGGCGCGCGGGCGCGAGCTCGGCTTCCCGACGGCGAACCTCTCGCCCGAGTCGGAGGGGCTGATCCCGAGCGACGGGGTCTACGCGGGCTGGCTCACCGACGCGGGCGTGCGCTACCCCGCCGCGATCTCGGTGGGCGACAACCCGACGTTCGAGGGCGTGCCGAAGAAGCAGGTCGAGGCGTACGTGCTCGATCGCGAGCTCGACCTCTACGACCACCTCGTCGACGTGGAGTTCGTCGAGCGGATCCGCGGCATGGTCGCGTTTACGACGATCCCCGACCTCATCGCGACCATCCAGGACGACGTCGACCGCATCCGCGAGCTCCTGCTCGGCTGAGCGTCGACCCTCCCGTAGCGGCCCGCGCGGCCGCTCGCTCGCGTGCGCCATCCGCTCGCGCTGCTCATCTGAGCAGAACATGCTGCGAGTGTTGCTGGCGGCCGTCCGCGTGCCTACCCTGGGACGAGGGGAAGGAGACGGATGGACGAGACCGATGAGCTGCTGTCGATCCGGGCCGCTGAGCTCTACTACGAAGAGAACAAGACCCAGGACGAGATCGGCCAGGCGCTGCGCCTCACCCGGTGGAAGGTGGGCCGACTGCTCGCACAGGCGAAGCAGCGCGGCTTCATCCGCATCGAGATCCTGCACCCGCGCGCCCGCCGGCTCCCCATCGAGCGCCGCCTCCGCGAGGAGCGCGGGCTCGCCGACGCCATCGTCGTGTCCTCCGCGGGCGTCGCCGGCGCCGAGGAGCTGCAGGCGCGCACCGCGCAGGCCGCGGCCGATTACCTGACCGCGCTCCGCCCCGTCCCGCGCACCCTCGGCGTGAGCTGGGGGCGCACGCTGTACGAGATCTCGCAGCACCTCCGCAACGGCTGGGCGACGGGCGTCAACGTCGTGCAGATCAACGGCGGCGTGAGCCTCAACCGCCGCCCGGGCACCGCTGCGGCGACCGCCGTCGCCATCGCCCAGAAGGGCGGCGGCCAGGCGACGCTCCTGCCGAGCCCGGCGATCCTCGAGCGGCTCGAGACGAAGCAGGCGATCGAGTCCGACCGCGTCGTGGCCGGCGTCATCGAGCTCGCCCGCTCCGCCGACGCGTACCTCTTCAGCGCCGGCGCCGCGGACGAGACCTCCGTGCACGTCGAGAGCGGCTACCTCTCGGTGTCCGATGTCGAGCTGCTCGTCGCCAAGGGCGCCGTCGGCGACGTCGTCGGCCGCTACCTCGACTCCGACGGCAACATCGTCGACCCGGCCCTCGACGCGCGCACCGTCGGACTCACGCTCGACGAGCTGCGCCAGGCGCCGCTCGCGATCGCCGTCATCGCCGGCCGGGCGAAGCATCCGGTCGCCGACGCCGTCGTCCGCAGCGGCCTCTGCACCGTGCTCGTCACCGACGAGGCCACCGCGCTCCACCTCCTCGACGGCTGAACGCCGATCGACGCCGAACCACGAACACGCCACAACAGCCGGAAGGCAGGTCACCCAGAATGACTGGCACCACCCTCGTCGCCGCGCGCGAGCGCGCACTCGCCGTGCTCGGCGGTGACCCCGACGACGCGACGCTCCGCCGCTATCTGCACGGCATCCCCGGCGTCGACGCCGTCGGTCTCGAGCAGCGGGCCGCCGGCCTCGGCACCCGCTCGATCAAGACCAGCTCGAAGGCCTGGGCCCTCGACCGCATCATCTCGCTCATCGACCTGACGACGCTCGAGGGCGCCGACACACCCGGCAAGGTGCGCTCGCTCGTCGCGAAGGCGCAGAACCCCGACCCCGCGAACGCCGGCACGCCCCGCGTCGCCGCCGTCTGCGTGTACGGCGACATGGTGCCGTACGCCGTCGAGGCGCTCGGCGCCGCGCACGGCGACCCCGACGACGGCGGCATCTCGGTCGCGGCGGTCGCGACGGCGTTCCCCTCCGGGCGCTCCTCGCTCGACATCAAGCTGGCCGACACCGCGGAGGCCGTCGCGGCCGGCGCCGACGAGATCGACATGGTGATCGACCGCGGCGCCTTCCTCGCCGGGCGGTACGGGCTCGTCTTCGACCAGATCGCGGCCGTGAAGGAGGCCTGCCGCCGCGCCGACGGCACGAGCGCGAGCCTCAAGGTGATCCTCGAGACCGGCGAACTCGTGACCTACGACAACGTGCGCCGCGCCTCCTGGCTCTCCATCCTCGCCGGCGGCGACTTCATCAAGACCTCTACGGGCAAGGTGCAGCCGGCCGCGACGCTGCCCGTCACCCTCCTGATGCTCGAGGTCGTCCGCGACTGGCACCGCCTCACCGGGCACCGGGTCGGCGTGAAGCCGGCCGGCGGCATCCGCGCCTCGAAGGACGCCATCAAGTACCTCGTCACCGTCGCCGAGACCGTGGGAGAGGAGTGGCTCGTGCCGCACCTCTTCCGCTTCGGCGCGTCGAGCCTCCTGAACGACGTGCTGCTGCAGCGCCAGAAGCTCGCGAGCGGGCACTACTCCGGCGCCGACTACGTGACCATCGACTGACCGAGACGAGACGTGAGATGAGCTTCCTCGAATACGCACCGGCCCCCGAGTCCCGGGCCATCCTGTCGCTGCGCGACCGCTACGGCCTCTTCATCGACGGCGAGTTCGTCGACGGCCGCGGCACCCCCTTCCAGACGATCTCGCCCGCGAACGAGGAGCGGATCGCCGAGATCGCCTCCGCGAACGCCGAGGACGTGGCCGACGCCGTGGCCGCGGCCCGCCGCGCCTACGAGCGCGTCTGGTCGAAGATGAGCGGCCGCGACCGCGGCAAGTACCTCTTCCGCATCGCCCGGCTCGTGCAGGAACGGGCCCGCGAGCTCGCCGTCGCCGAGTCGCTCGACAACGGCAAGCCGATCAAGGAGTCCCGCGACGTCGACGTGCCGCTCGTCGCCGCCTGGTTCTTCTACTACGCGGGCTGGGCCGACAAGCTCGACCACGCCGGTCTCGGCGCCGACCCGCGCGCCCTCGGCGTCGCCGGCCAGGTCATCCCGTGGAACTTCCCGCTGCTCATGCTCGCGTGGAAGATCGCGCCGGCGCTCGCCGCGGGCAACACCGTCGTGCTGAAGCCGGCCGAGACGACGCCGCTCACGGCGCTCCTCTTCGCCGAGATCCTGCAGCAGGCCGAGCTGCCCGCCGGCGTCGTGAACATCGTCACCGGTGCGGGCGAGACGGGCGCGGCGCTCGTCGCCGCCGACGTCGACAAGGTCGCGTTCACCGGTTCGACGGGCGTCGGCCGGGCGATCGCGAAGCAGGTCGCCGGCACGCAGAAGAAGCTCACGCTCGAGCTCGGCGGCAAGGCCGCGAACATCGTCTTCGACGACGCGCCGATCGACCAGGCCATCGAGGGCATCGTCAACGGCATCTTCTTCAACCAGGGGCACGTGTGCTGCGCCGGCAGCCGGCTGCTCGTGCAGGAGAACATCCACGACGAGGTCGTCGACCGGCTGAAGCAGCGCCTGTCGACCCTGCGCCTCGGCGACCCCCTCGACAAGAACACCGACATCGGGGCGATCAACTCCGCAGCTCAGCTCGCGCGCATCCGCGAGCTCAGCGAGGTCGGCGTCGCCGAGGGCGCCGAGCGCTGGAGCGCGCCGTGCGAGATCCCCGCCGAGGGGTTCTGGTTCGCCCCGACGATCTTCACCGGGGTCGAGACGAGCCACCGGATCGCCCGCGAGGAGATCTTCGGGCCGGTGCTCTCGGTGCTGAGCTTCCGCACTCCGCAGGAGGCGATCGCGAAGGCGAACAACACGCCCTACGGCCTCTCGGCCGGCATCTGGAGCGACAAGGGCAGCCGCATCCTCGCGGTCGCCGACCAGCTCCGCGCCGGCGTCATCTGGGCGAACACCTTCAACCGCTTCGACCCGGCGAGCCCCTTCGGCGGCTACAAGGAGTCGGGCTACGGCCGCGAGGGCGGCCGGCACGGGCTCGGCGCGTACCTCGCGCCGGCCGCGAGCCGCACCGCCCGCGGGGCGCGTGCCGTCGAGGCATCCGCCGCGCCCGCCGCGAAGGCGAGCGCCCCGGCGAAGGCGCCCGCGAAGCCGGGCCGCCGAACCGCCAAGTCCGCTGCGAAGGGAGCCGCGAAGTGAGCCGCCTCACCGTGCCCAAGACCTACAAGCTGTTCATCGGCGGGGCCTTCCCCCGGAGCGAGTCGGGCCGCACCTACGAAGTGGCGGCCGCCGACGGCGGCTTCCTCGCGAACGCGGCGAAGGCCTCGCGCAAGGACGCCAGGGACGCGGTCGTCGCGGCCCGTGGCGCCGTCGCCGGCTGGGCCGGGGCCACGGCCTACAACCGCGGCCAGGTGCTGTACCGCATCGCCGAGCTGCTCGAGGGCCGCCGGGCGCAGTTCGTCGCCGAGATCGAAGAGGCCGAGGGCGTGTCGCGCGCGGTCGCCGGCGCCCAGGTCGACGAGGCGATCGACCGCTGGGTCTGGTACGCGGGCTGGGCCGACAAGTTCGCCCAGGTCGCGGGCAACGCGAACCCCGTCGCCGGGCCGTACTTCAACCTCTCGGTGCCGGAGCCGACGGGCGTCGTCGCGATCGTCGCCCCGCAGGACTCCTCGCTCCTCGGCCTGGTCTCGGCCGTCGCCCCGGCGCTCGTCGCGGGCAACGCGGTCGTCGTCGTGGCGAGCGAGCGCTTCCCGCTCTCGGCGATCTCGCTCGCCGAGGTGCTCGCCACGAGCGATGTGCCGAAGGGCGTCGTGAACGTGCTCACGGGATCGCCCGCGGAGATCGCGCCGTGGCTCGCGAGCCACGCCGACGTCAACGCGCTCGATCTCGTGGGCGCCGGTGCGCTCGACTGGATCGACCTCGAGATCGCCGCGGCCGACACGCTGAAGCGGGTGCACCGTCCCGAGCAGGGCGCGGATGCCGCGGCGCCGAGCCTCGAGCGGATCGTCGGGTTCACCGAGACGAAGACGGTCTGGCACACGAAGAGCCTGCGCTGAGCGTGGCCGGTCGCCGGGGCGCGTCCGACGAGCGCGGTCGTCTGCAGGACGACCCGTTCGCGTGGCGCGCGACGGCGGCCGGTCAGCTGCTCGTCTCCCGCGGCGGCCGCCACGTCGTGACCGTCGGGGGAGCGGATGCGGCGCGCCTCCTCGCGCGCCTGGAGGATGCCGAGGCGAAGGACGACGAGCTCGCCGTGCAGCATCTCCTCGCCCGGGCGACCGGGAACTACCGCCGGGGCACCGAGCGCCGGGCCGGGCGCTGAGGCCCGGCCGCGTCCGCGACGGCTGGGCGCGGCTCAGCTGCGGTTGTTCGACAGCTCGAAGATGCGGATGAGCTCGGCCACCGCGGCCTCGCGCTGCTCGCCGCCGGCCTCGTACTGGTGGGTGACGTGCGTGCGCAGGTGGTTCTCCACGAGGAGCTTGTTCAGCGACCCCAGCGACTTCTGCACGGCGAGCGACAGCGTGATGATGTCGACGCAGTAGTCTTCGTTCTCGATCATCTTTTCGATGCCGCGCAGCTGGCCCTCGATGATCTTCGTGCGGTGCAGTGCCCGCTTCTTGATGTCCTCGATCACCTAGTCAGGATAGCCCCTCCGCATCCGGTACCCTCCGGGGTATCTGCGCCGGCGGGCGGGAGGCGTCGCGGCCGGGTGGGGCGCCGCGCCGGCCACCGGTTCGCTACGGTGGCAGCATGAGCCGCCGGATGCCCCGCCCCGCCGCCGCCCTCGCGGCCCTCCTGCTCGCGGGCGCCGGGCTCGTGCTCGCGGCGGCGCCCGCCGTCGCGGCCGCAGGATCGCCCGCGGCCCGCACCGGCCAGCACGTCGAGGCGGCGCCGGCGGCGAGGCCCGCCGCCGTCTCCGTGGTGCCGGCGGGCACCGACGACTTCGTGTTCGACTCCTTCGACGCCGTGTACGAGCTCGGCACCGACGCCGACGGGCGATCCGTGCTCGACACCACCGAGACGCTCGTCGCCGTGTTCCCCGACTTCGATCAGAACCGCGGCATCCGCCGGGCCATCCCGCTCTCCTACGACGGCCACCCGGTCGACCTCGAGGTGCGCTCGGTCACGGACGAGACGGGCGCCCCGCGCGAGTACTCGACCGAACCGGACGACGACGACGAGTTCCTGCTCGTCTCGATCGCGGGCGACGGCTACGTGCACGGCCGCCAGAGCTACGTCATCGAGTACCGGCAGCACAACGTCACGCACGTCCCCGACGACCGGCCCATCGACGAGTTCTACTGGGACGTGAACGGCACCGGCTGGGCGCAGCCCTTCGCGCGCGTGAGCGCCGAGGTGCGCCTCACGGGGGCTGCGGCCGAGGGCTTCGCGGACGAGGGGGCCTGCTACCAGGGGCCGTCCGGCTCGAACACGCCGTGCACCTCGCTCGAGCTCGGAACCTCGGGCGCCACCGCGACGGCGGAGGCGGTCGGCCCGTACGAGAACCTGACCGTCGCGCTCGCCTTCGAGCCCGGCACCTTCGTGCCGCGCGACGACGCCTTCACCTCCTCGCCCGCCGCGCTCGCCGGCGCCGGGGGAGCGCTGCTCGCGATCGGCGCGGCCGGCGCGGCGATCGGCGCCCGCGCCACCCGCTGGCGCGACCACCCGGGCCGCGGCACGATCATCGCCCAGTACGAGCCGCCGCCCGGGCTCAGCGTCATGGAGGCCGCCGAGCTCGCCGGGCAGCCGGGCAAGGGCGTCACGGCGACGATCCTGCAGCTCGCCGTGCTGCATCGGCTCCGCGTCGTCGAGCTCGGTCCCAAGCGCTTCGCCGTCGAGTACGGCGGCGGCGAGGGCCCCGACCCCGATGCCGACCAGCTGCTGCGCGAGCTCTTCGCCACGAGCGGTCGACGCGAGCTGAAGCAGCAGGACACCGCCCTCGGCAAGAAGCTGCTGGCCCTCCGCACCGCCGTGCGCGGCCGTGTCGTGACGGAAGGACTGCGCCGCACCCCGCCGGCCGGCCCGCGGGTGCTGCTCGGCCTCGTCGCCCTCCTCGGCGGCATCGCGGCCGTCGTGTTCGGCATCATCGCGCTCGATCAGGCGATGGGCGGCGGATGGCCCGTGCTCGGCCTCGTGGTCGGCATCCTCGCGGTCCTCACCGCCGCCTTCGCGGTGATCGACGTCCGCCCGCTCACCGAGCGCGGTCGCGCGGCGAAGGATCACCTCGCCGGGCTCAAGGTCTACCTCGAGCTCGCGGAGGCCGACCGCATCCGGATGCTGCAGAGCCCCGACGGCGCGCTCCGCACCGGCGGGCCGGACGCCGTGCTGAAGCTGCACGAGAAGCTGCTGCCGTACGCCGTGATCTTCGGCATCGAGCGGGAGTGGAGCCGCGTCCTCGCCGCGGAGTACGCGGAGCGGAACGCCCAGCCCGAGTGGTACGCCGGACGCGGGCCGTTCGACGCCGTCGCGTTCAGCGCGGGGGTCTCCGCCTTCTCGACGACGTCGTCGAGCTCCTGGTCGGGCTCGAGCTCGAGCTCCTCCTCGAGCGGATCCGGGGGCGGCGGCTCCTCGGGCGGCGGCGGTGGCGGCGGCGGGGGCGGCGGGCTGTGAGCGCCGTGCGCGCCGCGGCTCGGAGGAGGCGGCCGTGATCCCGGAGTGGATCGCCCCGGGCGTCGCCGGACTCCTCGCAGGCGCCGCGCTCCTCGTCGGGTCGCTCGTCGCCTGGTACCTCGAGGTGCCGAAGCGGATCGTCGCCGGCATCATGGCGTTCGGCGCCGGCGTGCTCGTCTCCGCGCTCGCCTTCGACCTCGTCCTCGAGGCGCAGGAGCAGGGCGGGCTCTGGCCGACCGTCCTCGGGTTCGCCGGCGGCGCGGTCGTCTACGTCGTGCTGAACCAGCTGCTCGATCGGCTCGACCAGCGCAACCGCCGGGGGAGCGGCGAGGACCCGGGCACCGGGACGGGCATCGCGGTCGGAGCGCTCCTCGACGGCGTGCCCGAGTCGGCCGTGCTCGGGCTCAGCATGGTCGGCGGCGCGGGCGTCAGCGTGCCCGTCTTCGTCGCCATCCTCATCTCCAACCTCCCCGAGGGGCTCTCCAGCACCGCCGAGCTGAAGGCCGCGGGCCGCAGCCGCCGCTACGTGCTCCTGCTCTGGACGGGCATCGCGCTCGCGAGCTCGGTGTCGGCGATCGCCGGGTTCGTGCTGCTCGACGACGCGAGCGGCGAGACGACCGCGATCGTCACCGCCATCGCCGCCGGGGCCATCCTCGCGATGATCTGCGACACGATGATCCCCGAGGCCTTCCGCACGGCGCACGCCGCGACGGGCCTGCTCGCGACCGCCGGGTTCCTGCTCAGCTACACGGTGCACGTCCTCGGCGGCTGAGCGCGGGCTGCGCCTGGGCTGAGCGCGGGCTCGGCGCCGGCGTGCACCGAGCCCGTCAGCGCCGCCGCGCGCCGCGCCGATCGGCGGGAACTCGCCTGTTCGGCGCGATTCCCGCTAGAATGAAGGTTGCGCCGGGCGATTCCGCTCACGGGGCAGGCGGTGCGATCCGCACCGAGCCGTCCCAGATGCCGCCCTGCAGTCGACGATCGACACCGCACAGTCCGCGGTTCCCGGTCGTGCGGCATCCGTCCGCCGGAGGCCGCGAGGGGGAGTCGTCGTTCCGAACGGAGCGACGCCCGGCGCGACGGCCAAGAGACCGGAGGACCATGGCCCAGACCAGGCAGCGCACGCGCACGCGCTCCCGCGACGACGACGCGCCCATCATCCCGATCCTCGCCCGCAAGGTGCGAGAGGTGGAGCAGAAGGCGCAGAAGAACAAGCTCGGCCCGACGAACCGGACCAAGTTCCAGGTGATCGCGCTCCTCATGCGCGAGGAGCGCGCCCGCGTCAAGGCCGACGGCGAGCTCAGCGACGCTCAGCGCGCCGAGCTCCTGAAGCGCCTCGACGGCATCGCGCAGATCCTCGCGAAGACCGCCGCCCGCGACACGAGCCTCATCACCCTGCTCGAACCGGACGCCTCGATCTCCACCGTCGCGCAGCGCTTTCGCCGCGACTGGCTGCTCGAGTCCGGCGCCGAGCTCAGCGCCGACGAACTCATCATCACGCGCGAGCCGGAGCCCGCCCCGCAGCTCGCCGAGAACCAGGTCGTGCCGCGCTCGGTGAAGTCGCGGCAGCTCGCGAGCCCGTTCCTCGCCCCCGACTTCTCGCACCAGCCGCAGCCGGCCGTGCCGGCCCGCCGACTCGCGAACTGGGAGCTGCTGAGCCCGCTGTTCAAGGCGTTCGAGCTCGGATCGGGCGGCCAGTCGGCGACGATGCCGCTGCCCGATGCGCCGAAGATCGACCGGGTGACCCCGCGCGGCCTCGAGCTCATGAACCACCAGGCGCGCTTCGTCGAGGCGGCCCGGCTCGGGCACCGCACCTTCCTCCTCGCCGACGAGCCCGGTCTCGGCAAGACGGCGCAGTCGGTGCTCGCGGCATCCGTCGCCGACGCCTACCCGCTCCTCGCGGTCGTGCCGAACGTCGTGAAGATGAACTGGGCCCGCGAGGTCGAGCGCTGGACGCCGCAGCGACGCGCCACCGTCATCCACGGCGACGGGCAGACCGTCGACGCCTTCGCCGACGTCGTCGTCGTGAACTACGACGTGCTCGACCGGCACATGTCGTGGCTGTCGACCCTCGGCTTCCGCGGCATGGTCGTCGACGAGGCGCACTTCATCAAGAACCTGAGCTCGCAGCGGTCGAAGAACGTGCTCGCCCTGGCTGAACGCATCCGCCGCAGCGCCCCCGGCGGCGACCCGCTGCTCCTCGCGCTCACGGGCACGCCGCTCATCAACGACGTCGACGACTTCCGCGCGATCTGGCAGTTCCTCGGCTGGATCGACGGCGACAAGCCGGCCCCGCAGCTCCTCGCGGAGCTCGAGCGGATCGGGCTCACCCCGGCCGACCACGGCTTCTACGCCGAGGCCCGCCGCGCCGTCATCGACCTCGGCATCGTGCGCCGCCGCAAGGTCGACGTCGCCGCCGACCTGCCCGCGAAGCGCATCGCCGACCTCCCCGTCGAACTCGACGACGAGCTCGGCCGCTCCGTCCGCGCGGCCGAGCGCGAGCTCGGCAACCGCCTCGTGCAGCGCTTCCGGGCGCTCGTCGAGGCGCGCGACCTCCGCGTCGGCGACCTCGACGAGGACACCCGCGACCAGTTCATCCGGGCGGTCGCGAGCGCCGAGCTCGAGGAGTCGAAGCAGGCGAAGTCCGGCGAGAACGTCTTCACGATGGTCCGTCGCATCGGCCAGGCGAAGGCCGGGCTCGCGGCGGACTACGCCGCGCAGCTCGCCCGCTCGGTCGGCAAGGTGGTCTTCTTCGCGAAGCACATCGACGTCATGGACCAGGCGGAGGCGGCCTTCGCGGCGCGCGAGATCCGCACCGTCTCCCTCCGCGGCGACCAATCGGCCCTCGCCCGCCAGGCGGCGATCGACGCGTTCAACTCCGACCCCGAGGTGCACGTCGCGGTCTGCTCGCTCACGGCGGCCGGCGTCGGCGTGAACCTGCAGGCGGCGTCGAACGTCGTCCTCGCCGAGCTCAGCTGGACGAGCGCCGAGCAGACCCAGGCGATCGACCGGGTGCACCGCATCGGCCAGGACGAGCCCGTGACCGCGTGGCGGATCATCGCGGCGCACACGATCGACGCCCGCATCGCGGAGCTCATCGACCAGAAGCAGGGGCTCGCCGCACGGGCGCTCGACGGCCAGGACGTCGAGCCCGGCTCGGCCGACTCCGTCCAGCTCGACGCGCTGCAGCACCTGCTGCGGCAGGCGCTCGACGGCGCGCTCTGACGCATTCCGAGGATGGCGGGGCCGGGGCGACGCCCCGGCCCCGCCGTCGTCTCCGGACGGCTCCGGCGACCGTATAGACTGCGGATTCGACCCCGCCGACGTGGTCATGCACCCTTCCCGCCTTCCCACTTCCCCAGGAGACGTGCACCTATGAAGATCGGCCTGCTCACCTCAGGCGGCGACTGCCCCGGCCTCAACGCGGTCATCCGCGGCGCCGTGCTCAAGGGCGTCATCTCACACGACACCGAGTTCGTCGGCTTCCGCTGGGGCTGGCGCGGCGTCGTGGAGCGCGACATCGTCCCGATCACCCGGCACGACGTGCGCGGCCTCGCCCGCCAGGGCGGCACGATCCTGCACTCGAGCCGCACCAACCCCTTCGAGGGCGAGCTCGGCGGCCCCGAGAACATCCAGCGCACCCTCGACGAGCACGGCATCGACGCCATCATCGCGATCGGCGGCGAGGGCACGCTCACGGCCGCGCGCCGGCTCTACGACGAGGGCGGCATCAAGGTCGTCGGCGTGCCGAAGACGATCGACAACGACCTCGCGGCGACCGACTACTCCTTCGGCTTCGACACCGCCGTGGAGATCGCCACGGAGGCGATCGACCGGCTGCGCACGACGGCCGACTCGCACGGCCGCTGCATGGTGCTCGAGGTCATGGGCCGCCACGTCGGCTGGATCGCGCTGCACTCCGGCATGGCCGGCGGCGCCCACGCCATCCTGATCCCCGAGCAGCCGCAGTCGATCGAGCAGATCTGCGAGTGGGTCGAGTCGGTGCGCGAGCGCGGCCGCGCCCCGCTCGTGGTCGTCGCCGAGGGCTTCACCCTCCCCGGCATGGACGAGCCGCACTCGCACAAGGGGCTCGACGCCTTCAACCGGCCGCGCCTCGGCGGCATCGCCGACGTGCTCGCGCCGATGATCGAGGAGCGCACGGGCATCGAGTCCCGCGCGACCGTGCTCGGCCACATCCAGCGCGGCGGCGAGCCGAGCGCGTACGACCGCGTGCTCGCCACCCGCCTCGGCATGGCGGCCGTGGAGGCCGTCTACGACCAGGCGTGGGGCTCGATGGTCACGCTCCGCGGCACCGACATCCGCACCGTGTCGATCGCCGAGGCCACCGGCAGCCTGAACGTCGTGCCGCAGTCGCGCTACGACGAGGCGAAGATCCTCTTCGGCTGAGCGGGCGACGGATGCCGCACCCCGAGGTCTGCGTCTGCTACCTGCTCCGCGAGCGGGCGGGGCGCTGGGAGGTGCTCCTCGGCCGGAAGAAGCACGGGCTCGGCGCGGGCCGGCTCGTCGCCCCCGGCGGCAAGCTCGAGCCGGGGGAGAGCCCCGAGGCCGCGTGCATCCGCGAGGTCGAGGAGGAGGTTGGGCTCGTGGTGGCCGCCGGAGCGCTCGAGCGCCGGGGCGTCATCGACTACCGCTTCCCGAGCCGGGAGGCGTGGAGCCAGCGCTCGCACGTGTTCGTCTGCCGCGACTGGCGGGGCGATCCGCGCGGCTCCGACGAGCTCGATCCCGAGTGGTTCGCGGTCGACGAGGTGCCGCTCGAACGCATGTGGGACGACGCGTCCCGCTGGCTCCCCGGGGTCCTCGCGGGCGGTCGTGTCGAACGTGCGTTCGTGTTCGGCGACGATCTCGCGACCGTGGTGGAACCGGGCCCGTCCGTCGCGTAGGATCGACGGGTGCGCGGCCTCCCCGGGGGCCGCAAGTGTTACCCCATGAACTTCTGGTGAACGTCTTCACCGATCACAAGAGGCAGCGTCCACTACAGAAAGGCGCCGGTGGATCTCACCCTCATCGTCGTGCTGGTCATCGCACTGGCGCTGTTCTTCGACTTCACGAACGGCTTCCACGACACCGCGAACGCCATGGCGACACCGATCGCCACCGGGGCCCTCCGGCCGAAGACCGCGGTCACGCTCGCCGCGATCCTGAACCTGGTCGGCGCGTTCCTCTCGACGGAGGTCGCGAAGACGATCTCGGGCGGCATCATCCGCGAGGGCGACGGCGGGGTGCTGATCACCCCGGAGCTCGTCTTCGCGGGCCTCATCGGCGCCGTCGTGTGGAACATGATCACCTGGCTGATGGGGCTGCCGTCCTCGTCGAGCCACGCC
This sequence comes from Agromyces mediolanus, assembly GCF_044917495.1. Classification (GTDB taxonomy): domain Bacteria; phylum Actinomycetota; class Actinomycetes; order Actinomycetales; family Microbacteriaceae; genus Agromyces; species Agromyces mediolanus_B. Next base: position 129,829 of record NZ_JAVSSI010000006.1, on the reverse strand, counting down.
CTCTTCGGCGGCCTCATCGGCGCCGCCATCGTCGGAGCCGGGCTCGGCGCGATCGACTTCCCGGTCGTCGTGTCGAAGGTGATCCTGCCGGCGCTCCTCGCGCCCCTCACCGCCGGGCTCGTCGCCTACGTCGCGACGAAGCTCGCCTACGCCATCACGAGGCGCTACGACGGCAAGCCCGACGGCCGCGACGGCTTCCGCCACGCGCAGATCTTCTCCTCCTCCCTCGTCGCGCTCGCGCACGGCACGAACGACGCGCAGAAGACGATGGGCGTCATCACCCTCACCCTCGTCGCCGCGAACCTGCAGTCGCCGGGCAGCGACGTGCAGTGGTGGGTCATCGTGACCTGCGCGGTCGCGATCGCCCTCGGCACCTACATGGGCGGCTGGCGCATCATCAAGACGCTCGGCACCGGGCTCACCGACGTGAAGCCCGCGCAGGGCTTCGCGGCCGAGACCGCGACGGCCGCGACGATCCTCGCCTCGAGCCACGTCGGCTTCGCCCTCTCCACCACGCAGGTCGCCTCCGGCTCGGTCATCGGCTCCGGCCTCGGCCGCCGCGGGTCGAAGGTGCGCTGGCGCACCGCGGGGCGCATCGGCGTCGGCTGGCTGCTGACCCTGCCCGCCGCGGGCGCCGTCGGGGCGCTCGCCGCGCTCGTCGCGCACCTCGGCGTGGGCGGCGTCATCATCGACGCGGTGGTCGGCGTGATCGTGATCATCGGCATCTTCGTCTGGTCGCGCCGCAGCGAGGTCTCGCACCACAACGTCGTCTCGGAGGTCGCCGACTCCGGCCGCGCCGTGAAGATCAAGCGCAACCCGAAGCCCAAGCGGAAGGCGAAGAAGTGATCGACTGGGGTGCATTCCTGATCGTCCTGCTCTCCGCGCTCGTCGGGGCATCCGTCGTCGTCAGCGCGTACGCGCTCGGCATCCGCCTGCTCACGCTGTCGGGCCGCACCCCGCTCGTGACGCCGGCCGAGTTCACCGACGCCATCACCATCGTCACGCCCGCCGAGATCAAAGCCGCAGCGAAGCGCGCGGCGAAGGCGGCCAAGAAGAGTCCGCTCACGGAAGGCCAGAAGCGACTCGCGCTCTTCGGAGCGTGGGCGTGCTTCGCGCTGAGCGCGATCGCCGTGCTCGTCGGGATCTACCTGATCCTCGGCGAGCACCTCACGCGGCTCTTCGGCGGGGCCTGACGCCCGAGTCGCTGCACCACCCTTCGGTTTCCCCACCTCCGCGCGCGAGCGCGGCGACCCCAGTGAAGGCGCAGCCATGACGACCACCACCCCGACTGCGGACGCTCCGCAGCACCCGGCCCCGAAGAACGCGTTCGACCGCTTCTTCGAGATCACCGCCCGCGGCTCGACCGTCGGCACCGAGATCCGCGGCGGCATCGTCACCTTCGTGACGATGGCGTACATCGTGATCCTGAACCCGATCATCCTGTCTTCCGGCGTCGACGTCGACGGCAACCAGCTCGGCTTCGCCCAGCTGTCCGCCGTGACCGGCCTCACCGCGGGCGTCATGACGATCCTCTTCGGCCTCGTCGCCCGGCTGCCGTTCGGCTTCGCCGCGGGTCTCGGCATCAACTCCTTCCTCGCGGTGTCCGTCGTCGGCCAGGTCACCTGGCCGGAGGCGATGGGCCTCGTCATCGTGAACGGCCTCGTGATCGTGCTCCTCGCGGCCACCGGCCTCCGGCGCATGATCTTCACGGCCGTGCCGATGCAGCTGAAGCTCGCGATCACGGTCGGCATCGGCCTGTTCATCGCGTTCATCGGCTTCGTCGACGCCGGCTTCGTCACCGCGACCGGGGTCGCCTCCCCGCCCGTCGGCCTCGGCGCAGGCGGATCCGTCGCGACCGTGCCGAGCCTCGTGTTCATCCTCACGCTCCTCATCACCGGCGTGCTCGTCGCGCGCAAGGTGAAGGGCGGCATCCTCATCGGCCTCGTCTCCGGCACGGTGCTCGCCGTCGTCATCGAGGCGATCTGGAACCTCGGCCCGAAGATCGCGAACGGCGAGCTTGTGAACCCGAACGGGTGGGGCCTCTCGGTGCCCGAGCTCTCGGGATCGCCCGTGAGCCTCCCCGACCTCTCGCTCGTCGGACAGGTCTCGTTCGGCTCCTTCGAGCGCATCGGCGTGCTGGCCGCGCTCATGCTCGTCTTCACGCTCGTCTTCACGAACTTCTTCGACGCCATGGGCACGATGACCGGCCTGTCGAAGGAGGCCGACCTCGCCGACGCGAAGGGCGACTTCCCGCGCATCAAGTCGGCGCTCGTCGTCGAGGGCGTCGGCGCCGTCGCCGGTGGATTCACCTCGGGCTCCTCGAACACGGTGTTCATCGAGTCGGGCGCCGGCATCGGCGAGGGCGCGCGCACCGGATTCGCGAACCTCGTGACGGGTGCGCTGTTCCTGCTGGCGATGTTCTTCACGCCGCTCGTGTCGATCGTGCCGACCGAGGTCGCGGCCGCGGCGCTCGTCATCGTCGGTGCGCTCATGATGGCGCAGATCAAGTACATCGACTTCAGCGACTTCTCGGTGCTGCTGCCGGTGTTCCTCGCGGTGACGGTCATGCCGCTCACCTACTCGATCGCGAACGGCATCGGCGCGGGCTTCATCGCCTGGGTCGTGGTGCGCTCGCTCGCCGGCAAGGCGCGGGAGATCAGCCCGTTGCTGTGGATCGTGGCCGCCGGCTTCCTGCTGTACTTCGCGCGCGGGCCGGTGGAGGCGCTCTTCGCCTGATCCGGCTCCCGTGGAACGACGGATGCCCCGGGCAGCTGCTGCTGCCCGGGGCATCCGTCGTTCGTGCGGGAGGCTCGCCTACGCGGTGCCGCGCGCCTTTCCGATCGCGTTCATGGCGTGGTAGACGACGATCGCGGCGACGGTGCCGAGCGCGATGCCGTTGAAGACGACGGTGCCGAACTCGATCGTGAAGTTCGCGATGCCGATGATGAGCGCCGTCGCCGCGGTGAACTGGTTCACCGGGCGGGAGAAGTCGACCTTGTTGTCGACCCAGATCTTCACGCCGATGATGCCGATGAGGCCGTACAGCGCCACCGTCGCACCGCCGAGCACGCCCGCCGGGATGGTGTTCACGAGCGCGCCGAACTTCGGCGAGAGGCCGAGGAGGATCGCGACGAAGCCCGCCACCCAGTACGCCGCGGTCGAGTACACGCGGGTCGCGGCCATGACGCCGATGTTCTCGCCGTACGTCGTCGTGCCCGAGCCGCCGAAGAAGCCCGCGATCGTCGTCGCGATGCCGTCGGCGAAGAGCGCCCGGCCGGTCTGCCGGTTGACCGAGGGGTCGGTCATCTGGGCGACGCCGCGGACGTGCCCGACGTTCTCGGCGATGAGCACGAGCACGATCGGCAGGAAGGCGGGCAGGAGCCCCCAGAGCGCGGTGTCGGCGAAGGGGTTGCCCGCGAGGTGGAACTCGGGAAGCCCGACCCACGCCGCCTGATCGATCTTCGTGAAGTCGACCTCGTTCTGCACGACGGCGGCGACGTAGCCGACGGCGACGCCGATGAGGATCGAGATCCGGCCCAGGATGCCGCGGAACAGCACGGTCGTGAGCAGCACCGCTCCGAGCGTGATGAGCGCGGTCACCGGTGCCTGGTCGAAGTTGAACTTCGCCGCCGGGGCGAGGTTCAGACCGATGAGCGCGACGATCGCACCGGCCACGATGGGCGGCATGAGCGCGTCGATCCAGCCCGTGCCGGTCCAGATCACGAGCCCGCCGATGAGGGCGAGCATCACCCCGACGGCGACGATGCCGAAGAGCGCGGCGCCCATCGGGTCGGCCGCCTGCTCGGAGGCGAGCGCGGCCGTCACCGGGGCGATGAACGCGAACGAGGACCCGAGGTAGCTGGGGAGCCGGTTCTGGGTGAGGAGGAGGAAGAGGATCGTGCCGATGCCGGAGAAGAGCACCGTCGTCGCCGGCGGGAAGCCGGTGAGCAGCGGGACGAGGAAGGTCGCGCCGAACATCGCGACGACGTGCTGCGCGCCGAGTCCGATCGTGCGCGGCCAGCTCAGGCGTTCGCCGGGGGCGACGACCTCGCCCGGTGCGACGGTCTTGCCGTCGCCGTGAAGGGTCCAGGGGAGTGCCATGGGGCTCCGATCGCATCGTGGGGGTGCCCGTCGTCGCGGATCGCGCGACGGAGCTGGGGCGGGCGGGGCGTGCGGCCGGGGCCGTGCGCTGCATCGGAGCATAGCGAAGCGGAGGGCCCTGTGTCGCTCATTCGATCGGCGGAGTGGCGCGCCACGGCGGTACGCCGCGCGCGCGGCGGGCGGAGGCGGTCCGCTCGCGCGGCGCGGCGGCTCAGCGGGCGAGTAGCTCGTCCTGGCTCGGCCGTTCGTCGCCCGCCCCGGCCCGCGGCCAGTGCGAGAGCGCGCGCTCGGCGAGCGCGGTGATCGTGAGCGAGGGGTTCACGCCCGGGTTCGCGGGCACCGCCGCGCCGTCGACGACCGAGAGCCCGGGATGCCCCCACACCCGGTGGTACGCGTCGACGACGCCGTCGGCGGGTGCCGCGGAGATCGGCGCGCCGCCGAGGAAGTGCGCCGTCAGCGGGATGCCGAACACCTCCGGCCAGGATCCCCGCGCCTCGGCGGGCACGCCGCCCGCCTCGCTCATCCGGGCCGCGATGGCCTCGGCCGCGCGGTGCGCCTCCGGGAGATGACTCGGGTTCGGCTCGCCGTGGCCCTGCGCGCTCGTGAGCCGCAGCCGTCCGAAGCGGCGGCGGAGCGAGAGGGTCAGCGAGTTGTCGGCGGTCTGCATGACGAGGGCGATGATGCCCCGCTCGCTCCAGCGGTGGAGCGACGCGAGCCGGAACTGGCGGAGCGGCGAGCGCAGGAGCAGCCCCGCGGCCCGTCCGAGCCGACGCCCGAGCGGCAGTTCGCCCGGCACCATGACCGTAGCGAGCGCGCCCATCAGGTTCGAGCCGGGGCCGTAGCGCACGTTCTCGACGTGGGTGCGCTCGTCGACGTGGAAAGACGTCGTGATCGCGACGCCGTGCGCGAGCCCGAGCGAGCCGGGCACCGCCGTCGCCACCGCGCCGTCGAGGGCCTCGGAGTTCGTCCGCGTGAGCCGGCCCACGGCGTCGGAGATACGAGGGAGCGCGCCGGAGTGCTTCATCCGGTGCAGGAGCTGCTGCGTGCCCCAGGTGCCGGCGGCGAGCACGACCCGTTCGGCCGTCGCGGTGCGCGTCGCGGGGCGGATCCGTGCGCCGGTGCGCCGGGTGGTCACGGCGAAGCCGCCGCCCGGCAGCTCGCGCACCTCGCTGACGGTGCGGAGCGCTTCGATGACGACGCCGCGGCGCTCGGCGAGCGCCAGGTAGTTCTTCATCAGGGTGTTCTTCGCGCCGACCCGGCAGCCGACCATGCAGTTGCCGCAGAGGGTGCAGCCGGTGCGATCCGGCCCCTCGCCGCCGAAGAACGGGTCGGCCGTGCGCTCGCCGGGGCGCCCGAACCAGACGCCGACCGGGGCCCGCCGGAAGGTGTCGCCGACGCCGAGGTCGGCGGCCGCGCCGGCCATGATCCGTTCGACCGGCCCCGTGTGCGGGTAGCGCTCGACGACGCCGAGCATCCGCTTCGCGGTGGCGTAGTGCGGCGCGAGCTCCGCGCCCCAGTCCGCGAGCCCGCGCCACTGCGGGTCGGCGAAGAAGCCGGGCCCCGGCTCGTAGAGGGTGTTGGCGTAGTTCAGCGAGCCGCCGCCGACCCCGGCGCCGGCGAGGATCATCACGTGCGGCAGCCGGTGGATGCGCTGCACGCCGTAGCAGCCGAGCGCGGGCGCCCAGAGATAGCGGCGCAGGTTCCAGCTCGTCTTCGCGAAGTCCGCGTCCTCGAAGCGCCGGCCGGCCTCGTAGACGCGGACGCGATAGCCCTTCTCCGCCAGCCGGAGCGCGGCGACCGAGCCGCCGAAGCCCGAGCCGACCACGACGACGTCCTCGTCGAAGGTGCGCTCCGCCGTCATCCCCGGCCTCCCTCGTCTCCGGCGAGCCCGCGCTCGTCCGGCACCATGATGCGCAGCGCGCCGGCGCGCGAGACGATCTCGCAGTCGCCGCTGCCGACGCGCTCGCCGTCCGCGTAGACGGTGAGCCCCGGGGCCGAGACGCGCACCTCGCGGCCGCGTCGATGGGTCACCTCGGGCCGCCGGTCGTGGCGGCCGCGGAGGAGCAGGGGGAACAGCCGGACGAGACGGAGCCTCGTGAGCGGGGCCACGTGCACCACGTCGAGGAGCCCGTCGTCGGGCAGGGCGCCGACGCACACCGGCATCCCGCCGCCGTAGCTCTCGGTGTTCCCGACGGCCACGAGCGTGCCCGGCGCGTGGGTCGCGTCCTCGCCGTCGATCCGGATCGTGAAGTCCATCGGGCGCAACCGGACGAGCTCGATCGCGAGCGCGAGGTAATACCGGAGCGCGCCGTGCGGCCAGCGCAGCCGGTTCGTGCGGTCGCTGACCTTCGCGTCGAAGCCGAGCGCGGCGACCGTGAGGAAGGGCCGGGACCGGCCGCCGCTGCGCACCTCGCCGACGTCGATCACCCGCGCGGTGCCGGTGAGCGCGAGCGCGGCGGCGGCCGCGGCGTCGTCGCGGGGGAGTCGCAGGGCCCGGGCGAGGTCGTTGCCGGTGCCCGCCGGTACGAGGACGACGGGCGTCTCGGCGAGGAGCAGCAGCTCGAGGATGCCGGAGAGGGTGCCGTCGCCGCCGACGACCACGAGGGCCGTCGGCGCCTCCTCGAGCGCCCGGGCGGCGAGCGCCGCGGTGTCGGCCGCCGAGCCGCCCTCGTAGCTGCGCACCTCGGCCCCGCGCGCACGGAGCCCGGCGATCGCCGTCGCGGCGGCCGCTCGTCCGCGCCCCTTCCCGGCGAACGGGTTGGCCAGCACCGCGATGTGCCCGCCCACCGTCATCCCGCCCGGCTCGGTTCGGGACCCGGCTGGATGACCGCGCCGGGGTTGAGGACGGCGTTCGGGTCGAGTTCGCGCTTGATCGCCCGGAGGATGCGGATGCCGGTGTCGCCGATCTCGTCGGGCAGCCACGGCGCGTGGTCGCGACCGACCGCGTGGTGGTGGCTGATGGTGCCCCCGGCGGCGAGGATGGCGTCGTTCACGGCGGCCTTCACCCGGTCCCACACCGCGAGCGGCTCGTCGCGGATGCCCGCGAGGACGGTGAAGTAGAGCGAGGCGCCGGTCGGGTAGACGTGCGAGACGTGGCACATGACGTACGACTTCGCGCCGGCCGCGGCGAGCCCGTCGCGGAGGGTGCGTTCGACGGCCTCGCGCAGCGCCGGCAGCCTCGCCCAGGTGGTCGCCGTCTCGAGCGTCTCGCAGAACACCCCGGCGTCGAGCAGCGCGTCGCGCAGGTACGGGCCGTCGAACCGACCCTCCAGCCAGTCGGATGCCGCCCCGGCGCCGGAGGAGCTGCCGCCCGCGGCGCGGAGCAGCTCGGCGGTGCGGGCGCGCCGATGCTCGAGATCGTCGCCCTCGTAGACGGTGACGGCGCTCGCGCCCTTCGCGAGCACCTTGCCGATCTTGCCGAGCTGGGCGAGGCTCACCGCCGTCTCCGCCTCGTCGGACAGGCGGATGACGGTGGGGCCCCCGCCGCGCTGGGCGACGTGTCGGAGCCCCTCCGCGCCCGACGCGAAGTCGGGGAACGTCCAGGCCTCGAAGACGCGCTCGCTCGGGGTCCGGTGCACGCGCAGCCGGACCTCGGTGATGATGCCGAAAATGCCCTCCGAGCCGAGGAACACGCGGACGAGGTCGGGCCCGGCGGCGGAGCCGGGGGAGCGGCCGAGTTCGAGCTCGCCGGTCGGCGTCGCGACGCGGAGGCCGGTGACCATGGCGTCGAAACGGCCGTAGCCGGCGGAGTTCTGGCCGGAGGAGCGGGCTGCGGCGAATCCGCCGATGGTCGCGTAGCGGAAGCTCTGCGGGTAGTGGCCGAGCTCGAAGCCGTGCGCCGCGAGGAGCGCCTCGGCCTCGGGTCCCGTGGTGCCCGCGGCGAGCACCGCCTCGCCGCTCAGCTCGTCGAGGGCGAGGAGCCCCGAGAGCCGGCGGAGGTCGAGGCTCACGACCGCGCGGTGCGTCCCGCGCTCGGGGTCGAGGGCGCCGACGACGCTCGTGCCGCCGCCGAAGGGGATGACCGCGAGCCCCCGTTCGCTCGCGAGCCGCAGGCAGGCGAGCACCTCCTCGTGGCTTCCGGGCCGGACGACCGCGTCCGGCGCGAGCTGCTCGGCGGCGCGGCGGCGCAGGAGGTCCGGCGTCGACCGGCCGCCCGCGTGCCTGAGGCGGGCCTCCTGCGAGCCGTCGACGTGGGCGTCCCCGACGGCCAGGCGCAGGGCGGCGAGATCGTCGGCGGTGAGGGCCGGCGCGGCGAGACGGACGGCGTCGATCGGCACGGCGGGCTCGGGGCGCCGCACCCGTCCGAGCAGGAGCGGGAGCAGCGCGCGGACGGCGAGCGGGAGCTCCTTCGCCTTGGCGGGGTCGCCCCAGCCGTTCCACCGCATCGGCGGGTCGGCGTCGACCCTGTCGAACTGATCGTCCATGCGTTACAGTGTGACAGATCATGGAAGAACGTCAAGCAGTCGACGCCTCGTTCGACCGGGAACCGCCGGCCTGGGACGCGACGCAGTCGCGCGTGCTCGACGCCGCCGACGAGCTCATCCGCCGCCGCGGTGTCGGCGGGGTGACGATCGCCGAGCTCTCCCGCCGCTCGGGGCTCAGCCGGCCGACCGTCTACCGCAGCTGGAGCGACGCCGACGACGTGGTGCGTTCGGCCCTGCTGCGCCGGGTCATCCGCATCCTGGACGCCTTCGAGACGCCCGCGACGACGCGCGCGGGCCTCGTCGACGACGTGCTGCGCTTCTCCGCCCGCTTCCGCGCCGACGCGGTCTACGGCCGGCTGCTCGACGACGAGCCCGAGGCGTTCACGAGGTACACCCTGCAGCGCGTCGGCTCGAGCCAGCGGCGGATCCTGGGCTGGCTCGCCAGGGCGATCGCGGCCGCGCAGGACGACGGCACCGTGCGCCGGGGCGACCCGCAGGAGATCGCGGTGATGCTGCTGCTCATCGCGCAGTCCGCGGTGCTCTCGCACGGCACCGTCACGGAGCTCATCGACGAGGACGCCTGGGAGCGCGAGCTCCGCGCGGCGCTCGACGGGCACCTGCGGCCATGACCGGGTCGAACGCCCGGCTCGACGCCCGGCGCCGTCGCCGCGAGCTCGGTCGGGCCGCCGAGGAGACCGCCGACCTCCTCGTCGTCGGCGGGGGCATCACCGGCACGGGGGTCGCCCTCGACGCGGCCTCGCGCGGGCTCCGGGTCGTCCTCGTCGAAGCCGAGGACCTCGCCTTCGGCACGAGCCGCTGGAGCTCGAAGCTCGTGCACGGCGGCCTCCGCTACCTCGCGACGGGCGACGTCGCCACGGCCCGAGAGAGCGCCGCCGAACGGCACTTCCTGATGACCGCCATCGCGCCGCACCTCATCCGCCCGCTGCCGCAGCTCCTGCCGTTCCTGCCGGGCGTCACGCACCGCCAGCGCACGGCCGGCGCGGTCGGCCTGGGGCTCGGCGACCTCCTCCGCCTCCAGGCGCGCACGCCCCGCGCCGTCCTGCCCCCGCCGAGGCTCGTCACGCCGCGCAGCGCGCGCCGACTCGTGCCCGCGCTCGAGCGCCGGGGGCTCCGGGGCGGCATGCTCTCCTTCGACGGCCAGCTCGTCGACGATGCGAAGCTCGTCGTCACCGTGGCCCGCACGGCCGCCGCGCACGGGGCGCGGATCCTCACCCGGGTCCGCGCGCTCGAGCTCCGCGCCGACGGCGCCGCCGTGCAGGACGGACTGAGCGGCGAGCGCTTCGAGCTCCGCGCGCGGGCCGTGGTGAACGCCACCGGCGTCTGGGCGGGCGGGCTCGACGGCGCGATCGCCGTGCGGCCGAGCCGGGGCACTCACCTGGTGCTCGACGGCGCGGTGCTCGGACATCCGGAGGCGGCGCTGACCATCCCGCACGAGGGCTCGATCAGCCGCTACGTGTTCGCGCTACCGCAGCGCGACGGGCGCGTCATCGTCGGACTCACCGACGAGGACGCCCCCGGCCCGGTGCCGGAGGTGCCGACGCCCACGGAGCCGGAGATCGCCTTCCTCCTCGCGAGCCTGAACCGCGTCGTCGCGACGCCCGTGCGGCGCGAGCAGGTGCTCGGCGCGTTCGCCGGGCTCCGGCCGCTCATCGACAGCGGGGCCGATCGCACCGCCGACATCTCGCGCCGTCACCTCGTCGCGGTCGCGGACGCCGGCTTCGTCTCCGTGCTCGGCGGCAAGCTGACGACCTACCGGCGGATGGCGGAGGACGCCGTCGACCTCGTCGTCGCCACCCGGGGCCTTGCGGCATCCCCGAGCCGGACGGCCGGCCTCCGCCTCGTCGCCGTCGACGACGCGCTCGCGCACTCGGCGCTGCGCGATGCCGCCGAGCCCATCGCCGACGGGGTCGGCGTGACCCGTGCCGACGTCGAGTACGCGGTCCGCGCCGAGGGGGCGCTCACCGCCGCCGACGTCCTCGATCGACGGACGCGGATCGGGCTCGTCCCGGCCGACCGCGCGCGCTGCCTGCCCGCGGTCGAGGAGCTCGTCGCGGCGACGCTCGCGGAGGGGTGAACCCGCACCGCTCGCTCGGGTCGCTCTCAGGGAAGAACCGGGGGATATCCCCATACCGCAGGCCCCGGCCGATCCGTAGCGTGGATGCCATGACCACCACCATCGATCCCACCGTCAGCCCCGTCCACCCGGCGGGCGCGGCCCAGCAGGCCGCCCCGGCACAGTCCCAGGCGCCCGCCGCCGAGACGAACGGGTTCTCGATCGCCAGCCTCGTGCTCGGCCTCGTGTCGATCGTCGCCGGATTCACTTTCCTGGTGCCGGTCGGCGGCCTCATCCTCGGCATCGTCGGCCTGCAGCGCGAGCCCGCATCGCGCACGATGGCCATCTGGGGCATCGTGCTGAACGCCGTCATGCTCGTCGGCACCGTGCTCGTCGGCTTCGGGATGCTCGCCTTCGGAGCGCTCGCCCTGCCGTTCCTGCCGTTCGCCTTCTGAGCGACCACCACCGGAGGGGCGCGCCGCACGGCGCGCCCCTCCGGTGCGTCCGGCCGAGGCGGCCCCGGTGGGCCGAGGCGGGCCCCGGTGGGCCGAGCGGCCGAGCTCAGCCGTAGAAGCCGCGGAGCAGCGCCTCGGTGCCGATGAGGTGCTCGGCCATCGCCTGGGCCGCCTCGTCGGCGCTGCCTTGCAGGATCGCCGAGACGATGGCCCCGTGCTGCTCGTCCGAGTGCGCGATGTTCGGCGCGAGCAGGGGGATGCCGTCGAGCAGTTCATTGATCCGCATCCGCACCTCGGCGACAAGCGGGGTCACCGACTCGGCGCCGACGACCTCGGCGATGACGAGGTGCAGACGGGAGTCCGCCACCCGGTAGCCCGCCTCGTCCGCCTGCCCGCAGGCGAGGTGCGCTTGCCAGAGGCGCTCCCGGTCGACCGCGCTGAGCTCGCTCTCCGCGGCCCGGCGCGCGACGCCGACCTCCACCACCGCACGGAGCGCGAGGGTGTCGTCGAGGCGCTGCCGGTCGATCGGCCGGGGAACGCCGGGACCGGGCTCGGGCAACGGGTCGGAGACGAAGGTGCCGCCGTAGCGACCGCGCCGGGCGACGACCCAGCCGGCTTCGGCGAGCGAGCCGATCGCCTCGCGCAGGGTGTCGCGGCTCACCTCGAGGGTCGCCGCGAGCTCGCGCTCGGCGGGCAGGCGTTCGCCGGGCGCGATGAGCCCGAGCCGGATCGTCTGCAGCAGCCGCTGCACGGTCTCCTCGAACGCGTTCGCCGGCCGCGCGGGTCGGAGGAGCAGGCCGGCATCGAGCATGCCGGCCGGCTCCTCACCCTGGCGTTCCATGTCCTCGAGCCTAGAGGGGAGTGACGTACGCGGCGCTGATGCCGCCGTCGACGAGGAAGGTCGAGCCCGTGATGAACGAGGCGTCGTCGCTCGCGAGGAAGGCGACCGCCGCGGCGAGCTCCTCCGGGTTCGCGAAGCGCCCGACGGGGACGTGCACGAGGCGGCGCTGCGCGCGCTCCGGGTCCTTCGCGAACAGCTCCTGCAGGAGCGGCGTGTTCACGGGGCCGGGGCAGAGGGCGTTCACCCGGATGCCCTGCCGGGCGAACTGCACGCCGAGCTCGCGGCTCATCGCCAGCACGCCGCCCTTCGACGCCGTGTACGAGATCTGCGAGGTCGCCGAGCCGAGCACCGCGACGAAGGAGGCGGTGTTGATGATCGAGCCCCGGCCCTGGGCGACCATGTGCCGGAGTGCGGCGCGCGAGCACAGGTACACGCTCTTGAGATTGACGTCCTGCACCTTCTCCCAGGCCGGCAGCTCGGTGGTCTCGATGGAGTCGTCGTCGGGCGGGGAGATGCCGGCGTTGTTGAAGGCGATGTCGACCGAGCCGTACACGCGGGCGGCCTCGTCGAAGAGGTGGTTCACCTGGGCCTCGTCGGTCACGTCGACCTGCACGAAGAGTCCCTCGACCTCGGCGGCCGCTGCGGCGCCGCTCCCCGGGTCGAGGTCGCCGATGACGACCTTCGCGCCCTCGGCGGCGAGTCGGCGGGCGGTGGCGAGGCCGATGCCGGAGGCGCCGCCGGTGATGACGGCGACCCGCCCGGCGAGGCGCTGGGCGAGGTCGATCGGGGTGACGGTCATGGTGCTCCCTGGGGTGTGCGGTGGTCGAACGGTGGTGCGGTGCGCGTGGGGCGGCTCGGTCGTGGTCGGTCAGTCGACGGCGATGAAGACGTTCTTCGTCTCCGTGAAGGCGGCGGGCGCGTCCGGCCCCAGTTCGCGGCCGAGTCCGGATTGCTTGAAGCCGCCGAACGGGGTCGAGTAGCGCACCGAGGAGTGCGAGTTCACGGAGAGGTTCCCCGATTCGACGCCGCGGGCGACGCGGATGCCCCGGCCGATGTCGCGGGTCCAGATCGAGCCGGAGAGGCCGAAGCGGCTCGCGTTCGCGAAGGAGACCGCGTCGGCCTCGTCGTCGAAGGGGAAGACGGAGACGACCGGGCCGAAGATCTCCTCGGTCGCGGTGCGGGCGTCCCGAGCGGGGGTGAGCACGGTCGGCGGGTACCAGAAGCCCGGTCCGTCGGGCGCCGTGCCGCGGAACGCGACCTCCCGATCGTCGGGGACGAACTCGCGCACCCGGTCGCGGTGCGCGGCCGCGACGAGCGGCCCCATCTCGGTGGCCTCGTCGCGGGGATCGCCGACCTTCACGCCCTGCACCGCCGGCTCGAGCAGTTCGAGGAAGCGCTCGTAGACGCTCCGCTCGACGAGGATGCGGCTGCGGGCGCAGCAGTCCTGCCCGGCGTTCTCGAAGACGCCGTACGGCGCGGTGGCCGCGGCCCGTTCGAGGTCGGCGTCGGCGAAGACGATGTTCGCGCTCTTGCCGCCGAGCTCGAGGGTCACCCGCTTCACCTGCGCCGCGCAGCCGGCCATGATCCGCTGCCCGACCTCGGTCGAGCCGGTGAAGACGACCTTCCGCACGGTCTCGTTCGTCACGAAGCGCTCGCCGACGACCGATCCCTTGCCGGGGATCACCTGGAAGAGTCCCTCAGGGAGCCCCGACTCGAGTGCGATCTCGGCGAGCCGGAGGCTCGTGAGCGGGGTCCACTCGGCGGGCTTCAGCACGACGGCGTTCCCGGCGGCGAGCGCCGGGGCGAAGCCCCAGGAGGCGATCGTCATGGGGAAGTTCCAGGGCGTGATCACGCCGACGACGCCGAGCGGCTCCTGGAACGTGACGTCGAGGCCGCCCGCGACCGGGATCTGCCGCCCGAAGAGGCGCTCGGGGGCCGCCGAGTAGTACTCGAGGACGTCGCGGACGTGCCCGGCCTCCCAGCGGGCCTGGCCGATCGGATGCCCCGAGTTCCGCACCTCGATGGCGGCGAGCTCCTCCACGGCGCCGTCGACGGCCTCGGCGAAGCGGCGGAGGGCGCGGGCCCGGTCGGCGGGGGCCGCAGCGGCCCAGTCGCGCTGTGCGCGGGCGGCGGCCGCGATCGCGGCATCCGTCTGCGCCTCGTCGGCACCCTCGACGGTCGTGACGAACTGCTCGTCGGCGGGGTTCACGATGGTGTGCGTCATGGCGCGGTCCTCTCGGTGGCGGGGGCGGCGGCCGGGCCGCCGCGCGCGGCCCGGTGCGCGCGGGCGGCGTCGACGAGTCCGGCGAAGAGCCGTCGGTCGCGGGCGTTCTCCTCGGGGTGCCACTGCACGGCCACGCCGAAGGGCGCAGCGGGCAGCTCGACCGCCTCGATGACGCCGTCGTCGCTCGTGGCGGTGACGACGAGCCCCTCGGCGACCCGGTCGAGCGCCTGGTGGTGGTAGACGTGCACCGGCAGCTCCTCGGTCACGCCGACGAGGCCGGCGAGTCGGGAGCCGGGCTCCACCCGCACGGTCGTCTCCCCGAACACGGCGGGTGCGGGCTGGTACGCCTCGGTGCCGACGACGTCGGGCAGATGCTGGTGCAGGGTGCCGCCGAGGGCGACGTTCAGCATCTGCGCGCCGCGGCAGATGCCGAGGAACGGCACGCCGTCGGCGATGGCCGCCGTGAGCAGCGCATCCTCCCAGTCGTCGCGGTCGGTGCGGGGTGCTCCGGTGCGCTCGTGCGCCGGCTGTCCGTAGCGGGCGGGATCGACGTCGGCGCCGCCCGACACGATGAGCCCGTCGATCGCGGCCAGCACGGCGTGCGCGACCTCACTGCCCGCGGGCTGGGGCGGCAGCAGCACGGCGATGCCGCCCGCGTCCGTCACGGCGTCGAGGTAGACCTTCGGCAGGAAGGATGCTGGCACGTCCCACACGCCGGTCCGGGCCTGCTCGAGGTAGGTGGTGATGCCGATCACGGGCGCCGCGCTCGCCGCGGGGCCGCCGGCCGGCTCAGAGACGTTCGAAGCCACGCACCCGCTCCCAGTCCGTGACGGCCGCGTCGTAGGCGGCGAGCTCGACGCGCGCGTTGTTCAGGTAGTGCTCGACGACCTCGTCGCCGAAGGCCTCGCGCGCGATCGCCGAGGAGGCGAAGAGCTCCGCGGACTCGCGGAGCGTCGCCGGCACGCGCGCGACGTCCGACTCGTAGGCGTTGCCGGCGAACAGCTCGTCGGGCTCGAGCTCCTGCTCGATGCCGTGCAGCCCGGCCGCGATGAGCGCGGCGACCGCGAGGTACTGGTTCACATCGCCGCCGGGGACGCGGTTCTCGACCCGCATGCCGTGCCCGTGCCCGACGACGCGGAGCGCGCAGGTGCGGTTGTCGAGGCCCCAGGCGATGGCGGTCGGCGCGAAGCTGCCCGCGACGTAGCGCTTGTAGGAGTTGATGTTCGGCGCCGAGAACAGGGTGAGCTCGCGCATCGCGGCGAGCTGGCCCGCGAGGAAGTGCCGGAACAGCTTCGACATCCCGTGCGGTGCCGACTCGTCGGCGAAGACCGCTGCACCGTCGGCGCCGCGGAGCGAGATGTGGATGTGGCAGCTGTTCCCCTCGCGTTCGTCGTACTTCGCCATGAAGGTGAGCGCCTTGCCGTGCCGGTCGGCGATCTCCTTCGCGCCGTTCTTGTAGAGCGAGTGGTTGTCGCAGGTGGTGAGCGCGTCGGCGTAGCGGAAGGCGATCTCCTGCTGGCCGAAGTTGCACTCGCCCTTCACGCCCTCGCAGTACATCCCGGCGCCCTCCATCGAGCGGCGGATGTCGTGCAGGAGCGGTTCCATGCGCGTGGACGCGAGGAGCGCGTAGTCGATGTTGTAGTCGCTCGCGGGCGTGAGCTCGCGGTAGCCCTTGCGCCAGGCCTCGCGGTAGGAGTCGTCGAAGACGATGAACTCGAGCTCGGTGCCGACGAAGGCGGTGAGCCCGCGCTCGGCGAGCCGCTCGAGCTGGCGCTGCAGGATGCGTCGGGGCGAGGGCTCGACGGGGGAGCCGTCGAGCCACCGGAGATCGGCGGTGACGATCGCCGTCTGCTGGAGCCACGGCGCCATCCGGAGCGTCGCGAAGTCGGGGATGAGCGCCATGTCCCCGTAGCCGCGCTCCCAGCTCGACATCGCGTAGCCGTCGACGGTGTTCATCTCCACGTCGACGGCGAGGAGGTAGTTGCACGCCTCGACGCCGTGCGCGGCGGCGTCCTCCAGGAACAGCCGGGCCGAGACCCGCTTGCCGACGAGCCGGCCCTGCATGTCGGTGAACGAGACGATGATCGTGTCGACGTGGTCGTCGGCGATCGCCTGGCGCAGCTGATCGAGCGTGAGGTGTCCCGTTGGTGCCGACATTCGATGCTCCTCCTCGAGTGGAATGGTCGGTTGTGGCGACCATTACATCATGAGCTGGCGTAGCTGGGAATGGATGCCTCGCAGTCGATCTGGATGTTTCCAGGATATTTCTTCGCAAAAGGTCTGTACGGCCGACCATTGACGCCCCTATCATCGTGGCCAACACACCGCACCCCCGCGCTCGCCCCCGAACGGCGCGCGCCATGAATGCAAGGGAGCACCATGGCCAAGGACACGCTCAAGGTGTCGGGCGTCACGTACTCGACGGCCGACGAGGGGTACTTCGAGAAGCGCAGGCTCAAGCGCTCGGCGGGCGTCTGGGGCCTCTGGGGCCTCGCCGTCGCCGCCGTCATCTCGGGCGACTTCTCGGGCTGGAACTTCGGTATCGACTTCGCCGGCTTCGGCGGCATGCTCATCGCCTTCGCCGTGCTCATCGTCATGTACTACGGCCTCATCTTCTCCATCGGGGAGATGAGCTCGGCGATGCCCCACACGGGCGGCGCCTACTCCTTCTCGCGCGCTGCGATGGGGCCGTGGGGCGGCTTCATCACGGGCCTCGCCGAGACGATCGAGTACGTGGCCACCACCGCCGTCATCGTCTACTTCTCGGCGGCCTACGCCGACGGCATCACGAGCGAGCTGCTCGGCTTCTCGATGCCAGCACCCATCTGGTGGGCCATCCTCTACCTCGCGTTCATCGCACTGAACGCGGCCGGGGCGAACATCTCGTTCAAGTTCGCGATCGTCGTCTCGATCATCTCGATCGCGATCATCCTCGTCTTCTCGGCGATGGCGCTCTTCTCCGGGCAGTTCTCCTGGGACGCGCTCTGGGACATCGCCCCCGACGCGGGCCAGACCGCCTTCCTGCCGCACGGCGTGCTGCCGATCCTCTTCGCCCTGCCCTTCGCGATGTGGTTCTTCCTCGGCATCGAGGAGCTGCCGCTCGCGGCCGAGGAGTCCCACAACCCCGTCCGCGACATCCCGCGGGCCGGCCTCATCGCCCGCGCGACGCTCATCATCACCGGCCTCCTCGTGCTCTTCCTGAACACCGGGGTCATCGGCGCCGAGGCGACGGGGACGGCGGGGGAGCCCCTGCTCGACGGGTTCCGGGCGATCGTCGGCGACGGCGCGGCCGCCGTGCTCGCCCTCTTCGCCCTCGTCGGCCTGCTCGCCTCGCTGCAGGGCATCATGTTCGCGTACGGACGCAACATGTACTCGCTCTCGCGGGCCGGGTACTACCCGAAGTTCCTCTCGCTGACGGGCTCGCGGCAGACGCCGTGGGTCGCGCTCGTCGCCGGCGCCATCATCGGCTTCGTCGCGCTCATCATCGTCGACCTCGCGGGCGGCGCGACGGGGGTCGCGGGCGCGATCGTGCTGAACATCGCGGTGTGGGGCGCCGTGCTCGCCTACCTGATGCAGATGGTCGCCTTCGTGCTGCTCCGCCGCAAGTTCCCGAACGCGAGCCGGCCCTACCGCAGCCCCTGGGGCGTGCCCGGGGCGATCGCCGCGGCCGTCATCGCCGGGCTCATCTTCGTCGGCTTCCTGCTGAACCCGACGTTCGTGCCCGCGATCATCGCGATCGCCGTCGTCTACGTGGTGATGCTCATCGGCTTCGGCGTCTGGGGCCGGCATCGGCTCGTGCTCTCCCCGGAGGAGGAGTACGCGGTGTCCGGCGGCCTGCACGGCGACCCGCAGGCCGAGGGCTACGGCGGCACGGTCGAGGAGGAGCTCCTCGCGAGCGACGGCGTCGACGAGCCGGCCGACGGCCGGCCCGCGGGCGGTCAGGGCGGTGCCCCGCTCGGCTGAGCGGGGGACGAGCGTCCCGGCTCGGGGGGAGCCGGGACCGGACGAGCGGCGGGGCGCTGGGGGCGCTCCGCCGCTCGGCGCTTCGGGCTAGGCTCGTGGGAGGCGCGGATCCGCGCCGGTACCACCCGCCGGGAGAACCCCGGCGGCCGAGGCGATGGAGCCAGCGTGTCGATCTCCGCACACCCGACCCACGAGCGCCGCCTGGAGGCGAACATGATCGGACCCGACGTCCCCACCCGAGTCGAACGCGACTCCCTCGGCGAAGGTCAGGTGCCGGCCGACGCCTACTGGGGAGTCCACACGCTCCGCGCCCTCGAGAACTTCCCGATCACGAAGCGCCCGATCTCCGTCTACCCCGAGCTCGTCGTCGCCCTCGCCTCGGTGAAGCAGGCGGCCGCGCGCGCCAACCGCGAGCTCGGCGTGCTCACCCCGCAGAAGGCTGCCTGGATCGACGAGGCCTGCCAGCGCATCATCGACGGCGAACTGCACGACCAGTTCGTCGTCGGCGTCATCCAGGGCGGCGCGGGCACCTCGACGAACATGAACGCGAACGAGGTCATCGCGAACTTCGCGCTCGAGATCGGCGGGCACGAGAAGGGCCGCTACGACGTCCTGCACCCGATCGACGACGTCAACCGCAGCCAGTCGACGAACGACACCTACCCGACCGCGGTGAAGCTCGCCATGGCGTTCTCGCTGCGCACGATGCTCACCGAGCTCGACCTGCTCCGCATCGCCTTCGGCGCGAAGGGCCGGGAGTTCCACGAGGTGCTGAAGGTCGGGCGCACCCAGCTCCAGGACGCGGTGCCGATGACCCTCGGCCAGGAGTTCCACGGCTTCGCGACCACGCTCGGCGAGGACGTCGACCGGCTGCGGGAGACCATCAAGCTGCTGTCCGAGGTGAACCTCGGCGCGACCGCCATCGGCACCGGCATCACGGCCGAGCCCGGCTACACCGACGCCGTCGTGCGCGAGCTCAGCGCGATCACGGGGCTCACGCTCGAGTCCGCCCCCGACCTCATCGAGGCGACGAGCGACACCGGCGTGTTCATGACCTTCTCGAGCGCCCTGAAGCGCAGCGCGATCAAGCTGTCGAAGATCTGCAACGACCTCCGACTGCTCTCCTCCGGCCCCCAGGCCGGCCTCGGCGAGATCAATCTGCCGCCGAAGCAGGCGGGCTCCTCGATCATGCCGGGCAAGGTGAACCCGGTCATCCCCGAGGCGGTGAGCCAGGTCGCGTACGCCGTCGCCGGAGCCGACCTCACGGTCACGATGGCCGCCGAGAGCGGGCAGCTGCAGCTGAACGCCTTCGAGCCGGTGATCGCGCACTCGCTGCTGCAGTCGATCACCTGGATGCGGCAGGCCTGCTGGACCCTGCGCGTGAACTGCGTCGACGGCATCACCGCGAACACCGAGCGCCTGGAGCACATGGTCTCGACGAGCGTCGGCGTGATCACCGCGCTCATCCCGTTCATCGGCTACACCGAGGCCGCGACGCTCGCGAAGCTCGCCCTCGCGACCGGGCGACCCGTCGCCGACCTCGTCGTCGAGGCGGGCCTGATGAGCCGCGACGAGGTGGAGCGCCAGCTCTCGCCGTCGAAGCTCTCCGGCATCCGCCCGATCACGACGGCCATCCCGGTGCAGCAGCTCCAGGCCGAGCCGAGCGAGTGACGCGAACGGCGCCCCGGGTCTCCCCGGGGCGCCGTCTCCGTCGGAGCTCTGCGACTCGGCGTCAGACCATCCGGCAGTGCGTCGTGAGCGAGCCGATGCCCTCGACCGTGATCGTAACCGTCGAGCCGTCCTGCAGGAACACCTGCGGGTTGCGCGAGTACCCGGCGCCACCCGGGCTGCCGGTGCTGATCAGGGTGCCCGCCGGGATCGTCGCGGAGCGCGAGAGGTAGGCAATGATCTCCGCGACGCTCCGCACCATCTCGTTCGTGGAGGCGTCCTGGAGGATGCGGCCGTCGAGGTTCGTCGTGAGCCAGAGGTCCTGCGGGTCGGCGATCTCGTCGGCCGTGACGACGACGGGCCCCGTCGGGGTGAAGCCGTCGAACGACTTGCAGCGCGACCACTGGGCCTCGCTGAACTGGATGTTCCGCGCGGTGATGTCGTTCACCACCGTGTAGCCCCAGACGTAGTCGAGCGCGTCGCGGACGTGCACGCCGCGGGCGGGGCGGCCGATGATGACGCCGAGCTCGGCCTCGTAGTCGACCTGGGTCGAGAGCTCCTCGGGCCAGCTCGTGGTCGCGCCGTGGGCGGTGAGCGAGTTCGGCCAGAGGGAGAAGATCGTGGGCGCCGTCTCGTGGCGGAGCTTCAGCTCCTGGGAGTGCGCCGCGTAGTTCGCGCCGATCGCGAGGATGTGCGGAGGCCGCAGCACGGCGGAGGCGTGCCGGAGCTCGGAGACGGGGGTGAGCCGCGCGCCGGCCTCGAGGGCGGCGTCGACCGCGACGCGGACGGCGGCGAGACCGTCTGGGCCCTGCTCGATGAGGTCCTGCAGATCGCGCGGCGAGGGGTCGAGCACCTCGTCGAGGAAGAGTGCTGCTTCGGCGATCACCACCGCGAGCCGGGGGGTCGTCTGGCCTTCGACTCTCAGGTGCGCGAATTTCACCATTCCACGCTATCGGGTGGGATCCGGGCGAAACCTGACGGCATGTACAACAGTCCAGCGGGATCCTTCCACAATGGCGACAGTCGCTTCCGCCATCCGAAAGCGCCGGGTCAGGGGGCCGCGCGCCAGAGGTGCATCGAGGCGTAGCTCCGCCACGGCGCCCACACGGCGCCGCGCTGCGCGAGCTCCGTCGCGTCGCCGGGCAGGCCGAGCGCCGCGGCCCCGGCGCGCAGCGCGAGATCCCCGGTGAGCAGCACGTCGGGGGCGCGGGTGACGCGCATGGCGACGTAGCCCGCGGTCCACGGACCGATGCCGCGGATCGCGAGGAGCTCAGCCGCGAGCTCCTCGCGCGAACGCTCGGCGGAGACCACGAGCTCACCCGTCGCGAGGCGCTCGGCGACGTCGAGGATCGTCGCGATCCGCGCCCGCGGCCCGGTGAGCACCTCGGCTCCGCGCTCGGCGACGGCCGCAGCGGTCGGGAAGAGGAGCGGGAGGCCGTCGGCGCCGGGCTGCGGCATCCGCTCGCCGAGCGCGGCCGCGAGGCGGCCGAGCGCGGTGCGGGCCGCGGCGACCGAGATCTGCTGGCCGATGAGGGCGCGGAAGAGCAGCTCATGGGCGTCGAGGCAGCCGGGGACGCGGATGCCGGGGACGCGCGCCACCGCCGGGGCGAGCGCCGGATCGTCGGCGAGGGCCGCGTCGATCGCCACGGCGTCCGCGTCGAGGTCGAACAGCCGGCGCACGCGGGCGACGAGCGGCGGGAGGTCGCCGAGCGCGGCGAGTCTGGCCTCGACCTCGACGGCGGCGCCGCCCTCCGCCTTCGTGAAGGCGAGGAGCGCCGGGCCGCCGGGCAGGCGGAGGGTGCGCTCGAAGCTCCCCGCGCCGGCGCGCTCGACCCCCGCGACCGCGCGGGCGGCGAGCCAGGCGAACACGCCGTCGGCGTCGAACGGCTCACGGGCGGGCAGCCTGAGCCGCACGTGCGCCCCGCCGTCGGCGGTCGCCTCGGGCGGGGCGGTGCCCGCGCCCGTGCGGTGCGCCGCCGCCCGCAGTTCGAGCGGGCTGCGGTCGTACACCTCGCGGATCGTCTCGTTGAACTGGCGGACGCTCCCGAACCCGGCGGCGAACGCGATGTCGGCCGCGGGCATGCTCGTGGAGAGGAGCAGTGTGCGAGCGGTCTGCGCCCGGTGCGCGCGGGCGAGGGCGAGGGGGCCCGCGCCGAGCTCGGCGCCGAGCACCCGGGTCAGGTGCCGCGTCGTGTAGCCGAGCCGCGCCGCGAGGCCGGGCACGCCCTCCCGTTCGACCACGCCGTCGGCGATGAGCCGCATGGCGCGCGCGGCGAGATCGTCGCGGAGGTCCCACTCCGGCGAGCCGGGGACCGCATCGGGCAGGCAGCGCTTGCAGGCGCGCAGCCCCGCCTCGTGCGCGGCCGCTGCGGTGAGGTAGAAGGTCACGTTCGAGGGTTTGGGGGAGACGGCCGGGCAGCTCGGCCGGCAGTAGATGCCCGTGGAGTGCACGCCCGTGATGAACTGGCCGTCGAAGCGGGCGTCGCGGGCGCGCATCGCCCGGTACCGCTCGGCGAAGACGGGGTCGGCGAGCGCGGCCTCGTCGCGGGCGGCGACCCGGCGGGAACGGTCGAGTGTCGTGGGCATGCCTCCAGCCTGCCACCGTCCACCGACAGGAACTCGCGGAAATCGGACACGGGCGCCGCGGCTAGGCTGCATCCATGTCGAACGAGGTCGTGGAGCAACTGGTCGCCGAGCTCGGAGCCGCCGTGGTCCTCGACGGCGCCGCGCTCGACGCGGTCCGGGAGGACCGGTCCGGGCACCGCGCCGCCGAGCGGCCCCTCGCCGTCGTCCGAGCCGGCACGGTCGGCGAAGTGCAGGCGACAATGCGGATCGCCGCCGCGACGCGTACCGCCGTGGTGCCGCGCGGGGCCGGCACGGGGCTCGCGGGCGGCGCCATCGCGAGCCCGGGCGCGATCGTGCTCGACCTCTCCGGGATGAACCGCATCCTCGAGCTCGACGAGGCCGACGAACTCGCCGTCGTCGAGCCGGGCGTGCTGAACGGCGCGCTGAACGCGCGCGCCGCCGCGAGCGGGCTGTGGTTCGCCCCCGACCCCGCGAGCCGGGAGATCTCCTCCATCGGCGGCAACATCGCCACGAACGCCGGCGGGCTGCTCTGCGCGAAGTACGGCGTCACCCGCGAAGCGGTGCTCGGCCTCGCCGTGGTGCTCGCGGACGGGCGGCTCGTGCGCACCGGGCGCCGCACCGTGAAGGGGGTGACCGGCTACGACCTCACCGCTCTGCTCACCGGCTCGGAGGGCACCCTCGGCGTCATCGTCGAGGCGACGGTGCGGCTCCGGCCGATCCCGCTCGGCGGGCCCGTCACGATCGCGGCCGCCTTCCCCGACGTCGAGGCGGCCGCGGCGGCGTGCGCGGCGGTCACCGCAGGCAAGCTCCGCCCGGCGATGCTCGAGCTGCTCGACGCGGGCTCGATCGCCCGGATCGCCGAGCACCTCGGCGCCGCGGCGCTCGCCGGCACCCCGCTCGACGGGCTCGCCCCGGGGGAGGCGTTCGTCGTCGCGCAGTGCGACGACGCGGGCGCGGAGGCCGATGCGCTCGCCGTCGCGGCGGTCTTCGAGGCGGCCGGCGGCCGGACCCGGTGCTCGAGCGACCGGCAGGAGGGCGAGCGGCTACTCGGCATCCGCCGCGCGATGCATCCCGCGATGGCCGCCCGCGGCGAGGTGCTGATCGAGGACGTCGCGGTGCCCCGCTCGAAGCTCGCCGAGATGTTCCGCGCCATCGAGGAGATCGGCGCCCGGCACAGGGTCGAGATCCCGACGATCGCGCACGCCGGCGACGGCAACCTGCACCCGAACTTCGTCTACGAGGGCGGCGAGGTGCCCGCCCGCATCTGGGCCGCCGCCGACGAGATGTTCCGCACCGCGGTCCGCCTCGGCGGCACGCTCACGGGGGAGCACGGCGTCGGCATCCTGAAGCGGCGCTGGCTCGCCGACGAGCTCGGCCCCGAGGTGTTCGAGCTGCAGCGCGGCATCAAGCAGCTGTTCGACCCGCTCGGCATCCTGAACCCGGGCGTCATGTTCGATGCGGAGCCCTCCGCTCGATAGGCTGCGGCCCGTGAGCTTCCACCCGCAGGCCCAGCCGCAGTTCCTGCCGCCCGCCGCGACGCCGCCGCGCCGCACGGGCGGGCTCGTGTTCGCCGTCGTCGGCATCTCGCTCGCCGGACTCGTCGGCCTCCTCGTGCTCGCCTACCTCGGCGTCGCGCTCGGCGGTTCGAGCCTCGTCGTGGGCTCCGTGCTCGCCGTCGTGCCGCTCGTGATCGTGCTCCTCGCGGTGCGCTGGGTGGACCGCTGGGAGCCCGAACCGCGGTGGGCGCTCTGGTTCGCGTTCCTCTGGGGCGCGGCGGTCTCCGTCGCGATCGCCCTCATCGTCGACCTGGGCGTGCAGATCGCTGTCGCGGTGACCACGCCGGGCGGCGCGAGCGACGAGGTGCTCCAGTCCGTCGTGCAGGCCCCCATCGTCGAAGAGCTCGCGAAGGGGATCGGGGTGCTCCTCATCTACCTGTTCTCCCGTTCGCACTTCGACGGGCCGGTCGACGGACTCGTGTACGCCGCGACCGTCGCCGCCGGGTTCGCCTTCACCGAGAACGTGCTCTACTTCGGCGTCGCGCTCGCCGAGGGCGGGGCGCAGGAGCTCGGCGCCACCTTCGTCGTGCGCGGGCTCTTCTCGCCGTTCGCCCACGTGCTGTTCACCGCCTGCACCGGCCTCGCGCTCGGAGTCGCGGCGAGCCGGGGCGGCGGCCCCCGCGTCGTGGGCTGGTTCCTCGGCGGGCTCGCGCTCGCCATCGCGCTGCACGCGCTGTGGAACGGCTCGCTCGCCTTCGCGGACGCCGTGCTCCTCTACGCGACCGTGCAGGTCCCGATCTTCGTCGGCGCGATCGTCGTCACCGTGCTGCTCCGACGGCAGGAGGTGCGCATCACCCGCCTGCGCCTCGGCGAGTACCAGCTCGCCGGCTGGTTCGACGCGGGCGAGGTGGACGGGCTCTCGACGCCGGCCGGTCGCCGGGCCGCGCTCGCGTGGGCGAAGGCGCAGCGGCCGCCGAAGACCGCCGCGGTGCGGAGCTTCATCGTGAACGCGACCCGGCTCGCCTTCACCCGGAACGCGATCGCGACCGGCCGCGCCGACGTGCGCCGCCTGGAGGACGAGCGGGTGCTGCTCGAGCGGGTGGCCGCCGACCGCCGCGCGATCATGGGCTAGCCCGCGAGCCGGGACGGAAGAAGCTCGTCGCCGGGAACGGAAGAAGCTCGTCGCCCTGGGGTGTGGCACTGCCGACAGCTCTCCTGGGCGACGAGCTCCTTAGGGTTCCAGGGTGCACGCTGTTCGCAGTCAGCGCAAGAGCGGGGTGGACGCGCGTCCGCGATTGCCCTCGGCCGTGGCATCCGTTTGGATGGATGCATGACCGACACCAACAGCAAGCCTGAGATCGACGCCCCCGAGGGGCCCGCCCCCACCGAGCTCGTCATCGAGGACATCGTCGTCGGCGACGGCGCCGAGGCGCAGCCCGGCTCGACCGTCGACGTGCACTACCTGGGCGTCGAGTACGACTCGGGCGAGGAGTTCGACTCGTCCTGGAGCCGCAACCAGTCCATCAACTTCCCGCTGCAGGCGCTCATCGCCGGCTGGCAGGAGGGCATCCCCGGCATGAAGGTCGGCGGGCGCCGCAAGCTCACCGTCCCGCCGCAGAAGGCGTACGGCCCCGCGGGCGGCGGACACCGCCTCTCGGGTCAGACCCTGATCTTCGTGATCGACCTCCTCGGCGTCAGCTGAGCGATCCACTTCCACGACGAGGGCCGGCGGGCATTCCCGCCGGCCCTCGTCGCGTCAGGGGCGGTCCGGGCCGTGGATCCGGGCCGTCGCGGCCGGGCCGTCGCATCCGGGCCGTCGCGCCGGTCGATCCGGCCCGCGCTACGATGCCTGCTGTGCTGCCCCCGTTCCTGCCCTACCTCGGGCTCTCGCTCGTGCATCTCCTGTTGCTCACGCTCGGCCCGGACTGGTCGGTCACCGCGACGAAGGCGCTCCTCATGCCGGCGCTCGTGCTCGCCGTGCTGCTCGCCGCGCCGCGTCCTCGCGGGACCGCGTGCTGGCTGCTCGTGGCGGGGCTCGGCTTCTCCTGGGGCGGCGACGTCGCGCTGAGCTTCCCGGGCGACGGCTGGTTCACGGTCGGGCTCGGGTCGTTCCTCGCCGCGCACCTCGTGTACCTCGCACTGTTCCTCCGGCTCTCGCGGGGGTCCGGCTCGCTGCGGCTGCACCGCCGTCGCCGCGTGCCGATCTGGGCGCTCGTCGTGTACCCGCTGTGGTTCGCCGGCTTCCTCGCACTGCTCGGCCCCCACACCGGGGCGCTCCTCGTACCGGTCGCCGCCTACGGCCTGGCGCTCGGCGCGATGGCGGCGTTCGCCGCGGGCGACGGCCCCCTGCTGGCGGCCGGTGGCGCGCTCTTCGTCGTCTCCGACTCGGTGCTCGGGCTCGGCCGCTTCCTGCCGGGCTACGACTTCGCGTGGCACGATGCCGTCGTGATGGTGAGCTACCTCGCCGCGCAGGGCCTCATCGCCCTGGGCGTCGTGGTGCACCTCCGCGTCGCGGCGATGCGGTCTGCCGCACCCGTTCGACGAGCTGCTGCCACGGCCCGGTGAGCTGACCCTCGCCGAGCTCGACCTCGTTCGGCGGGCAGCTGATGCGGTAGACGTAGCGGTCGGGCTCCCGCGGGGCCTGCGGCACCTCGTGCCAGGGCAGCCCGTCGAGCAGGAGCACCCAGTCGTCGCGGTCGGGTTGCGCGTCGACTTCGACCTGCCAGGTGACGCGGAGCCCGGCGATCCCGCCGCTGCGTTGCACGATGACGTCCATCGCGCCAGATGCTACTCCTCGGAGCGGGCGCCGCGCCCGTGCCTTCACCCCTCGGCGGGCGGCGCGGGCTCGACGCCGACCTCGAGCCAGCCGCGGCGCACCGCCTCCTGCTCGCGCGACCCCGGGCCGAACCGTTCACCGGCGGTGCGCACCGTCTCGGCAGCGAACCCGGCGAAGGTCTCGTCGACGCGCAACCGGCCCGACACGAGCGCGTCGTACCAGACGCGGCCCACGTGCTCCCAGGCGAAACCGCCGAGCTCGCGCGCGGCGAGGGCGAAGGCGCGGTTCGGGATGCCGGAGTTCAGGTGCACCCCGCCGTGGTCGTCGGTGGTCTCGACGTAGTCGCGGAAGTGCCCCGGCTGCGGATCGCGGCCGAGCACGTCGTCGTCGTACGCCGTGCCGGGCTCGAGCATGGAGCGGAGCGCCCGCCCCTCGACCTCGGGCGTGAAGATGCCCTCGCCGATGAGCCAGTTCGCCGCCTCGGCGTCCTGGCCGAGGGCGTACTGCTCGACGAGCGCCCCGAAGGCGTCGGAGACGTGTTCGTTGAGCGCGCCCGACTGGCCTTCGTACCTGAGCCGCGCGGTGTGCTCGGTGACGCCGTGCGCGAGCTCGTGGCCGATGACGCTGAGCGAGCCGGTGAAGCTCCGGAACACCTCGCCGTCGCCGTCGCCGAAGACCATGCGCTCGCCGTCCCAGAACGCGTTGTCGTAGCGATCGCCGAAGTGCACCGTGGCCTCGAGCGGCATGCCGTCGCCGTCGATCGAATCGCGGCCGAAGACGCGCTCGAACAGCCGGTGCGTGTCGCCGAGGCCGTTGTACGCCTCGTCGACGGCCTCGTCGCCCGTGGCCGGTTCGCCCTCGCGCCGGACGAGCCGTCCCGGCAGCTTCTCGAGGCCCTCGGCGTCGGAGATGCGGCGAACGGGCGTCGAGGGGGCGTCGGGGAGCGCACTCGGCAGCTCGGGCAGCGGGCCGGGGCCGAGCCGCGGTGACGCGGGTCGCAGCAGTGCCCGGCGGGCGGCCTCGGCGGCGAGCGGGAAGCGCGGCCCGGCGGCCTCGGCGATGCGATCGAGCAGGTAGGGCGGGACGATCTCCGTCATGCCCCGATGCTGCCACCGACGGCCGACAGCGGCCACCTCTAGGCTGGATCCGTGCCAGCGCTTCCGACGGGCGAACTCCGCCGCCATGCGATCGGCCTCCTCCCTGCCGCGGCGGTCTGCGGCGCCGCGGTGCTGCTGTTCGGCGTGCAGCTGGTCTGGCCGGGCTACGCGCTCCTCGCCATCGGCCTCGTCGGCGCCTGGGCCTGCGATCGCAGCGGCCGTACCGAACGGCTCGCGCCCGATCTGGCGCTCATCGCGCTCGGGCAGCTCATCATCTCGACCGTGTCGCTGAAGGCCGACCTCTCGAACGAGGGCATGGTCCGCTTCACCGTCGTGCTGGGGCTCGCCGTGGCGGTGCCGTACCTCGTCTCGCGCTTCGTCTACCGCGAGCGGGTCATCCGCTTCCCGTGGCGCACGGGGCAGCGCTGGACGCTCGTGCAGTGGGGGTATCTCGCCGCGGTCGTGGTGGCGGGATGGCTCATCCTGCCGTTCTACTTCATCACCTCCGGCGTCTACACGAACTGGCCGACGGTCGTCGCGCCCGACGAGATCGCTCGCCTCTTCGTCGGCGTGAACGCGGTCGGCACCTGGGACGAGCTGTTCTTCATCTGCACCGTGTTCACCCTGCTCCGCCGGCACTTCCCGGTCTGGCAGGCGAACCTGCTGCAGGCGACGGTGTTCGTCTCGTTCCTCTGGGAGCTCGGCTACCAGTCGTGGGGGCCGCTCCTCACCATCCCGTTCGCCCTCGTGCAGGGCTGGACGTTCACGCTGACGAAGTCGCTCACCTACGTGCTGACCGTGCACCTGCTCTTCGACGCGGTCGTCTTCGCGGTCATCGTCTACGCGCACACCGGCTGGCCGGCGATCTTCCTGCTCGCGCCCTGACCTCCCACGGGCGGGGGAGAGGATTCCGTCGCGCGGGGGAGGCGAGGCATCCGCCGGCTCCGATTCGATGGGAGCCATGAGCGACTCCGAGATCACCATCGCACCCGACGCGGCGCACGGCGCCGGCGGCCCGAGCGCCGCCGACCGCCAGCGCGCGAAGAACTCCGAGCGGGGCGCGGTGCTGCCGACGTCCGTGCCGTGGCGGGCGGTGGTCGTCTTCCTCGTCATCGCGCTCGGCGGAGCCTGGCTCGTCGAGCTGCCGGTGTGGTTCTCCGGCGAGGGGCTCGCGAGCCCGCTGTTCGGCCCGCTCACGCTCGCGATGATGTTCACCCCGACGATCGCCGCCCTCGTCGTGGTGTTCTGGGTGCACCGCGCCCCGAGCGTGCCGCGCTGGCTCGGGCTCTGGCCGGTGCGGCCCGCCGGCCGCACCTGGCTCTTCATCGCGCTCGGCGCGGTCGGCTTCACGGTCATCCCGTTCGCCGCCCTCCTCCTGGGTGACGCGATGGGGCTCATCCGGCTCGACCTGACGGGCTTCAGCGGGGTCGCCGCGGCGCTCGCCGCGAGCGGAGGGCAGGGCGCGGATGCCTCGACCGTCGTGACGATCACGCTCCTCATGCTCCCGATCGTGACCCTCGTCAACTGCGGCGCCACCTTCGGCGAGGAGCTGGGCTGGCGCGGCTGGCTGCTGCCGGCGCTCCGTCCGCTCGGCACATGGGCTGCGCTCCTCCTGAGCGGGGTGATCTGGGGGCTCTGGCACGCGCCCGTCATCCTGCTCGGCTACAACTACGGCCGCACCGACGTCGTGGGCGTCCTCTGCATGATCGTCTTCTGCGTGCTCGTCGGAGCCGTCTTCGGCTGGCTGCGCCTGCGCAGCGCCTCGGTGTGGCCGGCGGTCGTCGCCCACGCGGCGCTCAACACCGCCGGCTCGCAGTTCCTGATCTTCGTCGACGCGAGCGACCTCCCGGCCGACCCGTGGGGCTCGATGCTCGGCTGGCCCGGCTGGATCCTCTTCGCCGTGGTGATCGTCGTCCTCGCGCTGACGGGGCAGTTCCGGAAGCAGCCGCAGCCGGGGCTCACGCTCGCCGAGTCGCGCGTCTGAGTGCGCTGGCGGCGCGGCTCAGGCCGGGCGCTCGACGTCGGCGCCGTGCGCGGCGAGCCAGTCGAGCAGCACCGCCGCGTGGTTCACCCGTTCGTCGCGGGCGCCGAACAGCAGGGTGACGCGCGGGTGCTCCCGTCCGAGCTCGAGGAGCTCGCGCCCAGCCGTTCCGGCGTCGAGCTCCTGCCGGTACTGCTCGGCGAAGTGCGCGAAGTCCTCGAGCCGGTGGTGCCAGGCGGTGCGGAGCTCGGGCGACGGGGCGACGTCCTTCGCCCAGAGATCGAGCTCGGCCCGCTCCCGGCTCACCCCGCGCGGCCACAGCCGGTCGACGAGCACCCGGAATCCGTCGTCGGCCGAAGCCGGCTCGTACACGCGCCTGATCGCGAACACCATGGTTCCAGTGTGCGGCAAGGCGGGCACCCGCGCTCTGCTAAGCTAGTTCGGTTGCCGTCCACCGGCCGCGCATGAAGAGAGCCCAGGCATCAGGCCCCGGGCAGCGCGCAACGAGAAGAAAGGGGATCCCTCTATGGCACTGGATTCAGAGACCAAGAAGGCGATCATCGAAGAGTACGCGACGCACCCCGGTGACACTGGATCCCCCGAGGTCCAGATCGCGATCCTCACCAAGCGCATCAAGGACCTCACCGAGCACCTGAAGGAGCACAAGCACGACCACCACTCGCGTCGTGGTCTGCTGCTCCTCGTCGGTCAGCGTCGTCGTCTGCTCGGCTACCTCGCCGACGTCGACATCGAGCGCTACCGTGCGCTCATCGAGCGTCTCGGGCTGCGCCGCTAAGCGTCGCATCCGACGCGGCTCTCGACGATTCCGCGAACTTCTTGCGAAGGCCCCCGCACCTGCTCCTCGGAGCACGGCCGGGGGCCTTCGTCATGTCCGGCGTGCGCCGCGGCCCGGCTCAGCCCCGGGCCCGGTAGGCGCGCACCGCCATCCGATTGCCGCAGCGCGTCGAGCAGAAGCGCCGGGAGCCGTTCTTCGAGAGGTCGAGGTAGGCGCCGGCGCAATCGTCGGCGTCGCAGATTCGGAGCCGGTCGAGCTGGTCGGCGCGCACGACGTCGACGAAGGCCATGGCCGCCTCGACGAGGATGCGCTCGGCGAGCGGCGCCTCGTTGGAGGTCGCGTGGATGTGCCAGTCGAGGGCGTCGTGCCGCACGAGCCGGGGCACCGCGTTCGACTCGGCGAGGATCGCGTTGACCTCCTCGACCGCATCGTCGCGGTCGAGCGACCAGAGCGCGCGCAACCGTGCGCGGGCGGACGCCACCTCGGCGAGCTCGCGGCGGTCGCCGTCGCGCCGGCCCGAGTACCACCAGCGGTCGAGGATCGCCACGAGCGCCGCGGGGTCGGCCAGCTCGTCCGTGCCGGAGTCGCTCGCCTCCGGCACGGTGTTCGCGAGTGCGGCCGCGAACTGCAGGGCATCGATCGTGTCATTGGTGAAAATCATTTGACTCCTGACTTCGCGGTGCCGTACTGTCACGAGCATAACGGCGTTCGCCCATGACGGGCGGGCGTTTCGGCATCGGAGTCGAGGAGGAGCTCGTGCGGGGTACGCGCGGCATGACGGGGATCGCGCTGGGCGTGGCGGCGGGGCTCGCCTTCGGCGTCGGCGGCGTGTTCGTGAAGCCGCTGCTCGAACAGGGCTGGTCGCCGGGCGCCGCGGTGCTCGCCCGCATCTCGATCGCCGCCGTCATCCTCGCCGTGCCCGGCATCCTCGCCCTCCGCGGCGATCTCCGCCCGCTGTGGCGGGCGCGCTGGACGGTGCTCCTCTTCGGGCTCATCGCCGTCGCCGGCGTGCAGTTCTTCTTCTACGCCTCCCTCGAACGCATCCCGGTCTCGCTCACCCTCCTCATCGAGTACCTCGCGCCGATCGCGCTCGTGCTGCTCGCCTGGGTGCGCGGCAGACGGATGCCCCGGCGGATCGTGCTCGCGGGCTCCGCGCTCGCGCTCGCGGGCCTCGTCCTCGTCATCGGCCCCGGCGGCGGACGGCTCGACCCGCTCGGCCTCGCCTTCGCCGCCCTCGCGATGCTCGGCGTCTGCGTCTACTACGTCGTCGGCGAGACCTCGGCCGCCCAGCTGCCGCCGCTCGCGCTCATCGCGGCCGGCTTCCTCGTCGGCGCCGTCGCGCTCGCCCTCCTCGGTCTCGCGGGCCTGCTGCCCATGACCTTCGTCTTCGACGACGTCGCCTTCCTCGGTGGCAGTGCGCCGTGGTACGTGCCGCTCCTCGCGGTCGGCCTCGTGTCGACGGCCTTCGCGTACACCGCGGGGCTCGCGGCGATCGGGCGCCTCGGCTCCCGGCTCGCCGCCTTCCTCGGGCTCTCCGAGGTGGTGTTCGCGGGCATCGCGGGCTGGGTGCTGCTCGGCGAGGTGCTCGGTCCGCTGCAGATCCTCGGCGGCGTGCTCATCCTCGCGGGAATCGTCTGCGTGAAGCTCGAACGGCCGGCGACGACCGCCCACGGGAGCGCGGAGCCTGCGCCGGGCGCGCGCATCGATGCCGTCGAGCTCGGCGCCGAGCCGATGCCGATCACCGCCTCGCTCACGCTCCCGTCCGATGCGGACGACGGACGAGCGGCCTAGGCTCGCAGCATGCGATTCGGCATCGTCATCCTGCCCCAGTTCCCCTGGCCGGAGGCCGCGCGGCGGTGGCGCGCCGCCGAGGAGTACGGCTTCGACGTCGCGTGGACGTACGACCACCTCTCCTGGCGCTCCCTCGCCGACGAGCCGTGGCACGCGACGGTGCCGACGCTCACCGCCGCGGCGCTGTCGACCTCGAGCATCGGGCTCGGCACCTTCGTCGCGAACCCGAACTTCCGCCATCCCGTGCCGTTCGCGAAGGAGCTGGCGACGATCGACCAGATCTCCGGCGGCCGGGTCGTCGCCGGGCTCGGCTCCGGCGGCACCGGCTTCGACGCCCACGTGCTCGGCCAGGAGGCCCTCTCGCCCCGGCAGCGGCACGAGCGCTTCGTCGAGTTCGCGGACGCGCTCGACCGGCTGCTCCGCTTCGAGGCGCCGGGCTCCGGCGGCGTCTCGTTCTCCGGCGAGTGGTTCACGGCCGACCGCGCCCGCATGGTCGGCACCCCGGCCCAGTCGCCGCGGATGCCGATCCAGCTCGCGGCGAACGGCCCGCGCGGCATCGCGCTCGCCGCCGGCCTCGCCGACGGGTGGATCACCACCGGCCGCGAGGACCTCGAGCCCGAGGCCTGGTGGCGGCACGTGGGCGAGCTCTCCGCACGGTTCGGCGAGGCGTGCGCGACGCTCGGCCGCGACGTCGACGGCGCCGCCCGGGTGCTCTCGATCGACGCGGGCGAGCGGTACTCGCTCGCGAGCGTCGACGCCTTCGAGGACGCCGTGGGGCGAGCCGCGGAGCTCGGATTCACCGAGGTGGTCGCGCACTGGCCGCGCGAGTCCGGCGTCTACGCGGGGGAGGAGCGGGTGCTCGACGAGGTGGCCGCCCGGCTGCCGGCGCTGCGCTGAGAAGGCGCCGTGAGTCCTCGGGCGACGAGCAGATACCGTTGAGGGCATGTCCGCCCCCCGCCGCAAACCGCTGCTTCTCTGGGAGCCGTTCCCCTACCTCGTGCTCTTCGTCGTGCTGCTCGCGACGAGCTTCGTGCGCCCGGGCGCCGAGCCGTGGCTGTTCTGGCCCCTCATCGTGCTGCTCGCGGCGGCGATCGTGTACCTCGTGATCTCGATCGGGCGGGAGAAGCGCGGGGCGAACCCCGACCAGTGGGGCAACCTGCTCGGCGTCGACGACCTCACCCTCGTCGAGACGCCCGCGGTCGACCGGGAGGTGCGCACGGTCGTGCCGATCGACGGGGCCGCGCACCGGCAGTCGGGCATCGAGATCGCGCGCACGCAGGGCGGGCCCGACCAGGCCGCGGTGCTCGTGCCCCGGGCGAGCCGCTGGATGGCGCGCCGCTACCGGGTCGGCGTGCAGCTCGTCGGCGGGCAGCGGCCGAGGCACGCCGGGTACCTCGGGCAGGCGGCCGAGGACCGCTACGTCGACCGGCTCGACGCGCTCCGCAGCGAGGGGAAGTACGTCACGGTGCCGGCGCGCATCGTGGGCGACGGCCGGCCGTTCAAAGTGGAGCTCGACCTCAGCGGGCTCGACGGCTGACGCGCGGCGTCAGGAGGCCTTGCCGTCCTCCTCGCGCGCGAGCTGCTCGCGCACCTGGTCCATGTCGAGCGCGCGGACCTGCGAGACGAGGTCGTCGAGCACCGGCCGGGGGAGGGCGCCCGCCTGGGCGAAGACGCCGATGCCGTCCTTGAACGCCATGATCGTCGGGATCGAGGTGATGTTCATCGCGGCGGCGAGCTGCTGCTGGTCCTCGGTGTCGACCTTCGCGAAGACGAGGTCGGGGTTCGCCTCGGCCGCGGCCTCGTAGTTCGGGGCGAACTGCAGGCACGGCCCGCACCAGGCGGCCCAGAAGTCGACGAAGACGGTGCCGCCTTCGAGGATCGTCTTCTCGAAGGTGTCCATGGTGAGCGCGACGGTAGCCATGGGCGTCAGCCTACGTGGCCGAGCTTCGAGCTCGCCCGGTGTTCGCTGTCGGCGATGGCCGGGCGGGGCGCCGCGGTTCCGCCGACTCGAGCGGCGACGGCGCTATCGTGAGGGCGTGACTGAGCGCGGTCCCGATGAGGTGGAGCCGGCGACGGATGCCTCCATCCGGAGCACGCCCGCGGGCGTGCTCGCGCCGCCGCCGCCCGGGTGGGAGCCCCGCGCGGCCGAACTCGACGCCGCCCTTCCCGACTTCGACTGGCGCTCGCTTCCCGCGGGCGCCGAACGCGTCGCGTTCGCATCGCCGAGCGGCCGGCTCGCGGGTCTTGCGATGGGGCCGGCGAACGGGCCCCGAGTGCTCCTCGTGCCCGGGGCGACGGGCTCGAAGGAGGACTTCGTGCTCATGCTGCCGCTCCTCGCCGATGCCGGGTACCGGGTCGAGGCGTTCGATCTCGCGGGGCAGTACGAGTCGGCGGCCGCCGGGCCGTGGCGGCTCGATCCGCCGCGCGAGCGCTACGACCGCGCGCTCTTCCTCGGCGACCTGCTCGCGGTGCTCCGCTCTGGCACAGGGCCGGTGCACGTCCTCGGCTACAGCTTCGCCGGCACGATCGCACAGGAGGCGCTGAGTCTCGAGCCCGAGCGCTTCGCGAGCCTCGCACTGCTCTCGAGCCCGCCGGAGCCCGGTCAGGCGTTCCGCGGCGTGAAGCGGATCGGCGCGCTGTCCGGGTTCACGACGCCGCGGCAGGGCGCGGCGCTCATGCTCTGGGGCATCCGGAACAACCTGAACCGGGTGCCGCCCGGCCGGCTCGCCTTCGTGCGCGAGCGCTTCCGGCTGACCCGCAGGGACAGCGTCGACGACCTCATCGCGTGCATGATGGCGACGCCGGATCTCCGGCAGGAGGTCGCGGCATCCTCGATCCCGAAGCTCGTCGCCGTCGGTGCGCACGACCTCTGGCCGCTCGAGCTGCACGCGCGTTCCGCGCGCGAGCTCGGGGCGCGGTTCACCGTGTACCCGACCGGGCACAGCCCGTGCGAGACGACCCCGCATCAGCTCGTCCGCGACCTGCTCGGGCTCTACGCGACCGCCTGATCCTCGGCGGCCGCGTCGCGGCGTTCGGCGCGCCGGGTGAGCGGCGGCCACTCGCGCCACTCGACGGCGAGCGTGTGGAAGGCCATCCGGAGCCGCCGCCCGAGCGCCGACCAGCTGTCGAACGGGCGCGCGGAGACGTCGACGAGCAGGCTCGGCTCGTAGGCGACGGTCATGCCCGGCTGCAGCCACCAGGCGAGGTCGAGGTCGTCATGGAGGTCGGCGCGGTCGCGGTGCACGATCTCGCGGAGGTTGCGCCAGGCATCCGCACGCAGCGCGTAGTTCGAGCCGAAGAGCGGGGGATGGCCGAGCATCAGGCCGACGGCCCAGAAGTAGCCGCCGATGTAGAGTCGCCGCGCGATCCAGCGGGTGGCCCGGGTGCCGCCGTAGAAGTGGCCGGGCCCAGTGACCGCGGTCGGTGCGTCGGCCGCCGCCATGCGCCGCTCGACGCGCTCCAACCAGTCCTCCGGTGGGACGGAGTCGGCGTCGAGCCGGGCGAGGATCGCGCCGTGCGCCGCGTCGAACCCGGCGGCCGTGGCCGGCCAGATCCCGCGCCGCGGTTCCACTACGACGCGGGCGCCCGCCGCGACGGCGACGGCGACGGAGTCGTCGCGGGAGCCGTTGTCGACGACGATCACCTCGTCGGCCGGGCGGCGCTGGGCGGCGACGGCGGCGAGGCATGCCCGGAGCATGACGGCATCGTCCAAGCAGGGGATGACGACCGAGATGCTGCCCATCACCCCGGAGTCTAGACCCGCCGCGCGCGAGGTCCGCGGCGCCGGGGGAGACTGGATCCGGATGCGTCCGAGCGCCGATCTTCGATCGGATCGGCGAAGCGGGAATAGTCTCGGAACCGAGCTGGTTCCCTATCTATGCAAACGCATCGAACAGCTCCATCGACCCGCATCCAGGAGGACGCCGTGCAGTTCGGAATCTTCACCGTCAGCGACATCACGCAGGACCCGACGACCGGCCGCACGCCGACCGAGGCCGAGCGCATCCAGGCGACCATCGCGATCGCGAAGCACGCCGAGGAGGTCGGACTCGACGTCTTCGCCCTCGGCGAGCACCACAACCCGCCGTTCTGGTCGTCCTCGCCCACGACGACGCTCGCCTACATCGCCGGGCAGACCTCGACGCTGCAGCTCTCCACCGCGACGACGCTCATCACCACCAACGATCCGGTGAAGATCGCCGAGGACTACGCGATGCTCCAGCACGTGTCCGGCGGCCGCGCCGACCTCATGCTCGGGCGCGGCAACACCGGGCCGGTCTACCCCTGGTTCGGCAAGGACATCCGGCAGGGGCTCCCGATCGCCGTCGAGAGCTACGAGCTGCTGCACCGGCTCTGGCGCGAGGACGTCGTCGACTGGGAGGGCAAGTTCCGCACGCCCCTCCAGGGCTTCACCTCGACCCCGCGCCCGCTCGACGGCGTGCCGCCCTTCGTCTGGCACGGCTCGATCCGCACCCCGGAGATCGCCGAGCAGGCGGCCTACTACGGCGACGGCTTCTTCGCGAACCACATCTTCTGGCCCGCCTCGCACACCCAGCGCATGATCGCCCTCTACCGTCAGCGCTTCGAGCACCACGGGCACGGCAGCGCCGCGCAGGCGATCGTCGGCCTCGGCGGCCAGGTCTTCATGCGCCGGAACTCCCAGGACGCCGTGCGCGACTTCCGCCCCTACTTCGACAACGCGCCGGTCTACGGTCACGGCCCGAGCCTCGAGGAGTTCACGCAGCAGACGCCGCTCACCGTCGGCAGCCCGCAGGAGGTCATCGACCGCACCCTCGGCTTCCGCGACTACGTCGGCGACTACCAGCGCCAGCTGTACCTGGTCGACCACGCGGGCCTGCCGCTGAAGACCGTGCTCGAGCAGCTCGACCTCCTCGGCGAGGTCGTCGCGGTCCTCCGCACCGAGTTCGCGAAGGACCGCCCGGCCGAGGTGCCCGACGCGCCGACGCACGCCTCGCTCGTCGCCGCGAAATACGGTGACGAGGCCCCTCGCCAGGCGACCCCGAACGCCAACCGCGGCGACAACCTCACCGTGGGCGCCTCGCCCTACCAGGACGGGCCCGCGCCCGCCGGCTCGGCCTTCGGCCCCGCCGCGACCCGTGCAGGAGGTGCACGATGACCGCCAAGCAGATCGTCGTCGTCTCGGCGGGGCTCTCCACGCCGAGCTCCACCCGCCAGCTCGCCGACCGGCTCGCCGCCGACTCGGTGGCGGCCCTCGCCGAGCGCGGGGTCGAGGCCGAGGTGCGCACCTTCGAGCTGCGCGAGCTCGCGCACGACATCACGAACCACCTGCTCATGGGCTTCGCGCCGCCGAAGCTCGAGGAGACGCTCGACGCCGTGGCGTCGGCCGACGGCCTCATCGCCGTGACGCCGATCTTCACGACGAGCTACGCCGGGCTGTTCAAGTCGTTCGTCGACGTGATCGACCCGCAGGCGCTCACCGACCTGCCGGTGCTCCTCGGCGCGACGGGCGGCACGCCCCGGCACTCGCTCGCGATCGACTACGCGATGCGCCCGCTGTTCACCTACCTGCACGCGGTGCCGGTGACGACCGGGGTGTTCGCGGCGACGAGCGACTGGGGCGGCGCGGACGGCGACGGCGTGCGCTCCCTGCCCGAGCGCATCTTCCGCGGGGCGAAGGAGTTCGCCGAGCTCGTCGAGCGCACCGACCGTTCGGATCGGGTGGCCGATCCGTTCCGGCTCGACCGGCCGATGGGCCACCTCATCGGCGGTCTCGCCGGCGAGTAGCCGCATCGCCCCTCTCGCATGACGAGTTGCCCGACTTCCATGGAAGTCGGGCAACTCGGCGTTCGAGTGGACTCAGGGCGCGAAGCGACGCACGAGCGCGTCGACGGCGAGGCCGGAGAGGATTGCGACGGGGATCGAGACGGCGAGTGCGAGGAGCGGCTGATCCGCGAACGCCGAACCGACGACCGCGCCCATCGTCGTGTTGAACACCGCCCAGGCGAGTCCGGCGGCGGCCGAGAGCGGCAGATACCTCGCGAGCGGGATCCGGACCGCTCCCGCCGCGAGGTTCACGGCGATGCGGGCGAACGGCACGTAGCGGGCGGTGAACACGAGCACCGCCGTGCGGCGGCCCACGGTGCGGCGCACCCGGTCGATCGCCGCGGCCACGCGCGGCGTCCGCTGCCACGCCCAGCGGTCGAGTCCGCCCGCGCGGCCGATCCCGTAGCAGGCGAGGTCGCCGACGACGGCCCCGACCGCGGCGACGGGGATGACGAGGAGCAGGTTCGGCTGCCCCGTCGTCGCCGCGAGCGCCCCGAGGGCCACGACGAGGGTCTCGCTCGGCAGCACGACGAGGAAGGCGTCGCCGACGACGAGCGCGAAGAGCGCGGGGAGCAGCCACGGCGAGGCGGCGAGCTGCGCGAGGGCGTCGTCCGGCACCCAGCCTTGCTATCCCGGTGAGATGAACGGCGGGTGACGGGGCGCCCGCTCGTCTCCGTCCCGCGGCGCCCGGCGACCGGCGCGCGACCGGGCGGCGAACGATCGCCGACGCCCGGGTGAATCCTCGGTGCCCCGGCCCGCTTCGGCGCCGCCGCGGCCCGCCGCCGGGGCACCCTGGTCACGTGAAGGTCGCGATCCTCGCCGAATCGTTCCTCCCGCACATGAACGGGGTCACCCACTCGCTCCTGCAGGTGCTCGGGCACCTCGAGCGCGCCGGGCACGAGGCCCTCGTCGTGGCACCGCGCGCCGGCCGCGTGGATGACGCCGCGCTCCGCGGCGCGCGGCTCCTGCAGCTGCCCTCCACTCCGCTGCCGCGCTATCCGCAGGTGCGGATCGCCGTGCCGGGCGTGCGCCGGCTCGCCGCCGCGCTCGCCGAGTTCTCGCCCGACGTCGTCCACCTGGCCTCGCCGTTCGTCCTCGGCTGGCAGGGCGTGCGGGCGGCCGAGTCGATCGGGGTGCCGAGCGTCGCGGTCTACCAGACGGATGTCCCGGCCTACGCCGCGCGCTACGGGGTGCCGGCCGCGGCGCCGGCCCTCGAACGGCACGTCGCGAGGCTGCACGGGCGCGCGACGCTGACGCTCGCCCCGTCGAGCTCCGCCCTCGAACGGCTCGACTCGCTCGGCGTCGCCGGATCGAGGCTCTGGCGGCGGGGCGTCGATCTCGAGCGCTTCCGGCCCGGGCGCCGCGACGAGGCGTGGCGGCGTCGCATCGCGCCGGGCGGCGAGGTCGTCGTCGGTTACGTCGGCCGGCTGGCCCCCGAGAAGCAGGTCGAGGATCTGCTGGCGCTCCGGGACCTCCCCGGGATCCGGCTCGTGATCGTCGGCGACGGACCCTCGCGCGACGAGCTCGAGGCGCTGCTGCCGGACGCCGTGTTCACCGGCTTCCTCGGTGGCGAGGAGCTCGCGACCGCCCTCGCGAGCTTCGACGTCTTCGTGCACCCGGGCGAGAGCGAGACCTTCTGCCAGACCGTGCAGGAGGCGCACGCAAGCGGCGTCCCGGTCGTCGCCACCGGAGCCGGAGGACCGCTCGACCTCGTCCGGCAGAGCGTCGACGGCTGGCTCTACCGCCCGGGCGAGCTCGCCGAGTTCGCGGCCAGGGTCGCCGACCTCGCCGGCGACGCGGCGAAGCGCCGGGCCTTCGGCCGGGCGGCGCGGCGGGGCGTCGAGGGGCGCGGCTGGGACGTGCTCTGCGAGGAGCTGCTCGGGCACTACCGCGACGCGCGCGCCCTCGCCGCGGGCGTCGGGCGGGCCGAGGCCGGCGCGGGCGATGCGCGCCGCGGCGGCCCGGGCGACCCGAGCGCCGCGGCCGTGGCGCCGCTCCGCTTCGTCGCCGTCGGCGACTCGCTCACCGAGGGCCTCTGCGACGACTCCCGCACAGCTCCGGGGGAGTACCGCGGCTGGGCCGACCGGCTGGCGATGCTCCTCGCGATGAGTCGCCCGGGACCGGGCGTGGAGTACGCGAACCTCGCCGTGCGGAGCCGCAGGATCGACGACGTCGTCGACGAGCAGCTGCCCGCGGCGCTCGCCCTCGGCGCCGATCTCGTGGGCGTCTTCGTCGGCGGCAACGACCTCGTGAAGCGCGGCGCGGACCCCGACGCGCTCGCCGAGCGGCTCGCCGAGGGGGTGCGCGCCGCGACGGCGGCGGGATGCCGCGTGCTCCTCGTGACGCCCTTCCTCCCGGACCGCTGGGAGGTCCGCGGGCTCCGCGCCCGCTTCGCCCGCTTCGACGAGCGGCTGCGGGGCATCGCGGCGGAGCACGGCGCGGTCCTCGTCGACGTCGAGCACGCGCCCGAGCTGCGCACCCGCACGAGCTGGGCGGAGGACCGGGTGCACCTGAACCCCGCGGGCCACCGCACCCTCGCCTACGCGGCGGCGCGCGCGCTCGGCATCCCCGACGCCGCGGTGCTCGCCGATCTGGAGCTCGCCCTGCACGACGCCGGCCGCACCACGCGGGTGTCCGGGCCGACCTGGATGGCGGTCCACGTGGTGCCCTGGGTGCTCCGGCGGCTCCGCGGCAGGACGGCGGGGGAGGGCCGCTCGCCGAAGCGCCCGGAGCTCGCCGCGCTCCGGATTCCGGCCCCGACCGGGCCCGCTCTGCTAGAGTCGAAGCGGTTGCCCGTGTGGTCACCGCCTCTCGGTTCTGCGTCAGCGCAGGCCGCGAACCGCAACTGAACACCGAGCACCTTCGGAGCAGGCCGGCAGGAAGCTGGTCCCCTGTGGTGGCTTACCGACTCGATCGGTGGACTTCTACTGGTGGCCAGCGTGAGCGCATCGTCCTGATGCGATTCGTATTGCCTGTTCCTGCTCCTTCGTATGCAGTCGTGCCCACACGGGGTGCGACGGGAAACAAAGGAGAGAGACCTCTTGGAAGGTCCTGAAATCACGTTCGCCGAGACCGTCATCGACAACGGCAAGTTCGGCACCCGCACCATCCGCTTCGA
Source organism: Agromyces mediolanus (assembly GCF_044917495.1). Lineage (GTDB taxonomy): Bacteria > Actinomycetota > Actinomycetes > Actinomycetales > Microbacteriaceae > Agromyces > Agromyces mediolanus_B. The sequence continues at coordinate 88,633 of NZ_JAVSSI010000006.1, read as the reverse complement.
GACCGGCCGCCTCGCCCAGCAGGCGCAGGGCTCGGCCGTCGCCTACATCGACGAAGAGACTATGCTGCTCTCGGCGACGTCCGTCTCGAAGCAGCCGAAGGATCACTTCGACTTCTTCCCGCTCACGATCGACGTCGAGGAGCGCATGTACGCCGCGGGCCGCATCCCCGGCTCGTTCTTCCGCCGTGAGGGCCGTCCCTCGACCGAGGCGATCCTCACCTGCCGCCTCATCGACCGTCCGCTCCGTCCCTCCTTCGTCGAGGGGCTGCGCAACGAGGTCCAGGTCGTCGTGACCGTCCTCGCCATCGAGCCCGACGAGCTCTACGACGTGCTCGCGATCAACGCCGCGTCGCTCTCGACGCAGCTGTCCGGCCTGCCGTTCTCGGGCCCGGTCGCGGGCGTCCGCGTCGCGCTCATCGACGGCCAGTGGGTCGCCTTCCCGAAGCACTCGCAGCTCGAGGACGCCGTGTTCAGCATGGTCGTCGCCGGTCGCGTCGTGACCGAGGACAACGGCTCGCAGGACGTCGCGATCATGATGATCGAGGCCGAGGCCACCGACAACGCGTGGAACCTCATCCAGGCCGGCGCCGTCAAGCCGAGCGAAGAGGTCATCGCGCAGGGCATCGAGGCCTCGAAGCCCTTCATCAAGCAGCTCGTCGAGGCGCAGCAGCAGGTTGCGAAGACCGCCGCGAAGCCCACCGCCGACTACCCGACCTTCCCGCCCTACCAGGCCGAGGTCAAGGCGGCCGTCGAGGAGTTCGCGAGCGCCGAGCTCAAGGACGTCTACAAGATCGCCGGCAAGGTCGAGCGTCAGGACGCCGACGACGCCCTGAAGGCGCGCGTCAAGGAGCACATCGCGGCCAAGGTCGAGGCGGGCGAGCTGCCCGAGTCGGCCAACGCCGAGGTCTCCGCGGCCTACAAGTCGGTCACCAAGAAGGTCATGCGCACGCGCGTGCTCGAGGAGGGCGTCCGCATCGACGGCCGCGGCCTCGCCGACATCCGCCCGCTCGACGCCGAGGTGCAGGTCGTGCCCCGCGTGCACGGCTCGGCCATCTTCCAGCGCGGCGAGACCCAGATCCTGGGCGTCACCACGCTGAACATGCTGAAGCTCGAGCAGCAGATCGACTCGCTGAGCCCGGTCACCAAGAAGCGCTACATGCACAACTACAACTTCCCGCCCTACTCGACCGGTGAGACCGGCCGCGTCGGGTCGCCGAAGCGTCGCGAGATCGGGCACGGCGCACTCGCCGAGCGCGCCCTCGTGCCGGTGCTGCCGACGCGCGAGGAGTTCCCCTACGCGATCCGCCAGGTGTCCGAGGCGCTCGGCTCCAACGGCTCGACGTCGATGGGCTCCGTCTGCGCCTCGACCCTCTCGCTGCTGAACGCCGGTGTGCCGCTCCGCGCTCCCGTCGCCGGCATCGCGATGGGCCTCATCTCCGACACGGTCGACGGTGAGACCCGCTACGCGGCCCTCACCGACATCCTCGGGGCCGAGGACGCGCTCGGCGACATGGACTTCAAGGTCGCCGGCACGAGCGAGTTCGTCACGGCCATCCAGCTCGACACGAAGCTCGACGGCATCCCCGCCTCGGTGCTCGCCGGCGCGCTGACCCAGGCCAAGGACGCCCGCACCACGATCCTCGCGGTGCTGAACGCGGCGATCGACGGCCCGGACGAGATGGCCCCGACCGCGCCGCGCGTCATCAGCGTGCAGATCCCGGTCGACAAGATCGGCGAGCTGATCGGCCCGAAGGGCAAGACGATCAACGCGATCCAGGACGAGACCGGCGCCGACATCTCCATCGAGGAGGACGGCACCGTCTACATCGGCGCCACCGACGGCCCCTCGGCCGAGGCGGCCCGCGCCCAGGTGAACGCGATCGCGAACCCCACCAACCCGGAGGTCGGCGAGCAGTTCCTCGGCACCGTCGTGAAGATCGCCACCTTCGGCGCCTTCGTGTCGCTGCTGCCGGGCAAGGACGGCCTGCTGCACATCTCCGAGGTGCGCAAGCTCGCGGGCGGCAAGCGCGTCGAGAACGTCGAGGACGTGCTGGGCGTCGGCCAGAAGCTCCTCGTCGAGATCACGAAGATCGACGACCGCGGAAAGCTCTCGCTCGCCCCGGTCCTGCAGGAGGACGCCGACGTCGAGGGTCGTGCCGCCACGGGCGAGCACACCGACGCGCCGGCCGAGGGCGCCGAGATCGCCTGATCCGGTTCCCGCCTGACACGCGGATGCCCCGCCCGATTCGTTCGGGGCGGGGCATCCGTCGTTCTGCGGCGGGGCGAGCGGCGCGGCGGCGGCGCGGCTGCCGGCGCGATGGCAGGGCCGGCGCGGCTCAGAGGGGCAGGTAGCCGGCGCTGCGGAACAGCTCCTCGCGTTCGGCGAGGGCGCGCCGGGCGGCGGCGGCCGACTCCGCCCGGCTCAGCAGCTGCTCGCGATCGGTGCGTCGGCGTGCGCGGCGGAGACCCCAGCTCGCGAGGCCGAGTCCGCTGCGGACGGCGAGGCCGGCGAGCCGGCCGGCGCCGGGGGAGAGGGTGGCGGTGGTCATGATCACTCCTTCCGAGTGTCTTCGGTGGCCTCGCCGCGCACGAGCGGGAAGGCGTTGAGGTGGATCTGCACGGGCATGGAGCCCGGCGTGGGCGTGCGCTTGTAGCGCTCGCCGAACTTCTGGAAGACGGCGTCGATCTCGGCGACGAGCTCGGCGAGCTGCTCGACGGTCAAGCGGAGGTTCACCGTGTCGCTCGTCGCGACCTCGAGCCATTCCTTGCCGAAGACGTGCGGGCCGTCCGAGACGAAGTCGCGGTAGTTGCGGTCGCGGATCGTGAGCCACTCGTCCTCGACGAGCTTCGCCGCGAGCCGCTCGGCGCTGCCCGGGGGCAGGTCCTGCGGGTCGGGGACGGCGACCGAGCCCGGCGTACGCTCCCACCAGCGTTCGCGGCCGGTGCCGCGGCTCGTGTCCTCCCGGACGAGCCCGGCGCGCTCGAGCTGGCGCAGGTGGTAGCTCGTGGAGCCGCTCGACTCGCCCAGCCGTTCGCCGAGACCGCTCGCGGTGAGTGGGCCGTAGGACGACAGCTCGTCGTAGATGCGGATGCGCAGCGGATGCCCGAGGGACTTCAGCGCCGTCGTCGACAGCACGTGGTCGATGCCGGGATGGCGGGTGCTGCTCGGCTGCGCCTCGATGTGGTTCGGGGTCGTCTCGCTCATGGGTGCAAAGATAGCATTGCAAAGAAAACTTTGCAAGCATTTGTTTGCAAGCATGTGTTTGCAAGGAAATGTTTGCAGCGTGCTCTCTGCCTGTGCCGGGCCGTGCCGGCACTCCAGCTCCCAGGGCGGAGCCGATCGCTGCGCTCGTCCCCGGCTCGGCTCAGCGTTCGAGCAGCGGCCCGAGCCGATAGGGGATGAGCTCGCCCATCGAGAGCGACGTCTCGGTGCGTTCGACGCCGTCGATCGCGAGGATCTCGCCGTCGATGCGGAAGAGGTCGTGCGCGTCGCGGCAGACGACGCGCACCAGGAGGTCGACGGAGCCGGAGAGTCCGTGCGCCTGCAGCACCTCGGGGATCTCCGCGATGCGCTCGACGACCTCGCTCAGCCGCTTCTGCCGGACGTGCACGGCGACGAAGGCCTCGAGCGGATAGCCGAGCGGCGCCGGGTCGATCGCGCGCTCGAAGGAGGCGAAGGCCCCGGACGCCTCGAGTCTGGCGAGCCGGGCCTGCACCGTGTTGCGACTCAGGCCGAGTCGCTCGGCGAGGGCGACCACGGTCGCGCGGTGGTCGGCCGCGAGCGCCGCGAGCAGGGCCCGGTCGAGCTGGTCGAGAGTGGTCATGCTGCGCAGTCTAGCGAGAGGCATCCGCCACCTGCTTGGCAACATGCTCAAGCATTCGGTCGATGCTTGAGCTGTGTGACCTGCAGACGTACGCTCGGGGCATCCGGCGAGGTGGCCGGAGCCGGAGCGCGCGGGACGCGCTCCGCCGAACAGGAGGATCGACGATGACCCTTTCCGACCGGGACGCGACCGGGCTCTTGACGAGGCCCGAGTCCTTCGTGCAGCTCGTCGACGAGTCGGGCACGAGGCGGCACGATGCGGAGTTCGACCCGTGGGTCGCCGACATCGACGCCGCGGCGCTCGGCCGGCTCTACCGCGACATGGTGATCGTCCGCCGGCTCGACGCCGAGGGCGTCGCGCTGCAGCGCCAGGGCGAGCTCGGCCTGTGGCCGCCGCTCGCGGGACAGGAGGCCGCCCAGATCGGCTCCATCCGCGCCCTGCGCGACGACGACTACGCCTTCACGAGCTACCGCGAGCTCGCCGTCGCCTGGGCGCGCGGCGTGGCCCCGGAGGGGCTCGTGACCACGTGGCGCGGCACCGCCTCGTCCGGCTGGGACCCGGCCGCCCACCGCGTCGCCGTACCGCAGATCATCATCGGCGCGCAGGCGCTGCACGCGACCGGCTATGCGATGGGCCTCCGCTGGGACCGCTCCGACGCCGCGGCCATCGCCTACTTCGGCGACGGGGCGACGAGCGAGGGCGACGTCAGCGAGGCCTTCGTCTTCGCCTCGAGCTTCCAGGCGCCGGTCGTCTTCTTCTGCCAGAACAACCAGTGGGCGATCTCCGAGCCCGTCGGCCTTCAGTCGCGCCAGGAGCTCGCCCGCCGCGCCGACGGCTTCGCGATGCCCGGCATCCGCGTCGACGGCAACGACGTCCTCGCGGTGCTCGCCGTGACCAGGATGGCCCTCGAACGAGCGCGACGCGGCGACGGGCCGAGCCTCATCGAGGCGGTGACCTACCGCATGGGTCCGCACACGACGGCCGACGACCCGGGCCGGTACCGCGACGAGGCGGAGCTCGCGGCGTGGCGGGAGCGCGACCCGATCGCGCGCGTGCTGGCGCTCCTCGACGGCCTCGGCGTCGACACGGCCGGGCTCGAGCGCGAGACGGCGGAGGCGGCCGATCGCGCCGCCGCCGAGCTGCGCGCCGCCTGCCTCGCCCTCGCCGACCCGCCCGCGCTCAGCGTCTTCGACCACGTCTACGCGGAGCCGAACACCCACGTCGAGCGCCAGCGGGACCACTACGCCCGCTACCTCGCGCTCTTCGAAGCGGACCCGGCGGATGCCGCGGACGCGTCGGCCGACGGAGGTGCACGATGACCACGCTCACCCTCGGCAAGGCGCTGAACCGGGGTCTGCGCGCGGCGCTCGCCGCCGACGACCGGGTCGTCCTCATGGGCGAGGACATCGGCACGCTCGGCGGGGTGTTCCGCATCACCGACGGGCTGCAGGCCGAGTTCGGCGCCGATCGCGTCGTCGACTCGCCGCTCTCCGAGGCGGGGCTCATCGGCACCGCGGTGGGGCTCGCGTACCGCGGCTTCCGTCCGGTCGTCGAGATCCAGTTCGACGGCTTCATCTACCCCGGCTTCGACCAGATCGTCGCCCAGGTGGCGAAGCTGCACTTCCGCTCGCGAGGGACGGTGAAGGTGCCGATCACGATCCGGGTGCCGTTCGGCGGCGGCATCGGGGCGGCGGAGCACCACTCCGAATCGCCCGAGGCCTACTTCGCGCACACCGCCGGTCTCCGCGTCGTCGTGTGCTCGAACCCGGCCGACGCGCACGTCATGATCCAGCAGGCGATCGCGAGCGACGATCCCGTGCTCTTCTTCGAGCCGAAGCGGCGCTATCACGCGAAGGGCGAGGTCGACGAGGCGGCGCGCCTCGCCGACGCGAAGCCGATGGGGATCGCGACCGTCGTGACCCCGGGCGACGACGTCACGCTCGTCACGTACGGCGCCCTCGTGCAGACGGCGCGCGACGCGGCGACCGCCGCGGCCGAGGACGGCGTCTCGATCGAGGTCGTCGACCTCCGCTCGCTCGCGCCGGTCGACTACCCCACGCTCGAGGCCTCGGTGCGGCGCACCGGACGCCTCGTGATCGCCCACGAGGCGGGGCAGCAGGGCGGTGTCGGGGCGGAGATCGCGGCGAGCCTCACCGAGCGCTGCTTCGAGTACCTCGAGCACGCGCCGGTCCGGGTCACGGGGCACGACGTCCCCTATCCGCCGGCGAAGCTCGAGCAGCACCATCTGCCCGACCTCGACCGCATCCTCGACGGCGTCGACCGCGTGCTCGGCCGCGCCAACTCGCTCTCGGGGGTCGAGGCGTGAGCGGGGTGCGCGCGTTCGCGCTGCCCGATCTCGGCGAGGGGCTGACGGAGTCCGAGCTCGTCGCGTGGCGGGTCGCGGTCGGCGACCGGATCGAGCTCAACCAGATCGTCGCCGACGTCGAGACGGCGAAGGCCGTGGTCGAGCTGCCCTCGCCGTTCGCGGGCGTGATCACCGCGCTGCACGCCGAGCCCGGCCAGACCATCGAGGTGGGCGCGCCGCTGTTCTCCTGCGAGACGGGCGAGGGCGGCCCGGCCGGCGAGAGCGCCGCAGGCGGGACGGATGCCCCGGGCGATGCGGATGCCGACGTCGATCCGTCGGGGGAGCCGGAGCGGGAGCCGACGCTCGTCGGCTACGGTGCCGCGGCCGATCGCGGTCCGCGCCGCCGCCAGCGCGCCGCGTCCCGGGCCGGAGCTGCTCCTGCGGCCGGCGCCGAGTCCGTCGGCGGCGGGGCATCCGCCGTCAGCGCCGTCGTCGAATCCTCGCGGCGCGGCGACCGGCCGCGCTCCACCCCGCCCGTCCGCCGGCTCGCGCGCGAACTCGGCATCGACCTCGAGACGATCGAGGGCTCGGGCGAGCGGGGGCTGATCACGCGCGACGACGTCGAGCGCGCCGCGAGCGCCGAGCGGGCGCCCGCCACCGCTCCGAGCGCGCCCCGCCCGGCCGCGGGGGAGCGGCCCGCCGAGACGCGCATCCCGATCCGCGGGGTCCGCAAGCACACCGCGGCGGCGATGGTGCGCAGCGCGTTCACCGCGCCGCACGTCACCGAGTTCCTGACGGTCGACGTCACCGCGACGATGGAGCTCCTCCGCGGCATCCGCGAGGACCGGGCCTTCGCCGGCCACCGCGTCACCCCGCTCGCCGTGGTCGCGAAGGCGCTCTGCCTCGCCGCCGCGCGCACCCCGGAGGTGAACGCCCGCTGGGACGAGGAGCAGCAGGAGATCGTGCAGTTCGGCGGGGTGAACCTCGGCATCGCCGCGGCCACGGAGCGCGGCCTCGTCGTGCCCGTGATCCCGGCGGCCGACCGGATGCCGCTCGTCGAGCTCGCCGACGCCATCGTCGCCCTCGCGGAGACGGCGCGCGCCGGTCGCACGAGTCCGGCCGAGCTCTCGGGCGGAACGATCTCGATCACGAACATCGGGGTGTTCGGCATCGATGCGGGCACGCCGATCCTGAACCCGGGCGAGGCGGCGATCCTCGCGATGGGGCAGGTGCGGCGTCAGCCGTGGGAGTACCGCGGCGAGATCGCGCTCCGCGAGGTGATGACGCTCTCGCTCTCCTTCGACCACCGGCTCGTGGACGGCGCGCAGGGCTCGCGCTTCCTCGGCGACATCGGGCGGCTGCTGCACGAGCCCGGCCTCGCGCTCACGATGTGAGCCGCCGCGGGGGATGGCGGCGCCGTCCCCCGCGGCGTAGCCTCGCCCCGACGGACCGCTCGGGCGGACCGGGACGGAGGCCGGGATGGACGACCGCACGCTGCTCCTCGCCGAGGACACCGCCGACGCCCTCGCCGGTACGCCGTTCGAGCACGCCGTCGACCACCTGGTCGCGAGTTACGAGACCGGCGGCTTCACCTCCGGGGTGCGCTTCCTCGACCGGGTCGCCGTCGTCGCCGACGAGCTCGGCCATCACCCGGACGTGCACGTGCGCTGGGGCTCGATCACCTTCGAGCTGCGCTCGCACGACGTCGGCGGGGTGACCCGGCGCGACGTGGCGCTCGCGCAGCGCATCCACGCGCTCGCGACCGAGTAGCCGGGCGCACGCCGCCGCGTGCCGGGCTCGGGCTCAGTCGAGCTCGTAGACGAGGCGTTCGGTCTCGCCGCCGCGTGCCGGCGCGAACGCGAGCTCGCGGCCGACCTCCGCGAAGCCGAGCTTCGCGAGCACGGCGCGGGAGCCGCGGTTGTCGGCGGCCACCCGGGCGCGGACGGGGCGTCCGGGCAGCCCGTCGAGGAGCAGCCGGAGGGCGCGGGTGGCGATGCCCCGGCCCCAGTGATCGGGGTCGATCCAGGAGTCGAGGACGGCGATCCCGTGCTCGCGCCGGACTTCGACGTCGCCGACGATGCGGCCGTCGGCACGCACGGTCCTGGCGGTCAGTTCGGGGTCCGCGAGGCGGCGCGCCCAGTCGGCGTCGAAGGCGGGGCGATCGAGGTCGTCCGGCGCGAAGGCGGCCTGGCGGACGGCGGCCTCGTGGTGGTGGAAGCGGAACAGTGCGTCGAGATCGGCGGCGCGGGTGGGGCGCAGCGTCACGACATGAGGCTCGCCCATGTCATTTCCTCCAGAATGCCGCGGATGGTGGTCGCGGCGGGTCGGCGCCCAGGGGTGCGGGCGCTGTGGGGAGTGGAGTTCATGAGGCCGAAGGCGGCGTGTGCCCTGACCCTGAGCTCCTCTTCGGCCAGGTCCGGCCGGAGTCGTTCGAGCACGCCGACCCAGTGTTCGACGTACCTGCGCTGGAGGGTGCGCATCTCGTGCCGCGCGGCGGGGTCGAGCTGGGTGACCTCACGCTCCTGGACGGCGATCACGTCGGCGTCGCCGACGGAGAATTCGACGTGGAAGCGGACGAGGGCGCGGAGCGCCGGCTCGGGCTCCGGGTCGCCGGCGAGCACGCGTTCGGCGCCGTCGAGCAGCGCGCGGCTCGCGTCGACGAGGATGGCGGCGAGCACCGCGCCTTTGCCGGGGAAGTGCCGGTAGAGGGCGGGGCCCGAGATGCCGACCGCGGCACCGAGTTCGTCGAGGGTGACGCCCGCGTAACCGCGCGCCGCGAACAGGGCGGCCGCGGCGTCGAGGATCGCGGCGCGTCGGTCGGCCTTGCGGAGGCTCCGCTGGGTGGGCGCCTCGACTTCAGTGCCACTCGTCATGCGCGCTCCGCGTCCTCGGGGGATTCAGTGAGTGCAGGTTAACCGGGCGGTGCTCGGCCGGTCAACCCGGGGTCGCGGCCGGGCGCTCAGTCGGCGATGGCGCGGATGCGGCGCACGGCCTCGGCGACGTCGCCGTGCCAGGGGGCGCCGTGCCCCGGGAGCACCCAGGCGGCACCGAGGCCGGCGATCCGATCGAGCGCCGCGAGCGCAGCGGGCGGGTCGTCGGTGAAGGGCGCCGGGGCGGGGCCCTCGGCGCCGGTGAGGACGTTCCGCGTCGTGAGCGCGTCGCCCACGAAGACGGCGTCGAGCGACGGCACGTGCACGGCGATGCTGCCGGGGGAGTGGCCCGGCATCGCGATGATCTCGGGTCGGCCGGGCAGCGGCAGCGCGGTGCCCGCTTCGATGCGCTCGACCTCGCGGGGGTGCTCGGTGCGGAGCCCGCCGCGGCGCAGGGTGAACCAGAGGAAGCGCGCCGTCGCACCGAGCCGGAATCGCTCGCGGCCGGTCTTCGGCTTCGGTCCGCCGAGGGCCCGCTCCGCGTCGTCGGCGTGCACGGCGACGGGGACGCCGTGGTCGCGGCGCAGCCGCTCGGCGAAGCCGAGGTGGTCGGAGTCGCCGTGGGTGAGCACGACGCCCCGGATGTCGGCCGGGGTGAGGCCGAGCGCGTCGAGTTCGGCCAGGAGTTCCGGCCACTGCCCGGGGATGCCGGCGTCGACGAGGAGCGCGCCGGTGTCGTCGGCGATGAGATAGCAGGCGACGAGGTCGTTGCCGATGCGGTGCAGTCCGGGGCGGAGTTCCATGAAGGCTACGATATGTAGCTATGATGGCTACTGTCAATAGCTATGCCGGGTCGCTCCAGTGCTCGGCCGGAGTGAGGAGATCCGTATGCCGACGCCCAGCCGCACCTCGGAGACCGAGATCGTCCGCGCCGCGAGCGCGCTCCTCGAGCGGGGCGGCCTCGACGCGCTGACCATGCAGGCCGTCGCCGCCGAGGTCGGCGTGCGCGCGCCGTCCCTCTACAAGCGCGTCGGGGGCCGCGACGAGCTGCTGCGCCGGGTCGCGATCGCCGCCGCGGACGCGCTCCGCGAGGCGATGGCGGCGAGCGTCGGCGGCGGGGCGGGGATCGCCGACGCATCCGACGCCGCCGGGGAGGCCCCGGTCGCGCCCCCCGCCGAGCGGGTGCTCGCGCTGGCCGGGGCGGTCCGCCGCTTCGCCCGAGCGCGCCCGGGCGCATACCGCCTCGTGTTCGCGCCGCCCTCCGAGACGGCCGCGGTGCCGGCCGACGTCCTCGGCAGCGCCGCCGGGCCCGTCCTCGCCGTCGCCGTCGAGCTGGCCGGGCAGGAGCGCGCGCTCGACGCGGCGCGAACGCTCACCGCCTGGGTGCACGGCTTCGTGTCGATGGAGCTCGCCGGCGCCTTCCGGCTCGGTGACGGGCTCGACGAGGCGTTCGAGTTCGGCGCGCGTGCGCTCGCCGCGGCCCTCGCGGCGCCCGCGCGACCGGCCGGGTCCTCGGTCCCCGCTGGGAGACTGAGCGCGTCGGCCTTGCCGTCTCAGTTAATCCCCACTAACATCAGATCGAGTTAGCGGGCATTAACCGAAGTGTCCGCGCACGCCACGACGGAGAGGCGGACATGGCCACCCTGGCGACATCGATCGACCCGGCATCCGCGCGTGCGACCGCGAACGCCGCGGCCCACGCCGCGCTCGCGACCGAGCTGCGCGAACGGCTCGCGCGCGCGGCCCTCGGCGGTCCCGAGGCGTCCCGCGAGCGCCATGTCGCGCGAGGCAAGCTGTTGCCCCGTGCGCGGGTGGAGCGCCTCCTCGACGAGCGCAGCCCCTTCCTCGAGCTCGCGCCGCTCGCCGCCGACGGCCTCTACGGCGACGACTCGCCGGGCGCCGGACTCATCACAGGCATCGGCCTCGTGCACGGTCGCCCGGTGATGGTCGTCTGCAACGACGCAACCGTGAAGGGCGGCACGTACTACCCGATGACGGTGAAGAAGCACCTCCGCGCCCAGGAGGTCGCCCTCGAGCACCGCCTGCCCTGCATCTCCCTCGTCGACTCCGGCGGCGCCTTCCTGCCGATGCAGGACGAGGTGTTCCCCGACCGGGAGCACTTCGGCCGCATCTTCTACAACCAGGCGACGATGTCCGCCCGCGGCATCCCGCAGCTCGCCGCCGTGCTCGGCTCCTGCACCGCGGGCGGCGCCTACGTGCCCGCGATGAGCGACGAGACGGTCATCGTCCGCGAGCAGGGCACGATCTTCCTCGGCGGACCGCCGCTCGTGAAAGCCGCCATCGGCGAGGTCGTCACGCCCGAGGAGCTCGGCGGCGGCGAGCTGCACGCCCGCGCCTCCGGCGTCGTCGACCACCTCGCCGAGGACGACGAGCACGCCCTCGAACTCGTCCGCGACATGGTCGCGACCCTGGCCCCGCCCGCCGAGCGCGCCTGGACGGTGCGCGCGCCGCGGCCGCCGCTCGTCGACCCCGCCGGCCTCACCGCGGCGGTGCCCGTCGACGTGCAGCAGCCCTACGACGTGCGCGAGGTCATCGCGAGGCTCGTCGACGGCAGCGAGTTCGCCGAGTTCAAGCACGAGTACGGCGACACGCTCGTCACCGGCTTCGCCCACCTCGACGGGCACCCGATCGGCATCGTCGCGAACAACGGGGTGCTCTTCAGCGAGTCGGCGCTGAAGGGGGCGCACTTCATCGAGCTCTGCGACCAGCGCGGCATCCCCCTCGTCTTCCTGCAGAACATCTCCGGCTTCATGGTCGGGCGCGATGCCGAGGCCGGCGGCATCGCGAAGGACGGCGCGAAGATGGTCACCGCGGTCGCCACGACCCGCGTGCCGAAGTTCACGGTCGTCATCGGCGGCTCGTTCGGCGCCGGCAACTACTCGATGTGCGGGCGCGCCTACTCGCCCCGCTTCCTCTGGATGTGGCCGAACGCCCGCATCTCCGTGATGGGCGGGGAGCAGGCCTCCTCCGTCCTCGCCACCGTGAAGCGCGACCAGCTCGCCGCGCGCGGCGAGGACTGGCCCGAGGCCGAGGAGGCGGCCTTCCGCGCCCCGATCCGGGCGCAGTACGAGGAGCAGGGCAGCCCGTACCACTCGACCGCGCGGCTCTGGGACGACGGCATCATCGAGCCGGGCGACACCCGCACCGTGCTCGCCCTCGCGCTCGAGCTCGCAAGCCGCACGCCGCTGCCCGAACCCCGCTTCGGCCTGTTCAGGATGTGACCGCGATGACCGATCAGCAGCTCCGACGCCCCGCGGGCCTGCGCCCCTTCGACCGGGTGCTCGTCGCCAACCGCGGCGAGATCGCCGTGCGCGTCATCCGCACCCTGCAGCGGCTCGGCATCGACGCCGTCGCCGTGTACTCCGACGCCGACCGCGACGCCCCGCACGTCGCCCTCGCCGACCGCGCCGTGCGGATCGGCCCCGCGCCCGCCGCGGACAGCTACCTCGACCCCGAGCGCCTCGTGCGCGCCGCGGTCGAGAGCGGCGCCGAGGCCGTGCACCCGGGCTACGGCTTCCTCTCCGAGCACGCGGGCTTCGCGCGCGCCTGCGCCGACGCGGGCCTCGTCTTCATCGGCCCCGGGGAGCGGGCGCTCGACGTCATGGGCGACAAGATCCGGGCGAAGCAGCACGTCGCCGCGAACGGCGTGCCGGTCGTTCCCGGCGTCGCCGACCCGTCGCTCGACGACGACGCGCTCCTCGACGCCGCCGAGTCGGTGGGGTATCCGATCCTCGTGAAGCCCTCCGCCGGCGGCGGCGGCAAGGGCATGCAGCTCGCCCGCGACCGCCGCGAACTCGCCGAGGCGCTGCCCGCCGCGCGTCGCGTCGCGGCCGCGGCGTTCGGCGACGACACGCTGCTCCTCGAGCGCTTCATCGAACGGCCGCGCCACATCGAGGTCCAGGTGCTCGCGGATGCCCACGGCGCCGTCGTGCACCTCGGCGAGCGCGAGTGCTCGCTGCAGCGCCGCCACCAGAAGGTGATCGAGGAGGCGCCGTCGGTGCTCATCGACGAGCGGACGCGCGAACGCATCGGCCGTGCCGCCTGCGAGGCGGCGCGGAGCGTGGACTACCGCGGCGCCGGCACCGTCGAGTTCCTGGTCTCGGATGCCGCCCCCGGCGAGTTCTTCTTCATCGAGATGAACACGAGGCTCCAGGTCGAGCATCCGGTGACGGAGCTCGTGACCGGGGTCGATCTCGTCGAGCAGCAGCTGCGGATCGCCGCGGGGGAGCCCCTCGCGCTCGAGCAGGCCGGGCTCCGGCTCGACGGGCACGCCATCGAGGCCCGGCTCTACGCCGAACGGCCGGCCGACGGCTTCCTGCCCTCGACCGGGCCCGTGCTCGCGTGGCACCCGCCGACCGGGGACGGCGTCCGCGTCGATGCCGGTCTGCGCACCGGGCAGGAGATCACCGCCCACTACGACCCCATGCTCGCGAAGCTCGTCGCCTGGGGGCCCGACCGCCCGACCGCCCTCGCCCGGCTGCGAGCCGCGATCGACGAGGCCGTGGTGCTCGGCGTCGAGACGAACCTCGAGTACCTCGCCGCGCTGCTCGACGACCCGGAGGTGCGCGCCGGCCGACTGCACACCGGGCTCATCGACGAACGGCCCGCGCCCGCCGCCGCGCCGCCGAGTCCGGCCGCGCTCGCCGCGGCCGTCGAGCTCGCGGAGTCCGAGGCGCTGGCGGATGCCGGTCCGGACGCGCACGCCTGGCAGCGGGAGCGGGGCTGGCGGATCGCCCGCGGCGGCCGCGACGCAGCCGCCCCGGCCCCCGGCCCGGCCGCCGCTCCGGATACCGCCGGCCCGCTCGCGGTGCGCGCCCCGGACGGTGCGGTCTGGGTGCACGCGGACGGCCGGGCGCAGCGCATCGTGCCGACGGACCGCCGCGCGGCCCTCGAGCTCCGGCTCGCCGCCGCCGAACGCGGGGGAGCCGCCGACCCGGTGCTCCGGGCGCCGATGCCCGGCACGGTCACGAGCGTGCTCGTCACGGACGGCGACGCGGTCGACGCGGGCGCCCCGATCCTCGCGATCGAGGCGATGAAGATGGAGCACCGCGTGACCGCCCCGCTGGCGGGCGTCGTGCGCCTCTCCGTCGAGCTGGGGGCGCAGGTGTCCCGCGACCAGCTCGTCGCCCGGGTCGAGCCGCACGAGGAGCCGGGCCACGACGGCCCCGAGGCGGCCGTCTCCGAGGCATCCGACGCCAAGGCATCCGACTCCGCAGCATCCGGCCCCGCCGACTCCGGCGGCGCCGACCCCACGGCCCAGACGGCCACGACCACCGACGAGCAAGGAGCACCGCAGTGGACTACCAGTTGAGCGACGAGGAGCAGGCGCTCTTCGACCGGGTCAAGGACTTCGCCGACACCGTCGTCGCGCCGGCCGCGTACGAGTACGACACGAAGCGCCGACTCCCGCTCGAGATCATCGCCCAGATGGGCGAACTCGGCCTCTTCGCCCTGCCGTTCCCCGAATCGGTGGGCGGACTCGGCAAGTCGTACTTCCAGCTCTGCCTCGCGGTCGAGGCGCTCGGCCGCGTCGACCAGTCGATCGGCGTGACGCTCGAGGCGGGCGTCGGACTCGGCGTCATGCCGATCTACCGCAACGGCACGCCCGAGCAGCACGCCGAGTTCCTGCCCGATCTCATCGCCGGCCGGGCGCTCGCCGGCTTCGGGCTCACCGAGGCGAGCGCGGGATCCGACGCGGGGGCGACGCAGACGACCGCCGTGCTCGACGGCGACGAGTGGGTGATCAACGGCTCGAAGCAGTTCATCACGAACTCGGGCACGCCGATCACGAAGCTCGTCACGATCACCGCGGTCACCGGTGAGCGAGAGCTGCCGGACGGCACGGTGAAGAAGGAGCTCAGCTGCATCATCGTGCCGAACGGCACCCCCGGCTTCACGGTCGAGGAGGGCTACGACAAGGTCGGCTGGCACACGAGCGACACCCACCCGCTGACGCTCCGGGACGTGCGGGTGCCCGCCGGCAACCTCCTCGGCGAACGGGGGCGCGGCTACGCGAACTTCCTGCAGCGGCTCGACGAGGGCCGCATCGCCTTCGCCGCGCTCGCGACGGGCGCCGCCCAGGGCTGCCTCGAGGAGGCCGTGCGGTACGCGAAGCGCCGGGTGGTGTTCGGTCACGAGATCGGGCGGAACCAGCACATCGCGTTCAAGATCGCGAAGATGCAGGCCCGGGTGCACCAGGCGCGGCTCGCCTGGCACGACGCCGCACGCAAGATGGATGCCGGCCTGCCCTTCAAGATGGAGGCGTCGATCGCGAAGATGGTGTGCGGGGAGGCGGCGATGGACAACGCGCGGGACGCGACGCAGATCTTCGGCGGCTACGGCTTCATGAACGAGAACCCGGTCGCCCGCCACTACCGCGACTCGAAGATCCTCGAGATCGGCGAGGGGACCACCGAGGTGCAGCTGATGATCATCACGAGGGAGCTCGGGCTCGTGGCCTGAGCGGCGAGGAGACCGCCATGACGGATGCCGGGACCGGACCGGCCGCGATGCGCGAGGTCGTGCAGCGCGGGCTGTGGTTCGAGGAGTTCGAGGAGGGGGTGCGCTACGTGCACCGCCCGGGTCGCACCGTGACCGAGGCGGACAACGTGCTGTTCACGACGCTCACGATGAACCCGCAGCCGCTGCACCTCGATCGGGCGTTCGCCGCGACGCAGCCGTTCGGGCGGGTGCTCGTGAACTCGATGTTCACGCTGTCGACGCTCGTGGGGCAGTCGGTCGCGCAGCTGACGCTCGGGACGCTCGTGGCGAATCTCGGGTTCGGGGAGATCGCGTTCCCGGCGCCGGTCTTCGTCGGCGACACGCTCTCGGGCGAGAGCACGGTCGAGGCGAAGCGCCTGTCGTCCTCGCGCCCGGGCGAGGGCGTCGTCACGCTCCGGCACGTCGCACGGAACCAGGACGGCGTCGTCGTGGCCCGCTGCACGCGGAGCATGCTGGTGTGGACGCGGGAGGCGGGGGAGCGGGCCGCGCTGGGCGGGGCGGGATCGTGAGCGCCGGATTCCGATTCGGCCCGGCCCTCCTCTTCTGCCCGGCCGACCGGCCCGACCGCTACCGGAAGGCGCTGGAGCGGTCCGATGCCGTCATCCTCGACCTCGAGGACGCCGTCGCGCCCGCGTCGAAGCCGGCGGCGCGGCGGTCGCTCGTCGAGCACCCCATCGATCCCGAACGGGTCGTCGTCCGGCTGAACCCGGCCTCGAGCGGCGAGCTCGCGGCCGATCTCGAGGCGCTCCGGCAGACCGCTTACCGCACCGTCATGCTCGCGAAGTGCGAGGGCACCGCGGATCTCGTCGGGCTCGGCGAGCTCGAGGTGATCGCGCTCTGCGAGACCGCCCGCGGGGTGCTCGCGGCGGGCGAACTGGCGGCGCTCGCGCCCGTCATCGCGCTGATGTGGGGTGCGGAGGACCTGCTCGCCTCGCTCGGTGGCACCTCGAGCAGGTTCCCCGACGGGCGGTACCGCGACGTCGCGAGGCACGCCAGGTCCCAGGTGCGCCTCGCGGCGGCCGCGCACGGCGTCGCCGCCGTCGACGCCGTGCACCTCGACCTCGACGACGAGGCGGGGCTCCGGGCGGAGGCGGAGGACGCGGTCGCGCTCGGATTCGAGGCGACGGCCTGCGTGCATCCGCGGCAGGTCGATGTCGTCCGCGCGGCATACCGACCGGATCCGGGGACGCTCGCGCGGGCCCGCGAGGTGCTCGCCGCGGCGGCCGGGGAGCCCGGTGTGTTCGCCTTCGACGGTGCGATGGTGGATGCCCCGCTCCTCCGGCAGGCGGAGGCCGTCGTGCGCCGCGCGGGAGGTTCGCCAACGATTCGGTAACGCTTCGGCGCGCATTCACGTCGAGTGGTATCCCCGCCCCGTACGCTCGGAAACGATCCTGGGGAGGAGGAGCGGTGGCGCGGCACACGATGGCGAGAGACGACCTGCGAACGGTCGAGGCGGTCGAGATCGATCTCGACGCCGAGGTCCTCGCCGAGCCCACCGAAGCGACAGGCGGTCGTCTGATCGAATCGAATCCCGTCTCCGGTCCCATCCGCGTCCCGCGGAAAGCGACGCTCGGCGACACCGGCATCGCTGTGCACCCCCTGGCCCTCGGCGGCAGCGTGTTCGGGTGGACGCTCTCCCACGAGGCGTCCTTCGACGTCCTCGACCGCTTCGCCGCCCTCGGCGGCGAGCTCATCGACACGGCCGACGCCTACGCCTCCGGCCGGAGCGAGCAGATCATCGGCGCCTGGCTCGCCGACCGCGGTCTGCGCGAGCGGATGACGGTGATGACGAAGGCGGGTCGGCACCCCGAGCACCGCGGGCTCTCGCCGCGGTCCCTCCAGGGCGCGGTGGATGCCTCGCTCGCGCGGCTCGGCACGGAGCGCATCGACGTGCTGTTCTTCCACGGCGAAGACCCGGAGGTCCCGCTGGAGGAGAGCCTCGGCGCGGTCGACCGGCTCATCGCCGCCGGCAAGGTGCGCTCGATCGGCGCGTCCGACTTCTCGCCCGAGCGGCTGATCGAAGCGCGGGTGCTCGCGGCCAACGGACTGCCGCGGTTCCAGCTGGTGACGACGGCCTACAACCTGATGGACCGCCGCGGTTTCGAGGGCGCCCCCGAGCTCGTGGCGCATGCTCAGGGCCTCGCCGTGCTGCCGTACTTCGCGCTCGCCGGCGGCTTCCTCGGCGGTCGGGTGCGTCGTCGCACCGATCTCCGCCACGACGCCCGTGGTGCGCGGCTCGCGCGGCACCTCGGCCGTCGCGGGCACCGGGTGCTCGCCGCCCTCGACGACATCGCCGAGGAGCACGGCGTGACGCCCGCCGCGATCGCCGTCGCCTGGCTGCAGTCGCGGTCGACGGTCGCGGCCCCGGTCGCCGGCGTGTCGCACCCCGAGCAGGTCGACGGGCTCATCGCCGCGGCATCCGTGCAGCTGCAGCGATCCGAGCTCGTCGAACTCGATCGCGCCTCGGCCTGACGCGCGCCGCGCCCGACGCGGGTCGTCCGACGCGCACCGTGCCCGGCGTGCGGCTCGCCGGCCGCCCGGACGGGGGCGACCCACCTCCGGGGGACGTGGCTTAGGCTGTTCGGGATGAACGGCGCTGTCGACCTCCCTCTCGGCCTGGCCGAGCTCTCCTTCCGGGCGGCCGGGGAGTCGCTCGTCCGGCGCAGCGTCCTCCCCTCCGGCGTCCGGGTGCTGAGCGAACAGGTGCCGGGGGCGCGCAGCGCCACGATCGGCTTCTGGGTCGCCGTCGGCTCGCGCGACGAGCAGCCGACCGGTGCCGGGCATCCCGCCACCTACGGCTCCACGCACTTCCTCGAGCACCTGCTCTTCAAGGGCACCGCCGGGCGCAGCGCGCTCGACATCGCGGTCTCCTTCGACGCCGTGGGCGGCGAGCACAACGCGCTCACCGCGAAGGAGCACACCTGCTACTACGCCAAGGTGCAGGACCGCGACCTGCCGATGGCCGTCGAGGTGCTCGCCGACATGTTCACCTCCTCGCTGCTCGACGCGGACGAGTTCGAGACCGAGCGCGGCGTCATCCTCGAGGAGCTCGCGATGGCGGGGGATGACCCGGCCGACGTCGCGGGCGAGCGCTTCTTCTCCGCGGTGCTCGGCGAGCACCCGCTCGGCCGCCCCATCGGCGGCACCCCCGAGACGATCCGTGCGGCCGCTCGCGACGCCGTATGGGAGCACTACCGCGCCAACTACCGTCCGCAGGACCTCGTGGTCACGGTCGCCGGCGCCGTCGACCACGACGAGCTCGTGCGGCTGCTGGAGGCCGCGCTCTCCGCCGCGGGCTGGCGCATGGACGAACCGGGCGTTCCCGTCCCGCGCCGGGCGGCCGCCGCGGCGCCGCTCGAACGCGGCCCCGAGCTCACCGTCGTCGAGCGCCCGATCGAGCAGGTCAACCTCCTCGTCGGCGTGCCCGGACTCGTCGCCTCCGACGAGCGCCGTCCGGCGATGAGCGTGCTGAACGCGATCTTCGGCTCCGGCATGAGCTCCCGGCTGTTCCAGGAGGTGCGCGAGCGCCGCGGGCTCGCCTACTCGGTGTACTCTTTCGCGCCCGCGTACTCCGATGCGGGGCTCTTCGGCATGTACGCCGGCTGCGCACCGCAGAAGGCGGGCACGGTCACGGCGCTGCTCCGCAGCGAGCTCGAGCGCCTCGCCGAGCACGGGGTGACGCCGGAGGAGCTCGGCCGCGCCGCGGGGCAGCTCGGCGGCGCCTCGGCGCTCGCCCTCGAAGACTCCGACACGCGCATGTCGCGTCTCGGTCGTGCCGAGCTCACGCTCGGCGAGTTCCAGGATCTCGATGAGGCGCTCCGTCGCATCGCACTCGTCACCGTCGACGATGTGCGGGCGCTCGCAGCCAACCTCGTCTCGCGGCCGTTCTCGGTCGTCGCCGTTGGGGCGACCGACGACGCCGCCCTCAGCGGAGCGGCCGACGCCGTCTCCGCGACCAGCGTCGCCTGAGCGCGGCATCCGATCGACGACAGGGAATCGAAACCTCGTGGCACACCACCTCTACCTCGTACGCCATGGCGAGCAGCTCGACGCCGAGCACGGCATGCCGGACGGCCCGCTCTCACCGCGCGGGCGCCGGCAGGCGGAGCTCCTCGCCGAGCGCCTCGGGGGCATCCCCTTCGACGCGGCCTGGCACTCGCCGCTGCAGCGGGCGGCCGAGACGGCGGAGATCGTCGCCGCGAAGCTCCCCGCGGTCACCCCGGAGCCGTCCGCACTGCTGTTCGACTGCATCCCCTCGGGGCCGGCCCCCGAGACCCCCTCGGCGTACGCGCCGTTCTTCGGCGGGGTGACCGACGCCGAGATCGAGGCGGGGAGCGCGCAGATGGCGGACGCCGTCGCCGAGTTCCTGCGCTCGCACCGCGACGACCGGCACGAGCTGCTGATCACCCACAACTTCGTCATCGCGTGGTTCGTGCGCGAGGTGCTCGGCGCCCCCGACTGGCGCTGGGTCTCCATCAACCAGGCGAACTGCGGCCTCACGGTGCTCACCCAGAAGCCCGGCCGGCCCTGGAGCCTCGTCGTGCACAACGACCTCTCGCACCTGCCGCCCGAGCTGCGCACCGGACTGCCCGAGCCGTACGCGCTCTGAGCGCCTCAGCCGAGGCGCTTGCCGAACCAGTCCGTCGCGTTCGGGTTCGCGTTGTACGGCTCGATCGGGGTGAAGCCGCTCGCACGGTAGAGCCCGCCGGCGGCCTCGAGGCTCCGGTTCGTGTCGAGCACCAGCTCCTGCGCACCGAGCTCGCGGGCCCGTCGTTCGAGCGCGTCGAGGAGGCGTCGCCCCTCGCCGCCGCCGCGCGCCGCCGGGGCGAGCCAGAGATGCTTGACCTCGAAGCGCACGAGCTGCTCGGGCTCGGGGGAGCGCTGGATGCGCCGCACCCCGCCGCAGCCGACCGCACGCCCGTCCCCGTCGACGACGAGGAGGAACGCCCCGGCGGGCGCGGCGAACTGCGCCGGGTCCGGGAACGTCGGGCGGTACTCGCCCTGCTCCGGCGGGAACCCCGCGGCGCGCTCGTCGAAGTACGCCGTGAGCATGGTCTGCGCGTCGTCGTCGGCGACGTCGACCTCTCGGTGCTGCAGCATGGGCCAAGCCTACGGCCGGCACGGCGAGGGCGCCCGCGGTCGGGCGGCCTCGCCGCGGGCCGAGCGCGCGGCCCGCGATAGGCTGGCCGGGTGACGATACGGGTCGCGGTGGCCGGAGCCACCGGCAAGATGGGACAGCTCGCGACGAGGCTCATCGAGGCCGCCGACGACCTCGAACTGCACGCCGGGCTCGACTCGCGCACCCCGCTCGGGGCGCTCGACGGCGCCGATGTCGTGCTCGACGTCACCCACCCCGCCGCGAGCGCGGCGATCGTCGAGCACGCGGTGCGCGGCGGCATCCCCGTCGTCGTCGGCACCTCCGGCTGGTCGGCCGACCGCATCGCCGGCGTCGAACGGCTCGTGCGCGACACCGACGGCTCCCGCGCCGTGCTCTTCGTCCCCAACTTCTCGATCGGCAGCGTGCTCGGCACGGCGTTCGCCGCCCTCGCGGCCCCCTTCTTCGAGACCATCGAGGTCGTCGAGGCGCACCACGCCGGCAAGGTCGACTCGCCGTCGGGCACCGCGGTGCGCACCGCGGAGCTCATGGGTGAGGCCCGGGCCGCTGCAGGCGAGCCGCCCGTCGCCGCGCCCCACGTCGACCAGCGGGCGCGCGGGCAGCTCGTGGCCGGCATCCCGGTGCACAGCCTCCGCATGACGGGACTGCTCGCCGAGCAGCGCGTCCTCCTCGGCGGCGACGGCGAGACGCTGCAGATCAGCCACTCGACGCTCTCGGCGAGCTCCTACGAGGCCGGGATCCTGCTCGCCCTCCGCCGGGCGCCCGAGGCGGACGGCGTGAGCGTCGGTCTCGACGCCCTGCTCGACCTCGGGCTGAGCGGCCGATGAGCGTCCGCGTCGGCGCCGTCGTCATGTCGGTGCTGCTCGCCGTGTACCTCGTGCTCGTCGGCTGGCGCGCCGTGCAGTTCATCGGCACGGGCGAGCCGATCGCCGTCGCGATCGGCGTGGCGCTGCTCGTGCTGCCGATCATCGGCGCCTGGGCGCTCTGGCGCGAAGTGCTCTTCGGCGTCCGCTCGCAGGCGCTCATGACGACGCTCGCGGAAGAGGGCGGCACCGAGCTCGGGCTGCCGGTGCTGCCGAGCGGGCGCCCGCAGCGGCAGGCGGCCACGGAGCGCTTCGACGAGTTCCGGGTCGCGGCCGAGGCCGAGCCGGATTCGTGGCGCGCCTGGCTGCGACTCGGACTCGTTTACGACGCCGCGGGCGACCGCAGGCGTGCGCGGCAGGCGGTGCGGCGCGCGATCGAGCTGTCGCGCTCCTGAGGGCGGGCCGCCACGACGCGGCGCAGTCCGTGGTGCGGTCCGCGGCGCGGCGCGGCCTCGACGCTCAGCGCTCGACGGCGAGCATCGCGTCGAGTGCGGTCTCCACCGAGGGCCGGCTGAAGCGGAACCCGTCGTCGAGGAGCCGTTGGGGCACCGCCGCCTGGTCGGCGAGGAGCAGCTCGTCGGCCGCGACGCCGAGGCCGAGCCGGATGAGCGGAGCCGGAGCCGCGAGGAAGTACGGCCGGTGCATGCGGGTCGCGAGCGCGGCGAGCACGTGGTCCGCGGTCGCCGGTGCGGGCCCGACGAGGTTCACCGGGCCGTCGAGCTCGGAGTCGAGCAGATGCAGCATCGCATCGATCTCGTCGTCGAGCGCGATCCAGGGCCAGTGCTGGCGTCCGGAGCCGAGCCGCGCGGAGAGTCCGGCCCGGGTGAGCGCCGCCATCCGGCGCATCGCGCCGCCCCGGCCGACGACGATGCCCGAGCGGAGAAGCACGGTGCGGGTCCCGCTCGGGGCGCGGAGCGCCTCCTGCTCCCAGACCGCCACCACCTCGGCGAGGAAGCCCTCGCCGGGCGCGGCTGATTCGTCGAGCGTCTCGCCGGGCCGGTCGCCGTAGGCGCCGACGGCGGAGGCGTTCAGCAGTACCGCGGGCGGGGCCGCGGCCTGTCGCATCCCCTCGACGAGGGTGCGGGTCGCAGCGACTCGGGACGCGACGATCTCGGCCCGGTAGCGGCGGGTCCACGGCAACCTGGCGAGCGAGGCGCCCGAGAGGTTCACGACGGCGTCGGCCCGGTCGAGCTCGGCGAGGTCGACGTCACCGCGATCGGGCGCCCACGAGGACTCGTCGGGCGCCGCCGCCGGCCGCCGCACGAGCCGCACGACCTCGTGGCCCGCCGCCCGCGCGCGGGCGACGAGCTCGGTGCCGAGGAAGCCGGACGCACCGGCGACGAGCACCCGCATGATCAGGCGAGCTCGGCCTCGATGGTGATCGGGATGCCGGCGAGCGCCTGCGAGATCGGGCAGTTCTTCTTCGCATCCTCGGCGAAGGTCTGGAAGTCGGCCTCGCTGAGCCCCGGAACCCGCGCGCTCACGAGCAGGTGGCTGCCGAGCACGCCCTTGCCGGCCTCGAAGGTCACCGCGGCGGTGGTCTGGATGCTCTCGGGCTCGTGCCCCGCGCCCGAGAGCGCGTGCGAGAGCGCCATCGAGAAGCACGAGGAGTGCGCGGCCGCGAGGAGCTCCTCGGGGGTGGTCGTCGCGTCCGCGCCCTCGGAGCGGGCGCGCCAGTTCACGTTGAACTCGGCGAGCTTCGACGAGTCGAGACGGACGCTGCCGGAGCCGGCGACGAGGCTCCCGTTCCAGACGGTGGT
Source organism: Agromyces mediolanus (assembly GCF_044917495.1). Classification (GTDB taxonomy): domain Bacteria; phylum Actinomycetota; class Actinomycetes; order Actinomycetales; family Microbacteriaceae; genus Agromyces; species Agromyces mediolanus_B. Next base: position 65,373 of record NZ_JAVSSI010000006.1, on the reverse strand, counting down.
GGATTCGCTCGTGACGGCCATGGGGTCCTCCTCTTCGCGCCGGGGATCCGGCGTCCGTTCGGTGCGCCGGGCGACCCCGCGGCGCTGGCGCGAGCCGTGGAGGCCCTCGCCGGGTGCGTCGTCGTGGTGCCCGCCGGTGCTCGTCTTCGAGCCGCTCCCCAGCCTAGCGAAGCGATCCCGCGAGCGGACGGCTCGGACGGATGACTCCGGCCCGGATGAGCAGGAGGTAGAGCTGGCAGCCGAGGCAGAAGCCGAACGCGGCGTTCAGGAACGCGGCGAGGAACGCCGCCGCGGCGGCGATCGGCACGGCGAGCGGGAGGCCGAGCGCCCCGAGCACGACCCCGACCCCGGCGACGACGAAGCCGACGCCCTGGGCGAAGGTCGGCGGCCGCGGGTCCTCGAGCTCCGTCGGCGGCCCGGGGCGGGGACGCACCAGACGCCGGTAGAGGAAGCCGAACGGATGCCTCGCCACGCCCGCGAGCGCGCCCCAGGCGAAGAGCAGCGCGAGCGCGGCGAGCAGCAGCCACGCGGCGAGCTCGGCCCCGGCGATTCCGAGCACGACCGAGACGAGCAGCAGGGCGGCGGTGATCGCGGCGCTGAACCGGGGGCCGCGGGGGTCGATCGCGGCGGGGTCAGATCGTGGCACGGGTCCTCCTGGTGAGCGAGTCGACGAGCTCGGCGAGCTCGGTCATGCGGGGCGGGCCGCCGATCCGGGCGACGGTGCGGCCGGCCCCGTCGATCACGAGCGTCGTCGGGGTCTGCAGCACGGAGTGGCGGGCCGCGAGCTCCGGATCGTCGGTGAGGTCGATCTCGACGTGGCGCACGCCGGGGGAGTCGGCCGCGAGCGCTCCGAGCTGCCGGGCGGTGCCCGGGCAGCGGCTGCAGAACGCGGTCGAGAACTGCACGAGGGTCGCGTCCGCGCCGAACGCGTCGGCGTCGAGGCGGAGCGTTGCGGCGGCGGACGCGAGGCCCGCGTCAGTGGCATCCGTCGACTGCGCGCTCACGGCGGAGACCGAGGCATCCGCCCGGCCGCCGGCGGTCCGGACGATCCGGCCCGATCGGGCGCGCAGCGCGAGCCCGATCGCCGTCGCGGCGCCGACGAGGGCGAGGGCGACGAGAAGGGCCGTGGTCCACTGCATGCGGCGATGCTAGGCGCGGCGGATGCCTCCCGCGAGCATGTGACGGCGGGTGACGCCGGATGACGTCGCGCGGGCCAGCGCGGCACGGCCGCGACGTCGGCGGGCGGGGCTAGCATCGAGGGGTGGCAGCTGCGATCCCGACCCCGTACGAAGACCTGCTCCGCGATGCGCTCGAGCACGGCACGCACAAGTCCGATCGCACCGGCACGGGCACGACGAGCGTGTTCGGCCGGCAGATCCGCTTCGACCTCTCCCAGGGATTCCCGCTCATCACGACGAAGCGCGTGCACTTCAAGTCGATCGCGTACGAGCTGCTGTGGTTCCTCCGCGGCGACTCGAACGTGCGCTGGCTGCAGGAGCACGGGGTCTCCATCTGGGACGAGTGGGCCGACGCCGAGGGCGAGCTCGGTCCCGTCTACGGCGTGCAGTGGCGCTCCTGGCCGACGCCGGGCGGCGAGCACATCGACCAGATCGCCCAGGTGATCGAGCAGATCCGGCAGACCCCCGACTCGCGGCGGCTCATCGTGTCGGCGTGGAACCCGGCCGACATCCCCGACATGGCGCTCGCGCCGTGCCACGCGCTGTTCCAGTTCTACGTCGCCGACGGCAAGCTGTCGTGCCAGCTCTACCAGCGCAGCGCCGACCTCTTCCTCGGCGTGCCGTTCAACATCGCCTCGTACGCGCTGCTCACCCTGATGGTGGCCCAGCAGACCGGTCTCGAGCCGGGCGACTTCGTCTGGACGGGCGGCGACTGCCACATCTACGACAATCACCTCGAGCAGGTGCGGCTCCAGCTGGAGCGCGAGCCCTACCCGGCGCCGACGCTGCGGCTCGCCCGGAAGCCCGAGTCGATCCTCGACTACGAGTACGACGACTTCGTCGTCGAGGGCTACGAGCACCACCCCGCGATCCGCGGCGCGGTCGCGGTATGAGCGACGCCTCGGCGCCGCCCGCGGTCCGCATCGGGCTCGTCTGGGCCGAGGCGCACGGCGGCGTGATCGGCGCGGGCGGCGGCATGCCCTGGCACGTGCCGGAAGACCTCGCGCACTTCAAGGCCGTCACGCTCGGCGCACCGGTCGTCATGGGCCGCAAGACGTGGGACTCGCTGCCCGAACCGTTCCGTCCGCTGCCCGGGCGCGCGAACCTCGTCGTCACCCGGCAGGCGGAATGGTCGGCCGAGGGTGCGCAGCGCGCCGCCTCGCTCGAGGAGGCGCTCGCGCTCGCCGCGTCGGGTGCGAGCGTGGGGGCGGCGGATGCCTCGGCCGAGGCCGGGCGGGTGTGGGTCATCGGCGGCGGCGAGCTGTTCCGGGAAGCGGTGCTGCTCGCCGATCGCCTCGAGGTGACCGAGCTCGACCTCGAGGTGCCGGGCGACGCCTTCGCCCCGGCGCGCGGACCGGAGTGGCGGCTCGAGGCGGTCGACCCCGACCCCGTCGATCCCGAAGCCGCCGATCCCGAGGCCGCCGAGCGCGTCGCCGAGTCGAGCTGGCACACCTCTCGCACCGGCATCCGCTACCGCTTCCTCAGCTACGCGCGCTGACCAGCCCGCGCCTGCCTGCCGCGTCCGGATCCCGGCCCTCCCACCTACCCACCCACCACCCACCCACCCGCCTGCGAGTTGCACGACGATCCGTGCGGCACGCCGCCTCGGGCCGGCGCGCCGGAACATCCGCCGTGCAACTGGCCGAGCACGGCAGCACCACTGCCCAGCGCGGGGGCGGCTGTCGCTCCTCCTCATCAACCGGCGATCCGCTGCCCCAGTCCACAGATCTCGGAGTCGATCGAGCGGGCAACGGGAATCCCGCGACGCTGTGGGTATGCCCATCGCCGCCACCCTCGTCCGGCGTCGGTGCGCGTCCTCGGGCGGGGTCGCGCGCACGAGCGAGCTCGCCGCGGCCGGCATCGACCGGTACTCGCTCGCGCTCGCGGTCGCCGCCGGTGAGGTCGTCCGGCTCCGGGAGGGCGTCTACGCCGTTCCCGAGCTCCCGCTGCCGGTGCAGACCGCGGTGCGGCATGGCGGCGCGCTCGGATGCCTCAGCCGTGTCCACGCCGCCGGGCTGTGGGTGCTCGCGGCGCCCGACGTCGTGCACGTGTCGATGCCGCGCACGGGCCGGCGGCGGCGCCATGAGGGGTGCCGATGCCGCACGCACTGGAGCCGCGAATCGACGACGGAGCCGCGCGCGACACTCGAGGAGGCACTCGTTCAGCTGCACGGCTGCCGCGGAGCGGAGGAGTTCTTCGTCGCCCTCGAATCGGCGATGCGGAAGCGCTTCCTGACGAGGAAGCGAGTGCTGGCGCTTCGGGCCCGGATCCCGGCCAGGCATCGATGGCTCGTCGACTTCGCGCGCTGGAACGCCGACAGCGGTCTCGAGTCGTTGCTCCGTCTTCGACTCCGCGGGCTCGGCCTCGAGCTCCGTTCGCAGGTCTGGGTGCCCGGGGTCGGGCGGGTCGACTTCGTGCTCGGCGACCGGCTGATCCTGGAGGCCGATGGGAAGGCGAACCACGTCGACGAGTTCCGTCCGTCGCCCGGATCCGGCTCGATGGCCGTGTCGAAGCGTCACAAGGACCTCGCCCGCGACGCCGCGGCGGCGGCGCTCGGCTTCGAGACCCTCCGCTTCGACTACGCGCTGATCGTTCATGACTGGCCGACGGTGGCGGCCGCAATTCTCGCCCGCATCGAACGCGGCACGCACGTCCGTGGTCGAGTCGCACGATGATCCCGACGGCGCGCCAGGTCGCACGGCGCGTCGCGCGGTTCGTCGTGCAACGTGCACGGGGAGGGATGACGTGAGCGGGAGAGCGGGGGAGGGATGACGAGAGCAGGAGAGCCGGGGAGGGATGACGAGAGCGGGAGAGCCGGGGAGGGATGACGACAGCGGGAGAGCGGGGAGGTTCGGCGGCCCCGCAACGGATCGTCGATGAGGGCCGCGGGGCGCAACGGATCGTCGTGCGGTGCGCAGAACCGATAGCCTGGAGGGCGTGACTCAGGAAAACCCCTTCGGACAGGTGCTCGTCGCGCTCGTCACGCCCATGACGGCGGACGGCGAAGTCGATTGGCCCGGGGTCGAGAAGCACATCGACGACCTCATCTCGAACGGTGCCGACGGCATCGTCGTCACGGGCACGACGGGGGAGACCTCCACGCTCACCGACCCCGAGAAGCTGCGGCTCGTCGAGGTCGGCAAGTCGGTCGCCGCGGGGCGGGCGAAGATCATCACCGGCGGCGGGTCGAACGAGACCGCCCACGCCATCGAGCTGTACCAGCACAGCGAGAAGGCCGGCGCCGACGGCATCATGATCGTCACGCCGTACTACAACAAGCCGACGCAGGCCGGCATCCTCACGCACTTCCGCATGGTCGCCGACGCGACCGATCTGCCGGTGATCCTCTACGACATCCCCGGCCGCACGGGCGTGCCGATCAAGTACGAGACGATCCTGCGCCTCGCGAAGCACCCGAACATCCTCGCCGTGAAGGACGCCAAGGGCGACTTCAGCGAGGTCAGCCGGGTGCTGAACCAGACCGACCTCATGTACTTCTCCGGCGACGACGCGAACGTGCTGCCGCACCTCGCGATCGGCGCGACCGGGCTCATCGGCGTCACCGCGAACATCGCCCCGGCCCCGTACCGGGCCATCGTCGACGCCGTGAACCGCGGCGACCTGACGGCGGCGACGGCCGAGCACCAGCGGCTCGAGCCGCTCGTGCGCGCGACGATGACCCACGTGCCCGGCACGGTCGCGGCGAAGTACATCCTGCACGGCCTCGGCCGCATCGGCAGCCCGCGCGTGCGCCTGCCGCTCGTCGGACCCGAGGAGTGGGAGGCCGCCCTCATCGAGGACGAGCTCGCGCTCGTCCAGGGCGTGCCCGGCGCCGACTTCCACAACTTCCGGCCCGACCGCAACGCCGCCGCGGGCGGCGCGCTGCCGAAGATCGCCGGCACCACGCGCTGAACGGCGCACCGAGACATCCGCTGGGCCGCGCGGCCCGCACCGTCAACTGAACATCAACACGAAGGAGGGCCTATGCCCGACGTCTTTGAACCCGCCACGCTCGAGGCGGGCACGCTGCGCGTGATCCCGATCGGCGGCCTCGGCGAGGTCGGCCGCAACATGACGAGCTTCGAGATCGACGGCAAGATCCTGATCGTCGACTGCGGCGTGCTCTTCCCGGAGGAGCACCAGCCCGGCGTCGACCTGATCCTGCCCGACTTCGGCTTCCTCGAGGACCGCCTCGGCGACGTCGTCGGCGTCGTGCTCACCCACGGTCACGAGGACCACATCGGCGCGGTGCCGTACCTCCTGAAGCGCCGCGCGGACATCCCGCTCATCGGCTCGACGCTGACGCTCGCGCTCGTGGAGGCGAAGCTCAAGGAGCACCGCATCCAGCCGTACAGCCTGACGGTGCGCGAGGGGCAGCGCGAGACGCTCGGCCCCTTCGACCTCGAGTTCGTCGCGGTGAACCACTCCATCCCCGACGCCCTGGCCGTCGCGATCAAGACCCGCGCCGGCAGCGCCCTCGCCACGGGCGACTTCAAGATGGACCAGCTCCCGCTCGACGGCCGGCTCACCGACCTCCGCGACTTCGCGCGGCTCGGCGAGGAGGGCATCGACCTGTTCCTCGTCGACTCGACGAACGCGGATGTCCCGGGCTTCACGCCGCTCGAGCGCGAGATCGGGCCTGTCCTCGACCAGGTGATCTCCCGGGCCACGAAGAAGGTCGTGGTCGCGAGCTTCTCGAGCCACGTGCACCGCGTTCAGCAGGTGCTCGACGCCGCCCACGCGAACGGGCGCCGGGTGGCGCTCCTCGGTCGCAGCATGGTGCGCAACATGACGATCGCCGCCGAGCTCGGCTACCTGAAGGTGCCCGACGGCGTGCTCGTCGACTACAAGAAGGCCGGCGACATCCCCGACGAGCAGATCGTCTACATGTCGACCGGGTCGCAGGGCGAGCCGATGGCCGTGCTCAGCCGCATGGCGAGCCGCGACCACCAGATCGAGATCGAGGAGGGCGACACCGTCATCCTCGCCTCGAGCCTCATCCCGGGCAACGAGAACGCCGTGTACCGCGTGATCGACGGGCTCACGAAGCTCGGCGCGAACGTCGTGCACAAGGGCAACGCCCGGGTGCACGTCTCGGGCCACGCGGCCGCCGGCGAGCTGCTGTACTGCTACAACATCCTGAAGCCGCGCAACGTGCTGCCGATCCACGGCGAGTACCGGCACCTCGTCGCGAACGCGAAGCTCGCGCGCGACACGGGCATCCCGGAGCGCAACACCTTCATCGGCGAGAACGGCACCGTCTTCGATCTGAAGGACGGCGAGGTGCGCGTCACCGGTCAGCTCGACCTCGGCTTCGTGTACGTCGACGGCTCGACGGTCGGCGAGATCACCGACGCCGACCTGAAGGACCGTCGCATCCTCGGCGAGGAGGGGTTCATCTCCGTCATCGTCGTCATCGACGCCGCGACGGGTCGGGTCATCTCGGGGCCGGAGATCCACGCGCGCGGCTTCGCGGAGGACGACGCCGTGTTCGAGGACGTGAAGCCCAAGATCGTCGGGGCGCTCGCGGATGCCGCGCAGAACGGTGTGCGGGACGCCTACGCGTTCCAGCAGATCGTCCGTCGGACGCTCGGCACCTGGGTGAACCGGCGTCTGCGCCGGCGCCCGATGCTCGTTCCCCTCGTGATCGAGGCCTGAGCGCCGATCCACCCCGCTCCTCGCACCGCCCGCGGCTCCGGCCCGGGCGGTGCGCGGCGTTTCCGGGCGCGCGACTGGCGTGCTGGGGGCATTCGAGTGGCGCGTCCGCGACAGAAGTGGCGCGCCCGCGACCGCAGGCTCGGGGTTTTCCCCGATTCATCCCCGAGACGTATGAAGCGGAGCCGATTCACCCCATAGGGTGGTCCAGTGCCCGGGGGCCGGGCCGAACGATTGGGGTGGCGTGGGCGTCTGGCGCAAGTGGATCTTTCCGATCATCCGAGTGGTGCTCGTCGCAGTCGTCGCGGTCGCGCTCGTGAAGCTCGCGTTCTTCCCGGACCGGGCCGAGGACGACTCGGCGCTCGAGCCGGGCGGGAGCCTCACCCAGCCCGAGGTGGTCGTCGCGACGGGCACGATCACGAACGACCTCGTGCTGAGCGGCACGGTCAACGCCGATGCCGCGGTGACCGTGAAGGCGACCGGCACCGGCACCGTCGACGAGATCTTCATCGGCGCGGGCAGCAAGGTCGCGAAGGGCGACAAGATCTTCGACATCAAGGTCGAGGACCCGCCGGCGATGGTCGAGGAACCCGGTCCTGACGGGCAGCCGATGACCGTGCCCGCCGAACCCACCTATCACTTCGAGAAGGTCTTCGCTCCGGCGAACGGCGTCCTCTCCTCGCTCGACGTCATCGAGGGGCAGCCGGTCACGACCGGGGCTGCCGCGGGCAAGGTCGCTCCGCCGTCGTTCAACGTCACGGCGACGCTCACGCCGGAGCAGCAGTACCGGCTCATGCAGCAGCCGAGCGAGGCGACGGTCGCCATCACCGGCGGCCCGGCGCCGTTCACCTGCACCGGACTCACCATCGGCACGCCGCTCGCCGGGGGCGGCGACGGCGGCGGCGAGGACGGCGGCGGCCAGAGCGACGGCACCGCGACCGCGGCGACCGTGCGCTGCGCGGTGCCCGGCGATGTGCGGGTGTTCCCGGGCCTCGCGGCCGAGGTGACGATCCAGGCCGGCACGGCCGAGAACGTCCTGATCATCCCCACGACCGCGGTGAAGGGCGGGGCGGAGACCGGCGTCGTCTGGGTCGTGGATGCCGACGGCGCGCAGACCGAGCGGAGCGTCAAGCTGGGTCTCAGCGACGGCACCCAGGTGGCCGTCGCGGAGGGGCTCGCGGAGGGCGACACGATCCTCGAGTTCGTGCCGGGCGCTCCGGCCGTGCCCCCGGGCATGGAGGGCTGCGAGCTGCTGCCCGACGGCAGCGAGGTGTGCCTCGGATGAGGCTCGTCGAAGCCATCGACGTCGGGCGCACCGTCCAGATCCCCGACGCCGATCCCCTCACGATCCTCCGGGGTGTCGATCTCACGGTCGAGGCGGGGGAGCGGGTGTCCATCGTCGGGCGGAGCGGCTCCGGCAAATCGACCCTGCTGAACCTCCTCGGGCTCATCGACAGCCCCACGGAGGGCGAGCTGCGCATCCTCGGCGAGGATGCCGCGCGACTCCGCGGCGCGCGGCGCGATCGGCTTCGCGGCCGGGAGATCGGCTTCGTCTTCCAGCAGTTCAACCTGCTGCCGGGGCGCACGGCGATCGAGAACGTGCAGACGCCGCTCCTCTACGCGGGTGGTTCCTCGTTCTGGCGTCGCGAACGGATCGCCCGCGAGATGCTCGAACGGGTCGGGCTGGGCGAGCGCACGGACGCGAGGCCCGAGCGGCTCTCGGGCGGCGAGCAGCAGCGCGTGGCGATCGCCCGCGCCCTCGTCCGCCGGCCCCGGCTCATCCTCGCCGACGAGCCCACCGGCGCGCTCGACCTGGAGACAGGCGGCACGGTGATGGAGCTGATCGAGGAGGTCGCGGGGGAGACCGACGCCGCGCTCGTCACGATCACGCACGATCCGGCGATCGCCAGGCGGGCCGACCGCCACCTGCGTCTGAGCGCCGGGCGGCTCGTGCCGCTCGACGAGCCGGTTCCGGCGGGGAGCGCCGCATGAACGCGCTCGCACGGCTCGGCACGGGGTTCGTCAGCGCCGTCGTCGAGGCGATGGAGGAGCTGCGCATCCACCGCGGTCGGGTGCTGCTCTCGCTCGTCGGCGTCGCGGTGGCGGTCTGCGCGCTCGCGACCGTCGTCGGCGCGGGCGCCGTGGCCGAGCAGGGGGTGCGCGAGTCGTCCGAGCGCGGCGGCGGCCGGGCCGCGACGGCGACGTTCAACGTCAACGCGTCGACCCCGCCCGACGCCGAGCGGCTCGACACCGCCTGGCAGGAGGTCCTCGAACGCTACGGCGTCGCCTACGGCACGCGACTCGCGTACGGCGAGATCACCGTGCAGTTCACCGACGGCGCCCTGCCGGTGCCCGTGCAGGCGGTCGACCCGGCGTACGGCACGATCCACCGCGTCCGCATCAGCGAGGGCGCCTGGTTCGCCGATGGCGACGCCCAGCGGCTCGCACCCGCCGTCGTCATCAGCGAGGCGTTCTGGGATCGCATCGGCCGGCCGCCGCTCGCCTCGCATCCGACGATCGAGCTCCTCGGAGAGGGGAGCCGCACGGCCGTCGTCGTCGGGGTCACGCCGAGGAACGGCGAGTGGGACACGGAGCCGAGCGCCTACATCCTCTCGGACGCCTACGCCGCCCTCCCGCAGTCCGGCTCCGGCTCGTCGATGATGGGCGGGATGCCGCCGAGCTTCGAGGCGTGGATCGACCAGAACCAGGCGGACCCCATCATCGAGGCGATCCGGCGTGATTTCGCCGCCGCGCTCGGAGAGGGCGTCCAGGTCGACGGCTACCGCACCGACTACGCGGCGTTCGGCGAGGACCCGCTCCTCTTCGTGAAGCTCCTCGTGGTGGGCGTCGCCGTCGTGATCCTCCTGCTCGGCGCACTCGGGCTCGTGAACATCGCCCTCGTGACGGTCCGCACCCGGATCCGGGAGATCGGCATCCGCCGCACCTTCGGCGCGACGAGCGGCCGGGTGTTCTTCGCGGTCATGATGGAGAGCGTCGTCGGCACCTTCGTCGCGGGCGTCGTGGGCGTCGGCGTGGCCATCCTCCTGGTTCGGAGCCCGCTCATGACGATGCTGCTCGGCGGCGGCGAGCTCCAGGATCTCCCCGGCTTCCCCGTCGAGGCCGCGGTGATCGGTCTCGGCTCGGCCGTCCTCGTCGGCGCGCTCGCCGGGCTGCTGCCCGCGTTCGCGGCGGTCCGGGTGCGGGTCATCGATGCGATCCGGTTCTGAGCGTGCCCAGGCGGATCCGGAACATTCCCGCGCTGCTGCCCGCCGGTGACGGCGGGCGGCCGTAGCCTGGTGGGCATGGCAACGAGCACGAAGTCGACGGGCCGTGCCTCGGGTACCTCGACCCGCGGCGCCGCGCGCACCGCGCCGACCAAGAAGCTGCCCGCCGCGACGGCCAAGCAGACGAAGACGGCGCAGGCGAAGGCCCCCGCCGAGGGACCCAATCTGCTCGTGCGCGCCTGGATGGGGCTCGCCCACCTCGCCGGCGGGGCGGCGCGCGCCCTCGGCCCCGAGACCCTCCAAAAGGAGGAGCGCCGAGACGGGCTGCCCTTCTTCCTCGTGCTGCTCGCGATCGCCGGTGCGGTGATCGAGTGGTTCCTCATCAACGACCCGGTGGCGCAGACCCTCGATGCCTGGAGCTTCGGCGCCCTGTTCGGCCGGGTCGCGTTCGCGCTCCCCGTCGTCATGCTGCTGTTCGCGGTCTGGCTGTTCCGCCACCCGAGCTCGGTGCACGACAACACCCGCATCGGCATCGGGCTCGGCCTGCTGCTCGTCACGGTGTCGGCGCTCTGCCACATCTTCGGCGGGCAGCCCGAGCCGAGCGAGGGAATGGCGGTGCTCGCGAAAGCGGGCGGCGTGCTCGGCTGGATGCTGGCGCAGCCCCTCGTCTTCCTGATCACGCCCATCGGCGCCACCGCCGTCGTGATCCTGCTGCTGCTGCTCGCGCTGCTCATCATGACGAAGACGCCGCCGAACCGAATCGGCGCACGGTTCCGCGAGCTCTACGCGTGGCTCTTCGGCGCGCCGGAGGCGGCGCAGGAGGCGGAGCCCGAGGCGAAGCCGAGCCGCCGCAAGAAGGAGCGCAGCGAACCGGTCGAGCTCGACGGGCTCGATGACGACGACGACGAGTCGAGCGCCGGCGGACTCGTGCCGTGGTGGCGGCGCAACAGCTCCAACCGCGAGGAGGACCCGAGCTTCGAACCGCCCGGCGTCGACGGGCTGACCGAGGTGTTCGGCCCGGGGTCCGCTGCGGGCAGCTTCGAGTCGGCGATCGAGGGCGAGGGCGGCTACGGGGCCGAGGTGCTCGGCGAGCTCGAACGGGCGGAATCCGCCGTCGCGCGGTTCACCGGCGAGGTGCCGCACGGCGGCACCGGCCTCCGCGGCGACGACGCCGGGGCGACCGCCGTCCTCGAGCCGCTCGCCGGCCTCGACGAGGAGCCCGGCGACGTGCAGCCGGGGCTCGTGCCCGATGCCGGTGCCGAGCCGCAGCCCGACCGTCCCTACCACCTCCCGGCCTCCTCGACGCTCGCCGCGGGCGCGCCCGCGAAGACCCGTTCGCAGGCGAACGACGACGTGGTCCGCGCGATCACCGGCGTGCTCGAGCAGTTCTCGGTCGACGCGAAGGTCACCGGGTTCTCCCGCGGCCCGACCGTGACGCAGTACGAGATCGAGCTCGGTCCGGGCGTCAAGGTCGAACGGGTCACCGCCCTCTCGAAGAACCTGTCCTACGCGGTCGCCTCGAACGAGGTCCGCATCCTCTCGCCGATCCCCGGCAAGAGCGCCATCGGCGTCGAGATCCCGAACGCCGACCGCGAGATCGTGACGCTCGGCGATGTGCTGCGTGCGCCCGCCGCGGCGAACGCGAAGCACCCGATGACGATCGGCGTCGGCAAGGACGTCGGCGGCGGCTACGTCGTCGCGAACCTCGCGAAGATGCCGCACCTCCTCGTGGCCGGGTCGACCGGTTCGGGCAAGTCGAGCTTCGTGAACTCGATGATCACGAGCCTGCTGATGCGGGCGAAGCCGAGCGACGTGCGCATGGTGCTCATCGACCCGAAGCGCGTCGAGCTCGCTCCGTACGCCGGGGTCCCGCATCTCATCACCCCCATCATCACGAACCCGAAGAAGGCCGCCGAGGCGCTGCAGTGGGTCGTGAAGGAGATGGACATGCGGTACGACGACCTCGCGTCGTTCGGGTTCCGCCACATCGACGACTTCAACAAGGCCGTGGTGAACGACGAGATCGTCCTGCCGGCGGGCAGCGAGCGGGTGCTGAAGCCGTACCCCTACCTGCTGGTCGTCGTCGACGAGCTCGCCGACCTCATGATGGTCGCCCCGCGCGACGTCGAGGATTCGATCGTGCGCATCACCCAGCTCGCGCGCGCCTCCGGCATCCATCTCGTGCTCGCGACACAGCGACCCTCGGTCGACGTCGTCACCGGTCTGATCAAGGCGAACGTGCCGTCGCGGCTCGCGTTCGCGGTGACGAGCGTCACCGACTCGCGCGTCATCCTCGACCAGCCCGGCGCCGACAAGCTCATCGGCCAGGGCGACGGGCTCTTCCTGCCCATGGGGGCGTCGAAGGCGCTCCGCGTGCAGGGCGCCTGGGTGAGCGAGGCGGAGATCGAGCGCGTCGTCTCCCACGTGACCCGCCAGGCCCGGCCCGAGTACCGCCAGGACGTGCAGGCCGCGGTCGAGAAGAAGGAGATCGACTCCGACATCGGCGACGACCTCGAGCTGCTGCTCGCGGCCGCCGAGCTCGTGGTGTCGACGCAGTTCGGCTCGACGTCGATGCTCCAGCGCAAGCTCCGCGTGGGCTTCGCGAAGGCGGGCCGGCTTATGGATCTGCTCGAGTCCCGCGAGATCGTGGGGCCCTCGGAGGGGTCGAAGGCGCGCGACGTGCTCGTGACCGCCGAGCAGCTGCCCGGCGTGCTGGCGAAGCTCCGCGGCGAGCCGTCCGGTCCGGCCGCCTCCGCGCCGTCGGCGCAGCTCGCGGCCCCGGCCGCCGCTGCGGCGCAATCGCCGCAGCCGGTCGATGACCGCTACGACGACCCGGTCGGGCGCATCCCGGAGGGCCTCGAGGAGGTCGAGGCGAGCGACGACGAGGATGCCTGGGGCCTCACCGGACGCGACTGACCCGGTAGCCTTGGCCCTATGACCTCCTCCGCCGAAGGGCGTGCTCGATCGGCGAACTGGAATCTGCCGAACGCGATCACGATCGTGCGCATCCTGCTCGCGCCGATCTTCTTCTGGCTGCTCCTCGCCGATGCCGGTGCGGGCGGCGGGCTCCGCTGGGCCGCGACGGCGCTCTTCGTCGTGGCGATCGCGACCGACGGCATCGACGGGCACATCGCCCGCAGCCGGGGGCTCGTCACCGACCTCGGCAAGATCCTCGACCCGATCGCCGACAAGCTGCTGACGAGCGGGGCGCTCATCTGCCTGTCGATCCTCGCCGAGGTGCCGTGGTGGGTCACCGGCCTCATCGTGCTCCGCGAGGTCGGCATCACCGTCTGGCGCTTCGTCGAACTCGGCCGGGGCACCGTCGTGCCGGCGTCCTCCGGCGGCAAGCTGAAGACCGTCGTGCAGGCCGTCGCGATCTCGGTGGCCCTCGCCCCCTTCCCGGTGCTCCTCGGCGAGTGGATGGCCTGGGTGAACGCCGTGCTGATCGCCGCCGCGCTCGTCCTGACCGTGTGGTCGGGTCTGCTCTACGTGCGCGACGCGGTGCGCCTCGGCCGCGAAGGGCGCGCGGGAGCGGCGTGAGCACGCGGCCGGATGCCGGAGAACCGGATGCCGGAGCACCGAGCGGACCGGCACCGGTAGCCGACCCCTCGCCCGACGAGACGGCGCTGCTCGTCGCGGCCCTCGCGGCGCGCGGCCTCCGGCTGGCGGTGGCGGAGTCGCTCACCGGCGGTCTGCTCGCCGCCGAGCTCATCCGCATCCCGGGCGCCTCCGCCGTGGTGAACGGCGGCGTCGTGGCCTATGCGACGCCGCTCAAGCACCGGCTGCTCGGGGTCGATGCGGGCCTCCTGGCCGCCGAGGGCGCGGTGCATCCGGAGGTCGCCCGGCAGATGGCGCGCGGCGCCCGTTCCGCGCTCGCGGTCGACGGGCGGGATGCCGAGCTCGGCATCGCGACGACCGGCGTCGCCGGCCCGGATCCGCAGGACGGCCGTGCGCCGGGCACCGTCTTCCTCGGCGTCAGCAGCGACGCCGGCGACCGGGCGGTCGAGCTGCGGCTCGCGGGCGATCGGGCGGCGATCCGCGCCGAGACGGTCCGGCTGGCCGTTCGGGAGCTCCGTCGCGAGCTCGACGGCCGCTAGCGCCGGGTGCGCCGCCGGTAGCGGTGCTCCGGCCGGCCCGCCGCGCCGTAGCGCGGGGCGACCTCGGCCGCTCCGGTCGCGACGAGGTGCTCGAGATAGCGCCTGGCGCTCACCCGGCTCATGCCGAGCGACTGGGCGATCTCCGCCGCCGAGGCATCCGGATCCGCGTTCGCGAGTTCGGCCGACACCCGGGAGAGGCTCACGCCGGAGAGGCCTTTCGGCACTGCGACCGGACCGCTCTGCCCGGCGGTGCCGAGGAGGCGGTCGACCTCCTGCTGGTCGAGTGCGTCCGGCCGGCGCTCCCGGCGCAGCTCCCGCCGCACCTCGTCGAGCCGGTCGCCGAGGGTGGCGCCCGTGAAGGGCTTCACCAGGTACTGCCGCACGCCGAGGAGCCTCGCGCGTCGCACGGTGTCGAGGTCCCGTGCCGCGGTGACGGCGATGACCTCGACCTCGTCGCCGGAGGCGCGGAGCCGGCGGAGCACCTCGAGACCGCCGAGATCGGGCAGGTAGACGTCGAGCAGGACGAGCTCCGGCCGGTGCTCCTCGATCGCCGCGAGCGCGGCCGCGCCGGTGTGCGCCTCGGCGACGACCTCGAACCCCGGGCGCGCATCGACGAACGCGCGGTTGACGTGCGCGACGGCGAAGTCGTCGTCCACGATGACGACGCGGACGTCGCTCATGACTCGGTCTCCGCCCACGACGCGGCATCCACCAGCGGCCGTGCGGACGGCAGCCGGACGGTGAAGCGCGCGCCGCCGGCCGGCGAGCTGCCGGTCTCGGCGGTCCCGCCGAGTCGCTGCGCGATGCGCTGCACGATGGTGAGCCCGATGCCGCGTCGCGCTTTGCCGGGCGCCGGCGGCTTGTCGCTCACGTCCGGTTGGAAGATCGCGGCGCGCCGCTCGGCGGGGACGCCGGGGCCGTCGTCGTCGACCTGGACGAGGACGACGTCGCGCTCGAGGTCGTCGCGGACGAGGAGCCGCACCGCGCCGCCGAGCACGCAGGCCTCGACGGCGTTGTCGAGGAGGTTCGCGACCACGGTGCGGATGTCGTCGGCGGCGGGGTGCCCGGTGCCGAGGCGCGAGGAGGGGTCGACCTCGAGGGCGATGCCGAGCTCGTGGGCCCGCGAGCGCTTCGCGAGGACGAGCGCGGCGGTCTCCGCATCGGCGATGCCGCCGTGGTCGTGCAGCGAGCTGAGCGCGCCGCCGGCGCCGACGCGCTCGATGAACGCGGTCGCGGCCTCGAGCTGCCCGAGCTCGATGAGTCCGCCGAGCACGTGCAGCGTGTTCGAGAACTCGTGCGACTGGGCGCGGAGGTCGTCCGCGAGGCTCTGGGCGCCCTGGAGCTCCCGCAGCATCGTCTCGAGTTCGGTGCGGTCGCGGAGGATCGCGATCCAGCCGACCTCGCGGCCGTCGACCCGGATGCGGTCGGCGTGCACGAGCAGCACGCGCTCGCCCGAGAGCACCGGGGTCTCCGCGGGTTCGTCGGCCACGATGAAGCGGGCGAGCTCGCCGTCGAGTACGTCCCCGACCGCGCGGCCGAGCACCTCGTCGGCGTCGACGCCGAGGAGCCGGGCGGCCGCGTCGTTCACGAGCACGATCCGCTGCTCGCCGTCGAGGGCGACGAGCCCCTCGCGGATGCCGTGCAGCATCGCCTCGCGCGTCTCGAGCAGGGCGCGGATCTCGTCTGGCTCGAGCCCGTAGATGCGGCGGCGGATGAGCCCGCCGATCCACGCGGAGCCGAGCACGCCGACGAGGGTCGCGCCGACGAGCGCCGCGAAGAGCGCCCAGAGGCCGCCGAGGAAGTCCTCGCGGAGCTCGGACTCGAGGATGCCGACCGAGACCTGGCCGATCACGGTCGTGCCGTCCTCGGCGAAGATCGGCACCTTGACCCGCCAGGACTCGCCGAGCGTGCCGGTCTGGGTGCCGACGAAGATGCGACCGGACAGCGGCACCGACGGGTCGGTCGAGACGCGTTCGCCGATGCGTTCGGGATCCGGGTGCGAGTAGCGGATGCCTTCGTCGTTCGCGACGACGACGTAGGTCACATCCGATGCCTCCCGGATGACCTCGGCGATCGGCTGGATGGTCCTCGACGGGGTGCGGTCGTCGAACGCCTCGATGATGACGGGGAGCGAGGCGACGGATTGCGCGACGGCGACCATGCGGTCCTCGTAGGACTCGCGCAGCTGCTGCTCCTGGAGGAGCGCGGCGACGAGGCCGGTGCCGACCACCGTCGCGAGCACGATCGTCACCTGCAGCAGCAGGAGCTGCATGCGCAGCGACATCGACCGGCCCACTGGAACAGTGTGCCGCACGAGTCGTCCGCTCCAGGCATCCAGCACTGTGAACACTACGACCGAAATGACCGCAACGACCGCTACGACGCTTACGACCGCAGTGTTCCGACGTCGCGAGGCCTGGTTCTAGCGTCGTCCAGTACCGATCGACCGGCCAGGGTGGCCGGCGCTCAAGGAGGAGTCTTGCGATCAGCATCCGGGCCGCGTCCCGCGACCCTTACCCGACCCACTGCACGCCGCTTCGGCGTCGCGGCACTCGCCCTCGCCACCGGTCTCGGGCTCGCCGCCTGCTCCGGCACCGGGGCGCAGCCGGCCTCAGGCGGCGACGAGGCCGCACCGGCGGCGCTCGACGCCGTCCAGCTCATCGCGCCCGCCGACCCCGGGGGCGGCTGGGACCAGACCGCCCGCGCGCTCGGCGAGGTCCTGACCGGCGAGGGGCTCGTCGGCAAGGCGCCCGTGGAGAACATCGGCGGGGCGGGCGGCACCGTCGGCCTCGCGGCGCTCGCGAACGAGAAGGATCCCGCCACCCTCATGGTCACGGGCCTCGTGATGGTCGGCGCCGTCGAGACGAACGCATCGCAGGTGCGCATCGAGGACGTCACGCCGATCGCACGGCTCACCGAGGAGCCGCTCGTCGTCGTGGTGCCCTCGTCCTCGCCGTACGAGTCCGTCGGCGACCTCGTCGATGCGATCGTGAAGGACGGCGCGGCCATCTCGGTCACCGGCGGTTCGGCGGGCGGTGCCGACCACATCCTCGCGGGCATGCTCGTCACCGAGGCCGGGGTCGACCCGGCCGACGTGCCGTCGACGCTCAACTACATCCCGAACTCGGGCGGCGGCGAGGCGGTCACGATGCTCCTCGGCGGCACGGTCCAGGCGGGCATCTCCGGCGTCGGCGAGTTCGCCGAGCAGGTCGAGGCCGGCGAGCTCCGCGCGCTCGCCGTGTCGTCGGGCGAGCCGAGCGAGCTCCTCCCCGAGGTGCCGACGCTGGCCGACGAGGGCTACGACATCGAGCTCACCAACTGGCGCGGACTCCTCGCGCCTCCCGGTATCGAGGACGCCGACCGCGACGCGCTCATCGAGCTCGTGACCGAACTGCAGGCCTCGGACGCCTGGACGCAGACCCTGGCCGACAAGGGCTGGAGCGACGCGTTCCTCAGCGGCGACGAGTTCCAGGAGTTCCTCGACGGCAACATCGCCGAGGTCTCCGACACCCTGCAGACGATCGGCCTGGTCGCGAAGTGACCGCCGAGACTCCGGACCCCGCCGGCATCACCCGGCCGGCGGGGGCCGGAGCCCGCCGGCCGGTGGGCGAGCTCGTCTTCGCCGCGGTCTGCGCGCTCCTCGGCGTCGGCGTCATCATCGGAGCCGGGGCCATCCGCGTTCCGCCGGGCTCCGCGAGCGTGCTCGGCCCGCGCGTCTTCCCCTACTTCGTCGGCGCGCTCCTGCTGGTCTCGGCCATCGCGGTCATCGTCGCGATCGCCACCGGCCACCGGGGCCAGCCCGACGAGGGCGAGGACGTCGACCCGAACGCGAAGACCGACTGGCGCGCGGTGCTCCTGCTCGTCGCGGTGTTCTGCTCGCAGCTCGTGCTGATCGAGTTCGTCGGCTGGCCGATCGCGATCGCCGTGGTCTTCGCCGGCGCCGCGCTCACCCTCGGCGCGAAGCGCTGGTGGGTCGCCGTGCTCGTGGGCCTCGGCCTGGGCCTCGCCACGCAACTGCTCTTCGGGACCTGGCTGGGGCTCTCGCTCCCCGCCGGCCCCCTGCTCGACTGGATCCCGATCTTCAATGGATAGTCTCGCCGCCCTGCTCGAGGGCTTCGCCACGGCACTGCAGCCGCAGTACCTGCTCTACGCGCTGTTCGGCGTGTTCGTCGGCACCGCGGTCGGCGTGCTGCCGGGCATCGGCCCGGCGATGACCGTCGCCCTGCTGCTGCCGCTCACCTACTCGCTCGATCCGACGGGTGCCCTCATCCTCTTCGCCGGCATCTACTACGGCGGCATGTACGGCGGCTCGACGACCTCGATCCTCCTGAACACGCCGGGGGAGTCGGCCTCGATCGTCACCGCGCTCGAGGGCAATCGGATGGCGAAGGCCGGGCGGGGCGCGGCCGCCCTCGCCACCGCGGCGATCGGCTCCTTCGTCGCGGGCACCATCGCGACGGTGCTGCTCACCTTCCTCGCCCCCGGCATCGCGAAGCTCGCGGTGCAGCTCGGTCCCGCCGACTACTTCGCCCTCATGGTCGTCGCCTTCCTCACGGTCGGCGCACTGCTCGGGTCGAGCGTTCCGCGCGGCCTCGTCTCGCTCGGGCTCGGACTCATGCTCGGCCTCGTCGGCACCGAGGTGCTCTCCGGGCAGCAGCGCTACACCTTCGGGGTGCCGAGCCTCGCCGACGGCATCGATGTCGTGCTGATCGCGGTCGGTCTCTTCGCGCTCGGCGAGACGCTCTACGTCGCCTCCCGGCTGCGTCACGGTCCGGTGCAGGTCATTCCGGTGACCCGCGGATGGCGCAGCTGGATGACGCGCAGCGACTGGCGCCGCTCGTGGAAGCCGTGGCTCCGCGGCACCGCGATCGGCTTCCCGATCGGCACGATCCCCGCCGGCGGCGCGGACGTGGCGACGTTCCTCTCCTATGCGGGCGAGCGCAAGCTCGCCAAGGGCCGGGCGCGCGAGCAGTTCGGCCGCGGCGCGATCGAGGGGGTCGCCGGGCCGGAGGCCGCGAACAACGCCGCCGCCGCGGGCGTGCTCGTCCCGCTGCTCACGCTGGGCCTGCCGACGACGGCCACCGCGGCCATCATCATCTCGGCGTTCCAGTCCTACGGCATCCGGCCCGGTCCGCTGCTGTTCGAGAATCAATCGGGCCTCGTCTGGGCGCTCATCGCGAGCCTCTACATCGGCAACGTCCTGCTCCTCGTGCTGAACCTGCCGCTCGTCGGCATGTGGGTGAAGGTGCTGCGCATCCCGCGGCCGTACCTCTACGCGGGCATCCTCGCCTTCGCCGGTCTCGGCGCCTATGCGCTGCACTTCAACGTGTTCGACACGCTGACGCTGCTCGTGGTGGGCGTCGCCGGCTTCCTGATGCGCCGCTACGGCTACCCGGTCGCGCCGATGGTGGTCGGCGGCATCCTCGGTCCCATGGCGGAGGAGCAGCTGCGCAAGTCGATGGCCATCAGCCAGGGGGATCTGCTCTACCTCGTACACAGCCCGTTCGCGATCATCGCCTACTCGACGATGGCCGTGATCGTCCTCACCGGCATCTGGCTGAAGCGCCGCAGGGCGAAGCTCGAGGCCGCGCCGAAGCTCGTGCCGACCTCGGCGATCCAGGCGATCGACGAGCCGACGAAGTAGCCCGCGCGGAGCTCCGCGGGGCCCGGTGACGACCGCACTCGATCGTCACCGGGCCCCGCGGAATACCTGTCGACTCCGAGCCGTTACATGTGACGAGTTCACACGGGAATTCCAGTGTGCAAGGCTAGAGTCTGACTCACGGGAGACGTCGGTTAGACTGACGCTCCCGTTCCGGCCCGTCCGGGCCGCGAGGGAGAAGAGAAGGAGGTTCCGATGGTTCTGGTTCGACAGGAGATCGGCGATGTGCTGAGGGACTTCCGGCTGCAGAAGGGGCGCACCCTTCGCCAGGTGGCGTCCAAGGCATCCGTCGCTCTCGGCTACCTCAGCGAGGTCGAGCGCGGGCAGAAGGAGGCGTCGAGCGAGATCCTCGCCTCCGTCGCCGAAGCGCTCGACACTCCCATCTCGGTGATCATGCATGAGGTCGGCGATCGCATCGCCGTGCTCGAGGGGCTCACCGCGGTTCCCGACAGCCTGCCCGACGAGCTCGTCGCCGAGTTCGACGCAGACATGATGGTGCGCTGAGCGACGCTCTCGGTGCACCCTGATTTCCCGAACGGCCGGTCCTCGACCGGCCGTTCGGCTGTGAGCGGCCGGTCGGCCGACTGGAGGCGGACGTGAAGCTGAGCGAGTTCCAGCTCGCCGTGGCGGAGGAGTTCGGCGCGGGCTACGGCGGGGTCGTGGTCGCGGATCTGGCCCTCGCGCCGTTCGGCGGCCGCACCGCCGAGGAGGCGCTGGCCGCCGGCGTCCCGGCGCGCGAGGTCTGGGCGGCGCTGTGCGAGGCGACCGACGTCCCGATCGAGCGGCGGCACGGCCCGGCGATCCGGGAGCCCCGCGTCTCGGACTGAGCGCGCCGGACGTTCGGGCGCGCCTGCTGGACCGGCGCGAGGCGTCGGACGGATGCGTCGGACGGCGGCGCCGAGCGGAGCGCCGGGGGACCGGGGCCCCGCGCGGCCTCCTCCCGAATATCTGTTCGACACGCCGCGGGGCGTTCGAACATGCGTTCGGTGCTGCGGTACTGTCCTCAACAGGTGAGGAGATTCTCGGATCCGTCCACGGTTCGCCGTCCTCGACACCCCGGTGTCGGTGGTGGTGACTAGCGTCGGAGGCGTCGGATTTCCGAACCGCAACCGCCTTGTCGCAAGACGAGCAGGGTCACGGCCCCGCTCGAGGCGCGACAGCCTAGAGGCAGCCGAGCGAACACCGAAGGAGCCATGTCATGCCCTCTCCCGCAGACCGCGAGAAAGCCCTCGAAACCGCCCTCGCCCAGATCGACCGCCAGTTCGGCAAGGGCTCCGTCATGCGTCTCGGCAGCGAGGAGCGCGCCCCGGTCGAGGTGATCCCCACCGGGTCCATCGCCCTCGACGTGGCCCTCGGCGTCGGCGGCCTGCCCCGTGGCCGCATCATCGAGATCTACGGTCCGGAGTCGTCGGGTAAGACGACGCTGACCCTGCACGCCATCGCCAACGTCCAGCGCGCGGGCGGCATCGCCGCCTTCGTCGACGCCGAGCACGCGCTCGACCCCGACTACGCGAAGAAGCTGGGCGTCGACATCGACTCGCTCCTCGTCTCGCAGCCCGACACGGGTGAGCAGGCGCTCGAGATCGCCGACATGCTGGTCCGTTCGGGCTCCATCGACCTCGTCGTCATCGACTCGGTGGCCGCGCTCGTGCCCCGGGCCGAGATCGAGGGCGAGATGGGCGACTCGCACGTCGGCCTCCAGGCGCGACTCATGTCGCAGGCGCTCCGAAAGCTCACCGGTGGCCTCAACCAGACGAACACGACGATGATCTTCATCAACCAGCTGCGCGAGAAGATCGGCGTGTTCTTCGGCTCGCCCGAGACGACCGCGGGCGGCAAGGCGCTGAAGTTCTACGCCTCGGTGCGACTCGACATCCGTCGTATCGAGACCCTGAAGGACGGCACCGAGGCCGTGGGCAACCGCACCCGCGTCAAGGTCGTGAAGAACAAGATGGCCCCGCCCTTCAAGCAGGCCGAGTTCGACATCCTGTACGGCGTCGGCATCTCCCGCGAGGGCTCGCTCATCGACTACGGCGTCGAGCAGGCCATCGTGAAGAAGTCGGGCGCCTGGTACACCTACGACGGCGACCAGCTCGGGCAGGGCAAGGAGAATGCGCGCAACTTCCTCCTGCAGAACCCCGACATCGCCGCCGACATCGAGCAGAAGATCCTCGTGAAGCTCGGCATCGGCAAGCAGGGGCAGACGGCCGCTGAGCCGGCCGGCAACGTCGAATCCCTCGACGCGAAGCGCCGGGGCGCCTGAGACGCATGGACCGTCGGCACGAGCCGGATGGTGGGCGCGAGCGCTCGGGAGAGGTCGGAGAGCCGACCGACTCCGAGCGTCTCGCGCCCGTCGCGTACCTGCCCTGGGCGGTCCCCGGCATGGAGCCCGAGGCGAGCACGGCCGACCGCTCGGCCGACGCCGGACGGAGCCGGCGCGAGTCGCGCTCGCCGCGCGGCGGCGAGTGGTCGCATCTCGTCGCCGTGACGCCGGAATCGTCCGACAGTGCAGCCCAGTCGGCAGCGGGTTCCTCGCGTGCACCGGCCGGTTCGAAACGACGCCGTCGTGACGAAGCGCCCGCGGAGTTCGACGAGCCCGGCCCCGAGCGCGACGAGCGCATCGATCGCATCGTCGTCGGACGCCTCCGTCGATCGGCGCTCTCGATCTCCGAGGTGCGCGCGGTGCTCGTCGAGCACGGGCTCGACGATGTCGAGGTCGAGGAGTGGCTCGACCGCTACGAGCGCCTCGGCTACCTCGACGACGCCCGGCTCGCCGAGCAGCTCGTGCACAGCCACGGAGAGCGCCGCGGTCGGGGGAGCGGGGCGATCCTCGCCGAGCTCGGTCGACGGGGCATCCCGCCGAACGTGGCGCGTGAGGCGGTGGGCGAGCTCGACCCGGAGACCGAGCTCTCGAACGCGATCACCGTCGCCGAGCGGCGCGCCAGGCAGCTCGGCGGGCTCGATCGGGCGGTCGCGGAGCGTCGGCTCTCGGCCTTCCTCGCCCGACGGGGCTACCCGGGCGACGTGGTCCGCGAGGCGGTGGCGACGGCGCTTCCACGCGATCGCTCGTAGACTGGTGCGATCATGAGCACGCTTCACGAGGTCTCGCCGGGCGAGGCCGTCCCCGCCCAGGCAGATGCCGCTCCGCGCACCTACGAGGTGCGCACCTTCGGCTGTCAGATGAACGTGCACGACTCCGAGCGCCTGTCGGGTTCCCTCGAGGCGGCGGGGTACGTGCCCGCGAACGGCGCCGAGCCCGACGTCGTCGTCATCAACACCTGCGCGGTGCGCGAGAATGCCGACAACAAGCTCTACGGCAACCTGGGCCACCTGGCCGGGGTGAAGCGCCGTCACGCCGGCATGCAGATCGCCGTCGGCGGATGCCTCGCCCAGAAGGACAAGAACGTCATCCTCGAGAAGGCGCCGTGGGTCGACGTCGTCTTCGGCACGCACAACATGGGCTCGCTGCCGAGCCTGCTCGAGCGGGCCAGGCACAACGACGAGGCGCAGCTCGAGATCCTCGACGCGCTCGAGGTCTTCCCGTCGACGCTCCCGACCAAGCGGGACTCGACCTACAGCGGCTGGGTCTCCATCTCCGTCGGCTGCAACAACACCTGCACGTTCTGCATCGTCCCCGCGCTCCGCGGCAAGGAGAAGGACCGCCGGCCGGGGGAGATCCTCGCCGAGGTCCAGGCGCTCGTCGACGACGGGGCCATCGAGGTGACGCTCCTCGGGCAGAACGTGAACTCCTACGGGGTCGAGTTCGGCGACCGCCAGGCGTTCGGCAAGCTGCTCCGCGCCGCGGGGCAGATCGACGGCCTCGAGCGCATCCGCTTCACGAGCCCGCACCCCGCGGCGTTCACCGACGACGTGATCGACGCGATGGCCGAGACGCCGAACGTGATGCCGCAGCTGCACATGCCGCTGCAGTCCGGCTCCGACCGCATCCTGAAGGCCATGCGCCGCTCGTACCGCTCGGAGCGCTTCCTCGGCATCCTCGACCGCGTGCGGGCGAAGATCCCGAACGCGGCGATCTCGACCGACATCATCGTCGGCTTCCCCGGTGAGACCGAGGAGGACTTCCAGGAGACCCTCCGGGTCGTCGAGGCGGCGCGCTTCGCGTCGGCCTTCACGTTCCAGTACTCCATCCGGCCCGGCACCCCGGCGGCGACGATGGACGAGCAGGTGCCGAAGGAGATCGTGCAGGAGCGCTACGAGCGCCTCATCGCCCTCCAGGAGCGCATCTCCTGGGAGGAGAACCAGCGCCTCATCGGCCGCACCGCCGAGGTCCTCGTCGCGACCGGTGAGGGCAAGAAGGACGCCGAGACGCACCGACTCTCCGGGCGCGCAGAAGACAGCCGGCTCGTGCACTTCGAGGTGCCCGAAGGCTCCGAGATCCCGCGGCCGGGCGACGTCGTCACCGTCGTCGTCTCGCAGGCGGCGCCGTTCCACCTCATCGCCGACTCGCCCGACGGGGCGCCGCTCCGCGTCCGCCGCACCCGGGCCGGCGACGCCTGGGACCGCGCGCAGGCCGAGAGCTGCGGCGTGCCGGGCGACGGAGGTGCCGAGAGCGCGGCGGGCGGGCCCGTCTCGCTCGGCCTGCCGACGGTGCGGATCGCCCGCGAACCGCTCGTCGCCCCCGGCGTCGGCACCATGCCGATCTACGACCCCACCGACGGTCAGCGCTGACGTGACCCTCGTCGCGGTCGTCGGAGCCACCGGCACCGGCAAGTCGGCGTTCGCCCTCGACCTCGCCGAGGCGTACGCGAACGCAGGGCGGCACGCCGAGGTCGTGAACGCCGACGCCATGCAGCTCTACCGCGGCATGGACATCGGCACCGCGAAGCTTCCGCTCGCAGAACGCCGCGGGGTGCCGCACCATCTCCTCGACGTGCTCGAGGTGACCGCCGAGGCATCCGTCGCCGCCTACCAGCGGGACGCCCGCGCAGCCGTCGATCGCATCATCAACGGGGGCGGGATCGCGCTCCTCGTCGGCGGCTCCGGCCTCTACGTCTCGAGCGTCATCCACGACTTCCGGTTCCCCGGCACCGACCCGGCCGTCCGCGCCCGGCTCGAGGCCGAGCTCGAGCAGCTCGGGCCGGGGATGCTGCACGCGCGCCTGCGGTCGATCGACCCGGAGACGGCGGCCGGCGTCGACGCGCAGAACGGCCGCCGCATCGTCCGCGCGCTCGAGGTCATCGAGGTCACAGGCGAGTCGAAGGCGGCTCGCCTGCCGGACGAGCCGGTGCCCTGGCGACCGCACCGCATCGTGCACCTCCGCAGCGACCGGGCCACGCTCGTGGAGCGCCTGGACGCCCGCGTCGACGAGATGTGGCGCGGCGGGCTCGTCGACGAGGTCGCCGCGCTCGTGCCGCTCGGGCTCGAGCGCGGCGTCACCGCCCGGAAGGCGATCGGCTACGCCCAGGCGCTCGCCGAACTGCAGGGACGCGCGACCCGTGCCGAGGCGGTGGCTGAGACGCAGCAGCTCACCCGCGTGTACGCGAGGCGCCAGGTCGGATGGTTCCGGCGGTACCGCGAGGCGAGCGTCATCGACGCCCTCGACGCGGGCGCCCGCGCCGCGGAGCTGGCGCGCCTCACCGCCCTAGACTGAAACGCATGTCGTTCGATCTCAGGTTCACCAAGGGGCAGGGCACCGGCAACGACTTCGTGCTCTTCGCCGATCCCGAGGGGGACCTCGAACTCACGCCCGAGCAGATCCGAGCCGTCTGCGACCGCCGCTTCGGCGTCGGGGCCGACGGGGTCATCCGGGCGGTCCGCAGCACCAATCTCGAGGCCGGCGCCGACGCCCTCGCCGAAGACGCGGGCGCCGTCTGGTTCATGGACTACTGGAACGCCGACGGCACCGTGTCCGAGATGTGCGGCAACGGCATCCGCGTCTACGCCGCCTACCTCGTCGACCAGGGCCTCGCAGAGCTGCCCGACGGCGGCGAACTGGTGATCGGCACGCGCGCTGGCGTGCGCCGGGTGCGCCGTGCCGCCGGCGGCTACCAGGCTGATCTCGGCGTCTGGCGGCTCGCGGGGGGCGAGCCGCTCGTGCGCGCCAAGAACCTGCCGGTGGCCCGGCCCGGCCTCGGCATCGACGTCGGCAACCCGCACGTCGTCGTCGCCCTCGCCGACGAGGAGGAGCTCGAGGGCCTCGACCTCGGCTACCTGCCCGTGCTCGACCCGGAGCCCGAGGCCGGCGCGAACGTCGAGTTCGTCGTGCCCGCCGATCCGCTCGTCGAGGACGGCGTCGGCCGCATCCGCATGCGCGTCCACGAGCGCGGCTCCGGCGAGACCCTGTCGTGCGGCACCGGTGCGGTCGCCTCCGCGCTCGCGGTGCGGTACTGGGCCGGCGCGGGCGCGCCCGACTCGTGGCGCGTGCAGGTCCCCGGCGGCGTGCTCGGAGTGCGCATGGTCGCCGCGCCCGACGGGGAGCACGTCTCGCTCTCCGGGCCGGCCGAGCTCGTCTACGACGGCGTGCTCGCGCTCGCATGAGCCGCCCCGGAGGACGCGAACAGGCCCGCTCGGCCTTCCCCTGGCTGCTGCTCGTCGGCATCTCGCTCGTCGCCCTGAACTTCCGCGGGCCTCTCGTCACGATCTCCCCGGTCATCGACGACATCGAGCAGAGCCTCGGGATCACCCCGACGACGGCGGGCCTGCTCACGAGCCTCCCGGTACTGTGCTTCGCGCTCGGCACCCCGGTCGCGGCCTGGACGATCCGGCTGACCGGCGCGGAACGGGCCGTCGCGATCGCGCTCGTCGGCACCCTGATCGGCACGATCACCCGCTCCGGCGGCACGACGGCCGCCGCCTTCGTCGGCACGATCGTGATCGGCATCGCGATCGCCATCGGCAACGTCGTCGTGCCCGTGGTCATCCGCCGCGACGTGCCCCCGGCGCGCGCGCAACTCGTCACGGGCGTCTACTCGGCGATGATGAACGTCGGTTCGATGCTCACGATCGCGGCGACCGCCCCGCTCGCCGAGCAGATCGGCTGGCAGTGGGCGACGGCGGTGTGGGGCGTGCTCATCCTCGTCGCGCTCGCGGTCTGGGGCGTGCACCTCCGCCGCAC
Organism: Agromyces mediolanus; assembly: GCF_044917495.1. Lineage (GTDB taxonomy): Bacteria > Actinomycetota > Actinomycetes > Actinomycetales > Microbacteriaceae > Agromyces > Agromyces mediolanus_B. The sequence goes on along the minus strand of NZ_JAVSSI010000006.1, from coordinate 38,482 downwards.
GGTCGCGGAGACGCGCGAGGCGCGAGCCGCCGAGGCGCTCGCGGTGACCGGGTCGCTCCAGGCCGTGACCGGGCCGAACGGGGTCGTGCCGGGCGAACGCTCGGCGTGGCGCAACGCGATGACGTGGCTCCTCGCCGCCGCGTTCGCCGTGCAGTCGTTCTCCTACTACGGGCTGAGCGCGTGGCTGCCGAGCCTGTACGGCGACGAGTACGGGCTCGACCGCATCGCGGCGGGCAACGTCTCCTCGCTCTTCCAGCTCGCCGCCGTCGCCGGGGCGCTCGGCGTGCCGTTCCTCGGTCGCGCGCGCCCGGTCTGGCTGCAGCCGGCGATCGTCGGCGTGCTCTGGATGAGCCTGCCGCTCGGGCTGCTCCTCGCCCCCGACGCGTACCTCCTCTGGACCATCACGGGCGGCATCGCCCAGGGCGGCGGCTTCGTCGTCATCATCGCCTCGGTCGTGCGGTTCACCCGGAGCGACCGTGAGACGACCCAGATGTCGGCGCTCGTGCAGGCCGGCGGCTATCTCGTCGCGGCCACCGCACCGCCCGTGCTGGGCGCGCTGCACGAGTCGACCGGCGCCTGGACCGTGCCGCTCCTCGTCGTGCTGGTCGCGACGACCGCGTTCCTCGTGCTCACGAGCTCGGCGGCGATCCGCGCCGCCCGCACGGGCGCAGCCGACTAGAACGCAGCAGTCCCGTCGCTCAGGCCGACGGCGATCGAACCTCGATGAGGCGGAAGCCCTTGTCGGTCGCGCGCCGCTCGATCGTCGTGCCGGCCGCCAGGGTCTCGCCGAGCCAGCGCTGCAGCGAGTCGGCGCCGAGGTTCTTCTGCACGACGAGCCACGCCGAGCGCTCGGCCTCGAGCCGGGGGAGCCAGGTCTCGAGCAGTTCGTGGAGCGCCTGCTTGCCGATGCGGATCGGCGGATTCGACCAGATCGCCCGGAATTCGAGCTCCCCGGGAACATCGCCGGGCAGGACGGCGTTGACGTTCGTGAGGCCGAGTCGGGCGGCGTTCCGCCGCACGAGATCGAGCGCCCGTTCGTTCACGTCGACCGCCCAGACGGTCGCGTCGGGGGAGCGGAGCGCGAGGGTGAGGGCCATCGGCCCCCAGCCGCAGCCGAGATCGAGCAGCGCACCGTCGGCGGGCGGCACGGGCACGTGCTCGAGGAGCACCCGCGTCCCGTGGTCGAGGTGCTCGGGGCTGAACACCCCGGCGGCCGTGAGGAGCTCCAGGTCCCGCCCGGCCAGACGCACCCGGACGGTGCGCAGCGCGTCCTCCGACGCGGGCTTGGACGAGAAGTAATGCTCCTGAGACATACAGGGGAACCTATCGCACGAGGGAGAAGTAGGCTGGACACGATGAACGACGCTTCAGAACAGCACCCCGACGACGCCGTCGAGCGCGTGCTGCGCTCGGCGGACGCCCGCGCGGGCGTCGCCCGATTCGGCGCAGAGACCGCCGCAGCCATCCAGAAGGACGCGGCGGATGCCTCGCCCGGGCAGTCGAGCGACGGCGAGCAGCTCGACCGCGAGGAGCGTGCCGCCCTCCGGCGCGTGAGCGGGCTCTCCACGGAGCTCGAGGACGTCACCGAGGTCGAGTACCGGCAGCTCCGTCTCGAGAACGTCGTGCTCATCGGCGTCTACTCGCAGGGCTCGCTCGAGGACGCGGAGACCTCGCTCCGCGAGCTCTCGGCGCTCGCCGAGACCGCCGGCGCCCGGGTGCTCGACGGCGTGCTGCAGCGCCGGCCGCACCCCGACCCCGCGACCTACCTCGGGCGCGGCAAGGTCGAGGAGCTCCGGCACATCGTCGCCTCCCTCGGCGCAGACACCGTCATCGCCGACACCGAGCTCGCCCCGAGCCAGCGCCGTGCGCTGGAGGACGCGGTGAAGGTGAAGGTCATCGACCGCACGGCCGTCATCCTCGACATCTTCAGCCAGCACGCGAAGAGCCGCGAGGGCAAGGCCCAGGTCGAGCTCGCGCAGCTCGAGTACCTGCTGCCGCGGCTGCGCGGCTGGGGCGAGTCGATGTCGCGGCAGGCCGGTGGGCAGGTCGGCGGCGCCGGCGCGGGCATGGGCAGCCGCGGCCCCGGTGAGACGAAGCTCGAGCTCGACCGCCGGCGCATCCACTCACGCATGGCGAAGCTCCGCAAGCAGATCGTCGGCATGAAGCCGGCGCGCGAGGCGAAGCGGGCGAACCGCAAGCGCAACGCGGTCCCGTCGGTCGCGATCGCCGGCTACACGAACGCCGGCAAGTCGAGCCTCCTGAACCGCATCACCGGAGCCGGGGTCCTCGTCGAGAACGCGCTCTTCGCGACCCTCGACGCGACGGTCCGCCGGAACACGACGGCGGACGGCCGCGTGTACACGATCGCCGACACCGTGGGATTCGTGCGCAACCTGCCGCACCAGCTCGTCGAGGCGTTCCGTTCGACGCTGGAGGAGGTCGGCGACGCCGATCTCATCGTCCACGTCGTCGACGCCGCGCACCCCGACCCCGCGGGGCAGATCGCGACGGTGCGCGATGTCATCGGCGAGGTCGGCGCCCGCGATCTCCCCGAGCTGATCGTCTTCAACAAGGCCGATCTCGTCTCCGCCGAGGACCGGCTCGTGCTGCAGGGGCTCGAACCCGACGCGCTGTTCGCCTCGGCCCGGACCGGCGAGGGCGTCGAGGCGGTGCTCGAGGCGATCGGGCGCATGCTGCCCGACCCGGCCGTCGAGGTCGAGCTGCTCGTGCCGTACGAGCGCGGCGACGTCGTCTCGGCGCTGCACGAGACGTCGCGCGTGCTCGAGATCGAGTACGTCGAGGAGGGCACGCGCGTGCGCGCCCTCGTCTCACCGGAGCTGGCCGGGCAGCTGGCCGAGTTCCGCGCACCGGCCGTCGCCGCCTGAGTCGGAGCAGGACTCGGCGCCGGGAGCGCGGCGCCGCGCGGCGGACGGGTCACGGGGCGTCCCGCGGCGTCATCCTCGGTCACACTCGTGCGAGGCGGGCGCCGTCGGCGTATCGTCGCTCTTGATCGTCGGCGACGGGCCGGATGCCCGCCGTCAGGAGCGACCGCCGAGCCCGGCACCCGCCCGCGAGTCCCATCCGCCGCCCCGCGGCGATGGTCGCGGCAAGCCGTGCCATCGCCCATGCGGCATCCCTTCGAGGAGCCCGCCATGACCGGAGCCGCAGGCGACTGTCCCGGCCGCCCGCCGATCTCCTTCGAGCTGTACCCGCCGCGCAGCGACGCCGCGGCGATCGCGCTCGGACGAACGATCGATCGGCTGGCCGAGGTGGAACCCGCCTTCATCTCCGTGACCTTCGGCGCAGGCGGCTCGTCGCGCGGGCGCTCGCTCACCGTGCTCCGGTACATCCTCGAGCAGACCCACGTCGAGCCGATGGCGCACCTCACCTGCGTCGGCTCCTCGCACGCGGAGGCGAACCGGATCGTCCGCGAGTTCCTCGACGCCGGCATCACGAGCTTCCTCGCCCTCCGGGGCGACCCGCCGGAGGATGGCGACCCGGACTCGGGCCTCGGCGACCTCGGCTCGGCCGCGGAGCTCGTGCAGCTCATCCACCGGGTGCAGGAGGAGCGCGAGCCCTTCGGCCAGGTCGGGGTGCCCGGCGCTCCCCGCGCCCGGCGGATCCGGGCCAGGCCGCGACCCGAGCGGGTCGCCGTCGCCGCGTTCCCCACGGGGCATCCCCGCTCGCGCGGTCTCGCGCAGGACGTCGACGTGCTCCTCGCCAAGGAGGTCGCCGGGGCGACGCTCGCGATCACGCAGCTGTTCTGGCACGCCGAGGACTACCTCGGCTTCGTCGAGCGGGCGCGCGCGGCCGGGGTGACGATCCCGATCCTGCCCGGGCTCATGCCCGTCACGACGCCGGCTCGGCTCGCCCGGCTCACCCAGCTGACGGGCGTCGAGCCGCCGGCCGAATTGGCGATCGCGCTCGAGATCGAGCCGCACGCCGAGGCTCGCGCCGAGATCGGCGAGGCGCACGCGGCGGAGCTCGCCGCGGCGGTGCTGGCCGGCGGTGCGCCGGGCCTCCACCTGTACACCTACAACCGGCACGAGACGGTCCGTTCCGTGCTCGATCGGATCGGCATCCACTCGGCCGCCGCGCACGGCTGAGCGAGCGAAGACCTGCCCAGGGACGCACCGTCCCGGGCTCCTCCGGCGACCCGCGACCCCGCGGTGCCTCGCCGACCCCGCAGCACGACGAAAGGACGCAGCACATGACCGCACCCGCCTTCCCCGCGGGCACGATCCTCGGGTACCCGCGGATCGGCCGCCGCCGCGAGTTGAAGCGCGCCGTCGAGGCCTACTGGGCCGGACGGATCGATGCAACCGAGCTCGAACGGCGCGCCGCCGAGCTGCGCGCAGCGACGCGGGCCCGACTGCTCGAGCTCGGCCTCGGCCGCGACGACTCGTCGATCCCGGAGGCGTACGCCGCCTACGACCACGTGCTCGACACCGCGCTCGCGGTCGGCGCCGTGCCGGAGCGCTTCGCGCACGTCCGCGCGGCCGACGGCTCCGTCGACGTGGACGGCGAGTTCGCACTGGCGCGCGGCGAGGCCGGGCAGCCGCCGCTGGAGATGACGAAGTGGTTCGACACGAACTACCACTATCTCGTCCCGGAGCTCGCGCCCGCGACCGCGTTCGCCGCGCACCCGGAGCGGCTCGTCGCCCGCTTCGCGGAGGCGCTCGCGGAGGGCGTCCTCACCCGGCCGGTGCTCGTCGGGCCGGTGACGCTGCTCGCGCTCGCGAAGCCCGCGGCGGAGGCGCCGGAGGGATTCCGTCCGCTCGACGAACTCGACCGGCTCCTGCCGGTGTACGCGGAGCTCCTCGCACGCCTCGCCGAAGCCGGCGCGCAGTGGGTGCAGCTCGACGAGCCCGCTCTCGCGAGCGAGAGCCTCGACGAGACGCCCGCGCGCCTGCGCGACGCGGCCGCCCGCGCGTACGCCGCCCTCGGCGGCGCGGCGCGCCGGCCCGCGCTCTTCATCGCGACGCCCTACGGCGGCATCGGCGCCGGGCTCGCCTCCCTCGCGGCGACCCCGGTCGAGGCGATCGGCCTCGACCTCGTCCGCGGCGAGCTGCCCTCGGACCTCGACGAGCCGACCCGCGCGGCGCTCGCCACGAAGACGCTCGTCGCGGGCGTCGTCGACGGCCGGAACATCTGGCGCGGCGACCTCGCCGCCGCCTTCGATCGCGCCCTCGCCCTCGAGGGGGTCGCAGGGGCGCTGTCCGTCTCGAGCTCGACGTCGCTCCTGCACGTGCCGCACGACCTCGCCGACGAGGAGCAGCTGGACCGGCGGCTCGTGAGCTGGCTCGCATTCGCCGATCAGAAGGTCGCGCAGCTCGCGACGCTCGCGCGCGGGATCGCCGACGGTCGCGAGTCGATCGACGCCGAGCTCGCGGATGCCTCGGCTGCGCTCGCCGACCGGAGCGGTGCTCCCGGGGTGCGCGTGCCGGCGGTGCGCGAGCGGCTCGCCGCGCTCCGCGACGCCGACTTCGCCCGCGCCGCGTACGACGACCGGGTCGAGGCGCAGCTCGACCTCGGCCTGCCGGAGCTGCCCACGACCACGATCGGCTCCTTCCCGCAGACCGGGGAGCTCCGCCGGGCGCGTGCGGCGCGCGCGAGCGGGGAGCTCGACGAGCCAGGCTACCGCCGGCTCATCGAGGCGGAGATCGAGCGCGTGGTCCGGCTGCAGGAGGAGCTCGGGCTCGACGTGCTCGTGCACGGCGAGCCGGAGCGCAACGACATGGTGCAGTACTTCGCGGAACTGCTCGACGGTTTCGCGGTGACCCAGCACGGCTGGGTGCAGTCGTACGGCTCGCGCTGCACGCGCCCCTCGATCCTCTGGGGCGACGTCTCGCGCCCGGCCCCGATGACGGTCGGCTGGTCGGCCTACGCGCAGTCGCTCACCGAGCAGCACCTGAAGGGCATGCTCACCGGCCCGGTGACGATCCTCGCCTGGTCGTTCGTGCGCGACGACCAGCCGCTCGCGGACACGGCGCGGCAGGTGGGGCTCGCGCTCCGAGACGAGGTCGCCGACCTCGAGGCCGCCGGCATCCGCATCATCCAGGTGGACGAGCCCGCGCTGCGGGAGCTGCTCCCGCTGCGCCGGGCGGATCAGCCCGGCTACCTGGACTGGTCGGTCGGCGCGTTCCGGCTCGCGACGGGAGGAGCGGAGCCCGCGACGCAGATCCACACGCACCTCTGCTACTCGGAGTTCGGCGTCGTCATCGACGCGATCCGCGGACTGGACGCGGACGTCACGAGCATCGAGGCGGCGCGGAGCCGGATGGAGGTCGTCGAGGACCTCGGCCGCAGCGGCTTCGATCACGGCGTCGGCCCCGGCGTGTACGACATCCACTCGCCCCGCGTGCCCGCCGAGGACGAGGTGCGCGAGCTTTTGGAGCGCGCCGTCGCCGAGGTGCCGGCGTCGCGGCTCTGGGTGAACCCGGACTGCGGGCTGAAGACGCGCGGCTACGAGGAGACCGTCGCCTCGCTCGGGCACCTCGTGCAGGCGGCGCGCTCCGTGCGGGAGTCGCTCGCGCGCGGCTAGTCCGGCGCGCGCCTCCTGCGCCGAGCCACGGCGCACGAAGGGCCCGGGATGCATCCGCATCCCGGGCCGTTCCGCGTGTGCGCTGCGCCGGCTCAGACCGCGCGCAGCACCGCCACCACCTTGCCGAGCACCTCGGCGTCGTCGCCGAGGATCGGCTCGAAGGCGCTGTTTCGGGGGAGCAGCCAGGTGTGCCCGTCGCGCTGGCGGAACACCTTGACGGTCGCCTCCTCGTCGAGCATGGCCGCGACGATCTCGCCGTTCTCCGCGGTGCGCTGGGAGCGCACGACGACCCAGTCGCCGTCGCAGATGGCCGCGTCGACCATGGAGTCGCCGACGACCTTCAGCATGAACAGCTCGCCCTTGCCGACGAGCTGGCGGGGGAGCGGGAACACCTCGTCGATCTGCTGCTCGGCAGTGATCGGGATGCCGGCCGCGATGCGGCCGACGAGCGGCACCATGGCGGCGTCGCCGACGGGGATCGGCTCGCCCTCGCTCTGGGGGCGCTCCTCGGTGCCGGGCAGTTCGATGAGCACCTCGAGCGCGCGGGGCCGGTTCGGGTCGCGCCGGAGGTATCCGGCGAGCTCCAGCTGGTTCAGCTGGTGGGTCACGCTCGACAGGGAGGAGAGCCCGACGGCGTCGCCGATCTCCCGCATGCTCGGCGGATAGCCGCGCGTGGCGACGGAGCGCTGCACGACCTCGAGGATCGAGATCTGCTTCGCGCTGAGGCTCTTGCGACGGCGCGCACGCGGTGCCGGCTTGCTGGGTTCGGTGTCGGTGCTCACGTGCTGACGCCCCTCGTCGGCGGCCTTGCGACCGGAATGTCGGTGGTCCCTGCTGGACTGTGTTCGGACATTCGAAACTGTATCCGCGCAGGGCGGGTGCGGCAAACATTCATTCGAGTGTGTCGCGAATTCGATGCGGCCGGATGTTCGAAGAACGACTTGCAGATTCGAACAATCGAAGATAGATTCGGAACATAGCTTCGCATCCGGCCCTCCCGGCCGAGGGCCGGATGCGATTCTCCCCTGGAGGTGTTGAGATGAGCGCAGTCACGGCGACGAGTGCCGGTTTCGCAACGAACCGCTTCGAGGTGCCGCGCACGCGGCTTCGGCTGACCACGCGCGGCCGTGCGGTGTTCACGGTCCTCGGCGCGCTGCCGCTCGTCCTCTGGGCGGCGCTGAGCGTGCTCGGTGCGGGCGCGGCTGCGGCCGACGACGCCATCGGCCAGCCCGGTGCGAGCTTCGACTACGTCACGGTGGGCGCGGGCGACACGCTGTGGGAGATCGCAGAGGCGGCCGACCCCGGTGCCGACCCGCGCGTCGTCATCGACGACATCATCCGCCTCAACGGCCTCGACTCCTCGGTGGTCGAGCCGGGGCAGCGGCTCGCGCTTCCCGCCCAGTGAGCGTCGCCGCCGTGCTCTGCGCCCTGCGCTGAGGTCGAGGCCGCCGGCGTCACATGCGCCGGTCGCTCACTAGCATGGGGTGGTGACGAGCTTCGAAGATCTGCCCATCCGCGACGACCTCCGGGGCCGCACGCCCTACGGCGCGCCGCAGAAGGTTGTTCCGGTCGCACTGAACGTGAACGAGAACACGCATCCGATCCCCGAAGACGTCGCGCACGACATCGTGGCCAGGGTCGCGGCGGCGATCCTCCAGTTGAATCGGTACCCCGATCGCGAGTTCACCGAGCTGCGCGAAGCGTTCGCGGGCTATCTCGGTCACGGGCTCGGTCCCGAGCAGATCTGGGCGGCGAACGGCTCGAACGAGGTGCTGCAGCACCTCCTGCAGGCCTTCGGCGGTCCGGGGCGGCGTGCACTCGGCTTCTCGCCCACCTATTCGATGTACTCGCTGCTCGCCTCCGGCACCGGCACCGAGTGGATCGATGCCCCGCGGGATGCGGAGTACGAGCTGTCCGCGGAGACCGCCGTCGCCGCGATCGAGCAGCACGACCCCGACCTCGTGTTCCTCTGCGCGCCGAACAACCCGACGGGCACGCCCGTGCCCATCGAGACCGTCCGCGCGGTCGCCGATGCCGCCCGCGGCATCGTGATCGTCGACGAGGCCTACTTCGAGTTCACGGAGCCCGGTGCCCCGAGCGCGCTCACGCTGCTCGAGGGACGCCCGCGCCTCGTCGTCTCCCGCACGATGAGCAAGGCGTTCGCCTTCGCCGGCGCCCGCGTCGGCTACCTCGCCGCCGACCCCGCGGTGATCGACGCGCTCCGGCTCGTCCGGCTGCCGTACCACCTGTCCGTGCTGACCCAGGCGGCGGCCCTCGCCGCTCTCGCGCACAGTGACGAGATGCTCGCGATGGTCGACGAGATCCGCGGCCAGCGCGAGCGGATCGAGCGCGAGCTCGAGCGCCTCGGGTTCCACCCGTACCGCAGCGGTTCGAACTTCGTGCTGTTCGGCGGCGTCGACGACCCGGCGGCGCTCTGGCAGGCGCTCCTCGAGCAGGGGGTGCTGATCCGCGACATCGGCCTGCCCGGCAGCCTCCGGGTGAGCGCCGGCACCGAGGCGGAGACGACCGCGTTCCTCGAGGCGATCGCGCGCTTCGCGCCGGCCGCCGCGAATAGGATCGGATCATGACCACGGCGAACCAGCACCGCACGGCCCGCGTCCAGCGCGAGACGAGCGAGTCGAGCATCGACCTCTCCATCGATCTCGACGGCACCGGCACGAGCGACATCGAGACGGGCGTCCCGTTCTACGACCACCTCCTGACGGCGTTCGCCAAGCACTCGCTGAGCGACCTCACCGTGCGGGCGAGCGGCGACGTGCACATCGACGTCCACCACACCGTCGAGGACACCGGCATCGTGCTCGGCCAGGCCATCCGTCAGGCGCTCGGCGACAAGCGCGGCATCTCGCGCTACGGCGACGCGCTCGTGCCGCTCGACGAGGCGCTCGCGCAGGCGGTGGTCGACATCTCCGGCCGTCCCTACCTGGTGCACACCGGGGAGCCCGAGGGCTTCGAATTCCACCTCATCGGCGGGCACTTCACCGGATCGATGGTGCGCCACGTCTTCGAGGCGATCACCTTCAACGCGGGCCTCACCGTGCACGTCCGCGTGCTCGGCGGCCGCGACCCCCACCACATCGCGGAGGCGGAGTTCAAGGCGTTCGCCCGTGCGTTCCGGCAGGCGAAGGCGCTCGACCCGCTCGTCGTCGGCATCCCGTCCACGAAGGGCGCGCTGTGAGTCGCACCCGCCGCGTCGTCGTCCTCGACTACGGCTCCGGCAACGTGCACTCCGCGGCGAAGGCGCTCGAGCGCGCCGGCGCGGAGGTCGAGGTCACGGCCGACCGCGCCGCGGTCATGGAGGCGGACGGCCTCCTCGTGCCCGGCGTCGGCGCCTTCCGCGCGGTGATGGAGCAGCTCCGCTCGGTCCGCGGCGACGAGCTCATCGACCGCCGTCTCGCGGGCGGGCGCCCGGTGCTCGGCATCTGCGTCGGCATGCAGGTCATGTTCGAGCGCGGCGTCGAGCGCGGCACCGACACCGAGGGGCTCGGCGAATGGCCGGGGGTCGTCACCGAGCTGCCGGCCGAGGTCCTGCCCCACATGGGCTGGAACACGGTGACGCCCGACGCGGGCAGCGTGCTCTTCGACGGCATCGAGGACGAGCGCTTCTACTTCGTGCACTCGTTCGCGGCGCAGCAGTGGAGTCTCGACGTCATCCCGCCGTTCCCGCAACCGGCGCTCACCTGGGCCGAGCACGGGGGTCGCTTCCTCGCGGCCGTGGAGAACGGCCCGCTGTCGGCCACCCAGTTCCACCCCGAGAAGTCGGCCGACGCCGGCATCCGGCTGCTCTCCAACTGGATCGGCAGCCTCTGCTGACCAGCGGAGCGCGCGAGCGCTCCGACCCTGACCGTCACGTGTCAACGGCGGCCGCCGGCCGCGACTAGGATGCTGTGACTGTGCCCGAGTGCCGCACAGCGGCCTTCTCTCCGAGGACAGTGATGAGCGAGTTCAACCACACCCCCCGCCTGGTGCTGCTGCCGGCCGTCGACGTCGCGGGCGGCAAGGCCGTCCGCCTGACCAAGGGGGAGGCGGGCACCGAGACGAACTACGGCGACCCCGTCGACGCCGCGGCCGAGTGGGCCGATCAGGGCGCCGACTGGATCCACCTCGTCGACCTCGACGCCGCCTTCGGCCGCGGGTCGAACGCCGGCATCCTGAAGAAGGTCATCCGCCAGGTGCGCGGCGTGAACGTCGAGCTCTCCGGCGGCATCCGCGACGACGCCTCCCTCGAGAACGCGCTCGAGATCGGTGCGAAGCGCATCAACCTCGGCACCGCGGCGCTCGAGAACCCCGAGTGGGCGGCGTCCGTCATCGCCCAGTACGGCGAGGCGATCGCGATCGGCCTCGACGTGCGCGGCACGACGCTCGCCGCACGCGGCTGGACGAAGGACGGCGGCGACCTCTGGCAGGTCATGGACCGCCTCGAGGAGGCCGGCGCGGCGCGCTACGTCGTGACCGACGTCACGAAGGACGGCACCCTGCAGGGGCCGAACCTCGACCTCCTCCGCCAGGTCATGGAGCGCACGCACCGTCCGGTCGTCGCCTCGGGCGGCGTCTCGAACCTCGACGACATCGCCGCGCTGCGCGAGCTCGTCCCGCTCGGGCTCGAAGGCTCGATCGTGGGCAAGGCGCTCTACGCGGGGGCGTTCACCCTCGCCGAGGCCCTCGACGTCGCCGGGTACTGACGGCCCCGCGATGAGCGACGCCGACGACGCGCGCTCCGACGACGAGCGCTCGCCCGAGAAGCGCGGCGAGCCGCGGGAGCTGCCCGCCCACCTCGCCGACTCGGCGGGCGTGCCGTGGGCGGGCCGATCCTTCGAGGCCAACCCGCACGCCGGTGACGACGGCTCGACCCCCGTCGAGCTCGGAGCGGCGCTCATCCGCTTCCGCGACGGCGACGGCTCGCAGGCCGACGTGGTCGCCGAGTTCGGCGGCGCCCGCCTCCTGATCCCGCTCCTCGCCGAGCTCGGCGACGGCGGTTCCGAGATCGGGGCGCACGGGCACGCCGTCGACAAGAGCCAGGAGCTCTCGATCGTGACGGTGGAGGGGCCCGACGGGCGCCGCGTCCTGCCGGTGTTCTCCTCGGTCGACGCGATGCGCGCGTGGAACCCCGAGGCGCGGCCGGTGCCGGCCGACGGGGTCCGGGTCTGCCTCGCCGCCGCCGACGACGGCACCGAGCTCGTGGTGCTCGACCCGGGCTCGGGCGACGAGTTCGTGCTGCGCCGTCCCGCGGTGTGGGCGGTCGCGCAGTCCCACGATTGGCGCCCGCCCTTCGAGTCGGAGCCCGTTCGGCTCGCGTTCGAGCGCTCGACCGCGAGCGAGCTCGCGGTGCTCGGCGTCGAGCTGGCGGCGGGCGATCCGCTCGCTCGCCTCGCCGGCCCGGAGCTCGTCGTGGTGCTGCACCTCGTCGAGGGGCTGACGCGCGAGGAGCTCGACGCGACGACGGCGCGACTCGCGCGGCGCTGGGCCGAGGACGACACCATCGCGACCGGGGTGGACTCGCTCGCCGTTCGTCTCGTCGGCGGCCGCGCCGCCTGAACCGCCTGCGTGTCGGCGGCATCCGCTTGAATGGATGCCATGACCGATGCGCTCGCGGCGTTCTCGGCGGCCACCCGCACGTGGTTCACCGAGGCGTTCCGCGCGCCGACGCCCGTGCAGGCGGGCGCGTGGGCGGCCATCGGGCGCGGGTCGCACGCCCTCGTCGTCGCGCCGACCGGCTCCGGCAAGACGCTCTCCGCGTTCCTCTCCGCGATCGACCGGCTGCACCGGGAGCCGGCGCGCGAGCCCGGCACCCGGGTCGTCTACCTGTCGCCGCTGAAGGCGCTCGGCGTCGACGTCGAGCGCAACCTCCGCGCGCCGCTCACCGGCATCGGGCGGGTCGCCGAGCGGCTCGACGAGACCCCGCCGCCCATCACGGTGGGCGTCCGCTCCGGCGACACCCCGGCCGACGAACGGCGCGCCCTGCAGCGCCGTCCGCCCGACATCCTCATCACGACCCCCGAGTCGCTCTTCCTCATGCTCACCTCGCAGGCGCGCGAGACGCTGCGCTCGGTGGAGACGGTCATCGTCGACGAGATCCACGCCGTCGCCGGGACGAAGCGCGGGGCGCACCTGGCGGTCACGCTCGAACGCCTCGATGCGCTCCTCGAACGGCCCGCCCAGCGCATCGGGCTCTCCGCGACCGTCCGCCCCGTCGAGGAGGTGGCCCGGTTCCTCTGCGCGAGCGCGCCCGTCGAGATCGTCGCGCCGCCCGCCGACAAGCGCTTCGAACTGCGCGTCGTCGTCCCGGTGGAAGACATGGCGCAGCTGCCCGCGAGCGACGACGCCACCGGGTCGATCTGGCCCCACGTCGAGCAGGCCATCCTCGACCAGGTGCTCGCGAACCGCTCGTCGATCGTCTTCGCGAACTCGCGCCGGCTCGCCGAGCGGCTGACCGCGCGGCTCAACGAGCTGCAGCTCGAGGAGTCGGAGCGCGAGGAGCTCGCCGTCGCCGCGGGCAGCGGCGGCCCGCCGGCGCAGGTGATGGCCCAGTCCGGCCAGACGATCGGCGCGCCGCCCGTCATCGCGCGGGCGCACCACGGCTCTGTCAGCAAGGAGCAGCGCGCCGAGATCGAGGACGACCTGAAGTCCGGCCGGCTGCGCTGCGTCGTCGCGACCTCGAGCCTCGAGCTCGGCATCGACATGGGCGCCGTCGACCTCGTGGTGCAGGTCGAGTCCCCGCCCTCGGTGGCGAGCGGCCTGCAGCGGCTCGGGCGCGCCGGGCACCAGGTGGGCGAGGTCTCGCGCGGGGTGATGTTCCCGAAGAACCGGGCCGATCTCGTGCACACGGCGGTCGCCTCCGAGCGGATGCTCGCCGGGGCGATCGAGACGCTGCGGGTCCCGGCGAACCCGCTCGACATCCTCGCGCAGCAGACCATCGCCGCCGCCGCGGTCGACGAGCTCGACGTCGAGGGCTGGTTCGCCACGGTGCGCCGGTCCGCACCGTTCGCCGGGCTGCCGCGCTCGGCCTACGAGGCGACGCTCGACCTGCTCGCCGGCCGCTACCCGTCCGATCGCTTCGGCGAGCTGCGCCCGCGGGTCGTCTGGCACCGCGAGGAGGGCGTCATCGCCGGCCGGCCCGGGGCCCAGCGGCTCGCCGTGACGAACGGCGGCACCATCCCCGACCGGGGCATGTTCGGCGTCTTCCTGGTCGGCGGCGACGAGGGCGCCGCGCGCCGCGTGGGCGAGCTCGACGAGGAGATGGTCTACGAGTCGCGGGTCGGCGACGTGTTCGCGCTGGGTGCGACGAGCTGGCGCATCCAGGAGATCACCTTCGACCGGGTGAACGTCGTGCCGGCCTTCGGGCAGCCGGGCCGGGTGCCGTTCTGGAAGGGCGATGCGCTCGGCCGGCCCGCCGAGCTCGGGCGCGCGCTCGGCGGGTTCATGCGCGAGCTCGCCGCGTCGGCCGAGACGCCGGCGCTCGAGCGGCTGAGCGCGGCAGGCCTCGACGAGAACGCGGCGCGCAATCTGCTCGCCTTCCTCGCCGACCAGGCGCGGGCCACCGGCCAGGTGCCGAGCGACCGCACGCTCGTTGTCGAGCGCACCCGCGACGAGCTCGGCGACTGGCGGGTCATCCTGCACTCGCCGTTCGGCATGCCGGTGCACGCGCCGTGGGCGCTCGCCGTCGCGGCGCGGGTGCGCGAGCGGCTCGGGGTCGACGGCTCGGCCGTCGCGTCCGACGACGGCATCATCGTGCGGGTGCCCGACACCGGACAGGATCCGCCGGGCGCGGAGCTGTTCGTCTTCGAGACCGGCGAGCTGGAGCAGCTGGTCGCCGACGAGGTCGGCGGGTCCGCGCTGTTCGCGAGCCGCTTCCGGGAGTGCGCCGCCCGGGCCCTGCTCCTGCCGCAGTACCAACCGGGCCGGCGTTCACCGCTCTGGCAGCAGCGGCAGAAGGCCGCCCAGCTGCTCGAGGTCGCGAGCGCGTACCCGACGTTCCCGATCATCCTCGAGACCGTCCGCGAGGTGCTGCAGGACGTCTACGACGTCCCCGGGCTCGTCGCGATCGCCGGCGACATCGCCGCGCGGCGGGTGCGGCTCGTCGAGGTGACGACCGACACGCCGAGCCCCTTCGCGAGCGCGCTGCTGTTCGGCTACGTCGGCGCGTTCATGTACGAGGGCGATTCGCCGCTCGCGGAGCGCCGGGCGGCCGCGCTCGCGATCGACCAGTCGCTGCTCGGGGAGCTCCTCGGCCGGGTGGAGCTCCGCGAGCTCCTCGACCCGGGCGTGATCGACGAGACCGAGGCCGAGCTGCAGCGGCTCGCTCCGGACCGCCGGGCGAGGGGCGTCGAGGGCGTCGCCGATCTGCTGCGGGTGCTGGGGCCGCTCCGGGACGACGAACTCGTCGCGCGCGTCGAGGCGGAGACGGATGCCGCGGCGGCGGTCGCCGGGCTCGTGGCCGAACGCCGGGCCGTCCGGGTCTCCTTCGCCGGCGCGGAGTTCGTCGCCGCCGTCGAGGACGTGGGCCGCCTCCGCGACGCCCTGGGCGTCCCGGTGCCGCCCGGGGTCGCGGCGGCGTTCGGCGAGGGCGTCGCCGATCCGCTCGGCGACCTGATCGGCCGCTATGCGCGGACGCACGGGCCGTTCGCCGTCGAGGACGTCGCCGAGCGCTTCGGCATCGGGGTCGCGGTCGCCCGTTCGGCGCTTCGCCGGCTCGCCGACGAGCGACGCGTGGTCGAGGGGGAGTTCCGCCCGCACGGCACGTCGACGGAGTGGTGCGACGCCGAGGTGCTGCGCCGGCTCCGCCGACGCTCCCTCGCCGCACTGCGGCACGAGATCGAACCGGTCCCGCAGCAGGCGCTGGCCCGGTTCCTGCCCGCCTGGCAGCACGTCGGCGGCACGCTGCACGGGCTCGACGGAGTCGTCGCCGCCGTCGAGCAGCTCGAGGGGGCGCGGCTGCCCGCCTCCGCGTGGGAGTCGCTCGTGCTGCCGGCGCGCGTCGCCGACTACTCGCCCGCCATGCTCGACGAGCTGATGGCGGCCGGGGAGGTGCTCTGGGCGGGTTCCGGCTCGCTCGCCGGCGACGACGGCTGGATCACCCTGCACCTCGCCGAGACGGCGCCGCTCACCCTTCCGGCGCCCGCCCCGATCGAGCTCGATCCCGTGCAGCGGGAGCTCCTCGTCGCCCTCGGTTCGGGCGGGGCGTTCTTCTTCCGCCAGCTCGCCGACGCGGTCGGCGCCTTCGGCGAGCTCGAGCACGCCCCCGACGATGCGGCGCTCGTCGAGGCGCTGTGGGGCCTCGCCTGGTCGGGGCTCGTGACGGGCGACACCTTCGCGCCGGTGCGCGCGCTCGTCGGCGCGGGACGGAGCGCCCACAAGTCCTCGCGGCCGGCGCCGCGGGCCCGGATGCTCCGGGGGCGCGCCCTGCCCCGCGCGACCATGCCGAGCCGGAGCGGACCGCCCTCCGTCGCCGGCCGGTGGTCGGTGCTCCCGGTCGCCGACGACGACGCGACCCGGCGTGCGCACGCGCTCGGGGAGACGCTGCTCGACCGCTACGGCGTCGTCACCCGGGGCAGCGTGGTCGCCGAGGGCGTGCTCGGCGGCTTCGCCCTCGCGTACAAGACGCTGCGCGGCTTCGAGGACTCCGGCCGATCCCGCCGCGGCTACTTCGTGGAACGGCTCGGGGCCGCCCAGTTCGCGGCGCCCGGTGCCGTCGACCGGCTCCGCGGCTTCGCCGA
The DNA here is from genome assembly GCF_044917495.1 of Agromyces mediolanus. Lineage (GTDB taxonomy): Bacteria > Actinomycetota > Actinomycetes > Actinomycetales > Microbacteriaceae > Agromyces > Agromyces mediolanus_B. The sequence goes on along the minus strand of NZ_JAVSSI010000006.1, from coordinate 22,204 downwards.
GTCCGCGAACGGGGCGGCCGGGTCCGGCGACCCCGACGGCTCGGCGGCGGTGCTGCGCCAAGGGACGGCCTCGGCGGGTCCCGATGGGGCCGGTCTCCGCCCGCTGGCACTCGCAGCGACCGACCCGGCGAACGCCTACGGGGCTGCGCTGCCCTGGCCCGAGCCCCCGGGGGAGAGCTCGCACCGGGCGGCTCGCAAGGCGGGTGCCGTCGTGGTGCTGGTCGACGGCGAGCTCGTCTGCTACGTCGAGCGCGGCGGCAAGACGGTGCTCGTCTACCGCGACGACGAGGCCACGTTGCACGCGGCGGCGGGCGCGCTCGCCGCGCTCGTGCACTCCGGTCGGGTGCGCCGGCTCGCAGTGGAGTCCGTCAACGGCGTGTTCGTGCTCGGCACCCCGTTCGGTCGGGCGCTCGGTGCTGCGGGATTCGGCGAGACGCCGAGAGGGGTGCGCCTCGATGCCCGAAGGTGACACCGTCTACCGGGCCGCCGCTCGGCTCCGGGAGGCGCTCGCCGGGCGGGTGCTCACCCGCAGCGACTTCCGGGTGCCGCGGTTCGCGACGGCCGATCTCCGCGGCGAGACGGTCGAGGAGGTCGTGAGCCGCGGCAAGCACCTGCTCGTCCGCACCGCCGCGTGGAGCATCCGCACCCACCTCAAGATGGAGGGGGAGTGGCGGGTCTATGCGCCCGGCCAGCCCTGGGGGAAGCCCGCTCAACTCGCCCGGCTCGTGCTCGCGAACGCGGAGTCCGTCGCGGTCGGCTTCGAGCTCGGCGAGGTGGAGCTGCTGCCCCGCGATGCGGAGGACGCGGCGCTCGAACGGCTGGGCCCGGATCTCCTCGGCCCCGACTGGGACCCGGTCGAGGCGACCGCCAGGCTCTCGGCCCGGGCCGAGCAGCCCGTCGCGGTCGCCCTGCTCGATCAGCGGGTGCTCGCGGGCCTCGGCAACGTGTACGTCAACGAGCTGTGCTTCCTGCGCGGCATCCGCCCCGACCGGCCGGTGGCGGACGCGGGCGACCCGGCGCGGATCGTCGATCTCGCCCACCGGCTCATCACCGCGAACCGGGAGCGCGTGGCGCGGGTCACGACCGGAGTCGATCGCCGCGGCGCTCGGCTCTGGGTCTACGGCCGCGCCGGCGCGCCCTGCCGGCGCTGCGGCACCCTGGTCGAGCGCGGAGAGCTCGGACGCGGGCGCACCGACTCGGTCACCGACCCGCAGGAGCGGGTGGTCTTCTTCTGCCCGCACTGCCAGCGCTGAACACGGCGCCGCAGCGAACCGCTGCGCCGCGGGTGTCGGACGGACGCCCCGATCAGCTGACCGGGCCGGTCCACTTCTCGCCCGGGCCCTGGCCGATGGGGTCGGGGATGGCGGAGGTCTCGCGGAACGCGAGCTGGAGCGAGCGGAGGCCGTCGCGGAGCGAGCGCGCGTGCATGTCGCTGATCTCCGGGGCGCCGGCGGTGATGAGCCCGGCGAGGGCGTTGATGAGCTTGCGGGCCTCGTCGAGGTCGAGCTGCGAATCGGGATCGTCGGCGAGTCCGACCTTGACGGCGGCGGCGCTCATGAGGTGGACGGCGGCCGTCGTGATCACCTCGACCGCGGGCACCTCGGCGATGTCGCGGGTGGCGTCGGCGGCCTCGGCCGCGACCGCTGCGGCGTACTGCTCGGCTTCCTCCCCGTGCGAGTGGACGGCGGGGGACTCGGCGGAATTGTCGGTCACGGATTTCCTCTGCTAAACTTCTGCGGGCTCCGGGGTTCATCCCCGGTACGAAAGTGGATCTTCTCCCACCCGCGCTGACCGCTCAAGGTTACCGGGTCGTTGCACTCCGCCGGGTCTCGCGAGAGGCCGGGTAGTCAGGGTGCCGCACGAGCCCTCGGAATCCGTTCCGGGGGAGCAGTGCGTGCCAGAGTTTCTGGCAAAGGAGTGCCGCTCTCGTCGTCGGGCGGCATCCGTCTCCCGATCGGCTTCTGAAGAATGCCTTGAGCAGAGGAGACACGCATCAGCGATCCGCGTACCAATGACCGTATCCGCGTCCCCGAGGTCCGTCTCGTGGGTCCTGGCGGAGAGCAGGTCGGCGTCGTGAAGATCGAGGTGGCCCTGCGGCTCGCGCAGGAGGCGGACCTCGACCTCGTCGAGGTCGCACCGAACTCCCGCCCGCCGGTCGTCAAGATCATGGACTACGGCAAGTACAAGTACGAGGCTGCGCAGAAGGCCAAGGAGGCCCGGCGCAATCAGGCGAACACCATCCTCAAAGAGGTCCGGTTCCGCCTCAAGATCGACAAGCACGATTACGAGACCAAGATGAAGCGCGCCGTCGGCTTCCTGAAGGCCGGCGACAAGGTCAAGGCGATGATCCTGTTCCGCGGTCGCGAGCAGTCGCGCCCCGAGATGGGCGTCCGCCTGCTGCAGCGCTTCGCCGAGGACGTGGCGGAGTTCGGCACCGTCGAGCACACGCCCACCATCGACGGCCGCAACATGGTCATGGTCATCGCTCCGCTCAAGAACAAGTCCGAGGCCAAGGCCGAGGCGAACGCACAGCGTGCTGCGTCCAAGGCGCGACCGGCCGAGGCCGGCGAGCCCGAGGCGCAGACGGCAGAGTCCGGTACGGACGAAGCCTGACACCCCCGTCCGTCATTCGTGGCGGCAGATCCAAGGAGAACACGAGATGCCGAAGCAGAAGACCCACTCCGGGTCCAAGAAGCGCTTCAAGATCACCGGCAGCGGCAAGATCAAGAAGCAGCAGGCCGGTATGCGCCACAACCTCGAGGGCAAGTCCTCGGTGCGCACCCGCCGCCTGAACCAGGACAAGGTCGCCGCGGCGCCCGACGCCAAGGTCATCAAGAAGCTTCTCGGCCGCTGAGCCGAAGAGACCCGTAAGGAACACACGTCATGGCAAGAGTGAAGCGCGCTGTCAATGCGCACAAGAAGCGTCGGGTCATCCTCGAGCGCGCCGAGGGCTACCGCGGTCAGCGGTCGCGCCTCTACCGCAAGGCGAAGGAGCAGGTCACCCACTCCCTCGTCTACTCGTACAACGACCGCCGCAAGAAGAAGGGCGACTTCCGTCGCCTGTGGATCCAGCGGATCAACGCGGCCTCGCGCGCGAACGGCCTCACCTACAACCGCCTCATCCAGGGCCTTGGCCTGGCCGGCGTCGAGGTCGACCGTCGCATCCTCGCGGAGCTCGCGGTGAACGAGCCCACCGCGTTCGCGGCGCTCGTCGAGACCGCCAAGAAGGCGCTCCCCGCCGACGTCAACGCGCCTTCGGCCGCGTAACGTCGCTTCGGCACCCGAAGGGTCCGGCATCCTGCACAGGATGCCGGGCCCTTCGCCGTCCCCGGGGGCCGGCGGCTGCCGGGGACGGCCCGCCCCGCGTCGTCGAGCAGGGCGGCCGCCCCGACCGTCGAGCGGCGCGACCGCCCCGGTGCGCGGCCGGATGGCGCGCGGCGGGATGGCGCGGCGCGGGGCGCCCCGCTCGCTAGGCTGAAGGCATGCTCGAGAACCCCCGTTCGCCGCGCGTCCGCGCCGTGGCGAAGCTCGCGAAGAAGCCCGCCCGCCAGGAGAGCGGCCGCTTCCTGCTCGAGGGGCCGCAGTCCGTCGGCGAAGCCCTCAGCTTCCGTCCCGAGCTCGTCGAGGAGCTCTTCGCGACGCCGACGGCGCTCGAGCGCCACCCCGAGCTCGCCGAACGCGCGCGCGAGCACGGCCTCGAGGTCGAGTTCGTGACTGAGCAGGTGCTCGAGTCGATGGCCGACACGGTGACGCCGCAGGGCTTCGTCGCCGTCTGCCGGCAGTTCCCGACCGCCGTGAAGGACGTCTTCGCCGCGAAGCCGAAGCTCATCGCGATCCTCGAGGAGGTGCGCGACCCCGGCAACCTCGGCACGATCGTCCGTGCGGCCGACGCGGCGGGCGCCGACGCGGTCGTGCTCACCGGCCGCGCCGTCGATCTCTACAACCCGAAGGTGGTGCGGAGCTCCACGGGCTCGATCTTCCACCTGCCGGTCGCGGTGGGCGCGGAGCTCGAGGACATCGTGACGCGCGCCCGTGCAGCGGGCCTCACCGTGCTCGCCGCCGACGTCAAGGGCGACGACCTCCTCGCCGTGCGCACCGAGGGCCTCCTGGCGGAGCCGACGGCCTGGATCTTCGGCAACGAGGCCCGGGGGCTCGACGACGAGAAACTGGCCCTCTCCGACCGCGCCGTGGTCGTCCCGATCTACGGCAACGCCGAGTCGATGAACCTCGCCACGGCGGCCTCGGTCTGCCTCTACGAGAGCGCGTTCGCACACCGGAGCTGATCACGAATCGGTAACCGCGCCGCTCGCGCTCTGGCGATTCGCGGGTCGTTGTCCCTAACTTGGGGGGTATGCAGCGCAGCGAACCCGGGACCGACACGTCGAACTTCTCGGTGCGCCGGGGAGAACCGCTGGTCGTCGTCGACCACGTCGAGAAGCACTACGGGCAGTTCCACGCACTGAAAGACGTCTCGTTGAGCGTCGATCGCGGTGAGGTCGTCGTCGTCATCGGTCCGTCCGGGTCCGGCAAGTCGACGCTCTGCCGCACGGTCAACCGACTCGAGACGTTCACGTCCGGCTCGATCCGCATCGACGGCGCCGAGCTGCCGAAGGAGGGCAAGGCGCTCGCCGAGCTCCGCGCCGACGTCGGCATGGTGTTCCAGTCCTTCAACCTGTTCTCGCACCTGACGGTGCTCGACAACGTCACCCTCGGGCCGATCAAGGTCAAGCGGCAGTCGAAGGCGGATGCCGAGCGCGCGGCGCGCGTGCTGCTCGAGCGCGTCGGCGTCGCCCAGCAGGCCGAGAAGCTGCCCGGTCAGCTCTCCGGCGGCCAGCAGCAGCGCGTGGCGATCGCCCGGGCGCTCGCGATGAACCCCAAGGTGATGCTCTTCGACGAGCCGACGAGCGCGCTCGACCCGGAGATGATCAACGAGGTCCTCGACGTCATGGTCGGCCTCGCCCACGACGGCATGACGATGATCGTCGTCACCCACGAGATGGGCTTCGCCAGGAAGGCGGCCGACCGCGTCGTGTTCATGGCCGACGGGCAGATCGTCGAGGAGGCGGCGCCCGAGGAGTTCTTCACGGCGCCGAAGAGCGCGCGCGCCAAGGACTTCCTCTCGAAGCTCATCACCCACTAGACGTCCGCGCCCTGCCGCGGCGACCCGAACGACGGATACGAAACCAGGAGGATCACATGCGAAGCAGAACACGACTCGCCGGCGCCATCGCCGGCCTCGCGGTCGCGGCACTCGCCCTGACCGGCTGCAACAGCGGGAGCCCCGGTGACCCGTCCGGCGACGCCGGCGACGCGAGCGACGCGCCGCTCTGGGAGGTCGCCACGGATGTGCAGCTCGAGGGCAGCCCCACCTTCGACGCGATGACCGAGCGCGGCAAGGTCGTCATCGGGGTGAAGAACGACCAGCCCGGCCTCGGCTACGAGGACGCCGCCTCGGGGGAGCGCAGCGGCTTCGACATCGACATCGCGCGCTGGATCGCGGCGTCGCTCGGCTTCGACGAGGACCAGATCGAGTACCAGACGATCCCGTCGGCGAACCGCGAGCAGGCGATCGTGAACGGCGACATCGATTACTACGTCGGCACGTACTCGATCACCGACAAGCGCAAGGAGCAGATCGACTTCGCGGGCCCCTACCTCATCACGGGGCAGGGCCTGCTGGTCGCCGCCGACAACGAGGACATCAACGGACCCGACGACCTCGCCGGCAAGATCGTCTGCTCGGTGACGGGGTCGACCCCGCTGCAGCGCATCCGGGACGAGTACAACCCGGGCGACACCGTCGAGTACGACACGTACTCGCAGTGCGTCGACCAGCTCGTGCAGGGCTCCGTGGACGCGATCACGACCGACGAGGCGATCCTCGCCGGCTACGTGGCGCAGCAGCCCGATGAGCTGAAGATCGCGGGCGAGCCGTTCAGCGAGGAGCGCTACGGCGTCGGCCTCGCCAAGGGCGACACCGAGCTGCAGGCCCACATCAACGAGCTCTTCACCGACGGCGGCGACGTGTGGCAGGCGCTCTTCGACGAGCACCTCGCACCCGCCGGCATCAAGGGCGAGCAGCCGGCCGTCGACTGATCGGAGCGGGCGGGGGCTCCGGCCCCCGCCCGTCTCGCCGGCCGACCCGATCCGCGGAGGAGCACGATGGGCATCATCACCGACAACCTCGACCTCTGGTCGTCGACCCTGCTCGGCACGCTCGTGCTGTTCTTCGCGGGCGGCCTGCTCGCGCTCGTGCTCGGCACGATCGTCGGCGCGATGCGGGTCTCGCCGATCCCGGTCGCCCGGGCGGTCGGCACGTTCTACGTCAACACCATCCGCAACACCCCGCTCACCCTCGTCTTCTTCGCCTTCGCGTTCGCGCTGCCGCCGCTGCTCGGCCTCCGGCTGACCGGCGACGTGTCGTTGACGCTCGCGATCTGCGCGCTCGGCATCTACACCGCCACCTACGTCGCGGAGACCATCCGCTCCGGCATCAACACCGTGCCGGTCGGGCAGGCGGAGGCGGCACGCGCGCTCGGCCTCACCTTCGGGCAGGTCATGACGCTCGTGGTGCTGCCGCAGGCGTTCCGCTCGGTCATCCCGCCGATGATGAGCGTGTTCATCGCCCTGCTGAAGAACACGACCGTCGCGGCGGGCTTCTCCGTCGTGAACCTCGGCTCCGTCCGCAGCTACCTCAGCGAGCGCGGCGAGAACCAGTTCGTGGCGATCCTCTGGGTCATGGTCGTCTTCGTGGTTCTCGTGCTCCTGCTGTCCTGGCTGCAGCGAACGTTCGAGAACCGTTGGAAGGTGGCCCGATGAGCAGCGTCCTCTACGACGTCCCCGGCCCTCGGGCGATCGCGCGCAACCGCATCCTCGGCGTCTTCACCGTGCTCGTCGTGCTCGGGCTGCTCGGCTTCATCGTGTGGCGGCTCTGGGAGACGGGCCAGTTCTCCGCGGAGAAGTGGGACGCCTTCACCTACTCGAACGTGTGGCTCCAGATCGGGCTCGCCACGGGGCGCACGCTCGCGGCGTTCGGCGTCGCGGCGGTCGGCGCGCTCGCGCTCGGCTTCGTACTCGCCATCGGCCGGCTGAGCGACCACGCCTGGCTGCGCGGGCCGGTCGGCGCCGTCGTCGAGGTGCTCCGCGCCATCCCGGTGCTCGTGTTCATGTTCCTGCTCTACTACGGCCTGCCGGTCCTCGGCATCCGCATGGAGCCGTACTGGGCGGTCGTGATCGCGCTCGTCGCCTACAACGGTTCGGTGCTCGCGGAGGTCATCCGGGCCGGCGTGGAATCGCTGCCGAAGGGGCAGAGCGAGGCCGGGTACGCGATCGGCCTGCGCAAGGCCTCGGTGATGCGGCTGATCCTCCTGCCACAGGCGATCCGCGCGATGATGCCGGTGATCATCGCCCAGCTCGTGGTGACGCTGAAGGACACCGCGCTCGGCTACATCATCACGTACCAGGAGCTGCTCTTCTACGCCCGCTACATCGGCTCCCAGTCGACGTACGGTTCGCCGATCGTCCCGGCGACGATCGTCGTCGGTGCGATCTACATCGTGCTCTGCCTGATCCTCTCCTTCGTGGCGAACCGCGTCGAGCGCCGGCTCCGCCGCAGCGCGAAGCTCGTGGCGGGCGTCGCCCCCGCCGACGACGGGATGACCGCGACGCGCGCCGTCGCGGTGCAGGCGGGTCTCGACGACGCCGAACCGCGTCGCTGAGCGTGCGGCGTCCCCCGTTCGCGGCGGCCGACTAGACTCGTTCTTCGTGCCAGAGCCCACTGAAATCACCGAGCCCGCGGTCGCCGCGGCCGTCGACGCCGCCCTCGCGGCGATCGCCGCCGCGGGAGACTCCGCCGCGCTCAAGCAGGTCCGCGCCGAGCACACCGGCGAGAAGTCGCCGCTCGCCCAGTTGAACGCGCTGCTGCGCAGCGTGCCGAACGAGCAGAAGGCCGCCCTCGGCAAGCTCGTCGGCGGCGCGCGCGGGCGCGTGAACCAGGCGTTCGCGGCGCGCGAGACGGAGATCACCGCCGCCGAGGCCGAGGCCCGCCTCGCCGCCGAGGCCGTCGACGTGACCGCGCTGCCGTCGCGCTACACGGCGGGCGCGAGGCATCCGCTCGCCCTCCTGCAGGACCGCGTCGCCGAGATCTTCACCGGCATGGGCTGGGAGATCGCCGAGGGCCCCGAGGTCGAGAGCGAGTGGTTCAACTTCGACGCGCTGAACTTCGACCCCGACCACCCCGCCCGCGCGATGCAGGACACCTTCTTCATCGACCCGCCGGAGCAGCACCTCGTGCTCCGCACGCACACGAGCCCGGTGCAGGTGCGTTCGATGCTCGAGCGCGAGGTGCCGATCTACGTGCTCGCCCCCGGGCGCGTCTACCGCACCGACGAGTTCGACGCGACCCACCTGCCGGTGTTCATGCAGTTCGAGGGGCTCGCGGTCGACCGCGGCCTCACGATGGCGCACCTGAAGGGCACGCTCGACCACTTCGTGAAGGCCGTCTTCGGCGAGGAGGCGAAGATCCGCCTGCGCCCGAGCTACTTCCCCTTCACCGAGCCGAGCGCCGAGCTCGACTTCTGGCACCCGACCTTCAAGGGCGGCGCGCGCTGGATCGAGTGGGGCGGCTGCGGCATGATCCACCCGAACGTGCTCCGCTCCGCGGGCATCGACCCGGAGGAGTACTCCGGCTTCGCGTTCGGGATGGGCGTCGAGCGCGGGCTGATGCTCCGCAACGACGTCTCCGACATGCGCGACATGGCCGAGGGCGATGTCCGTTTCTCCCAGCAGTTCGGAATGGTGGTCTGACGATGCGAGTGCCGCTCAGCTGGCTCGCCGAGTACGTCGAGCTCGTCCCCGGGACGACGCCCGAAGAGGTCCATGCCGCCCTCGTGAAGGTCGGCCTCGAAGAGGAGGACGTGCACGCGTTCGAGCTCGAGGGCCCGATCGTCGTGGGCGAGGTGCTCGAGTTCGTCGAGGAGCCGCAGTCCAACGGCAAGACGATCCGCTGGTGCCAGGTCCGCGTCGCGCCCGAGGGCGAGACGGCGGCCGACGGCGGGGACGCCGTGCACGGCATCGTCTGCGGCGCCCGCAACTTCTTCCCGGGCGACAAGGTCGTGGTGACGCTGCCCGGCTCGGTGCTGCCCGGCCCGTTCCCGATCGCGGCGCGGAAGACGTACGGGCACGTGTCCGACGGCATGATCGCCTCGGCGCGCGAGCTCGGACTCGGCGAGGACCACGACGGCATCCTCCGGCTCGCCGAGCTCGGCATCGACGCACCGGTCGGCAGCGATGCGATCGAGCTGCTCGGGCTGAACGATGCGGCGGTCGAGATCAACGTCACGCCCGACCGCGGCTACGCCTTCTCCATCCGCGGCGTGGCGCGCGAGTACGCGCACGCCACGGGCGCCGCGTTCCGCGACCCGGTGGCGCAGTCGGCGCCGGCGGATGCCACGACCGGGAGCTTCCCGGTCGTGATCGCCGACGAGGCGCCGATCCGGGGCCGGGTCGGCTCGAACGTCTTCGCGACGCGCATCGTGCGCGACGTCGACGCCTCGCGTCCGACGCCGCCGTGGATGGTGGCGCGGCTGAAGCTCGCGGGCATCCGCTCGCTCTCGCTCCTCATCGACATCACCAACTACGTGATGCTCGAGTTCGGGCAGCCGATGCACGGCTACGACCTCGACACGCTCGAGGGCGGCATCACCGTCCGGCGTGCGCGCGAGGGCGAGACGATCGAGACGCTCGACGGCAAGGTGCGCACGCTCCACTCCGAGGACCTGCTGATCACCGACGATGCCGGTCCGATCGGCATCGCCGGGGTGATGGGCGGCGCCCGCACCGAGATGAGCGGCACCACGCGCAACGTGCTCATCGAGGCCGCGAACTTCGACCCCGTGTCGATCGCCCGTGCCGCCCGCCGGCACAAGCTCCCGAGCGAGGCGTCGCGGCGCTTCGAGCGCGGCGTCGACCCCGAGATCGCCGCCGCCGCGGCGAGCCGGGTCGCGCAGCTCATGGTCGACCTCGCCGGCGGCACCGCCGACCCGGCCGGCGGCCTCATCCACGAGGCGCCCGCGCGTGAGGCCATCCTCCTGCCCGACGGTTACGCGTCGGCGCTCATCGGCGTCGAGTACACGGATGCCGAGATCCGCGTCGCGCTCGCGGAGATCGGCGCCGCGGTCGAGGCGGTCGACGGCGGGCTCGCCGTCACGCCGCCGAGCTGGCGCCCGGACCTCACCGGCAAGGCGGAGCTCACGGAGGAGGTGGCCCGACTCGTCGGGTACCACCGGATCCCCTCCGTGCTCCCCGTCGCGCCGCCCGGGCGCGGCCTCACCCGGGCGCAGCGCCTCCGGAAGCGCACGGCCGACGTGCTCGCCGCGGGCGGCGGCACCGAGGTGCTGGCGTTCCCGTTCGTGAGCGAGGCCGACAACGCGAGCTTCGGCAGCGTCGACGGCGCGCCCGTGGCGTCCGTCCGCGTGGCCAACGCGCTCGACGCGAGCCGGCCGTTCCTCCGCCGGTCGCTCCTGCCCGGCCTCATCGAGGTCGCGCGGCGCAACCTCTCGCGCGGACTCGTGGACCTCGAGATCTTCGAGCTCGGCCTCGTCTTCCTGCCCGAGTCCGGCCGCGAGTACGGCACCGCCGTGCTGCCCGCGGCCGCGGCGCGGCCGAGCGACGACGAGCTCGCGGCCCTCATCGACGGCATCCCGCCGCAGCCGCGCCACGTCGCCGTGCTGCTCACCGGCGACGTCGTCGCGAAGCAGCCGGGTCAGCCCGCCGTGCCCGCCGGCCTCGCCGACGCGCTCGACGCCGTGCGCCGCATCGCGCTGGCGACGGGCGGCGAGATCGAGATCGTCCAGGGACGCCACCAGGCCATGCACCCGGGCCGCACCGCCGAGCTCCGCGCGGGCGGCGCGCGGATCGGCTTCGCCGGCGAGCTGCATCCGGCCATCGCCGAGGCGGCCGACCTGCCGCGCGTCGTCGCGGTCGCGGAACTCGACCTCGACGCGCTCATCGCCGCGGCCGACCGCACTGTCGAGGCGAGCCCGCTCGGCACGCACCCCGCGGCCACGCAGGACCTCTCGCTCGTCGTGCCGCTCGAGGCGGCGGCGGCCGAGGTCGGTGCCGCGGTGCGCGAGGGTGCCGGCGAGCTCCTCGAGGCGCTCCACCTCGTCGACGACTACCGCGGCCAGGGCGTCCCGGATGGGGCGAAGAGCCTGACCTTCGCGCTGCGCTTCCGGGCGGCCGACCGCACGCTGACCGCCGCCGAGGCGAGCGAGGCGAAGCTCGCGGGCGCGAAGCTCGCGGCCGAGCGCTTCGGTGCGGCGATCCGCGACTGACCGCACGGCGTCCGGCGCACGCGTTCGTTCGTGCGCGACGGAACGGCCCCGTCCCGGCAGCAGCCGGGCGGGGCCGCTGCCGTTGCAGCCGGGCGGGCCGGTCGGTCATCGGGCGACCGCCGGTTTGGCATCCCTCCCCTCGAGTCGATAGGGTCGCAGCATGTCCTCCCTTCGGTCCCTCGTCGCGGCGCAGCCTCTGCGCGCCGCCGCGCTGCGCGACCGACGCCGGGGCGCTCGCCGACGCTAGGCGACCCCGTGCACGGCACTGCCGCCGTGCACCGGTGTCGCCGGAGCCGACTCACGACCGCTCAGACCTTTAAGGTGGACTCATGACCTACTCCGTCGCCGTCTCCGGCGCGTCCGGCTACGCCGGAGGAGAGATCCTCAGGCTCCTCGCCGATCACCCCGAGTTCGAGGTGCGCACCGTCACCGCGCACCAGAACGCCGGACAACCGCTCGTGCAGGTGCAGCCGCACCTGCGCAGTTACACGCACCTCACGCTGAAGGAGACGAGCGCCGAGACGCTCGCGGGCCACGACCTCGTCTTCCTCGCCCTGCCGCACGGCGCCTCGGGCGCGGTCGCGGCGGAGCTCGCCGACGACGCGCTCGTCATCGATTGCGGAGCCGACCACCGGCTCGAGAGCGCCGCCGACTGGAGCGCGTTCTACGGGGGAGACTTCCACGGCGCCTGGACGTACGGCGTCCCCGAGCTGCCGCGCCTGTCGGGCACGCAGCGGGACCGGCTCGCGAAGACGCGGCGCATCGCGGCCCCGGGCTGCAACGCGTCCACCGTCGCGCTCTCGCTCGCCCCCGGCATCCGTGCCGGCGTCGTCGAGCCGACCGACCTCGTCAGCGTGCTCGCCGTCGGCCCGTCGGGAGCTGGGAAGAGCGCGAAGACGCACCTGCTCGCCTCCGAGATCCTCGGCTCCGCGAACCCCTACGCCGTCGGCGGCACCCACCGGCACATCCCCGAGATCCAGCAGGCGCTCCGGTGGGCCGGGGCCGCCGCTCCGACGATCTCGTTCACCCCGGTGATCGTGCCGATGTCGCGCGGCATCCTCGCGACCTCGACCGCCCGCATCGTGCCGGGCACGAGCGCCGCAGCGGTCCGCGCCGCCTGGGAGGACGCGTACGCGGGGGAGCGATTCGTCCAGCTGCTCCCCGAGGGCCAGTTCCCGCGCACCGCCGACGTGCTCGGCGCGAACACCGCGCTCATGGGCCTCGCCGTCGACGAGGCCGCCGGCCGGGTCGTCGTCGTCACCGCCGTCGACAACCTCGTGAAGGGCACCGCCGGTGCCGCCATCCAGTCCGCCAACCTCGCACTCGGCCTCGCCGAGTCGACCGGTCTCCCCGTGAACGGAGTCGCCCCGTGACCGTCACCGCCCCCGCAGGCTTCGAGGCCGCCGGCATCGCGGCCGGCATCAAGCGCTCCGGCGCGCTCGACCTCGCCGTCGTCGTGAACCGCGGGCCCGCTCAGCAGGCGGCCGTCGTCTTCACCTCGAACCGGGCGCAGGCGAACCCCATCCTCTGGTCGAAGGAGGCGGCGAAGGACGGCATCGTCTCGGCCGTCGTCCTGAACTCCGGCGGCGCGAACTGCTTCACCGGCCCCGAGGGCTTCCAGGTCGTGCACCGCACGGCCGAGGCCGCGGCCTCCGCGCTCGGCGTGGCGGCGGGCGACGTGCTCGTCTGCTCGACGGGGCTCATCGGCGAGCAGCTCGACGGCGAAGTGCTGGAGGAGGGCGTGCTCTCCGCCGTGGCGCGGCTCGGTTCCGACGCCGGCTCGGGCGACGACGCCGCGCGGGCCATCATGACGACCGACACCAAGCCGAAGACCGTCGTCGTGGCGGGCGCCGGTTGGAGCGTCGGCGGCATGGCGAAGGGCGCCGGGATGCTGGCGCCCGGGCTCGCCACGATGCTCGTGGTGCTCACGACCGACGCCGCCCTCGACGCGGCGTCGCTCGACCGGGCCCTGCGCAGCGCCACCCGGGTGAGCTTCGACCGGCTCGACTCCGACGGCTGCATGTCGACGAACGACCAGGTCACCCTGCTCTCGAGCGGCGCGTCCGGCGTGACGCCCGACGAGGCCGAGTTCGCCGACGCGGTCACCCGCGCCTGTCTCGACCTCGCGGCGCAGCTGCAGGCCGACGCCGAGGGGGCGAGCCACGACATCACGATCGAGGTGCGCGGCGCCGTCACCGAGGACGACGCGGTCGAGGTCGGCCGCTCGGTCGCCCGGAACAATCTGTTCAAGGCCGCCGTCTTCGGCAACGACCCCAACTGGGGCCGAGTGCTCGCCGCGATCGGCACCACCCGGGCCCCCTTCGACCCCTACCTCGTCGACGTCACGATGAACGGGGTGCGCGTCTGCCACGCCGGGCGCCCCGACCGCCCGAGGGAGGACGTCGATCTGACGCCCCGCGCGACGCACGTGCTGATCGAACTGCACAACGGCGCCGAGACGGCGACGATCCTCACGAACGACCTCACGCACGACTACGTGCACGAGAACAGCGCGTACGCGAGTTGAACGTGACCGAGCAGCGCGATTCCGGCGCCGACGCGGATGCCGCGTCGAAGGCGCAGACCCTGATCGACTCCCTGCCGTGGCTGAAGCGCTTCCACGGCGAGACGATCGTCGTGAAGTTCGGCGGCAACGCGATGGTGAGCCCCGAGCTCCAGCGCGCCTTCGCCGAGGACATGGTCTACCTCCGCTACGCGGGTGTGAAGCCCGTCGTCGTGCACGGCGGCGGACCGCAGATCTCCGCCATGCTCGGCCGGCTCGGCATCGAGAGCGAGTTCCGCGGCGGCTACCGGGTGACGACCCCCGAGACGATGGACGTCGTCCGCATGGTGCTGTCCGGGCAGGTGAACCGCGAGCTCGTGAGCCTCATCAACGAGCACGGCCCGCTCGCCTCCGGCCTGTCCGGCGAGGACGCCGGGCTCTTCACCGGACGTCGTCGCGGTGCCGTCGTCGACGGCGTCGAGGTCGACCTCGGCCTCGTCGGCGACGTCGTCGCGGTCGACCCGGCGCCCGTGCTCGCCCAGCTCGCGGCCGGGCAGATCCCGGTCGTCTCCTCGATCGCCCCCGACGGCGACCACCCGGGGCAGTCGTTGAACGTGAACGCCGACTCGGCCGCCGCATCGCTCGCCGTCGCGCTCGGTGCGGCGAAGCTCGTCATCCTGACGGACGTCGCCGGGCTCTACCGCGACTGGCCCAACCGCGACTCGCTCGTGTCGGTGATCGACGCGGCCGAACTCGCCGAGCTGCTGCCCTCGCTCGAGTCGGGCATGATCCCGAAGATGACCGCGTGCCTCGAGGCGGTGCATGGCGGCGTCGCGAAGGCGGCGATCATCGACGGGCGCGAGCCGCACTCGATCCTGCTCGAGGTCTTCACGACTCAGGGCTCCGGCACGGAGGTCGTGCCGGCGACGACGAAGGGAACCCCGGCATGACCGCCTGGCAGCCGCGCTTCGAGGCGCGCATCATGCGTTCGATCGGGCTCCCGCTCGCGAAGCTCGAGCGCGGCGAGGGCGCCTGGGTCTGGGACGACGAGGGCACCCGCTACCTCGACTTCCTCGCCGGCATCGCGGTCAACGCCCTCGGCCACGCGCACCCCGTCTTCGTCGAAGCCGTCAGCACGCAGGCGGCGAAGCTCGCGCACGTCTCCAACTACTTCACGACCGAGCCCGCGCTCGAGCTCGCCGAGCGCATCGTCCGGCTCGCCGGGGCCGGCGACGCGGGACGCGCGTGGTTCGGCAACTCGGGCGCCGAGGCGAACGAGGCGGCGTTCAAGCTCGCGCGCCTGAACAATGACGGCGGCGCGCGCACCCGGGTGCTCGCGCTCGTCGACGCGTTCCACGGCCGCACGATGGGCTCGCTCGCCCTCACCGGCAAGCCGCAGATGCGGCAGGCGTTCGAACCGCTGCCCGGCGGGGTCGAGCACATCCCGGCGACCCTCGAGGCGCTCGAGGCATCCGTCGACGACGCGGTCTCAGCGCTCATCCTGGAGCCGATCCAGGGCGAGGCCGGCGTGGTCGAACTGCCCGAGGGCTATCTCGAGGCCGCTCGCGAGCTCACCAGCAGGCACGGCGCCCTCCTCATCGTCGATGAGATCCAGACCGGCGCCGGGCGCACGGGCGCCTGGTTCGGCTTCCAGCACGCGGGCATCGCGCCCGACGCGATCACGGTCGCGAAGGGCATCGGCGGCGGCTTCCCGATCGGCGGTCTCGTGACCTTCGGCCGTGCATCCGAGCTCTACCAGAAGGGCATGCACGGCTCGACCTTCGGCGGCAACCCGCTCGCGACGGCCGTCGCGAACGCGGTGCTCGGCGAGATCGAACGCGCGGGCCTCGTCGACAACGCCGCCCGCCGCGGGAACGAGTTGCGCGAGCGCGTCCTCGGCCTCGGCTCGCCGCTCGTCTCGGGCGTGCGCGGCCGCGGGCTCCTCATCGGCATCGGCCTCGCCGAGCCGGCGGCGCAGGCCGTCGTCGCCGAGGCGATGCGCGAAGGCCTCATCGTGAACGCCGCCAACGACCACACGCTCCGGATCGCGCCGCCGCTCACGATCGGCGACGCGGAGCTCGACGAGTTCGAGGCGCGGCTCGGTCGCGCGCTCGCCGCCGTCGCCCGATGACCGCACGCAACGAACGGATGCCGATGACCCGCCACTTCCTCCGCGACGACGACCTGAGCCCCGCCGAGCAGGCCGAGGTGCTCGAGCTGGCCGCCCGGCTCAAGGCCGATCGCTACGCCGAGCGCCCGCTCGCCGGCCCGCAGACGGTCGCCGTGCTGTTCGACAAGACCTCCACCCGCACGCGCGTCTCGTTCTCGGTGGGCATCGCCGACCTCGGCGGCGTCCCGCTCGTCATCAGCTCGAACGAGAGCCAGCTCGGCGGCAAGGAGTCGGTCGCAGACACCGCCCGAGTGCTCGAGCGGATGGTCGCCGCCGTCGTGTGGCGCACCTACGCGCAGTCGGGACTGGAGGAGATGGCGGCCGGCACCGCCGTCCCCGTCGTGAACGCCCTGTCCGACGACTTCCACCCCTGCCAGATCCTCGCCGACCTGCAGACCGTGCGCGAGCGGAAGGGCGAGCTCGCGGGGCTCACGCTCGCGTACTTCGGCGACGGGGCGAACAACATGGCCCACTCCTACCTGCTCGGCGGAGTCACGGCCGGCATGCACGTGCGCATCGCGGCACCGGCCGACTACGCGCCCAGGGCCGACCTCGTCGCCGACGCCGAGCGGATCACCGCGGAGACCGGCGGCTCGGTCACCGTGACGACGGATGCCCCGGCCGCGGCGCGCGGCGCCGACGTGATCGTCACCGACACCTGGGTCTCGATGGGGCAGGAGAGCGAGAAGGCCGAGCGCCTCGCGACGTTCGGCGACTACCGGGTGACCGCGTCGCTCATGGCCGACGCCGACGCCGACGCGATCTTCCTGCACTGCCTGCCGGCGTACCGCGGGATCGAGGTCGACGCGGAGGTCATCGACGGGCCGCAGTCCGTCGTCTGGGACGAGGCCGAGAACCGCCTGCACGCGCAGAAGGCGCTGCTCGTCTGGCTGCTCGCGAAGCAGGAGGAGGCACGATGACCGACGACACGAACGCCGAGGCGCACGGCACCAACGAGGGCTCGCTCTGGGGCGCCCGCTTCGCGAGCGGACCGTCGCCCGAGCTCGCCCGGCTCTCGAAGTCGACGCACTTCGACTGGCAGCTCGCCCGCTACGACCTCGCCGGCTCGCGCGCCCACGCCCGTGCGCTCGCCGCCGCCGGGTATCTGCAGCCGGCCGAGCTCGACGGGATGCTCGCCGGGCTCGACGCGCTCGAGGCTCGGATCGAGACCGGCGAGCTCGTCGCCGCCGAGGCCGACGAGGACGTGCACGGCGCGCTCGAGGCCGCGCTCATCGACGTGGTCGGGCCGGAGCTCGGCGGCAAGCTCCGCGCCGGCCGCAGCCGAAACGACCAGATCGCGACGCTCGTCCGCCTGTACCTGAAGGACCACGCCGCCGTCATCGGCCGCGAGCTGGTGCACCTCATCGACGCGCTCGTCGCCCAGGCCGACGCCCATCCCGCCGCGATCATGCCGGGTCGCACCCACCTCCAGCACGCGCAGCCGGTGCTCCTCGCGCACCACCTGCTCGCGCACGGCTGGGCGCTCTCGCGCGACCTCGAGCGCCTCGTCGACTGGTCGAAGCGCGCCGACGTCTCGCCGTACGGCGGCGGAGCGCTGGCGGGGTCGACCCTCGGGCTCGACGCCGCCGCCGTCGCGAGCGACCTGGGGCTCGCGAGCCCCGCGCCGAACTCGATCGACGGCACCGCGAGCCGCGACGTCGTCGCCGAGTTCGCCTTCGTCGCCGCGCTCATCGGCATCGACCTCTCGCGCATCTCCGAGGAGATCATCCTCTGGAACACCCGCGAGTTCGGCTTCGTGACCCTCGACGACGGGTACTCGACCGGCTCGTCGATCATGCCGCAGAAGAAGAACCCCGACATCGCGGAGCTCGCCCGAGGCAAGTCCGGCCGGCTCATCGGCAATCTGACCGGCCTGCTCGCGACGTTGAAGGCGCTGCCGCTCGCCTACAACCGCGATCTGCAGGAGGACAAGGAGCCCGTCTTCGACTCCGTCGAGACGCTCGAGGTGCTCCTGCCGGCGTTCACGGGGATGGTGGCGACGCTCACCTTCCACACGGAGCGGATGGCGGAGCTCGCGCCGGCCGGGTTCTCGCTCGCGACCGACGTCGCCGAGTGGCTCGTGAAGCGGCACGTGCCGTTCCGCGACGCCCATGAGATCACCGGGGCGCTCGTCCGCGCGGCCGAGGAGCGCGGCGTCGGGCTCGAGGGTCTCGACGACGCCGAGCTCGCGGCGGTGTCGCCGCATCTCGTCCCGGAGGTGCGCGAGGTGCTGACGATCGAAGGCTCGGTGGCGAGCCGGGACGGCATCGGCGGCACCGCCCCGGTGCGGGTCGCCGAGCAGCTCGCCGCGCTCGCCGATCGAGTCCGTCAGCTCGTCGCCGAGCTCCCGGAGGCCGCACGCTGAGCGAACTCGTGGCGGTGCCGCGCTCGTTCTTCGAGCGCGACCCCGTCGTGCTCGCGCCGCTCCTGCTCGGCGCGGTCCTCGGCTACGAGACCGAGGAGGGCCGGGTCGCGATCCGACTCTCCGAGCTGGAGGCCTACCGCGGCGTCGGCGAGGACCCGGGATCGCACTCGAATCGCGGCCGGACGCCGCGCAACGAGGTCATGTTCGGTGCGCCCGCGCACCTGTACGCGTACTTCAGCTACGGCATGCACACGTGCCTGAACATCGTCGCGCGACCGGAGGGCCGGGCGGCGGGCATCCTGATGCGCGGCGGCACCGTCGTCGAGGGGATCGAACTCGCTCGCGCCCGACGCGCCGGGGCCGCCGATCGGGAGCTCGCCCGCGGGCCGGCGCGGCTGTCGATCGCGCTCGGCGTCCCCCTCGCGGCGAAGGGCGCCGATCTCCTGGCGTCCCCGTTCGATCTGCGGGTCCCGGCCGAGCCGCTCGCTTTCGTCTCGGGCCCGCGCACCGGCGTGAACGGTGCGGGCGGCGGAAGCGCCTATCCGTGGCGGTTCTGGCTCCCGGACGATGTCGGCGTCTCGCCGTACCGGAAGCACGCGGGCGCGCACGCCTGATCGCGCCGATCGGGTCGCGGAGCGCACGCCCCGGCCCGTGGCGCGGCTCAGCGCAGCACGAGGTGGGCGACGAGCCCGGCGCCCGCCGCCCAGATGAGGCTCGCGAGCGTGCCGATGATGAAGCGCTCCCGCGCTTCCGGCGCCTCGAGCTCCGTGAATCGGCCGACGCCCTTGACGGCGACGACGATCGCGAGGGCTTCGGGGAAGCCTGCGACGATCGCCCCGGCGGTGGCGAGCCGTTCGAGGACGCCGATCGTGCGTCCGCCGCGCAGCACCTCGCGCTGCGCCGGGCGGACGCCGTCGGCGGCGTCGCCGTGCTTCGCGTCGACGAGGATGCCGCCGTGCAGCCCCTGCCTGACCGATCCGCCCATCGCGAGGTCGAGGGCGACCGAGGCGGCGGGCCCGCCGCCGAAGACCGCGACGAGGATGGCCGCCGCCGAGGTCAGGACGCCGATCCCGAGCGGTGCCGGTCCGGGGAGGGTCGCGGCGGCGACGAGCGCGACCGCGAGTGCACCCGCGGCGAGCCAGAGGTGGAGCCGGCGCGGCTTCCAGTAGGCGAGCATCGAGAACGCCGTTGCCGCGCCGAGCGCGAGTGCCAGCACGATCCAGCCGAGGAGCTCGGCGAGGAACCAGGAGGTCACGGTCGTCCTTCCGTCGGGGATTCCGGGGCGGCGGGGCCCGAACTCCGCGGGTCGGGGGAGTCCAGGAGTTCGAGCAGCCGGGCGAGCGCCGGCAGGGCGTCGAGCTCGGCGCGGATGTTCGCCGTCTTCATCCGCGCGCTGATCGCGGGCGCGCTGACGCCGAGCTCCTCGGCGATGTCGGTCTGGCGGGCGCCCGCGACGATGCGGTCGTAGACCTCCCAGCCCTCGGCCGAGCGGCGCTCGCGCAGCACGAGGGCGAGGCGGAAGAGCGCCTCGACGTGGGCGGCGTCCGCGGATGCCGCGCCGATCGCGAAGCGGGGAGTGCTCTTCTTCGCCCGCTCGACGGCGTCGCGGGCGGCGAAGAAGGCCTCGCCGCTCGCCTCGCGGATGTCCTCGGGAAGCGGCTCGTGCACCTCGCCGACGCCGATGCCGACGCTCCAGTCGCCGGAGCGCACGAGCTCGAAGACGATGTCCACGATCGTCTCGGCGTCGTCGCTCACCAGCTGGAGCTCGTCGCCGGCGTTCCGCGCGACCGGGAGCAGCAGGCGTGCGCCGTACACCGCCTGGAGCCGATCGCGCTCGTCCGCGGTGAGGTCGGGCCGGGTGCGGCTCGCGACCTGGTCGGCGGTGACGACGATCATGGTGCTCCTCGAGGTGCAGCGGGCCCGGCCGATCGGTGGCCGAGTATGCATAAGGATAGGGCATTAATCGTGATTCAGTTAGTGTTCCATCCTGAATCCGTCCGCTGGTAGCCTGACGTGGTGTCAGATCCCGAGATCCTCGCAACCCAGCAGAACGACGCCTCCTTCGAGGACGTCTGGGACGAGCTCCTCTGGCGCGGCCTCGTGCACGTGTCGACCGACCAGGCTGCGCTGAAAGAGCTCCTTTCCGGCGAGCCGATCACGTATTACTGCGGGTTCGACCCGACCGCACCGAGTCTCCACCTCGGCAACCTGGTGCAGCTGCTGACGATGCGCCGCCTGCAGCTCGCCGGCCACCGCCCGCTCGGACTCGTCGGCGGGTCGACGGGGCTCATCGGCGATCCGCGGCCGACCGCCGAGCGCGTGCTGAACACGAAGGAGACGGTCTCCGAGTGGGTGGGCTTCCTGCAGGCGCAGGTGAGCCGCTTCCTCTCCGCGGACGGCGAGAGCGCGGTCCGGCTCGTCAACAACCTCGACTGGACGGCCGGCCTCAGCGCGATCGACTTCCTCCGCGACGTCGGCAAGCACTACCGCGTGGGCACGATGCTGAAGAAGGACGCCGTCGCGTCGCGGCTGAACTCCGACGCCGGCATCAGCTACACGGAGTTCAGCTACCAGATCCTGCAGGGCTACGACTACCTCGAGCTCTTCCGCCAGTACGACTGCCGGCTGCAGACCGGCGGCAGCGACCAGTGGGGCAACCTCACGAGCGGCACCGACCTCATCCATCGCGTCGAGGGCGCCTCGGTGCACGCGATCGGCACGCCGCTCATCACGAACGCCGACGGCACGAAGTTCGGCAAGAGCGAGGGCAACGCGATCTGGCTCGACGCCACGATGTGCAGCCCGTACCGCTTCTACCAGTTCTGGCTCAACACCGACGACGCCGACGTCGTGCAGCGGCTGAAGGTCTTCACGTTCCTCAGCCGGGCGCGGATCGAGGAGCTCGCCGAACTCGTCGAGCGCGAGCCGTTCCGCCGCGAGGCGCAGCGGGTCCTCGCGCACGAGGTGACCACGATGGTGCACGGCGCGGAGGCGGTCGCCGCGGTCGTCGCAGCGTCGCAGGCGCTCTTCGGCCAGGGCGAGCTCGCCGAGCTGGATGCCGAGACGCTCGAGTCCGCGCTCCGGGAGCTGCCGAACACGACCACCTCGCCCGATGCGCCGATCGCCCAGCTGCTCGTGGACACCGGACTCGTGGCGAGTGCGAGCGAGGGGCGCCGTGCGATCGCGCAGGGCGGGGTCTCGCTCGACAACGTGCGCATCGACGATGAGAAGGCGACCCTCGAAGGGCGCGTCCAGCCCGGCGGAATGGCGGTGCTCCGCCGCGGCAAGAAGACCCTCGCCGGCGTCTTCGTCGTCTGATCCCCGCGAAGTTCGCGAATCGGCCCCGCATCCACCCGGCTGCGGGGCCGATTCGCGTCCGGCGGGCGCTCCCGTGGACGACGGCGGCGAGAACCCGTGGAAATGGCGCTGATCCGGGACTTCTGCGGGGGAGCGCCGGGCGGGACGACCGCGACACGCCCGGGATGTAGGGCCGAGTTGCGGGGAGGTGGCGATCTCCGTAAAGTATTCATCTGTTGCCCCACAGCAGCGGGAAGAGCGAGAAGCTCACCGCTTCGAGGTGGCAGAACAATCCCGAGACCTGAAGGTTCGTCCTTCACGATCTCGAAGCATTCGGTTCCGTCCTTTTGAGGATGCCCGGGTGAAGAACGAAAGCTCCGAATGAGCGGCGTCTGTACGTCGTGAAGCGGGTGCGTCCGTTTCTTGAGAACTCAACAGCGTGCACTATGTTCAATGCCAATTTATTGAACCCCAGCCTGTTTTTGCAGGTGGGATTCCTTTGATTGATGGACAATTTGATTTTGATTAGTCAGTTG
>NZ_JAVSSI010000005.1:0-301751 GCF_044917495.1 Agromyces mediolanus | reverse complement strand
CGAACCCGGAAGCTAAGACTGACAGCGCCGATGGTACTGCAGGGGGGACCCTGTGGGAGAGTAGGACACCGCCGGACACCCATTCACGAAAGGCCACCCCGAACCCCGGGGTGGCCTTTCGGCATTTAAGCTGGCTGCATGGCGAACCGACTGCAGGGCGCCGTGAGCCCGTACCTCCGCGGCCATGCCGACAACCCAGTGGACTGGTTCCCCTGGGGAGCCGACGCGTTCGCCGCGGCCCGCGAGCGCGACGTCCCGGTGCTCGTCTCGATCGGCTACGCCACGTGCCACTGGTGCCACGTGATGGCGCGGGAGAGCTTCTCGGATCCTGCGGTCGCCGCCGTGCTGAACCGCGACTTCGTCGCGATCAAGGTCGACCGGGAGGAGCATCCCGGTGTCGACGGCAGCTACCTGGCCGCGGCATCCGCCTTCACGCGTGAGCTCGGCTGGCCCCTCACCGTCTTCGCGACACCCGAAGGCCGGGCGTTCTATGCGGGCACGTATTTCCCGCCCCGCACCGTCGGCGGCACACCCGCGTTCGGCGAGGTGCTCGCCGCGGTCGCCGAGGCGTGGCGAACCCGACGGGGCGAGCTGCTCGCGATGGGTGAGGAGGTCGCGAGGGCGCTTGCGGGGGCGGCCTCCGCGACCACGAGCGGCGAACTGCCCACGGCGGCCGCGCTCGGCGGCGCCGTCGAGGCGCTCGCGGCCGATGAGGATCGGGAGTTCGGGGGCTTCGGTCCGCCGCCGAAGTTCCCGGTGCCGACGGTGCTCGGCTTCCTCGCCGAGATGTCCGGCACGGGGGCCGTGCTCGGCGCCCGGACGCTCCGGCGGATGGCGGCATCGCCGCTGTTCGACCCGGTGGACGGCGGGTTCTTCCGCTACGCCACGCGGCGCGACTGGAGCGAGCCGCACTACGAGCGCATGCTGCCCGACAACGCACTGCTCCTCGGCCTCGCCGTGCGCGCGAGCCGGCGGGCGGACGAACTCGGCTGGGCGGCGCCGCTCGCCGCCGACCTCGCGCGCTTCCTCACGACCACGATGGCGCTCCCCGGGGGCGGGTTCGCGAGCGCGCAGGACTCGGAGAGCATCCTCGACGGGCGGCGCGACGAGGGCGGCTTCTACCGGCTCGACGCGGACGGGCGGGCGGCGGTCGATCCGCCGGCGCTCGACGAGAAGCTCCTCAGCGGCTGGAACGGGCTCGCGATCGGCGCGCTCGCGGAGTTCGCGGCCCGCGAGCTCGACGCCTCGGCCGCGGCATCCGCGCTCACGGCGGCGCGGGCCGCCGCGTCGCTCGTGCTCGAGCGCCACCTCGCCGGAGGCGTACTCCGCCGTGCCTCGCTCGACGGCACGGTGTCCGATGCCGCGGCCACGCTCGAGGACGTGGGCATGCTCGCCGGCGGGCTGCTGCGCCTGTCGCTCGCGAGCGGCGAACCGCGCTGGGCGCTGACGGCGCAGGAGCTCATCGACCGTGCGCTCGAGGATGCCGTCGCGAGCGGCGCCGAGGCACGAGGCATCCCCTTCGCCCCGCCGCGACCCGACGCGACGCTCGATGCCCTCGGACTCGCGCTGCCCGACGACCCGGCCGAGGGGGCCGCGCCCTCGGGGCTCACGAGCTGCGCCGATGCGGCGCTGCTGCTCGCCCAACTCGGCGCGGGCGAGACCTACCGGGCGGCGGCGGAGCGGGCGATGGCGTCCGTGGCCGGCGTCGCGGCGGCTCGCCCGATCGCCTTCGGCGGCGCCCTCGCGGTGATGGCCCGGCTCGCTGCACGCGAGGTGCAGCTCGTCGCCGTGGTGCCCGAGCGGGCCTCGGACGAGGGCGCGTCGCCCGAGGGGAAGCCGGACGAGGGGCTCGCCCGCGCCGAGGCATCCCTCCTCGCCGAGGCGAGGCGCGCGGATGTCGCCGTGCGCGCGATCGTCACCGAGCGTCAGGCCCGCGCGTTCGCGGAGGCCGGGTTCGAGCTGTTCGCCGGCCGCATGGCGCTCGACGGGCGCGCGACCGCCTACCGCTGCGAGCACTTCGTCTGCGCGCTGCCCGTGCACGACGGCCGGGCGCTCGCCGGGCTCGCGAGCCCTACGATTGAGGGATGAACCGCCAGTCGGCCGTGTGGGCCGCCGTCATCGCCGACGTGCTGCTCGTCGTGCTCTTCGTCGTCATCGGGCGGCGCAGCCACGCCCAGGGGCTCGATCTCGCCGGCCTCTGGCAGACCGCCTGGCCGTTCCTCGCAGGACTCGGGCTCGGCTGGCTCGTCTCCGTCGCGTGGCGTCGTCCGTTCGCGCTCTGGCCGAGCGGCGTCGTGATCTGGGTGGTGACGCTCGTCGCGGGGATGCTCCTCCGCACCGTCAGCGGGCAGGGGACCCAGTTCGCCTTCGTCCTCGTCGCGACCGGCACCCTCGCCGTCTTCCTCCTGGGCTGGCGCGCGGTCGTCGCCCTCGTCGCACGCCGGCGTCCGGCGCGCTCCGCCTCGTGAACGACCGCGGTCGGCGACGGTCCCGATGAACCCGATCGAGTGGCTCTTCGACGCGCAGCTGGTCATCGGCGACCAGGTGATCCTCTGGCGCGAGATCGTCGGCAACCTGTTCGGCCTGGCGAGCGCCCTCGGCGGCATGCGGCGGAAGGTGTGGGCCTGGCCCGTCGGCATCGTCGGCAACGCGCTGCTGTTCACGGTGTTCCTCGGCGCCGTCTTCGACACCCCGAATCCCGTGAACCTGCTCGGCCAGGCCGGACGGCAGGTCATGTTCATCGCGGTGTCGATCTACGGCTGGGTGCGCTGGTCGCAGCACCGGAGGTCCGCGGTGTCCGCGGTGGAGCCCCGATGGGCGAGCGGGCGCGTGCGCATCCTCCTCGTCGTCGCGCTCCTCGGCGGCACCCTCGTGCTGACGCCCATCTTCCGCGCACTTGGCTCCTTCGAGCCGGTCTGGGCGGACGCGTGGATCTTCGTCGGCTCGCTCCTCGCGACCTGGGGCATGGCCCGCGGCTGGACGGAGTTCTGGCTGATCTGGGTCGCGGTCGACGCGGTCGGGGTGCCGCTCCTGGTCAGCGCCGGCTACTACGCCTCGGCCCTGCTGTACCTGTTCTACGGCGCGTTCACGATCGTCGGCTTCTTCACGTGGATGGCGGTGCAGCGGCGCGCGAAGCTCGCCACGGGCTGATCGTGCGGTGGGCTGACCGCCCGGCGTCCGATCGTCTGGCGGGCTGACCGCCCGGCGGCCGACCGGCCGGTGGGGTGAGGGGATTCGCCGGTTACCAGGCGCTCGGCACGCGATCGAGCATCGACCAGGCGGCCTGACTCAGCTCGGGATGCTCGAGGGCGATCCCGCGGAGGAGCTCGTACTCGAAGCGCTCGACGTCGCCCGGGCGGGCGGTGGGGTGGTAGGCGCGCGCCCGCTGCACGGCCCAGGTGCCGTCGTGCAGCCGGTCTTCGCGGAGGGTCGCGACCACCTGCTCGTCGACGGACGGCAGATCGGGCAGGAACACCCACGGGTCTTCGCCGAGGCGGCAGCGCAGCTCGATGAGCGCGGCGAGTTCGTCGCGCGCGTCTTGACGGAGTCGCTCGAGCGATGTCGGCTCGGCCATGGCCACCTCCCCTCGAAGTGTTGTTCGTAGCCAAGGGTACGCCGCCCGTGTGACGGCGCGGTTACACGACGACGCGGGAGGTGTCGCCCAGATGTCGGCAGTGTGACGCTGCCGGGTGGCAGCCCGTCGCGCCGGTCGCGCCCGGTGGCGCCCGGTGGCCGTGGCCCTGCGGAGCTCGGCGCAGGGCAGGGGCGCGCCGAGCCGGTCGCGCCGCCTGCTTGAATTGACCGTGCACGGCGCGGCTTCGCACCGGGGACGAGGAGAACACCATGCCGGAATCCATCGCCGACTCCAGCGACGAGTCCGTCGAGGCATCCGCCGCGGCGTTCCCGGACGCATCCGCGAAGGCACCGGCCGAGCCGTCCGGCGGGGCGTCCGTCCGCGGCGCGACCGGGCGGGCCGCGGCGTTCGTCGGGCGCTTCTCCGCCGAGCCCGCGGAACCGACCCTCGCGCTCCTCGCCGCGCTCCGCGCGGATCTCGACGCGGCCGGGTTCCGCGTCGCGCGGATCGAGGCGCTCTGGGAGCAGAGCGCGGTGGACGGCCGCAGTCACCCCGGCCGGGCGCTGCAGCGCGGCCACCGCGCCCCGGCGCTGCTCGCCCTCGACCACGTCCTCGCGGGACTCGGCGACGACGCCGAGGCGGACGCGACGCGCGCCCTCGCCGCCCTCGTGCGCGTCTTCGTGCTCGGTGCCCCGGCCGATCGGGCCGCGCTCGAGCTCGCGCTGCCCGCGCTCGGTGTCGACGGCGCGGTCGAGCTCGGACTGCTGCGCGAGCGCACCGGCGCGACCGCCCCGCTCGGCCCGACCGCTCCGCTCGGCGACGTCTCCTCGCTCGTGGACCTCCGGCCCTACGCCTTCGCGGATGCCTCGGGCGAGGGCGAGTGGTGGATCGCCTCCGATCTGGGCGAGCTCGCCCTCGTGGGGGACTCCGGCGCCGGTCCGGCGCTCGCGGAGGACCATGTGCTCGGCGTCGGCGGTGCGACCACCACGCTCAGCGGGCTGCTGCTGCAGCGTGCGGCCGGGCGGACGCTCGATCTCGGCACCGGCAGCGGCATCCAGGCGCTGCACGCGGCGCGCTTCAGCGAGCGCGTCGTGGCGACCGACATCTCCGAGCGCGCACTCGCCTTCGCACGGTTCACGGCGGCGCTGAACGGGGTCGACGGCATCGAGTTCCGCCTCGGCAGCCTCTACGAGCCGGTCGCGGGCGAGCGCTTCGACCGCATCGTGTCGAACCCGCCGTTCGTCATCACCCCGCGACGCCCGGAGGTGCCGAGCTACGAGTACCGCGACGGCGGGATGGCGGGCGACGAGCTCGTCGAGTCCGTGATGCGCGGCGCCGCCGAGCACCTCGAACCCGGCGGCATCGCCCAGCTCCTCGCGAACTGGGAGTACCGGGTCGTCGCGTCCCCGGACACCGGCGAGGGCATCGCCGACGGGCTCGAACGCGTCATCGGCTGGCTGGAGGACGGCGGCCTCGAGTACTGGATCGTGGAACGCGAGCGCCAGGACCCGAGCGAGTACGCCGAGACGTGGATCCGCGACGGCGGGACCCGTCCGGGCACGGCCGAGTTCGAACGGCTGCACGCCGCCTGGCTCGAGGACTTCGCCGAGCGCGGCGTCGAGTCCGTCGGATTCGGCTACGTGCTGCTCCGCCGCCCCGCGAACGGCGAGCCCGCCCGCCTCGCGCGCGCGGAGCGGCTGCACGGCCCGCTCGGCGGCGAACCCGGGGGCCTCGCCGCGCATCTGGAGCGCTCGCTCGCCGCGATCGACGCGATCGAGCCGCTCGACGACACCGCGCTCCGGGGCATCCGCCTGGAGGTCGCCCCCGACGTCACGGAGGAACGCCACCACTGGCCGGGTGCCGAGCAGCCCACGGTCATCCTGCTGCGTCAGGGCGGCGGCTTCGGGCGTGTCGTCGATGCCGGGACCGCGCTCGCCGCGTTCGTCGGCGCGGCGGACGGCGAGCTGCCGACCGGGATCCTCTCGGACGCGATCGCCGAGCTCCTCGAGGCGGATGCCGAGGCCCTCTGGACCGAGCTCTCGCCGACGCTGCGCGAGCTCGTCGCCGGCGGGCTGCTCCGCCCGGCGGACGCCGCGGCCGACTGAGCCGACCGGACCGCGCAGCGCCCGCCACACGCTGACGCGGCCCGCCAGCGCCGCCGTCCAGCTGCGCGGCGGTATCCTCGTCCTCGCAGCAGAAAGCGAGCCAATGCCCGAGAGTCCACTGTCCGCGTCGCCGTACGAACTGCTCGGCGTCCCGGCCGACGCCGACGACGCCGCGCTGCGCGCCGCCTATCGTCGCGCGCTCCGCGACGCGCACCCCGACACCGGCGGCGACGCCGCCCGGTTCCACGCGGTGCAGCAGGCCTGGACCCTCGTCGGCACCCCGGAGGCGCGGGCGAGGTTCGACCGCGGCTCGGGCACGAGCACGCCTTCGCGCGAGACCTGGGCGCCCGCCGCACCGCGGCCGCGCCGGGACTCCCGGCCGCAGGCGCGCTCGTACGGGCATCCGGGCGGCTACGACCGCGAACGCTACCTCGGCCTCATCCGCGAGTGGGTGGGCCGCGGGCAGGAGCTCGCCGACCCCTACGACCCGGCGCTCGTGCGGGCCGCTCCGCGCGACATCCGCCACGTGCTCGCGGATGCGCTCGCCGAGGAGGCGACCGCGCGTTCGCTCGCGACGCTCGGCATCGCCTACACGATCTGGCACGACGTGGCGACGGATGCCGCGGGTCCGGGCCTGCCGCCGAAGCTCGATCACCTGGTGCTCGGCCCGACCGGGCTCTTCGCGATCCAGTCGGAGGACTGGGGGAGCGAGGTGCGCTTCCGCCGGAACGAGCTCATCGGCGAGGGACTCGACGGCGAACGGCCGTTCCGGGCGCTCGCCGCACGGGCGAAGGCGGTGACCCGACCGGCGAAGGTGAAGCCGACCGCGCTCCTCGTCGTCGTCCCCGACGAGCACGCGGCCGACCCGCTCGAACTCGGCGGCTCGATCCGCGGCGCGGCGACGGCGCTCGTGCGGCGCTCGCGGCTGACGAGCGCGATCCGCGAGGGCATCCCCGGCTCGCCGAGCCTCGGCGGCACCGATGTGATGGAGGTGCGAGCGCGGCTGCAGGCCGTGATCCGCTTCGCATAGCGCCACCTCCGGCTCGCCGGCGCGCACCCGGGCCATCCGGGTCGCGTAGGGTCGAAGGCATGCCCGCGATCGACGCCTCCGCCTACCTCGACGACTTCGCCGCCTTCGTGCAGGCCTCGCCCTCCTCGTACCACGCCGCAGCCGAGGTGGCCCGCCGGCTCGAGGCGGCCGGCTTCGAGCGGCTCGACGAGGCGGATGCCTGGCCGAGCGGACCGGGCCGCCGGGTCGTCGTGCGCGACGGCGCCGTCATCGCCTGGGTCGAGCCCGCGGGCGCGACGCCGACCGCGCCGGTGCGCATCCTCGGGGCGCACACCGACTCGCCCTCCTTCAAGCTGAAGCCGAGCCCGTCCACCGCATCGGCCGGGCTCCTGCAGGCCGGGGTGGAGATCTACGGCGGGCCGCTGTTGAACTCCTGGCTCGATCGGGAGCTCGAGCTCGCGGGGCGCATCGTCACGCGCGACGGCGCCGAGCACCTCGCCCGCACCGGGCCGATGCTCCGCATCCCGCAGCTCGCGATCCACCTCGACCGCGAGCAGAACAAGGCGCTCACCCTCGACAAGCAGCGGCACGTGCAGCCCGTCTGGGGCGCGGGCGAGGAGGGCGACGTGCTCGCCGAGCTCGCCGCCGATGCCGGGGTCGCCGCCGACGACATCGCGGGCTACGACGTGCTCCTCGCCGACACCGCGGCGCCGCAGCGCTTCGGCCGCGACGGCGTCTTCTTCGCCTCCGGCCGGATGGACAATCTGAGCTCCGTCTACGCCGGGCTCGTGGCGCTCCTCGCGGCGCCGAGCGACGCGGGCCACCTGAGCGTGCTCGCCGCCTTCGATCACGAGGAGCTCGGCTCGGAGTCGCGCTCGGGGGCGGCCGGGCCGTTCCTGGAGGACGTCCTCGCCCGCATCGGCGACGGCCTCGCCGCGACCGCGGAGGACCGCCGTCGTGCCGCCGCCGCCTCGTGGCTGCTCTCCTCCGACGCAGGGCACGGCGTGCACCCGAACCACCCCGAGCGGCACGACCCGGTGAACCGGCCGGTGCTGGGCGGCGGCCCGCTCCTGAAGCTCAACGCGAACCAGCGCTACGCGAGCGACGCCGTCGGCTCGGCGATGTGGCTCGCCGCGTGCGAGCGCGCCGGCGTGCCGACGCAGCCGTTCGTGTCGAACAACACGGTGCCCTGCGGCTCGACGATCGGGCCGATCTCGGCGACCCGGCTCGGCATCCGCACCGTCGACGTCGGCGTGCCGCTGCTGTCGATGCACTCGGCGCGCGAGCTCGCCCACGTCGACGACCTCGTCGCGCTCGGCGCGGCCGTCACCGCCTTCTTCGGCGGCTGAGCCCGGCCGCGCAGGCTGAGCCCGGCTGCGCAGGCTGCTTCGGCCGAGCCCGGCCGCGCCCGGCGTCTCCGGCCGCGCCACCGGATCTGGCGGGATTTCGAGGCACGTCGGCGGGATCTGTCGGGGTCGCATCGGCCGGGGCCTGAGAGGCTCGGGGCATGACCGACACCGCCACGAGCTCCGCCCTGTTCGCGCACGTCGCCGACCCGGTCGACGCCGTCCGGCACTTCGCCGCGCGCCTCGCGTACGAGACCGACGTGTCCGACGTCGCCGCGGCGCTCCGTGACGAGCCGGCCGGCTTCGTCCTCGTCGACACGCGGAGCGAGGCATCCTGGCGTCAGGGTCGTGTGCCGGGCGCCGTGCACCTGCCGACCCGGGCCATTGCCGAGCGCGCGGCCGCCGTCGTTCCCGCGGGAGCCGCGGTGGTCGTGTACTGCTGGGGGCCCGGTTGCAACGGCGCGCAGCGCGCGGCACTCGAGTTCGCCCGGCTCGGCCATCCCGTGAAGGAGATGATCGGCGGCTTCGAGTACTGGGTGCGCGAGGGCTTCGCCTACGAGACGGACGAGGGTCTGCGGGCCAGGCCCGTCGATCCGCTCACGAACGTCGCGGTCGAGCACGGACTCGGCGGCGACCCGGCCCAGGCGGGCGCGATCACCTGCGCCTGCTGAGGGCCCGACGGGCGGGCTTCCCCCGGCAGGGACACCGCGGGGAGGTCCGCCCGACCCCAGCGCTCAGCACCGGCGCTCAGCACCAGCGCTCAGCACCCGGCGCTCAGCACTCGATGACGTTCACCGCGAGGCCGCCCTCGCTCGTCTCCTTGTACTTCGTCATCATGTCGAGGCCCGTCTGCCGCATCGTCTCGATGACGGTGTCGAGCGAGACGAGGTGGGTGCCGTCGCCGTGCAGCGCGAGCCGCGCCGCCGAGACCGCGGTGGAGGCCGCGATCGCGTTGCGTTCGATGCAGGGCACCTGCACGAGCCCGGCGACGGGGTCGCAGGTGAGGCCGAGGTGGTGCTCCATGGCGATCTCCGCGGCGTTCTCGATCTGGCGCGGCGTGCCGCCGAGGACGGCGCAGAGGGCGCCGGCGGCCATCGCGCAGGCCGAACCGACCTCGGCCTGGCAGCCGCCCTCAGCGCCCGAGATCGAGGCGTTCTTCTTCACGAGGCTCGCGATCGCGGAGGCGGTGAGCAGGAATCGGCGGATGCCGGCCTGATCCGCGCCGGGGACGAAGCGCAGGTAGTAGTGGCCGACGGCGGGCAGGATGCCGGCCGCGCCGTTCGTCGGGGCGGTGACGACCCGGCCGCCCGAGGCGTTCTCCTCGTTCACGGCGAGGGCGAAGGCGTGCAGCCACTCGGTCGAGGTGTCGCGGTGCGCGGCGGCTTCGAGCTCCTCGCGGTCGTAGGCCTCGAGTTGCCGGCGCACCTGCGAGGCGCGTCGCTTCACGCGGAGTCCGCCCGGCAGCTCGCCCTCGGTGGCGAGGCCGTGCGAGACGCACTCGGCCATCGCCGCCCAGATCGCGTCGAGGCCCTCGTCGATGCCGGTCTCGCCGTGCACGGCGACCTCGTTGTGCCGCGCGACGTCGCAGAGCGAGACGCCGTGCTCGTCGCAGAGCTCGAGGAGCTCGGCCGCGGTCGAGTAGGGGAGCGGGTGGCGGAGCGCCTCGGCCTCGGTGGCGGGGTCGCCGTCGCGGCGGATGAAGCCGCCGCCGACGGAGTAGTAGGTCTCCTCGGCGATGGGCAGGGCGCCGTCGGCGTCCCACGCCTGCAGGGTGAGGGCATTGGGGTGCCCGGGAAGCCGGGTGCGCGGCTCGAGCGTGATGTCGCTCGGCCGCAGGAGGATCGGGTGCCGTCCGCCGAGGCGGAGCTCGGATCCCTCGGCGTCGAGCCGCTGCCAGGCTCCGCGCACCTCGTCGGGGTCGCAGTCGTGCGGGCGGAGGCCGGCGAGCCCGGCGACGACGGCGTCGGGGGTGCCGTGGCCGAGACCGGTGGCGCCGAGCGATCCGTAGAGGGAGCAGCTGACGCGGGCGACGCGATCGGAGAGGCCGGCCGCGTCGAGGCGGTCGACGAACGCCGTCGCGGCCCGCATCGGCCCGACGGTGTGGGAGCTCGAGGGCCCGATGCCGATCGAGAAGAGATCGAGGGCGGAGACGAACGCTGTCACCACACCAGGGTACGCGCGTTCTCGCGCACGGATGCCGCGAGAAATCGCAGAATCGTGCGCGGCGCCCCCCGCGTGCGCCACGACCGCGCCCATGACCGCGCCGTGACAGCGTCGTGGCAGTGCCGTGCAAGCGGCTGGCGGGACCCTGGGGGCATGAACCACACCGATTCACACTGGGCGATCGAGGCGGACGGCCTCGTGAAGACCTTCGGCGCGAACCGCGCCGTCGACGGCGTCGACCTGCGGGTCGCGGCCGGAACGGTCTACGGCGTCCTCGGCCCGAACGGGGCCGGAAAGACCACCACCATCTCCATGCTCGCCACCCTGCTCCGGCCCGACGCCGGCACGGGGCGCATCTTCGGGCACGACGTCGTGAAGGAGCCGCAGGTCGTGCGGCAGCTCATCGGCGTCACCGGTCAGTACGCCTCGGTCGACGAGACGCTCTCGGCGACCGAGAACCTCGTGCTGTTCTCCCGCCTGCTCGGGCTCGGCCGCGCCGAGGCCAAGCGCAAGGCCGCCGAGCTCCTCGAGGAGTTCGGACTGACGGATGCCGCGAAGCGCCCCCTCAAGCAGTTCTCCGGCGGCATGCGCCGTCGCCTCGACCTCGCCGCGAGTCTCATCGCGCAGCCCCCGCTCATCTTCCTCGACGAGCCGACCACCGGCCTCGACCCGCGCACCCGTGCGCAGATGTGGGACACGATCCGCCGGCTCGTGTCGAGCGGCTCGACCGTGCTGCTCACCACCCAGTACCTCGACGAGGCCGATCAGCTCGCCGACCGCATCGCGGTCATCGATCGCGGCCGCGTCGCGGCCGAGGGCACCGCCGACGAGCTGAAGGCCTCGGTCGGCTCCTCGAGCCTGCAGCTGCGGCTCACCGACCCCCGCGACCTCGGCGACGCGCAGGCGGCGATCGAGCGCGTGCTCGGCGTGCGTGCGACGACGAGCCCCGAGGCGGGCCGGCTCACGGCTCCGATGCAGGACGCCGACCGGGTGACGGAGCTCCTCGTCACGCTCCGGGAGGCGGGCATCCACCTGACCGAGCTCAGCGTCCAGAAGCCGACGCTCGACGAGGTCTTCCTCACCCTCACCGGCCACGGCGTCGAGGCGGAGGAATCCGCCGCCGACGACTCGGCCGAACCGCAGCTCGAAGGGAGCCGCGCATGACCACCACCACCATCGTCCCGGGCGCCGCTCGCAGCCTGAAGAACCACGTCAGCCTCGGCCAGACCGTGCGGAACTCGCTCAGCATGGCGTACCGCGGGCTGCTGAAGATCAAGCGCACGCCCGAGCAGCTCGTCGACGTGACGCTGCAGCCGATCCTGTTCACCGTGATGTTCACGTACATCTTCGGCGGGGCGATCGCCGGGGACCCGTTGAAGTACCTGCCGTTCTTCCTGCCCGGCATCCTCGTGCAGACCGTCATCACGACCTCGGTCGTCACCGGCGTGCAGCTCCGCGAGGACATGGACAAGGGCGTGTTCGACCGATTCCGCTCGCTGCCGATCGCGCGGGTCGCCCCGCTCGCCGGCGCGCTCCTCGCCGACACGGTGCGCTACGGCATCGCGACGACGCTCACCTTCGTCACCGGGTACCTGATGGGCTACCGCCCGGAGGCCGGCCTCGGCGGCGTGCTCGCGGCGAGCGTCGTGGTGATCGTGGCGGCCTGGGCGCTCAGCTGGATCTTCGCGTTCTTCGGCGTGATCGCCCGCTCGGCCGGCTCGGTGCAGGGCATCTCGTTCCTCGTGCTGTTCCCGTTGACGTTCCTCTCGAACGCCTACGTCCCGGCCGACACGATGCCCGACTGGCTGCAATGGTTCGTCGGCATCAACCCGGTGTCGCACCTCGTGACCGCCGCTCGCGGCCTCACGATGGGCAGCGACGTCACCGGCGACCTGCTCGCGACGCTCCTCGGGGCGGCGATCGTGGTCGCGGTCTTCGCGCCGCTCACGGTGCGCGCCTACATGCGGAAGGCGTAACCGCCCCCGCGCGGCTCAGGCCCCGGGGCCCGTCGTCGGCAGCGGACGTGCGAGGAGCTCGCGCGTCCGCGCCACCCGGGCCTCGGGGTCGAGTGCTGCCGCCGCCGAGCGCGCCTGCTCGAGTGCGGCACGGCCGACGAGGCCCTCGGCGTCGCCGAAGTGGGTCGCGAGGCGCAGGCCGGGCAGGTCCTGGCGCGCCCGGAGGCGTTCGGCCAGGGCGAGGAGCTCCAGCCCCCGCTCGCGGAGCTCGGAGCGGCGGATGGCCCACGCCGACCAGCCGAGCGCGGCGGTGCCGAGCACCGGCTTGTCGGTGTAGCTCGACCAGGCGCGGTGCAGCCCGAGCGTGCGGTACCGGATGCGGGCGGCCCAGAACGCGGCGTCCTCCGCATCCCGCTCGTCGTGCGCGGCAGCGGAGACGAGGTCCGCGAGCACCATGAGGTACCAGGGGGAGGAGCGTTCGGCGACCCCGAAGGAGTCGAGCGCGGTGCGGGCGTGGCTCGCGGCATCCGCCATCCGACCCTCCGCGCGCGCGAGCTCGGACAGGCCGAGCTCGCCCACGGTGGCCAGCCCGAGTCCGTCCGCGGTCCGCCGCTCGCTCGACGCGAACTCCGTGATGAGCGGCCGCGCCTCGTCGAGGCGTCCCGCCGAGAGCAGATTGCCCGCCCGCATCCACTCGAGCTGCACGAGGTCGGGCTCGGAATCGAGGAGCCGGAGGCCCGCCTCGGCGGACTCGGCCCAGCGCAGCGCCGCCTCCGGATGCCCCGTCTGGCTCGCGAGCTGGGCGAGCATCATCGCGGACATCGACTCGGCCCAGACGTCCCCGACCCGGCGGGCGAGCGCGTGCGCGTGGTGCGCGTGCTCCGTCGCCGCCTCGGGGTCGCCCGCGTTCTCCTCGAACTGGGTGCGCAGGAGCGCTCCGACGAGGGCCGTCGACCGGTCGTCGGACTCGCTCATGGCGACGAGCTGCCCGACCGCCAGTTCCAGGTCGCCGGCCTCCAGGAAGCCCGCGATGCCGCGCAGCCACTCCGGCACCGGCCAGCCGTCGCGCGCGTGCGCCTTCAGCCGGGCGAGGGCCCGCGCGGCGGTCGCCGCGTCGTAGGCCATGGCCGTGGATGCCGCGAAGACGGCGGTGAGCAGCGCGGGCACCGCGAGCTCCGGTCCGCGTGCGCCGTGCCGCGTCGCCAGGAGCGCGGCCTGGCCGAACGCCATCACCTCGGCGTGGGCGCTGCGCACGCTCCAGAAGTAGCCGAGCGCCGAGTACACCCGGAGCACGGTGGGCACCCGCTCCTCGGCGATGGCGCGGCGCAGCACCTCCACGAGGTTCTCCTCCTCGAGGCGCAGGCGGCGGAGCGCCCGCAGCTGCTCCTCGCCGCCGCCGACGAAGGGCAGCTCGGAGACCCGCTCGGCCCAGCGGGCCATCGCATCCCTCGCCTCGGCGGTCGCCCCCTCGCGCTCGAGCCGGAGCTGACCGAACTCGCGCACCGTCTCGAGCATCCGGTACCGCACGGTGCCGTCGTCGGACTCGCGCACCGTGAGGAGCGACTGGGCGACGAGGCCGTCGAGCACGCGGAGCGCGTCGTCGCCGAGCACGGCGTCGGCGGCGTCGACCCCGAACCCGTCGGCGAACCAGGAGAGCCGGGCAAGGCCGCGCCGCTCGGCGTCGTCGAGGAGCGCCCAGCTCCAGTCGATGACCGCCTCCAGCGTGCGCTGCCGCTCGGGCGCGCTCCGGTCGCCGTTCGAGAGCAGGGCGAAGCGGTTGTCGAGGCGGGCCTCGATCTCGGCGACCGACATCGAGCGGACGCGGGCGGCGGCGAGCTCGATGGCGAGCGGCAGCCCGTCGAGCCGCGTGCACAGGCGGTCGACGACGTCGTCCGGCAGCGCGGCGTCGGGCCGGACTGCGAGGGCGCGATCGCGGAAGAGCCGTCCGGCGGGACCGATCCCCTCGCCGTCGCGGACGACGAGCGGGGCGAGCGGGACCACGCGCTCGGCGCTGATCTCGAGCGGGCTGCGGCTCGTCGCGAGGATCGTCAGCTCGGGAGCGGCGGCGAGGAGCTCGGCCGCCCATCGGGCGGCGCCGTCGATGATCTGCTCGCAGTTGTCGAGCACGAGCAGGGTCGGCGCCTCCCCGAGTCGGGCCTCGATGCGCTGACGCAGCTCGGGACGGCTCGCCGCGTCCGCGAGCCGCGCGGAGCGCGCCTCGCGCAGGCCGAGCGCGGACCCGAGCGCGAGCTCGATGTCGTCGTCGTCGCGGACGCCCGCGAGTTCGACGACGACGACCGCGGGCGCCGGGAACCGGGCCGCGACCGCCTGGGCGAGCCGGGTCTTGCCGAGCCCGCCTGCGCCGAGCACCGTCACGAGGCGGTGCTCGTGCAGGAGCCGCTCGACCTCGCGCACGTCGTCGTCGCGGCCGAGCAGCGGGTTGGGGGCGGCGCGGAGGCCGAGGCGGACGCCGGCGACGGGCATCGTGGCCCCGCCCGCCTGCGCGGCGTCCGCGCTCGCCGCGGGCGTCCCGGATGCCGCGGAACCGGCCTCCGGAGTCTCCCGCAGCAGTCGCGCGTGCACGCCGACGAGCGCCGGCGAGGGGTCGACGCCGAGCTCCTCGGCGAGCCGCTCGCGGAACGCGGCGTACTCGGCGAGCGCTTCCGCTCGGCGGCCGCCCGCGGCGAGCGCCTCGAGGCGGCCCGCCACGACCGCTTCGTCGAGCGGATGCCGCTCGGCGAGGGCGGCGTAGGCTTCGGCGGTCTCGGCGTGGGCGGTGCCGCTCGCGGCGAGGAGCGCCGCCCGGCGGCGCAGGAGCCGCTCCCGCGCGGTCGTGGCCCGGGCGGCGAGGGCTTCGGCCACCGGTGCGCCGCCGAGGTCTTCTCCGGGCTCGCCGCGCCAGCCCGCGAGGGCCGCGTCCACCGTCGCGAGCTCCGCGCTCGCGTCGACGGCGTCGGGATCGCTCGGCCCCTCCGCGAGCTCGGCCGCCGTGAGGTCGACGAGCCGCGGGCCCGGGTCGAGGGCGTAGCCGCCCGGCGTGGAGCGGATGAGCCCGGGGGCGATCCGCCGGAGCCGGCTGACGAGGGTCTGGAGCGCGGCGCGCGGATGCTGCGGGGCCGCGTCGCCCCAGAGCTCGTCGACGATCGTGTCGATGCCGACGGCATCGCCGGGGCGGCGCGGGATCGCGACGAGGACGGCCACGAGCGCCTTCGCGAGCGCCCCCGGCGGCTCGACGAGGCATCCGCTCGCATCCGCGACCACGACGGGGCCGAGCACGCCGACCGCCGGCGTGCCCTCGCTCGCTCGATCGGCGTTCAGCACGCGGTCGAGCCTAGTGCCGGCGGCCGCGTGGGTGCCCGAGCTCAGCGACCCGGCCTCAGCGGGCCGTCTTGCGGGCGCTGATCTGCCCGGTGTCGAAGCCGAGCAGGTGCAGGCCGCCGTGGAAGCGGGCGTGCTCGACCTTGATGCAGCGGTCCATGACGACGGTGAGGCCCTGTTCCTCGCCGTAGTAGGCGGCCTCCTCGTTCCAGATGCCGAGCTGCACCCAGATCGTCTTCGCGCCCGCGGCGACGACCTCGTCCACCACCTGCGGGATGTCGCTGCCGCGGCGGAACACGACGACGACATCGGGCACCTCCGGCAGAGCGGCGAGGCTCGGGTAGGCCGGCTCGCCGAGGATCTCGGACTCGTTCGGGTTCACGAAGTAGAGCCGGTAGTCGCTCGACTGCTGCAGGTAGGTGCCGACGAAGTAGCTCGAACGCTGCGGCTTCGGCGAGGCGCCGACGATCGCGACCGACTTCGCGGCGTTCAGGATGCGCAGGCGCGCCTTCGCGTCGGGGCCGGCCCAGGTGCGCTGGGAGCGCAGCAGCTTCGCGAGCGGCGAGTCGGCCGGGAGCTCGCAGCTCAGGCCGTTCACGAGCCGGACCGTTTCGAGCGTGTCGGTCATCGGGTGCCTCCTGTCGCGGCCGCGAGCGCCTGGTCGAGATCGTAGATGATGTCGTCGACGTCCTCGATGCCCACGGAGAGGCGGATGACGCCGGGCGCGACACCCGCGTCGAGGAGCTGCTGCTCGGTCAGCTGCGCGTGCGTCGTGGAGGCCGGGTGGATGATCAGCGTCTTCGCGTCGCCGATGTTCGCGAGGTGGCTCGCGAGGTCCACCGATTCGATGAGCTGCTGGCCGACCCGGCGGCCGCCCTTCACCTCGAAGCTGAACACCGAGCCCGGGCCGAGCGGCAGGTACTTCTTCGCGCGGTCGTGGTGCGGGTGGTCCTCGAGGCCGGCCCAGAAGACGCGCTCGATGCGCGGGTCCTCGGCGAGCCAGTTCGCGACGGCGCGCGCGTTGTCGACGTGCGCCTGGATGCGGTACGGGAGCGTCTCGACGCCCTGCGCGAGGAGGAAGGCCGAGTGCGGGGCGAGCGAGGGGCCGATGTCGCGCAACTGCTCGGCGCGGAGCCGGGTCAGGAACGCGTACTCGCCGAAGTTGCCGCTCCACTCGAGTCCGCCGTAGCTCGGCACGGGCTGCCCGAACAGCGGGAACTTCTCGGAGTGCCAGTGGAATCGGCCGGACTCGACGACGACGCCGCCGAGGGTGGTGCCGTGACCGCCGAGGAACTTCGTCGCCGAGTGCGTGACGATGTCGGCGCCCCACTCGATCGGGCGGTTGAGGTACGGCGTCGCGATCGTCGAGTCGACGATGAGCGGGATGCCGTGCGCGTGCGCCACGTCGGCGAGGGCCTCGAGATCGGCGATCTCGCCGGAGGGGTTCGCGATCGTCTCGACGAAGATCGCCTTCGTGGAGTCGCGGATCTCGGCGGCGTAGGCCTCCGCGTCCGAGCTCGCGACGAATGTCGTCTCGACGCCGAAGCGGCGGAGGGTGACATCGAGCTGGGTGATCGAACCGCCGTAGAGGTTCGCCGAGGCGACGAGGTGGTCGCCCGCCCCGACGAGGCTCGCGAAGGTGATGTACTGCGCGCTCAGGCCGCTCGCGGTCGCCACGGCGCCGAGCCCGCCCTCGAGGCTCGCGACGCGCTCCTCGAAGCTCGCGACCGTCGGGTTCGCGAGGCGGGAGTAGATGTTGCCGTACTTCTGCAGCGCGAAGCGCGCGGCGGCGTCGGCGGTGTCGTCGAAGACGAAGGCGCTCGTCTGGTAGATCGGCAGGGCCCGCGAGCCCGTCACCTGGTCGGGGATGTTGCCCGCGTGGATGGCGCGGGTCTTGAAGCCGTATTCGCGGTCTGCCATGCCGCAACGCTAGCCGGGGCATCCGCCGGGTCCGAGTCCCGCCGTAACGCGGGGCAATGCAGGCGCGCGGCCCGTGCCGGGCGGCCGGCCGCTACGCTGGCGCGATGATCCTGGAGCACGCGATCCTGCCCGTCGTCCCCGGCCGCGAGGCGGCGTTCGAGGAGGCCTTCGCCGAGGCGAAGGCGATCATCGCCGGGATGCCGGGCTTCCTCGACCTCGAGCTGTCGCGCTCGATCGAGACGCCGAACGAGTACCTGCTGCTCGTGCGCTGGGAATCGCTCGAGGCGCACGACCCCGGCTTCCGCGGCTCGGCGGAGTACGGCCGGTGGCGGGAGCTCCTGCACGGCTTCTACGATCCGTTCCCCGTCGTCGAGCACTTCGACCGGATGGCGCTCGCGTAGCGGTAGCGGCGCGGGGTGCACAGCCCCTGATCAGCCTGCACAGCCCCTGATCAGGCGCCGTTGCTACGATGAAGCCCGGGTCGCCCACTCCGGCGGCCACCGGACGAGGGCACCCAGTACCCGGACACGACGACTGGCGCGAGGCATCCGTATCATCGGTGCCGCACGAGTCAGGAGTGAACGATCATGGCGTGGGTCATCCTCATCGCATCCGGTGTTCTCGAGGCCGTCTGGGCGACGGCGCTCGGCAAGTCCGAGGGCTTCACGAAGCTCTGGCCCTCGGTGATCTTCTTCGGCGCGCTCGCGCTCTCGATGGGCGGCCTCGCCTGGGCGATGCGCGACATCTCGACCGGCACGGCGTACGCCGTCTGGGTCGGCATCGGCGCAGCGCTCACGGTCGTCTGGGCGATGGTCACCGGCGACGCCGAGGTGTCGTGGATCAAGATCGCGCTCCTCGTCGGGCTCGTCGGCTGCGTCGTGGGCCTGAAGTTCGTCGACGGCGGCTCGGGCCACTAGGCGCCGGTGCGGAGCGGCGCGGCGCGGCGCGGCGCGGTGCGGCGCGGGTCGCGTTGCACCGCCCCGCGTCCTCATCCCGCCGGGCGCCAGGCGATCGCCTGCCAGATGAGCACCCCGTTGACCAGGAAGCTCACGACGAGGAGCACATTGTCGTAGAGGCCCGGGTAGGGCATCCCGACGAGGTTGAAGACGACGAGCGCGGCGGAGACGACGATCGTGATCCAGCGCAGCGGTTCGGCCGGGGTGAGGAGCGACACGAGGATCATCGCGATCGGCACGAGCATGATGAGCGCCGCCGCGAGCCACATGCCGCTCGTCGCCTCGGTGCCGCTGATGCGACCGGGCGTGAGGTCGCCCGAGAAGATCCGCAGCACGTCGCCGAGCAGATAGATCAGCATGAGCGAGATCCAGGCGCCCGCGAGCACGATGCGCACCGGGTCCATGCCGACGGTGCCCGCCGCGGTGGTGGCGGCGGTGCTCGCGGCGCTCGTGACCGCCGCGGCGGCCTCGCC
The DNA here is from genome assembly GCF_044917495.1 of Agromyces mediolanus. GTDB lineage: Bacteria > Actinomycetota > Actinomycetes > Actinomycetales > Microbacteriaceae > Agromyces > Agromyces mediolanus_B. The sequence goes on along the minus strand of NZ_JAVSSI010000005.1, from coordinate 282,932 downwards.
GGTCACGGCGTGCTCCGCTCCGGCGTCTGCTGCGCGGGTCGCGGGCGAAGGCCGAGCCGCTGCGGGTGCACGACGAGGTTGCCGACCTTGCGTCCGCTGTCGACGAGGGCGTAGGCCTCGGCGATCCGGTCGAGCGGGAGTGCCGGCTCGTGCACGACGCGGAGCCGGCCGTCGGCGAGGAGGTCGAGCAGCGCGGCGAAGCCCTCCGGCCGCTCCGGGGCGGGGCCGGTCTTCACCGGCCCGTGCGCGGTGATCGTCTCGCCGAGGCTCGCGACGACGAGGAGGAGGCGTCCGCCGTCGGCGAGCAGGGGCCGTCCGGTCGCGGGGGAGAGCGCGCCGACGGTGTCGAGGACGAGGTCGAAGCGCTCGTCGAGCTCCTCGGGCGGGGTCACCCGGTAGTCGACGACGCGATCGGCGCCGAGCTCGGTCGCGAGCGCGGCGTTGCGGGCGCTCGAGACGGCCGTGACGTGCGCGCCGAAGTGCTTCGCGAGCTGGACGGCGCTCGTGCCGACCGCGCCCGAGGCGCCGATCACGAGCACGCGATGGCCCGCGCGGATGCCGCCCTTGTCGGTGAGGTAGTGCAGCGCGGTGCTGCCGCCGAAGAGCACGCCCGCGGCATCCTCGTGCGCGACCTCCGCGGGGATGGGCGCGAGCTTGCCTCGGGAGATGGCGACGAGCTCGGCGTGCGCGCCCATGGCGACCCCCGTCATGCCGCACACCCGGTCGCCGACCGCGAGTCCGGCGCCGGGCGTGGCAGCGAGCCGCGCCGCCGCTCGCCCGCGCGGTTCCGGCCCCGCCGCGACGACGACGCCGGACACGACGTTGCCGAGTACGGGGCGCCTGGGGCCGCGGAACCCGAAGGCGAGCCGGGCGACGGCACCGAAGCCCTCGGGGAATCGCCCGCCGCGGATGCGCGCATCGCCCGAGTTCACCGTGCTGGCCTCGACCCGGACGAGGACCTCGCCCGGCCCCGGCACCGGATCGGGGCGTTCGACGACTCGCGCCACCTCGGGCGGGCCGTACCGTTCGACGACGACTGCGCGCATGCTGCTCCCTTACGCCTGTAAGTCTGTTGGCGCCAACGGTAGCCTTACACTCGTAAGGACGCAAGTGCTGCACGTCGAATCGCCCGGGCCCGCGTTCAGCCCAGCCGCTCGGCGCTCGTCAGCCGGCGCGGGAGAGTCGGGAGGAACTGTGGCCGAAGCAGCGCAGGATCGGGCATCGAGCCGGGCATCGAGCTCGGGGTCGGGCTCGGGCTCGGGGGCTGGTCGCGCAGCGGGCCGGGCTCGGACGCCGCTCACCCGCGAGCGGATCGTGGCCGCCGCGATGGCGGTCGCCGATGCCGGCGGACTCGCCGCGGTCAGCATGCGTACCGTCGCCCGCGAGCTCGGCGTCGAGGCCATGTCGCTCTACCACCACGTCGACGGCAAGGACGCGATGCTCGACGCGCTCGCCGAGGAGATCTTCTCCCGGTTCCCGCTCGCCGAGCTCGGGGCGCCGTGGCGCGAAGCGCTCACCGAGCGCGCGCACGGCGCGAGAACAGTGCTGTCGGCGCATCCGTGGGCCCTCGTGCTGCTGGAATCGCGGGGCGATCCGGGCCCGGCCGTCGTCCGGCAGCACGACCGCGTGCTCGGCGTGCTCCGGACGAACGGCTTCGATGTGCTGCTCGCCGGCCATGCGTTCTCCGTGGTCGACGCGTACGTCTACGGCTTCGTGCTCACCGAGACGAACCTGCCCTTCACGCCCGAGGTCGGGGCCGAGGAGTTCGCCGCCGGCCTCGAACTGGCGGCCGAGGAGTACCCGTACCTGACCGAGTTCCTGGAGACCCGCATCGTCGGGCAGCGCTACGACTACGGCGACGAGTTCGGTTACGGGCTCGACCTCGTGCTCGATCAGCTCGAGCTGCGCCTGGCGGAGCTGTCGGGGTAGCGAGTCTCGCGCTCAGCCCCAGCTCGGCAGCCAGAAGTGCAGCTGGCGGAGGAGGGGCGGGATCGGCAGCGCCGTCCAGATCGGCAGGAAGAAGGCCGAGACCAGCACGACGGCTATGAGGAAGATCGCGACGGTGAGGATGCCGCGTTCCCGTCGCCAGCGCGGATCGTCTCGTGTGCCGAGGACGAGCCCGATGACGAACACCAGCCCGAGCAGCAGGTACGGCTCGAAGGCGATCGAGTAGAACTCGAACACGGTGCGGTCGAGGTAGGCGAGCCACGGCAGGTACCCGGCGGCAAGGCCGACGAGGATGGCGCCGACGGCCCACTCGCGCCGGCGGACGAGCCGGTAGACGAGGTAGCCCGCCGCGATCGCTGCGGCCCACCAGATGAGCGGGTTCCCGAGGCCGATGATCGACTCCGTGCAGCCGCCGCCGCAGCCCGCGCTGTCGGCGTAGTACATGTTCGTCGGCCGGATCATGAAGAGCCAGGTGAGCGGGTTCGCCTGCCACGGATGCGGCGTGTGCACGCCCACGTGGTAGGTGTACGCGCTCTGGTGGAAGTGCCAGAGGCTCTGCAGCGGAAGCGGCACCCAGGAGAGCCATCCGCTCGCCGCGTTGCCGGCTTCCTCCGCCCAGTGCCGGTCGTAGCCGCCCGAGGTGACGAACCATCCGGTCCACGAGGCGAGGTAGACCGCGAGCGCGACGGGGACGAGGAGCAGGAACGTGGCCGGAGCCTGCTTCAGCACGGCGCCGCTCGCCCAGAGCTGGAGGCCGGCACGGCGGCGGGCGACGGCGTCGACGACGACGAGGTAGATGCCGAACGCCGCGAGGAACCAGGCCCCCGACCACTTCACCGATGCGGCGGCGCCGAACGCCGCGCCGGCGGCGAACACCCAGGGCCTCGCCCAGAGCACCGGTCCGTAGTGCGGATCGCGGCCCGCCGCGCGGAGCTCTCCCACGCGGCGTTCGAGCCGGCGGGCGCTCCAATCGCGATCGAGCAGGACGAACCAGAACCCGATGAGGGCGAAGAGCATGAGCCAGTTGTCGAGGAGGGCGACGCGCGACATCACGATCGCGTTGCCGTCGACCGCGAAGAGGAGCCCGGCCAGGACCGCGAGCATCGTCGAGCCGAAGAGCCGGCGCCCGGCCAGCGTCAGCAGGAACACCGCGACGGTGCCCGCGAGCGCGGTCGAAGCGCGCCACCAGAACGCGGAGTCGGCGCCGAACGCGGCCATGCCGAGCGCGATCATCCACTTGCCGAGCGGCGGGTGGACGACGTAGGAGGCCTGGTCGCCGTAGATGTCGGTGTCGCCCGCGGCGAAGTCGGCGTCGGCGCCCTCCGGCCACGTCGACTCGTAGCCGTTGTGGAGGAGGGTCCAGGCGTCCTTCACGTAGTACGTCTCGTCGAAGACGATCGCCTGCGGGTGTCCGAGGTTCCAGAAGCGGAGCACCGCGGCGAGCAGCGTCACGAGGATCGGCCCGCCCCAGTACCAGAGCGCGCGGCGCCGCGGGGTCGAGAGCAGCCTCGCCCACCACTCGTCGTGCCGCGAGCCGGTCGGCTCGGCGGCGGCGTCGCGTTCGGGCGGGAACGGATCGGCGGCGAAGAGGTCGGAGCCCGGAAGCGGGGGCGTGGCTGTCCGGGCGTGCGGCTGCGTCTGCGTCTGCGTCTGCGGCTGCGGCTGCGGCTCTGGCTCCGGCTCGGGCTGCAACTGCGGCTGCGACTGCGCCGGCGGGGGAGTCTCCGCGGACACGTCTGCCTCTGCAGCGTCGCCGTTGCGCGCAGGCTGCTCCGGCGGCTCGGCGACACTCATGCGCCCCACCCTAAGACATCAGAACGGCGCACGATCGGGGTAGTCCCGTGAGCGGAGCGGGTCGGTGCGCGCGAGACGGCCCCCGGGACTCCGCCAGGTGATCGTGCCGTCGGAGGAGCGGGCGACGGTGAATCGGGCCCGGTGCTTCAGCGTGTGATCGGAGCGGCACACCGGGGCCAGGTTGTCGATGTCGGTCGTGCCGCCGTTCGCCCATGCGGTGAGGTGGTCGAGATCCGCTGTGGTCGCCGGGCTCGTGCACCCCGGCCGGGTGCAGCCCTCGTACTGGTGGGCGAGCCATCTGCGCTGGGCTGCGGTCACCCGGTAGCGCGTGCGGTCGAGGGCGAGCGGTGCGTTGTTGAACGGGTCGGTGGCCAGCCGGAGGAACGTCGGCGCCTCGGCGAACAACCGCCTGGCGGTGTCGTCGTCGATCGGGCCGTAGCCCTCGAGCTCGGCGGGTCGATACGCGGGGCGGGGCGCGGGGCCGGGCGCTGAGCCGGATGCGGTGGTCTTGGTCGCCGTCGCCGTCGCCGTCGCCGTCGCCGTCGCCGTCCCCGTCGCCGTCGCCGTGGCCGGGGGCGTGGTCATGGGCGAGGACGAGACAGAGGTCGTGGTCGAGTTCGCACCGATGAGCGTCAGCGCGGGCACGGTGACGAGGATCTCGGTGCGCACCGCGGTGGGCGTGCCCGCGCCCGTGAGGAGCTCCGTCGCGACGTCGGCGCGCAGCTGATCGAGGGTGCGGGTCTCGCCGGGCCGCCCCGCGCAGCCGGTCGCCGTGGCACCGATTCGAGCGCGGATGCGCGCTGCGTCGACCGCCGAGATGTGCAGCGTGACCCAGGCCATGCCGTCGTCGGCCGGATCGACCACGAGACGGCGCCGGGCGTGCGCGCGGGTGTGACGGGCGGAGACCTCGTCGGGCTGATCGAGCTTCGCGCGGAGCAGCCGAGCCCGCCGCCGGAACCGGGCGAGCGGCACCGTCGCCGCGAGTTCGGCGAACTCCGCATCGAGGGCTGCGAGCCGCTCCGCGGCGGCACGCGCGGCGGCCCGGTGCTCCGACGTGCCGCCCCGGAAATCGGACGGCACGGGGAGCCCCGAGATGACCTCGAGCGCGACGCGCACTTCGGCGTACGACGCGATGCCCTCTCGGAAGCGGGCCCAGAGCCGAGGCAGGAGGTCGTGGCAGTACGTCGCCTCGTGGGCGCGACTGCGGATGGTCGAGGCGGGCAGCATCAGGCGCATCGACAGTTCGGCGGCCACCGAGCGGGCGGCGAGCTCCGGGATGTCGGGCGACGGCGCCCGGGTGCGAGGACCGCCGCGGGATGCGCCGGTCGGCGACGCACCGGTCGACGATGTGCCAGTCGCCGATGTGGCGGTCGACGATGTGCCAGTCGACGATGTGCCAGTCGCCGACGTGCCGGTCGACGACGCGCCGATCGATTCGCCGTCGGCGAGCGTCTCGGCGTGCAGATACAGCTCCGGATGGGCGTCGGCGAGTGCGAAGGCGCGTCGGAACGCATCGAGCTGCGCCGCGAACTGCCTGGTGTGCAGGAGCTGCGCGCCCTCGGCCGCATCGAGGCTCGCCTGCAGCTCGGCGAACACCGCGCGGGAGCCGCCCGCCGCGGACGCCGCGCGCCACGCGTCGAGCGAGGCCCAGTCGGCCGAGGCCCAGTCGGCTGCGCCCGGATCGGGTGAGGTCCAGTCGGCCGCGCCCGGATCGGTCGAGGCCCAGTCGGGTGCACCCGGATCGGGCGAGGTCCAGTCGGCTGCGCCCGACTCAGTCGACGCCCAGTCGGCCGCCGCCGGCTCATCGGTCGCCCGGCCCGCTGTCGCCGGAGCGGCTGTCTCGATTCCCACCATGACCCGATTTTATCGAACATTGATTCGAATCTGCGGAGTCGGAGGCGATCTGTGGAGAACTCCATCGGCGCCGGATGCGGGAGACTTGAGGCCATGATCATCCTCGCGGCCACGCCCATCGGCAACCTCGGCGACGCCTCGCCGCGCCTGCGCGCCGCGCTCTCCGAGGCGCGCGTCGTGGCCTCTGAGGACACCCGGGTCACGCAGCGCCTCCTCGCCGCCCTCGGCATCGAGAACCGACCGCGGCTCATCGCCCTGCACGAGCACAACGAGCGGCAGAAGGCGGCCGAGCTCGTGGAGCTCGCCCGCGACGAGGACCTGCTCGTCCTGAGCGACGCCGGCATGCCCACCGTCTCGGACCCGGGCTTCCCGCTCGTCGCGGCGGCCGCGGCCGGCGGCGTCCTCGTGACCGCCATCCCCGGTCCGAGCGCCGTGGTGACGGCCCTCGCCCTCTCGGGGCTGCCGACCGACCGCTTCGCGTTCGAGGGGTTCCTCCCGCGCAAGGCGGGCGAGCGCTCCCGCCGCCTCGCGGAGCTCGCCGGCGACCGGCGCACACTCGTGTTCTTCGAGGCGCCGACCCGGCTCGCGGCGAGTCTCGTCGCGCTCGCCGAGGCGTTCGGCGCCGATCGGCCGGCCGCGGTCTGCCGCGAGCTGACGAAGCTGCACGAGGAGGTCCGGCGCGGGCCGCTCGCGGAGCTCGCCGAGTGGGCGGCGGAGGGCGTGCGCGGCGAGATCTGCATCGTCGTCGGCGGCGCCCCCGAACCGGAGGCGGCCGACGCCGGCGCGGCGGTCGCGCGCGTTCTGGAACTCACGTCCGCAGGCGCACGGCTGAAGGATGCCGCGGCGGAGGTGGCCGCGGCCACGGGGCTCGGCAAACGCGAGCTGTACGAGGCGGCGCTCCGCGAACGCGCCGGAGGCTGATCGCCGCGGCGACGCGCAGGGCGGATGCGCCCCCGCCGAAGCATCCCTGAGCGATTCCCGCAAGGCCCCGCCGAATCGCCCGGAACGCGCGACAATTGAGGTGAGCCCGGCCGCGCCGCGGCAAGAGGTCCGATCCGCGCCGGGCGTGGAGGTGCGACATGTCGAACGCAGTGCGATTCAGCTCCTACGGCGGCCCCGAGGTGCTCGAGGTCGTGGAGATCGAAGCGCCGCTCCCGCGGCCGGCGGAGGTCCTCGTCGAGGTGTACGCCACCGGCCTGAATCCCGCCGAGAGCGCGCTCCGGCGCGGGGAGGCGCGAGCCGGCAGCACCGTCGAGCTCCCGGCCCGGCAGGGGCGCGATCTCGCCGGCGTGGTCATCGCGACGGGCCCGGGCGTCGAACGCTTCTCCCGGGGCGACGAGGTGATGGGCTGGGGCGAGGGCACCCAGGCGAGCCACGTCGTCGTCCCCGAGAGCCAGCTGATGCCGAAACCGCCGGGGATCTCCTGGGAGGTCGCCGGCTCGCTCGCGACCGCCGGGACCATGGCGTGGAACGCGGTCGAGGGGCTCGCGCTCGGGCCGGCCGACACGGTGGTCGTCACGGCGGCCGCGGGCGGCGTCGGCTGCCTCGCCGCGCAGTTCGCGCGCCTCCACGGGGCGACCGTCATCGGCACGAGCGCCGACGCCCGCTTCGATTTCCTGCGCCAGTTCGGCATCCAGCCGCTCGGCTACGGGCCGGGGCTCGCGGCCCGGGTGCGCGTGACGACCTCGGCGCCGATCACCGCGTTCCTCGATTTCCTCGGCGGCGAGGCGGGCGCCGCGGTCGAGCTCGGCGTCCCCACCGGCCGGGTGCTCACCGTGCTCGACGAGGAGGCGATCGACGAGCGCGGCGTCGCCCGCGTCGAACCGGGCGACCTCGTGGCGCTCGGGCGGGTGTCCGCGGCGATCGCCGCCAAGCAGGTGCGGCTGCCCATCGCGGACGTGTTCGCCATCGACGAGGTCGCCGAGGCCTACCGGGCGCTGGACCGGAGGGATGCCGCGGGCAAGATCGTGCTCGGCCTCCGCGTCGTCGACTACCCCGGGCAGCGCGTCAAGGAGCCCGCGATCAAGGAGCAGGACGTCACGCTCGGCGTCCCGACGCCGCACGAGCGGCTCGAGGCCGTCGAGGCGGTGCCCGCGGCGATCGGCGACGGCAGCGTGCGCCGCCGACACCGCGAGGCGCGCGAACAGGCGGATGCCGGGGCGCGCGGGCAGGCGGATGCCGAGGCGCACGAGCAGACGGATGCCGAGGGCGGGCGCCCGCACCCGTAACCCGCGCTCGGGGCATCCGCCGCGCCCGTAGGATTGAGCGCATGGCCGACGGCTCCTCGTTCTACATCACCACGCCCATCTTCTACGTCAACGACGTGCCCCACATCGGGCACGCGTACACGGAGGTGGCGGCCGACGTGGCTGCCCGCTGGCACCGCCAGGCCGGCGACGACACCTGGTCGCTCACGGGCACCGACGAGCACGGCCAGAAGATCCTGCGCACCGCGACCGCCAACGGCGTGACCCCGAAGCAGTGGGCCGACAAGCTCGTCGCCGAGGCGTGGAAGCCGCTGCTCGAGACGATCGACATCGCGAACGACGACTTCATCCGCACGACCGACGAGCGGCACGAGCGCAACGTGCAGCGCTTCCTGCAGAAGCTGTACGACGAGGGCCACATCTACACGGGCGAGTACGAGGGCTACTACTGCGTCGGCTGCGAGGAGTACAAGCAGCAGTCCGAGCTCGTCGACGGCACCGGCGAGTACGAGGGCCAGCTCGTCTGCGCCATCCACTCCAAGCCGGTGGAGCTGCTGCACGAGAAGAACTACTTCTTCCGCATGTCGGCCTTCGCCGACCGGCTGCTCGCGCTCTACGAGGAGCACCCCGACTTCGTGCAGCCCGAGTCGGCGCGCAACGAGGTCGTGAGCTTCGTGCGCCAGGGCCTCGCCGACCTCTCGATCTCGCGCTCGACGTTCGACTGGGGCGTGAAGGTCCCCTGGGACGAGACGCACGTCGTGTACGTCTGGTTCGACGCGCTGCTGAACTACATCACCGCCGTCGGCTACGGCGAGGACGACGCCGAGTTCGCCCGCCGCTGGCCGGCCCAGCACATCGTCGGAAAAGACATCCTGCGCTTCCACGCCGTCATCTGGCCGGCCATGCTCATGGCCGCCGGACTCGACGTGCCCCGCGGCGTCTTCGGCCACGGCTGGCTGCTCGTCGGCGGCGAGAAGATGTCGAAGTCGAAGCTCACGGGCATCGCCCCCGAGCAGATCACCGAGGTCTTCGGCTCCGACGCGTTCCGCTTCTACTTCATGTCGGCGATCTCCTTCGGCCAGGACGGCTCGTTCTCCTGGGAGGACCTGGCCGCCCGGTACCAGGCCGAGCTCGCGAACGGCTTCGGCAACCTCGCCTCGCGCGTGGTCGCGATGATCACCCGCTACTGCGACGGCGTCGTGCCGACCGCGGGCGTGCTGAGCCCGGCCGACGCCGAGATCGGGACGATCGCGCGCCGCGCCACCGAGCGCTCGTGGGAGGCCATCGGCCGGCTGGCGATCCACGAGGCGATCGCCGAGGTCTGGCAGCTCGTCGACGCGCTGAACGGCTATCTCACGAGCGAGGAGCCGTGGGCGCTCGCGAAGGACCCGGAGCAGCGCGATCGCCTCGAGGCCGTGCTCGCAACCGCGTACCGCGGCCTCGGCACCCTCGCCGTGCTGCTCTCGCCGGTCGTCCCGAAGGCGAGCGCCAAGCTCTGGACCGCGCTCGGCGCCCCCGGCGAGGTCTCGGCGCAGCGCATCGACCGTGCCGACGAGGCGGAGCTCGGCGAGCGGGTGCAGCCCCTCGAGGCGCTCTTCCCGCGCGTCGAGGTCGCGGAGTAGGCGCGGTCGTGAGCGAGCACCTGCGTCGGCGATCGGACGGCGGCCGGGCGGCCGAGTACCCGCCGGCCCCCGAGCCGCTGCCGGTGCCGGTCTACGACAACCACACGCACCTCGAGATCGCCGACGGCGCGCTGCCGCTGTCGCCAGCGGAGCACCTCGAGCGGGCCGCGGCCGTCGGCATCGCCGGCGCGGTGCAGGTCGGCACGGACGTCGCGACGAGCCGCTGGTCGGCGGAGATCGCCGCGCGCGAGCCGCGCCTCCTCGCCGCCGTCGCGCTGCACCCGAACGAGGCGCCTGAGCTCGAGGCCCGCGGGGAGCTCGACGCCGCGCTCGAGGTGATCGACGAGCTCGCGGCCGAGCCGCGCGTGCGGGCGATCGGCGAGACGGGGCTCGACTACTTCCGCACCGGCGAGGAGGGGCGCGGCGCCCAGCACCGCGCCTTCGAGGCGCACCTGGACATCGCGAAGCGGCACGGCATCGCCCTGCAGATCCACGACCGCGACGCTCACGACGACGTCGTCGCGACGCTGCGGCGCGTCGGTGCGCCCGAGCGCACCGTCTTCCACTGCTTCTCGGGCGGCGAGGAGCTCGCCCGCACGGCGGCCGACGCCGGCTGGTACTGCTCCTTCGCCGGGAACGTCACGTTCAAGAACGCCGAGAACCTGCGCGAGGCGGTGCGGCTGCTCCCGCGCGAACTGCTCCTCGTCGAGACGGATGCCCCCTATCTCACGCCCGCGCCGCTCCGCGGACGCCCGAACGCGCCCTACCTCGTGCCGCTCACGGTGCGCTTCCTGGCCGAGCTGCTCGACGCCCCGCTCGACGAGCTCTGCGCGCAGCTCGCCGAGAACACGGTGCGCGTGTACGGCTCGTGGCAGGAGGGACTCGCATGACGGCGCCGCGCCAGCCGCTGCTCGGCCCCGCCGAGATCCGTGATCTCGCGGAGCTGCTCGGGGTCACCCCGACGAAGAAGCTCGGCCAGAACTTCGTGCACGACGCGAACACCGTCCGGCGCATCGTGCAGCTCGCGGGCGTCGAGGCCGGTGAGACGGTGCTCGAGATCGGCCCCGGTCTCGGCTCGCTGACGCTCGGCCTCACCGAGACCGGTGCGAAGGTCGTCGCCGTCGAGATCGACGGACGACTCGCCGAGCAACTGCCGAAGACGGCCGCGCTGCTGCAGCCGGACGCCTCGCTCGAGGTCGTGCACCAGGACGCGCTCCGCGTGACCGAGCTGCCGGGCGAACCGGTGCGGCTCGTCGCGAACCTGCCGTACAACGTCTCGGTGCCGGTGCTGCTGCACCTCCTCGAGCACTTCCCCTCGCTCACGGCCGGCATCGTCATGGTGCAGGCGGAGGTCGGTCATCGGCTGGCCGCCGGGCCCGGCTCGAAGGTCTACGGCGCCCCGAGCGTCAAGGCCGCCTGGTACGGCAGTTGGCGCATCGCGGGCCAGGTCTCGCGGCAGGTCTTCTGGCCGGTGCCGAACGTCGACTCGGTGCTGGTCGGCTTCGAGCGCGACGAGCTGCCCGGCAGCGAGGCGGAGCGGCTGGCGACCTTCGAGCTCGTCGACGCCGCCTTCCAGCAGCGGCGCAAGATGCTGCGCCAGGCGCTCTCGGGCGTCCTCGGCGGCAGCGCGGCCGAGGCATCCGCCGTCCTCGAACGGGCCGGCGTCGACCCGCAGGCCCGCGGCGAGCAGCTCGGCATGCCGGCGTTCCTCGCGATCGCGCGCGCGAAGGCCGCGGCGGGTGGCGCAGCGGGCGGAGCAGAGCTCGGCTAGCGTGGTCGCATGACGATCGCCGCAGCCCAGCCGTCGGTGCACGTGCGGGCGCCCGGCAAGATCAACCTCTTCATGCGCGTCGCCGAGCCCGGCGACGACGGCTACCACGACGTCGCGACGACCTACCAGGCCGTCTCGCTCTACGAGGACGTCGTCGCGACGCCCGCCGCGGGCTTCGAGGTGTCGTTCTCCGGCAGCGTCGACGTCACGGGCCTGCCCGTCGACGACACGAACCTCGCGCTCCGCGCCGCCCGCCTCCTCGCCGAGGCGACGGGCGTCACCGAGGGCGTGCACCTCGCGATCGACAAGCACGTCCCGATCGCGGGCGGCATGGGCGGGGGCTCGGCGGATGCCGCGGCCGCCCTCGTCGCCTGCGACGCGCTGTGGGGGACCGGCCTCTCGAAGGACGAACTGCACGGGCTCGCCGCCCAGCTCGGCGCCGACGTGCCGTTCGCCCTCGCCGGCGGCACCGCGATCGGCACCGGGCGCGGCGACCGGCTGAGCCCGGTGCTCGCGACGGGGTCGTTCCACTGGGTGCTCGTGTTCGCCGAGTTCGGGCTGTCGACGCCCGCCGTCTACGGCGAGCTCGACCGGTTGCGCGGCGAGGGGCGGGTGCCGCCCGAGTCGCTCGCCCCCGCCGGGGCGCCCGCGGTCGACCCGGCCGTGCTCCAAGCGCTCCGCGCCGGCGACCCCGCGCTCCTCGCGGGCGCGCTGCACAACGACCTCGCCGCGGCGGCGATCGAGCTCGCTCCCGAGCTCGACGAGGTGCTCCGCCTCGGGCACTCCGCGGGCGCGCTCGCCGGGCTCGTCTCGGGCTCGGGCCCCACTCTCGCGTTCCTCGCCGAGGGCGCCGACGACGCGATCTCGCTCGCCGTGACGCTCTCCTCCGCGGGGCATCTGGCGACCCACGTGCACGGTCCGGTGCACGGCGCCCGCATCGTGCGCTGAGCCGCACTAGGACCCGTCCGCCTGCTCCAGCTAACCGTGTTGCCGCAACTCGTGGGCCCGTGGTTGGCTTTCGACACCTTTGCAGGTACGCCGCGCGGGCAGGCCTCCTCCGCCTACTCGCCACCTCCAAGCCAGCCCATCGCGCGTGCGTAGTTCTTGAGTTTTGTTAGGCAGTACTGGGCGATCGCAGATCGATTCTTTGAGGTTAAGAAGTCACCTTTTCGATACGTGAACTCGAGGCAGTGGGCCACTGCATGGTCATCGATCGCGACATCGGGGATCAGCGAAGGTAGGAACGACAACGCCGATTCGGTTGCGGTCGCGACGGGCTTGTCCATTTTCAAGCTCTCCTCAATCGCGCTCGCGAACGCTCGGTTCAGCTGCTTATCGCGTGCTCCCTGAAAGCCGATCGAGTCCGCGATGGTCTCGAACGTGAGCCGCGCTTCTTCAGCTGGATTGCCGCGGCCCTCGCCCACGGCGCGGACTTCGCCCGCCAGTCGGCGCCCGAGATCACTCCGGCCGAGATACGTCGCAACATCCGTTCTGGTCCTCTTTGCGAACTTGAGGTCCGTCAGTGCTTGTTGATACTCAGACGTGCCGAATCTCGACATGACGGCGAGCGCAAGGGGCGGAGAAACGGCAACTACGTGGGCATCCAGCGCAACGATCGTCTGGACCAACAGGCCGCGGTGGCTATCCCACCACTGACCGATCACGCTCTCGGAGCAAGCCTGCACAAGCGCACTAGGGTCGAGCATCCCGAATCTCTTGCTAGACGAGAGGGTCGAGAGCACTCCATGCCCCTGCGACTCAGACACCCAAACGACGGTGAGCCTCACGTCTCGAACTGTCGCTTTGGCCAACTCGAGCTTGCGCGTGTTGAAATCGACCGCGATCTGTTTTAGGAAATCTCCCAAGGATCCGAACGCCGTCGGGTCATAGGCGCCAAGATCCACAAGATTCTCGAGAGAATCCACTCCATTCGCGAGAGTCAGCGTTTGCGCTGCCAGGTCGCTCCACGTGTCCTCCGGTGGCCCAGATACGGACACGGGAATAGATAGCGGGAGTACGCCTGCGACCTGTCGATATGCTGCGGACATCGTTGCTGCAACATCTCGAGAAGTATCCGGCCAAATGAGCAGCACGTTGTGTCCCTCGTCCTGCCGAAGGAAACGCTTGATCTGGGCAAGCTCAACGTCTGTCGGGGGCGCGCCCTCACGGTGGTCGACGTTGATCGGTATTACTCGACTGTCGTTTGCCGGGAGCTGGTCGCGTCGATGAAGTGTCAACGCATGCGAGATGCTAGTCGCACTCACGTCGCCTGCGTAGGACAGCGTCGGAGCGAAGAGCTTTGGTGCGAAGAGCGAGAGGTTCTCGGCCAGGGTGGTCTTGCCCGTACCTGAGTCGGCATATATGGGCAGGAAGAGGCCCTCATGAAGCGACCGAATCGCTTCAGCAGCTTCTTCGAGAACACTCATCGTTCCGGTTGCTGGCGGCACGAGCAATCGCAGGACCTCAGGGCCGATCGTCCGCACGAGAGCTTCATAGCGAGACGGGAGCGACAAGGAGGTGAGCAGCCGAGCATCAGCATTGGTGTCAGGCACGTGGGTGATGCTATCTAAACGGAGAGAGGATGACGAATTCAGCCAACTCACATGGCGAAGCCTCCATTGCTCCACGCGAGACCCCCAGTGTGCTGCTTGCACCTACGCTTGAAGCAATGGCACACCTCCTCGGCGCCGAGCGCCTGCATCTCGAGTTCCCGACGCGCACGGTCTTCGACGAGGTCACCCTCGGCCTGGACGAGGGCGACCGGATCGGCATCGTCGGCCGCAACGGCGACGGCAAGTCGACCCTGCTGAAGCTCCTCGCGGGTCGCCTCGAACCGGATGCCGGGCGGGTCACCGTGCGCCGCGGCATCCGCATCGGCATGCTCGACCAGACCGACACCGTCGACCCCGACTCGACGGTCGCCGAGGCGGTCGTCGGCGGCATCGACGAGCATGTCTGGGCCGGCGACCCGAAGGTGCGCGACGTCATCGCCGGGCTCCTCGGCGACGTGCCATGGGACGGCCGGGTCGGCTCGCTCTCCGGCGGTCAGCGCCGCCGGGTCGGACTCGCGGCCCTCCTCGTCGGCGACTGGGACGTGCTCTTCCTCGACGAACCGACGAACCACCTCGACGTCGAGGGCATCGCCTGGCTCGCGCAGCACGTGAAGGCGCGCTGGAGCCGCAGCGAGGGCGCGCTCGTCGTCGTGACGCACGACCGCTGGTTCCTCGACGAGGTCTGCACCGGCACCTGGGAGGTGCACGACGGCATCGTCGAGCCCTTCGAGGGCGGCTACGCGGCGTACGTGCTGCAGCGCGTTGAACGGGACCGGATGGCGGCCGCCACCGAGGCGAAGCGCCAGAACCTGATGCGCAAGGAGCTCGCCTGGCTCCGCCGCGGCGCGCCCGCGCGCACCTCGAAGCCGAAGTTCCGCATCGACGCCGCGAACCAGCTCATCGAGGACGTGCCGCCCGTGCGCGACCGGGTGGAGCTCAGCCGGCTCGCCGTGGCCCGGCTCGGCAAGGACGTCGTCGACCTGCTCGACGCCGGCGTGGACTACCCGGCGCCCGGCGGCGGCACCCGCACCGTCCTCCGCGATGTGGAGTGGCGGATCGCGCCGGGGGAGCGCACCGGCATCCTCGGGGTGAACGGGGCGGGCAAGTCGACCCTGCTCGGCCTCGTCACCGGGGCGGTCAGCCCCACCCACGGCCGGGTGAAGCGCGGCACGACCGTGCGCATCGCGACCCTCAGCCAGGAGCTCGCCGAACTCGCCGACTGGGCCGACGAGCGCGTCAGCGCGGTCGTCGCCGCGCAGCGCTCGAGCTACACGATCGGCAGCGGCTCCAAGGCGGTCGAGCTCTCACCCGGGCAGCTGCTCGAGCGGCTCGGCTTCACGAACCAGCAGCTCGCGACCCCCGTGCGCGATCTCTCGGGCGGGCAGAAGCGGCGCCTGCAGCTGCTCCTCATCCTGCTGACCGAGCCGAACGTGCTCATCCTCGACGAGCCCACGAACGATCTCGACACCGACATGCTCGCGGCGATCGAGGACCTGCTCGACTCCTGGCCCGGCACCCTGCTCGTCGTGAGCCACGACCGGTACCTGCTCGAACGCGTCACCGACCAGCAGTACGCGATCGTCGACGCGAGGCTGCGGCACCTGCCGGGCGGGGTCGACCAGTACCTGGAGCTGCGCGCGCAGCTCCAGCGCGCGGCCGCGGAGAACGGCGCGGCGAGCGGCGCCGCCCGGGTCGCGGCGGCCGGAGCGGATGCCTCGGGCGGCGCGGCGGCGGCCGGGAGCGCCCCGGCGCTGTCGGGGGCGGAACGGCGAACCGCCGAGAAGGAGCTCGCCTCGGTCGAGCGCCGGATGGAGCGGCTGCAGCAGCAGATCGCGGCCGCCCGCGACGGCTTCGCCGAGCTCGATCAGAGCGACTACGAGCGGTTGAACGCCGAGATGGCGAAGGTGACCGCCGCCGAGCAGGAGGTCGCCGAGCTCGAGGAGCGCTGGTTCGCGCTCACCGAGCAGCTGGGCTGAGCGCGCGGCGGCGCCGGCGACGGACCGAGCCGCGCTCGTGGAGGCTCAGGCGGATGCCTCGCGCTTGGCGCGTTCGGCGAGGCTCAGGCGGATGCCTCGTGCTCGGCGCGCTCGGTGAACCAGGCGAGCGCGTGGCGCCCCGAGGAGAGCCCGTAGTCGAGCGTCGCCCGCTGGTAGGCGAGCACCTCGCGGAACTCCTCCGGCACCTCGAGGGCGGAGAGGTGCCGTTCGACGGCCTCGAGCTCGGCGACGTTCGCCGCGGCGCGCTCCCGGATGCGTTCGAGCACCGCGGCCCGCTCGGCTGGGGCGAGGAGGCCGAGGAAGAAGAGGCGGGAGAGGGCCGCCGTCTCGAGATCCGCGCCCTCGATGGGGCCCGACATCCAGCGGTGGAACTCCGCTCGCCCCGCGTCGGTGGCCCGGTAGACCTTGCGTCCCCGTCCGCCCGGCTCGACGCTCTCGACCTCGATCGACCCGTTCGCGAGCAGGCCGTCGAGGGCGCGCTTGATGCTTCCCGAGCTCGCGCTGTAGACGAGCGCGACGCCCGCCTCGAAGTTCTTGATGAGGTCGTAGAGGCTCTGCGGGGCGAGCAGCAGCAGCCCCAGGATCACGTGTGCCACGTGCCGAGCCTAGCTGTTGACTGCCGGAGACATGTCTAGTAGACATCTCTATGAGATATATTGAGGAGTCGGCCCCATGACCCACGCGCCCGCCGTGCCCGCGGCATCCGGCCCGAGCGAGCTCGACCGCGAGCTCACCACCCTGGCCGAGCGCCTCGCGCGCCGCCCCGGCCTGCACCACGTGAGCCTCGCCATCGCCGACGCCGACGGGCGATCCTGGTCGGGCGCGGCCGGCCCGGGGACGCCCGCCGGCCCGGGAGCGAGCGCGGACGCTCCGTTCTTCATCGCCTCCATCACCAAGCGCTTCATCGTCGCGCTCGTGCTCCAGGCGCACGAGCGCGGGGAGCTCGACCTCGACGCCGCCATCACCGCGTACCTCCCCGCCGAGACCACCGCGCGTCTGCACGTGTGGAAGGGCCGCGACCGCACTCCGGAGATCACGGTGCGCCACCTCGCGAGCCACACCTCCGGCCTGCCGGACTTCTACGAGCGGCGCAGCGGCGGGCCGAGCCTCTACCGGCAGCTCCGCGCCGGGCACGATCTCGGCTGGACGTTCGACGACGCGATCGCGATCGCGCGCGACGAGCAGCACCCGCACTTCCCGCCGCAGGACCTCGCCGCACCGCGGCAGCGCGCCTCCTATTCCGACACCGGCTTCCTGCTGCTCATCCGCATCCTCGAGGTCGTCACTGGCCGGAGCTTCGCCGAGCTCGTCGCCGAGCGCATCGCGGCGCCGCTCGGGCTCGTGCGCACGTGGCATCCGGCCGGCGCCCCCGGCGACCCCGCCGCGCCCGAGCCGATGCCGCTGCACGTGAAGCGGCGCGAGGTGCGGCTCGACGGCGTGTTCGCCTCGAGCCACGACCTATTCAGCACGACGGCCGAGCTCATCGCCTTCGAGCGGGCGCTCGTCGCCGGCGAGCTGTTCGCCGACCCCGGCACGGCGCGGCTGCTCACCGAGCGGCGCAATCGGCTGCGGAACGCCCCGAGTCTCCGCTACGGCCTCGGCACGATGATCTTCGGCGTGCACCGCCTGAACCTGCCGCGCATCGGGCCGGTGACCCTCGTCGGCCACTCCGGGTCCACCGGCACCTGGCTGTTCAGCTGTCCCGAGCTCGGCGTGACGCTCGCCGGCACCGTCGACCAGACGCAGGCGCAGGTGCTGCCGTTCCGGGTGATGGTGGGCTGCCTCCAGCGCTGGACGCGCTGAGCTGCGGCGCTGGACGCGCTGAGCTGCGCTGGACGCGCTGGGGCTGCGGCGCGATCCCGAAGCATCCGTCGTCATATATAACGTCGTTCGCAGAAGCTGTGACGCCATGTGACCAGGTGGTCAACAGCGTGCAGAACCTTCGCCTACCGTAGGAGAGCACCCGCGTTCGCGGCATCGAAGCCCCCACCGACATCCTCCGTGGCGGAGCCATGCCGGCCCACAGCCAAGCGGCCCTCGAACGCGCGCCCACCAAGAGAGGACCACCATGTCACGACGCTCCCGCATCACCTCCGTCATCGCCGCGCTCGCCGCGGTGCCCCTCGTCGCCTCGCTCGCCGCCTGCGCCTCGACGGGATCGACCGGCTCCGACGACGCCGGCGAGACCGTGAAGATCGGCGTCGTCGGCAAGTCCGACCCGCAGTGGGCGCCGTTCGTCGAGGCCGCCGCGGAGGAGGGCATCACGGTCGAGCTCGTCGACTTCGGCGACTACAACCAGCCGAACCCCGCGCTCACCGAGGGCGAGCTGGACCTCAACCAGTTCCAGCACATCGTCTACCTCGCCGACTACAACGTGAACGCGGACGCCGACCTCACCCCGATCGGCTCGACGCAGATCTACCCGCTCGGCCTGTACTCCACCAAGTACGACGACGTGAAGTCGATCCCGGCGGGCGAGACCGTCGCCGTGCCCGACGACCCCTCGAACCTCGCCCGCGCGCTCCTCGTGCTGCAGTCGTCCGGCCTCATCGAGCTGAACGACGGCGGCTCGATCTTCTCGACGATCGCCGACATCGACGAGGCGAAGTCGAAGGTCAAGGTCACCCCGCTCGAGGCGGCCATCACCGCGACCTCGCTGCCCGACGTCGCCGCCGCGATCATCAACAACGACTTCGTCGAGGACGCCGGGCTCACCTTCGCCGACGCGATCGCCCAGGACGACCCGAGCGACCCCAACGCGCTGCCCTACGTGAACATCTTCGCCGCGCGCGCCGAGGACAAGGACAACGCGACCTACGCGAAGCTCGTCGAGATCTTCCAGACGAACGAGAAGGTCCAGGCCGGCCTCGACGAGGCATCCGGCGGCACCGGCGTCTCGCTGCAGGTCCCGGTCGCCGACCTCGAGAAGTCCCTCGCCGACGTCGAGGCCGACACTGCCGCCCAGCAGGGCTGATCGACGCATCACCATCCGGCTCCCGGGCGGCGCGCACCCCGCGTCGCCCGGGAGCCGTCGGCGCGTTCCGCGCCGTACCCGAGGAGGAACCCGCATGGCCATCGTGAGCCTCGCGAACGTGAGCAAGTCGTACCCGTCGCCCGAACGGGGCGCGCCGCGCATCGTCGCCGTCGACGACGTCAGTCTGGAGATCGAGGCCGGTGAGGTGACCGGCATCATCGGGTACTCCGGCGCCGGCAAGTCCACGCTCGTGCGCCTGATCAACGCACTCGAGCCCGCCACCGAGGGCACGGTCACGATCGACGGCCGCACGATCACCGGGCTTCCCGAGCGCGAGCTCCGCAGCGTCCGCCTCGGCATCGGCATGATCTTCCAGCAGTTCAACCTCTTCGAGGCGAAGACTGTCGCGCAGAACGTCGCCTACCCGCTGAAGGTCGCCGGCTGGGGCAAGGCCGAGACCGCGGCCCGGGTCGCCGAGCTGCTCGACTTCGTCGGCCTCGCCGACAAGGCCCGCGCCTACCCCGAGCAGCTCTCGGGCGGTCAGAAGCAGCGCGTCGGCATCGCCCGGGCGCTCGCGACCCGCCCGCGGATCCTCCTCGCCGACGAGGCGACGAGCGCGCTCGATCCCGAGACGACGCAGGAGGTGCTCGCGCTCCTGAAGCGCGTGAACGAGGAGTACGGCGTCACCATGGTCGTCATCACCCACGAGATGGACGTCATCCAGTCGATCGCGACGAAGGTCGCCGTGATGGACGGCGGGCGCGTCATCGAGCAGGGCGACGTCTTCGACGTGTTCTCCGACCCGCAGCACGCCTCCTCCCGCAAGTTCGTCGCGACCGTCGTGCAGGGCGTGCCGTCGCCCGCGGAGCTCGCAGTGCTCCGGGAGCGCCACCCGGGCCGGATCGTCACCGTCTCGTTCCGCGACGGGGATGCCTCGCAGGCCGGCGTCTTCGTCGAGCTCGCGCAGGCGGGGCTCGAGTTCGAGCTCGTCTACGGCGGCATCAACGACATCCGGGGCCGCGCCTTCGGCCATCTCACCCTCGCCATCCGCGGCGACGAGGGCGTGATCGACGCCGCGCTCGGCCGGATCGGCGAGCTCGTCGAGGTGACCGAGCCGCCAGTCGGGGACGGCGCCGAGAGCGGAGGGACGCGCTGATGGACAAGCTCATCGACCTCGGACCCGAGTTCTGGACCGCCGCCGGCGAGACCCTCTACATGGTGTTCTTCACCATGCTCTTCGGCGGGCTCGCGGGCCTCGTGCTCGGCATCGGCCTCTACGTCACCCGGAAGGGCGGCCTGCTGCCGAACGCCGTCGTGAACAACGTGCTGAACGTGCTGATCAACTTCTTCCGGCCGATCCCGTTCATCATCTTCATCGCCGCGGTGCAGCCGCTCACCCGCGCGGTGATCGGCATCGGCATCGGCACGAACGCGGCGGTGTTCGCCCTCTCGCTCGCGGCCTCCTTCGCGATCGGCCGCATCGTCGAGCAGAACCTGCTCACCGTGAAGCCGGGCGTCATCGAGGCGGCCCGCTCGATGGGCGCCGGCCCGTGGCGCATCCTCACGACCGTCGTGATCGGCGAGGCCCTCGGGCCGCTGATCCTCGGCTACACCTTCATCATCGTCGCGGTCATCGACATGTCGGCGATGGCGGGCTTCCTCGGCGGCGGCGGCCTCGGCTACTTCGCGCAGCTCTACGGCTACCGCCAGTTCGAGCCGATCGTGACCTGGGCGGCGGTGCTGCTCATCATCGTGTTCGTGCAGATCGTGCAGTACCTCGGCAACTGGCTGGCGCGGAAGGTGCTGCGGCGGTAGTTGCACGCAGTGCCGCCCGCGCCACCTCGGCGCGGGCGGCGCGCGACCTCGCTGAACCACGAGTTGCCCGACTTTCATGGAAGTCGGGCAACTCGTGCGATCAGTGCCCGGCGGCGACCGTCGAGAGCTCGATCGGGGCGGCGGGCAGCTCCACACTGTCGAGGAGCTCGCCGGCGTCGAGGTCGACGAGGTGGACCGTCGACGCCGCCGGATCGGTCACGTACGCGCGGTGGCCGTCGACCCGCAGTGCGGGCCGGGCCTGCTGCCAGTCGAGCGGCTCGGTCCACTCGCCGAGCACGGGGATCGTCGCCGTGACGGTCCCCGCGGCCGGATCGATCACGTGGATCGCGCCGTCGGTGCCGAGCACGAGCGCCTCGCCGTGCGGGCCGCGGGCGAGCGAGCGGAAGGTGTAGCTCGTGCCCAGCTCGACGAGCCGCATGGTGCCGGTCTCGGTGTCGATGAGGCTCACCCGCGTCGGCCGCTCGAGCTCGGCCTCGGCATCCGTCTTGTAGTCGCCGAGCACGACGGCCGACTCGGGCGATCCGGCCTGGGTGCCGATGCGGCCGTAGGCGTCTGGTGAGGCGACCTTGGTGAAGACGCCGTCGCGGTAGGCGAGCGCGCCGTCCTGGCAGCCGACGACGATCGTGCCGCCCGCAGCGACGGTCTCGCCGTGCACGCCGGGGCAGCGCTCGTCGCGGGCGAGCTCGGCCCCCGAGGCGTCGTACACGGCGACACCGGTGCGCGCCTCCGCGGTGCCGAGCGTCGAGAGGAGCTCGCCGCCGGGCAGCGCGACCGCGACCCCGTGGTGCGCGGCCGCGCTCTCGTGGCCGCGGAGCTCGAGCGCGTCGAGGCCCGCCGCGTCGGCGGCCGCATCGGCGAGCTCGGATGCTTCGAAGAGCTGGACCTCCCCGCTGCCGTCGGCGAAGAGCGCGGTGACGCCCTCGTTCGTGGTGACGTGCCCCGGATGGTCGGCCTCGAACACGAGCTCGGTGAGCTGCGGCTCCGCGCCGTAGTAGTGGGCGTGGTCGCCGTGCTGCTCCGCCTCGAGGCCCGTGTCGAGCACGCGGAAGCCCGCGTCGGTGGAGACGAGCACGTGTCGGCCGTCGCCGGCCGGGTTCACTCGGAGGAAGCCGGGCAGTTCGAGCTCGGCCGCGACCTCGAGCGTGTCGCCCTCGAGCACGAGCAGGCCGCCCTCGTAGCTCGCGACGAGGCGCGGCGCGGCGAGTTCGCGGGCGGCGGGCTCGGCGTCGGCGTCGGGCTGGGCGGCGGGTGCTGCGCCGCCGGGGGAGGCGCAGGCGGCGAGGGTGAGGAGCAGGGCGGGAGCGGCGGCCGACAGGAGGATGCCCCGGCGGCGCGGTGACGGGGGACTGGTGCGTGTGATCATGGCCGTCACGCTATCGTTAACGATAATCATTCTCAAAACTACACCGGATTCACCGAGTTGCCCGACGTTCATGGAAGTCGGGCAACTCGGTGGGGGTCAGGCGGTGTGGAGGTCGGGCGGTGTGGCGGTCAGGCGATGTGGCGGTCAGGCGATCCGGGCGCCGTGCACGGGGCGGGCGGTCTCCGGCGGCTCGCCGACCTCCTCGACGGTGTGGCCGCTGCAGGCCAGCGTGGTGAGGTCGGCTCGCTCGATGCGCGAGACGATGAACCACCGCATCGCGTCACGCAGCCGGCACCAGCCCACGAGGTACCAGCGCCCGTTCGTGGAGGCGAACAGCACGGGCTCGACATCGCGGGTGGTCGTGGCGCCGTCCCGCGAGGTGTACCGGATGCGGACCACCCGCTGCTCGGCCATCGCCGCTTCGAGCGCCGACCGGACGGCCCGCGAGGATGCGGGCGGCGCATCGACCCAGATGCGGTGGGCGAGCTCCTCGGCGTGCGCGCGGGTCCTGGGGTCGAGGACGTCCATGATCTTCCGGATGCCGGCAGCGGCGAGGTCGGCGTAGGGGGCGTCGGCTGCGGCGGACACCGCGGCCAGGAGCGAGACGGCCTGCGCGGGGGAGAGGGTCACGGGCGGCAGGGAGGCGCCCGCGGCGAGCCCGTACCCGCCGCCCGGGCCCGGCCGGGACCAGATCGGCGCGCCGCTGTTCTCGAGCGCGTCGAGGTCGCGCTTGACCGTGCGCACCGAGACCTCGAACTCCCGCGCCAAACGCTCGGCCGTGACGCCGCGCGCGCCGCTCCGGCGGAGCATCTCGGACAGGGCGTGCAGACGTTCGGCTCGTTTCACGGTCCGGCCCCTCGAGCGCTCGCGCCGGCATTCCGCACTGAATTCATGTCAGAAATAGTGACACACTGCTGTCCGACCGGGCTGCGAGGGTGGTCCCATGACCGCTCCCGCGAACACCCCCACCATCGTCCTCATCGCCGGCCACTGGCTGGGGGCGTGGGCGTGGGACGACGTGCTCGAGCACCTCGACGCCGACCGCGCCGAAACCGACGACCGCGCCGACGCCGACCGCCGCGAACCCGACGACCGCGTCCGCGCCGTCGCGATGACGCTGCCCGGTCTCGACGGAGCCGACCCCGGTCGCACGGCGAGAACGCTCGACGACCAGGCGGCGGCGATCCGCGAGCTCATCGCCCGGCACGGCGATCAGCCGGTGGTCGTCGTCGCGCACAGCGGGGCCAACGCCCCCGTCAGCCTCGTCCTCGACCGGTCGCCCGAGCTCGTCGCGCGGGTGATCTGGGTCGATTCCGGTCCGGTGGCCGACGGCGCCGTGTTCGCCCCGGGGCTTCCGGACGAGCTCGAGGAGCTGCCGCTGCCGTCGTTCGACGCGCTCGGCGAGCAGGCGAGCCTGGACGGGCTGAGCGCCGACGACCTCGAGCGGTTCCGGGCGAGGGCCGTCCCGGAGCCCGCCCCGGTGCTCCGCCACCCCGTCGAGCTCGCGAACGAGGCCCGCCACGGCGTCCCGACGACCCTGGTGTGCTGCTCGATCTCGGCCGAGCAGGTGCGGGAGCTGGTCGCGGCGGGGCATCCCATGTTCGCCGAGCTCGCGCAGCTCGGGAACGTCGACTTCGTCGACCTCCCCACGGGGCACTGGCCCATGTGGAGCCGCCCCCGCGACCTCGCCGAGGTCATCCGCGCCGCGGCAGCGCACGCCGGCTGAGCCGACAGCCGAGGCCGAGCCGACGGCCGAGGCCGAGCCGGCGGACGAGGCCGATCGGAGAGCCTAGGCGGGCTCCTCGAAGCTCACGATGAGCTTGCGGAGGAGCCCCGCGAGCCGCTTCTGCTCGGCCGGCGGCAGGCTGCCGAGCAGCTCCGCCTCCGCGTCGACGAGCCGGGTGATCGCGGCATCCACCCGGGTGAGCCCGGCCGGGCTCATCTCCACGAGGATGCCGCGGCCGTCGTGCGGGTCGGTCTGCCGGCCGACGAGCCCGCGCGCGACGAGCCGGTCGATCCGGTTCGTCATGGCGCCGCTCGAGACGAGCGTCTGCTGGAGCAGCGCCTTCGGCGAGAGCCGGTACGGCGCGCCCGCGCGGCGGAGGGCGGAGAGCACGTCGAACTCCCAGGACTCGAGCTCCGAGCGGGCGAAGGCCTGCTTGCGCTCGCGGTCGAGGTGCTTCGACAGCCGGGCGACGCGGGAGAGCACCTGCAGGGGCGAGAAGTCGAGATCCGGGCGCTCCCGCTCCCAGTCGGCGACGATCCGATCCACCTCGTCCGCGTGCGTCATCCGGCCATTATCGCCCGAGCCGCGCGTCCGGTCCCGCCGCGCCGCCGCCGGCCGTCATCCCGCGTCGCGACGGATCGCGGTGCCCCCGCGCGAGCGGCCGTCATGCCGCGGCGCGCGCCGTGGCAGACTTGATGGCGCGCAGCGGCCCGCCGCGGCGCGGTCCGCCATGGTGTAACGGCAGCACGACAGCCTTTGGAGCTGTGAGGCCCAGGTTCGAATCCTGGTGGCGGAGCATGAGCGATCAGAACCTCGCGATCATCGTCCTCGCGGCAGGACAGGGCACCCGCATGAAGTCGGCGACCCCGAAGCTGCTGCACCCGCTCGCCGGCTCGCCCGTCGTCGGTCACGTGCTGAACACCGCGCGCGCCCTCGACGCCGCGCACGTGCTCGCCGTGGTGCGGCACGAGCGCGACCGCGTCGCCGAGACGATCGAGGCGGAGCTGCCCGGCACCACCATCGTCGACCAGGACGAGATCCCCGGCACCGGCCGCGCCGTCGAGCAGGCCGTCGCCGCGCTGCCCGCCGACTTCACCGGCGAGGTGCTCGTGCTGAACGGCGACGTGCCGCTCCTCGACGCGGACACGCTCGCCGCGTTCCTCGCCCAGCACCGCGAGACCGGATCGGCCGCCTCCGTGCTCTCGGCGATCTACGACGACCCGCACGGCTACGGCCGCATCGTGCGCAGCGCGGCGGGCGCCTTCGACCGCATCGTCGAGCAGAAGGACGCGAGCGAGATCGAGCGGGCCATCCCCGAGATCAACGCAGGCATCTACGCCTTCGGCGCCGCCGCGCTCCGCGACCAGCTCGCGAACCTCACCACCGAGAACGCGCAGGGCGAGAAGTACCTCACCGACGTCATCCAGCTGCTCCGCGAGGCGGGCAGCGAGGTCGAGGCGGTCCCGGTCGCGGAGCCCTGGCTCGTCGCCGGCATCAACGACCGCGCCCAGCTGTCGGAGACGGCCGCCCGGCTGAACGCCCTGATCGTGCGCGGCTGGCAGCTGAACGGCGTCACGATCGACGATCCGGCGACGACCTGGATCGACCTCGCGGTCACGATCGAGCCCGACACCACCATCCGTCCCGGCACCCAGCTGAAGGGCGCGACCACCATCGCGACGGGCGCGATCGTCGGCCCCGACACCACGCTCGTCGACTGCGAGATCGGTGCCGGTGCGCACGTGAAGCGCACCGACGGCACGCTCGCCGTCATCGGAGCCGGCGCCGAGGTGGGGCCCTTCGCGTACCTCCGCCCCGGCACGGTCCTCGGCGAGGACGGCAAGATCGGCACCTTCGTGGAGACGAAGAACGCCGAGATCGGCCGCGGCAGCAAGGTGCCGCACCTGAGCTACATCGGCGACACCCGGGTGGGCGAGCAGTCGAACGTCGGCGCCGGTTCCATCACCGCGAACTACGACGGGGTGAACAAGCACCGCACCGAGATCGGGTCCCACGTGCGCACCGGCTCGCACGGGGTGTTCGTCGCGCCCGTTACGATTGGAGACGGCGTCTACACGGGCGCCGGAACGGTCGTCCGAAAAGACGTCCCGGCCGGAGCGCTCGCCGTGAACGTCGCTCCGCAACGCAACATCGAGGGGTGGGTCACGACGCATCGTGCAGGGACCGCGGCCGCCCGGGCGGCCGAGGCCGCCGGCACCGGCGCCGCGACCGACGCCGACTGACACGAGGCCGGACCGGCTGAGAGGACGAACACATGTCGGGTATCGAGACCACCGGATCCAAGCGCCTCGTGCTGGTGTCGGGGCGCGCGCATCCGGAGCTCGCCGAGCAGATCGCCCGTGAGCTCGGCGCGGACCTCGTGCCGACCGACGCCCGCACCTTCGCGAACGGCGAGATCTACGCCCGCTACGACGAGAGCGTGCGCGGCTCGGACGCCTTCGTCATCCAGTCGCACACCTCGCCCATCAACGAGTGGCTCATGGAGCAGCTCATCATGGTCGACGCGCTGAAGCGGGCCTCCGCGAAGCGCATCACGGTGGTCGCGCCGTTCTACCCCTACGCCCGGCAGGACAAGAAGGGCCGCGGCCGCGAGCCGATCTCGGCCCGGCTCGTCGCCGACCTGTTCAAGACCGCCGGCGCCGACCGCATCATGTCGGTCGACCTGCACGCCGCGCAGATCCAGGGCTTCTTCGACGGGCCCGTCGACCACCTCTTCGCCATGCCGGTGCTCCTCGAGGAGTTCAAGAACTCCCTCGACCCCTCGACCCTCACGGTCGTCTCGCCCGACATGGGCCGGGTGCGCGTCGCCGACATCTGGAGCGACAAGCTCGGCGCACCGCTCGCCATCATCCACAAGCGCCGCGACCCGCTCGTGCCGAACCAGGTCTCCGTGCACGAGATCGTCGGCGACGTGAAGGGCCGCGTCTGCCTCCTCGTCGACGACCTCATCGACACTGGCCGCACCATCGTGAAGGCTGCCGAGGCACTGAAGGCGAACGGCGCGATCGGCGTCGTCGTCGCCGCGACCCACGCCGTGTTCTCGAACCCCGCGGTCGAGATCCTGCAGTCCGACTTCATCGACCGCGTCGTCGTCACCGACACGCTGCCGATCCCGGCCGAGAAGCACTGGGACCGGCTGACGATCCTGCCGATCGCGCCGCTCCTCGCCCGCGCCATCCACGAGGTCTTCGAGGACGGCTCGGTGACGAGCATGTTCGACGGCGCCGCCTGATGGGCGAGCCCGGCCAGGAGGCGCAGCCCGGCCAGGAGGCGCAGTCCGGCGAGCGGGCGCCGTCCGGCCGTCCTGCGCTTCCGGGCCGGCCCTGGGTGGCGAGCTACGCCGACGGCGTGCCCGACGAGCTCCCGGCGCCCGAGGGCTCGCTCTACGACCTCATCCGCCACTCGGTGGAGACCTACCCCGAGCACGTCGCACTCGAGTTCTTCGGGCGTGAGACGACGTACGCGGAGCTCGGCGCCGAGATCGAGCGCGCCGCCGAGGGGCTGCGGCTCCTCGGCGTGCAGAAGGGCGACCCCGTCGCCATCGTCCTGCCGAACTGCCCGCAGCACATCGTCGCGTTCTACGCCGTGCTCCGTCTCGGCGGCATCGTCGTCGAGCACAATCCGCTGTACACGCCGCGGGAGCTCCGCCACCAGTTCGAGGATCACGGCGCGCGCGTCGTCATCGCTTGGGACAAGGTCGTCGACACGCTGCAGGCCTTCCCGGCCGACGTGAAGCTCGCGCACATCGTCTCGGTCGACCCGACCCGGGCGATGCCGTTCGGCACCAGGCTCGCGCTGCGCCTGCCGATCGCGAAGGCCCGCGAGTCGCGCGCCGCTCTCACGACGAAGGTGCGGGGCACCGTGCCGTGGCCCGAGCTCACGGGCGCCGCGCCGATCGACGCGCACATCATCGCCCCGGGCGTCGACGACGTCGCCCTCATCCAGTACACGAGCGGCACCACGGGCAGCCCGAAGGGCGCGACCCTCAGCCACGCGAACCTCATCGCGAACGCCGCGCAGGCGCGCAGCTGGGTGCCCGAGATCCCGCGCGGCAGCGCCGTCGTCTACGCCGTCCTGCCGATGTTCCACGCCTACGGGCTGACGCTCTGCCTCACCTTCGCGATGAGCATGGGCGCGCGGCTCGTGCTGTTCCCGAAGTTCGACCCGGACCTCGTGCTCAAGGTCGTGAAGCGCCGCCCGCCGACCTTCCTGCCCGCCGTGCCGCCGATCTACGAGCGACTCACCGCCGCGGCCGCCGCCGAGGGGGTGCCGCTCGCCGGCATCCGCATCGCCATCTCCGGCGCGATGCCGCTCTCGCCGGCCGTCGTGGAGCCGTGGGAGGCCGCCACCGGCGGCTACCTCGTCGAGGGCTACGGGCTCTCGGAGTGCTCGCCGGTGCTGATGGCGAACCCCGTCGCCCCGAACCGCAAGGCGGGCACCGTCGGACTGCCGCTGCCGGGCACCGAGTGCCGCGTCGTCGACCCCGAGGAGCCGACGCGCGACGTCGAGGCGGGCGCCGAGGGCGAACTCGTCGTCCGGGGGCCGCAGGTGTTCTCCGGCTACTGGAAGAAGCCCGACGAGACCGCCGCGGTCTTCGCCGACGACCCCGAGGGCGGGACGCCGTGGTTCCGCACGGGAGACATCGTCACGATCGACGACGAGGGCTTCGTGCGCATCGTCGACCGCATCAAGGAGCTCATCATCACGGGCGGCTTCAACGTCGCACCGAGCGAGGTGGAGGAGGCGGTGCGGCAGCACCCGTCCGTCGCCGACGCCGCGGTCGTCGGGCTGCCCGATGCGCACTCGGGCGAGCAGGTCGTCGCGGTCGTCGTGCTGAAGCCCGGGCAGCAGCTCGACGAGGCGGGCATCCGCCAGACCGCCCGCGATCAGCTCACGCCCTACAAGGTGCCGAAGCGGGTCGTCGCGGTCGACGAGCTGCCGCGCTCGCTGATCGGCAAGGTGATCCGCCGCGAGGTGCGCACGCGTCTCATCAACGCCGAGGCCGGGCAGGGCTGACGAGGCCCGAACGATGGGGTTCCTCGACGCGGAGACCAGGGCGGCGCTCGATGCGCTCGCGGCGCTGGATGCGGGCTCGACCCCGGACGCGGGCGGCGGGGCGGCGGATGCCTCGGCGCCGCTGGATCGGGTCCGCGCCGTGCGACGGCTCCTCCGTGCGCTCGACGCCGAGCCGGCCGTGCTCGCCGCGGTGCGCGAGGCCCGCGAGGCCGGGGCCGACTGGAACGAAGTGGCCGAGGCCGCAGGGCTCAGCGAGGGCGCTGCGAAGCAGCGCTGGGCGGGCGACGACACGGCGATCGCCGAGCGGCGCGAGGCGAGCCGGAAGCGCAAGCGCGAACGGCCGTCGAGCCGTCCGACCGAGCTGCCCGGGCTCTCCGTCGCCGAGGCGGCCGCGAAGCTCGGCGTCACGCCGCAGGCGATCTACCTGCGGGTGAGCCGCGGCCAGCTGGAGGCGCGCACAGTGGAACTGCCCGACGGGCGCAAGTACAAGCGGGTGTTCCCGGACGGCGACGCGCCCGAGGACTGAGCGCAGGGGCACAGCAGCCGCGGGGCGGGCGTGCGGCCGCGGCAGCGCACGGGTCGCAGCGGCGCAGGGGAGCGCGCCGACTAGGCGGGCACCTCGTCGGGGCCGAGCACGCGCGGCGGGGCGCCCGGCAGCAGGCCGAGGTTCGCGACCGCCCGCGGCTCGCCCGAGGCATCCGCGTAGCAGATCCAGCCGGGGCCGCCGGGACCGAAGAGCTCGAGCGACACGTGCGAGCCCACGGCATCCCGGTCGAAGCCGGCGACGATGACGGCGCAACTGCGCGCCGCGCTCGACTGCGCGACCGAGACGGTCGACAGCACGATGGGAGCGAGCATCGCGACGAGCGCGACGATCACCGTGATGCGGATGGCGCGGCGGCGGCGTTCCCAGCGGCTCGGGCCCTCGGCGGGCCCGTCCTCGGCGAAGGCGAGCTCCGCGGGCACCTCGTCCCAGTCGCGCGGGCCGCGGGGGCCGGGCTCGCCGGGCTCCGCCGGGTGGCGTGGTTCGAGGTCGCGCGGTGCCATGTGCTCCAGTCTCGCATCCGCGGCTGGGTGCACGGCAGCGGGGCGGATGCCGGCACGGAGACGAACGCGTCCGCCGCACGCCCGCAGCCCGCGCTCGGCGCCCGGTTCAGCGCCGGCTCAGCGCCCGGCGAACACCGAGGCGATCCCCGCAGCGGCTGCGGCGAGCGTCGCCGCGGCGACGGCCAGCATGAGCCACGGCGCGGGCGCGTAGCGGCCCTCGCTGAGCTCCCGCCGGCGCACGCCGCCGACGGCGCCCACGGCGCCCGCCGCGAAGAACAGCACGGCGCCCGTGACGACGAGCCACGGCTCGCCCTCGACGAGCCCCGTGCGGAGCGCGAGCAACGCGTTCACGGCGACGACGAGCGCGGTGCGCGTCCACGACAGCGCCGTGCGCTCGGGCTGCAGCCCCGGATCGCGGATGACCGTGCTCACGGCAGGATGAGGAACACCGTGAGCACGACCGAGGTGACGAGGCAGACGCCCGCGAGCACCGGGAGGGACCAGCTGAAGCGGAGCGGCCGGTCGTGGCGCATCGCGATCTCGTTGCTGCGCCAGCGGAGGTACGACAGCAGCCCGAGGCCCGCGGCGGCGACGCCGAGACCGACCGACAGCACCGTCACGACCGCGCGCGGGCCGATGCCGGCGGCGAACTCGTGCAGCAGCACGCCGCCCGCGATGAGGGCGAGCGCGGTGCGGATCCAGGCGAGGAAGGTGCGCTCGTTGGCGAGCGAGAACCGGTAGTCGGGGTCCTTCCCCTCGCGCTTCCAGCTCGGTTCCGGCATCCGCGCCTCCTGGTCTGGTGTCTGTACGGTCGTGGGAACGTGCGATCGTCGCGAGCCTAACGGCCGCGAGCCCGGCCCGCGTGCGGCGGGCCGGGCTCGCGCCGTCGGGTCGTGCGTGCGATCAGTGCGACGACGGCGTCGTCTCGATCTCGCTGCGGTCGCCGGACCAGAGCGTGTGGAAGACGCCGGGCTTGTCGACCCGCTGGTAGGTGTGCGCCCCGAAGAAGTCGCGCTGGCCCTGCACGAGGGCGGCCGGCAGCCGCTCCGCGCGGAGGCCGTCGTAGTACGCGAGCGAGGAGGCGAACGCCGGGGCCGGGATGCCGGACTGGGCGGCGGCCACGACCACGCGGCGCCAGGCCTGCTGCGCGCCGGCGACGGCGTCGCGGAAGTAGGGCGCGACGACGAGGGCCAGCAGCTCGGGGTTCTCGGCGTAGGCGTCGGCGATGCGGTTCAGGAAGCGGGCGCGGATGATGCAGCCGGCGCGCCAGATGCGGGCGATGTCGCCCTTCTTGACGTCCCAGCCGAACTGCGCGGCGCCGGCGATGATCTCGTCGAAGCCCTGCGAGTAGGCGATGATCTTCGACGCGTAGAGCGCCTGACGGACGTCCTCGATGAACGCGTCGGCGTCGGCGACCGCCCAGCCGGCGTCGGGGCCGGGCAGCGTTCGTGCGGCCTCGCGCTGCGCGCGCTGCGAGGAGAGGCTCCGCGCGAACACCGCCTCGGCGATGCCCGAGACGGGGACGCCGAGGTCGAGGGCGTTCTGCACGGTCCAGGCGCCGGTGCCCTTCGCGCCGGCGGAGTCGAGGATGACGTCGACGAGCGGGGCGCCCGTCTCGGCGTCGACCTGGCGCAGCACCTCGGCCGTGATCTCGATGAGGTAGCTCTCGAGCTCGCCGGTGTTCCACTCGGCGAAGATGTCGGCGATCTCGGCGGGCGACTTGCCGGTGCCCTGCCGGATGAGGTCGTACGCCTCGGCGATGAGCTGCATGTCGGCGTACTCGATGCCGTTGTGCACCATCTTCACGAAGTGGCCGGCGCCGTCGGTGCCGACGTGGGTCACGCAGGGCGCGCCGTCCTCGGGGGCGCGGGCGGCGATGGTCTCGAGGATCGGGCCGAGGGTCTCGTAGGACTCGGCGGTGCCGCCGGGCATGATCGAGGGGCCGTTCAGCGCGCCCTCCTCACCGCCGGAGATGCCGGTGCCGACGAAGTGGATGCCGGTGGGGCTGATCTCGCCCTCGCGGCGGATGGTGTCGTGGAAGTTCGCGTTGCCGCCGTCGACGATGATGTCGCCCGGCTCGAAGCGGCTCACGAGCTCGGAGATGACGGCGTCGGTGCCGCGGCCCGCCTGGACCATGATGATGGCGGTGCGCGGGGTCGCGAGCGAGGCGACGAACTCGTCGTAGCTCTCGGCGGCGACGAAGCCCGCCTCCGGGTGCTCGGTCACGAGCGTGCGGGTGCGCTCGGGGGAGCGGTTGAACACCGCGACGGTGTTCCCCTCCCGGCTGGCGAGGTTGCGCGCCAGGTTCGAACCCATGACGGCGAGTCCGACGACTCCGATGTTCGCGACGGCTTCAGGCAAGGTCATTCTCCTCGGAACGGGAAAGTGGGGTCTTCTCAGCGTAGTGCGCGGCGGGGCCGAGGTGCTGCGCGGGGTCGCACGAGGGCGTCCGCGGCGTCGACTGCGGGGTCGCCGAACGGGCCGCTCGGCCGGATCGCGGGGATCGGGTAGACTGGGCGATTGAACTTCGGCGAGGGATGCCGCGGGCGGGCGAGAGCCGGCACGAGGCATCCGTGATCGACGCGGTCGAATGCGACTCACGGCGATTCCTCACGCGCACCCCTCGGGTGCCGCGCGTTCGAGTTGAAGAGAACAGACAACGATCTGGGCCGCCAGAGCGCACCACTCCGGAGCGCACCACCTCGGGCCCCGCAAGGAGAACCACCATGGACGAAGACAACAAGGTCGAAGCCCTCGAGCGCGACTCGTTCGGCAAGGGCGCGGCCCGCAAGCTGCGCGCCGCCGGCCGCATCCCCGCCGTCGTGTACGGCCACGGCACCGACCCGGTGCACGTGAGCCTGCCGGCGCACCAGATCGGCCTCATCATCCGCAAGGCGAACGCCGTGCTCGACCTGCAGATCGCGGGCAAGAGCCAGCTCACCCTCGTGAAGGACGTCCAGAAGGACCCGGTGCACCAGGTCATCGAGCACCTCGACCTCATCGTCGTGAAGAAGGGCGAGAAGGTCCAGGTCGAGGTGCCCGTGCACCTCGAGGGCGAGTCCGCTTCGGGCACCGTCGCCGACCTCGACTCGCACACCCTGCTGCTCGAGGTCGAGGCCACCCACATCCCCGAGAACGTCGTCGTCTCCGTCGAGGGCCTCGAGGAGGGCACGCAGCTCCACGCCAAGGACGTGCCGCTGCCCAAGGGCGCCGCGCTCATCAGCGACGCCGACGCGCTCGTCGTGAACGTGCACGTGCCGCAGAAGGCCGCCGAGACCGAGGAGCCCGCCGAGGGCGAGGAGGCCGCAGAGGCTCCCGCCGAGGAGGCCGCCGAGTAACTCCGGCCGCATCGTCACGAGGGCCCGCCCCGATCCCCGGATCGCGGCGGGCCCTCGCCGTCCCCGGGCGCACGGCCCGCCTCCGCCGTCGGGTACGCTCGGTCATCGGGCCGATCGGCCCGATCGACCTGGACGGAGCACCGGATGGCGTGGTTCCGGCGGCGTGCGCGAGAGGAACCCGAGGTGGCCCAGAACACGTGGCTCGTGGTCGGACTCGGCAACCCCGGAGCGCAGTACGCCGGCAACCGGCACAACGTCGGGCAGATGGTGCTCGACGAGCTCGCCGCCCGCCTCGGTGCGAGCTTCAAGAGCCACAAGACCCCGTCGCGCGTCGCCGAGGGCTTCCTCCGCCCGGGCGGCCCGAAGCTCGTGCTCGCGAAGTCGAACAGCTACATGAACACCTCGGGCGGCCCGGTCTCGGCGCTCGCGAAGTTCTACGACGTGCCGCCCGAGCGGCTCATCGTCGTGCACGATGAGCTCGACCTGCCCTTCGACACCGTGCGGCTGAAGCAGGGCGGCGGCCACGGCGGCCACAACGGCCTGCGGGACATCTCGAAGGCGCTGGGCCCCGACTACCTCCGGGTCCGCGTCGGCATCGGCCGGCCGCCCGGCCGGCAGGACGCCGCCGACTTCGTGCTGAAGGACTTCTCCGGCACCGAGCGGCAGACGCTGCCGAACCTCCTCGCGGATGCCGCGGACGCCGTCGAGGCGATCGCCGACGACGGGCTCCTCGCCGCGCAGCAGCGCTTCCACGCGCCGAGCTGAGCCGGGCCGCGGAGCACCGCGAGATCGGGCCGCGAGATCAGGCGCCGCGAGATCGGGTCGCGAGATCGGGCCGCGAGATCAGGCGCCGCTAGATCAGGCCGCGGAGGAACTCCTCGGGGCTCGTGCCCGCGGCGCGGGCACGCTCGACGAGCCTCGTGTGCTCGTCGGTGGTGAGCTCGATCGACATGGTCAGCCAGTCGGCCGCCGGGTCGTCGAAGTCGAAGAGCGTGGCGTCGGCGGGGGAGCGGTCGTCGTGGCTCGGCACGTCGGGCTCCGCGGATGCCCGGAACGTGCTCGCGGAGGCCGCGCCCGGGGCAGTGCTGCTCGGGGCGGTGCTGCTCGGGGCAGTGCTGCTCGGGCCGGTGCTGCTCGGGGTCGCGCTCGCGGCGGGCGCCGCCGCGGCATCCGCCCCGTCCTCGGCCGCGCACGCGCCGGACCAGCCGGGGCCGGCGGGGATCGCCGAGCCGCTCCGGTACGCCTCCGCGACGGCGCGGGCGCGCTCGTCGGCGGCCTCGTTCATCGCGTGCCCGGCGTGGCCCTTCACCCACTCGAAGCGGTAGCGCCGTCCCGCGATCGCCTCGTCGATCTGCTTCAGCAGCTCGACGTTCAGCACGGGTTTGCCGTCGGACTTGCGCCAGCCCTTGCGCTTCCAGTTCGGCATCCACTTCGTCACCGAGTTGATCACGTACTGGCTGTCGCACTTCACGAGGAGTTCCTCGTCGAGGTGCGCCGTCGCGCGGAAGAGCTCGAGCACCGCCGTGAGCTCGCCCTGGTTGTTCGTGGCGTGCTTCCAGCCGCCGGCGGCCCAGCAGTCGTCGGCGACGTACCAGGCCCAGCCCGCCGGGCCGGGGTTTCCGAGGGCCGATCCGTCTGCGGCGGCGATGATCATGGGGCTGGTCCTTCCGTCTGGCCGCGCCAATCGTATCCGGCACCACCGCGCACGGACCGGCAGCGGCGGGGCGGATGCCTCGACCGGCCCTCGTGTCGGCGGTGCGACGTAGACTTCTCCGGTGAGTCTGCAGGGTCTGAACACGGCGCTCGAGCGCGCCTCCACGATCGAGCGCGCCCTCGGCGAGGCCCAGCGCAGCGCGGACTTCTCCGCCCCTCCCGGGCTCGACGCCCCGCTCCTCGCCGGGCTCCTCGAGCGCCGCCGGGCCGCCGGTCTCGCGCCGGTCCTCCTCGCGGTCACCGCGACCAGCCGCGAGGGCGAGTCGCTCCGCGGCGCGCTCGCGCCCTACCTCCCGGCCGACGCCGAACTGCTGGAGTTCCCGGCGTGGGAGACCCTGCCGCACGAGCGGCTCTCGCCGAGCGCCGAGACCGTCGGGCGGCGGCTGCACGCCATCCGCCGCCTGCACGAGTGGGGCGCCTCCGCGGGCGAGCGGCATCCGCTCGTCGTCGTCGCCTCCGTGCGCGCCGCCCTCCAGCCGATCGCCGACAACCTCGCCGAGCTCGCGCCGATCGAGCTCGTCGCGGGCGGCCGCGGGTACGATCTCGCGGAGCTCGCCCTGCGGCTCGTCGACCTCGCCTACGCCCGCGTCGACATGGTCTCCCGCCGCGGCGAGTTCGCCGTGCGCGGCGGCATCCTCGACGTCTTCCCACCGACCGCCGACCACCCCGTCCGCGTCGAGTTCTTCGGCGACGAGGTCGAGGAGCTCCGCGCCTTCTCCGTCGCCGACCAGCGTTCGCTGCCCGAGCCCATCGAGCGCGTGCACCTGGCCCCGAGCCGCGAACTGCTGCTCACCGCCCCGGTGCGCCAGCGCGCCCGCGAGATGGTGCACGAGTTCCCGAGCCTCGCGCAGATGCTCGAGAAGATCGCCGAGGGCATCCCCGTCGAGGGCATGGAGTCCCTCGCGCCGGCCCTCACCGAACGACTCGTGCCGCTCACGCACTACCTGCCCGCCGAGGCCGCGATCGCGGTCATCGCGCCCGAGCGCGTCGCCGGCCGCGCGGCGAGCCTCGCGGAGACGAACCGGGAGTTCCTCGCGGCCGCCTGGAACGCGGCGACCGTCGGCGCGGGCGCGCCGATCGACCTCGACGCCGGCGACTTCCTGACGCTCCGCGAGCTCCGCGAGGCCGCGACCTTCAGCGCCCCCGGCGAGCCCGATCCGAATCGGGCGTGGTGGACCCTCTCCCCGTTCGACGCGGGCGATGCGGCCGACGACCTCGAGCTCGACGCCAGCTACGTGCGCATCGCGGCGAACGCGATGCCGAGCTTCCAGGGCAACGTCTCCGGCGCCGTCGACCACGTCGCCGAGCGCATGCGCGAGGGCTGGTCGCTCGTCGTCGCCGCGGCGGGCCAGGGGCTCGTCGAGCGCGCGCGGGACGTGCTCGCCGAGGCGGGGCTCGCCGCGCGCATCGTCGACGCGGTGCCGGCCGACCCGGAGCCCGGCGTCGTGCTCCTGGTGCAGGCGGAGGCGGCGGCCGGCTTCGAGGTCCCCGAGGCGAAGCTCGGACTCCTCGCCGAGGCCGAGTTCTACGGCCGGTCGGCCGCCTACGACCAGCGCGCCGGCAAGAAGCTCGCGACCCGCCGCCGGAACGTCGTCGACCCCATCCAGCTGAAGCCCGGCGACCACGTCGTGCACGCGACGCACGGCATCGGGCGCTTCGTCGAGCTCGTCCAGCGCGAGGTCGCGACGGGCACCCGGCCGAAGGGGCCGAGCCGCTCGGCGGGCATCGCCCAGCAGCCGACGACGGTCCGCGAGTACCTCGTGCTCGAGTACGCGCCGTCGAAGCGCGGGCAGGCGGGCGACCGGCTGTACGTGCCGATGGACCAGCTCGACCTGCTCAGCCGCTACGTCGGCGGCGAGGCGCCGTCGCTGTCGAAGATGGGCGGCAGCGACTGGGCGCAGGCCAAGGGGCGCGCGCGCAAGGCCGTGCGCGACATCGCGGTCGAGCTCGTGAAGCTCTACTCGGCGCGGATGGCGGCGAAGGGGCACGCCTTCGGGCCCGACACCCCGTGGCAGCACGAGCTGGAGGAGGCGTTCCCGTACACGGAGACCCACGACCAGCTGCAGACCATCGACGAGGTGAAAGCCGACATGGAGCGGCCGATCCCGATGGACCGGCTGCTCGCCGGCGACGTCGGCTTCGGCAAGACCGAGGTCGCGGTGCGCGCGGCCTTCAAGGCGATCCAGGACGGCAAGCAGGTCGCGATGCTCGTGCCGACAACGCTCCTCGTGAAGCAGCACTTCGAGACCTTCACCGAGCGCTTCGCCGGGTTCCCCGTGCACGTGCGCGCCCTCAGCCGATTCCAGACCGACAAGGAGGCGCGGGAGACCCTCGCCGGCCTCGCCGACGGCACCGTCGACCTCGTCATCGGCACCCACCGCATCCTCACCGAGAAGGTGCAGTTCAAAGACCTCGGCCTGATGATCATCGACGAGGAGCAGCGCTTCGGCGTCGAGCACAAGGACGCGCTCAAGAAGCTGAAGACGAACGTCGACATCCTCGCGATGAGCGCGACGCCGATCCCGCGCTCGCTCGAGATGGCCGTCACCGGCATCCGCGAGATGTCGACGCTCGCGACGCCCCCGGAGGACCGCCACCCGATCCTCACCTTCGTCGGGCCCTACTCCGAGCAGCAGGTGGGCGCGGCCATCCGCCGCGAGATGCTCCGCGAGGGGCAGGTGTTCTTCGTGCACAACCGGGTCTCGTCGATCAACCGAGTCGCCGCGCAGCTCGCCGAGCTCGTGCCGGAGGCCCGCATCGCCGTGGCGCACGGCCAGCTGCCCGAGCACACCCTCGATCAGATCGTGAGCGACTTCTGGGAGCGCAAGTTCGACGTGCTCGTCTCGACGACGATCATCGAGACCGGGCTCGACATCTCCAACGCGAACACGATCATCATCGACCGCGCCGACAAGTACGGGCTCTCGCAGCTGCACCAGCTGCGCGGCCGCGTCGGTCGCGGTCGCGAGCGGGCGTACGCCTACTTCCTGTACGACCCGTCGAAGCCGCTCAGCGAGACCGCGCACGACCGGCTCTCGACGATCGCGGCGAACAACGAGCTCGGCGGCGGCATGCAGATCGCCCTGAAAGACCTCGAGATCCGCGGCGCCGGCAACCTGCTCGGCGCCGAGCAGGCCGGACACATCGCGGGCGTCGGCTTCGACCTCTACCTGCGGATGATCGGCGAGGCCGTCTCGGCGTTCCGCGGCGAGGTCGCGGAGGGGCAGACCGAGCTCCGGCTCGAGCTGCCGGTCGACGCGCACATCCCCGACGACTACGTCGACAGCGAGCGGCTGCGGCTCGAGGCCTACCAGAAGCTCTCCGCCGCGAGCGGGCCGGCGTCGAAGGAGGGGCAGATCGACCAGGTGCTCGAGGAGCTCGTCGACCGCTACGGCACCCCGCCCGAGTCGGTGGAGCACCTCGTCGCGGTCTCCCGGCTCCGCCGTCAGGCCCAGCTCGCCGGACTCGCCGAGGTCATCGCGACGGGGTCGAAGCTCCGCATCGCGCCGGCGAAGATCCCCGATTCCAGGCGGGTGCGGCTCGAGCGCCTCTACCCGGGCGCGAAGCACTTCGCCCAGAACGACGTCATCCTGGTGCCGTTCCCCACCCCGGGCGGGGAGGCGCCGGGCGACGGCGACCTCATCGAGTGGGTGTCGCGGCTCGTGGCGAACATCTTCGAGCAGGCGCCCGCCGCCGCGCCCGCCGAGCAGGGCTGAGCGGGCCAGGGTCGGCCCGCCGCGTTCCGGCGGGAGGAGATCGTCACCGGGGGAGGACGTTCCCGGGCCCGGAGGCCTCCCGGGATGCGAATCTCCTCCCGCGAGGAGGGCCGGGCTACGGCTTCAGGTGGCCCCACTCGGCGAGGAACTCCGCCACCGTCATGGTCTCGAGGTCGGTGCGGATCTGCTGCAGCAGCGTGTCGGCCTCGACGAGCGAGCCGGCCTTCGTGCGGATGACGGGCGCGGCCGTGTCGGCCCGCACGACCACGAGCTCGGCGACGGACGGTCCGCCGAGACTCGTCGCCTCGCCCGCGACGAGCAGCACCGTGTGCACGAGCTTGCCGATGCCGCGCAGCCGACGCGGCCGGAGCTCGGCTCGGAGGTGCGCGCTCGCCGGTTCCGCGCCCTCGGACAGCTCGTCGTCCGCGCCGTAGCCCGGACCGCCTCCGTCGTCGAACGCGCTCATCGGGAGAACGCTCCGCCCACGCCGGCCTTCGCCCCGCGGCGGCGGTACTGCGCCGAACGCAGCGTGACCGCGACGGCCGAGACCACGATCGCGACCCCCGAGCCGAGCAGCACGGCCAGCGTGCCCTCGTCGGCGACCTCGGGCAGCCCCGCGAAGGCGAGCTCGTTCATCAGCAGCGACACGGTGAAGCCGATGCCGCCGAGCGCACCCACGACGAGCAGATCGCCCCACGTGAGCGGGGTGCTGTCGCGGCGGCGGGCGACGAGCGCGCCGATCCCGCCGCCGATCAGGATGCCGACGATCTTGCCCACCGGGAGCCCCACGAGGATGCCCCAGAACGCCGGGTCGAGCTCGGAGGGGCTCACCTGCGGCACCGCGACCATCGCCGCGGACAGGGCGAAGAGGGGCAGCACGACGCCGTTCGACCAGGGCTCGAGCGCGTGCACCGCGCGTCCCCCCGGACGACGGGCCATGACGAGGCCGAGGGCGACGCCGGCGATCGTCGCGTGCACCCCCGACTGGTAGACGAAATACCAGGCGAGCACGCCGAGCACGATCAGCACGGCGACGATGGGCCACTGGGGTCGACGCGAGAGGATCCACGCCGACCGCGGCTTCATCATCCGGCTGACGGCCCCGAACAGGGCGATCGCGATGCCGGCGAAGCCGAGGGAGGCGAGGTCGGCGTCGCTCGTGAAGAAGAACGCGATGATGAGGATCGCGATGAGGTCGTCGAGCACGGCGAGCGCGAGGAGGAAGACGCGCACGCGCGTCGGGATCCACGTGCCGAACACCGCGAGCACGCCGAGCGCGAAGGCGATGTCGGTCGCCGTCGGGATGGGCCAGCCGTCGACGGTCGGGCTGCCCGCGGTGAACGCGACGTAGATGAGGGCGGGCACGACGACCCCGCCGACGGCCGCGATCGCGGGCAGGAGCGCCTTCGAGAGGCTGTTCAGCTCGCCGATCACGAGCTCGCGCTTCAGCTCCACCGCGACGATGAAGAAGAAGATCGCGAGGAGGCCGTCGCTGATCCAATGGCCGATCGAGAGGTCGAGTCCGAGCCACGGCAGCTCGAGGTGCTCGGTCTTCAGCGCGAGGAGGCCGGGACCCGCGGAGGTGTTCGCGAGGAGGAGGCCGAGGGCGGCGGCGACGAGCAGGAGCACGGCGGCCCAGCGCTCGGATCGGAGGAGGTTCATGCGAGCCTTTCGTACGGTCTTCGATCTCATTCGCCGACCAGACTTCCCGGCACTCCGCCATCGATCCTACCGTGCGGGGGCCTGGCGCCGCGGGGTGCGTGGCGGGTGCGGGCGGATGACTCGGCCTGCTCGTGCGGGCGGATGGCCCCGGCAGCGTGCGTGCAGGTGGACGACCGGGGCCGCGTACGCTTGAGCGGTGACCCTCTCCCTCTGGGCGACGCTCCTCGCCGCCTGCTTCGTGATCAGCTTCACGCCGGGGGCCGGGGCGATCAACACGATGGGCAACTCGCTCGCGGTCGGGTTCCGCCGCTCCATCTGGGGCATCCTCGGCCAGCAGGCCGCGCTCGTCGTGCACATCGTGATCGTCGCGGCGGGTGTCGGCGTGCTCGTCGCCTCCTCGCCGCTCGTCTTCGAGATCATCCGCTACGCCGGCGCCGCCTATCTCGTGTATCTCGGCATCCGCCAGATCCTCGCGAAACCGAGCGCCGACGCCGCCGCGGAGGCGGCGGGTACCGATGCCGCGGCCGCCGACGCCGCGCACCCGGCGGGCGGCCGCCACCCGGACGCCGATGCCGAAGCGCCGGCCGCCCCGGTCGCCGCGGTGCCTGCGGGGGAGTCGCGCTGGTCGATGTTCCGCCGCGGGCTCTGGGTGAATCTCCTGAACCCGAAGGCGATCGTCTTCTTCCTCGCGTTCCTGCCGCAGTTCATCCGGCCGGGGATGCCGCTGCTGCCGCAGTACCTCGTGGTCGGCGCGACAGTGGTCGCGGTCGATGTGATCGTGATGTGGGGCTTCTTCGCCTTCGCGGCCCAGGGGCTGCGGCGGCTCACCGCGTCGGCGCGGGGCCAGCGCATCGTCAACCGGATCTTCGGCAGCCTGTTCATCGGCGTCGGCGTGCTCCTCGCCGTCGTGCACTAGCCGAGCCGGGAGGCCTGAGGCCGCGCCGCGCGCCGCCATCCGCGCAGCGTGAGCCGCGCGCCGCGCGCGATGCTCACCCGTCGTCACGGCGCTCCGCGCCAGGGCCGTCGAGGTCGCGAGCGAGGCCCGCTCGGGAGCGGAGCCCGCGCTTACGCAGGATCTTCGCGACGTGGCTCTCCACCGTGCGCACGCTGAGGAAGAGCCGCGCCGCGATCTCCCGGTTGCTGAGCCCGTCGGCGGCGAGCTGGGCGACGTCGCGCTCGCGAGGCGTCAACGGCTCGGTACCGGGGGCGCCGTCCGTTCCCGCCGCGCCGGCCGTCCGGTCCAGCCGCCGGAGCCATGCCTCGGTGCTCCGGACGTAGAGCGGCGCATCCGCCGCCGTGAACTGCGCCACGGCGGTCCGCCCCGCCGCCCGCGCGTCGGCGAGGCGACCGGCGGCGCGCAGCACCTCCGCCTGATAGTGGGCGACCTGGCCCGACAGGTAGGGCACGCCGAACCGGCGCTCCAGCTCCGCCGCCTGCGCCGCCTCCCGCTGCGCCGCGCGGAGCTCCCCGCGCGCGAGCGCGAGCTCGCCGAGTCCGATGTGCTTCTGGATGTCGAAGACGGTGCCCTCGGTGCGGCGGAGCGTCGAGAGCTCGGCGGGGAGCCCGAAGCGGATCTCGACCCGGG
Organism: Agromyces mediolanus; assembly: GCF_044917495.1. GTDB lineage: Bacteria > Actinomycetota > Actinomycetes > Actinomycetales > Microbacteriaceae > Agromyces > Agromyces mediolanus_B. The sequence goes on along the minus strand of NZ_JAVSSI010000005.1, from coordinate 241,191 downwards.
CGCGGAAGATCTGGGTCACCTCGCGCCACCACCAGGTGCGCGGCGGCGCCAGCGCGGCGAGCCGGCCGTACCAGTGCTCGGTCGCCTGCCGATCGGGTGCGGCGACCAGCGCCGCCGTCGTGGCGAGCGGGACGACGTCGGGCCACTGGTAGCGCTCGGCCGCGTCGATCGCCTGCTCGGCGAGCTCGGTCGCTTCCGAGGTGCGGGCGAGCGGAATGCTGAGGAAGGCGAGGATCGAGTAGAGGTGGGGCAGCGCGTGGAAGCGGCCGTGCTGCTCCGCGAGCCGGATCGCCCGCTCCACGAAGGCGACGCCGCCGGCGAAGTCGCCGACCATGTGGGCGCTCCAGCCCGCCGCCGTGACGGCGTCGATGACCGGCAGCATCTCCGATCCCGTGATCGAGAGGAACCCCTCGCGCGCGGTCGCGTACGGGGCACGCGCCTCGGCCACGTCGCCGCGCCGTAGGTGCGCGAGCGCGGCGAGGGCCGCGAGCGCCGCGCGGACGCCCGGAGACCCCGAGGCCCCGGCGGCCCGCTCGATGCGCGAGAGGTCCTGGCTGTGCTCGTGCATCACCATCAGCGTGGCCGCCTCGACGGCGAGCTCCGGATGGCGCTCCCACTCGGGGACCTCGCGGACGAGCTCGACCGCCTCGTCGGGCCGGCCCTGGATGCGGAGCGACTGCAGCAGGAGGGCCGTCGCGGGCCGCCAGGTCTCGTCCGTCGTGCTGAGCCGGGCGAGGAGCGGCTCGGCCTCGCGCGGCCGCCCGTCGAGGAGCAGTGCGTGCGCGAGCAGCAGGTCGCGGCCGGCGTGCGGGAGGCGCCGGGTCGGCTCGAGGAGGCCGAGGGCGCTGCGCGGTGCGGTCGCGAGCACCTGCGACGCCGCGGCCATCAGCTGTTCGAGCTCCGCCTCCGCGAGGTGGGCGCCGAGGCGCTGCAGGTGCGCGGCCCGATCGAGCGGCCGGCGGAGCAGCCCCGCCGCGCTGCGGTGCAGCCGTCGCCGTTCCGCGGCGCCGAGGTCGCGGTACGCGGCGGCCCGGACGAGCGGATGCAGGATCTCCAGCTGGTGCGGATCGGTGAGGCCGTGCACGGCGAGCCGGTCCGCCGCGCGGAGCAGCGCGGCGTCGTCGAGCCCGGTGAGGGCGGGCAACGCGGTCGGCGGCGGGGCGGGCTCGAGCGAGAGGGCGTGCAGGAGGGTTCGCGCGTCGGTCGGCAGCCCCGCGATCTCCAGACGGAGGGTGCGATCGAGGCTCGCCGGCGCGTCATCCGCGAGGCCCGTCGGATCGGATGCCCCGGCGAGGGCACGGCCGCCCTCCGCGAGGAGCCGCAGGTAGAGCGGATTGCCCGCGGCGAGGCGGAGCGCCTCCGGGGCGTCGGAGCCGTAGCGCCCCAGCAGCCGCCGGGCGGCGGCCTCGTCGAGCGGACCGAGCGAGAGGCGGGTGACGAGGAGGCCGCCGCGGGTCGCCGCCCGGGACAAGCGCTCGGGCTCGAAGGAGCTGCGATGGGCGAAGAGGAAGGCCGTCCCGGTCGCGCCGGGCGTCGAGAGCAGCTCGACGAGCAGATCGAGCGAATCGTCGTCGAGCCACTGCGCGTCGTCGACGACGAGCAGCGCGGGCCCCGTGATCGCGTCGTGCACGCGTCGGCGCAGCGAGCGCATCGAGCGGCCGTCCGCGAGGAGCGCCGGGAGATCCTCGTCGAGGAGCGCTTCGACGATGCCGCGCACCCCCTCGAGCGGGATGAGCGCCGGCGACTCGGCCGGGCGGGCGAAGTAACTGCGCGGCAGCCCCGGCGTGGCGAGCACGGCGCTCACGAGCGCGGTCTTGCCGATGCCGATCGCCCCGTCGAGGAAGATCGCGGTGGGCGTGGCGCGCTCCGTCGTCAGCAAGGCCAGGAGCCTCGCGAGTTCATCCGTCCGGCCGATCAGCGTCCGCGCCCTTCCCTCGCTGATCCCCCTGTGCAGCACGCTAGCGCACCGGGCGGGGGAGCGGGGCCCGCCGCACGATCCGGGGATTCCGCGTGCGCCTAGGCTGGGCCCATGACCGCCGCAGCGCATCCCGCAGCCGCATCGCCGGCAGCCGCCCACCCCGCCCTCGACGAGCTCATCGCGACGGTCGCGCTCCTCCGCGCGCCGGGCGGCTGCCCCTGGGACGCGGAGCAGACGCACGCCTCGCTCGTGCAGTACCTCGTCGAGGAGTGCTGGGAGCTCATCGACGCGATCGAGTCCGGCGACCGCGCGGAGATGATCGAGGAGCTCGGCGACGTGCTCTACCAGGTGCTCTTCCACGCGGATCTCGCCGCGCACACCCCCGGCGAGGACTTCGACCTCGAGGACGTCGCGAGGCACATGACGGCGAAGATGGTGGCCCGGCATCCGCACGTGTTCGGCGATCGCGAGGCCGAGACCGCCGAGGACGTCGTCGGGTTCTGGGACGAGCTGAAGGCCGACGAGAAGCCGCATCGCACGAGCGTGCTCGACGGCGTGCCGATGGGGATGCCGGCGCTCGCGCTCGCCGCGAAGGTGCTGACGAAGGCCGAGAAGGCCGGGGTCGTGCCCGGCCCGCGGACGGATGCCCCGGACGAGGCGGTGCCGGGCGAGCCGTTCCCGGCCGACTCGTCCCCCGCTGACTCATTCCGGGGTGACTCGTTCCCGGGCGGCTCGTTCCCGGGCGACGAGGCCGAGCTCGGCGAGGCGCTGCTCCGGATCGTCGCCGAGGCGCGGGCGCGCGGCCTGGACGCCGAGCGCGCGCTGCGCGGCGCCGTGCGGGACTTCACCGCCGAGGTGCGGGCCGCCGATGCATCCGCGCACGCCGAGCCGCGCTAACCGGGTGGCGCGGGCCCGGCGTCCGGCGGCGCGAGCGACCGCCCGCGCCTGGAAGAATGGGCGCATGGCCCAGACCGTCACGCCTCCGCGCGGCATGCGCGACTTCCTCCCCGCCGAGAAGGCCCGCCGCGAGCACGCGCTCGGCGTCATCCGCGGGGTCTACGCCGCGCACGGCTTCGACGAGATCGAGACGCCGGTCGTGGAGGACAGCTCGCGGCTCCACGCGGGCCTCGGCGGCGACAACGAGAAGCTCGCCTTCGCCGTGATGAAGCGCGGCCTCGGCGAGCGGGAGCTCGCCGCGGCGGCCGCGTCCGGCGATGCGCTCTCCCTGGCCGACCTCGGCCTCCGCTACGACCTGACGGTGCCGCTCGCGCGCTTCTACGCGACCCACCGCGCGGCCCTGCCGCCCGTGTTCCGATCCATCCAGATCGCGCCGGTCTGGCGCGCCGAGCGCCCGCAGAAGGGGCGCTACCGGCAGTTCGTGCAGTGCGACATCGACATCATCGGCGACGCCACCCCGCTCGCCGAGCTCGAGCTGCTCACCGCGACCGTCGCGACCCTGGACGCGCTCGGGCTCGCCGGCTGCACCATCCGGCTGAACGACCGGCGCATCCTCGCCGGCATCCTCGGCGCCTGGGGCGTCCCGGCCGAGCTCCGCGAGCGCGCGCTCATCACCGTGGACAAGCTCGACAAGATCGGGGTCGACGGCGTCGCCGCCGAGCTCGTCGAGATCGGCGCGGTCCCCGCGGCCGACACCGTCGTCGAGGCGCTGCACGGCCTCACGAGCGCCGACTGGCACCTGCACGACGGCGTCGTCCCGCCGCCGGCCTGGCTCGACCTCGACGCCTACCGCGAGCTCCTCGCACTCCGCGACGCACTGCCGGGCGCGGCGATCGAGTTCGACCCGACCCTCGTGCGGGGCATGGGGTACTACACCGGCACGATCTTCGAGATCGCCCACCCCGAGTTCGGCTACTCGCTCGGCGGCGGCGGCCGCTACGACGGGATGATCGGGCGGTTCCTCGGCCAGGAGGTGCCCGCCTGCGGCTTCTCGATCGGCTTCGAGCGCATCGTCGACCTGCTGGAGCTCCGCGACGCCGGGCGCCCCCGGGCGGTCGTGCTCGTGCACGACGGCGCCGTCCCCGCCGAGCGCCTGCTCGCGATCAAGCGCGAGCTCGTCGCCTCGGGCATCCGCGTCCGGTTGGAGCGCCGGGTGAAGAACCTGCGCGCCCTCCTCGACCGGGTCACCGCCGACGGCTTCGACGCCTTCGCCACCGTCACGCCGGAGACGGCGGACGCCGCGGCGCTCGAGTTCCGCGAGCTCGGCGAGTAGCGCGACCCGCGGAGTTGTGGCCCCCGCCGACGCCTCTAGACTGGGCGGCGGATCACGATGGCGTCGTCCACACCTTCCCAACCCCACGAAGCCCCCATCAGAGGAGTCCACTGTGGCATTCATCGAAGCAGTCGGCGCGCGCGAGATTCTCGACTCGCGCGGCAACCCCACCGTCGAGGTCGAGGTGCTCCTCGACGACGGCTCGCTCGCGCGGGCCGCGGTGCCCTCGGGCGCGTCGACCGGGGCGTTCGAGGCCTACGAGCTGCGCGACGGCGACGCCGACCGCTACCTCGGCAAGGGCGTGCAGAAGGCCGTCGACGCCGTGCTCGACGTCCTCGGCCCGGCCGTCGAAGACCTCGACGCGAGCGACCAGCGCCTCGTCGACGCCGCCCTCATCGAGGCCGACGGCACCGACAACAAGAGCCGCCTCGGCGCGAACGCCATCCTCGGCGTCTCCCTCGCCGTCGCGAAGGCCGCGGCCGACGCCGCCGACCTGCCCCTGTTCCGCTACCTCGGCGGACCGAACGCGCACGTCCTGCCCGTGCCGATGATGAACATCATCAACGGCGGCGCGCACGCCGACACCGGCGTCGACATCCAGGAGTTCATGATCCTCCCGGTCGGCGCCCCGACCTTCTCCGAGGGCCTCCGCTGGGGCGTCGAGACCTACCACGCGCTGAAGAGCCTGCTGAAGGCCAACGGTCTCTCGACCGGCCTCGGCGACGAGGGCGGCTTCGCCCCCGACTTCGCGCACAACCGCGCCGCGCTCGACTTCATCTCCGAGGCCGTGCAGAAGGCCGGCTTCACGCTCGGCACCGACATCGCGCTCGGCCTCGACGTCGCCTCGACCGAGTTCTTCGAGAACGGCGTCTACCGCTTCGAGGGCAAGGACCGCAGCGCGGCCGAGATGAACGCGTACTACGCGGAGCTCGCCGAGGCGTACCCGCTCGTCTCGATCGAGGACCCGCTGGCGGAGGACGACTGGGCCGGCTGGGCCGAGCTCACCGCCTCGCTCGGGCAGAAGCTCCAGCTCGTCGGCGACGACCTGTTCGTCACGAACCCGAAGCGCCTCGCCGACGGCATCGCGCAGCACGCGGGCAACTCGATCCTCGTGAAGGTGAACCAGATCGGCACCCTCACCGAGACGCTCGACGCGGTGAAGCTCGCGCAGCGCGCCGGCTACACCGCCGTGCTCTCGCACCGCTCCGGCGAGACCGAGGACACGACCATCGCCGACCTCGCCGTCGCCACCGACTGCGGCCAGATCAAGACGGGCGCGCCCGCCCGTTCCGAGCGGGTCGCCAAGTACAATCAGCTTCTGAGGATCGAAGAAGAGCTCGGTGAGGCCGCGGTGTACGCCGGTCGCACGGCGTTCCCGCGCTTCACGGCGTAAGACGGGCGCGGCGCGAGAGCGCACGCGAACGACAGGGGGCGGCCGAGCGGCCGCCCCCTGCTGCGTCCCCGGGCGATCGGCCGGGAAGGAGGCGCGATGAGCGGACCGAAGCGTCCCCAGCGCCCCGGACGGCCGAGACCGCCCGCGCAGCCCGCAGCGGGCCACGAGCCGGGCCCGACCTCGGCCGGGAGGGCGCGCGAGCCGCGGAGCACCCGTGCGCGAGCGACGCCGTCGGCGAGCGCCGCGACGCCCGAGGCCGGCGCCGTCCGCAGCGGATGGCTCGGCGGCATCCGCTTCTCCGGGTTCTCGCTCATCATGATGGGCCTGCTCGTGCTCGCCGTCGTGGTGCTGGCCCCGACCATCTCCGCGTTCGCCTCCCAGCGGCAGCAGATCGCCGAGCTCCGGGCCGAGGTCTCGCAGCAGGAGGCCGAGCTCACGAAGCTCCGTGCCGAACGCGAACGCTGGAGCGATGAGACGTTCATCGTGACGCAGGCGCGCGAACGGCTCTACTACGTGCTCCCCGGCGAGGTCAGCTACCTCGTCATCGACGACCGCAGCGACGCCGCGAAGACCGAGACCGAGCAGGCCGTGTCCGCCGAGGTGACCGAGGCGAAGCACGACTGGCTGACGAGCCTGCTCGACTCGGTGATGACGGCCGGGCTCGCCCCCGGGCCCGCCGACCCGAGCGCGCCGCCCGCCGACCCCGCAGCGACCACGCCGCCCGCCGCGGCCCCATCCGGAGGTACCCGATGACCCGCCCGCCCTTCGAGCCCGTCGCCGACCGGGACCTCCGCATCGTCTCGGCCCAGCTCGGCCGACCCGTGCGCGACGTCGTCGGCATCGCGGCCCGCTGCGTGTGCGGCGCGCCCACGGTCGTCGCGACCGCCCCGCGCCTCGCCGACGGCACCCCCTTCCCGACGTTCTACTACCTGAGCCACCCCGCCGCGACCGCCGCGATGAGCTTCCTCGAGGCCGCGCAGCTGATGGTCGAGTGCAACGCCCTGCTGCACGACGACGCCGAGCTCGCCGCGGGCTACGCGCGGGCGCACGAGGACTACCTCGCCGACCGCGCGCGCTTCGGCGAGGTGCCCGAGATCGCCGGCATCTCGGCCGGCGGCATGCCCACCCGCGTGAAGTGCCTGCACGCCGTCGCGGCCCACGCGCTCGCCGCCGGGCCCGGCGCGAATCCGATCGGCGACCTCGCGCTCGCCCGCTCGAGCTGGTCGCCCGCCGTGTGCCAGTGCGCCGACTACGGCGTCGACGACGAGGCGGGCGACGACGCATCCAGCGCGGGCGAAGCCGCGGGGGAGCCCGGCCGATGACCGGGCGCCGGCGCGGCGGGCGCGCGTCGCGGATCGTGCGGGGGCTCGCGCTCGCCGCCGCGACCGCGGCCCTCGTCGGCGTCGGCGCGGCACCGGCGCACGCCGACACCGTGCGCGACCTCGAGTACTGGCTGAGCGAGTACGGCTTCTCGACGGCCTGGAACACGACGAAGGGCAAGGGCGTCACCGTCGCCGTCATCGACACCGGCGTCGCCGGCACCGTCGTGGAGCTGAAGGGCGCCATCACCGGGGGCACGGATGTCTCGGGGCTCGGCTCGCCCGACGGCCAGACGCCCGTCGGCGAGAAGCCCGAGCACGGCACCATGGTGGCCTCGCTCCTCGCGGGACGCGGGTCCACCCCGGGCAACGGCGTCATCGGCGTCGCGCCCGAGGCATCCATCCTCACCGCCTCCGTCGCCTTCGGCGAGGACACCGGCGCCGCGGCATCCAACGACGACCAGATCGCGGAGGCGGTGACCTGGGCCGTCGACAACGGCGCCGACGTCATCAACATGTCGCTCACCCGCAACACCCGCGACTGGCCCGAGAGCTGGGACGCCGCGTTCATGCACGCCTTCGAGCACGACGTCGTGATCGTCGCCGCCGCAGGCAACCGCGGCAGCGGCACCACCGAGGTCGGGGCGCCGGCGACGATCCCCGGCGTGCTCACCGTCGCCGGCGTCGACCGCGAGGGCAACGCGAGCTTCGACGCGAGCTCCCAGGGCATCACGATCGCAGTCGCGGCGCCCAGCGAGGACCTCGTCGGCGTGCGCCCTGACGGCTCCTACGTGCAGTGGAGCGGCACGAGCGCCGCGGCCCCGATCGTCTCCGGTCTGGTGGCCCTCGTGCGCGCCCAGTACCCCGAGCTCGACGCGGCGAACGTGATCAACCGCGTCATCTCCACGGCCGACCCGAAGGGGCATCCGGTGGGCGGGCCGCTCTACGGCTACGGCATCATCGACCCGGTCGCCGCCCTCACGGAGGACGTGCCGAAGGTCGAGGCGAACCCCCTCGGCAGCCTCTCCGACTGGATCCGCCTGCACCGCCGCGCGAGCGGCGAGGCGCCGGCGACGGAGGCTCCGGACGAGCAGATCGTGCCGAACGCCGACCCCCCGCTGCCCGAGTCGGCGAGCACCCAGACCCTGCTGCCCACCTCGTGGACGCTCGCATATATCACGATCCCGCTCTCACTGGTCGCGGGATTTGGTACGCTAGCAGCGCTGTTGGGCATCGGCGCCACTCGGCATATCAGGCGGAGCACCCGCGGCGGCGGGGACTGACCGCCCATCCCCAGAAATCAAGGAGTCCATTCACCGTGCCCAAGATTCTCATCGTCGGCGGCGGGTATGCAGGTTTCTACACCGCGTGGAAGCTCGAGAAGTGGCTGCGTCCCGGCGAAGCCGAGGTCACCGTGGTCGACCCGCTGCCCTACATGACGTACCAGCCCTTCCTGCCCGAGGTCGCGGCCGGCTCGATCGAGGCCCGCCACGCGGTCGTCGCGCAGCGCCGTCACCTGAAGAAGACGAACGTCGTCACCGCGAAGGTCACGAAGATCGACCACGCGGCGAAGACCGCGACGATCACCCCGGCCGAGGGCGAGCCCTGGCAGTTCGACTACGACGTCGTCGTGGTCACGGGCGGCGCCGTCTCGCGCACCTTCCCGATCCCCGGCATCGCCGAGAACGCGATCGGCCTGAAGACCATCGAGGAGGCCGTCGCGATCCGCGACCGCCTGCTCTCGAACTTCGACAAGGCGTCCAACCTGCCCGCCGGTCCCGAGCGCGACCGCCTGCTCACCGTCACGGTGGTCGGCGGCGGCTTCGCCGGCATCGAGGTGTTCGCCGAGCTCCGCTCCTTCGCGAGCGCCCTGCTCGAGTACTACCCGCAGCTGAGCTTCGAGGACACCCACTTCCACCTCATCGAGGCGATGGGCCGCATCATGCCCGAGGTGTCGCTCCCGACGAGCCACTGGGTCATCAAGCACCTCGACCAGCGCGGCGCGCAGATCCACCTCGACACGCAGCTCACGAGCGCCGTCGACGGCAAGATCGAGCTGTCGACGGGCGAGAGCTTCGAGTCCGACCTCATCGTGTGGACCGCCGGCGTGATGGCGAACCCCGCCATCGTGCGCACGAGCGACCTGCCGGTCGAGGAGCGCGGTCGCATCAAGACCCGCGCCGACCTCCGCGTCGGCGACGACGACGACATCGTGGCCGACGCCTGGGCGGCCGGCGACATCTCGGCGGTCCCCGACCTCACTGGCGGCGGCGTCGGCGGCTACTGCGTGCCGAACGCCCAGCACGCCGTGCGTCAGGGCAAGCTCCTCGCGAAGAACGTCGTCGCGGTGCTCCGCGGCGAGGAGCCGAAGAACTACGTCCACAAGAACCTCGGCGCGGTCGCCGGCCTCGGCCTCGGCTCCGGCGTGTTCCAGTCGGGCAAGCTCGCGATCAAGGGCCTCATCGCCTGGTTCGCGCACCGCGGCTACCACGGTCTCGCCATGCCGAGCTGGGAGCGCAAGTTCCGCGTCTTCTGGGGCTGGTGGAACAACTTCTGGCTCGGCCGCGACATCGTGTCGCTGTCGGCCGTGCAGCGCCCGCGCGCGGCGTTCGAGGAGTTCGCCGCCCGTCCGAAGCCGGCCGCCGACGCCGCCCCGACGAAGCCCGCCGAGCCGGCGAAGGCCGAGCCGAAGGCCGCAGCCGCGAAGGCTGCGCCGAAGGCGAAGGCTGCCGCGGTCGACGCGGCGCAGGGCGAGGCGAAGCCGGCCGCGAAGAAGGCCCCGGCCAAGCGCACCACGACGAAGAAGGCCGCACCGGCCGCCGAGGCGCCCGCTGCCGACGCGCCGATCGAAGAGGCCGTCGCCGCTGCGGCGAAGTAGCGCCTGACTACACTGTGACGCGGCGTCGCCCTCCGGGCGGCGCCGCGTTCGGCGTTCCGGGGCGCTCCGCCCCGCGCCGCGCCCCCATAGCCCAACCGGCAGAGGCAGGCGGCTTAAACCCGCTCAAGTCTGGGTTCGAATCCCAGTGGGGGCACGCGGCGGCGCGCGGCGGCCTGCGGTGCGGCGGCGGCCGCGCCGCCCGACCGCCCGGGGGCCGGCCTCAGTCGAGGTGGTCGAGCCGGCGCAGGATGAGGCCCTCGCGGAGCGCCCAGGGCGAGACGTCGAGCTCGTCGACGTCGAAGGCCCGCATGGCCTCCGAGAGCACGACGGCGCCGGCGACGATCTGGAAGGTGCGGTCGGCGGTGATGCCGGGCAGCGCGGGACGCGCGTCGGCGGGGATCCGGGCGAGGCGGGGGATCCAGTCGTCGAGCCCCTTGAGCTTCAGCATCGCCCGGCCGGACGATCCGACGCCGTCCTCCGTCCAGCCCGCGAGGCGGGCGAGGGAGCGGATCGTCTTCGACGAGCCGACGACGTGGTCCGGTCCCGGGTGCGCGCGGAAGTCGCCCAGCGCCCCTTCGATCACGCGCCGGGCGTGCTCGCGCAGGCGACCGACCTGCTCGACCGAGGGCGGATCGTCGGGGAGGAACGCGATCGTCGAACGTCCCGCGCCGAGCGGCAGCGAGCGCGCCACGTCGGGCACCTCGTCGCCGCCGAGGGCGATCTCGAGCGAACCGCCGCCGATGTCGAAGAGCAGGATGCGGTCGGCCGACCAGCCGTACCAGCGGCGGACGGCGAGGAAGGTGAGGCGGGCCTCGTCCTCTCCCGAGAGCACGTCGAGGCGGATGCCCGTCTCGCGCTCGACGAGGTCGAGGAGGTGCTCGCCGTTCGCCGCCTCGCGGATCGCCGAGGTGGCGAAGGCCAGGAGCTCGTCGATGCCCGCCTCGCGGGCGGCCCGGGCCGCCTCGCCGACCGCGGAGAGCACCGCCTGGACGCCCTCCGAGCTGATCGAGCCGTCGGGTTCGAGGTAGCGCATGAGGCGCAGCACCGACTTGTTCGAGGCGGTCGGGATGGGCCGCGCGCCCGGGTGGGCGTCGACGACGAGGAGGTGGACGGTGTTGGAACCGACATCGAGGACACCGAGGCGCATGAAGCGAGCGTAGCGATCGCGGGCCGGATGCTGCATACTGAGCGGACTGGGTCAAGCGTCCCAGTCCGTCGCGACGCAGCAGTCGCGGCGCGTCGACGACGAGGAGCACGCGATGGCGCGGATGTCGGCGGCCGATCGTCGTTCGGCCCTCATCGAGGCGGCGCTCCGCGTCGTGTCCCGCGAGGGCCTCGCGCAGGCGACGACCCGGGCGATCGTCGCCGAGGCGGGCATGAGCCTCGCGAGCTTCCACTACGCCTTCGCCTCGCGCGACGAGCTGGTCGACGAACTGATCGGCACGGTCGTCGCCCGCGAGCGGAAGGCGGTCGCACCGGAGGAGCTCATCGCGGCGGCCGGCGCGGGCGCCACGCTCGCCGAGCTCGTCGAGGCGGGCCTGCTCCGCTACTTCGAGCACCTCCGCGCCGACCCCGAGCACGAGCAGGCGATGCTCGAGCTCACCCAGTACGCGCTCCGCTCGCCGGAGCGGCATCCGCTCGCCGTCGCGCAGTACGACCGCTACGCCGAGCTCGTCGTCGAGGCCCTCGAGGCCGCCGCCGAGCTCACCGGCGCACGCTGGCGGCTGCCCGTCGAGCACGTCGCGCGGGTGCTCGTCGCCTTCACCGACGGCCTCACCCTCACCTGGCTGGTCGACCGCGACGACGCGGCCGCCGCCCGCGTCGTCGCCGCAGCGGCCGACGCCCTCTCGAGAATGGCGGATCCCCGATGACCCGAATCGACCCCGGCGCACCCGAGCCCGGCGCCGCCGCGACCGGCGCGGCATCCGGCCCGCCGAGCGGCGCGATCGGCGCGTTCGCCGAGCCCGTCCGGCGCGTCTCCGCGGGCTGGATCGCCGCCTTCGCGACGGTCTGGTTCGGTGTGTGGATGGCCCAGCTGACCCCGGTCCAGCTGCTGCTGCCCGCGCAGATCGACGCCGAGCTGCACCCGGAGAACTGGGTCGACTCGGTCGTCGCCTTCGGGATCATCTCCGGCATCGCGGCCGTCGCCACGATCATCGCCTACCCGCTGACGGGGGCGATGAGCGACCGGACGACGAGCCGCTTCGGCCGCCGCCGGCCGTGGATCGCGATCGGCGCGGTCGTGTTCGCCGTCTCCCTCGTGCTGCTCGGCCTCCAGACCGAGATCTGGGCGATCGGCACGGCGTGGGTCGCGGCATCCATCGGCTTCTGCATCATGACGGCGGCGCTCACCGCGACGATCTCCGATCAGGTGCCGGTCGGCCAGCGTGGCTTCGTGTCCGGCTGGATGTCGGCGCCGCAGGCGGTCGGCATTATCGCCGGCCTCCTCCTCGTCACCGAGCTCGTAGCCGGCCAGGTGGCCGGCTACGCGGTGCTCGCGCTCCTGCTCGTGCTGCTCGCCGTCCCGTTCCTGCTGCGGCGCGACCAGCCGCTCCTCGCGGCCGATCGGGCGCGGGTGAGCGCCCGCGGCATCCTCGCCTCGCTCTGGATCAGCCCGCGCCGCTACCCCGACTTCGGTTGGACGCTGCTCAGCCGCGTGCTGGTCTCGGTCGGCAACGCGCTCGGCACGAGCCTGCTGCTGTACTTCCTCATGTTCGGGCTGAAGGACGAGAACGCGGAAGACGACCTCATCGTGCTGACGCTCATCTACATGGTGTTCGTCGTGCTCGCCTCACTCGGCCTCGGCCGCTGGTCCGACCGCACCGGGAAGCGCCGCGTCTTCGTCTTCGTCGCCGCCGGGCTGCAGGCGCTCGCCGCACTGCTGCTCGCGCTCGTGCCCGACCTCACGGTCGCGATGGTCGCCGCCGGGCTCCTCGGCGCCGGCTACGGCTGCTTCCTCTCCGTCGACCAGGCGCTCGCGACGCAGGTGCTGCCCGACGCGGCGAGCCGGGGCAAGGATCTCGGCATCATGAACATCGCCTCCGCCGTTCCGCAGGCGATCGCGCCGCTGATCGGCGCCGCCGCGGTCGTCCTGACCGGCTCCTTCGTGCTCGTGTTCGTGCTCTCCGCCGCGTTCGCGGCCGCGGGCGCATTTGCGGTGGCGCGGGTGCGGAGCGTCGCATGAGCCCGACGGAACGAGCCGCGCGATCGCCCGAGCGCGCCGCGAAAAAGCGCCCCGCCGCGAAACGCGGCACCACGACGAAGGAGCAGCCCAGCGTGACGACGATCGACCTCCGTCTCACCGGCCGGCCGACGGCGGATGCCGCGGTCTGGCGCGATCCGGCGGAGTACTGGGGCCGGATGACGGCGGCGACCGCGCACCTCGACGCGCCCGTCGGCGCCCTCCACCTCGGCGCGCTCCGGCACAACGCCGCCGACATGGTGCGCCGCGCGCAGGGCACGCCGATCCGGGTCGCCTCGAAGTCGATCCGCGTCCGCGGCGTGATCGAGGCCCTGCTCCGGATGCCCGGCTACCGCGGCGTGCTCGCCTACACGCTCGCCGAGGCGATCGAGCTCGCGGCCACCGTCGACGACCTCGTCGTCGGCTACCCCACGGCGGAGCGGGGGAGCATCCGCCGCCTCGCCACCGACCCCGAGCTCGCGGCGAAGATCACGCTCATGGTCGACTCGCCGGCCCAGCTCGACCTCGTCGACGCGGTGCTCCCGCCCGGCGAGCGCGAGACGATCCGGGTGTGCCTCGAGCTCGACGCCTCCTGGCAGGCGCCCGTGCTCGGGCACCTCGGCGTCCGGCGCTCGCCCATCCACGATCCGGCCGACGCGGGCGCGTTCGCGGCCTACCTCGCCGCGCGTCCCGGCTTCGCGCTCGTCGGCGTCATGTCGTACGAGGCGCAGATCGCGGGCGTGCAGACCGCGCCGCCCGGCAAGCCCGTCGACGGCGCCCTCAACCGCTGGATGCAGTCCCGCTCCCTGCCCGAGCTGCTCGAGCGGCGGGCCCGCGCCATCGCCCGCATCCGCGAGCACGCGGAGCTGGAGTTCGTGAACGGCGGCGGCACGGGCTCGCTCGAGGCGACGAGCGCCGACCCGTCGATCACCGAGATCGCCGCCGGCTCCGGCATCCTCGCCGGGCACCTCTTCGACGGCTACACGCAGTTCGCCCCCGCCCCCGCCGCCGCCTTCGCGCTCGACGTGGTGCGCCGGCCGAGCACGGACCACGCGACGATCCTCGGCGGCGGCTGGATCGCCTCCGGCCCGCCAGGAGCCGACCGGCTGCCCCGCATCGTCTGGCCGGAGGGGCTCGAACTGCTGCCGCGCGAGATGGCCGGGGAGGTGCAGTCGCCGGTGACCGGCCGGACGGCGCGCCGGCTCCGCGTCGGCGACCGGGTCTGGCTGCGGCACACGAAGTCGGGCGAGCTCGCCGAGCACCTGAACGCCTTCGCGGTCATCGACGGCGATGCGGTCGTCGGCGAGCTGCCGACGTACCGCGGCGAGGGCTGGGCGTTCCTGTGAGCGGGGCGACGACGGAGGGCGCGCGCGAGCGCCAGGCGGTGACGAGAGGACGGGATGCCGTGGCGGCGACGGGCGCGATCTGGCGCAACTGGGGACGGACCGAGCAGGTCAGGCCGATCCGGGTCGAGCGGCCCGCGAGCGCGGAGGCGGTGCAGCGCGCCGTGGTCGCCGCCGCCGCTGCGGGGCTCGCGATCAAGCCCGTGGGGGCCGGGCACAGCTTCACCGGCATCGCCGTGGCACCCGGCGTGCAGCTCGACCTCGACGCCGTCGACGGCATCCTCGACGTGGACGTCGAACGCGGACGCGTGACGCTCGGCGCGGGCACGCGCCTCCACCGCCTGCCCGCCCTGCTCGCGCCCTACGGCCTCGCCCTGCCGAACATGGGCGACATCGACCGGCAGTCGATCGCCGGCGCCACCTCCACCGGCACCCACGGCACGGGCCTCGGCTTCGGCGGCCTCGCGACGCAGATCGTCGGGGCGAAGCTCGTGACCGGCACGGGCGAGCTCCTCACCGTCGACGAGACCTCCCGCCCCGAGCTGCTGCCCGCCGTGCGCCTCGGCCTCGGGGCGCTCGGCGTGCTCGTCGAGCTCACCCTGCAGCTCGTGCCCCGCTACGTGCTGCACGCCGACGAGCACCCCGAGCCGCTCACCGAGGTGCTGGACGGCTGGGAGCAGCGGGTGCGCGGCGCCGACCACTTCGAGTTCTACTGGTTCCCGCACACCGAGATCGCGATGACGAAGACGAACACCCGGCTGCCCGGCGACGCGCCGCGGAAGCCCCTCGGGCGGATGTCGCGCTACCTCGACGACGAGCTGCTCGCGAACGGCGTCTACCGGGGCGTCTGCGCCCTCGGCACCGTCGCACCGGGCGTCGTGCCGTTCTTCGCCCGGCAGGTCGAGCGCCTGCAGGGCAGCCGGGACTTCGCCGACTTCTCGCCGAAGGTGTTCGTGACGAACCGCACGGTGCGCTTCCGCGAGATGGAGTACGCGGTGCCGCTCGCGGCCGTGCCCGACGCCCTGCGCGAGGTGCAGCGCCTCATCGAGTGGCGCGGCTGGCGGATCAGCTTCCCCGTCGAGGTGCGGGCCGCGGCGGCCGACGAGAACTGGCTGTCGACGGCGCACGGCCGGGAGTCGGGCTACCTCGCGGTGCACCGCTACTTCCGCGAGGACCCGACGGAGTACTTCCGCGCCGTCGAGGAGATCATGCTCGCCCACGAGGGGCGCCCGCACTGGGGCAAGATGCACACGCTCGACGCGGAGGCCCTGCGCGAGCGCTACCCCCGCTTCGACGACTTCCTCGCGGTGCGGGAGGAGCTCGACCCCGAGCGGCGCTTCCGCAACCCCTACCTCGATCGGGTGCTCGGCGCGTAGCCGGCGGGCCCGGGCGAGGGGATGCGGCGGCTGGGCTGGGGCGCGGCTGGGGCTGGGGCTCGGCCTGCGGGAGGAGATTCACGCTGCGGGAGGGTGTTCGGACCCGTATTCACCTCCCCGGGTGCGAATCTCCTCCGCCCGCGCCGACGGACGGGGCCGGGGGCCAGGGCGGGGCGGCCGGGGCAGGTGGGCCGGCGGCGGCGGGCAGGCCGGGCAGGCGGGTCCGGGCTAGGGCGTGCGGCGGCGGAGGGTGATCGAGCCGACCACGATGGAGCCGACGATCCAGGCGCCGATCACGAGCAGCTTGCCGACGACCCAGGCCGTCGACTCGGAGTCGGCGGCGACCGCCTGGAGCGCATCGATCGCGTAGCTGAGCGGCAGCCACTCGCTGATCGCCTCGAGCACGTCGGGCAGCTGGTCCCGCGGGATGAAGATGCCGCCGAGCAGGATCTGCGGGAACACGAGCACCGGCATGAACTGCACGACCTGGAACTCGGTGCGCGCGAACGCGCTCGCGAGCAGCCCGAGCGCGGTGCCGAGGAGGGCGTCGGCCACCGCTACGGCGAAGAGCAGCCAGATCGAGCCGGCGATCTCGAGGCCGCAGACCCACACCGCGAACGACACCGCCACGGCGGTCTGCACGACCGCGAGGAGGCCGAATGCGAGCGCGTAGCCCAGGATGAAGTCGCCCTTGCCGAGCGGCATCGACAGCAGCCGCTCGAGCGTGCCGCTGCGCCGCTCGCGGAGCGTCGCGATGCTCGTGACGAGGAACATCACGATGAACGGGAAGAGGGCGATCATCGCGGGGCCGATGTCGCTGAAGACGTCGGTGTCGGTGAAGATCCAGGCGACGAGGCCGATGAGGAGGCTCGGCACGACGACGAGGAGCCCGATGGTGCGCGGGTCGTGCCGGATCTGCGCGAGCACGCGGCCGGCGGTGGCGAAGGTGCGGCCGAGGGTCATCGCGGGTCCTCCGGTCCGGGCTCGGCCGGGGAGTGCGCAGGAGCGGCGGATGCCGCAGGGGTGGATGCCGCGGGGGCGGATGCTTCGGCGATGGCTGCCGCGGAGACGGATGCTCCGGCGGCGGATGCCTCGTGCCGGCCGCGCGGATGCTGCGCCCGCTCGTCGGGGGAGCGGAGATCGGGCTCGCCGCGCTCGATGAGCCGGAGGAACGCCGCTTCGACGTCGTCGGTGCCGGTGACCTCGAGCACGCCGTCGACGGTGTCGTCGGCGAGCAGCTCACCGTCGCGCATGAGGAGGAGACGGTCGCAGCGCTTCGCCTCGTCCATGACGTGGCTCGAGACGAGGAGGGTCGCCCCCTCGTCGGCGAGGGAGCGGAAGAGGGCCCAGAGCTCGACGCGGAGCACCGGGTCGAGGCCGACGGTGGGCTCGTCGAGGACGAGCAGCTCGGGGGAGCCGAGCAGTGCGGCGGCGAGCGAGACGCGCCCGCGCTGTCCGCCCGAGAGGCTCCCCGCGAGCCGGTCGGCGACCGGCCCGAGCTCGGTGCGCGCGATGACCCGCTCGACGTCGGCCGCGGGTGCGCCGAGCACCCGGCGGAAGTAGCGGAGGTTCTGCCGCACGGTCAGGTCGTCGTAGACGCTCGGCTGCTGGGTGACGTAGGCGACCCGGGTGCGGAGCGCGGCGCTCCCGGCGGGGAGCCCGAGCACCTCGATCTCCCCGGAGCGGACGACCTGCACGCCGACGATCGCGCGCATGAGCGTCGTCTTGCCGCTGCCGCTCGGACCGAGCAGGCCCACGATCCGGCCGCGCGGCACGGCGAGCGAGAGGCCGTCGAGCACCTCGCTCCGGCCGCGGCGGACGTGCAGCCCGCGGACGACCACGGCGGCGCCGGTCGAGGCATCCGCGTTATTCATCATGCGAGGAATTCTTCGCCGGGTGCGCCGCGCTGTCAAGGCCCGCCCCGGCGAGGTCCTGCGCGTCCCCGGTGAGGTGGAACTGCACCACCGGCGCGAGCCGGCGCACGACCTCCTCGGGCGGCAGGCTCGCGAGCGGCTCGGCGACGAGCACGTAGCGCACCATGATGAGTCCGACGATCTGGGAGACGGCGAATTCCGCGCGGAGCTCGGCCTCGCCGTCGGCGACGCCCTCGTCGACGAGGCGCGCCGCGATCCGGTGCATGAGCTCGCGGCGGAGGAACTCCCGGAGCATCCGCGAGACGGGGCCCTGCCCCACCGCGCCGCGGAGCGCCGCGAGCGCCGCCGGGCGCACCGCGGGGGAGTCCCAGGCTCGGACGACCCCCGTGACGAGCGCCGCGCCGATGCCGTCGAACGGGCCGTCGAGCGCGCCGCGCACCACCCGGTCGGGACGGAGCGGCACCTCGACCACCGCGGCGACGAGCGCCTGCTTGTCGTCGAAGTAGTGCCGGATGAGCGCCGGATCGACCTCCGCCCGCCGCGCGATCGCGCGGATCGACGCCGCCTCGTAGCCGCGCTCGGCGAACTCCTCGGTCGCCGCGGCGATGATCCGCCCGCGCGCCTCGCCGACCTCCGACGCACGCGGTCGTCCGCGCCGACGAGGGGGAACCCGGGTGCCGTGCTGGTCCACGACGCAGAGCCTACGCCTCGTCTGCACGCCCGCGACACGCCCGCGGTGAGCGGGGAGTGAGAAGCCTTCGAGTCTCATGGGAAATCCATCCGCCGCGAGGGGGCCGCGGATAAGATGAGACGGCACCCCGATTCCCCGCAGCGCTAGGAGCTGATCAGCCATGGAATGGCTCATTCCCGTCATCATCGTCGTCGCGCTGGTCCTCATCATCGGCATCTACCTGTGGGCCACGTACAACTCCCTCGTCACCCTCAACGTGCGGGTCGACGAGGCGTGGAGCGACATCACGGTGCAGCTGAAGCGCCGCGCCGACCTGATCCCGAACCTCATCGAGGCGGTCAAGGGCTACGCCGCGCACGAGAAGTCGGTCTTCGAGTCGGTGACGCAGGCGCGCGCCGAGACCCTCCAGGCGCAGGGCCCCGTCGAGGCCGGTGCCGCCGAGAACCACATGCAGCAGGCGCTGAAGTCGATCTTCGCGGTCGCCGAGGCCTACCCCCAGCTGCAGGCCAGCCAGAACTTCCTGCAGCTGCAGTCGGAGCTCGTCGACACGGAAGACAAGATCCAGGCCTCGCGCCGCTTCTACAACGGCGGCGTGCGCGAGCTGAACACGAAGATCAAGGTGTTCCCGAACACGCTCTTCGTGCGGAGCCTCGGCTTCCACGAGCGCGAGTTCTTCGAGGTCGCGGAGCCGGCGGCGATCGCCGAGCCGCCGCGCGTCCAGTTCTGACGCGAGTGGAGCGCTGACGCCACCCGATGTATCGCGCAATCGCCAAGAACAAACGCAACACCGTCTTCACCATCGTGCTGTTCCTGCTGATCATCGGCGGGCTCGGCTGGCTCGCCGCCGCGATCTACGGCAACCTGACGATCGTCGTCATCACCCTGGTCGTGGCGATCGGCTACGCCCTCATCCAGTACTTCACGGCCGACCGGCAGGCGCTCGCGATGTCCGGCGCCATCGAGATCACCTCGAAGGCCGAGCACCCGAGGCTCTGGCGCGTCGTCGAGAACCTGTCGATCACGACGGGCACGCCGATGCCCCGCGTCTACGTGGTCTCCGACCCGGCGCCGAACGCCTTCGCCACCGGCCGCGACCCGCAGCACGCCTCCGTCGCCGCGACCACGGGCCTGCTCGAGCTCATGGACGACGCCGAGCTCGAGGGCGTCATGGCGCACGAGCTCGGACACGTGCGCAACTACGACATCCGCCTCTCGATGATCGTGTTCGGCCTCGTCGTCGCTGTCGGCTTCATCTCCGACATGCTCGTGCGCATGGCCTTCTTCGGCCGGAACAACAACAACGGCAACCCGATCGTCATGATCTTCGGCATCGTCGCGATGCTCGTGGCGCCGCTCGTCGCGACCCTCGTGCAGCTCGCCGTGTCCCGCCAGCGCGAGTACCTCGCCGACGCGACCGGCGCGATGACGACCCGGCACCCCGACGCGCTCGCCCGGGCGCTGCTGAAGCTCGAGGCCTACGGGCGGCCCATGCAGCGGCAGAACACCTCCATGGCGCACCTCTGGATCGCCGACCCGCTGAAGCCCGGCATCGTCGACCGCCTCTTCGCCACGCACCCGCCGATCCCCGAGCGCGTGAAGCGCCTGCAGGAGATGGGCGGCAGCTTCTAGGAGCTGCGCGAGACGCGAATCGCAAGTCGCGCTTGGTGCCTGCTCCTGCTCGTCGTGCGCCCGGTGCCTGCTACTGCTCGGCGTGCGCCTCGAGGAAGGCGTAGACCTCGACGTCGTCGACGCCGGGGAAGGTGCCGGAGGGCAGCGGCGACAGCACGTGGGCGTGCAGCCGGGCGCTCGGCCACGCGCGGCCCGCCCAGCGCTCCGCGAGGCCGTCGGGCGCCCGGCGGCAGCAGTTCTCGTCGGGGCAGCTCGACGTTGCCCGCAGCGTCGTCTCGCGGCCGCGGAACCACTTCGCCTGGCTGAACGGCACGCCCACCGTGATCGAGAACTCCGCGGCATCCGTGCGCCCCGTCTGCGTCGCGCACCAGAAGGTGCCGGCGGGCGTGTCGGTGTACTGGTAGTTCTCGGTCGTGCGGTTCGTGTGCTCGAAGGCGGTGCGCGCGCTCCACTTCTTGCACACCCACTGCCCCTCGATCGAGCCCGTGACGTCGGTCGGCAGCGGCAGCCCGTCGTTCTCGTAGCCCTTCAGCAGCGCCCCGTCGCCCGCGACCCGGAGGAAGTGCAGCGTCATGTCGAGGTGCGAGGTGCCGAGGTTCGTGAAGCGGAGCGCGGCCGCCTCGTGGGTGACGCCGAAGGCGTCGCGGAAGTCCTCGATCGCGAGGCGCTTGTCCTTCTTCGCCTCCTGCAGGAAGGCGACGGATGCCTCCTGGGGCATCAGGCACGCGGCGGCGAAGTAGTTGATCTCGAGCCGCTGCCAGAGGAACTCGTCGTAGCTCGCCGGCGGCGTGTGGCCGAGCAGCCGGTGCGCCATCGCCTGGAGCGCCATCGAGCGGAGCCCGTGGCCGCCGGGGATCGACGCGGGCGGCAGGTAGATGCGGCCGTTCTCGAGGTCGGTGATCGACCGGGTGGAGTCGGGCAGGTCGTCGACGTAGATGAGCTTGAAGCCGAGCCGCTCGGCCATGACGCTCACCTCGCGGTGCGTGAGCGCGCCTGAGCGGTGCCCCGACGCGCGCACCTGCTCCTCGGCGAGCTGCTCGATGTCGGGGAGGTAGTTGGCGCGCTCGCGCATCCGCTCCCGCATCTCCGTGTTCGCCCGTCGCGCCTCCTCCGGCGTCGCGATCGCCTCGCTGGCCCGGCGCTGCAGCTCGCGGTGGAGCCCGACGATCGACTCCAGGGTCTCGTCGCTGATGCCGCGCCCGGCGCGGATCGGCGGCAGGCCGAGGCTCGCGTAGAGCGGGCTCGCCTGGGATCGGCCGAGCTCGAGCTCGAGCGCCGCCCGGCGGCTCGGCGCCTCCCGGGAGAGGAGCTCGGCGAGCTCGACGTCGAGGGCGGCGGCGAGGGCGTCGAGGGTCGAGAGCTTCGGCTCCCGTTTGCCGTTCTCGATCAGCGAGAGCTGGCTGCCCGCGAGGTCGACGAGCTCGCCGAGCTGGTCGAGGGTGAGGCCGCGCTCGCCGCGGAAGTGCCGGATGCGATGCCCGAGGGTCGCGAGGTCGGGGGTGCCCGCCTTCATCGCCAGATGCCCGCCGTGCGGGGGAGTGCGCCTGCCGTCATGGCTTAAGGATATCGAAAGATCGACGATTCTTTCCATCGATTTCGTCCAGATGACTGCTCGCTCTTCCCGCATTCTTGAACTACGAACCGATTCCGGTCCGTGTGAACCGGTTCCGGTTCGGCCGCCGCGGCCACGAGGTCGCGGCAGACACAGGAAGGCGCGACGACGATGACCCTCTCCGAGTTCTCCATCGGAACGGACTCCGACGCCCGCGATACCCCCCGCGGCACCACCGACCCGGCCCTCCGCGCCTGGGTCGACGAGATCGCCGCCCTCACGAAGCCCGACGAGATCGTCTGGTGCGACGGCTCCAAGCAGGAGGCCGACCTCCTCACGAAGCAGCTCGTCGCCGAGGGCAAGCTGATCAAGCTGAACCCCGAGTGGCGCCCCAACAGCTACCTCGCCCGCACCGACGCCTCCGACGTCGCCCGGGTCGAGGACCGCACCTTCATCTGCTCGACGTACGAGGAAGACGCCGGTCCGACCAACAACTGGCGCGACCCGCGCGAGATGCGCGAAGAGCTCGTCGACGTCTTCGACGGCTCCATGAAGGGCCGCACCATGTACGTGGTGCCGTTCTCGATGGGCCCGCTCGGCGGCCCCATCTCGCAGCTCGGCGTCGAGATCACCGACTCGCCCTACGTGGTGCTCTCGATGGGCATCATGACGCGCATGGGCGAGCAGGTCTACCGCCTCATCGAGGCCGGCGAGCCGTGGGTGCGCACCGTGCACTCGGTCGGCTACCCGCTCGTCGACGGCATCGGCCAGCGCCGCGACGAGATCGACTGGCCGTCGAACCCGACGAAGTACATCGTGCAGTTCCCGGACTCGCGCGAGATCTGGTCGTTCGGCTCCGGCTACGGCGGCAACGCCCTCCTCGCGAAGAAGTGCTTCGCGCTGCGCATCGCCTCGGTGATGGCGCGCGACGAGGGCTGGCTCGCCGAGCACATGCTGCTCATCAAGGTCACCTCGCCCGCCGGCAAGGTCTACCACATCGCCGCGGCGTTCCCCTCGGCGTGCGGCAAGACGAACCTCGCGATGCTCCGTCCGACGATCCCCGGCTGGACCGTGGAGACGATCGGCGACGACATCGCCTGGATGCGCCCCGGTGATGACGGCCGCCTCTACGCGATCAACCCCGAGGCCGGCTTCTTCGGCGTCGCGCCGGGCACCGGCGAGACCACGAACCCGACGGCCGTGCAGACCCTCTGGGGCAACACGATCTTCACGAACGTGGCGCTCCGGCCCGACGGCGACGTCTGGTGGGAGGGGCTCACCGACGAGGTGCCCGAGGAGCTCACCGACTGGCAGGGCCAGCCCTGGACGCCCGCGTCCGGCCGCCCCGCCGCGCACCCGAACTCCCGCTTCACGGTGGCCGCGGCGCAGTGCCCGCAGATCTCCGACGACTGGGACGCCCACGACGGCGTGCCGATCGACGCCATCCTGTTCGGCGGTCGCCGCGCGACCAACGTGCCGCTCGTCGCGCAGGCCCGTTCGTGGAAGCACGGCGTCTTCATGGGCGCGACGATCTCGAGCGAGAAGACCGCGGCCGCCGAGGGCACCGTCGGCGAGCTCCGCCGCGACCCGTTCGCGATGCTGCCCTTCTGCGGCTACAACATGGCCGACTACTGGGGCCACTGGGTGAAGATGGGCCGCGTGCTGGGCGACCGCGCGCCGCAGATCTTCCAGGTCAACTGGTTCCGCAAGGGCACCGACGGCTCCTTCCTCTGGCCCGGGTTCGGCGAGAACTCGCGCGTCATCGAGTGGATCGTCGGCCGGCTCGAGGGCGAGGCCGGCGCGAAGGAGACGCCGATCGGGCTGCTCCCCGCCGACGACGCGCTGAACCTCGACGGCCTCGAGATCACCGACGGCGAGCTCGAGCAGCTCTTCCACGTCGACCCGGCCTCGTGGCTCGCCGAGTGCGAGCTGACCGAGGAGTACTTCGGCCAGTTCGGCGACCGGGTGCCCGCCGCCCTGCGCGCCGAGCTGTCGAGCCTCCGCTACCACCTCGAGCACGGGCAGGTGCCCGTGACCGACTGACACACGGTCCCGTCGATCGTGCGCCCCGGCCACCGGGGCGCACGATCGAGCGGAGGAGGATCGCGCCGGGGTCCCAGGTCTGGCGCGATCCTCGTCCGCTCGATCGGACGGGCGGTTCGCCGCCGATGACGGGAAACGGCGCGGAATGCGTCATCATGGGATGCGCAGACCGATGGATGCTGCGGGCGCTGTGGGCACGGGAAGGCGCACCGCCCGCGGCATCCATGGGTCTACGGACCCGCCGCGGGCGTTGTGGGCACGGGAAGGCGCACCGCCCGCGGCAATCTCTTCGCACGAGACGCGAAACGGCCCGCTTCCGATCGGAAGCGGGCCGTTTCGCGCAGGCGCCTCAGACGAGGAGCTGGTGCTCCGCGAGCTCGCGGTAGAGCGGCACCTCGTCGACGAGCTCCGCGTGCGTGCCCTCGCCGATGATGCGCCCGCCGTCGAGCACGACGATCCGGTCGGAGTCCACGACGGTCGAGAGCCGGTGCGCGATGACGATGAGCGTGCGGCCCGCGGCGACCTCGTCGATCGCCTCCCGCATCATCCGCTCGTTCACGCCGTCGAGCGACGACGTCGACTCGTCGAGCAGCAGGATCGGCGGGGCGGCGAGGAGCGCGCGGGCGATCGCGAGCCGCTGGCGCTCGCCGCCGGAGAGCATGATGCCGTCCTCGCCGACCTGCGCGCCGAGCCCGGCGGGGTCGCGTTCGAGCACCCCGCCGAGGTTCACGGCGCGGAGCACGTGCTCGCACTCCTCGTCGCTCGCCTCGGGACTGCCGAGGAGCAGATTGTCGCGGAGGGTGCCGGCGAGCACCGGGGCATCCTGCTCGACGTAGCCGATCTGCGCGCGGAGCTCGGCGCGGTCGATCGAGCGGAGGTCGAGCCCGCCCATCCGCACCTCGCCGACCGAGGGGTCGTAGAAGCGCTCGACGAGCGCGAGGATCGTCGACTTGCCGGCGCCGGAGGGGCCGACGAGGGCGACGCGCTGCCCGCGCGGCACGGCGAAGGAGACGCCCCGGAGCACGGGCTGGCGCTCGGTGACGGAGGGCTCCGGCGCGTGGGCGTCGGCGGAGTCGTTGCCCGGGTCGGCCGGGTCCTGCGGCGACGTCGACGCGTACGCGAAGTGCACGTCGTCGAACTCGATCGCGGGGGCGTCGGGGCGGACGCCCTCGTTCGCCGGTCCGACGACGAGGGCGAGCGGGGCGAGCTCGCGGTCGTGCGCGTCCTCGTCGGGGAGGTCGAGGATCTCCTGGATGCGGCCGAGGGCGCCGAGGGCCTGGTTCACCGAGGTGATCGCGCCGAACGCCTGCCCGAGCGGCAGGATCATCATGAACAGGAACAGGATGAAGGCGACGAGGCTCGCGACCGTGATCGCGCCCGACGCCACCCGGAAGCCGCCGACGCCCAGCACGACGAGGAACGACACCTGCATCGCGATGCCCGCGATCGGCACGATGAGCGCCGAGATCTTCGCGACCTTCACGCCCATCCGCCAGGCGCCCTCGGCCTCGGCCTGGACGTCGGCGAGCTCGCGCTCGGTCGCGCCCGCCGCGCGGATCGTGCGCACCGAACTGATCGCCCGCTCGACGGAGGCGGCGACGTCGCCGACCTTCGCCTGGGCCGCGTGGGAGGCCTCGCGCACCCGCGCCGACAGGAGGGTCACCGTCGTGATGGCGACGGCGATGACGAGCACGGTGAGCCCGAGCAGCACCGGGTCGATGACGAGCATCGCGATGAGTGCGCCGACGAAGGTGACCGCGCCGCCGATCGCCTCGACGAGGCCCTGGGTGAGCACCGCCCGGAGCATGGTCGTGTCGCTGCCGACCCGGGAGACGAGGTCGCCCGTGCGCCGGGTGTCGAACTCCGCGATGGGCAGGCGGAGGAGCTTCGCGACGAGCTGCTTGCGGCTGGACAGCACGACGCCCTCGCCGGTGCGCTGCAGCAGGTAGTGCTGGTAGCCGGTGATGATGCCGCTCACGACGACGAGCGCGATCAGCGCCCAGACGATCCAGCCCAGCGGGTCGCCGGCCTCGACGACGGTGATCACCTGGCTCACGAGGAGCGGCTGGGCGAGGCTCGCGAGCGCGCCGATGATCGAGAGGATCGCGACCCAGACGAGCACGGGACGGTGCTCGAACACGAAGGGCAGCAGCTGGCGGAAGGTGGCGCGCGGGCCCGGAGGAGTCTCGCGGCGGCCGAAGCGGGAACGGGCGGGAGAGGTCGGGGTGCTCATCGGTCTAGCAGCCTACGCCGTCGGCCTCGGAGCTCGCCCAGGGTCGAGCGCGGGCGGATGCCTCCGGCGGACGGGCGGATGCGTCCGATGGACGGGCGGATGCCTCCGGCGGACGGGCGGATGCGGCCGACGGACGGACGGACGGATGCCGCTGCCGGCCCCGGCGCACCGGCGGGTACGGCACGATGGAGGGATGACCCGTCCTGCGCTCGTCGCGATCTCGCACGGCACCTCCTCGCCCGACGGCAGCGCCGCCGTCCGCGGCCTCGTCCAGGCCGTCGGCGCCCGGCTCATGCGCGGGGGCGGGCAGCTGCCCGGCGCGGCGGCGGGTGCCGCAGGCTCCGGTGCGGCGGGCTCCGGCGCGGCGGCGCTCCGGCTCGGCCACGTCGACGTGGAGCAGCCCGATGTGCCGGCCACCCTCGCGAGCCTCCCGGCGGGCATGCCCGCGGTCGTCGTGCCGCTGCTCCTGTCGGCCGGCTACCACGTGCACGTCGACCTCACCGAGGCCGTCGCCGCCGAGCGGAGCCGAGCCGTCGTGCTCGCCGGCGCGCTCGGGCCCGACGATCGGCTCGCGCGCGTGCTCGTCCGGCGCCTCCTCGAGGCGGACTGGCGGGCCGGGGAACCGGTCGTGCTCGCCGCCGCCGGATCGAGCGACGCCCGCGCCGTCGTGGACTGCGAGGCGATGGGGGAGCGGCTCGCGCGCGAGCTCGGCGCACCCGTCACGGTCGGCTACCTCTCCGCGGCGGAGCCGACGCTCGACGAGGCGGTCCGCCGGGCGGCCGGCTCCCCGGCGGCCGCCGGGCGCCGGGTCGTCGTCGCGAGCTACCTCCTCGCCCCAGGCTACTTCCAGGACCTCGCCGTCGACACCGCTCGCGCGGCGGGCGCCGCGGCGATCACCGAACCGCTGCTCCGTCCCGGTGTGCTGCCGCCGGACGAGCTCGCCGAGCTCGTCGTCGACCGCTTCGAAGCGGCCGCCGCCCGCCTGTCAACCATGTGACGGAATGCGGCGCGCCGAGACATCCCGTTTCATCGCGTGACGACCCCCGTCGTCACGAACGTGCCGCCGGATTCCCCCTCGCCTAGCGTCGCTCCGACGGCGATCATCGCCGTCCCCCGGACGGGGGTGAGTGGCGGGGAGCTGGCATGACGCTGGGCGACACGGAGACGAGGACGGCCGAGCAGGCCGCGCCGGCCCGGCGCGCCGCGGGCGTCCGCCCGACGCGCGGGGCGAACAAGCCCAACGGGCAGTGGAAGGTCGACGGCCGCGCCCCCCTCAACGCGAACGAGGAGTGGAAGCAGCAGGACGGCGGGCTCGCGGTGCGCGAGCGCATCGAGCGGATCTACGCCAGCGGCGGCTTCGCGAGCATCGACCCGACCGACCTGCACGGCCGCTTCCGCTGGTGGGGGCTGTACACGCAGCGCAAGCCCGGCATCGACGGCGGCAAGACCGCGACGCTCGAACCCCACGAGCTCGAGGACGAGTACTTCATGCTCCGCGTCCGCATCGACGGCGGCCAGCTCACCACCGAGCAGCTGCGCACCATCGGCGGCATCTCCACCGAGTTCGCGCGCGACACGGCCGACCTCACCGACCGGCAGAACGTGCAGCTGCACTGGGTGCGGGTCGAGGACGTGCCCGAGATCTGGCGCCGGCTGGAGGCCGTCGGGCTCTCGACGACGGAGGCGTGCGGCGATGTGCCCCGGGTCATCCTCGGTTCGCCCGTCGCCGGCATCGCCGCGGACGAGCTCATCGACCCGACGCCGCAGATCGAGGAGATCCAGCGCCGCTACATCGGCGATCCGGAGTTCGCGAACCTGCCGCGCAAGTTCAAGAGCGCGATCACCGGCCACCCGAGCCAGGACGTCGTGCACGAGATCAACGACGTCGCGTTCGTCGCGGTGGAGCACCCCGAGCTCGGCGTCGGCTACGACCTCTGGGTCGGCGGCGGCCTCTCGACCGCGGCCCATCTCGCCGTGCGCACCGGCACCTTCGTCGCCCCCGAACGGGTCGCGGAGGTCTGGGAGGGCGTCGTCTCGATCTTCCGGGACTACGGCTACCGCCGGTTGCGCAACCGCGCGCGGCTCAAGTACCTCGTCGCGGACTGGGGCGCCGAGCGGTTCCGTGAGGTGCTCGAGACCGAGTACCTCGCGCAGCCGCTGCCCGACGGCCCGCCGGCGCCGAAGCCGCTCGCGCAGGGCGACCACGTCGGCGTGCACCGGCAGCACGACGGCCGCTACTACCTCGGCGCGACCCCGCTCGTCGGCCGCGTCTCGGGCACGATCCTCACGGGGATCGCCGAGCTGCTCGAGCGCGTCGGCTCCGGACGGCTGCGCACCACGCCGCACCAGAAGCTCGTCCTGCTCGACATCGAGGAGCGCCACATCGAGGAGGTCGTCGCCGAGCTCGACCGGCTGGGCCTGCAGGTGCGGCCGAGCCTCATCCGCCGCGGGGCGATCGCGTGCACCGGCATCGAGTTCTGCAAGCTCGCGATCGTCGAGACGAAGCAGACCGCGTCCCGCGCGGTCGTGCAGCTCGAGGAGCGGCTCGCGGGCCTCGACCTGCCGCACCCGATCAGCCTGCACGTGAACGGCTGCCCGAACTCCTGCGCCCGCATCCAGACCGCCGACATCGGCCTGAAGGGCCAGCTCCTGCCCGACGGCGACGGCGGGCAGACGCCCGGCTTCCAGGTGCACCTCGGCGGCGGGCTCGCCTCCGCGCACCGCGAGGAGGCCGGCACCGGCCGCACGGTCCGCGGGCTGAAGGTCACCGCGGACGGGCTCGCCGACTACGTCGAGCGGGTCGTGCGCCGCTACCTCGCCGAGCGCGACGCCGCCGCGGGCGAGACGTTCGCCGAGTGGGCGCACCGGGCCGACGAGGAGGCGCTCCGATGAGCGGGACGGCGGGCGCGACGCTCGCGCCCCGGCGCGCGCGGACGAGGGATGCCGCGGAGCTCCGCGCGCTCGCCGAGGCCGGCGCCGCCGAGCTGGCGGCGGCCGGTGACGGCGGGCGCGAGGCGAGCGCCCACGCCGTCGTCGCCTGGGTCGCCCGGCACTTCGACGCGGAGCTCGCGGCCGTCGCCTGCTCGATGGCCGACGCGGTGCTGCCGCACCTCGTCGCGCAGTCGCTGCCGGGCGTCGACGTGCTCTTCCTCGACACCGGCTACCACTTCGCCGAGACCCACGAGACGCGCGCCGCCGTCGCGGCCGCGCTCGAGGTGCGGGTCGTCGACGTCCGCCCGGCGCAGACCGTCGCCGAGCAGGACGCCGAGTTCGGTGCGCAGCTCTTCGGCCGCGACCCGGGGCTCTGCTGCCAACGGCGCAAGGTCGAGCCGCTCCAGCGCTCCCTCGCCGGCTACGAGCTGTGGTTCACCGGGGTGCGCCGCGACGAGGCGCCGACCCGGGCGGGCACGCCGCTCGTCGCGTGGGACGAGCGCAACGGGCTCGTCAAGGTGAACCCGCTCGCCGCGTGGAGCTTCGACGAGCTGACGGACTACGCGACCGCGTTCGGGGTGCCCGTGAATCCGCTGCTCGGCCGCGGCTACCCCTCCATCGGCTGCGAGCCGTGCACGAAGCCGGTCGCCGCCGGTGAGGACCCGAGGTCCGGCCGCTGGGCCGGCCTCGCCAAGACGGAATGCGGGTTGCACCTATGACGACGACGACGTCCGCCGCGGCACCATCCACCGCCGCGTCAGCCACCGGTGCGTCATCCACCGCCGCGCCGCGGTCCGCGACCGGCGGGCCGAACGCGCTCGACGTGCTCGACCAGCTCGAGTCCGAGGCGATCCACATCATCCGCGAGGTCGTGGCCGAGTTCGAGCGGCCCGTGCTGCTGTTCTCCGGCGGCAAGGACTCCGTCGTGGTCCTGCACCTCGCGACGAAGGCGTTCTGGCCGGGCCGGGTGCCGTTCCCGGTGCTGCACGTCGACACCGGGCACAACTTCCCCGAGGTGCTGGCGTTCCGGGACGAGACCGTCGCCCGCCTCGGCATCCGCCTGGAGGTCGCGCGCGTGCAGGACTACCTCGACGACGGCCGCCTGCAGGAGCGCGCCGACGGCACGCGGAACCCGCTGCAGACCCAGCCGCTCCTCGACGCCATCGCCGCGGGCCGGCACGACGCCGTCTTCGGCGGCGCCCGCCGCGACGAGGACAAGGCCCGCGCGAAGGAGCGCATCCTGAGCCTCCGCGACGAGTTCGGCCAGTGGGACCCGCGCAACCAGCGCCCCGAGCTCTGGAGCCTCTACAACGGGCGGCACACCCCGGGCCAGCACGTGCGCGCCTTCCCCATCTCGAACTGGACCGAGCTCGACGTCTGGCGCTACCTCGAGCGCGAGCGGATCGAGCTGCCGCCGCTGTACTTCGCGCACGAGCGCGAGGTGTTCCGACGCGACGGGATGTGGCGCGCGGTGGGCGAGCACTCGCTGCCGCGCCCGGACGAGCCCGTCGAACGGCGCACCGTGCGCTACCGCACGGTCGGCGACATGAGCTGCACGGGCGCCGTCGAGTCGGCGGCCGCCGACCTCGCCGCCGTGACCGCCGAGGTCGCCGCTTCGACCCTCACCGAGCGCGGGGCGACCCGGGCCGACGACCGCATCTCCGAGGCCGCCATGGAGGACCGCAAGAAGGACGGGTACTTCTGATGAGCACGCTGCTGCGCTTCGCGACCGCCGGGTCGGTCGACGACGGCAAGTCGACCCTCGTCGGGCGGCTGCTGCACGACGCGAAGGCGATCCTCGCCGACCAATTCGCCCAGATCGAGTCGGCGAGCCGCGCCCGCGGCTTCGGCGGCGACGCGGGCGGCTTCGACTTCGCGCTGCTCACCGACGGGCTCCGCGCCGAGCGCGAGCAGGGCATCACGATCGACGTGGCCTACCGCTACTTCGCGACCGACCGGCGCTCGTTCATCCTCGCCGACTGCCCGGGCCATGTGCAGTACACGCGCAACATGGTGACGGGGGCGACGACGGCCGACGCGGTCGTCGTGCTCGTCGACGCGAGGAAGGGCGTGCTCGAGCAGACGCGCCGTCACCTCGCGGTGGTGAGCCTGCTGCGGGTCCCGCACGTCGTGGTCGCAGTGAACAAGATCGACCTCCTCGACTACGACGCCGCGGTGTTCGAGCGCGTCGCCGCGGACGTCGTCGCCGTCGCCCGTGAGCTCGGCCTCGACGGCGTCCACGTCGTCCCGGTCTCCGCGCTCGCCGGCGACAACGTCGTCGAGCGCTCCGCCCGCACGTCGTGGTACCGGGGGCCGGCGCTGCTCGAGCTCCTCGAGACGCTCCCGTCCGCGGCGGAGCTCGCCGAGCGCGAGGACGGCGACGGGGCGTTCCGGCTCGACGTGCAGCTCGTGCTGCGGCCGCAGGGGGCGCTCGCGCCCGAGCTCGTGTCACGTCCGGACGCGGCCGAGGCCTACCGCGACTACCGCGCCTTCGCCGGGCGGGTCACGAGCGGCACCGTGCGCCGCGGCGACCTCGTCGAGGTGCTGCCCGCCGGGATCCTCACGACCGTCGTCGGCATCGACACCGCGGACGGCGAGCTCGCGGAGGCGCGCGCGCCCCGCTCGGTCGCACTGCGGCTGGCGGACGAGGTGGATGCCTCGCGCGGCGCGGTCGTCGTGGCGGCGGATGCCGCGCCGGCGGCCGTGCGGGAGCTCGAGGCGGAGCTGTTCCAGCTCGACGCCCGTCCCCTCGTGCCCGGTGCGCGCGTGCTCGTGAAGGCGGGCACCGCCACCGTGCCGGCGCTCGTCACCGGCATCCTCGGCCGCCGCGACCTCGACACCCTCGAGACGACGCCCGCCGATCGGCTCGAGACGAACGACATCGGCCGCGCCGTCCTGCGCCTCGGCGCCGAGCTGCCGATCGAGGAGTACGCCGCGAACCGCGCGGCGGGCGCGTTCCTCGTCATCCACCCGCAGGACGGCGCGACCCTCGCCGCCGGCACCCGAAGCAGCGGCTGAGTCCGCCGCGCGAGCACCCCACGACCGCACCACCGCGATCCCGCACCACCGCGATCCCGCACCACCCACCGCAATCCAGAGGAGGCGACCACCATGCACCACCGCACCATCCGATCCAGCCGTGTCATCCGAGCGATCGCGGTCATGGGGCTCGGGGCCGCCATGCTCACCGGCTGCGCCGCGAATGCCACCGCCGAGCCCGGCGGCGACGCCGCGACGACGGCGCCCGCCGCGGAGCTCCGGCTCGGCTACTTCGCGAACGTCACGCACGCCCCCGCCCTCGTCGGGCTCGAGGAGGGCTTCTTCGCCGACGCGCTCGGCGACACGAAGCTCAGCACGGAGGTGTTCAACGCGGGACCGGCCGCCGTCGAGGCGCTCTCGGCGGGCGCGATCGACGCCGCGTACATCGGCCCGAACCCGGCGATCAACACCTTCGTGAAGTCCGGCGGGGAGTCCGCGGTCGTCGTCGCGGGCGCCGCCTCCGGCGGTGCCGCACTCGTCGTCCGCGACGGCATCGACGCGCCGGCCGACCTCGCCGGCGCGACGCTCGCGACCCCGCAGCTCGGGAACACCCAGGACGTCGCGCTCCGCACCTGGCTCGCCGACGAGGGCTTCACCACCGACACGACGGGCGGCGGCGACGTGCACATCACGCCGACCGAGAACGCGCAGACTCTGACGCTGTTCCAGCAGGGGCAGCTCGACGGCGCCTGGCTCCCGGAGCCCTGGGTGTCCCGGCTCGTGCTCGAGGGGGGCGCGCACGTCCTCGTCGACGAGGCCGAGCTGTGGCCGGACGGCGACTTCCCGACGACGGTGCTGCTCGTGTCGAAGTCCTTCCTCGCCGAGCACCCCGAGACCGTCCGCGCCCTCGTCGAGGGCCACGCCGACGCCGTGCGGTTCATCGCCGACGAGCCCGCGCAGGCCGCCGCCGACCTCAACGCGAAGCTCGCCGCCGACACCGGCAAGCCGCTCGACGAGGCCGTGCTCGCCCGGGCGCTCGAGCACGTCCGCTTCACGGTCGACCCGGTCGCCGGCACCTTCGCCGAGGTCCTCGCGAACGGCGTCGCCGCGGGCACCGCGAAGGACGGCTCCATCGACGGGCTGTTCGCGCTCGGCATCCTGAACGAGGTGCTCGAGGCGCGCGGCGAGCCCGCGGTCTCGGCCGGCGGGCTCGGGACGGACTGATGGCCACGGCGATCCGTCTGTCCGGCGTCGGCAAGCGCTTCGGCGGGCCGCGCTCGCCGCTCGTGCTCGACGGCATCGACCTCGACGTCGCCGAGGGGGAGTTCGTGTGCCTGCTCGGCGCCTCCGGCTGCGGCAAGTCGACGCTGCTGAACCTCGTCGCCGGTCTCGACGCCCCGACGTCGGGCGCGATCGAGGTGCCGGGCGACGGCGCCGCCGTCATGTTCCAGGAATCGGCGCTCATGCCCTGGCTCACCGCCCGGCGGAACGTCGAGCTCGCCCTGCGCCTCCGCGGCGCGCCCCGGGCCGGCCGGCGCGCCGAGGCCGAGCGGCTGCTCGCGCTCGTGAACCTCGCCGACGCCGCCGACCAGCGCCCGCACGAGCTCTCCGGCGGCATGCGGCAGCGCGTCGCGCTCGCCCGGGCCCTCGCGCAGGACCGCACCGTGCTGCTCATGGACGAGCCCTTCGCCGCCCTCGACGCGATCACCCGCGACCTGCTGCACGAGGAGCTCGAGCGGGTCTGGCGGGAGACCGGGCGCACCATCCTCTTCGTGACGCACAACGTGCACGAGGCGGTGCGCCTCGCCCAGCGGATCGTGCTGCTCTCGAGCCGCCCGGGCCGCATCGCGGGGGAGTGGCGGGTCGACGGCCCAGAGCTCGACGGCCCAGAGTTCGACGGCCCCGGGCTCGACGCCCAGCGGGTCGCCCGCGAGATCACCGAGCGACTGCGGAAGGAGATCGCGAGCAATGCCGCCTGAACTCGTGCGCGACGCACTCGCGGAGGACGCCACCGGCGCGACGGCGACGGACGCCCCGGCCAAGCCGGATGCCCCGGCGCTGCAGGATGCCCCGGCGCAGCAGGATGCCTCAGCGCAGTCGGCTGACCCGGCCGGTGCCGTGCCCGCCCACCCTTCGGCGAGCGAGCTGCGGGCCCTCGAGGCCGGCCTCGACCGGCTGCAGACCGCCCCCGCGGAGCGGGAGCCCTGGTGGCGACGGGCCGCGCGCGGCGTGCTGCCGCCCATCGTGCTGCTCGTGGTGCTCGTCGTGGTCTGGCAGGCGTACACCGTCATCGCCCAGCCCCGGCCCGATCTGTACCCCGGCCCGCTCGACGTGCTCGCCTCCATCGGCTCGGCCTGGGAGTCCGGGCGGCTCCAGCTCGCCGTCGGCACGAGCCTCGAGCGCGGCGTCGTCGGCTTCCTCATCGCGACGGCGATCGGCACCCCGCTCGGGTTGCTGCTCGCCGAGTCCCGGCCGCTGCAGCGCGCCTTCGGGCCGTTCGTGTCCGGGCTGCAAGTGCTGCCCTCCGTCGCGTGGGTGCCCGCCGCGATCATCTGGTTCGGGCTCTCCGACGCGACGGTGTACTTCGTCATCCTGATGGGCGCCGTGCCCTCGATCGTGAACGGCCTCGTCGCCGGCGTCCGCCAGGTGCCGCCGCAGCTGCGCCGGGTCGGCCGGGTGCTCGGCGCGAACCGGGCCGAGCTCGCCGCGCTCGTCGTGCTGCCCGCCGCGCTCCCGGGCTACCTCGCGGGCCTGAAGCAGGGCTGGGCGTTCTCGTGGCGCTCGCTCATGGCCGCGGAGATCATCGCGACGGGCGGTTCGATCGGCTTCGGCCTCGGGGCGCTCCTCGACCAGGGGCGGCAGCTCGCCGACCTCTCCTCGGTGTTCGTCGCGATCCTCGCCATCCTCTTCATCGGCATCCTCGTCGAGCTCGCCGTGTTCGCCCCGCTCGAGCGGGCGCTGCTGCGCCGGCGCGGGCTGCTGCCGGCGGGAGGCGCACGATGAGCGCGGCGCCGCGCGCGCGCCGCATCGGCGGCGGTCGCGGGCTCGTGCAGCTCGTCGGCGCAGGGCCGGGCGAGCTCGGCCTGCTCACCGTGCGCGGGCTGCGGGCGATCGAGGCCGCCGAGGTGATCGTCGCCGACCGGCTCGGCGCCCGCGCCGTGCTCGACCAGCTCGAGGCCGAGCGCGGCCGGCCCCTCGACGCGGAGATCGTCGACGTCGGCAAGCGGCCCGGGCACCACGCCGTGCCGCAGGAGGGCATCATCGCGCTCCTCGTCGAGCTCGCCCGCGCCGGCCGCCGCGTCGTGCGGCTGAAGGGCGGCGACCCCTACGTCTTCGGCCGCGGCGGCGAGGAGCTCGCGGCGTGCCGCACCGCCGGGGTCGACGTCGAGGTCGTGCCCGGCATCACGAGCGCGATCGCCGTGCCCGCCGTCGCCGGCATCCCGCTCACCCACCGCGGGCTCGCGACCGCGTTCACCGTCGCCACCGGGCACGACCAGATCGCCGAGCTCGGCGGCGGACGCGACCACACCGTCGTGCTCCTCATGGGCGTCGGCACGCTCGCGAACTCCGCGACGACCCTCGCGCGCGGCGAGCGCGGCGCCGGCTGCCCCGTCGCGATCGTCGAGGACGGCTACGGCGCGGGGCAGCGCGTCACGATCGGCACCCTCGGCACCATCGCCGTGCAGGCGGCGCTCCGCGGCGTGCGCTCGCCCGCGGTCGTCGTCGTGGGCGACGTCGTGCGGCTGAGCCCCTACGCGCCCGTCGAGCTCGCCGTCGACGGCCACGCCGTGGCCGTCGCTCACGACCCCTTCACCCCGCTCGGCGGCGCGGCATCCGACCCCGGAGCGCCGCAGGCCGGCGCGATCCCCGAGAAAGGCTCCAGATGACCCTCCCCGCCCTCCGCGTCGCGATCGTCGGCGCCGGCCCCGCCGGCGTGTACGCGGGCAACCTGCTGCGCGCCGCCGTCGCGGACGCCGGCGGCTCCGTCGCGATCGACCTGTTCGAGTCGCTGCCGGCCCCGTACGGGCTCATCCGCTACGGCGTCGCGCCGGACCATCCGCGGATCAAGGGCATCGTCGCGTCCCTGCACGAGATGCTCGACGAGCCGGGCATCCGCTTCCTCGGGAACGTCGAGATCGGCCGCGACCTCGGCATCGACGAGCTGCACGCCCGCTACCACGCGGTGATCCTCTCGACCGGGGCGATCCGCGACGCCGCGCTCGACGTCCCCGGCATCGGGCTGCCGGGCTCCCACGGGGCGGCCGACTTCGTCGCCTGGTATGACGGGCACCCGGACGTCCCGCGCGAGTGGCCGCTCGAGGCCCGCGAGCTCGCCGTGATCGGCAACGGCAACGTCGCCCTCGACATCGCCCGGATCCTCGCGAAGCACCCGGTCGACCTCCGCGGCACCGAAGTGCCGGAGAACGTGCTCGCCGGACTGGAGGCCTCGCCGGTGACCGACGTGCACGTCTTCGGCCGGCGCGGCCCCGCGGACGTGAAGTTCACGCCCATCGAGCTGCGCGAGCTCGGCGAGGTGCCCGGGGTCGACGTCGTGCTCGACGAGGCCGACTTCGCGGCCGAGGACGCGCTCGCCGAGGCGGGCGAGACGCCCGCGGGCCGCACGAACCAGGTGAAGATCATGCTCCGCACCCTGAACTCGTGGCGCGGCCGCAGCACCGGGGCGCCGCGTCGCCTGCACCTGCACTTCCACCACGCGCCGGTCGAGGTGCTCGGCTCGGAGCGGGTCGAGGGCGTGCGCTTCGAACGCACCGAGGTGCGGGCCGACGGGGTGGTGCGGGGCACGGGCGAGCTCCGCGACGTCGCCGTGCAGGCCGTGTACCGCGCCGTCGGCTACTTCGGCTCGCCGATCGACGGGGTGCCTTTCGACGAGTCGCGCGGGGTCGTGCCGAACGAGGGAGGCCGCGTGCGGGCGGGCGACGGCGCGCCGGTGCCGGGACTCTACGCCACCGGCTGGATCAAGCGGGGCCCCGTCGGGCTCATCGGTCACACGAAGAGCGACGCGATGGAGACCGTGGCGAACCTCGTCGAGGACGCGGGAGCGGGGCGGCTCCGGGCGCCGAGCGTGCCGGATGCCGAGACGGAGCTGCTCGAGCTCCTCGACTCGCGCGGGGTGGAGTACACGACGTGGGCCGGCTGGCTCGCCCTCGATGCGCACGAGCGCGGCCTCGGCGAGGCCGACCGGTACCCGCGCGAGCGGGTCAAGCTCGTGCCGCGCGACGCGCAGGTGCGGGTGTCCCGGGAGGGGGCGCTCGCCGCGCGCTGAGGGGCGCGCCGCGGCTCAGCCGCGGCCGTACTTCTTGTGCACCGCCTGCTTGCTGACCTCGAGCGCGAGGGCGATGAGCTGCCAGCTCGAGCCCTGCGCCCGGGCGCGCCGCACGGCGAGCGCCTCGGCGCGGTCGAGCTCCCGGGTGAGCTCGACGCGCGCTCGGTGCAGCTCGCGGAGCGCGCGGTAGGGATCGTCGCCGTCGGCGGCGGCGATCGCGGTGGAGAGTCCGGTCACGTCCATGCCGTCAATCATCGTTGACGGCATGGATGTTGTCAATCCGAGTTGACGGAGTTGGTACCGGAGCCGGTACCGGAGCCGGACCCGGAGCCGTTCAGAGCACCGCCGAGGACTCGAGGCCCGCCTCGTCGAAGTCGACGTCGCGCGTCTCCTTCGAGACGAGGAGCGCGATGAGGGTCAGCACGCCCATCGCCGAGAGGTAGACGCCCACCCAGAACGGGCTGCCGCCGCCGGCCTGCCAGAGCGCCACCGCGATGAACGGGGCGACCGCGGCGCCGAGGATCGACGACACGTTGTACGAGATCCCCGAGCCCGTGTAGCGCACGTTCGTCGGGAAGAGCTCCGGCAGCAGCGCCCCCATCGGGCCGAACGTCATGCCCATGAGCGCGAAGCCGACGACGAGCCAGGTCATCACCCCGGCGAAGCCGGCGGAGAGCAGCGGCACCCAGACGAGGCCGAACGCGATGATGCCGAGGGTCACCCAGATGAGCGTGCGGCGCCGGCCCCAGCGGTCGGCCCAGGGGCCGGAGAGCAGGGTGAAGACGCCGAAGAAGAGCACGCCGCCGATGAGCATCAGCACGAAGGTGTTGTACGAGTAGCCGAGGCCGGGCAGCGCGCCGTCGGCCGCCTCGACCGGGGCCCGCCCGTAGCTCAGCGAGAACGTCGTCATCAGGTAGAAGAGCACGTAGGTCGCGAGCATGAAGAAGGTGCCGAGGATCAGCTGCTTCCAGTACGAGCGGAACACCGTCGCGAGCGGGAGGCGCTGGATGCGGCCCTGCTGCTCCGCCTTCGAGAACGCGGCCGACTCGACGAGCCGCAGCCGCACCCAGAGGCCGACGGCCACCATCACGATTGAGAACAGGAACGGGATGCGCCAGCCCCAGTCGAGGAACGCCTGCGAGGGCATCGACGGGTCGTCGGAGGGCAGCGCCGCCGCGATGATCAGGAACAGCCCGTTGGCGATGATGAAGCCGATCGGCGCGCCGAGCTGCGGGAAGGTGCCGTACCAGGCGCGCTTGCCCTTCGGCGCGTTCTCCGTCGCGACGAGCGCCGCACCCGACCACTCGCCGCCGAGCGCGAAGCCCTGCGCGATGCGGAGGATGACGAGGAGGAGCGGGGCGAACCAGCCGACCGCGAGGTAGGTCGGCAGCACGCCGATGAGGAACGTCGCGATGCCCATCGTGAGGAGCGCCCCGACGAGCGTCGCCTTGCGGCCGATCTTGTCGCCGAGGTGGCCGAACACGACCGCGCCGAGCGGCCGGGCGACCATCGCGGCGCCGAAGACGGCGAAGGAGGAGAGCAGCGCGGTCGTCGCGTCGCCGGTCGGGAAGAACAGGTGCGGGAAGACGAGGACCGCCGCGGTCGCGTAGACGTAGAAGTCGTAGAACTCGATCGTGGTGCCGATGAGGCTGGCGAGGATGACCCGGCTGCGCGGATTGGCCGGCGCGGCGGGGGCGGTCGATGGGGCTGACATGCTGCAGAGACTCCGTGCGGTTCGATGCCCCCGGCGGACTGGCGTCGGTCTGGCGTCGGTTCCGCTGGTGGCGGGATGATCTGCTGCTTGTGGCAACCCACAAACCTTACGCGCGTCGCCCGCGAACGGGGGCCCTGCTGCGACGAGCGGTCGCATCCGGGCGACGAACGGCGGCGGCGCGGCGGCGGAGCGGAGGCCCCGGCTCGCGGCGAGGCATCCGGCGCGTCAATCGAAGGTTCGAAGCGGCGGCCGGGCCGCCTCGTTAGGCTGGGGCCATGGACACCATCTTCACCGTTCTGCACGTCGTCACCGCGGTCTTCATCGTCGGGCCGATGGCGATCATCCCGATGACGGCGATGCGGGCGGTGCGCGCGGGCAACGCGGCGCAGGTCCGCGTCCTCGCGAAGTCGACGACGATCTTCAGCTGGCTCTCGCTCATCGTCTTCGTGCTCGGCTTCGGCGTCATGGGCATGGCCGACGAGAAGTACGGCCTCACGTTCACGACCCCGTGGATCCTCTGGTCGATCATCCTCTACGTCATCGCCTTCGCGCTCAGCGTGTTCGTCGTCGTCCCGGCGATGAACAAGGCCGCCGACGCCCTCGAGGCGAGCGCGGCGGCGAGCGCCGGCGGCGCGGTGGCCGCCGAGAAGTCGGGCTACCCGGCGATCGCCGCGGGCAGCGGCATCGTCTCGCTCCTCCTCGTCGTGGTCGTCGTGCTGATGGTCTGGAAGCCGTAACGCAGCCACGCACGACGAAGCGCCTCGGAACCGACCGGTTCCGAGGCGCTTCCTCGTGCTGAGCCGGGACGCCTCAGGCGCCCGCGAGCCCG
Organism: Agromyces mediolanus; assembly: GCF_044917495.1. Classification (GTDB taxonomy): domain Bacteria; phylum Actinomycetota; class Actinomycetes; order Actinomycetales; family Microbacteriaceae; genus Agromyces; species Agromyces mediolanus_B. Next base: position 201,794 of record NZ_JAVSSI010000005.1, on the reverse strand, counting down.
CGGAGCACGCGGGCGGTCGCGATCGCGGCCTCCGCCGCCTCGCGGCCCTTGTCCTCCTTCGAGCCGGGGAGCCCGGCCCGGTCGAGTCCCTGCTGCTCGTCGTCGAGGGTGAGGACGCCGAACCCGACCGGCTTGCCCGTGTCGAGCGCGACCCGGGTGAGGCCGTCGGTCGCCGCCGCGGAGACGTACTCGAAGTGCGGGGTGCCGCCGCGGATGATCACGCCGAGGGCGACCACCGCGTCGGCGCCCGCCTCAAGGGCCGCCTTCGCGACCACGGGGAGCTCGAAGCTGCCCGGCACGCGGACGAGCCGGTGCGCGGCGCCCGCCGCGTCGAGCGTGCGCGTCGCCCCCGCGATCAGGCCGTCGGTGATCTCGTCGTGCCAGCTGCCGGCGACGACGACCACCTCGAGGCCCGAGCCATCGAGGTCGAGGTTCGAGCTGCCGAGGGTGGGGGAGCCTGCTCCGCTCATGATGCGTGTCCTTCCAGGAGTGCTTCAGCCGCGGCATCCGCGAGCTGCTGTTCGTCGATCTGGTGCCCCATCCGGGCGGCCTTGGTCTCGAGGTAGCGCTGATTGCCGGCGCCGACGCCGACGACGAGGGGCAGGCGCTCCGCGACGTCGACGCCGTGCTCGGCGAGCTGGCGCACCTTCTCGGGGTTGTTGGTCAGGAGTCGCACCCGGGAGACGCCGAGCTCGGCGAGGATGGCGCTCGCGGCGCCGTAGTCCCGGGCGTCCGCCGGCAGGCCGAGCGCCACGTTCGCGTCCAGGGTGTCGAGCCCGTCCTCCTGCAGGCGGTACGCCCGCAGCTTGTTGATGAGGCCGATGCCCCGTCCCTCGTGGCCGCGGAGGTAGACGACCACGCCGCCCTCGCGCTGGATGGTCTCGAGCGCCGCGTCGAGCTGCGGCCCGCACTCGCACTTCAGCGAACCGAGCGCCTCGCCCGTCAGGCACTCCGAGTGCACCCGCACGATCGCGCCGTCGGCGGCCGCGGCGGGCTCGCCCGAGACGATCGCGAGGTGGTCGGCGCCCGTCTTGCGGTCGCGGTACGCGCGCACCCGGAACTCGCCGAACGTCGTCGGCAGCAGGGTCTCGACCTCGAAGTCGACCCGGGCGGACTCGGCGATCGCGGGGGCCGGCGCCGCGCCGGCGGCGTCTGCGCCGACCGCGGCGTCGCCGTGGGCGCGGAGCCAGTCGACGAGCGCGGCGACGGTCGTGACGGGGAGCCCCTCCTCCTCGCCGAGCTCGATGAGCCCGGGCAGGCGCATCATCTCCCCGTCGTCGGCGACGAGCTCGCCGATGACGCCGACGGGGGAGAGCCCCGCGAGCCGCATCAGGTCGACCGCGGCCTCCGTGTGGCCGGCGCGCTCGCGCACGCCGCCGTCGACCGCGCGGAGCGGCAGGATGTGCCCCGGGCGGATCAGCCGCTCGGGGGTCGCCTCGGGGTCGGCGAGCACGCGGAGGGTGTGCGCGCGATCGGCGGCCGAGATGCCGGTCGAGGTGCGGTCGGCGGCGTCGACCGAGATCGTGTACGCGGTGCCGCGGCGGTCCTCGTTGTGCACGACCATCGGCGGCAGCTGCAGCCGGTCGGCGAAGGCGTTCGGCATGGGCGCGCAGAGGAAGCCGCTCGTGCGGCGGACCATCCAGGCGATCCACTCCTGCGTCGCGAACTCGGCGGCCATGATGGCGTCGCCCTCGTTCTCCCGCGCCTCGTCGTCGGCCACGATCACGGGCTTGCCCGCGCGCAGCGCGTCGAGGACCTCGGGGATGGTGGCGAGGCTCATGCCCGCACCTCCTGTTCGTCGGCGAGGGAGCTCGGCAGTTCGCGCCCCTCGAATCGGTGCAGCCGCGCGACGTGGCGCGCGAGGATGTCGGTCTCGATGTTCACGTGCTCGCCGGGCACGCGCTCGCCGAGGGTCGTCGCCTGCAGGGTCTCGGGGATGAGCGACACCTCGAACCAGTGCCCGGCGTCGGCGCCGGAGGGCTCCGCGCCCACCGTGCTCACCGTGAGGGAGACGCCGTCCACGGCGATCGAGCCCTTGTCGACCACGAGCGGGGCATGCGCGTCGTCGAGCGAGAAGCGCACCACGCGCCAGCCGTCCTCCTGCCGCACCTCGAGCACCCGCGAGGTGCCATCGATGTGGCCCTGCACGATGTGCCCGCCGAGCCGGTCGCCGACGCGGGCCGCACGCTCGAGGTTCACGGCGAGGCCCTCGCGGGCGGCGTCGAGCGTCGAGACGGCGAGCGTCTGCCCCATCACGTCGGCGGTGAAGCGCTCGGCGTCGAAGTCGACGACGGTGAGGCAAACCCCGGAGACGGCGATCGAGTCGCCGTGCGCGACGCCCTCGACCGCGAGCGGGCCGCGGACCGTGAGCCGGGCGGCGTCGGCGCTGCGCTCGACCCGCTCGATGCGGCCGAGCTCTTCGATGATGCCGGTGAACATGTCAGTTCCCTTCGATGGGGGTGGTCGGGGCGGGCCGGTGCGCGATGAGCAGCACGTCGTCGCCGAGGCGCTCGACGGCGGTGAACGCGAAGCGCGGGGCCGCGGCGATGGTGGGGACGCCGAGCTCGCCGAGGGCGAGCTTCGGGCCGCCGAGGAGCGTCGGCGCGAGGTAGACGAGGAGCTCGTCGGCGAGGCCGGCGGCGAGGAACGCGGAAGCGAGCGTCGGCCCGCCCTCGACGAAGAGGGAGCGGATGCCCCGGGCCGCGAGGTCCTCGAGCGCGGCGGCGAGCTCGCGGCCGTCGTACTGGAGCAGCTCCAGGGGGTGCCGGCGCAGCGCGGCGTCCGTCGGCACCTCGCGGCGGCCGAAGACGACGGGCACCGGCTGGTGCTCGAGGAGTGCGCCGTCGCCGTCGCGGGCGGTGAGCGCGGGGTCGTCGGCGAGCACGGTGCCGGTGCCGACGGCGATCGCGTCGGTGGCGGCGCGGCGCCGGTGCACGTCGGCGCGGGCGGCCGGGCCGGTGATCCACTGGCTCGTGCCGTCGGCCGCGGCGGCCCGGCCGTCGAGGCTCGACGCCCACTTCACGATCACCCGGGGCCGGCGGGCGCGGGCGGCGAACAGCCAGTCGCCGATCGCCGCCTCGACCTCGTCGGCGAGGAGGCCCCGCTCGACCTCGACGCCCGCGGAGCGGAGGCGTTCGGCGCCGCCGCTCGAGGCGCGGCCGGGGTCGGCGACGGCGTAGACGACGCGGGCGACGCCGGCCTCGATGAGGGCGACCGCGCAGGGGCCGGTGCGCCCGGTGTGGTTGCAGGGCTCGAGCGTGACGACCGCGGTGGCCCCGCGGGCGGCGCCCGCGGGGAGCTTCGCGAGCGCGTCGACCTCGGCGTGCGGCGTGCCGGCGCCGCGGTGCCAGCCCTCGGCGAGCACCTCGCCGTCGGCGGAGAGCAGCACGCAGCCCACCTGCGGGTTCACGCCCGTCGCCGGTCCGCGGTGGGCGAGCTCGATCGCCCGTCGCATCGCGCGGAGCTCCGCGTCGTGGCCTGCCGTCATGTCCGTCCTCGTGGTCGAGGCTCCGGGGTGCGCGGCGCGCCGCAGATCGGCCGGATGCGCGAACGCACCTCGGCCGACACGTGCCGCCTCCCATCCGGACTCTCACCGTCGGTACCGGAGTTCCACCGGTTCAACCACGCGTTCCCCGAAGGGTTCGCGCAGCTCGCGGACTGTCACCGCCGGTTCGGAATTGCACCGACCCCGGAGCACGTTGTCGTGTTCGATTCTAGGTCAACGCGCCGGCGGCTGGACTATTCCCGGTCACGGGGCGACGCGGAGGGGCGGTCCGCTCGACGGCCGGGCGGACGGTGCCCCGCTCGATCGGCGGTGCGCCGCCCCGCTCAGTCGACGAGCGCGCGGGCGGTGCCCTCGTCGACGATGAGGTCCGTGATGAGCCCCGCGGCGATCGCCCCGCGGAGGCTCGGCAGCTTCGCGCGCCCGGAGACGACGCAGATGCGCCGAGGCGCCTGCCGCAGCACCCCGAAGGCGGGGCCGGTCGCGCGTTCGTTCAGCGGGATGCCCTCGCTCGAGCCGTCCGCCCGGTAGAAGACGGTCGCGACGTCGCCGACGACGCCGTCCGCGCTGAGCGCCGCATAGTCGTCGCGCTCGAGGTAGCCGCCCTGGTAGACGCGGCTCGCGACCTCGGCGAACGGCGAGCCGACGCCGAAGAGGGCGACGTCGAGCCGGCCCTGCAGCTCGAGCAGGCGCTTCGTGCTGCGCTCGCGCCAGAACGCCTCCTTCGTGGCGGGGTCGTCGAAGAACGCCGGCACCGGGAACTGCTGCACCTTCGCGCCGAACGCGTCGCCGAAGCGGCGGAGCAGCTCGCTCGCGTAGAGGATGCCGGTGGTGCGGAGGTTGCCGGCGCCGTTTAGCTGGACGATCTCGCTGTTGTGCGTCGCCTTCGGCACGAGATGCCGGCTGACGGCGCTCATCGTGGAGCCCCAGGCGACGCCCACGAGCTGGTTGGAGTCGATGAATCGGCCGAGAATCCGTGCAGCGGAGAGGGCGACGCGGTCGAGCCGATCGACGTCGCTCGCCTGGTCGGGGACCGGCACCACGTGCGCGGCGATCTCGTGGCGCTCCAGGATCTCCTGCTCCAAACGGCTCGGCAGATCGAGCGGGGAGTGGATGGAGATCTCGACGAGCCCGCTCGCGCGGGCGTGGCTCAGGAGGCGGGAGACCGAGGAGCGCGAGGTGTGCAGTTCGGCCGCGATGGCGTCCATCGTCAGGTCCTGCATGTAGTACAGGTGGGCCGCGCGGAGCGCGTCGCGGGTCTTGCCCGCCGGCACTTCCGGGCTGCGGTCGGGGCCGTCCTGCGGGCTCCAGCTCATCGCCGATCTCCTTGCACGTTTGTGCACGCGAGTTGAAAGAAGGTTCGCGCGCGTTCACGATGTATTCATCCACAGACGGGACGCTTCTGGCAAGCCCGTCGGCACCGTCGAAAGGACCAGGATGAGCACCACGTCGACGTCGACGCATCCGACCGCCGCCGAGCGGCCCGAGATCGCCGAGCTGCGCGCACGGCCGACCGCGCAGGCGGTCGTCATCGGCGGCGGCATCAACGGCATCGCGACGTTCCGGGATCTGGCGCTCCAGGGCGTCGATGTCGTCCTCGTCGAGCGCGACGACTTCGTCTCCGGCGCCTCGTCGGCCTCCTCGCACATGATCCACGGCGGCATCCGCTACCTCGAGAACGGCGAGTTCCGCCTCGTGCAGGAGTCCGTCACCGAGCGGAACGCGCTCATCCGCCTCGCGCCGCACTACGTCAAGCCGCTGCAGACGACCGTGCCGATCTTCTCGACCTTCTCCGGCATCCTCTCGGCCCCGCTGCGCTTCCTCACCCACCGCTCCGGCAAGCCGACCGAGCGCGGGGCGCTCCTCATCAAGACCGGCCTCACCATCTACGACTCGTTCTCGCGCGACGGCGGCAGCGTGCCGCGCCACCGCTTCCTCGGCCGGAAGCGCACCCTCGCCGAGCTGCCGAAGCTGAACCCGGGTGTGAAGTACACCGCCACCTACTACGACGCGAGCATGCACGACCCCGAGCGGCTGGCCCTCGACGTGCTGCACGACGGCCTCGCCGCCGGCGCCCACGCCCGCGCCGCGAACCACCTCGAGGCCGTCGGCCTCGGCGCGGGCGGCGTGCGGGTGCGCGACCGGCTGAGCGGAGCCGAGTTCGAGCTCGCCGCCGACGTCGTCGTGAACACCTCCGGCCCCTGGACCGACCTCACGAACGAGGCGCTCGGCCAGGAGACGCGGTTCATGGGCGGCACCAAGGGCTCGCACATCGTGCTCGACCACCCCGAGCTCCTCGAGGCCACGGGCGGCCGGGAGATCTTCTTCGAGCACGAGGACGGCCGCATCGTGCTGATCTACCCGCTGAAGGGGCGCGTCATGGTCGGCACCACCGACCTCGAGCACGACATGCGCGAGCCCGCCGTGTGCACCGAGGCCGAGATCGACTACTTCTTCGAGCTCGTCGCGCACGTGTTCCCGGACATCGCGGTCGACCGTTCGCAGATCGTCTACCGCTTCTCGGGCGTCCGGCCGCTGCCGCGGCACGACGACACCCAGCCGGGCTTCGTGTCCCGCGACTACCGCATCGAACGGGCCGAGGCGCCGGGACGGCGCGGCACGACCGTGCTGAGCCTCGTCGGCGGCAAGTGGACCACGTTCCGCGCGCTCGCCGAGCACCTCGCGAACGAGGTGCTGGAGCTCCTCGGCACCGAGCGCAGCCGCAGCACCGCCGGCCTCGCGATCGGCGGCGGCGCCGGATACCCGACGACCCCCGACGCCCGGCGCGTCTGGGTCGTCTCGCACGGCGACGAGCTCGGCGCCGAGCGCGCGGAGGAGCTGCTCGAGCGCTACGGCACCCGCGCCGAGGCGATCATCGAGGACCTCGATTCGGCCGAGGACCTCGCCCTCGCGCACCACTCCGGGTACAGCCGCCAGGAGATCGCGTGGCTCGTCCGCAACGAGCGGGTCGTGCGACTCGACGACCTCGTGCTGCGGCGCACCAGCATCGCCTTCACGGGCACCGCGACCCGGCCCCTCCTCGAGGAGCTCGCGGGCATCGCGGGCGAGGAGCTCGGCTGGGACGCGGAACGCCGGAGCGCCGAGGTCGAGGCGACGAGCACACTGCTCGCCGAACGGCACGGCGTGCGGCTCGCCGCGCCCGAGGTCACGGCCGCCGGGTAGCGGGCTCGGGGCGCAGATCTGCACGGATGTGCACCCGAAAACGCTCCGCACCGGGCAGTTCGGCGGATAGCGTGCACCAGGGCCTCTCGGCCCGCAGCCACACCGGACGCGGCGACCCGTGCCGCGCCACCCAGTTTGAAAGAAGGTCAACGTGGACAATCTCGGCGTCCTGTTCCTCTCGGAACTCGTCGGCACCGCCCTGCTCGTGCTGCTCGGCACGGGCGTCGTCGCCAACGTCGCGCTCGTGCGCAACAAGGGCTTCAACGGCGGCTTCCTCATGGTCAACATCGGCTGGGGCCTCGCGGTCTTCGCCGGTGTCGTCGTCTCGTACGCCTCGGGCGCGCACCTGAACCCGGCGGTGACGCTCGGCCTCGTCGCGAACGGGGCGGAGGAGTTCGGCAACGCGGGCATGGGCACCACCGTCGCGGTGTCGTTCGTCTCGGTGCTGACGTACCTCGGTGCACAGATGCTCGGTGCATTCCTCGGCGCCGTCGTCACGTGGCTCGCGTACAAGCAGCACTTCGACGAGGAGCCGGAGCCGGCGAACAAGCTCGGCGTGTTCTCGACCGGTCCGGCGATCCGTTCCTACGGCTGGAACCTCGTGACGGAGATCATCGGCACCTTCGTGCTGGTGTTCGTCGTCATCGGCTTCGGCCGCAACGGCGACGCATCCGGCCTCGCCGCCCTCGGCGCGCTCCCGGTGGCGCTGCTCGTGATCGGTATCGGCGCCTCCCTCGGTGGCCCGACCGGCTACGCGATCAACCCGGCCCGTGACCTCGGACCGCGCATCGCGCACGCCATCCTGCCGATCAAGGGCAAGGGCTCGAGCGACTGGGGCTACTCCTGGGTGCCCGTCGTCGGCCCGATCATCGGCGGCGTCCTCGCGGGGCTCGCGGCGACCCCGCTGCTCCCGATCCTCGGCTGACCCGGCCGAACATCCCGGGCCGCCCGCGCTCGAGCGAGCGCGGGCGCCCCGGATCCCGCAGACCCGGGGCCCGCGGGTCCCACCCCGAATCCACCGTTCACTGACAGCAATGGAGTTCTCAGATGGCTGACTACGTTCTCGCGATCGACCAGGGCACGACCTCGTCGCGCGCGATCATCTTCGACAAGGCCGGCTCGATCGTCTCGACCGGACAGCTCGAGCACGAGCAGATCTTCCCCAAGGCGGGCTGGGTCGAGCACGACCCGAAGGAGATCTGGAACAACACCCGCGAGGTCATCGGCCAGGCCCTCGCGAAGGCCGACCTCACCCGGCACGACATCGCCGCGGTCGGCATCACCAACCAGCGGGAGACCGCCGTCGTCTGGGACAAGACGACCGGCGAGCCCGTCTACAACGCGATCGTCTGGCAGGACACCCGCACCCAGGACATCGTCGACCGCCTCGCCGCGGACGGCGGCGTCGAGCGATTCAAGGCCAAGGTCGGCCTGCCGCTCGCCACCTACTTCTCGGGCACCAAGATCGTCTGGATCCTCGAGAACGTCGAGGGCGCGCGCGAGAAGGCCGAGGCCGGCGACCTCCTCTTCGGCACCACCGACACCTGGGTCCTGTGGAACCTCACCGGCGGGGCCGACGGCGGCGTGCACGCGACCGACGTGACGAACGCGAGCCGCACCATGTTCATGGACCTCGAGACCCTCGCCTGGGACGACGAGATCCTGGCCGCCTTCGGCGTCCCGCGCTCGATGCTCCCCGAGATCAAGAGCTCCTCCGAGGTCTACGGCACGGCCGAGGCGTCCAGCCTGCTGCGCGAGACGCCCATCGCCGGCATCCTCGGCGACCAGCAGGCGGCGACGTTCGGCCAGGCCGCGTTCGAGGCCGGCGAGGCGAAGAACACCTACGGCACCGGCAACTTCCTCATCTTCAACACCGGCACCGACATCGTGCACTCGAAGAACGGCCTGCTCACCACCGTCGGCTACAAGCTCGGCGACGCCCCCGTGCACTACGCGCTCGAGGGCTCGATCGCGGTCACCGGCTCGCTGATCCAGTGGCTGCGCGACAACCTGGGCCTGATCAGCTCGGCCGCCGAGGTCGAGGAGCTCGCGAAGGGTGTCGAGGACAACGGCGGCGCGTACTTCGTCCCCGCGTTCTCCGGCCTCTTCGCCCCGTACTGGCGGCCCGACGCGCGCGGCGCCCTGGTCGGGCTCACCCGCTACGTGAACAAGGGCCACATCGCCCGTGCCGCGCTCGAGGCGATCGCGTTCCAGACCCGCGACGTCATCGAGGCCGTGAACGCGGACGCCGGGGTCGACCTCACGGAGCTCCGCGTCGACGGCGGCGCCACCGCGAACAACACGCTGCTGCAGTTCCAGGCCGACATCCTCGGCGTGCCGGTCGTGCGGCCGGTCGTCGCCGAGACGACGGCGCTCGGCGCCGCCTACGCGGCCGGGCTCGCGGTCGGCTTCTGGTCGGGCCTCGACGAGCTCCGTGCCAACTGGCAGGAGGACCGCCGCTGGACCCCGTCGATGGACGAGGCCGAGCGCGCCCGCCTCGACCGCAACTGGAAGAAGGCCGTCACGAAGACCCTCGACTGGGTCGACGACGACGTGCGCTGATCGGACGCCCGGGTCCTGCGGGACCTGGCGCCGACACGGCGCACGGGGCCTGGGGAGGCCCCGAAGGGGGAACGGGCCGGATGCCGAGGCATCCGGCCCGTTCGCATGCCCGTGGTAGGCCGGTTCTGCGCGCCGCGTGGCCCCGTGGCACTCGCTGCGCGGCAATCGGCCCGCGGCACTCGACCCGCGGCACTCGGCCCGCGGCCTTGCCCGCTAGGCGAGGTGCGTGATGAGGAGCGCGGCCGCCTCGTCGAGGGTGGTCGCCTCGAGCACGCCGAGCGCGCGGACGAGGGATGCCTCGTCGGCGTCGGGCGTCGCACCCGTGCGGTTCAGCCAGACGCCGAGGAGGCCGGCCTGCGCGGCCCCGATGGCGTCGGTGCGGAGCCGATCGCCGACGTAGGCGACGCCGCCCGTGGGCGCGGTCGCCTCGAACCGCTCGACCGCGGCCCGGAAGATCGCGGCGTCGGGCTTCGTGACGCCGAGCGCGCCGGAGGCGACGACGTGCTCGAAGCGATCGGTGAGCCCGAGCCGCTCGAGCTTCGCCAGCTGGAAGTCGAGCTCGCCGTTCGTGATGACCCCGAAGCGCACTCCCGGCAGCGCCGCCTCGAGCGCTGCGAAGCTCGACGCGACATCGTCGTGCAGCCGCCAGGACTCGCGGTAGCGCTCGAAGTACTCGTCGAACCAGGCGCCGGCGTCGGCTCCGTCGAGGGTGCGCCCGTGGGCGCGCGCGAAGTCGCGCGCCCGGGCCCGGCGCTGACCCTCGAAGCTCAGCTCGCCGGCGAGGTACGCGTGGTAGTGCCGCTCCTCCAGCTCGTGCCAGAGGGCGGGCACGTCGACGCCCTCGACGGGATCGTATGCCCGCAGGCGCATGTGCTGCTCGATGCCGAGGCGCACGGCCTCGCGGTGGGCCATCAGCGTGTCGTCGAGGTCGAAGAGCACGACGGGCGCCGGGCGTGCCGACGGACCGTCGTCGGTGCGGTTCACGCCGCCGCCCGGCTCAGCGGCGGCGGAGGAAGCCGACACGCTCGTACACCTGGGCGAGCACCCGCTCGGCGCGCTCCGAGGCCTTCTCCGCGCCGATCGCGAGGAGCCGGTCGAGCTCCGCGGGATCGTCGAGCAGCTCGAAGGTGCGCGCGCGGAACGGCTCGAGGCGGTCGACGACGAGCTCGGCGAGCTCCTTCTTCAGGTCGCCGTAGCCGCGCCCCTCGTAGCGGGCCGCAATCGTCTCGATCGACTCGCCGCTCGCCGCCGCGTAGATGTCGAGCAGGTTCGAGATGCCCGGCTTCGCCTGCCGGTCGTAGCGGATCTCGCGCTCGGCGTCGGTCACCGCGCTCTTGATCTTCTTCGCCGTGACCTTGGGGTCGTCGAGCAGCTTCACGAGCCCGGCCTCGGAGGCGGCCGACTTCGACATCTTCGCCGACGGGTCCTGCAGGTCGTAGATGCGGGCCGAGGCCTCGGGGATGTACGCCTCGGGGATCACGAAGGTCTCGCCGTAGCGCGAGTTGAAGCGGCCGGCCAGGTCGCGGGTGAGCTCGAGGTGCTGGCGCTGGTCGTCGCCGACGGGCACGAGGTTCGTCTCGTAGAGGAGGATGTCGGCGGCCATCAGCACCGGGTAGGTGAACAGGCCCACGGTCGTCGACTCGGCGCCGTAGCGCTGCGACTTGTCTTTGAACTGCGTCATGCGCCCGGCCTCGCCGAAGCCCGTGATGGTGCCGAGCACCCAGGCAAGCTCGGCGTGCGCGGGCACCTGCGACTGCACGAACAGGGTGGACCGCTCGGGGTCGATGCCCGCGGCGAGGTACTGCGCGGCGGTGCGACGCGAGCTCTCGCGGAGCTTCTCGGGGTCTTGGGCCACCGTGATGGCGTGCAGGTCGACGACGCAGTAGATGGGGTCGACCGTGTCCTGCAGGGCGACCCAGTTGACGAGCGCGCCCAGGTAGTTGCCGAGATGGAGGGAGTCGCTCGACGGCTGCATGCCGGAGAAGACGACGGGTCGTTCGGTGCTCATGGTGTCCTCGATGGAGTTCGGATGACGCTCGGTGGGACGGCCGAAGGCCGAGGGGTCGCGGGTCGCGTGCGGCGTCAGATCGCGTAGTCGACCACGACGGGGGCGTGGTCGGACCATCGCTCGTCGTAGGCCGCGGCCCGATCGACCACGTAGTCCTGCACCGTCGCCGCGAGCTGCGGCGTCGCCAGGTGGTAGTCGATGCGCCAGCCGGTGTCGGTGTCGAACGCCTTGCCGCGCTGCGACCACCAGGTGTAGGGGCCGGGCACCTCGCCCGCGTGGCGGCGGCCGACGTCGATCCAGCCGAGGCCTGCGCCGTCGTTGTAGCCGGGCTCGCCCTCGGCGCCGAGGAAGCGGTCGAAGTAGGCGCGCTCTTCCGGCAGGAAACCGGCGCGCTTCACGTTGCCCTTCCAGTTCTTGATGTCGAGGGTGCGGTGCCCGACGTTCAGATCGCCCATGATCACCGCGTACTCGGAGTGCTGCGCGAGCTGGGGGAGCCGCTCGACCATGGCGTCGAGGAACTTGTACTTCTCGACCTGCTTCGGGGTGTCGACCTCGCCGGAGTGCACGTAGGTGCTGACGACCGTGATGACCTTGCCGCCGACCTCGTAGTCGGCCTCGAGCCAGCGGCCCGCGCTGTCGAACTCGTCGGGGCCGAGCTCCACGCGGTGGATGCTCGCGCGGTGCCGGCTCGCGAGCGCGACGCCCGCGCGCCCCTTCGCGGTGGCGGGGTCGTGCAGCACGTCCCACTCCTCGCCGAGGAGGCCGACGAGGTCGTCGGTGGAGGCGCGCACCTCCTGCAGGGCGAGGATGTCGACGTCGCGGGCGGCGAGCCAGTCGCCCATGCCCTTGCGGAACGCCGCGCGCACCCCATTGACGTTGACACTGGCGATGCGGAGGGGCTGTGCGGGCATGACACCGATCCTACGGGAGGCCGCCGACACGGCCGCCCGTCGGGCCGCCGCGCTCGACCTCCTCGAGCTCGAGCCTCGCCCGTTCGAGACGCCGCCTCGCCGGGAACCGTGCGAGCCATCCGGCCTCGCCGAGCTCGTGCTCCGCCTCGCGGACGCGGACCCGCGCCGCCGTGACGAGCGCTCGGTGCTCCTCGGCGAGGCGTTCGGCCTCGAGCTGCTCGGGCGTCACGAGCCGGAGCGACTCGTGCGCGTCGCCGGCCTCGACCGCGATCCAGGCCGAGGCGACGAGGATCACGATGCTCGTGAGCCGGAACCACAGGAGCAGACCGATGAACACCGTGAAGGTCGCGAGCAGCGGGTTCCGGGAGGTGCTCGAGAGGAGCAGGCTGCTGAACAGCTGCAGCACCGAGAGCCCGGCCGAACCGAGCAGGGAGCCGATCCACATCCGCCGCCACGGCATCGCCGCTCCGGAGAGGAAGCGGAAGAGCACGGCGAGGGCGAGGGTGTCGATGAGGAACACCGCGACGAGCGAGCCGAGCTGGACGAAGAAGGTGAACCAGCCCGACTCGCTGCTCCAGCCGAGGAGCGAGAAGATCCAACTGACGAAGGAGGTCGCCGCGAGCGACAGGACCGAGGCGAGCATCAGGACGATCCCGAAGCCGAGGCCCGCGAGCAGGTCCCGCGTCTTCAGCAGGAGGTATGCGCGCTTGTCCTTCGGCAGTCCGAAGATGCTGCGCACGGCGGTGCGGGTGTAGGTGATCCAGCCGATCGCGGTCCAGATGAGGCCGGCGAGGGCGATCGCGCCGGTCCAGCCGAACAGGCTCGTGCTCGAGCTCGCGATCTCCGTGATGTCCTGCTCGGAGATCACCCCGGCCGATCCGTTGTCGCCGACGAGCCCGGGGGCGAGCGTGTTGATGAGCCCGAGCAGCGCGTTCAGGGCCTCCTCGTTGTTCGTGAGCCAGATGCCCGCGATCGCGAAGACGACGTAGAGCGCGGCGAAGACCGCGAACAGCGCCTGGTAACTGAGGCCGGCGGCGAGGATGAATCCGTTCCGGTCGAGGAAGTGCCGCCACACGCGCACCGGGAACAGTGCGAGCGTGCGCTGGGTGATCGCGGTCACCTTCTTGATCGGCTCGTCGAAGCGCTGGCGGAGCGGCTGCTCGACCTCTTCGAGCCGCTGCTTCGCCTCCTGCCCGGCCGCGGTCATCTCCGAGCGGAGCCGTGCGCTGCGCGACGGCGTGGCCGGGGGCTCCGGTGCCGCGTCGTGGGCAGCGTCGGGGTCGGTCGCGCCCCTCCGCCGTGCGCCCCCGGAGGCATCCCGTCCGCTCACGCTCTCACCCTACCGACGCGAGACGGCCAGACGGAGGCGGCGACGGGCGGTCGGGCTCCCGCGCGTCGCCGCGCCGGGGCGGGCGTCGGCCCATCGCCGTCCCAGGGGCGGCACCTGCGCGCCGCCAGGGCGGGCACTGAGCCCCGATCGGGGGACACCCCGCATTCGGGGGGTCGAACATGAGGAATCCTTGCGGATGGCGTCGAAGTGTGGCAGAACTGGCGCCAGCTGACCCGAAGTTCGAGCCGGCTCCAACCCGATGAAACACAGGAGCTGTCATGCACGCACCGAGTCGTGGGCGCTTCAGCGCGCCCGCACGATCCGGACCGAGGCGGCGACCCGTCGCCGCACTCGTGTCCATGCTCGCCATCCCCGCACTCGTCCTCCTCGGCGCGCCGACGCTCGCCGCAGCCGAGGAGCTGCCCGATCCCGGGGCGGGCGCGACCGCGCTCGTCGCCGATCCGGCATCCGGCGACACCGCCACCGATCCCGCTGCGACGACGCCGTCGGAGCCCGATCCGGCCGCGCCGCCCGCAGAGGAGCCGGCCCCGCCGGCGGAGGAGGTCCCGCCGCCCGCGGAGGAGCCAGCGCCCCCCGCCGAGGAGGTCCCGCCTCCCGCCCCAGTCGACCCCCCGGACGCAGCCGTAGAACCCGAAACGGATGCCCCGGCGGCGCCTGACCCGCAGGCGCCGGCCACGGTGCCGGAGGCGGACGCGGCTCCGGCACCCATCGACTGCAACGCGATCCCGATCGCGAACGACGATCGCAGCGAGCGGGACGCGTGTCTCGCCGCGCAGCAGAGTTCGATGCGGTCGATGGCGGCGCAGGATGTCGTCGAACCGGCCCCGAACCCCGACCTGCCCGATGTGTGCGGCCTCGACATGGCCTTCATCCTCGACAAGTCGGGCTCCATCGGCGGCGCCGGCATCGCGAACCTCAAGGCCGCGGCGGACGCGTTCTCGAGCGCGCTCGTCGACACCGGCTCCGAGGTCTCCGTGACGTCCTTCGACCAGGACGCCTCCGTGCTGCTCGGCGCGACCGAGCTGAGCGGCGGCAACGTCGGCACCGTGCAGGGCTCATACAGCGGGCTGAGCTCGGACGGCTGGACGAACTGGAAGCGCGGCCTCGAGGTCGGGCACAGCACGTTCGGCGGCTTCAGCGACGGACCGGTCGAACTCACCATCGTCATCACCGACGGCAACCCGAACACGGTCGACCCGAACAACGGCGGGGAGTTCCCCGACGGCTCGCCCGGTGCGCTGAACCCCGCGATCGAGCAGGCGAACGCCATCAAGGGCGACGGATCGCACGTGCTCGTCATCGCGGTCGGCGGCAGCGTCACGCTCGCCCCGATCCAGGCGATCTCCGGCGACGAGGCCTTCGACGGGACGAACATCACCACCGCCGACTACCTCACGACGACCGACTACTCGACCCTCGCCGACTCCCTGAAGGAGGTCGCGATCGCCCTCTGCGGCGGTTCCGTCGTGATCGACAAGTCGGTGAACGGGCAGCCCGCCGAGGGCTGGGAGTTCTCCACGAGCGATGCCGACGTCACGCCCGCCTCGCAGGAGACCGCGGCCGACGGCATGACCGACCCGTACGACGTCTCCGGCTACGGCGACGACGACAGCCGGGCGATCACCTTCACCGAGGAGGACCGGCCCTACTGGCAGATGGTCGCCGTCAGCTGCGAGGTCGGCGGTGACGACCGCGAGGTCACGCTCGTCGGCGATCACGGCTGGACCGTCGACGTCGGCAAGTTCGAGATCGTGCACTGCAGCGTCACCAACCGGGAGAACGAACCCGTGTGGGGCGTCACGAAGTCGAGCGATCCGCCGAGCGGCACCTCCGTCGAACGCGGCGACACGATCGACTACACGCTCTCGGTGCAGCACGTCTCCGGACCCGGAGTGAGCGACATCGAGATCGAGGACGACATCTCGCAGCTCGCGCCGTACGTCGACTTCGAGGGCTTCATCGGCACCCAGCCGGCGGAGTTCAGCTGGGACGACGACGAGCCGGGCAAGCTCTGGCTGAAGGTCGACCAGCTCGACCCCGGCGAGACGCTCGACCTCGTGTACCGCGTGACCGTGCGCGACGACGCCGATCCCGGCGCCGTCCTCCGCAACCACGTGCTCACGAACTGCCCGCCCGAGGAGCCGCCGGTGACGGTGGCCGCGGTGCCGGCGCCCGAGCCCGATCCCTGCGTCACCGAGCACCCGACCCCCGGGTGGGAGCTGTGGAAGACCGCCGACCCGGCATCCGGGAGCACGGTCTACCCGGGGCACGACGTGATCTACACCCTGCACGCGTACAACTTCTCCCAGGCGGAGGTGTCGGGCGCGACCGCGGTCGACGACCTCTCCGACGTCCTCGACGACGCCACCGTCGTCGAGCCGCTGGATCCGCAGTTGTCGCTGGTCGGCACGGACCTCACCTGGTCCATCCCGGACCTCGCACCGGGTGAGGAGACGAGCGTCTCCTTCACGGTGACGGTCGCCGACGACGCCTGGGGCGAGACCCTGCACAACGTGGTCACGCCCGACGGCGTCGGCGAGTGCCCGCCGGAGGACGTGGGCGACGCCCCGCTCGTGAAGGGCGAGGAGCTCGTCCGCGACTCCTGCGAGACCGACCACGAGGTGGCCGAGCCCGACGTGCGCATCGAGAAGCTGTGGTCGCACGACGAGGGGGAGAACCCGGTCGACTCCGGCGACGCCCCGCCCGACGTCATCTCCTACACGCTGAACGTGTGGAACGACGGCGACCCGGTCGTCGACCCGGTGGTGACCGACACCCTGCCCGAGGGCGTGACCTTCGTGCCGGGCAGCGAGGTGCTGCCGGCCGGCTGGACGCTCGACGACTCGGTCGAGGGCGAGCTGACCTTCTCCTACACGGGGGAGTTCGGCAGCATGGCGTACCCGGGCGTGACGATCACCTTCGACGTCGAGGTGGGCGAGCTCGCCCAGCCCGACCCGACGGTGCCGATCCCCGACCTCGTGAACACCGCCTGCGTGGCGGCCGAGGTGCCGCCGCCGCCCGAGGAGGAGACCCCGCCGGAGCTCGCCCCGGCCTCGCTCACCGCCGTGATCGCGGCGGCCGAGGACGAGGAGCCCGACCCCGACGGTCCGCTCGCGGACTGCGACCAGACGGAGACGCCGGTGAAGTCGATCGCGCTCGACGGCTTCGCGCAGTGCCTGAACGACACGCCGTGGTTCAACTACTCGATCACGCCGTCGAACCTCGACACGCTGCCGGACGTCGCCCTCATCTGGTGGACGGTCGACGCATTCGCCGGGCACGACCCGTCGATCCCGGCCGGTGACGAAGCGGCGATCCTCGCCGACGGCGCCTCCCAGGTCGACTACGTGACCGTGCCCCCCGGCTGGCAGCCGGGCGACACCATCGCGGGAGCCCAGCTCTGGCCGGGCGCCGAGGTGGATGCCGAGGGCAACCCGACCGACTGGCCGGGCTGGACCCTGCTGCCGAACGGCACCTGGGTGCTCGACCCCGCGGCCCCGTTCTACGACCTCCGCAACGAGGCGGTCGTGGAGATCCGGGTGAACCCGTCGACGGACACGATCACGGCCTACCCGCCGGCGACGCCCGACTGCAACGCGGCGCCGACGAACTCGCCGAAGCCGCCGAAGCCGTCCGGCATGGCGTCGACGGGCTTCGACGACGGGTGGCTGCTGCCGCTCGCCGCGGGCCTCCTCGCGATCGGCGGGCTGGGCGTCTGGTTCGTCACCCGCCGCCAGCGGAGGGATGACTCGGGCTGAGCCCGCGCGCCGCCGCGTCGCGACCCGGCGCGGCGGCGCACCGCTCGGCCGGAGCCGGCGGGTCGGGGGACCCCGCCCGGCTCCGGTCCTGGGAAGACGGATGCCTCGGCGCACGCCGAGGCATCCGCCGTGCCGGTGCTCGCACGCCGAGGCATCCGCCGTGCCGGTGCTCGTGCGCCGAGGCATCCGCCGTGCCCGGGCATCGCGAAGTCGATTTCGCCCACTTTTCATCAAAAGTGGGCGAATCGTCGTGCGCATCGGGCAAACTGGGGCAATCGCGCCGTCCCAGCAGGCGAAGGAGCGCGCCCGAACGGGCGCGGGGGACGTGGATCCGTCAGTTGACCCCCGTTTTGGTGGCGGCGCCAGTATTCCGAACGACCCTCATCTCTGCCACGCTACGAGGGACTCACGTTCTGCGTGGGTTGCAAACCCGAAACCCGAATGACGCGCAACCCGAAATTTCGCGTCGAACCCGAAGGCGTGCAGCCATGCTTACCCGAACCCGTGTTTCGTCGACCCCTCGGCACCGCGACACCCTACCCAAGGGCCGCCTGAAGAAGGCGCTCTCGGTCCTCGCGAGCGGTGCGCTCATCATCGGCATGGGGGTGAGCGGCGCACTCTTCGCCGCGGCGCCAGCCCAGGCCGCACCCGTGAACCTCGGTGCCGTGCAGGCCCAGGTGTCGAACCACGTGGGCGACGCCGGGAGCACCGGCCAGAACTCCGGGACGACGACGGGCTACTGCATCCGCTACAGCCCGCCGAACTCCTCGAGCTCGACCGGACCGTCGGACTGGGTCTCGAGCGGCAGCGAAGCCCTCACGGCCCACGGCCGCGGCAGCAACAACTGTCCGAACAACCTGAGCACCTCCAGCCAGAGCGCGATCGGCGTCCAGCCGGCCGCCGGCTCGCTGGCGCCGGAGCCGGGTGCGGCGTTCAACATCGGGAAGATCACGCACTACAACAACCCGATCAACTACGACGGGTCGAGCGACTACTTCAAGGGCACCGTCAGCTACCGGCTGCCGAGCCTGTCGAAGCAGTTCGACTTCAACTGGTGGATGTGGGAGACGCCGAACAACGGCAACGCGGACCAGAACCGCGACCAGTTCAAGTTCCTGAACCAGGCCTCCGACACGACCATCTCGGTCGGCGGCATCGACTACAAGCTCGTCATCCTCGGCTTCCGCACCGTCTCGAACGGCGCGGCGTGCCCGGCCGACCCGGGCAGCGCGGTCAACGAGTGGCTGACCTACGAGGGCCAGCAGACCCAGGCCTGCCTCTACGGCAAGCTCGCCCAGGTCCGGAAGCTCACGGTCAAGAAGGTCGTCGTCGGCGCAGGCGCCCCCGACACCACGTTCAACTTCGCTCCCACGAGCACCATCGACGGTTCGCCGTGGAAGAGCAGCTTCGCGCTGAAGGCCGGCCAGTCCAAGACGGCCGACGCGGTGCAGGGCGAGACCATCACGATCGCCGAGAACGCGGTCGCCGACGCCCAGTGGTCGCTCACCGGCGTCGCCTGCGTCGACAGCGCGAACCAGCCGATCGGCACCCCGAACCTCGGCAGCCGGAACGTGACCCTCACGAACATCCCGGCCAGCGCGAACTCCGACATCACCTGCACCTTCACGAACACCTACGCCACGAAGGCGAAGCTGACGCTGAAGAAGGTCGTCGCCTCCGGCACCGCGAACAAGAACTCGTGGACCCTCTCCGCCAACACCGGCGGCGGCGCGGCCGAGCTCTCCGGTAACGACCAGGGCACGGGCGTGAGCAACGCGAACCTCTCGGCCGGCACCTACGCGCTCGCCGAGTCCGGCGGCCCCGGCGGCTACACGCAGCAGGGCAACTGGGTCTGCACGAACGACGGCAACGGCTCGAGCGTCACGGTGACGAACGGCAACGTCGACCTCGTCGACAAGGCCTCGGTCACGTGCATCGTCACGAACCGGTACCAGACCGGCTCGCTCGAGGTGAAGAAGGTCATCACGGATGCCTCGGGCTTCTCCGGCACCGCCTCGACGCAGTTCACCGGCACCTGGAGCTGCACCGTCGCCGGTCAGGGCGTCGTGCAGAGCGGCAACTACTCCGTCTCGACGGGCACCGCGCAGACCGTGAGCACCACCCTCCCCGCCGGCGCGAACTGCACCGTCACCGAGAACGGGCCGAGCGGCAACCTGAAGAACGGCTCCTACGAGTGGGTGCAGTACGCCACCGACGGGCCGAAGACGATCGTCGACAACCAGAAGACGACCATCACGGTCACGAACTCGACGAAGCAGAACAGCGGCACCTTCACCGTCGAGAAGAAGGTGCAGCCGGCCGACGCGAACACCCCCGCCGGCGGCTACACCGGCGGCACCGGCCGTCAGTTCACCGTGCACTACGTCTGCACGCTCGGCGGCCAGACGGTCTCCGAGGGCGACCTGCAGGTGACGCCGGGCACGCCGGTCTCCGGGCCGACGCTGCCGACGAGCACCAGCTGCTCGCTCACGGAGCCCGCGTTCTCGGCCAAGGCCGGGGACTTCGCGGACGCCTCCTACGAGTGGGCGAACCGCACCGTGGTGCCGAACGTCGTCACGATCCCGAAGGGCGTCGACGCGACCGTCGACTCCACGGTGACGAACACCTTCGTGCGCAACTTCACGAAGCTCGACGTCAAGAAGGTCGTCACCGGCGCCGGCTACACCTCGACCGGTGACGACTTCAAGGTCAACGTCGTCTGCGGCTCGACCACGACGCCGCTCACCCTGAAGAACGGCGAGACCGAGACCGTCCAGAACATCCCGGTCGGCAGCCTCTGCACCGTCCAGGAGGTCACCCCGATCACGGCGCCGCTCGACGCGGGCCACGAGTGGGGCGCCCCGACGTACGCGCCGGGCACGCAGGTCACGGTCGTGAAGGGCGAGACCAAGCTCGTCACGGTCACCAACACGACGGTCCCGGTCTACGGCCAGGTCTCGGTCACCAAGCAGACCGAGGGCGGCGGCATCGCGGCCGACAAGACCTTCGACTTCACCGTGAGCTGCGGTGCGAAGACCTACAACGCCTCGCTGAAGGCCGGCGAGACCTACACGACGCCGGCCGGCGAGCTCCTCGCGGGCACCGAGTGCACCGTGCACGAGGGTGCGGTCTCCGGCGGTCTCGTCGACGACTCCTACGCCTGGGCGGCGACGCCCGTCGCGAACGACGTCAAGGTCACCGTCGCGAAGAACGAGACGAAGAACGTCGTGATCACGAACACGACGAAGCGCGTCTACGGCTCGCTCGTCATCACGAAGGACCTCGTCGACCCCGACGACGTCTACTCCGGCCCCGGCTTCTCGGGCACGTACAGCTGCACCGACGGCTCGAACGGCAACTGGGGTCCGCTCGCGGACGGCGGCAGCGCCACCGTCTCGAACATCCTGCTGGGCTCGAGCTGCACCGTGACGGAGACGGCCCCCGCCGCTCCGGCCTCCGGTGACGCGTCGTACGTCTGGGCCGGCATCGGCTACGCGCCGGGCACCCAGGTGACGCTCAGCGCCGCCACGCCGAACCCCGCCGTCACGGTCACGAACACCATCGTGCGCCAGTCGGGCTCCTTCGCGGTCGCGAAGACGGTCGAGGGCGACGCCGCCGGCTACAACGCCGCGACGCCGTTCGGCTTCGACTGGGTCTGCACCGACGACAGCAACAAGGAGTACAGCGGCAGCTTCGACGTCCTCGCCGGCGCGGTCGGCGGCCCCGGGCAGAACATCCCCGCCGGCAGCGACTGCACCGTCACCGAGCACGACGCCCCGGCGCCCTCCTCGGGCTACACCTGGGACGGCGTGACCCTCACGGCGACCCCCGGCGGCAGCGCGCAGGACGGCCGTTCGGTCTCCTTCACGATCCCGGCGCCGCAGAACGGCGACCCGGTGACCGTGCAGGTCTCCGCCGTGAACGCCCTGTCGAAGAAGTACGGCTCGGTCGAGATCACGAAGGTGGTCGAGGGCGACGGGTACACCGGCGGCGCCGACATGGAGTTCGAGGCATCCGTCGCCTGCGGCGTGAACGGCACCGAGTCGGTGACCTTCACGACCGGCGGCAGCGACGCGCTCGAGCTCCCGCTCGGCTCCGAGTGCACCGTGACCGAGGTCACGCCGGTCGGCGGGCTCGCCGACGGCAGCTGGGCCTGGGACGGCGTGACCGTCTCGCCCGACACCTTCACCATCACGGAGCCCGGCCAGAAGATCGACGTCACGATCACGAACACGCTGAAGCGGGTCTACGGCTCGGTCACCCTCGAGAAGACCCTCAGCGGTCCCACCGGCGTGGTCGACCCCGACCGCGAGTACTCCGGCACCTGGCAGTGCACCCACGACGGTGACGACCCGGTGAGCGGCGACTGGACGACGACGGCCGGCGCGAGCGCCATCACGCTGAGCGACGAGGTGCTCGTCGACTCCGACTGCGTCGTGCTCGGCGAGGACCTCTCGCAGAAGCCGTCCAACGACCCGTCGTACACCTGGGGCACCCCGGTGTTCACCGGCGACTCCGTCGGCGCGGCCGAGCCCGCCCTGCTCGTGGTCGGCAACTCGTTCAGCCGCGAGACCGGCAAGATCGAGGTCCTGAAGCAGGTCACCGGCGACACCGAGGGCTACGTGGCCCAGGCCGCGGGCGGCACGGACTTCCCGATCAACTACGACTGCTCCGTGGACGGCGTCGCCGGTCACCTCATGGGCACCGTGAACGTGGCCGACGGCCAGAAGACCGTGCTCGTCGACGGCGTGCCGCTCGGCTGGAGCTGCGAGCTCAGCGAGGGCCAGCTCGACCCCGACACGCTGAAGGACGCGTCCTACAGCTGGGGCACGGCGACCGTGTCGCCCGAGAAGGTGACCCTCTCCTCGAACGGTGAGACCAAGCTCGTCAACGTCACGAACCCGATCTCGCAGGCCTTCGGCACCTTCACGGTGACGAAGCAGCTCGACCAGGTCCCCGGCAAGGTCGTCGCCGACGGCACCGAGTACACCGGTACCTGGAGCTGCACCTACGACGGCGACGTCGTCGCCTCGGGCGACTGGACGGTCGACGACGCGACCGGCGGCACCACCGGGGCCTTCGGCCCGGTGCCGCTGACCAGCGAGTGCTCGATCACCGAGGACGCGCCGAGCGACGGCGACCTCGCGACCGGCTGGTCGTGGAACACGCCCGCCATCGCGGGGCCGGTCGAGATCGTCTCGTCCGACGTCGTGCCCACGGCCGAGGTCACGAACTCGGTGTCCCAGCAGTGGGGCGCGCTCGAGCTGACCAAGGTGGCCGAGGGCGACACGGCGGGTATCCCCGCCGGGCTCGACGTCACCGGTTCGTGGACCTGCGACTGGGTCGACGGCGAGGGTGAGGACGCCCAGGCCGGCGGTCAGTGGACCGTCCCGGCCGCCGGCGGCACCGTCTCCCTCTTCACCGCGGCGCAGAAGAAGGTGCCCGTGGGCGCCGACTGCCAGGTGCAGGAGGACACGCTCGACAACGGTGAGCTGAAGGACCCGTCGTACGCCTGGGCCACCCCGGACAACGGCGAGACCGTCACCCTGGTCGACGGCCAGACCGCCGGCATCACCGTCACCAACACGGTGGAGCGGGTGCGCGGCACGGTCATCATCGACAAGGTCGTGACCGGCCCGGCGAAGGACCTCGTGGACGGCGCCACGCCGTTCACCGGCACCCTGAGCTGCGTCTACGGCGACGACCCCGCGGTCGAGTACGAGTGGACCGCGACGCCCGACGGCAACGCGACCGTGACCGGTGTGCTCGCGACGAGCGACTGCACCGCCGTGGAGACGGCGCCGACCACCGGCCCGGTGCCGACCGACCCGTCGTACCAGTGGGTCGAGGTCGTCGGCTACGACGGCAACCCGGCCACCGTCCCCGCCGCGGGCGACGACTGGCCCGTGATCACCGTCACGAACGACACCTTCCGCCTCAAGGGCGACTTCACGATCGAGAAGGTCGTGTCGGGCACGGATGCGGCGCTCGAGGGCGTCGACCCGGATGCCTCGTACACCTTCGAGTACTCGTGCGTCCTGCCCGAGGGCGGCGACCCGGTGACCGGTGAGCTCACGGCGACGGCGACCGAGCCGGCGTACCTCCCGAAGGACGTCGAGCTCCCCGCCGGCACCGAGTGCACCGTGACCGAGCCGGTCGACGGGCTCCCGGGCCTGAAGGACGACGCCTACTCGTGGGGCGACGTGAGCTACACCTCGAGCGACGCGGGAGCGACGACCGAGGGCCGGAGCATCACCTTCACGATCGCCGGCAAGGGCGCTGAGGAGCTCGGACACGTGCTCGTCACCGCGACGAACCCGATCACGAAGACCCCGGGCGCCTTCACCACCGCGAAGACGTCGAACCCGCCGAGCGGCAGCACGGTGAAGCCGGGCGACACCATCACCTACACGGTGACGGTCACCCCGACCGGTCAGGTCACCGTGCACGACATCGTCGCGGTCGACGACCTGAGCGGCGTGCTCGGCAAGGCGGTCCTCGACGAGGACGGCATCACCGCCAGCACCGGCACCTTCGCCTTCGACGAGGCCACGAAGAAGCTCACCTGGACCGTCGGCGACCTCGCCGCGAACGCCGAGCCCCAGACGCTCGTCTACTCGGTCAAGGTGAACGCGGACGCGTGGGACGCCACCATCGGCAACTCGGTCACCGCCGGCGGCGACGTGCCGTCCGACGAGTGCACGCCGGAGGAGCCCTGCACGACGGACCACCACACCGACCCCGAGCCCGCCCACCTCACCCTGGTGAAGGAGGTCGACAACTCGGCCTTCGAGGGCAAGCTCGGCGAGGGCCAGGTGCCCGGCAAGCCGTCCGACTGGCGCCTGCGCCTGCTCGGCGACGGTTCGTCGATCTTCCACGGCGTCGGCGGCTCCGCCGCGATCTTCGATCGCGAGGTGAAGCCGGGTGCGTACACCCTGCTCGAGTCGCTCGACAACGAGACGAACCCGCTGCTCGGCTTCTACAGCCCCGGCGACTGGAGCTGCGTCGGTGAGGGCGTGTCGCTCAGCGAGGGCGTCCTGACGCTCGACCCGGGCGCCGACGGCACCTGCACCATCCTGAACACGGCCAAGACGGTCGACCTGTCGATCGACAAGCACCACGTCGAGCAGAACGACAGCGGCGACTGGCTCGTGCCGACCGACGAGGACGCGAGCTACCCGTACTCGATCACCGTGAAGAACAACACGCCGAACCTGGTCGTGCCGAACGTGGTCGTGAAGGATGAGCTGCCCGCCACCCTGAAGGCCGCCCCGGTCGAGGAGTGGACCGTCCCCGCCGGCTGGACCGCCGCCATCAGCGGCGCCTCGGCCGACGGCTTCGGCGGCACGATCACCTTCACGAAGGACACCTCGTGGTCGCCGGAGGAGGAGCAGAGCTACGAGTTCGGCTTCCAGGTGACGACGGCCTCGAGCCTGCCCCGTGAGGACGGCAGCGACACCGGCAAGATCCTCGACATCGAGAACACCGCGACGGTGACGAGCGGCGGCATCGAGGGAACCCCGGACGACAACACGTCGACCGAGGAGACGCCGGTGAAGTCGATCGAGGTCAACGCCCTCGCGATGTGCATCGCGAACGCCCCGTGGGTCACCTACGACCTGACGCCGTACAACATCGAGAACGTCGAACTGCCCCGCATCGTGATGATCTGGTGGACGCCGGAGGCCTACGCCGCCCGCAACCCCAACATCCCGGCGAGCGACATCGACGGCATCCTCGCCGACGGCGCCGCGAAGGTCGATGAGATCGTGCCCCCGGCCGACGCGCAGAGCGGGGTGACCATCTCCGGTCAGAAGCTCTGGCCTGGTGCCGCGGTCGACGAGGCCGGCAACGGCATCGCCTGGCCCGGATGGCGCCTGCTGCCGAACGGCCGCTGGGTGCTCGACCCGACGGCCCCGTTCTACAACCTGCGCGGGGAGGCGGTCGTCGAGATCCGCATGAACCCGAGCACCGACGCGGTCGAGGCCTACCCGCCTGCAACGCCCGACTGCAACGCCGCTCCCACCCAGCCGAAGCCGAACACGCCTGGCGGCATGGCCAGCACCGGCTTCGACCCGAGCTGGGGCATCTGGGGCGCCGCGATCCTCGTGATCGGGGGTGTCGGGCTGCTGCTGATCATCCGCCGCCGCCGCACCGCGGAGTAAGACCCCGGCGGCCGTCGTCGCCGCCGAGGCTGGAGCCTTCTTTGCTCCAGCGGGTCCGGAGTCCATCCCGAGCTCCGGGCCCGTTCCCCATAACACCACCCGGGCCGCTTTCCCCCGAGAGCGGCCCGGGTGAGTGCATTCCGGGGGAGCGGATCGGGTGAAGGCGCCCGACGGGGCGCACGCCGCACCGCGATCCGCGCCGCGATCCGCGCCGCGGCTCGCCCGCTGCAGTGCGAGGCGTACGGACGCGAAAACGGCGGATGCCCCGGCGAGACACGCGCCGCGGCATCCGCCGTTCGTTCGTCCCGGTGCCGTCAGGGGCGGCCGCGCATGACGGCCTGCTTCACCTCGGCGATCGCCTTCGTCACCTCGATGCCGCGGGGGCACGCCTCGGTGCAGTTGAAGGTCGTGCGGCAGCGCCACACGCCCTCCTTGTCGTTCAGGATGTCGAGGCGCACCTTCGCCTCGTCGTCGCGCGAGTCGAAGATGAAGCGGTGCGCGTTCACGATCGCGGCCGGGCCGAAGTACTGGCCGTCGGTCCAGAACACGGGGCAGCTCGACGTGCACGCGGCGCAGAGGATGCACTTCGTGGTGTCGTCGAAGATCGCGCGCTGCGCGACGGACTGCACGCGCTCCTTGCCGGGCTCCGGCGTCGTGCTCGCCTGCAGGAAGGGCTGCACCTCGCGGTAGCTCGCGAAGAACGGCTCCATGTCGACGATGAGGTCCTTCTCGAGCGGGAGGCCCTTGATCGCCTCGACGTAGATCGGCTTCGAGATGTCGAGGTCCTTGATCAGCGTCTTGCAGGCGAGGCGGTTGCGGCCGTTGATGCGCATGGCGTCGGAGCCGCAGATGCCGTGGGCGCAGGAGCGACGGAACGTGAGCGAGCCGTCCTGCTCCCACTTGATCTTGTGCAGGGCGTCGAGCACGCGGTCGGTCGCGTACATCTCGACGTCGAAGTCCTGCCAGCGCGGCTCCGTGTCCACGTCCGGGTCGAAGCGACGGATCAGGAAGGTGACCGTGAACGACTGGATGGCGTCGGCCTCGGCCGGCGGGTGCTCGAGCGTAGCGGTGCTCACCTCAGTACTTCCTCTCCATCGGCTGGTAGCGAGTGATGACGACCGGCTTCCAGTCGAGCCGGATGTGGTCGCTCGCGTCGGACGAGTGCGCGTCGCCCGACAGGTAGGCCATCGTGTGCTGCATGAAGTTCTCGTCGTCGCGCTTCGGGTAGTCGTCGCGCATGTGCCCGCCGCGGCTCTCCTTGCGGTTGCGGGCGCTCGTGACGACGACCTCGGCGAGGTCGAGGAGGAAGCCGAGCTCGACGGCCTCCAGCAGGTCGGTGTTGAAGCGCTTGCCCTTGTCCTGCACGGCGATGTGCTTGTAGCGCTCGCGGAGGCCCGCCACGACGCCGGCGGCGTGCGTGAGCGACTCCTCGGTGCGGAACACCTGGGCGTTGCGGTCCATCTCGTCCTGCAGCTCCTTGCGGATGGCTGCGATGCGCTCCGTGCCCGTCGAGTCACGCAGACCCGTGAGCAGCTCGCGGACGCCGGCGGCCGGGTCCTCGGGGAGCGGGGTGAAGTCGACCGTCTTCACGTACTCGACCGCGTTGCGGCCGGCGCGCTTGCCGAAGACGTTGATGTCGAGCAGCGAGTTGGTGCCGAGGCGGTTCGAGCCGTGCACCGACACGCAGGCGCACTCGCCGGCGGCGTAGAGGCCGGGCACGACCGTGGTGTTGTCGCGCAGCACCTCCGCGTCGTTGTTCGTCGGGATGCCGCCCATCGCGTAGTGCGCGGTCGGCATCACGGGGACCGGCTCGTAGACCGGGTCGACGCCGAGGTAGGTGCGGGCGAACTCCGTGATGTCGGGGAGCTTCGTCTCGAGGACCTCGGCGCCGAGGTGCGTGCAGTCGAGCAGCACGTAGTCCTTGTGCGGGCCGGCGCCGCGCCCCTCTGCGACCTCCTGGACCATGCAGCGCGCGACGATGTCGCGGGGAGCCAGGTCCTTGATGGTCGGGGCGTAGCGCTCCATGAACCGCTCGCCGGAGGCGTTGCGGAGGATGGCGCCCTCGCCTCGGGCGCCCTCGGTGAGGAGGATGCCGAGGCCGGCGAGCCCGGTCGGGTGGAACTGGAAGAACTCCATGTCCTCGAGCGGCAGGCCCTTGCGCCAGATGATGCCGACGCCGTCGCCCGTGAGGGTGTGGGCGTTGGACGTCGTCTTGTAGATCTTGCCGAAGCCGCCCGTCGCGAAGATGATCGCCTTCGCCTGGAAGACGTGCAGCTCGCCGGTCGCGAGCTCGTAGGCGACGACGCCCGAGGGCTGGGGGACCCCGTCGACCTCGGTCATGATCACGTCGAGCGCGTAGTACTCGTTGTAGAACTCGATGCCGAGCTTCACGCAGTTCTGGAACAGCGTCTGCAGGATCATGTGGCCGGTGCGGTCGGCGGCGTAGCACGCCCGGCGGACCGGGGCCTTGCCGTGGTCGCGGGTGTGGCCGCCGAAGCGCCGCTGGTCGATCTTGCCGTCGGGCGTGCGGTTGAACGGCAGGCCCATGTTCTCGAGGTCGATGACGGCGTCGATCGCCTCCTTCGCGAGGATCTCGGCCGCGTCCTGGTCGACGAGGTAGTCGCCGCCCTTGACGGTGTCGAAGGTGTGCCACTCCCACGAGTCCTCCTCGACGTTCGCGAGCGCCGCGGCCATGCCGCCCTGCGCCGCGCCCGTGTGGGAGCGGGTGGGGTAGAGCTTCGAGATGACGGCCGTCTTCGCGCCGGGTCCGGCCTCGATGGCCGCCCGCATGCCGGCGCCGCCGGCGCCGACGATGACGATGTCGTACTGGTGGTAGTGAACGCCGTCGACGACCTTGGTCTCGGCGTGGGTCTCGCTGGTCACGTGTCTCCTAGGCGGCGCAGAACGAGGGGAGGAGGTCCGCCGGGGCGCCGGCGGGGCACGGGTCGAAGGTGAAGACCACGAGGGTGCCGAGCACGATGAGCACGGCGGCGGCGAGGAACAGCGCGAGCTTCAGCAGCTTCTGCGCCGTGCCCGGCTTGGTGTAGTCGTTCACGATGGTGCGCATGCCGTTCGCGCCGTGGATGAGCGCGAGCCAGAGCATCGCGACGTCCCACCACTGCCAGAACGGGTCGGCCCACTTGCCGCCGACGAAGCCGAAGTCGATGGCCTTGACGCCATCGCCCAGCATGAGGTTGACGAACAGGTGGGTGAAGATCAGCACGATGAGCACGACGCCCGAGACGCGCATGTAGATCCAGCCCCACTTCTCCAGGTTCACGCCGCGCTTGGGCGCGGGGCGGACCGGGGTGCGGGGTGCTTCGATGGTGGTCACGCTCGCACTCCTCAGTGGCTGAACACGTTGATCAGGTGGCGCGGGGTGAAGGCGAGCATCGTGACCACCCAGAGGGCGATGACGATCCAGAACAGCACCTTCTGGTGGCGCGTGGCCCAGGTCCAGAAGTCGACCAGGATGATGCGCAGGCCGTTCAGGGCGTGGAACACGATCGCGCCGACGAGGGCGACCTCGCCGAGGCCCATGATCGGGGTCTGGTACGTGCCGATCACCGCGTTGTACGCCTCGGGGGAGACCCGGACGAGCGCGGTGTCGAGGATGTGCACGAGCAGGAAGAAGAAAATGGCGACACCCGTGATGCGGTGCAGCACCCATGACCACATTCCCTCGCGGCCGCGATACAGCGTGCCGCCCGGCTTCTGCTTCGCCGGCTTTTCGGGTGCGGTCAGGGTTCCTGCCGAGGACTCTGGCATGAACAACCCTCCCTGGCTGTGTGACGATCGGCCCGTGACGAGCGGGCGCGTCGAGGCGCAGTGCGCCCTGTGCCGAGTCTAGACCCGTGCCGCTCGCCGCGCGGGTTAGGCGAGCCTTAGCGGATCGCCGCGCCGGCGAGTGCTCCGGCTATCCTGGGCGGATGTCAGCGAAGCTCGACCGGTTCTACGCGGTGATCCCCGCCGGGGGCATCGGCTCCCGCCTCTGGCCCCTCTCCCGGGCGGACGCGCCGAAGTTCCTGCACGACCTCACCGGCTCGGGGCAGACGCTGCTGAAGGACACCTGGGACCGGCTGGCGCCGCTCTCGGGCGAGCAGCGCGTGATGGTCGTGACCGGCCGGGCGCACCGGGCCGCCGTCGAGGCGCAGCTGCCCGAGCTCGGCGACGAGAACATCGTGCTGGAGAGCGAGCCGCGCGACTCCACCGCGGCCATCGGGCTCGCCGCCGCCATCCTCGAGCGCCGCGAGCCGGGCGTCATCGTCGGCTCCTTCGCCGCCGACCACGTCATCTCGGGCGACGCGCTCTTCCAGCACGCGGTCGCCCAGGCGGTCGCGGCCGCGGAGGCCGGATACATCGCGACCATCGGCATCACGCCCACCGAACCGGCCGTCGGCTTCGGCTACATCGAGTGCGGGGAGCGGCTCGAGGTCGCCGGCGCCGACGACGTCGAGACGGTGTCGAGCTTCGTCGAGAAGCCCGACCTCGCGACGGCCAAGCGCTATCTGTCCGGGGGGAAGCACCTCTGGAACGCGGGCATGTTCATCGCGCGGGCCGACCAGCTCCTCGCCGAGATCGCGCGGAACAAGCCGGAGCTGCACGCCGGGCTCGTCGAGCTCGCCGAGGCCTGGGACGACCCGGCGACGCGGGGCCCGGCCGTCGACCGGATCTGGCCGCGCCTCGAGAAGATCGCGATCGACTACTCGGTCGCCGAGCCGGCCGCCGCGGCCGGTCGCCTCGCCGTCGTCCGCGGGCACTTCCAGTGGGACGACGTCGGCGACTTCGCCTCGCTCGCGAAGCTGAACACCGCGGGCCGCTCCGGCGAGCTCGCGATCCTCGGCGAGGGCGCGCGCGTGCTCGCCGACGCCTCGAGCGGCATCGTGGTGAGCCGGTCGAAGCGGGTCATCAGCCTGATCGGCGTGCACGATATCGTCGTGGTGGACACGCCCGACGCGCTCCTCGTCACCACGAGCGAGCACGCGCAGCGGGTGAAGGCCGTCGTCGACGCCCTCCGGCTCGGCGGCTCGAGCGACGTGCTCTAGCCGGACGGCGGCAACGAGGCCCCGCACGGCGGGGCGGATGGGGGAGCGGGCGGATGACCCGACGCACACGGATCGGAATCGGCGCCGTGCTGGCCGCGGCATCCCTCGCCCTCGTGGCATGCGGCCAGGCGCCGGAGGGCGCCGGCGAGACGCAGAGCGAGCTCTGCGCGCGCATGGTCACGAACTCCGGCGGACTCGAGGACCGCTCCTTCAACCAGTCGAGCTGGGAGGGCCTGCAGCGGGCCGAGGAGCAGCTCGGCATCGAGGCCGAGGCGATCGTCTCGACCGGCGAGACCGATCTCGCCCCGAACGTGCAGCAGGCGGTCGACAGCGGCTGCGGGCTCATCGTCACGGTCGGATGGGAGCTCGCCGAGGCCACCACCGACCAGGCCGGCAAGAACCCGGACCTCGCCTTCGCGATCGTCGACGAGACCGTCGAGGGCGAGAACATCAAGCCCGTCGTCTTCGACACCGCGCAGGCGGCGTTCCTCGCCGGCTACCTCGCCGCCGGCGTCTCGAAGACCGGGGTCGTCGCGACCTTCGGCGGCGGCAACCAGCCGCCGGTGACCCTGTTCATGGACGGCTTCGCCGACGGCGTCGCGAAGTACAACGAGGCCCATGGTGCGACCGTGCGCCTGCTCGGCTGGGACAAGGCGGCGCAGGACGGCGCGTTCACCGGCGACTTCGAGGACATCAACAAGGGCAAGGCGCTCACCGAGGGCTTCATCGACCAGGGCGCCGACGTGATCCTCCCGGTCGCGGGCCAGGTCGGCGAGGGCGCCGCCTCGGCGGCCGTCGAGCGCGAGGGCGTCTCGGTGATCTGGGTCGACAGCGACGGGTACGAGACGCTCGCCGCCCAGTACCGGCCGGTGCTCCTCACGAGCGTGCTGAAGAACACGCAGGACGCGATGGTGCAGATCGTGGGCGAGGTGCAGGACGGCTCGTTCTCGAACGAGCCCTACATCGGCACGCTCGAGAACGGCGGGGTCGAGATCGCGCCGTACCACGACCGCGCGGCGCTCGTGAGCGTGGAGCTGGATGCCGAGATCGACGGGCTGCGGAAGCAGATCATCGCCGGCGAGCTCGAGATCACCTCCCCGAGCGCCCCCTAGCCCGCCGGCTCCTGGTCCCCTGAGCCCGTCGAAGGGAACCAACTGCTTCGACGAGCCCGGGGAGCCGGGGTCCTGCTCATATGAGCAGAATGTCGCGTCTTGATAACCATTGACGCTGCGGCTCTTCGCGCCCGAGGCATCCGGCGCAACATTCGGTAACGTAACCTCGATCAGCCCCTGCGCGAAGGCGGGGGCCCGCACGTCTTTGGAGGACACTGTGAAGGTCACGACCAAGAAGGCCGCCCTCGGCGGCCTCGCGCTGCTCGGCAGCGCAGCGCTGCTCGCCGGCTGCGCCTCGGCCCCCGAAGCGGGCGGCTCGGCAAGCGGCGAGGCGATCGACTTCCTCCCCTGCATGGTCTCGGACGCGGGCGGCTTCGACGACAAGTCCTTCAACCAGCTCGGCTTCGAGGGCATCACGAAGGCCGCCGACGAGCTCGGCGTCGAGATCAAGACGGTCGAGTCGAAGGACGAGACCGAGTACGCGCCGAACCTCACGAGCCTCGTCGACCAGGGCTGCGACCTGATCGTCACCGTCGGCTTCGCGCTCTCGGCCGCCACGGTCGAGTCCGCCACGGCGAACCCCGACGTCGAGTACGTCATCATCGACGACGCGGCCGACAACGACTTCGACGGCAAGACCGACGCCGAGAACATCAAGCCGATCCTCTTCGACACGGCCCAGGCCGCGTTCCTCGCGGGCTACGCCTCGGCCGACTACACGAAGACCAACGTCGTCGGCACCTACGGCGGCATGAACTTCCCGACCGTCTCGATCTTCATGGACGGCTTCGCCCAGGGCGTCGACTACTACGCCAAGGAGAAGGGCAAGGCCGTCAAGGTCGTCGGCTGGGACCGCACCGCGCAGGACGGCTCCTTCACCGGCGGCTTCGAGGCGAACGACACCGCCCGCCAGACGGCGCAGGCGCTGATCGACCAGAACATCGACGTGCTGCTGCCCGTCGGCGGCCCGATCTACCAGTCGGGTGCCGCGGCGGTCCGCGACTCGGGTCGCGACATCGCGATGGTGGGCGTCGACGCCGACCTGACCCAGACCGACCCGTCGGTCGCCGAGCTCATCCTGACCTCGATCCTCAAGGGCATCGACGTCGCGACGTACGACTCGGTGCTCGCCGCGGGCAAGGGCGACTTCGACCCGACCCCGTACGTCGGCACGCTGGAGAACGACGGCGTCGGCATGGCCCCGTTCCACGACTTCGAGTCCAAGGTCTCGTCCTCGCTCCAGGGCGAGCTCGACGACCTGAAGGCGAAGATCATCTCGGGTGACGTCAAGGTCGAGTCCTACCTCGCCGGCTAAGTCGAGGCAGCCATGATCGGGGAGGTCGGTACGCCGGCCTCCCCGATCTGCTTTCCCGCGGCGCGCGCGACGGTGCACGCGCTGCAACATCTGAGCGGGGCCATCGGTCCCGCCCCAACATCGGCGCAGCACCTGCTGCAGATGCTGCCCGCTCACTAGGATCAAGGACATGAAGCTCGAACTTCGCGGAATCACGAAGCGGTTCGGCAGCCTGGTCGCGAACGACCACATCGACCTCACCGTGGAGGCCGGCGAGATCCATTGCCTGCTCGGTGAGAACGGTGCAGGCAAGTCGACGCTGATGAACGTGCTCTACGGCCTCTACCAGGCGGACGAGGGCGAGATCCTGCTGGACGACGTCGTCCAGCAGTTCTCCGGCCCCGGCGACGCGATGGCCGCCGGCATCGGCATGGTGCACCAGCACTTCATGCTCATCCCGGTCTTCACCGTCGCCGAGAACGTCATGCTCGGCAACGAGGCCACGAAGGGCGGGGTCTTCCTCGACCTGAACGCGGCCCGCGCGAAGGTGCGCGAGATCAGCCAGCGCTTCGGGTTCGACGTCGACCCCGATGCGCTCGTCGATGAACTGCCCGTCGGCGTGCAGCAGCGCGTGGAGATCATCAAGGCGCTCTCGCGCGACGCGCGCGTGCTCGTCTTCGACGAGCCCACCGCCGTGCTCACGCCGCAAGAGACCGATGAGCTGATGCAGATCATGCGCCAGCTGCGCGACTCCGGCACGTCGATCGTGTTCATCACGCACAAGCTCCGCGAGGTGCGCGAGGTCGCCGACCGCATCACCGTCATCCGGCTCGGCAAGGTCGTCGGCGAGGCGTCGCCCACGGCGTCGAACACCGAGCTCGCCTCGCTCATGGTGGGCCGCGCCGTCGAGCTCACGGTGCACAAGAACCCGCCGCAGCTCGGCGACGAGGCGCTCGTCGTCGAAGGCCTCACCGTCGTCGACCACATCGGCCAGCTCGTCGTGAACGACGTGAGCTTCGAGGTGCGGAAGGGCGAGATCCTCGCCGTCGCGGGCGTGCAGGGCAACGGCCAGACCGAGCTCACGGAGGCGCTCGTCGGCCTGCAGCCGCGCGTCCAGGGCTCCATCCGCCTGAACGGCGAGGAGCTCACGACCGCGAGCGTCCAGCGCATCCTCGAATCGGGCGTCGGCTTCGTCCCCGAGGACCGCAACGAGGACGGCCTCGTCGGCGCCTTCAGCATCGCCGAGAACCTCATGCTCGACCGCTCCTCGGGCGAGCCGTTCGTGAAGGCCGGCACCATCCAGCGCGGCACCCTCGCCGAGTTCGCCCGCGAGAAGGTGAAGGAGTTCGACGTCCGCACCCAGGGCATCGACGAGCAGGTCCGCCAGCTCTCCGGCGGCAACGCGCAGAAGGTCGTGCTCGCGCGCGAGCTCAGCCGCGAGCTCTCCCTCCTCGTCGCCGCCCAGCCCACGCGCGGCGTCGACGTCGGCTCGATCGAGTTCATCCACAAGCGGATCGTGGAGACCCGCGACAGCGGCGTCCCCGTGGTCGTCGTGTCCACGGAGCTCGACGAGGTCGTCGCCCTCGCCGACCGCATCATGGTGATGTACCGCGGTCGCGTGGTCGGCATCGTGCCCGGCACCACCCCCCGTGACGTGCTCGGCCTGATGATGGCCGGCGAACAGCCCGAAGGAGCCGCAGCGTGAGCGAGCCCCAGCCCAAGACCAGCACCACGCCGCGGGACACCACGACGGTGCCCGCGCAGGCGCCCGAGCCCTCCCGCTGGCACCAGACGTTCCAGAAGATCACCACCGGCAACGCGCTCATCTCGGTGCTCTCCGTGCTCCTCGCCCTCGTCGTCGGCGCGATCATGATCGCGTTCACCGACGAGGACGTGCAGAAGGCGGCCGGCTACTTCTTCGCCCGCCCGGGCGACACCTTCGTCGCCATCTGGCAGTCGGTGTCGGGCGCGTACTCGGCGCTCTTCCAGGGCTCGATCTACAACTTCCGCCGCGACACCTTCGCCGCCGGCATCAAGCCGCTGACGGAGACCCTGACGTTCGCGACCCCGCTCATCGCGGGCGGTCTCGGCGTCGGCCTCGCGTTCCGCGTCGGCATGTTCAACATCGGTGGCCGCGGCCAGATGCTGATCGCGGCCTCGGTCGCCGGCTGGCTCGCCTTCGGCTTCGAGCTGCCGTGGGGCCTGCACATGCTGGTCGCCCTCGTCGGCGGCCTCCTCGGCGGCGCGCTCTGGGGCGGCATCGCCGGGTTCCTCAAGGCGAAGACCGGCGCGCACGAGGTGATCGTGACGATCATGCTGAACTTCGTCGCCTTCTACCTGGTGTCGTGGCTCCTGCGCACGCCGGGGCTGCTGCAGGCGCCGGGCTCGTCGAACCCGAAGACGCCGCCGATGAAGGACACGGCGATCTTCTGGAACCTGAAGGAGTACGGCTACAACCTGCACCTCGGCTTCGTGATCGTCGTCGCCGCGACGGTGCTCGTCTGGTGGATCCTCAGCCGCTCGAGCCTCGGCTTCCGCTTCCGGGCGGTCGGCGAGAACCCGAACGCCGCCCGCGTCGCCGGCATCAACGTCCCCTACGTGTACGTCTACGCGATGCTCATCTCGGGTGCGCTGCTCGGCCTCGCCGGCGTGAACCAGGTGCTCGGCACCGTGACGACCGGCTTCACGGCCGGCATCGACGCGGGCGTCGGCTTCGACGCGATCACGGTCGCGCTCCTCGGCCGCTCGACCCCGTGGGGCATCTTCGCCGCGGGCCTCCTCTTCGGCGCGTTCAAGGCCGGCGGCTACTCGATGCAGGCCGCCGAAGGCGTGCCGGTCGACATCGTGCTCGTCGTCCAGTCCCTCATCGTGCTGTTCATCGCGGCGCCGCCGCTCGTCCGCACGATCTTCCGCCTGCCAGACCCGAGCCGAGGTCCGAAGCGACCCCGGCCGATCGTGACGAAGGAGGTGGCGGCGAAGTGACCACCGTGACCGAACACCACCAGGTCTCACCGCAGCCCGACGCACTGGCCACCACCGTCGTCACGAGCTGGAAGGCCCCCATCGCCTTCGCCGTGTTCACGGTGGCGGCGCTGGCGCTCGCCGTCTTCGCCCCGCGCGACGGCGACACCACCTACCGGCTGAACGCCTCCGACAAGGACGCGATCATCATCGCGAACATCTCGGTTCCGGCGATGCCGGCGCTCTGGGTGGTCGTCGTGCTCCTCGCCCTCGCGACGGGGTTCGCGGTGTGGCTCGTCACGCAGAAGCGCCGGGTGCCGCTGTGGCTCATCGTCGTCTTCGCGATCGCCTTCCTGTTCGGCTTCCTCACCTGGGCCGGCGCCGGGGCGATGCTGCCGATGATCAATCTGCTCTACGGCTCGCTGAGCCTCGCGGTGCCGCTCATCTTCGGTGCGCTCACCGGCGTCATCGGCGAGCGGGTCGGCGTCATCAACATCGGCATCGAGGGGCAGCTGCTCGCGGGCGCCTTCACCTCGGCGGTCACGGCCTCCGTGGTGATGAGCTCGACCGGGTCGATGATCCTCGCGCTCTTCGCCGGCGTGGTCGGCGCCATGATCGCCGGTGCGCTCGTCGGCATGGTGCTCGCGGCCTTCGCGATCAAGTACTTCGTCGACCAGGTCATCGTCGGTGTCGTGCTGAACGTGCTCGTCACGGGGCTCACGAGCTTCTTCTTCTCGCAGGTGCTCGCGCCGAACGCGGCCGTGCTGAACACGCCGCCGCGCTTCCCGAGGCTGCCGATCCCGTTCCTGAGCGAGATCCCGATCATCGGGCCGGTGCTGTTCCGCCAGACGCTCGTCGTCTACCTGATGTACCTCGCCGTCGCGCTCGTCTTCGTGGGGCTCTTCTACACGCGCTGGGGCCTCCGCCTCCGCGCGGTCGGCGAGCACCCGCAGGCGGCCGACACGGTGGGCATCAACGTGAACCGCACCCGGTTCTGGAACGTCGCCCTCGCCGGCACCATCGCCGGGCTCGGCGGCACCTTCTTCACGATCGGCTCCGGCATCGCGTTCAACAAGGAGATGACGGCGGGCGCCGGCTTCATCGCCCTCGCGGCGGTCATCTTCGGTGGCTGGGATCCGATCCGGGCGACGCTCGCGGCGCTGCTGTTCGGCTTCGCGTCGAACCTGCAGAACACCCTGTCGGTCATCGGCTCGCCGGTGCCGAGCGAGTTCATGCTGATGCTGCCCTACCTCGTCACGATCATCGCCGTCGCCGGCCTCGTCGGGAAGGTCCGCGGGCCGGCCGCAGCGGGCAAACCCTACATAAAGTCCTAGGCGACGCGTCCGGAGGCCTCGAGCGGCCAGTCCGCCCGGGGCCTCCGGCGTTCCATCCGACCGCCGCATCCGCCACCAGCCCGTCCACCAGCGCCCGGAAAGGGGAACACCATGACCCGAAGCGACGAGATCGACTGGGAGCTCCTGCGGGAGCGCGCCCGGGACGCGATGGCGAAGGCGTACGTGCCGTACTCGGAGTACCCGGTCGGTGCGGCGGCGATCGTCGACGACGGCCGGGTCGTCTCGGGCTGCAACGTCGAGAACGCCTCCTACGGCGTGACGCTCTGCGCGGAGTGCTCGCTCGTGTCCGCGCTCGTGATGTCGGGCGGCGGCAAGCTCGTCGCCTTCGCGTGCGTCGACGGGCACGGCGAGACGCTCATGCCGTGCGGGCGCTGCCGCCAGCTGCTCTTCGAGCACTCGGCGGAGGGGATGGTGCTCGACACCGTCTCCGGCTTCAAGACCATCGACGAGGTGCTGCCGGACGCCTTCGGCCCCCGCACGCTCGCCGTCTACCGCGGCCAGGCGGACGAGTCCGCCGGCCCCAGCAAGGGAGAGTGACCATGGCCGGAGTCGAGGCCTTCGACGCCGTCGATCTGATCCGCGCGAAGCGCGACCGCCGCGAGCTCACGACCGCCGAGATCGACTGGCTCGTCGAGGCGTACACGCGGGGCTACGTCGCCGACGAGCAGATGTCGGCGATGACCATGGCGATCTTCCTGAACGGGATGAGCCGTCGCGAGATCCGCGACCTCACGATGGCGATGATCGCCTCGGGGGAGCGGATGGACTTCTCGGGACTCGGCAAGCCCACGAGCGACAAGCACTCCACCGGCGGCGTCGGCGACAAGATCACCCTGCCGCTCATGCCCCTCGTGGCGACCTTCGGGGTGGCCGTGCCGCAGCTGTCCGGCCGCGGGCTCGGGCACACGGGCGGCACGCTCGACAAGCTCGAGTCCATCCCGGGCTGGCGTGCGGAGATCTCGAACGACGAGATGTTCGCCCAGCTCCGCGACGTCGGCGGCGTCATCTGCGCCGCGGGCGCGGGCCTCGCCCCCGCCGACAAGAAGCTCTACGCGCTCCGCGACATCACCGGCACCGTCGAGGCGATCCCGCTCATCGCCTCCTCGATCATGTCGAAGAAGATCGCGGAGGGCACGAGCGCGCTCGTGCTCGACGTGAAGTTCGGCTCCGGCGCGTTCCTGCAGGACATCGAGCGCTCGCGCGAGCTCGCCCGCACCATGGTCGAGCTCGGCGAGGACGCGGGCGTCGCGACGAGCGCCCTCCTCACGAACATGAACGTGCCGCTCGGCCGCACGATCGGCAACGCGAACGAGGTCCGCGAGTCCGTCGAGGTGCTCGCCGGCGGCGGACCCGCCGATGTGCGGGAGCTGACGATCGCGCTCGCCCGGGAGATGCTCGCGCTCGCCGGCCGAGACGGCGAGGACGTCGAGGCGGCGCTCGACGACGGGCGCGCCATGGACACCTGGCGGCGCGCCATCCAGGCGCAGGGCGGCGACCCGGATGCCGAACTGCCCGTCGCCCGCGAGCACCACGTCGTCACGGCCGACCGCGACGGCGTGCTCGTCGAGCAGCACGCGCTCCCGTTCGGCATCGCCGCCTGGCGCCTCGGCGCGGGCCGCGCCCGCAAGCAGGACCCGGTGCAGCACGCCGCCGGCATCGAGCTGCACGCGAAGCCGGGCGACGAGGTGCGCGCGGGCCAGCCGCTGTTCACGCTCTCCGCCGACGAGCCCGAGCGCTTCGCCCGGGCGCTCGAGGCCGTCGAGGGCGCCTGGCGCATCGGCGACGCGGGGGAGCCCGTGCAGGACGGCGGCCCGCTGATCGCCGACCGGATCGGCCGCTGAGCCCTCGCGGCGGTCGGCGACGCACGAACGTCGCGCGCGGCATCCTCGCACCCACGTGGCTGCCGCGGCGCGACGTTCGCCGTATTCGGCCGATGCTCCCGGGGCGCGACCGGCTATCGTTGACTCGTGGACACGACTGAGTACCGCCTCGAGGGCGACGGCATCGAGCTGCGGAGCCTGCCCAAGGTCAGCCTGCACGATCATCTCGACGGGGGCCTGCGCCCGCAGACCCTCATCGAGCTCGCCGAGGAGATCGACCTCGACGTGCCCGCCGCCGACGAGGCCGGCCTCGCCGAGTGGTTCTCCACGCAGTCGAACTCCGGCTCGCTCGTCGAGTACCTGAAGACCTTCGAGCTCACGACCGCCGTCATGCAGACCCGCGAGGGGCTCAGCCGCGTCGCTCGCGAGTCCGTGCAGGACCTGGCCGCCGACGGCGTCATCTACGGCGAGCTCCGCTGGGCGCCCGAGCAGCACCTCACCCGGGGCCTCAGCCTCGACGAGGCGGTCGAGGCCGTGCAGGCCGGCATCGAGCAGGGCATCGACGACGCCAGGCACCAGGGCCGGGGCATCCGCATCGGCCAGCTCGTGACCGCGATGCGGCACGCCGACCGCGGCCTCGAGATCGCGGAACTGGCGGTCCGCCACCGCGAGCGCGGCGTCGTCGGCTTCGACATCGCCGGCGCCGAGGCGGGCTTCCTGCCGAGCCGGCACCGCACCGCCTTCGACTACCTCGCCGGGCAGTTCCTGCCCGTCACGGTGCACGCGGGCGAGGCCGACGGCCTCGACTCCATCCGCAGCGCCCTCGTCGACGGCCGGGCCCTGCGCCTCGGCCACGGCGTGCGGCTCGCCGAAGACCTCGTGATCGAGCGCCAGGACGACGAGAACACCTACGTCTCGCTCGGCCAGCTCGCCCAGTGGGTGCGCGACCGCGAGATCGCCCTCGAGACGAGCCCCTCGTCGAACCTGCAGACCGGGGCGATCGCGGCGTGGGGCGACGAGCTCGTCGACCACCCCTTCGACCTCCTGTACCAGCTCGGCTTCCGGGTCACCGTGAACACCGACAACCGGCTGCAGTCGGGCACCTCGCTCACGCGCGAGCTCGCCCTGCTGTCCGACGCGTTCGGCTACGACCTCGACGACCTCGAGGCCTTCCAGCTGAACGCGGCGGCCGCCGCCTTCCTGCCGCTCGACGACCGCGAAGAGCTCGCCGAGCTGATCGAAGACGGGTTCGACGAGGCCTGACCGGCCGCGACGACCCCGTCGCAACCCGCCCCGTGCGCCACGAACGCACCGGGCCGTGAAACGGAACCGCCAGTGACCCTCCCTCCGCTTCCCGACGAGGCCGTCGCGCTCGGCGCGCACGCCGCGGACTGGCGCGCCGCCGTCCGCGAGGCCGGGCGCGCCCTGACCCGCGCCGGAGCGGTGCGCATCGAGTACTCCGAGCGGATGATCTCGGTCATCGACGAGTTCGGCGCCTACGTCGTCATCGCCCCCGGCCTCGCCCTCGCCCACGCGCGTCCGGGGCCGGACGTGCTGCGGGAGGGGCTCGCCGTGGTGACCCTCGCCGAGCCCGTCGCGTTCGGGCACCCGCACAACGACCCCGTGCGCGTCGTGCTCGGGCTCGCCGTCGCGAACGCGGAGGAGCACGTCGCGAGCGTCGCCGCGCTCGCGAACGCCTTCAACGACCCGGCGGCCGTCGAGCGGGTCGCCGCGGCGACGAGCGCCGCCGAGGTGCGCGCCATCCTCGGCATGGGGGACGGACGATGAGGATCGTGGCGGTGTGCGGCGCCGGCATCGGCACCTCCGCCATCCTGAAGGTCAACGCGGAGCGCGTGCTCGAGCGCCTCGGCATCGAGGCCGAGGTCGGCGCGAGCGACCTCGACGGCGTCGCCGTCGCTGCGGCGGACGCGCAGGTGATCCTCACCTCCACCGAGCTCGCGCCGGCCGTGCGCCGCGCGATCGGCCGCAACTTCGCGGAGATCGTCGAGGTGCGGAACTTCCTCGACCTCGACGAGCTGTCCGTGCTGCTGGAGCGCTCGCTCGGCTGAGCCGGTCCGCGCCACCAGTCAGGACGGGCCTCAGGCGACGAGCTCGCGCATGCCCGCCTCGAGCGCGGCCGCCGCGGCCGTCGCTGCTGCGCGGCGCTCGGCGACGGTGCCCTCGTCGGAGACGGCGTCGATGTAGACCTTGAGCTTCGGCTCGGTGCCGCTCGGGCGGACCATGACCCGGCCGCCGCCCTCGAGCAGGATGCGCAGCACGTCCGAGGGGGGCAGCTCGCCGCCCTCCGCGAGGTCCTCGATGCGCTCGACGCGGATGCCGCCGACCTCCGCCGGCGGGTTCGCGCGGAGCCGCGCCATCACCTCGCCGATGCGGGCGAGGTCGGTGACCCGGATCGAGACCTGGGCTGACGCGAAGCAGCCGAAGCGCTCGACGAAGTCGTCGAGATGGTCGGCGACGGTGCGGCCTGCGGCCTTCAGCTCCGCCGCGAGCGCGAGGAACGCGACGGCGGCGGAGATGCCGTCCTTGTCGCGCACCGTGCCGGGGTTCACCAGGTAGCCGAGCGCCTCCTCGAAGCCGAACACGAGGTTCGGTGCGCGGGAGATCCACTTGAACCCCGTGAGAGTCGCGCGGAACTCCAGGCCGTGGTGGCGGGCCACCGTCTCGAGGCCGGGGGAGGAGACGATCGAGCACGCGAGGGTGCCCTCGGGCCCGCCGTCGCCCGTCGCGGCCGCGACCGCGCGCTCCGCGGCCTGCCAGCCGAGCAGGAGCCCCACCTCGTTGCCGGTGAGCCGGCGGTACCCATCTGCTGCAATGCCATCGGGGATCGCGATCGCGAGCCGGTCGGCGTCGGGGTCGTTCGCGACGATGAGCTCCGCACCCGACTCACGAGCCGTGGCGAACGCGAGATCCATCGCGCCCGGCTCCTCGGGATTCGGGAACGCCACCGTCGGGAACGCCGCGTCGGGCTCGATCTGCGCGGCGACGAGCACGGGCTCGTCGAAGCCCGCGGCCGCGAGCACCTTCGCCGTCGTCTCCCAGCCGACGCCGTGCATCGCCGTATAGGCGACCTTCGGCTGCGCGGCGGGCGCGCCGCCCGCCGCGGCGGCCGTCTCGGCGACGTAGGCCGCGACCACCGACTCGTCGGCCGTGGTGTACTCGCCGCGGGGCAGCTCGGGCACCAGCGCGGTCTCGGCGACGCGCAGGATGTGCGTGGCGATCTCGGCGTCGGCGGGGGAGACGATCTGCGATCCGCCGTGCTCGCCGCCGAGGTACACCTTGTACCCGTTGTCGTTCGGCGGGTTGTGGCTCGCCGTCACCATGACGCCGGCGCTGACGCCCAGGTGCCGCACGGCGAACGCCGTGACGGGCGTCGGCAGCAGCCTCGGCAGCAGCACGGCCCGGACGCCGGCGCCCGCCATGATCTCCGCCGAGTCCGTCGCGAACACGGCCGAGTTCTTGCGGCCGTCGTAGCCGATCACGACCGAGGGTGTCTCGCCGGGCGCCGCCTGCTCGAGGAGGTACGCGGCGAGCCCGGCGGCCGCCTGCGACACGAGCACCCGGTTCATCCGGTTGGGGCCCGCGGCGATCGCGCCGCGCAGGCCCGCCGTGCCGAACGCGAGGCGCGTGTCGAAGCGGTCGGCGAGCTCGGCCGCCGCGGCGGCATCGCCGGCCCGGACGGCGGCGAGGATGCCGGTGAGCTCCTCCCGCGTCTCCGGATCGGGGTCCTGGGCGAGCCAGGCCTCGGCGAGGGCGACGCGGGCGTCGTCGGAGTGGTGCTGCTCGGGCATCCGATGGTCCTTTCGGGGGCGGCGGGAACGCCGGGGGCCGCCAGCAGGGCGGCGCTGGGCTCAGATCGCGGCGACGATCTCGGCGAGGAGCTTCGAGATCACGGGCTCGGCCTCACGGCCGGCCTCGATGACCTCCTCGTGGCTGAGCGGGGTGGTCTGGATGCCGGCGGCGAGGTTCGTGATGAGGCTCATGCCGAGCACCTCCATGCCCGACTGGCGCGCGGCGATCGCCTCGAGCGCGGTCGACATGCCGACGATGTGGCCGCCGATGGTCTTCGCCATCTGCACCTCGGCCGGCGTCTCGTAGTGCGGCCCGCGGAACTGGCAGTAGACGCCCTCGTCGAGCTCGGGCGAGATCGACCTGGCCAGCTCGCGCAGCCGGCGCGAGTACAGGTCGGTGAGGTCGATGAACGTCGCGCCCTCGAGCGGCGAGTCGGCGGTGAGGTTGATGTGGTCGCTGATCAGCACGGGCGTGCCCGGCTTCCAGTGCGACTTGATGCCGCCGGCGCCGTTCGTGAGGATCATCGTCTTCGCGCCCGTGGCGGCCGCGGTGCGCACCGAGTGCACGACCCGGCGCACGCCGTGGTTCTCGTAGTAGTGCGTGCGGGCGCCGATGACGAGCGCCCGCTTGCCGTTCGGCAGCAGCACCGAGCGGAGGGTGCCCACGTGCCCCTCGAGCGCGGGCTTCGAGAAGCCGGGGACCTCGGTCGCCGGAATCGTGTGCGTCGTCTCGCCGATGATCTCGGCCGCCTTGCCCCAGCCGGAGCCGAGGGTGAGGGCGAGGTCGTGCCGGGCGACCCCGGTGAGCTCGGCGATGCGGTCGGCCGCCTGCTGGGCCACCACGAAGGGGTCGGCGGCGGGGTCGTCGAGGGGGTTCTGCTCGGTCATCCCACCATGCTAATCAGCACGGGAGGGCCGTGGCAGCCGCCTGCTCGTTTGCTGCCCTTTCGGCCACTGCGACAGAATATTGAGCATGGCCTATGAATTCGAGCGCACCCAGAGAATCGCTGTCCTCGGCGGCGGTCCCGGAGGGTACGAGGCGGCGCTCGCCGCCGCGCAGCTCGGCGCCGAAGTGACGCTGATCGAACGGGCCGGAGTCGGCGGCTCGGCGGTGCTCACCGACGTCGTGCCGTCGAAGTCGCTCATCGCGACCGCCGAGGCCTCGAACGCCGTGAAGGAAGCCGCC
The DNA here is from genome assembly GCF_044917495.1 of Agromyces mediolanus. GTDB lineage: Bacteria > Actinomycetota > Actinomycetes > Actinomycetales > Microbacteriaceae > Agromyces > Agromyces mediolanus_B. Next base: position 157,772 of record NZ_JAVSSI010000005.1, on the reverse strand, counting down.
GACCTCGGTGTGCAGTTCTACGCCAAGGGCGAGTCCGAGAAGGCGGTGAAGCCGCAGGTCGCGATCAACCTCGCCGCCGTGAACAAGCGCCTGCTCGGCCTCGCCGCCCAGCAGTCGGAGGACATGCGCTCGAACCTCATCGAGGCGGGTGTCCACCTCGTGCAGGGCGAGGGGCGCCTCGACGGCGCGAACGCGGTCATCGTCTCGACCTCGAAGGGCGGCACCGACTTCGACCGCATCGAGGCCGACACCCTCGTCATCTCGGTGGGGGCGACGCCCCGCGTGCTGCCCACCGCGGTGCCCGACGGCGAGCGCATCCTCACGTGGACGCAGCTCTACCACCTGCAGCAGATCCCCGAGCACCTGATCGTCGTCGGCTCCGGCGTCACCGGCGCCGAGTTCGCCTCCGCGTACCGGGCGCTCGGAGCCAAGGTCACGCTCATCTCGAGCCGCGACCAGGTGCTGCCCGGCGAGGACGCCGACGCCGCCGCCGTCATCGAGAAGGTCTTCAAGCGCAACGGCATGAAGGTCATGAACAAGTCGCGCGCCGAGTCCGTGGTGCGCGACGGCGACTCCGTCGTCGCGACCCTCACCGACGGCCGCGAGGTACGCGGCTCGCACTGCCTGATGGCGGTCGGCTCGGTGCCGAACACCTCCGGCATCGGGCTCGAGGAGGCCGGCGTCCAGCTCACCGAGTCGGGGCACATCCGGGTGAACCGGGTCGCCCGCACCTCGATGCCGAACATCTACGCCGCCGGCGACTGCACGACGTTCCTGCCGCTCGCCTCCGTCGCGTCGATGCAGGGCCGCACGGCCGTGTTCCACGCGATGGGCGACGTCGTGAACCCGCCCGAGAACCGCAACATCACCTCGAACATCTTCACCCAGCCCGAGATCGCGACCGTCGGCTGGACGCAGAAGGAGATCGAGGAGGGCGTCGTGCCCGGCACGGTCTACAAGCTGCCGCTCGCCTCGAACCCGCGCGCGAAGATGATGGGCATCCGCGACGGCTTCGTGAAGCTCTTCGCCTCGGCCGGCTCCGGCGCGATCATCGGCGGCGTCATCGTCGCCCCGAAGGCCTCGGAGCTGATCTTCCCGCTCGCGCTCGCCGTGGAGCACCGGCTCACGGTCGACCAGTTCGCCGAGGCGTTCCCCGTCTACCCCTCGCTCTCGGGCTCGCTCACCGACGCGGCCCGCGCCATGCACGTCGTGCGCTGACGCCGTTCGCTGACCCGGGCCGCGCCGGCGGTCAGGGGCGGGCGTCGGGGTCGACGGCGGGGATGGAGCCGGTCGGCACGATCCGAACCTCGCCGCCATCCTTGTCGATGAGCTTGCCGCCGACGTAGTAGTCGCCCTCCTCGAGCGCCGCGAGCGCCTCCTCCGGGACCAGACGCGTCGGCGCCGCGACGAACGTCGAGCGGTCGCCGCGCGAGTTCGAGCGGCGCACCACGTGGTTGAAGAGCACGTTGAGCAGCACCGCCATGATCGTCGCCGAGCTGATGCCCGAGTGGAAGATGATCTGGAACCAGGTCGGGAACGCGTCGTAGATCGCCGGCAGCACGACCGGCAGCATTCCGAAGGCGAGCGAGATCGCGACGATGATGAGGTTCAGGTTGTTCCGGTAGTCGACCTTCGAGAGCGTCGCGATGCCGCTCGCCGCGACCGTGCCGAACAGGGCCACGCCGACGCCGCCGAGGACGGGGGTGGGGATGGCGGCGACGATCCGCCCGAGCACCGGCAGCACGCCGAGGAGCACGAGCACGACGCCGCCGGCGGCGACAACGTAGCGGCTCTTCACCTTGGTGATCGCGACGAGCCCGACGTTCTGGGCGAAGGCGCTCTGCGTGAAGGAGTTGAAGACCGGCGAGACGGCGCTCGAGAGCATGTCGGCGCGGAGGCCGGCGGCGATCCGCTTGGAGTCGACCTTCGTGCCGACCACCTCGCCGACCGCGAGGATGTCGGCGGTCGTCTCCGTGAAGGTCACGAGCACGACGATGAGCATGGAGATGATCGCGGCCGGCTCGAAGGTGGGGAGACCGAACTGGAACGGCATCGGCAGCGCGAAGATCGGCCCCTCGAGCGCGCCCGCGAAATCGACGCGGCCGAAGCAGGCGGCGACGACGGTCGCGAGCACGAGCGAGATGAGGATGGCGAGGCGGGCGAGTGCGGGCGTGCCGAACTTCGTGAGCAGCACCATGATGAGCAGCGCCACCCCGGCGAGGCCGAGGTTCGCCGGGTCGCCGAAGTCGGGCGCGCCGGCACCGCCCATCGCCCAGGTGCCGGCGACGGGGATGAGCGTCAGGCCGATCGAGGTGATGACGACGCCGGTCACGACCGGCGGGAAGAACTTCACGATCATCGCGAAGAACGGCGCGATGATGACGCCGATGACGGCGGAGGCGAGGATGGCGCCGAAGACCGCCGGGAGCCCGCCGCCGCCGGAGAGGATGGCGAGCATCGTGGCGACGCCGGCGAAGGAGACGCCCTGCACGAGCGGCAGCTGGGAGCCGAAGAAGGGGATGCCGATGGTCTGCAGGAGCGTCGCGAGGCCGCCGATGAAGAGGGCGCTCGCGATCAGCACCCCGATCTCGAGCTGACTCAGGCCGGCCGCCTGCCCGATGACGAGCGGCGGGGCGATGATCCCGCCGTACATCGTGAGCACGTGCTGCAGTCCGTAGGCGAAGCTCGGGCCGAGGCCGAGCTTCGCGTCCTCCGGCCTGGTCGGGGTGTTCGCCGCGGTGGCTCGTGTGCGTCCCATGGTTCCTCTGCTGTCGGTTGCGGTTGATGCGGTTTCGCATGTGTCTTCACCGGGCCCGTGTGGGGAACGGGCGAGGTGGCGAGGTGCACCGACGTGGCGCCGGCGACCTTGCCGGGGAATCGGTTTCGTGATTCGGAAAACCGATTCCGATGAGTGAGAAGAGTGAAGCATTGCCGTGGCCGGCTGTCAAGGGGGTCGGCGTGCGCCGGCCGTCCACGGCGGATCGCCTGGTTGTATCATTTGCCCATATAGGAATATGATGTGGCCATGGCCCGAGCAGCGACGACCTCCGACGTCTTCAACGCGATCGCCGAACCGCAGCGGCGAGACATCCTGATGCTCCTCCGCGCCGGCGAACGTCCGGCGACGGCGATCGCCGAGGAGCTCGGCATGACGCAACCCGGCGCGTCGAAGCACCTCCGCGTGCTCCGCGAGGTCGGGCTCGTGCACGACCGCCGCGAGGGCAAGCGGCGGGTGTACGCGCTCGACGCCGGCGGGCTGCGGCCGGTGCACGAGTGGGCCGGCGGCTTCGAGCGGTTCTGGAACGAGAGCTTCGACCGGCTCGACGCGTACGTGCAGGGACTCGAACAGGATGGGAGCACGGAATGACGAACGACGAGGCGACGACCGCGACGGAGTCGGCCGGGCCGACGGAGTCGGTCGGATCGACGGAGTCAGCGACTGCGAATCGGGAGATCCTGATCACGCGGGTGATCCACGCCCCTCGGGACCGCGTCTTCGAGGCGTTCACCGAGGTGCGGCACCTGTCGCAGTGGTGGGGGCCGCACGGCTTCACCACCACGACGCGGGAGTTCGACTTCCGCGAGGGCGGCGTCTGGGACTTCGTGATGCACGGGCCCGACGGCACGAAGTACCCCGAGTGGATCACCTGGACCGCGATCGCGCGGCCGGAGCGGATCGCGATGCTGCACGGGGAGCGTCGCGACGACCCGGAGGCCTTCGAGTCCGTGCTGAGCTTCGAGGCCGACGGCGATGCGACCCTGGTGCGCATGCTGACGGTGTTCCCGACCGCGGCGCTTCGGGATGCCGCCATCGAACGGCACGGGGCGATCGAGGGCGGCCGGCAGACGCTCGCCGAACTGGCCGCCTACGTCGAGGCGTCCGCGCGGAGCGAGGAGGTGCGCTGATGGCCGGCACCGTGTTCTTCAGCGTCTCGGTGTCGCTCGACGGCTATCTCGCGCCCGACTCGCCGGACGAGCTCATGGGGCGGCAGTGGATGCAGCTGCAGCAGTGGGTCTTCCGCCAGAAGCACTTCCGCGAGAACCTCAAGCTCGGCACCGGCGGGGAGGAGGGGCGCGACAACGAGATCGTCCGCGACACCTTCGAGCGCACCGGCGCCAGCGTGATGGGCCGGCGGATGTTCGATGCGGGGGAGGAGATGTGGCCGGCGGACCCGCCGTTCCACACGCCGGTCTTCGTGGTGACGCACTCGCCGCGCGAGCCCTGGGTGCGGGACGGCGGCACCACCTTCTTCTTCGTGACCGACGGCGTCGAGTCCGCCGTCGCGCAGGCGCGAGCGGCCGCGGGCCCGCGTGATGTCCGGGTCGCGGGCGGGGCGGACGTCATCGTGCAGGCGCTGAACGCCGGACTCGTCGACGAGTTCCATCTGGCGGTCTCGCCGGTGTTCTTCGGCACCGGCGTGCGCCTCTTCGATCGCATCGACGCGGCCGGCGTCGGGGTGGAGCAGATCGGAGTGGAGCCGTCGCCGCACACGACGCACCTCCGCTACGCGGTCCGGCGCGGGTGATTTCTGGGCGCGTCCGGCCTGCGAGCCCCGGGCGCGCCCTAGCTCCCGGTCGTGTCCGGCCCGGACGCCTCGGGCCGTTCCGCCGCGTCGACGATGGTGTCGAGGAGGCCCGGGAAGCGGGCGTCGAGGTCGTCGCGGCGGAGCGTGAGCAACCGGCCCCGCCCGTTCGGCTCGTTACGGATGACGCCCGCCTCGCGCAGCACCTTCATGAGGTGCGACTTCGTCGACTTCGGCACGTTGGGGTCGCTCGGATGGCAGGCGGCCATGTCGAGCGGGCCGTCGCGGAGCTGCTGCGCGATGGCCAAGCGCTCCGGGTCGCTCAGGGCGAACAGCACCCCGGTCAGGGAGATCTCGTCCCGCTCGGGGTGGGGGAGCTCGACCGGGGCGCGCATGGTTCGAGAATAGTTGAATCATCGAGGAAAGGCGAGTAGGGTCTCATCGTTCGAAAGAATTGGAACAGATGGGATGCCGATGCGCACGCGATCCACCGGACCCGGCTTCGTCCTCGGCGTCGCCGGCGTCACCGCGATGATGGCTGGGGCGAGCGCCCCGTCGCCCTTCTACCCGGTGCTGCAGGAGGAGCTCGGCATCGACTCCGGCACGATCACCGCGGTCTTCGCCGTCTACGCGATCACCCTCCTCGCTGCGCTCCTCACGACGGGGTCGCTCTCCGACCACCTCGGTCGCCGCCCGGTGACGAGCGCCGGGTTCCTGCTGCTCGCGCTCAGCGTGCTGCTGTTCTGGCACGCGGATGCCACGGGGACGCTGTTCGCCGCCCGCGCCGTGCAGGGCGCGGCGAGCGGCATCCTGCTCTCGGCCCTGTCGGCGAGCATCGCCGACCTGGAACCCGCGAATCGGCCCGGCGCCGCCGCGCTCTGGAACGCCGTGGCGCCGATGGCCGGCCTCGCCGTCGGTGCGGTCGCCGCCGGCGCCGTGCTCGATCTCGCGAGCGACCCGCTCACCGCGGTCTTCCTGCCGCTCACCCTCGCCTATCTCGCGCTCGCCGGGCTCGTCTGGACCGCGCCGGAGACGTCTCCGCGGCACGCGGGCTGGCTCGGCTCCCTGAGGCCGAGGATGGCGATCCCGGCCCACGTGCGCCCGCTGTTCCTGAAGAGCGCGCCCGTCGTGCTCGCCGGCTGGGCGACCGGCGGCCTGTTCCTCTCGCTCGGGGCGAGCATCGTGCACCGCGAGCTCGGCGGCGACAGCCACCTGTGGCAGGGGCTCGCGGTGGCGGCGCTCGCCGGGTCCGGAGCGGTGTCGGCCGCCCTCATCCGTTCGCGCTCGCCGCGGACCATCACCGTGTACGGCGCGTCGGCGCTCGCCGTCGGCACCGCGCTCAGCCTCGTGGCGCTCGGTTCGCACTCCCTCGGCGCGTACTTCGCCGCCGTCCTCGTGGCCGGCTCCGGGTTCGGCACCGCGTTCATGGGCGTGCTCCGCTCGATCATCCCCGCTGTGGCGCCCGATGAGCGCGCGGCGACCTTCGCCGCGCTCTACACGGTGTCCTACCTCGCGTTCGGGGTCCCGGCCGTCGTGGCCGGCGTGCTCGCGCCGCTGCTCACCCTCGGCGCCACGACCTACGGCTACGGCGCGGTCGTCGTGCTGCTGGCGGCGCTCGCGGCGGTGCTGCGGTGGCGTTCGCCCCGCCCGGTCGATCCGGCCTGAGGGGAGGTTGCGGGCGGGACCACGTAGCCTCCAGGGAGTGGAAAGGATGCCTCGATGACCGACCTCACCCTCCCGCCGAGCGGGTTCCCCGCCCTCGACTGGGCCGCCCGTTCGATGCCCGTGCTCGCCGCGACGATGCGCGAGCACGCCGACGCCTTCGCCGGACGCCACGTCGGCATCTGCCTGCACACCGAGCCGAAGACGGGAGTGCTCGTGCAGTGGCTGCTCCGGGTCGGCGCGCGCGTGACGATCACCGGCAACCTCGGCACGACCGTCCCCGAGACGGCCGCGGCGCTGGCCGAGCTCGGCGCCACGGTGGTGGGGGAGCGGACGGATGACCCGGCCGAGCACTCCCGCAACGTCGCGCGGGTGGTCGCGGCGGAGCCCGACCTCCTCCTCGACAACGGCGGCGAGATGATCGAACTGGTGCTCCGCGGCGGCCCGCGGGGCGCCGGGTTCCTCGGCGCGACCGAGGAGACGACCACGGGCGGACGCCGGCTGCGCGAGCTCGACGTCGCCGCCGACTTCCCCGTCATCGTGATCAACGACAGCACGCTGAAGCTCCTCGTCGAGAACGAGTTCGGCGTCGGTCAGAGCATCGTGCAGGGCTTCATGAACGCCACGAACGCGATGCTGCCCGGCATCCGGGCGACGGTCATCGGCTACGGTCCGTGCGGCAAGGGCGTCGCCGACACGCTGCAGCGGCTCGGCGCCCGGGTGAGCGTCGTCGACCGCGACCCCTACCGGGCGCTCGAGGCGATCATGCACGGCCACCGCGTCGGTTCGCTCGAGGAGACCCTGCCGGGTGCGCAGGCGCTCTTCCTCGCGACGGGGCATCCCGATGTCGTGCCGGTGGAGTCGCTGCCGCTGCTGCCCGACGGGCTCATCGTCGCAGGCGTCGGCCACGAGCCGTACGAGCTCGACCTCGGCGCGCTCGCCGAGGCGGCGGCCGAGCGGCGCACGCTGTCGGCGCCCGGCGGCGATCCGTCGGCGCGCACCCTGTACCGGATGCCGGACGGACGGGAGATCGTCGTGCTCCACGGCACCCGGATGATCAACCTCGTCGCGGCGAGCGGCAACCCGATCCAGGCGATGGACCTCGGCCTGTCGCTGCAGGCGGTGAGCCTCGCGGCGATCGCGACGGGACGGGCGCCGTTCACCGGCCCCCACGCCGTCCCGGCCGACGTCGATCGGGCGCTCGCCGCGCGGCTCGTCGACGTGTGGCGGTGAGGACCCGGCGCGACCCGGCTTGACCTCAAGTGCGCTTGATGTCCGACACTGAGGGCTCGAGCCGAGGAGCGAGCATGAATCCATCCGACACCGCCGGGACGACGGCGCCCGTCCCCGTCCTGCAGTGCGCCGTCTGCGGCGTCGAGTACGACCGGCGCCGGCTCCCCGACGTCTGTCCGATCTGCGCCGACGAGCGGCAGTACCTGGCCGCCGACCGGCAGCAGCACTGGGTCGACCCCGCCGACTACGCGGGCGCGATCCGGGTGTTCGAGACCGAGCCCGGGCTGTGGTCGATCGCGGTCGAGGGCGGGCCGGGCATCGATCAGCAGGCGCAGCTCATCGTCACCGAGGCGGGCAACGTGATGGTCGAGGTCCCCGCCTCGATCACCGAGCGGGCGGTCGAGGCCGTGCGGGCGCTCGGCCCGGTGGCCGCGATCATCGCCTCGCACCCGCACATGTACGGCGTGCAGTCGCTGTGGTCGCGCGCGCTCGACGACGCTCCCGTCTACGTGTCCGCCGCGGACCGCGAGTGGCTCGGCGTCGTACCGCCGTCGCTCGTCTCCTGGGAGGGGGAGATCGAGCTCGTGCCGGGCGTCGTGGCGTCGCAGCCGGGCGGTCACTTCCCGGGCAGTTGCGTGGTGCACTGGCCCGGTCGCGACGGCGCAGGGGTGCTGCTGACGGGCGACACCATCGGCGTCAATCCCGACGGCGAGACGCTCGCCTTCATGCGCTCCTACCCCAACCGCATCCCGCTGTCGGCCGGCGTCGTGCTGCGGATCGCCGACCATGTCGAGCGGTACGCGTTCGAGCGGATCTACGGCAACTTCGGCGGCGCCATCCGCTCCGAGGGGAAGGCGAGGCTGCGCTCGTCCGCGATCCGGCATGCCGCCTGGGCCCGCGGCGACTTCGACCACCTCACCGGGCCCGGCTGAGGGCGCGACGCGCCGGCCGCGGCATCCCGCCGCCGAACCGGGCAGGATGGAGTGGTGACCCCGCCGAGCCCGTTCCGCCGCGCCATCCGTCCGCTCGCCGTCGGGGCCCTCCTCGCCGGCATCCTGAGCGGATGCACCGCCGCTCCGACCGATGACGCGAACCCGGCCGCTTCGACCCCGGTCGCCTCGACCCCGGCCGCTTCCCCGCCGCCCGCCGCCTCGACCGGTGAGACCCCGGAGGAGAGCTTCCGCGCCTGGCTCGCCGCCAGCCGCGAGCCGGATGCCGGAACGGCTTGCTCGTACCTGAGCGACGGGCTCGTCGAGCGGATGCTCGCGGAGCTCGCCGCGAACGGCATCGCCGTCGACGGCTGCGCGGAGATGATCACGACGACCGCTGAGCTCTACGCCGCGATCGGCGAGAGTCCCGACGCCGAGGTCGAGACGATCAGCGAGACCGCGGACCGGGCGGAGCTGTTCGTCACCTACGCCTCCGCCGACTGCGGCACCGTCGTGCTCGTCCCGGAGGGGGCGCGCTGGATCCTCACCGAGCACTCGGAAGAGCGCTGCTGAGCCGCTAGACGACGATCGTGTAGCCGGTCTCCCGGGCCGCCGGGCGGTACCCCATCCGCTCGTAGAGGGCGAACGCGCCCGTCGGGCTCGCGGCGTCGACCTCGAGCGTCGAGAACGCGATCCCCTCGGCGGCGGTCGCCCGGAGGTGCGCGGCGAGGAGCGCGCTCGCCACCCCGCGGCCCCGCGCGGCACGGGCGACGCCCACGAGCGGAACATGCGCGCTCGAGTACCCCTGCCGCGGCCAGTCGTCCTCGTCGACGTCGGCGAGCACGAACCCCACGGCCGTGTCGCTCACCGGGTCGACCGCGACGAAGGAGAGCGACGGTCGGAACGCCGTGCGCGAGACGAACGCCCGCCACTGCTCGGCGGAGGAGGGCTGGCTGCCCCAATGGTCGCGGAACGCGTCGTTGCGCACCCGGCGCAGCTCGTCGAAGCGCGCCGGCGTCAGCCGTTCGAGGCGGAGCCCGTCACCGAGCGCGAGCTCCTCGATCGGCTCGCCGAGATCCCGGCGCAGGCCCGCGAAGAACCTCGCGGCCGTGAAGCCGGTGCCGGCGAAGAGCGGGGCGGCGCCCGTCGCGCGATCGTCGGAGAAGGCCATGATCCAGCCGGGCAGCCGCTGCTCGGAGGCGGCGAGCTGCCGCTCCGCGCGCGCCCGCTGCCAGGCGAGCAGGAGACGCCCGATGCCGCGTCGGCGGAACCGCGGGTGCACGCCGCCCATGGCGATCGAGCGCACGAGCGTCTCCTGCCCGGGCGGCTGCTGCACCAGGCCCCACGCCACGGCGCGGCCCGCGGCGTCGAGGGCGACGAGCGAGTCTCGCTCGCGGTCGACGAACGACATGCCGAGCTCGTCGGCGAGGTCGTCGCGGGTCGTGGAGTACTCGGGATGGTCGGCCTCGGCGATCGCCCGCTCGAGCTCCGCAACGGCGTCGAGCTCGGTTTCGCCGATGGCGCGCCACTCGGCGACATCCGGATGCGCCAGGTGAGGCGATTCCGTGGGCCGCACCCGCTCGCGCAGCGGCGCGAGGGGCGCTGCGTGCTGCTCGGTCATCCGCTCAGCCTAGGCGGCGGGCCGGGCGCCGACAACGGGCGGGCGGAGGCGAGCCGGGCGCCCCCGGGCCGCACGCGATCGCCTCGGAGCCCGGGACCGAGCACTCGGACCCGATCCGCGACCGCGCGTTACGCGTCCGCGATCGACAGCAGCAGGTGCCCGCTCGACACGGTGACGCCGGGCTCGGCGTTCACGACGCCGACGATGCCGTCCTTGTGCGCGATGATGGGCTGCTCCATCTTCATCGCCTCGAGCACGAGCACGAGGTCGCCCTTGACGACCTTGTCGCCCTCGGCGACGGCGACCTTCACGACCGTCGCCTGCATCGGCGCCTTCACCGCGTCGCCCGTCGCGGTGTCGACCGAGCCGCCGGCGGAGCGCCGCCGGGGCGCCGGGGCGCTGCTCGCCGCGCCGCCGTTCGAGCCCGCGGTGCCGACGAGCTTCTTCGGCAGCGAGACCTCGATGCGGCGCCCGTCGACCTCGACGACGACGCTCGCGCGCGCCGCGGGACCGCGGACCTCCTCGAGCTCGCCCGACCAGGGCTCGAGCCGGTTGTCGTACTCGGTCTCGATCCAGCGCGTGTAGATGGAGAACGGCTGCTCGCCCTCGGGGGCGAACGCCGGGTTGTTCACGATGTCGCGGTGGAAGGGGAGCACCGTCGGCAGGCCCGCGACCTCGAACTCGTCGAGGGCGCGACGGGCGCGGGAGAGCGCCTCCTGGCGGTCCTTGCCGGTCACGATGAGCTTCGCGAGGAGCGAGTCGAAGGCGCCGGAGATCTCGTCGCCGCTCGTCACGCCGGAGTCGACGCGCACGCCGGGGCCGCCGGGGAAGCGGAGCTGGTGGATCGGGCCGGGCGCGGGCAGGAAGTTCCGGCCCGGGTCCTCGCCGTTGATGCGGAACTCGATCGAGTGGCCGCTCGCCTCGGGGTCGTCGTAGTCGAGCACGCCGCCCTCGGCGAGGCGGAACTGCTCGCGCACGAGGTCGAGGCCGGTGACCTCCTCGGAGACGGGGTGCTCCACCTGGAGGCGGGTGTTCACCTCGAGGAAGGAGACGGTGCCGTCCTGGCCGATGAGGAACTCGCAGGTGCCGGCGCCGACGTACCCGACCTCCTTCAGGATGGCCTTCGAGGCCGAGTAGAGGGCGTCGATCTGCACCTGGCTGAGGAACGGCGCGGGCGCCTCCTCGACGAGCTTCTGGTGCCGGCGCTGCAGCGAGCAGTCGCGGGTCGAGACGACGACGACGTTGCCGTGCTGGTCGGCGAGGCACTGGGTCTCGACGTGCCGGGGCTTGTCGAGGTACTTCTCGACGAAGCACTCGCCGCGTCCGAAGGCGGCGATGGCCTCTCGGGTGGCGGAGTCGAAGAGCTCTGGGACCTCCTCGCGGGTGCGGGCGACCTTCAGGCCGCGACCGCCGCCGCCGAACGCCGCCTTGATGGCGACGGGCAGGCCGTGCTGGTCGACGAAGTCGAGCACCTCCTCGGCGCCGGCGACCGGATTCAGGGTGCCGGGGGCGAGGGGCGCGCCGACCTTCTCGGCGACGTGCCGCGCGGAGACCTTGTCGCCGAGGCGTTCGATGGCCTCGGGCGAGGGGCCGATCCAGATGAGCCCGGCGGCGATCACGGCGCGGGCGAAGTCGGGGTTCTCGGCGAGGAAGCCGTAGCCGGGGTGCACGGCGTCGGCGCCCGAGCGGCGGGCGACCGAGAGGAGCTTGTCGATGACGAGGTACGTGTCGGCGCTCGTGGCGCCGTCGAGGGCGTACGCCTCGTCGGCGAGCTTCACGTGCCGCGCGTCGCGGTCCTGGTCGGCGTAGACGGCGACGGAGCCGATCCCGGCGTCGCGAGCCGCCCGGATGACGCGGACGGCGATCTCGCCACGGTTGGCGATGAGGACCTTGGTGATACGCGGCATAGTTCTCAAGCCTATTGCTCGCGACCCCCGCGGCTTTGAAGGGCTCCCACAAAAAGACCGGGGTCCAGGGTGCGGCCGCTCACAACTCCGGCGTCAGTCCGCCGCTCCAGGCCGATCGGGTCGGCGATTCAGCCCGGTCGGCGATTCCGGCCGGTCGGCGTTTCAGCCCGGTCAGCGGTTCCAGAGCCCGGTCCACGGCACCCCGAGCTCGCGCACGAGCTCGCGGAGCGTCGACAGGGAGAGGCCCACGACCGTCGAGGGGTCGCCCTCGACCGAGCGGATGAACGGGCCGCCCAGACTGTCGACGGTGAACGCCCCCGCCACCGCGAGCGGCTCGCCCGTCGCGATGTAGGCGTCGATCTCCGCCTCGTCGAGCTGCGCGAAGCGCACCGTCGCGACATCCGCCCGCCCGACCGCCCGGTTGACCCGGCCTCCGCGGTGGTCGATGAGCCAGTGCCCCGACCAGAGCGCGCCGCTGCCGCCGTTCTGCGCCAGCCAGCGTTCCTTCGCGACCTCCGGGGTGTGCGGCTTGCCGTGGATGCGGCCGTCCACGAGGAACGCCGAGTCGCCGCCGAAGATGAGGCCGTCGATCGGCTCGCCGCCCGGCGTCGTGCCGAGGAGCGCCTCCGCCTTCGCCTGGGCGAGGAGCTGCACCATCCGCTCCACCGGCAGCGGGCCGTGCTGGCCCTCGTACGCCTCGACGACGGCGCGCTCGTCGACGCCCGGCGCGACCGCGATCGGTTCGACGCCCGCGGCGCGGAGCGTCTGCAGCCGAGCGGGGGAGGTGGAGGCGAGATAGAGGCGCATGCGTCCATCTTGCCGCGCGGCGGCCGCCCAGCGCCGCTGTGGGATGCTCGATGCATGCTCGGAACCCTGCTCGACCTCCAGGTCGACCGCATCGCCCACGGCGGTGTCGCGGTCGCCCGCCACGACGGCCGCGTCGTCTTCGTCGCCGACGCCATCCCCGGCGAGCGGGTGCGGGCGCGGGTGACGGATGCCTCGAAGGACCGGTTCTGGCGCGCCGACACGGTGGAGGTGCTCGACGCCTCGCCGGACCGCCGCGAGCACGTCTGGGCGGAGGCCTCCGTCGACCGCGACCCGGCCGAGCGCGCGGGCGGCGCCGAGTTCGGGCACATCCGCATCGAGCGCCAGCGGGCGCTGAAGGGCGAGGTCCTCGCCGACGCGCTCGCGCGCATGGGCGGCGTCGAGCTCGCGCCCGAGGTCCAGGCCGTCGCGGACGCGCTCGCGCCCGGCGTCGACGCGTCGAACGGCACCGGCTGGCGCACGCGGGTGCGCCTGCACGTCGACGAGGCCGGGCGGATCGGCCCCTATGCTGCGCGGAGCCGCCGGGTCGTACCCGTCGCCTCCCTGCCGCTCGCCGCCCCGGAGCTCGCCGCGCTCGCCCCCCTCGACGGCCGGCTGCCCGACGTCGGCGCGATCGACCTCGTGCTCCCGAGCGCCGGCGAGCCGCAGCTCGTCACCGTCGACCGCTCGGCGATCGCCGAGCCCCGCTCCGAGCGCCGCGGGCAGCGCGGCCGACGCGGCGCCCGCCGTCCGGAGCCGCAGCACGACACCACCGTCGTCGAGGAGCTCGTCGCGGGGCGCCGGTTCCGCGTCGACCGCAGCGGCTTCTGGCAGGTGCACCGCGGGGCCGCCGCCACGCTCCACGACGCCGTGCAGCGCGCGATCGACGCCGAGCGGTTCGACCCGCGCGCGGCGAATCTCGACCTCTACGGCGGCGTCGGGCTCCTCGCCGCCGCCGTCGGCGACCGCTTCGGCCCCACGACGCGCATCACGACCGTCGAGTCGGAACCGCGCGCCACCGTGCACGCGGGGGAGAACCTCGCCGAGTGGGTCGGCGCGCAGGCCGTGACCTCCCGTGTCGACCGCTACCTCGGCGAGCTCGCCGCCACGGCCGGCGCGACCGAGCGCACCGCGCTCGCGGGCGGCACGGTCGTGCTCGACCCGCCGCGCGCCGGGGCGGGGCGCGACGTCGTCGACCGACTCGCCGCGCTCGGGCCCGCGCAGATCGTCTACGTCGCCTGCGACCCGGTGGCACTCGCCCGCGACATCGCGCTCTTCCGGGGGCACGGCTACGAGCCGGAGCAGATCGAGGCGTTCGATCTCTTCCCGAACACGCACCACCTCGAAGCAGTCGCGCGTCTCGCCCGCTAGGGTGGCACCTGAGGAAACGGGGGGTGCTGTGAGCGACGAGCGCGACAGCGACGCACGCCAGGCCACGGTCGCGATCGTCGACGATCACGAGGCCGTCCGGCTCGGCCTGCGCGCCGCCTGCCAGGACGCCGGCTACGACGTGATCGCCGATACGGCCGACGTCCCGCAGCTCCTCGCCGCGCTCGGCGGCGGTCGCTGCGACGTCGTCGTCCTCGACCTCTCCCTCGGCGACGGCTCGAGCGTCACCGACAACGTGCGCCAGGTGCTCGCCACCGGCAGCCACGTGCTCGTGCACTCGATCGCCGACCGGGTGGCGGCCGTGCGGGAAGCGCTCGCGGCCGGCGCCGCCGGCGTCATCCCGAAGGCCTCGCCCATGGCGGCCGTGATCGGGGCGATCTCCACGGTGGCCCGCGGCGACGTGCTGAACAACGTCGAGTGGGCGAGCGCCATCGAGGCCGACCGCGACTTCGCCCGCGCCCAGCTCGGCCGCCGGGAGCGCGACGTGCTGCACCTCTACGCCTCCGGCCTGCCGCTGAAGCTCGTGGCCGCCCAGCTCGGCATCGCGCATTCGACCGCGCGCGAGTACCTCGACCGCATCCGCGCCAAGTACGTCGAGGTCGGCCGTCCGGCGCCGACGAAGGTCGACCTGCTGCGGCGCGCCGTGGAAGACGGCATCCTCCCCGGCCTCGATGGCGAAGCGGGCGATGCCGTCCGCTGAGTGGCGCGTCGCCCGGCCCACCGCACGGCGGAGGATGTCGGTCAGCCGGAGCCAGGTCGAGACGATCTCCGCTCGCGCCGTCGGGATCGCCGGACTCGTCTTCGCCGCGCAGACGGTGCCCTCCGCGCTCGCCGAGGCCGCGGTGCTCCGCCCGGGCGCGGGCGCCGCGCTCATGGCGGTGGTGTACGGGGCGATCGTCGCGCTCGCCGCGGCGACGCTCTCGAAGGTCGCGATCCGCGCCGCGTGCCTGTCCTTCGCGATCCTGTACCTGCTCGCGCTCCTGTCCTGGCCGACCCTCGTCGAGAACTTCGACGCGATGGCCGGGCAGGTGCCCTGGCTCTACTTCCTCTGCACGGTCGCCACGACGGCCGCCGTCGTCGCCCTGCCGAGCTGGTGGGCGGCCGCCTACACGGTCGTCGTGCCGATCGTCTACGGCATCGTGCGCGTCTCGCCCTCCGGCGGCTCCGCCGAACCGCTCCTCGCCGTGCTCGACGCGACCTACGCGCTCATCCTCGGCATCGTGGTGCTCGTCATCATCACGATGCTCCGCCAGGCCGCGATCGGCGTCGACCAGGCCCAGGAGGCCGCGCTCCAGCGCTACGACCTCGCCGCCCGGCTGCACGCGAACGAGCTCGAACGCGTGAAGGTCGACGCCCTCGTCCACGACAGCGTGCTCACGACCCTCCTCTCGGCGGCCGCCGCCACCCGCCCCGAGCAGCAGGCACTCGCCGCGCGGATGGCGAAGGACGCGATCGCCCGGCTCGACGACGCCGGGGCGGCCGGCCCGCGCTCGCTCGACCGCGTCTCGCTCGGGGTGCTGGTGCGACGCCTCCGCACGGCCATCGGCACGTTCAACGCGAGCTTCGCGGTGCGCGTCGTGAACGCGGGCGGGGTGGAACTTCCCGTCGAAGCGGTCGAGGCGCTCTACTCGGCGGCCGTGCAGGCGATGGTGAACAGCCTGCAGCACGCCGACGAGCCCGGCCGCGTCACCCGGCGCGAGCTGCGGGTGCGCGGGGTCCGGGCGAACGGCTGCGTCATCGAGGTGTCCGACAACGGCGTCGGCTTCGACCCGATCACGGTGCCGCACGAGCGGCTCGGCGTGCGCGTCTCGATCGAGGAGCGGATGGCGAACTCCGGCGGGCTGGCGAAGATCGAGTCGCTCGCCGGCCACGGCACCACGATCATCCTCGCCTGGCCGACCGGCGCGATCGGGGGCGACTCGTGATCTCCGTCCCCAGGTGGCTGCTCCTCGTCCTCGCGGCGCTCTTCTCGACCTATCACGTCATCCTCGGCATCTACTCGCTCGCGGTGCCGGCGAGCCCGTGGCCGGCGCTCGTCGCGCTCGGTTGCTACGCCGTCGCGACCGTGCTGAGCCTCTGGCCGTCGTCGCGGGCGCGCATGCCCGACTGGCTCGCGGCGTTCGACCTCGCGGTGAGCATCGCGCTGCCGCTCCTCGCCACGAGCCAGCTCGACGCGTCGGGCGACAACGGCTACGCCACGTGGTACGTCGCCGCCGTCGGCACGCTCATGACGATCGCCGCGGCGCGGCGCCAGCTCGTCGTGGCCTGGCTCGGCGTGATCGCCCTCGCCGTGCAGACCATGGTGTGGGCGGGGCCGCTCGCGCTCGGCTCGCTCGGCGTCATCGGCAGCGTGGTCTGGGTGGCGATCGCGCACGCCCTGACCTCGGCGCTCGCGAACTCGGCGCGGGAGACGCGCCGCTACGCCCAGGCGGAGCGGGAGGCCGCCGCCTGGCAGGCGGCGCAGGACGCGTACCTCTTCGAGGGGCGGATGCGTCTCGCGCACACGAATCGTGTCGCCGCACCGATGCTCCGGCGCATCATCGACCGGGACGGCGTGCTGAGCGAGTCCCAGCGCGACGAGTGCCGCAGGCTCGAGGCCGCGATCCGCGATGAGATCCGCGGGCGGATGCTCCTCACCGACGCCGTGCGCGTGGAGGTGCAGCGCGCCCGCGAGCGTGGGATGACGGTGACCCTGCTCGACGAGGGCGGCATCGACGACCTCGACGAGGTCGCCCGCGACCGGGTGCTGTCCCAGCTCGCCGAGGCGATCGCGGGCTCGAACGCCGACCGGATCATCGCGCGCACCGCCGCCGAGGGATCCGCCGCGGCCGTGACGGTCGTGGGGCTCCGCACCTCCGCCGTGGCTGGCGACGACGGCGACGACGCCGAGGTCGAGCTGTGGCTCGAGATCCCGCGCGTCCCCGAGGGCGAGGCGGGCGCCGCGCCCGTCGCGTCCGTCGAGGCCGGGGAGCCCGCGGAGGACTGAGCCCGCCGGGCGCGGTGCGGTCCCCGTTCCTGGGTCGGCATCCGGTCCGGCATCCGCTCGCGCATCGGCATCCGCTCGCGCACCAGCATCCGGTCCGGCATCCGCTCGCGCGCCGGCATCCGCTCGCGCACCGGCAGCCGCACCGAGCGATCACGCCACTTCGTGCGCCCAGCGCCATCTGTACTGGCGCAACGCGTCGGAAGTGGCGCTGCCGCGACGCGAGGCCGAGCGGACCGGCCAGTGTGGCGACGGCGGGACCGCGGGACCGCAGGAGAAACTGCCGGGGAAATGAGGAGGGGGCCGGTCGATGACCGGCCCCCTCACAGCCCGAGCCACGGCGACAACCCGAATATCGCCCTGGCTCGCCCCCAACAATCACCGGTTACCCGACCGGTGATGATGGCGACTCCTCTGGAGCCTGCACATCAATAGTGCAACAGTGGCGGGGTCCGCAATAGTCAGCATTTGTGAGGACACCGGGTCCTCATCGCGTCCCCCTAGCGGAGCGAGCGCTGCCAGCGGCCCTGACCGGTCTCGACCGGCCGGCGGAGTGCCGAGCCCGAGCGCACCCACTCGTCCCGGCCGGCGGGCGCGACGGATGCCTCGGGAGCGTGCTCCTCGAGCACCGCGGTGACGACGGCGATGACGGCCGCCGTCTCCGCCGGGGTCGGCGGACGGCGGTCGACGAAACGGAGGTCGACGGCGGGACGGGCGTCCTGATCGGTCACAGCGGCTCCTTACAGCGGGATGTTGCCGTGCTTCTTCGGCGGCAGGCTCGCGCGCTTGGTGCGCAGCGTGCGGAGCGCCTTCGCGACGGCGACGCGGGTGGCCGCAGGCTCGATCACACCGTCGAGCTCGCCGCGCTCGGCGGCGAGGAACGGGGAGGCCACGTTGTAGGTGTACTCGTTCGCGAGCTGCGTGCGCACGGCGGCGACGTCCTCGCCGGCCTCCTCGGCGCGCTTGATCTCCGCGCGGTAGAGGATGTTGACGGCGCCCTGCCCGCCCATCACGGCGATCTCCGCGGTCGGCCAGGCGAGGTTGATGTCGGCGCCGAGCTGCTTCGAGCCCATGACGATGTACGCGCCGCCGTACGCCTTGCGGGTGATGACGGTGACGAGCGGCACCGTCGCCTCGGCGTAGGCGTAGAGGAGCTTCGCGCCGCGGCGGATGACGCCGGTCCACTCCTGGTCGGTGCCCGGGAGGTAGCCCGGCACGTCGACCAGGGTCAGGATCGGGATGGAGAAGGCGTCGCAGAAGCGCACGAAGCGGCTCGCCTTCTCGCCCGCGGCGATGTTCAGCGTGCCCGCCATCTGGCTCGGCTGGTTCGCGATGATGCCGACGGTGCGCCCCTCGATGCGGGCGAAGCCGATCACGATGTTCGGCGCGTAGAGCGGCTGGACCTCGAGGAAGTCGGCGTGGTCGACGAGCCCCTCGATGACCGTGCGCATGTCGTAGGGCTGGTTCGGCGAGTCGGGGATGACCGTGTTCAGCCGGCGGTCGTCGTCGGTGATCTCGAGCTCGAGCTCCGACTCGTAGACGACCGGGTCGGCCATGTTGTTGTCGGGCAGGAACGAGACGAGGGTGCGCGCGTAGTCGAGGGCGTCGTCCTCGTCGCTCGCGAGGTAGTGCGCGACGCCCGAGACCGTGTTGTGGGTGAGCGCGCCGCCGAGCTCCTCGAAGCCGACCTCCTCGCCCGTGACGGTCTTGATGACGTCGGGGCCGGTGACGAACATGTGGCTCGACTTGTCGACCATGATCACGAAGTCGGTGAGCGCGGGGGAGTAGACCGCCCCGCCCGCCGCCGGGCCCATGATGATCGAGATCTGCGGGATCACGCCGGAGGCGGCGGTGTTGCGCCGGAAGATCTCGCCGTACTTGCCGAGGGCGACGACGCCCTCCTGGATGCGGGCGCCGCCGGAGTCGAGGATGCCGATGATGGGCACGCCGGTCTTCAGCGCGAGCTCCATGACCTTGATGATCTTCTCGCCGGCGACCTCGCCGAGCGAGCCGCCGAAGATCGTGAAGTCCTGGGAGTACACGGCGACCTGGCGGCCGTGGATGGTGCCGGTGCCGGTGACGACGGCATCGCCGTAGGGCCGCTTCGACTCCATGCCGAAGGCGTGGGTGCGGTGCCGCACGAACTCGTCGAGCTCGACGAAGGAGCCCGGGTCGAGCAGGCCCTCGATGCGCTCGCGCGCGGTCATCTTGCCCTTGGCGTGCTGCTTCTCGATGGCGGCCTGGCCGGACGCGGTCACCGCCTCGTGGTAGCGCGCCTTGAGGTCGGCGAGCTTGCCCGCGGTGGTGGAGAGGTCGGGGCCGTCGTTCGTCGCTTCGGTCACCGGATCACTCTACCGGCGAGGACTCGGGCCGGATCGTTGACGGATTCCTACAAATCTCGGCCCGTCCTTTCCCGCCTCTCGCCACCGGGCCGTCCGCGGCGCGCGGCTCGGTAGGGTGAGGGCCATGGATTGGGAGCGCTCGCGGGCCGCCGTGCCGCGATTCGAATTCCTCGAGCGGGCCGGGTCGACGAACGACGAGCTGCGCATCGCCGCGACCGGGCCGGATGCCGAGGGCTGGCCGCACGGTGCGGTGATCGTCACCGACGAGCAGACCGCCGGTCGGGGGCGGCTCGGCCGCAGCTGGCTGGCCCCGAGCGGGAAGACGCTCGCCATCTCCCTGCTCCTGCGACCCGGGCTCCTGCGACCCGGGCTCCTGAATCCGGACGACCCGGGTGCTGCCGGGCTCCCGCTCGACGCGTACGGCTGGATCCCGCTCATCGCGGGTGCCGCGATGACGGAGGCGGTGCGGCGCGAGCTCGATGCCGCCCGGACCGCCGCGGCCGCGAGCGAGGACGGTGCCGACGACGCGGCCGACGGCCCCGGGCTCCTCGACGTGGAGCTGAAGTGGCCGAACGACGTGCTCGTGTCGGGGTACAAGGTCTGCGGCATCCTCTCGGAGCTCCTGCCGCCCGCGCTGGGGGAGGACGCCCCGGCGGGGGTCGTCGTCGGAGCGGGGCTCAACCTCACCCTCGACGAGCACGATCTGCCGACGCTGACGTCGACGTCGCTCCTGCTCGCCGGGGGCCGTCGCCCCGACGCCGACGGGGTGCTCGCCGACTACCTCAGCGGATTCCTCGCACTCTTCGACGCGTATCGCGCCGCGGGCGGCGACGCGGTCGCCTCCGGTGTCGCCGCCCGCGTCGCCGAGCTGTGCGGCACCATCGGCGAGGAGGTCCGGGTCGAGCTCCCGGGCGGCCGGATGCTCCTCGGCACGGCGGAGGGCCTCGACGGCGACGGGCGGCTCCTGGTGCTCGGCCGCGAGTCGGACGAATCGCAGGCCGTCGCCGCGGGCGATGTGACGCACCTGCGGTATGAATGAGGCTATGAGGCCACCCGAGTCCGAGCTGCGCCAGCCGCCGCCCGAGCGCGTCGTCGCGCGCCTGCGACGGCACGGCCGCCGGCTCGTCCTCCCGGCGATCGTGCTCATCGCGCTCGCCGGCGGGGCGGCGTACGGGAGCGGCATCCTGCTCGAGGACTGGCAGCGCTGGGCGCTCCTCGGCGGCTCCGTGCTCCTCGTGCTCCTCGTCTGCCTGCTGCCGTTCCTCTCCTGGCTCGCCGGCCGGGTGACGATCACCGACCGCCGGGTCATCGCGACGAGCGGGGTGTTCGTCCGGGTCCGCCGCGAGCTGCCGCTCCGCCGCGGCTACGACGTCACGGTGCGGCGCACGCCGGGCCAGCGCATGGCCGGTTCCGGCGACGTCCGCATCGAGGTCGGGCGCGAACGCCCATTCGTCCTGAAGGACCTCCCCGCCCCGATGCAGGTGCAGCAGGCGCTGCACGAGCTGATCGCGGCGGCGCCGTCGGTCGCCCCGCTCCAGCCCGCGCAGACGGATGCCGACACCGTCGCGTGGGGGCGGCGCTGACCCGCCCGTTCCCGCGGCGTCCCGTCCGTCCCCGGTGGTGCTCCGCACCCGTCGGGCACGCGTAAAGTAGACGGGCGGTTCCCGCGCGCCCCCGGCGCGGGACGCAGAGGAAAGGTGCCTGTTGGCCGACGAATGCATCCACGGTTTCGACGACGGCCTCTGCGCCATCTGCTTCCCGCCGAAGGCTCCCGAGCCGGCCGCGCAGCCTGAACCGGCGTCCCGCGCGCACCGCGTCCCGGGCCGGCGTCCGTCGGCCGTGCCGCCGCCCGCGCCCGCCCGCACGGCCCGCGCGAAGGCGAGCGAGCGCTCGCTGAGCGCGCCGCCGGTCGACGCCGGGGCGCTCCGCATCTACCACGTCACCCACCTCGACAACCTGGCCCGCATCCTCGGCGCCGGAGCGCTCGTCCCCGACGCGGCCGGCGCGTCGCCCGTGGTCGATCTCGCGGCTCCGGCGGTGCGGGAGTTCCGGCGCGGACGCACGGTCGAGGGCACGGATGCCGTCATCGCCGACTACGTGCCGTTCCTGCTGACCCCTGACGCCCTCGTCTGGAACGCGGTGCGCGAGGGCACGCCCGATCCGCGCCTCACCGCCGAGGCCGTCGAGCGCCCCGCCGCCGACCACGTCATGCTCGTCAGCTCCGTCGCCGCGGCCCGCGGCGCCGCGACCGCGGTCGGTGCCGTCGCCGTGAGCGACGTGGATGCCGCGCTGCCCGGGGCCGAGCTCGCCGTCTCCTGGCCCGCGGTCGAGCGGACCCTCCGGGTCCTCGCCCACGAGCAGGAGGTCGGGCGCCTGCTCACGGCCGAGTTCCTCGTGCGCGGCGAGGTCCCGCTCGAGCGGATCGCCCTCATCGCCGTCGGCAACGAGCGGGTGCGCGACCGCGTGCGCGCGGCGCTCTCCGCCGTCGGCGCGAAGACGCGGATCGCCGTCTACCCGCCCTGGTTCCTGCCCGCGGAGGACTGAGCCGGCTCCTCGAAGAGCGTGCGCTGCGCCTCCTCCGCGCGGGCGAGCTGCGAGAGCCCGTCCGCGCGGTGGTGGCCGTACACCCAGTAGCGGTACAGCACGAAGCGGAAGAGGGTGCCGAGGCCGAGCCCGATCACGTTCGAGGCGATGTTGTCGGCGACGAGGCTCGTGAGGCCGAGCACGTGGTGGCTGATCCAGAGGCAGGCGAGCGCGATCGCCATGCCGCCGAGCGAGACGATGACGTACTCCGCGAACTCGCGGAGGTAGTTCTTCCGCCGATGGCTGCGGAAGGTCCAGTAGCGGTTGCCGAGCCAGTTGAAGACGATCGCGACGCTCGTCGAGATCGTCTTCGCGCCGAGCGCGGACTGCGCCCAGCCGTCGGCGCCGAACACGCCGAGCCGCAGCGCATTGAAGAGGGCCACGTCGATCGCGAGGCCGATGAGCCCGACCACGCCGAACTTCACCGCGTACGCGACGACGCCCCGCCACAGTCGGCCGCCGAGCTCGCGTGCCCTCGACAGGGCCGCGGCTCCCGCCGGGAGGTCGCGCGTCGTCACCCGGCACATCATAGCCACAGGCGCCGCCCGTAGACTGGGTGGCAGGGTTCCGGCCATCGGCCGGACGGCGCCGGCTCCGGTCGGCGTGCGCGAACGCTGAGGAAAGAGGTCGATCGGGTGCGGGTCGGAGTGATCGGTGGCGGACAGCTCGCGAGGATGATGATTCCCGCCGCGGTGGAGCTCGGCGTCGAGATCCGCGTGCTCGCGGAAGCCGAGGGCATGGCGGCCGAACTCGCGGCGACCGCGGTCGGCGACTACCGGGATGCCTCGGCGGTCCTCGCCTTCGCCCGCGAGGTCGACGTCGTGACCTTCGACCACGAGCACGTGCCGCAGGACGTGCTGCACGCGCTCGTCGACGCCGGCGTCCGCGTGCACCCCGGGCCCGACGCGCTCCGGTTCGCCCAGGACAAGCTGCTCATGCGCGAGCGCCTCTCCGAACTCGGACTCCCCGTGCCCGACTGGGCCCGGGTCGAGACCGCCGAGGAACTCGACCGCTTCCTCGACGCCCACGGCGGGGCCGCCGTCGTGAAGACGCCGCGCGGCGGCTACGACGGCAAGGGCGTGCGCGTCGTGCACGGCTCGGCCGAGGTGGCCGAGTGGTTCGCCGCGCTCGCCGAGGACGGACGTCCCGGCGCGCTCCTCGTGGAGGAGCTCGTCGACTTCCGCCGGGAGCTCGCTCAGCTCGTCGCCCGTCGTCCCTCCGGCGAGCTCGCCGCGTGGCCCGTGGTCGAGACGGTCCAGGTCGGCGGCGTGTGCAGCGAGGTCATCGCCCCGGCGCCGCGCTCGGCCGGCCGCATCGCCGATGTCGCGGCCGACGTCGCCATCGCGATCGCCGAGGGCCTCGGTGTGACCGGCGTCCTGGCCGTCGAGCTCTTCGAGACCCGCGATGATCGCGTGCTCGTGAACGAGCTCGCCATGCGTCCGCACAACAGCGGCCACTGGTCGATGGACGGCGCCACCACTGGGCAGTTCGAGCAGCACCTCCGCGCGGTGCTCGACCTGCCGCTCGGCGGGACGGGCACGCACGACGACTGGTCGGTCATGGTGAACATCCTCGGGGGACCTGCGGAGGGTTCGCTCGCCGACCGCTACCCGGAGGCGCTCGCGGGCCACCCCACGGTCAAGGTGCACAACTACGGCAAGGCGCCCCGTCCCGGGCGAAAGATCGGGCACGTCACCGCGGTCGGCGCGGACCTCGACGACGTGGTGTACGAAGCACGCGCGGCGGCGGCGGTGTTCCAGGACTGATGTCCGGCGCGATGACCGCATCGCTGGATTCGACGGCGCTGTCGTCGACCCGTTCCACCGTGCCCGCGAACCGGGACGGCGGGGGAGCCGCCCAGGGCCGCGGCCGCCTGCTCGCCCTCGACGGCCTGCGCGGGATCGCCGCGCTCGTCGTGCTGTTCCACCATGCGCTGCTCCTGAACCCGTCGATCTCCTCGCTGTACGTCGACGGCGGCACCGCGCCCGAGCCGGGCACCGCGCTCTGGTGGCTCACGTACAGCCCGCTGAAGCTCACGAACGCGGGGCACGAGGCGGTCATGGTGTTCTTCGTGCTGAGCGGCTTCGTGCTCGCCCTGCCGGTGCTCCGCGGCGGCTTCGACTGGGTCTCCTACTTCCCCCGACGGGTGGTGCGGCTGGGCCTGCCGGTGGCCGGCGCCGTCGCGTTCGCCGCGTTCCTCATCGCCGTGGTGCCGCGCCCCTCGGTCGAACGGTTCTCCCCGTGGGTGGAGGAGCGGACGGCGAAGAGCGTCGATTGGCACGGGGTGCTCGACGCGCTGAACCTCTTCAACGGTTCGTACAAGCTCGACAACCCGCTCTGGTCCATCCAGTGGGAGATGATCTTCTCCGTCACCCTGCCGGTCTTCGTGGTGCTCGCCCTCGCCCTCCGACGCTGGTGGCCGATCGGGCTCGTCGCCGCGCTGGCCGGCGTGTGGGTGGGCGCGGAGACGGAGACCGCTGCGCTCGAGTACCTGCCGGTCTTCCTCATCGGTGTGCTGCTCGCGGCGAAGCTCGACGTGCTCCAGCGCGCCGCGGAGCGCATCGCCCGCGCACGCTGGGCGGCGCTCGCCTGGACCGGGCTGTTCGCCCTCGCACTCGTGCTGCTCGTCCTCCGCTGGGAGCTCGGCGCCTTCGGCTCCATCGCCCCGTTCGCCGCGGCGCTGAAGTTGGTGACCGTGGTGGGCGCGGCGCTCCTCGTGTTCTGCTGCCTCGGCTGCCGCGGTGCCGCGCGCCCGCTCGGCACGCGCCCGGTGCAGTTCCTCGCGCGCATCTCGTTCAGCCTCTACCTCGTGCACGTCCCGATCATCGTGGCGCTCCGCTTCGCCCTGCCCGAGCTGCCGGCGCACTGGATCATGGTGCTCGGCGTCCTGCTGTCGCTCCTCGTCGGCGCGCTCTTCCACCGCTTCGTCGAGGCGCCGGCGCATCGGGCCTCCGGCTGGGTGGGCCGGCGGTCCTCGGCGCTCGTCGCGGGTCTCGCGGAGCGCCGCGCCTGACCGCGCCCGTCGCCGGCCCGTCGATCGCTCCCGGTTGACGCGCGGCGGCGTTGCGGTCATCTCCCAGCACTCGCCCCTACACTCATTCGAGTGACTGAGACCTCTCCCGCTCCGCTCGTCGGCGTCGTCATGGGTTCCGACTCCGATTGGAACGTCATGCGCGAGGCATCCGAGCTGCTCGACGAGTTCGGCATCGCGCACGAGGTCGAGGTCGTCTCCGCCCACCGCACGCCCGAGAAGATGATCGACTACGGCAAGCGCGCCGCGAGCCGCGGGCTCAAGGTCATCATCGCCGGCGCCGGGGGCGCGGCGCACCTGCCCGGCATGCTCGCCTCGGTCACGACCCTGCCCGTCGTCGGCGTGCCGGTACCGCTCTCGCGGCTCGACGGGCTCGACTCGCTGCTCTCGATCGTGCAGATGCCGGCCGGCGTCCCGGTCGCGACGGTCTCGATCGGCGGGGCGAAGAACGCCGGCCTCATCGCGGCGAAGATCCTCGCGACGGCCGACCCGGCGCTCACCGAGGCGCTCGCCGCCTACGCGACGGCGCTCGCCGAGCTCGTCGAGGAGAAGAACGAGCGGCTGAAGCAGTCCCGATGAGCCTCGCCGCCAGCCCGATCCGGTATCCGGACGTCGCGTCGCGCCCGCTGATGACGAAGCGCGGCTGGTGGCTCGTCGCGCTGAACTTCCTGATCCCGGGCTCCCCGCAGGTGCTCGCGGGCAACCGTCGGCTCGGCCGGTTCGGGCTCGCCGCCACGCTCGTGCTCTGGTTGGTGCTGCTCGCGGCGATCGTGTCGTGGTTCCTCTGGCCGACGGTGCTCTTCAGCGCCGTCTCCATGGCCTGGTCGCTCTGGATCATCGCCGCGGCGCTCCTCTTCTACGCGGTGCTCTGGGTCATCCTGACCGTCGACACGCTGCGGGTCGTGCGACTCGTGAAGACCGCGCCCTCGGCCCGCGGTTGGATCGCCGGCCTCACCGCCGTGCTGATGGTCGTGCTGTCCGGCGGTGCCTCCTACGGCGCCTACCTCGCGTTCACGGCGAGCGGCTTCCTGAACTCGGTCTTCATCGCCGGCCCGACGGAGCCGCCGGACGAGAACGGCCGCTACAACATCCTGCTGCTCGGCGGTGACTCCGGACCCGACCGCGAGGGCCTCCGCCCCGACAGCATGTCGGTCGTCTCGATCGACGCCGACACCGGCCAGGCCGTCATCATCGGCCTGCCCCGCGACCTCGAGGACGTCCCCTTCCCCGACGACTCGCCGCTCGCCCAGGTGTACCCCGAGGGCTACGGGGCGATCGACGGCTGCGAGGTCGACGTCTGCATGCTGAACTCGATCTACACCGAGGTCGAGCTGAAGAGCCCCGAGATGTACCCGGATGCGGTCTCCCGCGGCAGCGAGCCCGGCATCGAGGGCATGCGCGACGCCGCCGAGGGCGTCACCGGCCTCGACATCCAGTACTACGTCCTCATCGACATGCAGGGCTTCGAGCAGCTCATCAACGCCCTCGGCGGCGTCGACATCAACGTCGAGACCCGCATCCCGATCGGCGGCGACGAGGACAACGACGGCGTCGACGGCTGGATCGAGCCGGGCCAGCAGCACCTCGACGGCTATCACGCGCTCTGGTACGGGCGTGCGCGCTACGGCGTCGCCGGCGGCGACTACGAGCGGATGGCGCGCCAGCGCGTGCTGCAGGAGGCGATCCTGCACCAGTTCACGCCCGGCAACGTGCTCGCGAAGTTCCAGGACGTCGCATCCGCGGGCGCCGACACGGTGAAGACGGACATCCCGCAGTCGATGCTCGGCTACTTCGCGAACCTCGCGATGAAGACGAAGGAGCTGCCGATCGGCCAGGTCGAGCTGGTGCCCGACAACGGTGTGGATCCGACGGATCCCGACTTCGAGCAGATCCGCGCGATGATCCAGGAGGCGCTGTTCCCGCCGAGCCCGGATCCGACCGAGGAGCCCGCGCAGTAGCACCGCCCGCGGCGCGGTCGCGAAGGGTGCGATCGTGCGGCCGGCTCAGAGGTCGGCGTGCAGCTGCCAGACCCGCTCGCCGGCGTCCTGCCAGCTGAACGCCCGCGCGCGGTCCGCGGCGGTGATCGCGAGGCGGGAGGCGAGCTCGCGGTCCTCGGCGACGTTCGTGATCGCTGCGGCGAGCCGATCGGCGAACCCCTCTGCGCCCCCGACACCGACCGCGACGGAGAGCCCCGCCCCCGCGGCGATCTCCTGGTGCGCCGGGGCGTCGGAGTGGATGACCGGGACGCCGAGGCTGAACGCCTCGATCAGCCAGGTGCCGCTCGCCTCGTCGTGCGCGGGGGCGACGACGGCCGTCGCCCGGGCGATGACCACCGCGAGATCGGCGGCGTCGAGCTCGTCGAGGCGGTGCAGCCGCCCGGCCGCGAGGCCGTGCTCCTCGGCGACGGTCGCGAGGTGCTGGTCGCCCCAGCTCTCCGGGCCGAGCACGACGAGCGGGAGTTCGGGGACGCCGGTGCGTCCGAGGGCGGCGAGCACGTCGACGAGGCCCTTCCGGGGTTCGAGGGTGCCCTGCACGAGCAGGTACTCCGCGGGCAGCCCGAGCCGCTCGGCGCGCGCGTCGGCGTCGGGCCCGAGCACGAGGCCGGTGCGCGGCGCGGTGCCGATGACGCGCAGCCGATCGCCGAAGTCGACGATCATCGAGAGCCGGTCCGCGAGCGCGTGCGTCGGCACGACGACCGCGTCGGCGTGCTTGCGCGCCCGCTTCAGCATGCCCTTCTGCCAGGCGACGGCCGTCGAGCTGAGGGCTTCGGGGTTCGTCCAGGCGAGCACGTCGTGGACGGTGACGACCGTCTGATCGCCGGAGCCGCGCTCGTGCTTGCGAACCGGGGCGAACAGCCCGGGGGCGTGGATCATGCCGCCACCCGGGGACGTCGTCAACCCGAGCTGCCACGCGGCCGCGAGCTCGCGTCGCGCGAGGCTCGTCTTGTAGAGGTCCGCGAGCCCCGGCAGCGCCTCGAGCAGGCGCGCGTAGTCGGCCTCCGGGGAGGAGGAGACGATGCCCTCCACGGCGCAGCCTTCCGGCGCGGTGCGGATGATCGCCCGGCTCAGCTCCTCCGCGTACCGTCCGAGCGCGCCCGGGACGGGAGCGACGAGCTGATCGACGACGACGCGCAGCGTGATCGGCATCCGGCTTCCTCCTCGCGGCGCCCTCCTGGCGCTCGTACGAATCTACCGGTCCCAGACTGCGAATCCGGCGTGCGTCCGCCCGGCCCGGCGCGGCCCGCCGCGCCACGTCGGGCAGAATAGACAGGACCGAGAGCGAGACCCCGACACATGACCGTTTCCAGTGCGCCGCCGCGCGTCGTCGCCGTCGTCGTCGCCTACAACCGCCGAGACCTGCTCGTGGAGGTCCTCGAGTCGCTGTCGGCCCAGGAGGCCCCGCTCGCGAAGATCGTCGTCGTCGACAACGCCTCCGACGACGACTCCGCGGCCGTGGCGCAGGCGCACGGCGAGCTCGTCGATCTCGTGCGGCTCGAGCGCAACACCGGCGGCGCCGGCGGATTCGCCGCGGGGATGGCGGTGGCGCTCGACGAGCACGCACCCGACTGGCTCTGGCTCATGGACGACGACACGGTCCCGACGCCGAGCGCGCTCGGGCGGCTCCTCGCCGCCGTCGACGGCTCGGAGTACGTCGTCGCCGGCTCGCGCGTCGTCTGGACGGACGGCACCGACCATCCGATGAACACGCCGCGGCAGAACCCCTTCGCGGGCGGCGCCGAGCGGCGCGCCGCGGCGGAGCACGGCGGCCTCGCCATCCGCAGCACCTCGTTCGTCTCGATGCTCGTCCGCGCCGACGTCGTCCGCGAGATCGGCCTGCCGATCGCCGACTACTTCATCTGGAACGACGACTTCGAGTACTCGACGCGGGCGCTCCGGGGCCGTCGCGGCCTGCACGTGCCGGCCTCGGTGGTCGTGCACAAGACGAAGGTGCTCGGCGCCTCCGACGCCGACCCCGGTCCGCGGTTCTACTACGAGGTGCGCAACAAGCTCTGGATGCTGCGCCGCTCGGCCAGCCTCTCCGCGTTCGAGAAGGCCGTCTACGGGGCGTCGAGCGTGCGCCGCTGGATCCGTACCTTCCTGCGCTCGAGCGATCGCGCCGTCCTCCGCGACGGCTGGCGGCGCGGGTACCGCGATGGCACGCGCACCCGGCCGCGCCCGAACCGCATGTCGCTCGCCGGGCTCGGTCGGGCGAGCGCGGCGATCGAGCGGCTGGAGCCGGACTCGTGAGCGCACCGTTCTCGCTCCTGCTCCCGGTGTACCGGGGCGATGACCCCGCGCATTTCCTGAAGGCCGTCGGATCGAGCACCGCCGAGCAGACCGTCCGCCCGGCGCAGCTCGTGCTCGTGCAGGACGGCCCGGTCGGCGAGGAGCTCGCCGAGGCGATCGAGCGGGCGGTGGCGCAGAGCCCGGTGCCGGTCACGAGGCACGTCTTCGAGGAGAACGTCGGGCTCGCGACGGCGCTCGAGCACGGGCTGACGCTCTGCGCCCACGACATCGTGGCGCGGATGGATGCCGACGACATCTCCCTGCCCGAGCGCTTCGCCAAGCAACTGCCCGTGATCGAGGCCGGGGCCGACCTCGTCGGCACCGGCATGTTCGAGTTCCTCGACGACGACGGCTCGATCGTGGCCCGGCGGACGCCCCGCACCGGGCACGAGGAGATCTCCCGGTACGCCCGGTTCCACGACCCGTTCAGCCATCCGACGGTGATGTACCGGCGCTCGGCGGTCGCGAGCGCCGGCGGCTACCGACCGCTCGGGCTGATGGAGGACTACTGGCTGTTCGCGCGGATGATCCACGCCGGCGCTCGAGTGGAGAACCTCGCCGATCCGCTCGTCATGTACCGGGTGGGCGCCGGGGCGTACGCGCGTCGCGGCGGGCGTGCGCAGTGGCGGAGCGAGCTGGCGCTGCAGAAGGCGCTGCGCTCGATCGGCTTCACGACGCGCTGGGAGTACCTGCGCAACGTCGCGGTCCGCGGAGCGTACCGCTTCGTGCCCGAGCCGGTGCGGAAGATCGCCTACCGCCGGCTCATCGCGAACGGGGGAGCGGCGGGTCCGGCCGGAGCCTGACGGATTCCGTTGCGCCGCCTCGCGCCACACCGATGCGAAAGCATCGGTGACCCCCGTCTTTCCGTAGCATGAGGGGGCCGTGGTCCCCCTACCCGCGGCGTTCGGGGGTTTTTGCCGTGAGACGACGACTTCGCCAGCTGACCGTCGGCCTCCTGGCCGCGATCATCGTGGCGTCGGGACTGACGATCGTTCCAGCGACCGTCGTCCCAGACACCAGCGCGAGCGCCGCCGATGGTTCGAACTTCGACCCGGGCATGATCATCAGCGACGCCGTCTTCTACGACAGCACGACGATGACGGTCGCGCAGATCCAGAGCTTCCTGAACGCGCGGGTGCCGAGCTGCCGCAGCGGGTACGTGTGCCTGAAGGACTACCGGCAGAACACGACGAACCAGCCGGCCCGCTCCGAGGGCTGCGCAGCGTACGCAGGCAGGGCGAACGAGACGGCGGCGCAGATCATCTTCAAGGTGGCCACCGCATGCGGCATCAACCCGCGCGCGCTGATCGTCCTCATCGAGAAGGAGCAGGGGCTGATCAGTGACGACTGGCCCACCAGCCGCCAGTACCGCTCGGCCACCGGGTACGGCTGCCCCGACACCGCAGACTGCGATACCAACTACTACGGGTTCTTCAACCAGGTGTACCACGCGTCCTGGCAGTTCAAGAAGTACCGGGCGAACCCGGGCATCCGCCAGTACCAGGCCGGCCGGAACAATACGATCCTCTGGCATCCGAACGCGTCCTGCGGGTCGTCCAGCGTCTACATCAAGAACCAGGCGACCGCCGGCCTCTACATCTACACGCCGTACCGTCCGAACACCGCGGCGCTGCGGAACCTCTACGGGACCGGCGACTCCTGCTCGAGCTACGGCAACCGGAACTTCTGGCGCATGTTCACCGACTGGTTCGGTTCGACGAGCACGCCCGCGGTGGTGGACGTGGCGATGAACAAGATCCCGCTCGTCTACGCAGTCGACACTGAGGGGGATCTCTGGCTCTACCCCGGATCCGGCGCCGGCGGGTGGAAGTCCCGGGTGAAGATCGGCGCCGGCTGGGGCGGGTTCCGTCACGTCACCGGGGTCGGCGATCTGAACGGCGACGGGAATCGAGACGTCCTCGCAGTCGATTCGGCCGGGACGCTCTGGCTGTACCCCACGAACGGGAAGGGGCGATTCCTCACCCGGATCAAGGTCGGCGACGGCTACGGGAACGTGACAGCCATCGTCGACGCCGGCGACTTCAACTCCGACGGTGCGCCGGACTTCTTCACCCGGATCTCGAACGGCGACCTGCGTCTCCACGCGGGCAACGGGTTCGGGCAGTTCGCGCCCCCGAAGCGAGTCGGGGTGGGGTGGAACGGAATGACGTCCCTCATCGGCGGGGCCGATTTCGACGGCGACGGAACGCCGGACATGCTTGCGCGCGTGTCCAACGGCGACCTTCGGCTCTATCCGGGCAACGGGCGGAGCGGCTGGAACGGCCAGCGGCTCATCGGCATCGGTTGGAACGGCATGTCTGCGATGTTCACACCGGGTGACTTCGACGGTGACGGCCTGCCGGACGTGCTTGCGAGGGACGGCAGCGGTGCGCTCCGGCTGTACCCGGGCAACGGCACCGGTGGCTGGAAGACGATGAAGCAGATCGGCGTCGGCTGGAGCGGCATGAAGTCGATGTCCGGACCCGGCGCGCCGGCACTGGCTCCCTACGTTCCGCTCGGGGGCGTCGGCGATGTGACCGGCGACGGACCCGCTGACGTCCTCGCGCGTCGTGCGAGCGACGGCCTGTTGATGGTGTATCCGGGGACCGGGGCGGGGGCGTTTGCGACGCGGACTCGACTGGCAGAGGACTGGGGCGGGATGACCGCGGTCGTCGGTGCCGGCGACCTCGACCGCGACGGTCTCCGGGACCTGCTCGTGCGCGATGAGGGCGGCACCCTTTGGCGCTACCCGTTGAACGGGTCCGGCGGGCTCGGCGAACGCGTCCGCATCGGCACCGGCTGGGGAGGATTCACCGCGCTCGCTTCGGGCTCCGACTTCTCCGGGGACCGCAACCTCGACGTCGTTGCGAGGAATGCGGCGGGCGAGCTCTGGCTCTATCGGGGCGATGGCGCGGGCAA
Organism: Agromyces mediolanus; assembly: GCF_044917495.1. Lineage (GTDB taxonomy): Bacteria > Actinomycetota > Actinomycetes > Actinomycetales > Microbacteriaceae > Agromyces > Agromyces mediolanus_B. The sequence goes on along the minus strand of NZ_JAVSSI010000005.1, from coordinate 125,560 downwards.
CTTCCCGAGCAAGTCGCTCATCGGCAGCGGCTGGCAGGACATGAGCTGGATCCTCGCCCCGGGGGATGTCGACGGAGACGGAAAGGCCGATCTGCTCGCGATCACTCCGTCGGGCGACCTGCGCCTCTACCGCGGCAACAACGCCGGCGGCTTCTCCGGCATGTCGGTGATCGGCAAATCCTGGCAGTCGATGACCTGGGTGATGACTCCGGGTGACTTCGACGGCGATGGAGTCCCCGACCTCATCGCGCGGAACGCCGCGGGGGAGATGATCCTGTACCCGGGCAACGGCAAGGGCGGCTGGAAGGCATCCACCAAGATCGGCGCCGGCTGGAACGGGATGGACCTCATCGGATGAGTGTCGCCCCCGGAGGTCGTTCAGATCGAGCGAAGTAAGCTGTCAGCCGTGTCAATCCTCATCACCGGCGGCGCCGGCTACATCGGCGCGCACATCGTCCGACTCCTGCAGGAGCGCGGTGAGCGCGTCGTCGTCGTCGACGATCTGTCGGGCGGCGACGCGCGGCGAGTCGCGGGCGCCCCGGTCGTGCGAGTCGATCTGGCCTCGGACGGCGCCCGAGCCGCGCTCCGGGCCGTGATCGCCGAGCATCGGGTGACGAGCATCGTGCACTTCGCCGCGCGAAAGCAGGTCGGCGAGTCCGTCGCTCATCCGGAGGCCTATTTCCGCGACAACGTGTCGAGCCTCGCCGCGGTCGTCGGCGCGGCCGCGGATACGGGGGTCGCGCGCTTCGTCTTCTCCTCTTCCGCCGCGGTCTACGGCACCCCGGCTGCATCACCGGTTTCGGAGACGGCACCTCCCAGCCCGATCAATCCCTACGGCGAGACGAAGCTCGCCGGGGAATGGCTCATGCGCGATGCAGCGACGGCGTACGGGCTTGACGCGATCAGCCTCCGCTACTTCAACGTCGCCGGCGCGGGCTGGGACGATCTCGGCGACCCGGCGCCGCTGAACCTCGTCACGATCGCGATCGACCGCATCCGGCAGGGGCTCGCCCCAGTGATTCTCGGCGACGACTACGACACGCCGGACGGCACCGGCGTCCGCGACTACATCCACGTACTCGACCTCGCCGAGGCCCATCTGCACGCGCTCGCCGCGGTCGGTGAGGAGCGCGGCCGCCACCGGGTCTACAACGTCGGCACGGGCCGAGGCTCGAGCGTGCGAGAAGTGCTCGACCGACTCGAGGAGGCCGCCCGAAGCGGCCTCGAACCGATCGTCGAGCCCCGGCGGCCAGGAGACCCGCCCGCTGTCGTCGCCGACCCCGAGCTGATCGCCGAGGAGCTCGGCTGGCGCGCCACCCGATCGCTCGACGACATGGTCGCCTCGGCCTGGCGGGCGAGCGAGCACCGGGCCCAGACCGTCCGATGAGCTGGCTGGAGTTCGTTCTGCCGCTGGCGATCGCCACGGCCGTCATCTTCGTACCCGGTGGGCTCCTCGCGCTCGCAGCCGGTGCGAGACGGCTGCTGCTCTGGTCGATCGCGCCGGCGATCTCGATCGCAGTGCTCTCGCTCATCGCGATCGTCTTCGGGCGGATCGGCATCCGCTGGGAGCCGCTCGCCGTCGCCGTCGCCGTCGTGGTGATCGCGGGACTCGTCTGGGCTGCGCGTCTGCTCGTGCGCAGCCGATTCCCGCTCGTGCCGGATCGTCCGGTGCCGGGTGCACCGCTGTGGACGATCGGCGCTCTCGCGGTCGCGGGCGTGATCATCGGCGTCCAGCTCGTCATCGGCATCCAGGCTCCCGACCGGATCTCCCAGACCTTCGACGCGTTCTTCCACTTGAACGGCATCCGGTACATCCTCGAGACCGGCAGCGCGTCATCGTTCGACCTGCAGGGATTGGTGCTCCCGGCGGGTCAGCACGCCTTCTACCCGGCGGGATGGCACGCCGCGGCCTCCCTCGTCGCAGCAGCGGGAATCGAGATACCCGTGGCCGTGAACGCGGTGAGCGTCGTGATCGCGACGCTCGTATGGCCGGCCGGGATGCTCCTGCTCGTGCGCTCCCTGATGCCGGCGCGGCGCGGCGCGGCGCTCGTCACGGGCGTGCTCGCGGCGGCATTCCCCGCCTTCCCGCTGCTCATGCTCACCTTCGGTGTGCTGTACCCGTATTGCCTCGCGCTGGCCCTGCTTCCGGCCGCGCTCGGCCTCGGATTCATGCTGGGGCAGACCCGGGCATGGCGGGGCAATGCCGTGGTGCTCCGTGGCGCGCTGCTCGCGCTCGCCTTGGTCGGAATCGCCTTCGCGCAGTCGTCGGTGGTCTTCGCATGGGCGGCGCTCGTGCTGCCGCTCGCGCTCTGGCGGGCCGTACCGTTCGCGGCACGGCTCCGCGGGCTCGGTCGGGTGCTCGCGTGGATCGCCCTGGTCGCGCTGGTCGCCGTCTTCGGCGCGGCGTGGATCTGGTTCGGCCGCATCGGCGCGGACACCCCCTGGGTCGCATACACGAACTTGCTCGGTGCGCTCGGCGAGGCGCTGTTCCACGGATTCAAGTTCACGTTCCCGTCCATCGTGGCCACCGTGCTCGCGCTCATCGGCGTCATCGATCTGGTCCGCCGTCGGGAGAAGCTCTGGTTCGTCGTCTCGTGGGCGATCACGATCGTGCTCTTCACGGTCGCGGCCGGCGGCCCCTCGTGGAAGCTCCGCGCGTGGTTCGCGGGGCTGTTCTACCGAGACCCGCCACGACTCAGCGCGCTCCTCGTCATGGCCGCGGTGCCGATGGCCGTCTTCGGCGCGATCGCGGTCTGGCGTCTCCTGCGTCGCCTCCTGGAACGTCGCGCCGGGGTCGCGACGACGGGCCGTGGCGCGCGCGTCGTGGCCGCAGCGGCGCTGCTCGTGCTCGTGCTCGCCACCCAGCTCAGTCCGGCGATGTCCGCCCAGCTCGCGCTGACCGAGCGCGCCTACACAAACGCCGAGGACGCGCCGATCCTGTCGCAGAGCGAGCGGACGCTCATCGAACGGATGCCGCAGCATGTGCCGGCAGACGCGGTCGTCGCCGGGAACCCCTGGACGGGGGCGCCGTTCGCGTACGCCCTCACCGGCATCCACATGCTGAACCCGCACTTCAACTCCTACGTGTACCCGCAAGCCTCGTTCATCAACGAGCACCTGAACGAGGCGCTGGAGGATCCGGCGGTCTGCGAGGCCGTCCGGGAGACGGGTGTGTCCTATGTGCTCGATTTCGGCGGCTACTTCAAGGACGCCGGGGAGACCGGGCTCGAGATCGACGGCACGACCCCGTTCCGCGGTCTGCGTGATCTCGAAGAGGCCGGCGTCGCAGAGGAGGTCGACCGCGAGGGTGACTCGGTGCTCTACCGGATCACGGCCTGCGGCTGACACCGCCGATCGGCATCCGTCAGAAGATGCGCCGCAGGAGCGGCACCTTCAGCGCGCCGATGGTGATCGCGAACGACGTCACCGCCACGATGGCGAACAGCAGCGCCGTCTCCGCGAACGACGATCCACTCGTGAAGGCCGGGAACAGGGCCCGGATGACGGCGAGTACCAGCAGATGCACGAGGAAGACGCCGAACGCCGCGTTCGAGAGCACGACGATGGCCCGGCGCGTCCGTTCACCGAATCGCACCCGGTCGAGCGCCCCGACGACGCAGACGAAGACGGCGAGGCTCATGGCGGTCACGATCGGCGCGTAGTAGCTGACCGGTGAAACCGCGTTGAGGACGCCGAACGAAGCCGGCGAGGCGTACTGGAGCACCGTGTAGGTGATGGTTCCGAGCGCGAACAGGCCGGCCACGGTCACGAGCCAGGTGGGCAGCCGGCGCAGACTGAGCGCGTAGCCGGCGGCGAAGTAGCCGACGTACGGCACCCAGAACGTCAGCAGGGTCACGGCGATCGGCCGGGGCATCCCCGCGGCTGCGGTGAGCGACGGAATGGCGAAGACGAGCACGCACCACGCGAGGGAGAAGGCCGCGAACACGGCGGGGCGGCGCGGCGATCCCTGGTTCACGAAACTGCCGATGATCGGTGCGACGAGGTACAGCCCGAGGATGATCCAGAAGAAGTAGAGCTGCGTGTAGACCTTGCCGTCGATGACGAGGAGCACGAACTCGCGCAGCGATGGGCGCTCCGACTGGAGCCACAGCCGGACGACGAGGAAGTAGATCAGGTGCCAGGCGATGAGCGCGGGGACGAGCCGCAGCGCCCGCTTGCGGTAGAACGCGCCGACGCCGTCGGCGAGCGCCGAGGGCCGGAGCACGAGGGCGCCCGACAGCATGACGAACACCGGCACCGCCCAGACGAAGCCGAGGTCGAGGACGACGGCCGCGAAGCGCTGCCACGCACCCGCGTTCTCGGGATTCGTCACCACCAGGCTGAACGTGTGGATGGCCACCACACCGACGATCGAGACGACGCGGAGCACATCGAGACTGAGTCTCCGGCCGGCAGCGCGGGCTGGGGGAGGGGGTGGGGCTGACTCCTCGGTCACTCGCCTGAGCCCGGCTCCGAGCCGGGGGTGTCGGGGTGGGCCTCGATCGCGTCCTCGGCGACGGTGCGCGCGTCCTCCGCCTCCGCGCGGGCGAGGGCGATCTGGCGGGCGAGGAGCGTGATGCGCCGGTTCATCTGCACGTTCCGCCGATACGTCGTCGCAACGAACACGAGGAACGCCAGGATCAGCGCGTACAGCATCAGGTCGGCGCCGCGGCCGACGCCGATGAGGTTGGCGATCCAGCTCAGCCACTGCGGGAAGAGGATGGAGAGGATCGCCACGAGCACGAAGGCGGCCATGAAGAGCCGACGGAGTGCCAGGTGATTGTCGCCGCCCGTCGGGCGGGCGAGGAAGAGCCCGATGAGGATGACTCCGACGACGAGGAGGATCTGGATCCACATGCCGCTCACCTCACCAGCAGATCGACGAGGATGTTGACCGAGTTCAAGAGGGACTGGCCCTTCGCCTTCGAGTAGTCCGTGTACAGCACCTCGACGGGGAACTCCCGCCAGGGGAGCTTCGTGCGCCCGAGTTTCAGCACGATCTCCGAGGCGTGCGCCATCCGGTCCTGCTCGAGGTGGATCTGCGCGGCCGCGTCGGTTCGGATGACCCGCAGGCCGTTGTGCGCGTCGGTGAGCTGCAGGCCCGTCGTCTTGTTCGTCACCCAGACCGCCGTCTTCAGCACGATGCGCTTCAGCACGCCGGGATTCGTGCGGTCGTCGAGGAAGCGCGAGCCGAACACGATGGCCACGTCCTCCTGCTTGGCGAGGTCGAGCATGAGCATCGCATCCTCGATGCGGTGCTGGCCGTCGGCGTCGAACGTGACGAGGTACCGCGCACCCGGCTGATTCACGGCGTATTCGAAGCCGGTCTGCAGGGCGGCGCCCTGGCCGAGGTTCACCGGGTGGCGGATGATGCGCGCGCCGGCGGCCGCCGCCGCGGCGATGGAGGCATCGGTGCTGCCGTCGTCGATGCAGACGACGTGCTCGAAGTGGGCACGGAGCTCGTCGACGACCCGGCCGATGACGGTCTCCTCGTTGTAGAGGGGGATCACGATCCAGGTGTCGTCGGAATGCCGCCGGGGGTCATCCAGGGCGGAACTGTCCATCAGGCCATTGTTGCAGAAGGCGGTAGGCTATCCGCGCAGCCGCGGCTGCTTGGATCGGCATGAGGAGCCCAGCATTGTCCACACCTTCGAGCGCCCGCATCGTCGACTCCGCAGACGTCTCGCCCGATGCGGTCATCGGTGACGGCAGCTCGGTCTGGCACCTCGCGCAGGTGCGCGAGCAGGCCGTGCTCGGTGAGAACTGCGTGATCGGCCGGGGTGCCTACATCGGCACCGGCGTGCGCCTCGGCCACAACTGCAAGGTGCAGAACTACGCGCTCGTCTACGAGCCTGCCGTGCTCGCCGACGGCGTGTTCATCGGCCCGGCCGTCGTGCTGACGAACGACACCTATCCCCGCGCGATCAACCCGGACGGCTCGCTGAAGAGCGCCCACGACTGGGAGCCGGTCGGCGTCACCATCCGCGAGGGAGCGGCGGTCGGCGCCAGGGCCGTCTGCGTCGCACCGGTTACCATCGGTGCATGGTCGACGATCGCCGCCGGCGCGGTCGTGACGAAGGACGTGCCCGACTTCGCCCTGATGGCGGGGGTCCCGGCGCGCCGCATCGGTTGGGTCGGCCGTGCCGGGCACCGACTGGTCGACGACGGGGCGGTCTGGCGGTGCCCCGAGACCGGAGCCACGTACGTCGAGACCGATGGAGTCTTGAGAGAGATGAGTGAGAACGTATGACTGAGTCGTTCATCCCGCCCGCGAAGCCGATCATCGGCGACGAGGAGCGCGCCGCGGTCGATCGCGTGCTGCAGTCCGGCATGGTCGCGCAGGGCCCCGAGGTCGCCGCCTTCGAGCGGGAGTTCGCCGAGGCGCTCGTCGACGGCCGCGAGTCGGTCGCGGTGAACTCCGGCACCTCGGGTCTCCACCTGGGGCTGCTGGCCGCGGGCATCGGCCCGGGCGACGAGGTGATCGTCCCGTCCTTCACCTTCGCGGCGACCGCCAACTCGGTGGCCCTCACCGGTGCGACGCCCGTGTTCGCCGACATCGAGCCTGCGCAGTTCACCCTCGACCCGGCCGCGGTCGAGGCTGCCGTCACCGAGCGCACCGCGGCGATCATGCCCGTGCACCTCTACGGCCACCCGGCGCACATGACCGAGCTCCAAGCCGTCGCCGACCGCCACGGTCTCGCGATCTTCGAGGACGCCGCGCAGGCGCACGGCGCCTCGCTCGGCGGCCGCAAGGTCGGCACCTTCGGCCGCTTCGCGATGTTCAGCCTCTACCCGACGAAGAACATGACGAGCGGCGAGGGCGGCATGGTCACGTGCGAGACGCCCGAGCTCGTGCGCAACGTCAAGCTCCTGCGCAACCAGGGCATGGAGGCGCAGTACCAGAACGAGGTCGTCGGCTTCAACGCCCGCATGACCGACATCCATGCGGCGATCGGCCGCGTGCAGCTCACGAAGGTGGGCGCCTGGACGGAGACCCGCCGGGCCAACGCCGCCCTGCTGGATCGCGAGCTCCGCGGCGTCGTCGTGCCGCCCGTCGCCGACGGCGCGGTGCACGTCTACCACCAGTACACCGTTCGCGTGCCGGACGACCGCGACGGCTTCGTCGCCGCCCTGAAGAACGAGTACCAGGTCGGCAGCGGGGTCTACTACCCCGTGCCGAACCACCGGCTCGCCTCGCTCACGAAGTACGCGCCCGGCCTGCACCTCGAGGAGACCGAGCGCGCGGCCGCCGAAGTCGTCTCGCTCCCGGTGCACCCCTCGCTCACGACCCGCGACCTCGAGCGCATCGTCGAGGCCGTGAACGCGCTGGCCGGAGCCGGCGCCTGATGGCAGCGGCACTGCGCGCCGGCCTCATCGGCGTCGGCATGATGGGACGCCACCACGCCCGCGTGCTGCGTGAGCTCCCCGGCGTCGAACTCGTCGCGATCGCCGATCCCGGGGGAGACCCCCACGGCGTCGCCGGCGACCTCGAGGTCCTGCCCGATGTCGACGCGATGATCGCGGTGGGGATCGACCTCGCCGTCGTCGCCATCCCGACGCGCTTCCACTACGACGCGGCCATGAAGCTCGCGGATGCCGACGTGCACACCCTCGTCGAGAAGCCGATCGCGCAGACGGTCGAGCAGGGCCGGGAGATGACGGCGGCCTTCGCCGAACGCGGCCTCGTCGGAGCCGTCGGCCACATCGAGCGCTTCAATCCCGCCCTGCAAGAGATGCGCCGGCGGATCGCCGCGGGCGACTTGGGCGAGGTCTACCAGGTGGCGACCCGTCGTCAGGGACCCTTCCCGGCGCGCATCGCGGATGTCGGCGTGGTGAAGGACCTCGGTTCGCACGACGTCGATCTCACCGCCTGGGTCGCGCAGAGCGATTACGCCTCGATCTCCGCCCGCACCCTGCACAAGAGCGGTCGCGAGTACGAGGACATGGTGCTGGCCACCGGGATGCTCCGAAGCGGCGTCCTCGTGAACCACATCGTCAACTGGCTGAGCCCCATGAAGGAGCGGGTCACCATTGTCACCGGCGAGCTCGGCGCCCTCGTCGCCGACACCTCGACCGGCGACCTCACCCTGTTCCGCAACGGCACCGTGCCCACCGAGTGGGAGGCCGTCTCCGCCTTCCGCGGGGTGAGTGAGGGCGACATGATCCGATTCGCGTTCGCCAAGCGGGAGCCGCTGCGCGTCGAGCACGAAGCGTTCCGCGACGCGGTGCTCGGGGAGCGGCACGACGTCGTCACGATGGAAGAGGGCCTGCGAACGCTCGAAGTCGTCGAGGGCGTCATCGCCTCGGCGGCGACGGGCACCGTGGTCGAGTTCTGAGCCCGGTCGTTCGCTGATGCGCGTCACCATCACCAGCCGGATCTTCGCCCCGGAGCCGGCGGCGGCGGCGTATCGCCTCTCCGCCCTGGCGACCGCGCTCGCCGACGCGGGACATGAAGTGACGGTCCTGACGACGCGGGCGCCGGCGGCGATGGGCAAGCCTGACGTCGCCCGGGTGCACGGGACCGGTCGCGTGCACGTGCGACGGGCTCCGGTGCTGCGGGACGGCGCGGGACAGGTCCGGGGGTACGTGCCGTACCTCTCGTTCGACGTGCCGCTGTTCTTCCGCCTGCTGTTCGGCCGGCGGGCGGAACGCATCGTGACCGAGCCGCCGCCGACCACCGGATTCGTCGTTCGGCTCGCCGCCGCTCTTCGGCGGACGCCCTACGTGTACTATGCGGCCGACATCTGGTCGGATGCGGCGGAGTCGACCGGAGCGCCGCAGCCCGTCGTGCGATTCGTCCGTTGGCTCGAGCGTCGCGCACTCCGCGGTGCGGCGCAGGTCATCGCCGTGACCCAGGGAGTCGCAGACCGGGTGCGCGAGCTCGGCGGCCACGACCGCGTGGCACTCGTGCCGAACGGCGTCGACACCGACATCTTCACCCCCGACGGCCCGCGGGTGTCCGGCCCGCCGACTGCGGTGTACGCCGGTACCACCTCCGAATGGCAGGGCGCCGATGTGTTCGTGCGCGCGATGCCCGCCGTCCTCGCCGCGAACCCGGAAGCCCGCCTGGTCTTCGTCGGCCAGGGCAGCGCACGAGCCGAGCTCGAGCGGCTCGCATCGGGCCTGGCTCGGGACGCGATCGAGTTCCGCGATCCGGTGCCACCGGCGGAGGCCGCGACCGCGCTGCGCTCGGCGAGGGTGGGGCTGGTCAGCCTTCGGCCGGGCATCGGCTACGACTTCGCCGTTCCGACGAAGCTCTTCGCCGCGGCCGCGTGCGGCACGCCGGTGATCTTCGCCGGAGCCGGCGCATCGGTCGCGGTCATCGAGTCGGGTGGCATCGGCCGCGCGGTCGACCATGAGGTCGCGGATGTCGCGAGCGCGCTCGTGGCGGGTCTCGCGATCGAGCCGTCACCGCTCGAGCGCCGCCGTACGGCGGAATGGGTCCGGGGGCACGCGTCCATCGCCGCGACCGGTGCGAAGGCGGCGCTGGTGGTGGAGCGGGCGCAATGATCGGCCGTGTCCGTGCGGCCGCGAACCGTCTGGCCGGGACGCTCCCTCCACTCGTCGCGGACCGGGTACTGCCCGGGTGCCGCCGTCGCATCAAAGCCGAGGGGACGACACGGGTCGGCCGAGCACGTCGACGCGTGTTCATCGGCCCGGTGAACTCGGCGGGGCAGGGTTTCGCCTGGGCGCGTGCCGCCGAACGACTCGACGGGGTCGCAGCGGCCGACTTCATGTACCGGAACCCGAGCGACCCGTTCGCGTTTCCTGCGGACCATTCCGTTCCGACGACGTTCTTCCGGTCGAGCGAGGGGTGGCAACGCGATCAACGTCGGGCGGTCGCCCGGCGCTTCACGCATGTGCTGCTGGAGTCCGGTCGGCACCTCTTCGGTACCGAGGGCACCGTCTTGCAGCAGATCGACGGTCTCCGCGCCCGCGGCGTCACGGTCGGGTTGCTCTGGCACGGCAGCGATATCCGATTGCCGAGCGAACACGCGCGGCGTGAACCGGACTCGCCGTTCATCGGCGGGCGCTATCACGAGACCGATCGGCTCGAAGAGATCGCGACGCGGAACGGCGAGCTGATCGCCGTGAGCGCAGCGCCGTCGTTCGTGTCGACTCCGGATCTGCTCCACTTCGTCCCTGGGGCCAGCTGGCTCCCGGTGGTGATCGATGTCGCGCGCTGGCGCGGAGCCGGGCCCGTCGCCCCGCTCACCCGTGCGCGACCCGTCGTGGTTCACGCGCCGAGTAACGCGGGTCTGAAGGGGAGCGAGCTCATCGCCCCCGTCCTCGAGCGACTGCACGGGGAAGGCGTCGTCGAGTACCGGCCGGTCTCGGGAGTGCCGTCGGCGGCGATGCCCGAGATCTATGGCGCCGCCGACATCGTGCTCGATCAGTTCTCGCTGGGCATCTACGGGGTCGCGGCCTGCGAGGCCATGGCCGCGGGCCGCATCGTCGTGAGTCACGTCGGCGAGGAGACCCGGGCGCACGTGCGCCGTACCACTGGCCTCGAACTGCCCATCGTCGAGGCGAGCGCGGGCGAGCTCGAGGGCGCGCTCCGGACGATCTGCGGCGAACGCGCACGCTTCTCCACGATCGCCGAGGCCGGTCCGGCCTTCGTCGAGGCCGTGCACGACGGGCGGCGCTCCGCGGCGGTGCTCGCGCCGTTCCTCGGCGTCAGCACGTCCGTGGTCCGTTGAGCCGACCGCCAGCATCGACATGGGAGACTACTGATCATGCCGACTGACCGTTCGAGCGGAGAACCCGACGCATGAAACTCGTGTGGCGCACGTTCCGCGACCTCCTGCCCTGGCTGCCGGGCAACGCGCAGTCCTACCTGTGGCGCTATGTCGTGATCTCCTGCCTCCTTGCAGTGCTCGACATCGCGGCGATCATGCTGCTCGCGTTGAGCCTGGCTCCGATGCTCTCCGGCGCCTCCATGACGTTCCCGGTCATCGGCACCATCGGACCTGATCAGTACATCTGGATCGTGAGCGCCGTCGCCGGCCTCATCCTCGCAAAGTCCATCCTCGCGATGGTTCAGCAGTGGTTCGCGACCCGTCGTTTCGCCGGCTTCGAACTGGAGATCGGACGGCGCCTGTTCGACGCGTACATCAAGGCACCGTGGACGCACCGGATCGCCCGAAACACGGCCGAGATCGTGCGCATCGCCGATGTCGGCATCGCGAACGCGACGAGCGGCTTCCTGCTGCCGATCATCCAGCTGCCGGCGCTCGTCGTGAGCTTCATCACGATCCTGCTGATCATCGTGGTCGCCCAGCCGCTCATGGCGCTCATCACCGTCGTGTACCTCGGCGGCATCATGGCGCTGCTGTACTGGGTGGTGTCGGGGAAGTCGGTGCAAGCCGGCCGCGTCTCTCGCGACTACTCGTTCCGGGTCGCCACCCTGATGACCGAGATGATGCAGGCCCTGAAGGAGATCACGCTCCGCGACAAGACGGGCGAGGTCGCCGACGTCGTCCAGCAGAACCGCGTCTTCAGCACGCGTGCGAGGGCGAACATGAACTTCCTGAGCTCGCTCCCCGTGTTCGTGCTGAACGCGGCGCTCGTCGGCGGGTTCATCCTGGTCGGTGGCATCGGCTTTGCCACGGGCGGCCTCGAGGCGGCGCTCGCGTCGGTGGCGCTCTTCGCCGTCGCGGGCTTCCGGCTGATCCCGTCGCTCACCGGCTTCCAGGGCATCGTCACGACGACCACCGCGAACGTCCCGCACGTGCAGGCCGTGATCTTCGACATCAAGGCCTCGCAACTGCACATCGACGTTGCCGAGAAGCTCGGAAGAGAGCCCATCGATGGGACGCCGCGTTCGCTCCGACTCGAGGGCGTCAGCTACGGCTACCCGGGACACGAGGAGACTCCGGCGGTGCATGACATCGACCTGGAGATCCCGATCGGCAGCTCGCTCGCGCTCGTGGGCACGTCCGGAGCTGGAAAGTCGACCATGGTCGACATCCTGCTCGGACTCCTCGTGCCGCAGCACGGCTCCATCACGCTCGACGGCATCGAGCTCGAACGGGTGCTCGCCGCCTGGCGTTCGCGAGTCGGCTACGTACCGCAGGACGTCGCATTGTTCGACGGGACCGTCGCGCAGAACGTTGCGCTCGCCTGGGACGACGACCGGATCGACTTCGACAAGGTGCGGGAGGCGCTCGAACGGGCGCAGCTCTGGGAGACGATCGAAGCGCGCACCGGGGGGATGCGCGGCAAGATTGGCGAGCGGGGGATGTCGCTTTCTGGGGGGCAGCGGCAACGCCTCGGCATCGCCCGGGCGCTCTACAGCGATCCGTTGATCCTCGTGCTCGATGAGGCCACGAGCGCGCTCGACACGAAGACGGAGTCGCTCGTCACCGCGGCGATCCGCGGACTCAAGGGAGAAGTGACGATCGTCTCGGTCGCCCACCGCCTGTCCACGATCCGCGACAGCGATGTGATCTGCTTCATGCAGGACGGCACGATCGCCGCTCGCGGCACCTTCGACGAGCTCGTTGCTACCGTGCCGAACTTCGCCGAGCAGGCGCAGCTGTCGGGACTCGCATGAGTCGACCGTTCGTCGAGCTGGTCATCGCCTGCCACGACGCACGTCGGCCGATCGAACGTGCGGTGGCGTCCGTGTTCCAGGACGGGGACGTTCGCGACCTGGTGCGTGTCACCGTCGTGGCGCACGGTGTCGACCCCGCACTCCTCTCCGAGCGGCTCGCCGGCGTCGCCGGCGACTGGCGCGTCCTGCCGTTCGCCGACGGAGTCCGCAGCGCAGCTGGACCGTACAACCACGGCCTCGGGCAGGTCGAGGCCGACTACTGCGGGGTGATGGGTTCGGACGACTTCCTCGAGCCGGGGGCGATGCGCTCCTGGCTCGCCCATGTCCGCACCGCTCGCCCCGCGGCCGCGATCGCGAGGATCCGGCTGCAGGGGCAGGCGATCATGCCGAACCCGCTGGTCCGGCTCGGCCGCCGCGAGCGGCTCGACGCCGCGAAGGACCGCTTGTTCTACCGCACCGCTCCGCTCGGCCTCGTCGAAACGGCGGAGATGCAGCGGCTGGGACTGCGGATGACCGAGGGGCTCCGCGTCGGCGAGGACTTCGAGTTCGGTATCCGGCTGTGGTCGCTCGGCCGACGCGTCGATTTCCTCGGCTCCTCGCCCTGTTACGTCATCGGTACGGACGCCGTCGAGCGAACCACCTATGGCGCGATGTCGCTCCGGGAGTGGCTGGCCCCAGTGACGGGGCTCCTCGAGCGCGGACTGCCCGCTGAGCTCACTCCGGCGCATCGGCGCTCGCTGGCGATCAAGCTCGTCCGTATCAGCGTGCTCGGCGGCGCGCAGACCCGGCGCACACCTGCGGACTGGCTCGAGGGCGACGCGGACGTGCGGTACCTCGCCGACGTGCTGCGCCGGCTCATCGGGCTCGCCCCGGGCGTGCTCTCGCCCTTCGACCGCCGCGACCGGCGGATCCTCGACGGTCTACTGTCCGAGCCGACCACGGCCCGTGCGACCGCCGATGTCGCGGCATCCACCGGAGCAGGTCGGCGTGAACGCTGGCTCACCAAGAATCCGTTGCTGAGCCTCGGCCGCGAGACCACGCTCCGGCGGTATCTGCTCTACTATCTCAAGCGCGAACGAAAGGCCCCGACCACATGACCGCGCGCCCGACCATGCTCATCCTGTCGTACTCGCCGATCGCGCGGGACGCGCGTCTGCTGAAGCAACTGGCCCGCTTCACCCAGGACTTCGACGTCACGAGCTGCGGCTACGGGCCGGCTCCCGACGGCGTCGTCGAGCACATCTCCATCCCCGATGACCAGCGGTACAACGATCTCGACGGCAAGCTGATCACGCTCAAGCACTACCGCAAGGCCTACTGGCGACTTTCCGCGGTCCGGTGGTCGCGGGAGCATCTCCGAGGCCGGAGGTTCGATGTCGCGATCGCGAACGACGTGGAGGCGGTGCCGGTCGCCGTGAAGCTGAAGCCGAGGCACGGTGTGCTCGCCGATCTGCACGAGTACAGCCCGCGTCTCCACGACGATCACGAGCTCTGGTTCCAGCGGATCACGCCCTGGTTCGAGTGGGTGGTTCGCAAGTACGTCACGCGGGCGTGGTCGTGGTCGACGGTCAGTCGTGGCATCGTCGACGAGTACGAACGGAACTTCGGCTTCCGTGCGGAGCTTGTCACCAACGCTGCGCCGTACCAGCCGGACGCGGCACCCACACCGGTCGCAGAGCCGATCCGACTGGTGCACAGCGGCGCGTGCCTGCGGAACCGGAACCTGCATGTGATGGCCGAAGCGGTCGAGCAGGCGGCGAACGACGTGACGCTCGATTTCTACCTGACCGCGAACGACCCGCCCTACCTCGAAGAGCTCAAGGAGTTCGCTGCGAGCTCGACGCGTGTCACCGTCCACGACCCGGTGCCGTACGCGCAACTCGCGGACACCCTGAACGGCTACGACGTCGGCATCCACGTTCTGCCCCCGATCAACTTCAACAACAAGCTCGCACTCCCGAACAAGTTGTTCGACTACGTGCAGGCGCGCCTCGGCGTCGTGATCGGCCCGTCGCCCGAGATGGCGTACTACGCGGAGCACTACGGCGTCGGCGAGGTCGCCGACGACTTCACGCTCGAGGCCACGCGGGAAGCGATCGAGCGGCTCTCGGTCGCCTCGGTGACGGCGTTCAAGGCGAACTCCCACGCGCACGCCGAAGAGCTCGGCGCCGACCGGCAGGTCGATGTGTGGGCGCGGCTCGTCGAACGGCAGATGTCGAGGAAGCGCCGGTGACCGTCCCGCGGCTGCTGATCGTCTCGTTCTCGACGATCGTCGCGGACGCCCGCGTCCTGAAGCAGCTCCGTCGGCTCTCGCCCGACTACGAGGTGCACACCGTCGGCTACGGCCCGAAACCCGACGGCGTGGCCGGGCACATCCGGGTGCCGGATGAGTTCGCGATCTGGCAGTACGACCGATTGGCGGTGGTCCTGCGACGCTACGAGCGGGCGTACTGGAGCAATCGGGCGGTCGCCTTCGCCGTCGAGGCCCTCCGGGGGAGCCGATGGGATGCAGTGCTCGCGAACGACGTCGACGCGGTCGGACTTGCGCTCTCGCTCGACGCACGCGCGGGGGTCCACGCCGACCTCCACGAGTACGCTCCCCGTCAGAAGGAGGATGTCGCTCGCTGGCGGCGCTTCGTCGCGCCGTTCGTCAGCTGGATGTGCCGTCGCTTCGTCACTCGGGCGGCCTCGGTGACGACGGTCGGGCAGGGCATCGCGGAGGAGTACGCGGCGAAGTACGGAATCGCGGCCCAGGTCGTCACGAACGCCGCGCCGTACTCGCCGCTTGCCCCCGGGGACGTGCACCGACCGATCCGTCTCGTGCACTCGGGGGCTGCGCTGCGCGACCGGAACATCACGGCGATCCTCGACGCCGTCGAGTCGACGAGTGCAGCGGTGGAGCTCGCGCTCTACCTCACGCCGAACGATCCGGGATTCCTCTCAGAGCTACGTTCGCGGGCGGAGCGCAGTGAGCGGATCACGCTGCACGACCCGGTGCCGTACGACGAGCTCTCCGGTAGGCTCAACGCCTACGATGTCGGCATCCACATCCTGCCCCCGGTGAACTTCAACAACCGCTGGGCCCTGCCGAACAAGTTCTTCGACTACGTGCAGGCGCGTCTGGGAGTGATCATCGGTCCCTCTCCCGAGATGGCCCGAGTCCTCGGTGAGCACGGCTTCGGAGCGGTCACCGCCGGGTTCTCCGCCGCGGACCTCACCGAAGCACTCGACCGGCTGGAGCCGGCGACGGTGGCCGAGTGGAAACGAGCCGCCGACGCCTCGGCCCGAACCCTGTCGAGCGAGGCGCAGGTGGAGGTCTGGGCCGAGGCCATCGCCGCACTGTTGGAGCGGGGCCGATGACCCGCCTCCTCCTGTTCACGAACGACTTCCCGTATCGAGGCGGGGACTCGGTGTTCGTCGGTAAGGAGATCGACGCGCTGGCCGAGGCGTTCGACGATGTCGTGGTCTTCTGCCACGCGCGCGATACCAGCGCCGGGCTCGTCGAACTCCCGCGGAACGTTCGGTTCGGTGCGAATCTCTTCGACGCTGCGCCCGAGGACAGTCCGCGCGCGGTGCTCCGGCCCGCGAACCTCGCCTCCCTCGCCTCCGCCGCATGGCTCGAGCTCATCGGCGGGCGTCTGCTCCGTCATCTGCGGCTCTTCCTCATGGGGTCCCGGGTGGGGATCACCCAGGCGAACCGTCGTGCTGTGCGCGACGCCGTCGCAGGCGATCCGGACACCGTCGCGTACGCGTTCTGGGGGATGGGCGGCGGACTCGGCCTCGCCTGGCTGCACGGCGTGCGCGCTCGCGCGGTGCGGCTGCATCGCTATGACCTGTACGAGGAACTCGCGCCGAGCGGCTACCTGCCGTTCCGCCCGTGGCTCTTCCGTCGCGCGGATCGGGTGCTCGCGATCTCGGACGACGCGCACGACTATCTCGAGCGCCGCTATCGCAGCCGGGCGCTGGATGCGAAGATCGTGGTCAGCCGCCTCGGTGTCTTCGGCCCCGAACAGGTCGAACGGGCGCCTGCCGGCGGCGAGCGGCTCATCGTCTCCTGCTCCTCGGTCACCCAGGTGAAGCGAGTGGGGCTCCTCCTCGAGGCCATGCGGGCGCTGCCCGGCGTCTCCGAGCAGGCGCCGGTGCGCTGGGTGCACTTCGGCGACGGGCCGCTCATGGATGAGCTTCGTGCCGCTGCCGCCGAGCTTCCAGCAGGGCTCGCTGTCGAACTGCGCGGGCAGACGGCCAATGAGGAGCTTCTCGCCTTCTACCGGGCGAACCGCGTCGACGCCTTCGTGAACGTCAGCTCGAGCGAGGGCATCCCGGTGAGCATCATGGAGGCCATCGCCTTTGACATCCCGGTGGTCGCGACGGCGGTCGGCGGGACTCCCGAGATCGTGGGGAATGCGCTCGGCACGGGGGAGCTGGTCGACGCGGATGCCTCGCCGGCGCGCATCGCCGAGACGATCGAGTCCGTCATCGGCGCGCCGACGGATCGGTACTCGCCCCGCGAGCGGTGGCGCCGCGACTACGACGCGAGGATCACCGGGGCACGCGCGGCTGAGCTCGTCCGCTCGCTCCTCGACTGAGCCGCCGCCGCGTCAGCGGCGCATCGATTTCGCGAGTTCCGCGATGACTCGCTCGGCGGCGCGGCCGTCGCCGTACGGCGACGCGTCCGTCGCCGGGGGGGCCGGACGGCGCACGGCGGCAGCGATCTCCTCCGAGGTGTTCGCGAGCACGTTCCAGCCGAGCTCGACCGTCTCCACCCACTCCGTCTCGGGGCGGACGGTCGTGCACGGAACGCGGAGCAGGAACGCCTCCTTCTGCAACCCGCCGGAGTCCGTCACGACCCCGCGGCTCGCGAGCACCGCGGCGATGAGGTCCGGGTAGGCGAGTGGAGCGTGCGCGACGAGCGATCCCTGCGTGAGCTCGATGCCGTGCGCGGCGGCCTTCGCGACGACTCGCGGATGGGCGAGGAGGACGACGGGATGGTCGAGCGAGCCGAGCGCGCGCGCGATCTCGGCCAGTCGTTCCGGGTCGTCGGTGTTCTCCGCACGGTGGATGGTGGCGACGTGGAACTGGCCCGGGGTGAGGCCGAGCTCGTCGACGAGCACCGAGGCGGAGCCGGCAACGGCATCGCGCACCTGGAACAGTACGTCGGTCATCACATCGCCGACGAGCGTCGAACGGTTGGAGAGGCCCTCGTTCGCGAGGTGCCCCATCGCGACCTCGGTCGGGGCCAGGCACAGATCGGCGGCGTGATCGGTCAGCACTCGGTTGTGCTCCTCCGGCATTCGCCGATTGAATGAGCGCAGACCGGCCTCGAGGTGGGCGAGCGGGTAGTGGAGCTTCACGGCGCTCACCGCCGCGGCGAGGGTCGAATTGGTATCGCCGTACACGAGGACCCAATCGGGATCGTGCTCGTCGAACACCGCGTCGAGCGCGCCGAGCATCGCGCCGGTCTGCACGCCGTGGCTTCCGGAACCGACGCCGAGATGCACGTCGGGAGCGGGGATGCCGAGATCCTCGAAGAACACGTCGGAGAGCATCGGATCGTAGTGCTGCCCGGTGTGCACGATCACGTGCTCCACGCCGGCGGCGGCCGCGGCTCTGGCGATGGGGGCGAGCTTGACGAACTGCGGGCGGGCGCCCACGACGCTGATGACCTTCACGGGGCACGAGTCTAGGCGACGCGACAGCTTCACCGCGCGCTGCTGCTAGCGTCGAAGGGTGAGAGTGCTCGTGGTCACGACGTGGCTGCCGACCGAGTCGGCCCCGGAGAGCGGCATCTTCGTCAAGCGCGACATCGAACTGCTCGCGCTCGACCACGACGTCGACGTCGTCCATCTGTCGGCCACGGGCGGCACGCTCTCCTTCGCGGGGCCACGGAGCATCACCACGATCCGGATGTCTCCGACGAATCCGGGGAGCGTCGCCGCGGCGAGGCGCGAGCTCCGCACTCGGCTCCGCGACACTCAGCTGGTGCACAGCATGGCCGCCTCGGCCCTCCTGCCGTTCCGCGGGCTCGAGGTGCCGATCCCCTGGGTGCACACCGAGCACTGGTCGGGCCTCGTGGCGCCGCGCACCGTGCCCCTCGCCGCGCGCATCGTCATCCCCGCGATCGACCGACTGCTCGCGCGCCCGGACGCCGTCGTCACGGTCGGCGCACGTCTTGCCGACCGAGTGCAGCGCGTCCGCCGTCGCCCGACCATGGTGATACCGAACGCCGTCACGATGGCGGACACGGCACCTGCCAGGCGCGTGGGGCCGGGCATCCGATTGCTCGGAGTGGGCGGCTTGCTCGCCGCGAAGGGCCCGGAGCTCGCCGTGGGGGCGGTCGCCGAACTCCTGGCGCGCGGTCACGACGTCCGCCTGGACTGGCTGGGGGAGGGCCCGATGCGGTCCGAACTCGAGCACCGCTCCATCGAGCTCGGGGTCGCAGACCGCGTCGTCCTGCACGGACGGGTGGAGCCGGACCACGTCGGTGCCGCCCTCGCCGAGAGCGACGTGTTCATCCTCCCGACGCAGAGCGAGACGTTCGGCGTCGCGATCGCCGAGGCGCTCGCGGCCGGTCGGCCGGTCGTGGTCGGCTCGAACGGCGAGCAAGCGGGATTCGTCGCGCCGCCGGACGGAGTGCTCGTCGCCGAGCGCACCCCTGACGTCTACGCCGACGGTGTCGAGGCGGTGCTCGCGGCGAACATCGACCGATCGGCTGAACAGATCGCCTCGGCGGCTCGCGCTCGCTTCACCGAGTCCGCACGGCGGTCGGCGTACGCGGACGTCTACGCGGGCGCAGGGGAGGCTCGACGTGCCCGCAGCTGAGGTCGATCTCGTCATCGCCGCCCACGATCCTCGTCGGCAGCTCGGGCGTGCCGTCTCGTCCGCATTGAGCTCGGCACGAGTCGCACGGGTCATCGTGGTGTGTCACAACACGCCCGCCTCCGGGATCGCCGAACGGCTCGGCGCGCTCGCCGACGATCGACGCGTGCATCTGGAACACCTCGACGACGGCATCCCGAGCCCCGCCGGGCCGTTCAATCGGGGACTCGAAGGGGTCCGCGCCGACTACTTCGCGATCATGGGCTCCGACGACGAACTCGCGCCAGGGGCCGTCGACCGCTGGATCGAGATCGGCGAGCGCACGGGCGCGGAGGTCGTGCTGCCGGTACTGCGCTACGCCGGTGGTCGGCGGGTGCCGACCCCGCCGACGCGACCGGGCCGCGCCGCCCGCCTGGATCCCGTGCGCGACCGGCTCGCGTACCGGACCGCCCCGCTGGGCATCATGTCGACGGGACGCTTCGGCAGCCTCCGGTTCACGGCGGGGCTCGCGACGGGGGAGGACCTGCGATTCTCGACCGAGCTCTGGTTCTCGGGGGCGAAGATCGCCCGAGTGCGCCGAGGCGCCGAGTACCTGATCCACGACGACGCTGAGCGGGTCACCTTCGCCAAGCGCACCGTCGCCGACGACCTCGCAGCGGTCGCCCTGCTCCTGCGAGATCGGTGGGCGCTCGGTCTCGGCGAACGACAGCGGCAGTCGCTCGCCGTGAAGCTGTGGCGTCTCCCCGTGTTCGGCGCAGTCCACACCCGCGCGGGGGCGTGGAGCGTCGCGGATCGCCGGGCGCTCCGCGACATCTGCGCCATGCTCGACGCATTCGCGCCCCGCGCGCGCGGAGTGCTCTCCCGAGCCGACGAAGCGCTCGTCCGCGCCATCCTGGACCTTGCTGCGACGGACGCTGAACTCGACGCGCGGTCACGGGCCAGACGGCGCTTCGTCTCACCGCGAGCGCTGCTCCCGAACCGTCTGAGCGCGATCGCCGCCCGCGAGGCGCCACTCCGCTTCGCGGCGGCCACCTGGCTCGCCGGTCGCGACTGAGCCGGGCTCCGCGCCGTCGGGCGGCCCGGTGCGCGGCTCAGGGCACACCGGTCCGTCGTCCAGGATCGCCGCGATAAACTCGACCCCATGCGTATCGCCGTCGTGGCCCTCGGAAAGATCGGCCTCCCTCTCGCTGTGCAGTTCGCCGACCAAGGCCACGAGGTCGTCGGCGTCGACGTGAATCAGGCGGTGGTCGACCTCGTCAACGCCGGCACCGAGCCCTTCCCGGGTGAGGCGCAACTGCAGGAGAAGCTCTCCGAGCTCGTGCCGGCCGGTCGGCTGCGTGCCACCACCGACTACGCCGAGGCGATCCCGGGTGCCGACGCCGTCGTGCTCGTGGTCCCGCTCTTCGTGAACGACGAGACATGGGAGCCGGACTTCGGCTGGATGGATGCGGCAACCCGCTCGCTCGCCGAGCACCTCACACCCGGCACGCTCGTCTCCTACGAGACCACGCTGCCCGTCGGCACGACGAGGGGCCGCTGGAAGCCGATGATCGAAGAGGTCTCCGGCCTCACCGAGGGCACCGATTTCCACCTCGTCTTCTCGCCCGAACGGGTGCTGACCGGCCGGGTCTTCGCCGATCTCAAGAAGTACCCCAAGCTCGTCGGCGCGATGAGCGCCGAGGGAGGCCGCCGCGCGGTCGAGTTCTACGAGGCTGTGCTCACCTTCGACGAGCGTCCCGATCTCGCCCGGCCCAACGGCGTGTGGGACATGGGCTCGCCCGAGGCGTCCGAGATGGCGAAGCTCGCCGAGACGACCTACCGTGACGTGAACATCGGCCTCGCCAACCAATTCGCGTTGTACGCCGACGAGATCGGCGTCGACGTCTACCAGATGATCGAGGCGTGCAACTCGCAGCCCTTCAGCCACATCCACCGGCCCGGCATCGCGGTCGGCGGACACTGCATCCCTGTCTACCCGCGCCTGTACCTCTCGACCGACCGCGACGCGGAGATCGTGCGCACCGCGCGACTCCTGAACGCCTCGATGCCGGAGCGGCTCGTCGATCAGGCAGCGGGTGTGCTCGGCGACCTCTCGGGCCTCACCGCCGTCGTGCTCGGCGCCGCCTACCGCGGCGGGGTCAAGGAGACCGCGTTCTCCGGGGTCTTCGCGACCGTCGAGGCGCTCCGCGCGCGGGGGGCCGAGGTCCGGGTGCAGGATCCGCTCTACAGCGACGACGAGCTGGCCCGCTTCGGTTGGACGCCGTACCACCTCGGCGAGCCGGCCGACCTCGTCGTCGTCCAGGCCGACCACGCCGACTACCGTGCGATCGGCGCCGCGGACGTGCCGGGAGTCCGGCTCATCGTCGACGGACGCAATGTCACGACCGCCGAACACTGGGTCGGCACACCGCGGCTCGTCATCGGAGCGGGGGGTGCGCGATGACCGACCTCGTCGTCGTCGGGTCCGGCTTCTTCGGCCTCACGATCGCCGAGCGGGCCGCCACCGAGCTCGGGCTCCGCGTGCAGGTCATCGACCGCCGCGACCATATCGGCGGGAACGCCTACAGCGAGGCCGACCCCGCCACCGGCATCGAGGTGCACCGCTACGGCGCGCATCTCTTCCACACCTCGAACGAGAAGGTCTGGGAGTACGTCAACCGGTTCACGGCCTTCACGAGCTACGTGCACAAGGTCTACACGAACCACAACGGCGTCGTGTACCCGCTGCCGGTGAACCTCGGCACGATCAACCAGTTCTTCGGCGCCGCCTACTCGCCCGACGAGGCCCGCGCGCTCATCGCCTCGCAGGCGGAGGAGTTCGACACCAAATCGGCCGCGAACCTCGAGGAGAAGGCGATCTCCCTCATCGGACGCCCGCTCTACGAGGCGTTCATCCGCGACTACACCGCGAAGCAGTGGCAGACCGCCCCGACGGAGCTCCCCGCTGAGGTCATCAGCCGGCTGCCCGTGCGGTACACGTACGACAACCGCTACTTCAACGACACCCACGAGGGGCTCCCCGTCGACGGGTACACGGCGTGGATCGAGCGGATGGCCGACCACCCGAACATCGACGTGAAGCTCTCGACCGACTTCTTCGACGCCGGTCAGCCGATCAACAAGGCCGCCGTCGTCGGCAGCGTGCCGGTGGTCTACACGGGCCCGGTCGACCGGTACTTCGACTCCTCGGCCGGGCACCTCTCCTGGCGCACCCTCGACTTCGAGCGGGAGGTGCTCCCGGTCGGCGACTTCCAGGGCACCTCGGTCATGAACTACGCCGACGCCTCCGTGCCGTACACGCGCATCCACGAGTTCCGCCACTTCCACCCGGAGCGCGAGTATCCGGGCGACCGTACGATCATCATGCGCGAGTTCTCCCGCTTCGCCGAGCGCGGCGACGAGCCCTACTACCCCGTGAACACCCCGGAGGACCGGGCGGCGCTGCTCGCCTACCGCGAGCTGCAGGACGGCGAGCCCGATGTCTACTTCGGCGGACGGCTCGGCACCTACCAGTACCTCGACATGCACATGGCGATCGGCTCGGCGCTCAGCATGTTCCAGAACCGGCTCCGCGAGCGGTTCGGCGCCGGCGACTGACCAGCGCAGCATCCGACGGCGAACGGCCCGACTCCCCGAGGAGCCGGGCCGTTCGGCGTCGGAGCTACTGACCGTCGAAGGTCCTCCGCCACGCCTCCGGCGAGGTGATCTCGGGGAGCGCGTCCCGGTACTGCTTGGACAGCTCCGGCCAGCGGCGACGGAGTTCGCGGTGCAGGCGGCGGCTTTCCCGGATCATCCGGCGGAAGCGCGCGGGATCCCGCGTGTACCGCACTTTGCCGGTGCCGTCGGCCGTCGAGACGAGCGCGCTGTCGTAGTAGGGCAGACGGAACCACGAGCCGTCGCGCTTGGCGAGCTCGACCTGCGGCGCCTCGACGTTCCGCGCCGCCGGCTTCGTAAGGGCCTGGCGGAGCGACATCCGCGCCGTGAAGATCGCGAGCGGGATGCCCCGGGGGCCCTTCGCGGGTTTGCCGTCGAGGGGCAGCGGGTACACCTTCTTGCCCTCGACGGTCGCCGGGATGTCGCCGTCGTGCAGGACGGTCTTCTCCGGGAACTCCTTCGCCGTGGCGCGAAGCGAGCCGAGGATGGTCGGCAGCTCGCGCTGCATGTGCGCCGGTCCGCGGAGGATGTCGCGGAGCGCTCGGTGCCGGAGCGTGATCGGGTAGTACTGCATCGCGAGGAGGTGCCGGACGTCCCAGCGGAAGCTGTCGTCGGTGATGCGCCCGCCATCGGGAAAGGGGGAGTGCAGCAGCGCCGCGACGAAGCGGTTGCGGGCGTGGAAGTACGCCTGCCAGTCGATGGAGTCGTCCTTGTCGAGCCAGGAGACGTGCCAGAGCGCCGCCCCGGGCAGAGTGACCGTGGGGAAGCCGTTCGCGCCGGCCCGCAGGCAGTACTCCGCGTCGTCCCACTTGATGAAGGCGGGGAGCGAGAGCCCGACCTCGCGGATGGCGGCGACCGGGATCAGGCAGAACCACCAGCCGTTGTAGTCGGCGTCCATCCTGGCGTGCATCCACTTCGTCTGTCGCAGATTGCCGAAGCGGAAGTCGTGCGGCACCTCGTCGTGCGGCTGCGCGTGCCACATGAAGGGCGAGAAGTCGACGGTCTCCGCGAAGGCGTGCATCACGGGACGGTTCAGCAGATCGAACATGTGGCCGCCCACGAGGACCGGCTTCTTCGCGAAGCGGGAGAATCGGATGCTCCGCGCGATGCTCTCCGGCTCGATGGTGACGTCGTCGTCGAGCAGGATGAGGTACTCGGCGTCGCCCGCTTCGAGCGTCTCGTACATGGAGCGAGCGAACCCGCCGGATCCACCGAGATTCGCCTGCTGGATGAGCTGCAGGCGCTCGCCGAGCCTCGCTGAGACCTCGGGGTACTCCGGCTCGTCGGCGACGAGGCTCGTGCCCTGATCGATCACGTAGACGCGGCTGACGAGCCGGTCGAGGTCCGCATCGTCGGCGATGGCCGCGAGGGTGCGCGCGCAGTAGTCGGGCTTGTTCATCGTCGTGATGCCGATTGCCGCCGTGCCGTCCGTCACCGGGGCGCGATCGGTCTCCCACACGGCGTCGGACACGACGACGTCTTCACGGCCGGCGACGACGTCGAACCAGTACCAGCCGCCGTCGCCGAAGGTCGTGACGGGCAGCTCGACGGTGGTCTCCGCTCCCGTCTCGAGCGGCTCGGTCGTCACGCGCTGCTGCACGCCCTGGGCTGTTGAACGGTAGACGAGCAGGGTGCCGCTGCCGGTGGCGGACACCCGGAGACGGATGCGATCGACGACGGTCCAGTGCTGCCAGTAGGACGCCGGGAACGCATTGAAGTAGGCCGCGAAGGAGGCCCGCTCACCGGCCGCGACGCGGAAGGAGCGCCGGCCGAGGACATCGTCGATGTGCGCTCGGTCGCTGACGCGCACCTCACGGCCGCCGAAGCGCGCCCAGACGTCGGTGTCGACGTAGAGCGGCAGCACGTCGGGATCGCCGTCCTGGGGGAAGACGACGCGCTGGAGTTCGGTCCATTCACTTGCCACGGTGGTTCTCTCCGAGTGGTCGATGCGCCCCGGGGTGGGCCGGGGCGCCTACGAGCCTAACCTGCGGAGCTGCGAAGCCGCGGAGCGAGCCGGAGCAGCTGGAGGCCGAGCACGCAGAGCTCGGCGGCTGCGAGGCCCCACGCGACACCCGGCACACCGAGGAGGAGCATGAGCGGGATCATGCAGAGGGTGCCGACGATCGCCCCGGCGATGGTGCTCGAGGCGAGCACGCGCTCCAGGCCGAGCGCCGTCAGGCAGGCGAACCCGGTGAGCTGGGAGGCGAGGATCGCCGCGAGGTTGATCGCCATCGGGATGGCGAGCGCGCTCGTGATCTCGAGCGTGCCGCCGGAAAGGACGTCGCCGATCCACGGGCCGGCGATGCCGTAGCAGAGCCCGCCGAGTGCGCCGAGCCCGAGTGCGACGAGGGTCACCGTGCGCGCCCGCTGGGCAGTGCGGAGCGTGTCGCCGGTCGGCACCCAGCCCTGCGCGACCTGGACGATCGGCCGGGTCGCGTAGAGGGCGAGTCGCACGATGCGCTCGGCGAGGGCGTAGACGGCGGTCGCCTGGGGGATGAAGAGCTCGACCAGCACGATCGGCACGTTCAGATACACGGAGGAGGTCGCCGACATCGTGACCGGGGCAGCCTGCCCGGCGAGATTCCTGACGGCGCGCACCGGGGAGAGGGTGAATCCGCTCGCCGGGTAGCGGCGCAGGATGTTCCAGCTGCTCGCGACCGCGGCGACAACGACCCCGAACAGTTGGAGGCCGGCGAACCAGATCGCGTCACCGCTGAGACCCAGCACGATCGCGCCGGCAATCGTGCCGACGAGACGCGGCATCGTGTCGAGCAAGAGGAAGCGCACGGGGCTCGCCTCGCCCACGAAGAACCAGCCGGCACCGAGCCCGACGAGCGTGCCGGCCGCGACCGTGAGCGCCGCCAGCAGTGGGAAGTCGGGCACGAGGACGACCGCGATGACGACCGCGATCGGGACGATGACGACGGCGAGCCAGGCCCGGCTGAGGAGCGAGTCGGCGAAGTAGGCGCCCCGGGCGTCGGGCGCGAGCTCGGCGACCCGGGTCGGCCCGACGACGCCCCAGCCGTACACCGCGAACACCGCGGCGAATCCGGCGACGGCCTGCGCCACCGCGATCGCGGCCCAGGCCCGGTCGCCGGCTCCGATGATGACGGTCGGGATCACCGCGAGGCTCACGATGCCGCTGAGGATCACGGACAGTCCGTAGCCGCCGGCGAACCGCGCTGCGGTGCTCTTCTTCATCCGGCGGGCGCTCCTCGGGCAGGGGGTTCGCCCTGAGGGGACGGGCGGTCGGTCCATTCTGCCCTACCGCAGGTCGAGAACCCGTGAGGCGGCGCGCGGAGCCCGAGTGCATAGACTGTGGGTGCGGGTGACGGCTCGAACGGCCGACGGGGGCATGGAGGTGCGATGTCTACTCAGTCGATGCCGCGCGCACTGCCGCGCGTCGTCGTCGCCCGCCGTCGATGGCTCGAGTGGCCGGCGCTGCCCGGAGAAGGCGAGCTGCAGGTCGACGTCGAGATCGGCGGCCTCCGGCTCTGGTCGGGACGGACAGAGCGGCCGGGTCCGCGCACGCATCGGATGCCCTGGCCCCGCGCGCTGCTCCCGTACCTGAGCGGTGGCGGGGTCGTCGTCGTGCGCGCGGCCGACGGCGAGGTGCTCGCGACGGGAAGGTACTCCTTCGGCGAACCGCGTCTCGGGCGCGATCTCCGCTCGCTCGGGCAGGCCGGGCTCGTCGTCGACAAGTGGGGGAAGCTCGCCGCGGCGCCGAGTGAGGACCTGCACTCGGTGCTCCTGCACGGGCTCGACGAGGTCGTTGCGGCGCTGCAGGCCGCCGACTACGCGGTGAGCATCACCGGCGGGACCCTGCTCGGCGCGATCCGTTCGGGCGACATCATCGAGCGCGACGATGACGCCGACGTCTTCGTCTACCTCGGCGAGGTCGGTCCGGCCGACGTGTCGCTCGCCTCCTACGGCATCCAGCGCGTCCTCGAAGCGTCTGGACGCACGGTCGTGCGGCACAGTGACGCGCATCTGCAGGTCATCATGGCGGGGGAGCGGGGACGAGCCCACGTCGATGTCTTCCTGGGCTTCCACCACGAGGGCAGCTACCATCAGCCGATCGCGGTCCGCGGGGAGCTGCCGGTCGAGGCGATCCTGCCGCTCGGCACCGCTCGGCTCGCCGGCCGCGAGTTCCCCGCCGTCGCCGATCCGGAGCGCTGGCTCGCCCTCTGCTACGGCGCCGGATGGCGGACTCCGGACCCGTCGTTCCGCTTCCGCACACCGAGCTCGACCCGGCGTCGATTCGAGAACTGGTTCGGCGTCTACGACCTCAACCGCCACTTCTGGGAGGACTGGATCGGCCGGGCCGCCTCGAGCTGGCACGGCGACGCGGACGAGCTCGACCGGCTGCTCCCGCGCGATTCCCGCGTCATCGATCTCGGCAGCGGGATCGGCGAGAACGCGCGACTCCTCGCGGAGCGCGGGCATCGCGTGCTGGCTGCCGACTACGCGCTCGGAGCCGTGACGGCGGCCGAGCAGCTCTCGGGCGGGCGCTTCGAAGTGCAGCGGGTGAACGCGGCGGATCGCCGCGATCTGCTGGGCCTCGGGGCTGCGGAGCTCGAGGCGGGCGGGCAGCCGAACGTCCTGCTGAGCGACGTGCTCGCGTATCTCACGCGCGACATCCGGGCGAACGTCTTCCGGTTCCTGGACCTCGTGCTCGGCACCGAGGGCCGCGCGGTCGCCTCGTTCCCGGTCAACCCCTCGCTGCACTACGAGCACGCCCGTCCCGACACCTGGCATCTGCCGCTCGCGTGGCTCCGCGATGAGATCGCATCGTCCGGTCTCCGCTTCGAGGTCCGCGGCACCGGGTATCGTCGGACGAGCGCCGGACTCCGCCGATTCGCGACGGTGGTCATCGAACGCGGGCAGGGCGCATGAGCGCGCCGAGCGCCCCGGGGAGGAACGAATGAGCAGGATCCGTCGGGCGATGTCCAAGCTGGCGGGGCGGAGGAAGCCGCAGCGTCCGGCCTCGTCTCCGGAGATCGCGCGCCTCGAGGGCGAGATCGCCGAGCTCCGGCGGGAGCTCGACGAGCTCCGCTCCGAGGCGCGACGCGCGGCCGAGCTCTACGACCTCGTGTTCGAAGGCCTGCGCCGGGAGGACGCCGCGCGCTGAGCTCGCGGGAGCGGCATCGCCGTGGGCGGGCGCCAGGCCGTCATCGCTTGGAGGCCTTGAGCGTCGCGATCGCCTCGTCGACGTCACCGTCGAAGACCATCGACCCGCGTCGGAGCACGATGCCCCGGTCGCAGATCTCAGAGACCATGCCGAGGTCGTGGCTCACGATGAACAGCGTCTTTTCCGCGGCGACGAGTTCACGGATCTTGGCCTTGCACTTCTCCCGGAAGGGCGCATCGCCGACGGCGAGCACTTCGTCGACGAGCAGAATGTCGAGCGAGGTGTGGATCGCCACCGAGAACGCGAGCCGCACGAACATCCCCGACGAGTAGTGCTTCACCTCGGTGTCGATGAACTCGCCGATCTCGGAGAACTCGACGATATCGTCGAACCTCGCGTCGATCTCCGACTTCGTCATGCCGAGGATCGCGGCATTCAAGTAGACGTTCTCCCGGCCGCTGAGATCGGGATGGAAGCCGGCGCCGACCTCGATCAGGCCCGCGACTCGACCGCGGGTCAGAATACGCCCCGCGTCGGGCCGCAGCACGCCGGAGACGAGCTTCAGCAGGGTCGATTTCCCCGAGCCGTTGTAGCCGAGCAGCGCGATGGACTCGCCCTCGCCGACGGTGATGTCGATCCCGTCGAGCGCCTCGAAGCTCGTGGAGATGCGCTTGCGCTGCAACCAGGCGACGAAGGTCTCCTTGAAGGAGTGCGTGTGCTGGAGGCGGTACGTCTTGCGCACGCCCTCGATGATGATGCGCGGTCGCGAGTCAGAGGTCCTGGGCAAAACGTCCCTCCAGCTTCCTGAAGACGAGTTGGCCGATGAGCAGGAGTACCAGGGCGATGATGACCGACGTTCCGGCGAACAGCCAGAGGTGCTCGGGGCGCTCCGCGGTTTCCGAGGTGGTCGGGAACCAGAACGCGGAATGGAACAGCTCGACCGCTGACGTCAGCGGATTCGCCATGTAGAGGTCGAACAACCAGGCGGGAGCCTTGTCCCGCACCATCGTGAACGAGTAGAGCACCGGCGAGGTCCAGGTGGCGAAGAGCAGAATCAGTTCGACGAGGTTCTGGGCGTCGCGGTAGGAGACGTTCACCGCTCCGAAGATCATCCCGAGCCCGGTCGCCAGCAGGAGCACGATCGCGATCGCGAGGAGGGCTCCGGCGAGTTGCACCACCGTCGGCACCCAGCCGAGCAGGATGCAGACGACGAGCAGGATGCTGAGCTGAGGGAGGAAATGTACGAAGGCGATGAAGACATCGGCGATCGGGAAGAGCTCCCGAGGCAGATAGATCTTCTTGACGAGCGCCTTGTTGTTCACAATCGACTTCGTCGCGTTTCCGAACGCCTCGTTGAAGAGGTTCACGACGACGATGCCCGAGAACAGATAGACGGGGAAGCCCTCGATGCCTCGATTGAGATTGAGGAACACGCCCATCACGACGAAGTAGATGAGGAATTGCGCCGTCGGCTTGACATACGACCAGGCCCAGCCGAGGACCGATCCGTGGTATCTGGTGAGCACGCCCTTCCGGACGAGCAGGCGCAACAGGTACCGACGGCGGACGACATCGACGATGCCGCGACTGGTGCCCGGTACGACGAATCCCGACAGGTCGGCGGGGGACTGCGGTGCGGACATCCCGATGATTCTAGTCCGCCGCACTCAACGTGCGCTCACCGCGAGTGCGTCGCGCCAGCTCATGTCGCGTGCGGCCTTCACCGCGCAGACGACGAGCAGCATCCACCCGCCCTCGAGGAGGGCGAAGCTCTCGGCGAAGCTCGTCACGGCGATGACGACGAGCATCATCGCGGGCCAGGCGTAGACCACGCTGCGCCGATTCGAGGCGAGGAGCCACGCCCGCACGAGCGCGACGCCGACGAGCGCGACGAGGAGCAGGGCCCCGATGACGCCGACCTGGAAGTACGCGTCCATGTAGGCGTTCAGTGCGGATTCGTGGGGCCGGCCCGTCGCGACCTCGATCCAGGTGTACGGGATGCGATCGGGCCAGGGGCCGACGAAGCCCCAGCCCTGCAGCGGGTTGGTGTTGAGGTACCGGGAGAGCTCGCGCCAGACGTCGATCCGCACGTCGAGCTCGCCGCGCGCGTCGAGCGTCTCGATGATCTGCACGCGGAACGCCCAGCCCAGCACGACCGCGAGCACGCCGGTGCTGATGAGCGCGAGCTGCCAGTTGCGCCTGGTCGCCGGCTTGGCGCGCCGCAGGCCGTAGAGCGCCAGAGTGGCCACGAGCGCGGCGCCGAGCGCGACCCACGTCGTCGGCGACCCGGAGAGCACGAGGCAGGCCGCCGCGAGCACGAGGGAGGCGATCGCGCGCCCGCGCAGGACGCTCTTCGTGCGCCACTCGATGACGAAGGTGAGCAGCGCGATGAGGGCGACGAACCCGAGGAGGTTGCGCGAGCCGAAGAGGCCCTGGATGGGTCCGAGCGAAGCGAGGTCGCCCTTGATGCCGAGGAAGACGATCGGCAGGTCGAGGAGGAGCCCGGAGAGCACCTCGAGTGCGAGCGAGACCGACAGGAGGAGCCGCAGCACGTCGCCGAAGGCGCGCACGATCTGGATCGTGTCGCGCATCAGCGCGACGTAGACGCCGAGCACGGTGAACGCGACGAGGTAGGCGACCCCGGCGACGCTCCGGGCCGGGGTCGCGCTCCAGATGACGGACGCCGCGCACCAGCCGACGAAGACGAGGATGGTGAGCGGGAGGATGCCGTACCACTCCACCGCGCGCCATCTGGCCACGAGGGAGACGCCGCAGAGCGCGATGAGCGCGGTGAGCGCCGCAAGCAGGCCTGGCCAGCCGACGAGGCTCCGGATGGCGTGGGTCGAGAACGCGAGTCCGACCGCGATCAGGGTGAGCGCCTGCGCGAAACGGGCCGAGCCCGCGAACTCGCGCAGTGCCGCGAGCGTCGTCCGCTCGGTCATCGGCGTCCGGCCCGGCTCATGCGCCCGCCGGGGGCGGCAGCCGATGGGCGGGCACCGGCGGGGCCTCGGCCGGCATCGGCTCCGGCTGCCACTGCCCGCGCTTCGTGGACCACGCGATGATGATGAGGAGGGCGAGGCCGCCTTCGACGAGCAGACGGCTCTCGGCGAAGCTCTGGCCGATGAGCGCGACGAGGAGGAGCAGCGGGCCGAGCGAGGCCGCGGTGTGCCGCAGACGGCGCCCGATCGCGTCCATCGGCGGGTCGACGGCGAGGAACCAGCTGCGCCAGAGCGCCCCGATCACGACCGAGGCGAAGGCGATGAGCCCGAGGACTCCGAGCTGCATCCAGACGTCGAGCCAGGCGTCGTGCGCCTGCAGGTAGGTCACGCCCTTCCGCACGGCGAGGTCTTCGAACTGGGGCACCCACGGCATCCAGTAGCCGATCCAGCCCCAGCCGAACCACGGCCGCTCGAGGGCCATCCCGATGACGGAGTTCCAGATGTCGAGGCGGCCGGTGAGGTCTTCGCCCTTGCCGAACACGCGGAGCAGGAGGTCCCAGCCGACGATGAGGGCGGTCACCCCGGCGACGAGCGCGGCGAGCGCCGTCGCGTAGACGCGGCGCCGGCGTTCGGGGCCGACCCGGCGCGCCCACACCGCGAAGCCGAGCGCCACCGCGACCAGCACGCCCGCGAGGATCACGGTCGCCGAGCGGGTGAGTGCGAGCGTCAGGAGCGCGATGACGAGCCACGCGATCCCCGGGCCGCGCCGCACGCTGCCGGCGGCCAGCATCGTCGCGAAAAGGATGACGGCGAGCAGCGCCACCATCGCGAGCAGGTTGCGGCTGGCGACGATGCCCTCGATCGGGCCGCCGCCGAGCAGCAGGCCGCGGGACCAGTAGAACGCCATCGGCAGCTTCTCGCCGGTGACCTCGAAGTCGGGGAAGTTCGGCAGCAGCGGACCCCGGACGACGACGGCGACCCAGAGTTCGAAGAGGAGCGAGAGCGCGAGGATCCACTTCAGCGCACCGCCGAGGGCGCGTGCGAGGCGATTCCAGCTGAGGGAGCTGGCGAGCGCGACGCCGACGAAGATCGTGACGAGGGTGAGTGCGACGCCGAGGGCGGAGGAGGCCGGATACGCCGACCAGGCGATCGAGACCGTGGCGATGAGCGCGAACGCGAGCGTCGATTTGGGGACGCGGCGCCAGCTCCACTCCGGCCGCTCGACGAGGACGAGCCAGACCGCACCCGCGATGACGAGCACCGCGATCGCCCCGAAGCCCCACCAGCCGAGCAGGTTCCGCCAGAACTGCCCCGCGAACAGCGTGAACAGGGCGAAGGTCGCGTAGGCGCCCACGAAGGCGTCACGGCGGGCCGGGGTCATGGGGTCAAGGGTAGCGCGCCCCCTCAGCTGCTCGTGGCGCGGCGCACGGGCGCGGCGGACGCCTGCTGGACGCGGACGTCGACGACCTGGCCGGTGAGACCCGAATCGAGCACTGCGAGTGAGACGCGCGCCACCTCATCCGGGTCGAGCAGGGTGGCCGGGGGCTCCTCGCCGAACGCCTGGACGCGCATCGGGGTGCGGGTGCGCTGCGGATTGATGCAGTTGACCGAGACTCCGGCGTCCGCCCATTCGTCGGCGAGCGCCTGAGTGAGATTGACGACGCCGGCCTTGGTCGCCGAGTACATGCTGTAGCCGGCGCGGCCCCGCGTGTAGGAGCTCGAGGTGAAGAGCAGCAGCTGGCCGCCGGATGCCTCGAGGTACGGGTAGGCCTCCTGGGCGACCTTGGCCGGGCCGACGAGGTTGACGTCGACGGTGCGCCGCAGGCGCTTCTTCGAGGTGCGGGTGAGCTCCGACATCGTGAGGACGCCCGCGGTGACGACGACGTAGTCGATGGGACCGGACTCGGCCGCCTGGGCGAGCGCCCGCCGGACGGCCTTGCGGGAGCCGATGTCGGTGCCCGTGGTGCTTCGACTGAATACGTGGACGGTCGCACCGGTGGTGACCGCCTGCTCGGCGATGGCCGCACCGATGCCGTAGCTGCCGCCGAAGACGACGACCGAGCGCCCGGTGAGGTCCGGCAACTCGGCATCGCTCGCTTGCGCGGCGAACGAGGCCGACTGGAGCTGGAAGATCTTGTCGGCGATGTGCAGGTCGAGCGGCTCGGTCACCTTCATGTTCTCCGCCGTGCCTTCGATCACCTTGATGCGGACCTCGGGGAGGTAGGTGAACACGACGCCGCAGTCGTCGGTCGCTGCAAACGCCGGATCGCCCGCAGCGAGCTCGTATGCGCGGCGGATGACGGGGAGCCGGAACGCCTGCGGGGTCTGGCCGCGCCGGAGCGTTGAACGCTTCGGGATGCCAGTGATGACCGACTCCTCGTCGACCTCGATGATCGTGTCCGCCGACGCGATCGCGGTGTCCACCGCGTCGAACTGGTCGAGCGCTGCGATGCAGTCGTCGATGATGCGGTCGTCGACGAACGGTCGAACCGCGTCATGGAAGAGTACCTTGCCGTCTTCGGGCAGCGCGGCGAGTGCCGCCTTCGTGCTGTCGTTCCGGGTGTCGCCGCCGGGGATGATGTCGAGGAGCTTCGTGAACCGAGGGTCGTCACGCAGATGATCGAGCTCATGAATGGCTCCGGCGTTCATGACGACGAGCACCTCGTCGATGGCCGGATTGGCGTCGAGCCGCTCGAGGGTGTGCTCGACGATCGCCTTGCCAGCGATGCGGATGAGCTGCTTCGGCATGCCGAGGCCGACACGGGTGCCGACCCCTCCGGCCAATACGACGGCGGTCGTCTTCAGCGGGAATCACTCCTCAAGATGTCGCGCGAACGGCGCGTGTACGTGGGTCGAACAGCCGGGGCGTTCCGATGCTACTCGCCAACTCGGACGGACCCTAATCTCCGTTCTCGGCCGGGATACTACTCTGCATCACGTCCGCAGTGAGATGCTCGCTGACCCACGGTCCGAGCGTGCGCGTGAACGTCGCCGCCAAATGGCTCGCGTCGGCGAACGTCGGGATGCCGCCGAGCGCTGCGTAACAGCTCGACTCGTCGCACATGCGTTCCGCCGGATCGAGAAACTCCACTGCGGCGAGTTCGGGTCGGTCGTCGAGCGAGTCGGAGACATCTGGCGTATCGGCCGCTCGGGCTCGGCCGTTGTTGCAGACGTCCGGGGTGGTGAGGTTCGCAGACAGGCAGTCCGGGATGTTCACCCGATTCGCAGCGTCGGCACCGGTCATCGGGACATCGCGCATGACGATGACCCGCTTCCCTGCCGCGAGCAGCTGCTCGATCGGATCGGCGACGTTCTGCACCGCATCGACGTCGTCAAATCGGTAGTTGCGCGAGTACGCTGCGAGGACGACGACGGTGACCGCATCGTTCTCCAGCGCGAAGTCGAGCACCTGGTCGTTGCGGCGGTCGCACGCCTGCTGCTCATCGGTCGGGATCTCTCGCCCGACGGTGGCGTCCGGCGGTTCGAGCCCGGCGGGGCAGCCCTGCCGGACCGCGCTCGTGACGTGGAAACCTCCTGCCTCGCCTGCGACGGAGAACGCCGGCTCCCATGACGCCGCATGGGAATCGCCCCAGACGAGCACGGTCGTCGCCGCATCGGGGTCACCGCTCTCGCACATCGTGCCGCGGGTCGGGCCGAGCGGATCGATGCAATCGGTGAGGAACGGCATCGACTTGTCAGCGGCGGCCGCGACGACGGCGTCGGCGGTGAGAGTGCCCTCGACCGGGATGCAGTCGACGGGATCCTGCAAGCTGGCCGCCCCGACGCACGGCTCGCCGCCGAGCAGGCGATCGAGAGCGGCGTTCCGTGCTGTTTCGACCTCGACGCCGCCCTGACGTGCGAGCGCTGTCGCCGACACGCCCAGAGCGATCGCGGCGATGAGGGCGAGTGCCAGTGTCCGCCGAGGGAACCCGTGCACGCCCCGATGGAATCGGATGGGGTCCTCCACGAACCGGGTCGAGCAGGCGGCGAGCACGATCGACGCCGCCGCGATCCCGATCTTCTCGACGGTCGTCAGCGGATGCCCGGTCGCGAACGGGAGGAGCACGATCAACGGCCAGTGCCAGAGGTAGATCCCGAACGAGATGGCGCCGATCCACTGCACCGGCCGCCAGGAAAGCACGCGTCCGACCGAGCCGGGTCCGACAGCGGGCGCCGCGATCACGAGTACGGTGCCGACGACGGGCAGGAGCGCAGCGGCGCCCGGGTACGGGACGACATCGGCATCGAGCAGCAGCATGGTCCCCGCGAGCACCGCGAGCCCGAGCCAAGCGACCGTCCTGGGCGGCGTCCACCGCGGCCTGCTCGCGGGGCGTGTCGACAGGATCGCGATCACGGCGCCGGCCGCGAACTGCCAGACCCGCCCGAAGGTGTCGAAGTAGGCCGGACCCGGCCGCGCGCCGAGCGCCCACATCCCGTAGGTGAAACTCGCGACCGCGAGGACGGCGAGGACGGTGACCACGAGCGGCGCCGGCCCCCGCCCTGCCGGAGAGGTCCGCCGCCTGGACATCCAGATCGCCAGCAGGATCACCAGCGGCCACACGAGGTAGAACTGCTCCTCGACCGACAGCGTCCAGAAGTGCTGCACCGGGGAGGCGGGATTGTCGGCGGCCAGATAGTCCACCGCCGATGAGGCGAGGTACCAGTTCTCCGACAGGAACGTGCTCGCGACGATCTCGCCGCCGAACTGCTGCCACCTGGCGAACGGGACGAGCATCCAGACGCCGAGGAGCGAAGCCGAGAGCACGAGGAGTGAGGCCGGGGCCAAGCGGCGCACCCGCCGTGCGTAGAAACCGAGGAGGGAGAGCGTCCCGCGCTGCGCGGACCGCCAGAGGTGCAGGGTGATCAGGAATCCTGAGATCACGAAGAACACGTCGACGCCGACGAAGCCACCGGTCAGTCGATTCGGCCAGAGATGGAACAAGAGGACGCTGAGAACTGCGAGCGCGCGGAGCGCCTGGATGTCGGGACGGAGCTCGCGCTGCGACCGGAGCACGCCGCGCGGCACCATCGTGCCGGAGCGTCGGTCCGCGAGGCTGGTGCTCACGCGTCGCCTCGAGGCACGAAGACGGCGTCGACGAGCCGGGCCGCCGCCTTCCCATCCTCGAGTTCGAGGTAGTCCTCGCGGAACGTCCGGACGGCATCGGCGTACTCCCGCCGGACGCCTTCGAGATCGGCCAATCGCTTCGCCACCTCGTCGAATGTCTCGACCCAGGGTCCGGGAGCCGTCGGTGCGTACGGAACCATCGGGGGCCGTCCCTCGAAGTAGCGGTCGCGGTCGGGATTGTAGAAGATCATCGGCTTCCCGGTGAGGGCGTAGTCGAAGCGCAGGGAGGAGTAGTCGAGGATCGCAGCGTCGGAGGCCAGCGTCAGATCGCTGATGGACGGGTGATCGGTGACATCGATGACGTTCCGTCCGGTCACTGCGTAGCCGACTCGGGAGTTCATGACATGGCCGCGGACGAGCAGGACGTGCGTGCCGGCGAAGCGTTCCGCGAGCGCACGAAGATCGAGCGAGGCGAGCGGTCGAGCCCGGAACTCGTCGAGCGAGAGGTAGTCGCGATACGTCGGCGCGTAGAGAACCGCGGTCTGGTCGGGCGCGATCCCGAGCGCCGCGCGCGCGCGTGACCGGACTCGTCCGGCGTCCGGGGCGAGGAGCACGTCGTTGCGCGGATACCCGAGCTCGAGCATCTGGCCCGGCCAGCCCGCCTTCGGAAGGAACTCCTCCAGGAGCGGGGTCGCGTAGCGGGCGGGGGAGAGGAAGTAGTCCCACTCGGCCGCGCGGGCCTCGAAGGAGGCCACCCGGGCCGGAGGCAGGCCGGTGGCCTCCCAGTGCCGGCGGCCGGCGAGCTTGAACGGATAGCCGTGCATGGTCTGGATGACGACCTGTTCGGTCCCGCGTGCGAACCAGTCCGGTTGGTGCACATTCACGATGACGTACTTCGACGTATTGATTGCGCGGTAGAACTCCTCCGAGTTCTCCAGCACCCGTGTGCCGCCCTCGGGGATCGGCACCCGATGGTCACGGGTGGACCAGATCAGTTCGAGCGGACTGTTGCGACGGCGGAGCTCATGGTGGATGGCCGCGGCCGAGTCTCCGGTCACCTCGCCGTAGAGACAGCGGAAGAAGACGGCGGGACGGGTGGCGCGCTCGGTGACCGTCGCAGCGCTCACCTCGCGCATCCGGCGCTGCCAGTATCTGCTCCGCTCTTGCTGAGTCAGCGGCGGCGCGACGTCGAGGCTGAGCCCTCCTGCGGTGTCCCGCTGCATCCACAGCCGCGCGTCGGGGAGTTCGACGGCGGCCGGGAGCTGGGCGGCGAAGCTGCCCGAACAGATCGGGAGCGTGCTCCCGCCCGACCATTCGACGCGGAGCCGATAGTTCCCGGTCGGAATGATGTGCGGGGCGCGGCCCCACATCGGGACGTAGAGCGGGAACCGGGCGAGGTAGCCGCCGTCGACCGGAGTCAGCGCATCGCTCACGAGCGCGTACTTCTTCGAACGCAGGACCGCCGATGCGCCCTCGGCGGGCACTCCGGCTGCGGTGAATCGCGCGACCAGAGCGCCATCGACGATCTCGACGGATTGGAGATCGGCGCCGTATGCGCGCTCGATGAGGAGCGCGGCGTGGCCGGGGAAGTAGGTCCGGGCCGGATCGGCCGGCTCGAGCCGCCGTCGCAGGAAACTGCCGTTCGGACGCCGCTGCAGGCGGAGGGCGGCGTCGCTGGGCTCGCCTCGCAACGGAATCGCGGGAGCAGCGATCGCGGCCGTCCACCGGCCGTCAGCGCTGCGCGCCTCCACCCGCCAGACGTGCTGACTGAGCGCGGAGCGCCCATGGGCCGTCGCCGCCGTCGGCTTCGGCATCGTGACCTCGAATCCGTGCTCGCCAGACCGGATCTTCGCGATCGAGCTCGGAATCGCGAACCGGTCGTCCGCCCGGACCAGGGCGAGTGCCGTGACCTCCGCGGCAGCGACCCCGCTGATGACGATCGAATCGCCATGCGTCCGCAGGCCGGTCACCGTGACAACGGGACGAGTCGCGCGGAGCGTCAAGTATCCGCGGTGGTCGGGGATGGCGTCGAGCACGGTCCCGTCCTTCAACACCCGCGCCTCGGCGTCGCCGCTCGGCCGGCGATCGTGCAGACGGCGTCGACGGGAGACGCCGGCCGCGCTCAACGTCAATTCGATCCGCCAGTCGCCCGGCTCAGTGATAGTGGCATCCGGATCGAGGATCAGGCTGAAGAACGCTTTGGTCGCGTCGGTGGTCGGCGTGGCGAACGACGCCGTGCGCAGCGGATCCACGGCCCACGCGATGTCGAGCGGCGTGGTCTGGTCGCCGAGCACGAGATCACCGGCGATCGCGATGTCGTGGGTCGCCGGGTCGAGGCCGTCGATGACCGCGTGTCCCCGGATCTCGAGTCGCCCGTCTTCGAGCCACCGGATCTGCTGCGTCTGACTGCGAAGGCTCGACTGGGATTCGCTGAGCCGGCGTGCCTCGGGGGCCACGCCGCCGAGAGCTTCGTTCAGCGCGCCGAAGTCGACCTCGATCGCTCCGTCGCGCGCTCGCGTCTCGAAGAGGTCCCCGCGCCAGCCCCCGCCCAGCAGGAAGGCCGTGAGATCCGCACGTCGATCCTCGACGATGAGCGAGAAGGCGACCTTGTTGCGGGCGGGAACGCCGTCCCAGATCGCCGGGTCGTCCTGTGCCTCCTTCACGAGGCGACGGAGTGCGACGACGAATTCGTCCCACTCCTCGTCGCTCGCATCCGGCAGCATGGGGATCATGTGCGAGTAGTCGTTCGTGAGGAGTTGAGTCAGCCGCGTCGCCCGCTCCGCGGTCAGCCCGGCCGTCGCCAGGAACTCCAGCGAGTCGAGCGCGACGGCGAGGTGGTCCCGGGTGTTCCTAACGCGGAGGATGGCCTGGGAGATCGAAGAGCCGTCATCGCGGACGCGCCAGTTGATGGCGGGGTGCGTGAGGACGTCGAAGCCGTCGGCGAGTGCGTACGCACGTGTGGACACCGGCTGGTCCTCGTAGAGAATCCCCTCCGGGAAACTCAAGCCGTGCTCCCGCCAGAAGCTGGTCCGGTACACCTTGCTCCAGGCAACGGCGTTCACCTGAATCGAGGGATCGTCCGCCAGCCGTGCACCGAGCCGCTCCTCCGCGTGGGCCTCGTAGATCCAGGACCCGGCGGGATGCTCCGCATCGCGGACGAGGCGTCGATACGGCATCACTGCGAAGTCCGAGCCGGTCCGGCGCAGTGTCGC
This sequence comes from Agromyces mediolanus, assembly GCF_044917495.1. GTDB lineage: Bacteria > Actinomycetota > Actinomycetes > Actinomycetales > Microbacteriaceae > Agromyces > Agromyces mediolanus_B. Next base: position 86,187 of record NZ_JAVSSI010000005.1, on the reverse strand, counting down.
GATCGTGTAGCGGTAGGCATGGCGGTCCACTGTGTCGTCGCTGTCGACGAATGCGAGGAACTCGCCGGTCGCTGCCCGCGCTCCGGTATTGCGAGCGGCCCCGAGCCCCGCGTTGGGCTGCCTGATGATGCGGACTCTCGGGTCCGCGCGTCGGAACCTGCGGGCGATCCGGTTGCTCTGGTCGGTACTGCCGTCATCGACGATGATGACCTCGAGCGCGCGATAGCGCTGGCGGAGCAGCGAGCGCAGCATCGTCTCCAGGTACCCCTCCACGTTGTACACCGGTACGACGACGCTCAGCACTCCCGCGGCCGCACGCTTCGGCGCGACGAGCGAGAGAGCGCGATGGCGCACTCCGTAGCTCCGGCCGAGGAGATCGCGAGCCCGTTCCCGGGCCGGCAGCAGGCGCGGCGCTCCGAGGGCGCGATAGAGGGAGGACTTCAAGTTCACGGATGCTCTTTCGGGGAGAAGGGTCCGGGACAGGATACTGGTTCGACGCAGTCCCGAGGTATCCCAAGCATCCGGCTTGGTCGGCCTAGGCGGACTACACGGTGTCGAGGAGCTCGCGAACCGCGATGATCTGCTCGGGGATCGGATAGTGGTGGTTGCCGATGAAGAGCCCGTCCGAGTGGATCTCGTCCGCCCCGTGCAGCGACCCGTCGACGCGTGCGTCCAAGTGGCGCATCACCGGATTCCGAGCGAAGTTCCCTGCGACGATCGGCCGGGACTCGATGCCTGCTCGGGTGAGCGCAGCGACGAGCTCCGCGCGCCGCCCCTTCAACCGTCCAGTGAGCACGAAGGAGAAGCCGAACCAGCTCGAGTCGGCGTCCGCGGCAACCCGTTGGATGCGCGCGTCGGGGAACCCGTCGAGCGCCTCGACGAACCTCCGCGCGTTCTCGCGCCGCCCATCGAGCAACGTCGGGAGCTTCGCCAACTGCTCGATGCCGAGCGCACCCGAGAGTTCGAGCGGGCGCAGGTTGTACCCGGGGAGCACGAACCGGAAGAGATCGTCGAACGGGTCTCCGGACTTCGGATGAATGAGGTTCTCCGCAGGCAGCTCGCGCGTCCATCCGTGGGCGCGCATCGAGAGCATGGCCTGGTAGAGGTACTCGTCGTCCGTGACGACGAGGCCGCCCTCCATCGTCGAGATGTGGTGGGAGAAGAAGGAGCTGTAGGTGCCGAACACCCCGAAGGTCCCGGTCTGGCGCTCGCGGAGGGTGGCGCCGAGCGATTCGCAGTTGTCCTCGAACAGGAGCAGGTCGTGCTCGGCGCAGATCTCGTGGAGGGCCACGAGCTCGGCGGGATTCCCGAGCAGGTTGACCGCGAAGACCGCGCGCGTCCGGGGCGTGACCGCGGCTCGCACCCGCTCCGGATCGATGTTGAGGGTGTCCGGGTCCACGTCCACGAGGACCGGCACGAAACCGAGCTGACTGATCGGGTAGTAGGTGGTCGCCCAGGAGACCGCCGGCACGATGATCTCGTCGCCTCGTCGCAGACCGAGGTGCGGGCTGTAGGCAGCGGCGGCGATGCCGAGAAGGTTCGCGCTGCTTCCTGAGTTCACCATCACGGCGTATCGGCTGCCGGTGAAACGCGCGAAGTCCTCTTCGAATCGTCGGACCCTCGGGCCCATCGTGAACCGGCCTGCCTCGATCACCTCCCGCATGGCTGCGTACTCGGCGTCATCCCACGTCGTCGTGGCCAGCGGGTACCAGGGCTGCTCGTTCGTCACTGGGGGTCCTCCGTCCGGCCGAGATTCGCCTCCGCGCTCAGGAACGCCGCGTAGGCGGCGGCCATGCCTGAGCGGATGTCGGTGGGCGGCGCCCACCCGAACGATGCGGCGAGCGAAGAGTCCATGAGCTTCTGATGCATCCCGGCCGGCTTCGAGGGGTCGAACTCGAGCTCGCACTGGTAGCCCACCACGTCCAGCGCGAGCTCATAGTACTCGCGGATCGAGTGATCACGGCCGAGGCCGACGTTCAGTAGCGGCGGCCAGTCCGCGAGTCCGTGAGCGGCGGAGGCCACCCAGTCCGCTACATCCTCGACGTAGGTGAACTCGCGGCGCGCGGTGCCGTCACCCCAGACGTCGAGGTGATCGGCGCCGGTCTCGCGAGCGACGTGCGCCTTCCAGATCGTCGCGGCAACGAGATGGCTCGCCTCGCTTCCGTAATGGTCGTTGGGTCCGTAGAGATTCGAGGGGATCACGACGCGGTAGTTCAGGCCGTACTGGCGGGAGGCGTACTCGCAGTACTTCGCGCCGGTGATCTTCGCGAGGGCGTATCCCTCGTTCGTCGGCTCGAGCGGAGCCTGCAGCACATCGGACTCCACGAGGGGTTGACGGTAATCGCGGGGGTACATGCAGGAGCTGCCGAAGTAGATCAGGTCTCGGACGCCGAGCTCCCGGGCTGATTCGAGCACACTGGTGTCGAGGGCGAGGTTGTCCGCCAGGAACTCGGTCGGCGAGGCGACGTTCGCGCTGATTCCGCCGACCTTCGCCGCAGCGTGCAGGACGAGGTCGGGAGAGAGTCGTTCGAAGAGACGACGCGTCGCTCCGCGGTCCCTGAGATCGGCGTCGTCCCTCGTGATCGCGTGCACTTCGTCGCCCGGGTGCGCGCGCTGCCACGCACGCACCAGCGCGCTGCCGAGCATGCCTCGACCGCCGGTGACGGCGACCCTCATCGGAGCGCCTCCGCCCACGGCGCGGACTGCGGGGAGTCGACCCAGTGGGCGGTGCCCGCCTCGAGCGCCGAGACATCCGCGTCCACCATGATCCGGGCGAGCGCTGCACCGTCGACCGTCGGCTCCCAGCCGAGGCGCTCGCGCGCCTTCGACGGATCGCCGATCAGTGCGTCGACCTCGGAGGGGCGGAGGTAACGCTCGTCGAAGCGAACGAACTCGTTCCAATCGAGGCCGACATGCCCGAAGGAGACGTCCAGGAAATCGCGGATCGTGTAGCCAGTACCTGTCGCGAGGACGTAGTCGTCGGGCTCGTCCGCCTGCAGCATCTGCCACATGCCGAGCACGTACTCCGGGGCGTACCCCCAGTCGCGCACGGCGTCGAGATTGCCGAGGTACAGCTCCGACTGGATCCCGGCCTTGATCCTGGCGACGGCGCGCGTGATCTTCCGGGTGACGAACGTCTCGCCGCGGCGAGGGGATTCGTGGTTGAAGAGGATGCCGTTCACCGCGAACAGGCCGTAGGCCTCTCGATAGTTCTTGGTGATCCAGTAGCTGTACAGCTTCGCCGCAGCGTAGGGGGAGCGGGGGTGGAACGGCGTCGTCTCGCTCTGCGGCGGGGGTGTGGAACCGTACAGCTCGGAGGAGGACGCCTGGTAGTACCGTGTGCGCACCCCCGAGAGCCGCACGGCTTCGAGCAGCCGGACGGTTCCGGTGCCGGTGGTGTCCGCGGTGTGCTCCGGCTCGTCGAAGGACACCCGGACGTGCGACTGGGCGGCGAGGTTGTAGACCTCGTCCGGATCGATCTGCGCCATGAGCGTGACCAGCCGGGCGCCGTCGCTCAGATCGCCGTAATGCAGGAAGAGCCTGGCGTTCGCCTCATGGGGATCCACGAAGAGGTGGTCGATCCGGCCGGTGTTGAAGGTCGACGCTCGGCGGATGAGCCCGTGCACTTCGTAGCCCTTGGCGAGCAGGAGCTCGGCGAGGTAGGAACCGTCCTGTCCGGTGATCCCGGTGATCAATGCCCGCTTCGTCAACCCGTTTCCTCGCCTGTGGTTCGCCGCGCGCCGGTCGCGCGCCCTAGCCAGCGTAGCGGCATCGCCGATTCGGTCGGAGATGCCGGTAGCCTGGCTGCGGTGCCGCTCGCTCAGCGAACGCGGGGTTGAGCGAGCGCTCGGGACGCGGACGTCCACGAGCAGGGGGGAAAAGGACCGGGGATGCGCGGAACGACGGTGCAAGTGCTGGGCGACCACTACGTCGCTGACCTGGGGCTCAGACTCGAACGCGACTTCTCCGTCGTTTCGAGGGTCTCCGGTGTCTCGCCGTTCACGCTCGGTGCCCCGCGGGATGTCGGACTCGAGGCCGCGGATGACGACGCGCCCCTCACCCCGCGCGCCGGTCTCGATCTGAACAAGGATCTCCTCACGACGCTGCGGAGCGCGCACGCCGACGTCCTGGTCGTCGACCTCACCGGCGCCCTCCGGCCGGTCGCGGCGATCGGGGTGGGCTGGTACACGGCGGCCCCTGAGGAGACGTCCTGGCTCGCCGACCTCGTGGCGGCCGAGACCGCCGCATCGCGCGCGATCGAGCCGCACCTCGTCGCCCCGTCCAAGGAGCTGCTCGGTCAGTTCGACGCCTTCGCCCGGGTCGTCCACGATGTGTACGGGCCGGAGCGGGTCGTCCTCGTGACGGCGCATGTCGCGGAGTTCTGTTGGGACGGAGCCCGTCTGGTGCCGCGCGGGCGAATCCAGGAGGCCCGCGCCGCCGCCGCGCTGCTCGCCGGACTCGAGCGCAGATTCGAGCAGATCACCGGTTGTCGAAGCATCGTCATCTCCCGGAGCTTCCTGCCGTGCGGCGACCCCGGCCCGACCGATCTTCGGTTGGGGCCGGACTTCGCCGACGCGCTCGAGCGTGCCGTCGTCGCGGTGTGCCGATCGGCTGCGCCGACGCCTTCCACGGACCTCGCGCGAGTCCCATCCGCCGGGACGAGCCGCTTCACCGAGTGGGCGCACCGGACACTCACCCGGGGGCTGCCGTACACGGGCCAGCTCGTCGATCGACGGCTCGCAGCGCTCTCCGCGATCTCCGACGGCGACGCGATCGCGCTCGCCGCACTCGTCGCAGCCCTCCCGGAGGACGCCGCCTGGCCCGCCGTCGTGGACCGGCTGTGTCGACATCCGGATTCAGCGCCGGCGCGACGAGCCCGCACCATGTTCGAGCGGAACGTCGATGCGCTCTCCGGCTACCGGTATTGCTTCGTCGAAGGACTCGAGGACCTCTCGCCCGAACCGCGAGGCGTCGTCTTCCTTCCCGGAGGGATCGTGCTGAGGTTCGATCCGGCCGGAGCGCAGGCGGTGGAGTTGCGGCATCCGAGGACGTCACCGTGGGACCACCGGCGAACCATCGAACGAGGCTACGTGTTCAGCGTGGACGAGATCGAGGACGTACTCGGAAGCTGGCCGCTCTACCTCGAACGTGCGCGGCGCGGAGATGACGCGCCGTTCGTGCTCGACCATCCGGATCTCGCCGCGTTCGCCGATTCGCTGCTCACGGTCGACTACCCGGACGTGCTCGCCGACGAACGCCTGTGCGTCACGGTGGCGGGGCGTCTGCCGACGGACCTCGATTGGCGGCCGCGTGTGGACGCGGGCTTCCTGTTCGAACCGGACACACGAGTGTGCTGCCTGCGGAGCGGGTTCGGTGACCAGCTCTACTACTACGTGCAGGCTCGGCAGGCGGCTGAACGGCACGGGCTGCGGCTCTTCCTCGACGACCTGCTCTACGACAACGACGAGCTCATCGCCCGCACCCCGCACATCCGTCCGGACGTCCTCCCGTTCACCGCATCGAGCGGGGTCTTCTCGGAGCTCTTCTCGAGGCGGCTTCGCACCGCTCGGGTCCGGGGCCTCCAGGAACGGCGCGACAACCGGAGCGAGTATCAGCGGATGGGGCTGCACGAGATGGTGCTCGCAGTCGATCGCGTGCACCTCCGTGCCTGCTACGACCGGCGGCAGTACCCGTCTGCGCTGACGGTCCAGGTGATCGATCTCGCCGGCTACGACCGCCTCGTCGCGTCGCCTCCAGGCGTCCTCTTTCTCGATGTGCTCGCGAAGCCGACGCTGCTCGGGTACCGGCTCCTCGAGCACAAAGCCGACTGGGAGTCCGCGATCGAGCTCGCGCCGCTGGGCTCCGAGACTGCGCGCGAGATCGAAGCCCAGATGCTCGCCTCGGACGCGATCGTCGTCCACATCCGCCGTGGCGATCGGGTCGCACTCGGCATGGCCGACGGAGATGCCTACTATCGGGACTTCGTCCACCGCACCGCTCAACTCGACCACCTCGAAGACAAGCACTGGTTCGTGTTCTCCGACGACCTCGACTACTGCAGAACGCATCGCGTCGAACTCGGGCTGGATGTCGCAGGGGAACGAATCACCTTCGTCGAGGGGAACCACCACTACGCGTCCATCGATGACTTCCATCTCATGGCGCTCGGTCGGGCGATCGTGTGCGGGAGGAGCGGATTCAGTGCTGCGGCAGCCATGGTGAGCCGCCGCGTCGAGTACATCTTCGGCTCGGGCTACTCGCTCACGCCGGGCGGCGACATGTGGCAGCGCGAGTCGCTGCCGCTCGAACTGCAGGCGTGAGCGGCCAAGGACCGCTCGCTCGCGAGTGCAGCCACCAGAGAGAGGAGCTCGAGTGCGCGCAGTAGTGCTCGGCGACATCGGACGTGCGCAGAACTACCACCTCGGAGACGAGGCGATGACCGAGGCCGCGATCGCCCAGCTCACCGCCCGCGGCGTCGACCAGCTGACCCTCGCCGCCGTCGAGCCGGAGACGGCCCGGTCGTTCTACGGCGTGCCTGCCGTGTCGCAGACCGGCTTCGCCTGGGACTGGCCGCGCGAGCGGCTGGAAGCGGGACTGGCCCGCCTGACCGCGGAGCTCGAGGCAGGCACGGCGGCCGGGGCGCTCGTCGAGGCCGTACGCTCGGCCGACTTCGTGCTCATCGCCGGCGGCGGCAACCTGACGAGCGAGTATCCCTCGCACGTGTTCGAGCGAGTTGCGTTCGCCCGGATCGCCCGGTTCGTCGGCACACCACTCCTCGTCACGAGCCAGACGGTCGGACCGATGCTGCGAGAGCGCGATCGGGAGCTGGTGCGCGAGATCGTGGATGACGCGGTGGTGTTCGGAGCGCGCGAAGCCGCCTCCTTCGAGCTCGTGCGCGGACTGGCCGCCGATGAGGAGCGCGTGCTGCGCACCTTCGACGACGGCATCCTGCTCGAGAGCGACGAGGCGTCTCGGGACGATCTCGCGGACCTCGAACTGGGCGACCGGATCGTCGTCGCCTCGTTCGCGGCGGACCGCGGCACCACTGCTTGGTCGCGCGCCGACTACATCGAGCGCGTCGCGGTGCTCCTCGACGAGCTGGCCGTCGAGTTCGACGCCCAGGTGGTGCTCGCTCCGCACACCGGCTCCTTCGACCCGGCCAATGTGCGCAAGGACCACGCGATCGGCCTCGAGATCGCGGCCGCGGCCTCTGACGCGGTTCGAGCCCTGCCGACCATCACCGCGCGCGAGTATCTGGCGCTCCTCGAGCGCGCGATGCTGTCCGTGTCGACCAGGTACCACCCGACGGTCTTCGCGCCGCAGCTCGGCATCCCCACGGTCGGAATCTCGATGTCGTACTACTCCTCGGTGCGGATGCGAGGTGCGCTCGGCGCGCTCGGTCTGAATCGGTTCGTCGTCCCTGCCGAGAAGTGGGATCTCGTCGCGCACGCATGCCGCGAAGCGGTCGCGGGCGATGCCGCGCTGCTCGAGCACGCCGCTGCCGCACGGCGCGCGCAATCGGCGTGGTGGGACGCCCTTGTCGCCGCTGCGCAAACGGGCACCTGGCGATCTGGCCGTTCATTCATGCCGGCGACACCGCCGGAGTTCGTTCCGGAGGGGGCCTGGAGCACCGAGGTCGAGACGGTGACCCCGCTCTTCGAGCAGCTCATGCGGGAACGTGTGCTCGCGGGATGGCGGATGGACGACGCGGCCACCGCGCTCCGGCGGGCCGAGGAGCGAGCGGACGAGCAGCTCGCGCTCCGCTCGTCGCTCGAACGGAGGATCGAGGCGCTCGCCTCGGCACGTGCGAAGCTCGAAGCCGAGCTTGATACCGCGCGGGGCCGTCGGGCGGTGCGCCTGGCGGACGCGGTCGGTGACGTCGCCCGCAGAATTCGTCGGCGCGGCTGACCGCTGGCGCAGCGCCGGGCTACACGAACGCCGCTTCCCCGGTCACGGTGCGCCCGACGATGAGCGTGTTCATCTCGCGGGTGCCCTCGTAGGAGTAGAGCGCCTCCGCGTCGGCGAAGTAGCGCGCGACGTCGTACTCGAGCACGATGCCGTTGCCGCCGAGCGTCTCGCGGGCCCAGCCGACGGTCTCGCGCATGCGGGCGGTGGCGTACGCCTTCGCGAGGGCGGAGTGCTCGTCGCGCTGGGTGCCGGCGTCGAGCATCTGCGAGACGCGCACGACCATGCCGAGCGAGGCGGTGATGTTGCCGAGGCAGTTCACGAGGTGCTCCTGGATGAGCTGGTGCGCCGCGATCGGCTTGCCGAACTGCTCGCGCTCCTTCGCGTAGGCGACGGCGGCCTCGTACGCCCCGATGGCGGTGCCGACGGCCGCCCAGGCGACCTCGGCGCGGGTCTGGCGGAGCACGGCGGCGGTGTCCTTGAACGAGTTCGCGTTCTGCAGGCGGAGCGACTCGGGCACGCGCACCTCGCGGAGCTCGATGTCGGCGTTCTGCACCGGACGCAGGCTGATCTTGCCCTCGATCTTCGTCGCGGTGTAGCCGGGCGTCGAGGTCGGCACGATGAAGCCCTTGACCTGGCCGTCGGCCTCGTCCTTCGCCCAGATGATCGTGATGTCGGAGAAGGTGGCGTTGCCGATCCAGCGCTTCTGCCCGTTCAGCACCCACTCGTCGCCCTCGCGCCGCGCAGTCGTGCGCAGGCCCCGCGCCGAGTCGGAGCCGGAGAGCGGCTCGGTGAGCCCGAACGCGCCGATGACCTCGGCGGAGGCGAGCTTCGGGATCCACTCCGCGCGCTGCTCGGCGGAGCCGGCGACGGCGATGGACCCGGCGGCGAGCCCGTTCTGCACACCGACGAAGGTGCCGACGGAGGCGTCGATGCGCGCCAGCTCGAGGGCCACGAAGCCGCGGAACACGGCCGAGTTCTCGAAGGGCTTCGTCTCGTCCCAGGCGAACGACAGGACGCCGAGGTCGGCGAGCGGCTGCACGATCTCGCGCGGGAACTCCGCACGCTCCCAGTACCCGCCGATGATGGGCTTCACCTCGCGCTCGCCCCACGCCCTGATGGCCATGAGGGCCTCCTGCTCGCGTTCGCTGAGAAGGGTCTCGGCGTAGCCGTAGAAGTCGCTCGAGAGGGGCGCGAAGGTCATGACTGCTCCAATGCGGGTCGGATGCCCCGAGCCTAGGACGCCGGGACGGGGCATCCGAAGCCGTTGGTAGTTTGGAGCCAAGCCGCGAAAGGAACTGCGCCGAGATGTTCGTCAGGATCGACAACGAGCCCAGGGACTACGCCTGGGGCGACCGCGGCCTCATCGCCGACTACCGGGCGCGGCCCGCGAGCGGGCGGCCGGAGGCGGAGCTCTGGCTCGGCGCGCATCCGGGCTCCCCGTCGCGCCTCGTCGGCGACGGAGCGGACCAGGCGGACCTCGAGGCGTGGATCGCGGCGGAGCCGGAGCGCACGCTCGGCGCCTCCGTCGCCGCACGTTTCGCCGACGAGGGGATGCCTCGCCTGCCGTTCCTCCTGAAACTCCTCGCCGCCGGCGGACCGCTGTCGCTGCAGGCGCACCCGACGAGCGAGCAGGCACGTGCCGGCTTCGCGAGGGAGGAGGCCGACGGCGTGCCGGTCGACGCCTACGACCGCAACTACCGCGACCGCTTCCACAAGCCGGAGCTCGTCGTCGCGCTCAGCGAGACGTTCGACGCGCTCTCCGGGTTCCGGCCGCTCGCGGAGGTCGCGGGCGTCGTCGAGGTGCTGCGCGCGGCCGACGCCGCATCGACCGACCCGCAGCCCGGCGCGATCGAGCTGCTCGCCGCGCGATTGGCCGGTGGCGCCGGCGGGGAGGCGGCAGGCGGCGAGCCGGGCGCCGGGGGACTGGAGGGCGCCGTCGAGTGGCTGCTCACCGACGGTCGTGGCGGCGACACGGGCGAGGCCGCCTGGCTGATCGAGCGCGTCGTCGCGCTCGCGGCGAGCGAGCCGGCGCTCGGCTCGCCCTACGCCGACTCGTTCGCGACGGTCTCGGCGCTCGCCGAGGCGTATCCGGGCGACCCGGGCATCGTGATCTCACTGCTGCTCAACCGGGTCCGCCTCCGGCGGGGCGAGTCGCTGTTCCTCGCGGCCGGCAACATCCACGCCTACCTCGGCGGCCTCGGCATCGAGCTCATGGCCGCGAGCGACAACGTGCTCCGCGGCGGGCTCACCCCGAAGCACATCGATGTCGCCGAGCTGGTCGAGGTGCTCGATTTCACCCCGATGCCGCCGCCGCGACTGGAGCCGGAGCATCCTGCGCCCGGCGTCGCGAGCTTCCGCCCGCCGGTCCCGGACTTCGTGCTGCACCGGCTCGACTCGGCGGGAGCGGACGGGGCGGGGACGGATGCCGCGCCGTCGGTCGCGCTCGCCGGCCCGGCGATCGTGCTGGCCGAAGGCGGACCCGTCCGCCTCGCAGGCAGGCTCGGTTCGATCGCGCTGGATCGCGGCGAGGCGGCGTTCGTCACGCCCGACGAGGGCGGAGTGCGGCTCGACGGGCCGGGCGTCGCCTGGGTCGCGACTACCGGGGACTGAGCGCCCGGCCCCCGGCGCGCACACCGGAGCCGGAGCAGCACTGGCGGCCGCGCGGCGCGCGGAGCCCGGAGCGCGGCGCTCAGCCGGCGAGCTCGGCGGGCTCGCGCTGCCCGAAGAGCCGCCGGTACGCGGTCGGCGTCGTCTGCAGCACCTTCACGAAGTGATGCCGCATGACCGCCGCCGCGCCGAAGCCGCACTCGCGGGCGATCTCCTCGAGGCTCATGCCGGTCTCCTCCAGCAACTGCTGCGCGCGGAGGAGCCGCTGGCGGTTGAGCCAGGCGTTCGGCGTCGTCCCGGTCTCGGCGCGGAAGCGCCGGGCGAAGGTGCGCGGCGACATCAGCGCCTTGCGGGCGAGCCGGTCGACGGTGAGCTCCTCGTCGAGATGCTCGAGCATCCACGCCGTGACGATCGCGAACGAGTCGCTCTTGCACTCGACGACGGGCGTCTGGATGAACTGCGACTGGCCGCCGTCGCGCTGCGGCGGCACGACCATCCGCCGGGCGACGATGTTCGCGGCGCTCGCGCCGAGCTCGGTGCGGACGATGTGCAGCGCGGCGTCGATGCCCGCGGCCGTGCCGGCGCCCGTGACGACGAAGCCGTCCTGCACGAACAGCACGTCGGGGTCGACCTCCGTCTCGGGGAACGCGCCGGCGAGCCGGTCGGTGTACATCCAGTGGGTGGTCGAGCGGCGGCCGTCGAGGACGCCCGCCTGGCCGAGGATGAAGGCGCCCGAGCAGACGGAGAGGACCCAGGCGCCGCGCTCCACCGCCTCGCGGATGACCTGCAGCACGCGCTCGTCGGCATCCTGGTCGATGAGGGCGGCCGGAACCGCGACGAGGTCGGCGGTGCGTGCCGCGTCGAGGCCCTCGTGCACCACGACGTCGAAGCCGAGCTTCGTCGGGATCGGCCCGGGATCGGCTGCGACGACGTGGAAGTCGAATTCGGGGCCGCCGTGCTCGGAGCGGTCGATGCCGAAGACCTCGCAGATGACGCCGAACTCGAAGGGGGCCATGTGCGGCACGGCGATGCAGGCGATGGACCGGAGCATGAGCACCTCGCTTGGCAGGAAATGTCGGGACGATGGCAATGCTGCCACTTCCGGCAGGATGTGGCAAGAAATAGATTTCCTGCCATGACCGCCATCCTGTTCCTCGTCCTCGCCGGACTCGCCCTCTGGGGCGTCGTCGCGACGCTCGTCCGTCTCGACTCCGACGGCTACGGCCGTCCGGAGATCCGCGACCGCATCCGCCATGTGGAGCAGGAGGTCCTGCCCGGTCGCTCGCGCTAGCATCGACGAGGCGCCGGCCGTTCGGGCCGTCGCCTCGGCGCGATGGAGGAACGACGGATGAGCTGGATGGTCACCGGGGGAGCGGGCTACATCGGAGCGCACGTCGTGCGCGCCTTCCAGTCGAAGGGCATCGACGTCGTCGTGCTCGACGACCTGTCCTCGGGGCGGCGCGGCTTCGTCACCGACGGCGTGGACTTCGTGCACGGCTCGATCCTCGACGGAGCGCTCCTGGAGAACGTGTTCACCCGCCACGACGTCCGCGGCGTCGTGCACCTCGCCGGGTTCAAGTACGCGGGCGTCTCCGTGCAGCGCCCGCTCCACACGTACCAGCAGAACGTCACCGGCACCGCGACGCTGCTCGCCGCGATGGAGGCCGCGAAGGTCGCGCGCATCGTGTTCTCGTCGAGCGCGGCCGTCTACGGCACCCCCGACGTCGAGCTCGTCACCGAGGAGACCGCGAAGCACCCCCAGTCGCCCTACGGCGAGTCGAAGCTCATCGGCGAATGGCTCCTCGCCGATCAGGCGAAGGCGACCGGCCTCGCGCACACGAGCCTCCGCTACTTCAACGTGGTCGGGTCCGGCACGCCCGAGATCTTCGACCCGAGCCCGCACAACCTCTTCCCGCTCGTCTTCGACGCGCTCCTCGACGACCGCACGCCGAAGATCTACGGCACCGACTACCCGACGCCCGACGGCACGTGCGTGCGCGACTACATCCACGTGGCCGACCTCGCCGAGGCGCACGTCGTGGCGGCGCAGCGGCTCGAGGCCGGCGAGCCCGTCGCCCCCGTCTACAACCTCGGATCGGGCGACGGCGTCTCCGTCGCCGAGATCATGTCGGCGGTCGCGGCCGTGACGGGGATCGAGTTCACGCCGGAGACGGCGCCGCGCCGCCCCGGGGATCCTGCGCGGATCGTGGCGTCCGGCGAGCTCGCGGCGCGGGATCTCGACTGGCGGATGCGCCACTCCCTCGAGGACATGGTCCGGAGCGCCTGGGAGGCGCGCCGCGCCGCCGCCTGACGGGTCGCCGTGTCCCCAGAGCGGGGGTCGTGATCACAACTCCGGAACGACTCCGGCGTGTCGCGGCGAGGCGGAAGCCTCGAGCCAGGCTTGAGGGTTTACGATCTGCGACTTGACTCACTCGAATTACACCGCTGTAATTGGTCGTGACGCGGCTCCCGGATCCTCGGTGGCGGCGGGCGGTACAACTGGGTGGGAGACGATATGGCAATTCCTGAATATCGTTCTGGAGTACCTGACGACTGGTTCATCGATCCGGTGCGGCTGGGGGTCCCGGGGGTTCGTCCAACGGTGGACGACGACAACCCCTTGGCATGGCAGAGCGACGCGCTGTGCGCGCAGACCGATCCGGAGGCGTTCTTCCCTGAGAAGGGCGGATCGACCCGGGACGCGAAGAAGATCTGCACCGGCTGCGAGGTTCGCGCGCAGTGCCTCGAGTACGCGCTGTCGAACGACGAACGGTTCGGGATCTGGGGCGGGCTCTCCGAGCGAGAACGACGCAAGCTCCGCAAGCGAGCGGGGTAGCAGGATCCGGCAAGACGAGTGACGGCCCGTGCGATGCACGGGCCGTCGTCGTGCGCCCTCCCCGCCCCGTCCGCGCGGATCGACGGCACGCCCGCCGATGGCGACGGCTCCCGGCCGGCCGATGCTTAGGCTGGCCCCGATGTCCCCCAGAGTGACCGCAATCCTCGTCGTGCACCGCGGCGGCGAACGCCTGACCCGTGCGCTCGACGCCATCCGCGCGCAGTCGCGACGACCGGAGCGCCTGATCGTCGCGCTCGTGCAGGCGAGCGTCGAGACGCGGGATGCCGTGGCCGCCGCAGCGCCCGACGGCGTCGTGCAGATCGAGGAGCGCATCGCCTTCGGCGAGGCCGTGCGCCGCGCGGAGCAGACGCTCCCGCCTCCGCAGGACGACGAGGACGCCGTCTGGCTCCTCTCGGAGGACACCGAGCCCGAGACGCGTGCCCTCGCCGCACTCGAGACGACCCTCGAGACCGCGCGGTCCGTGGCGATCGCGGGCCCGAAGCTCCTCGACGCGCACGCGCCCGATCGCATCGTCGGACTCGGCCGTTCGATGACCCGCTTCGGCGCGGCAGTGCCGCTCGTCACGGGAGAGCTCGACCAGGGCCAGCACGACGGGCTGAGCGACGTGCTGGGCGTCGACCCCGCCGGCGCGCTCGTCCGGCGCAGCGTCTGGCGTGCGCTCGAGGGCTTCGACCCGGCGCTCGTGAGCGTCGACGACGGGCTCGACCTCGCGGTCCGGGCACGTCTCGGCGGGCACCGTGTCGCGGTCGTGCCCACCGCGAAGCTCAGGTTCGAGGCGGGCGGGCTCATCGGCCCCGCCGCCGGACACCGTGCGGGCACCGTCCGCCGGCGCGCGGCGGCGACGCGTCGGGCCGCGCTGCACCGGCGGATGAGCTACGCCCCGGCTCCCGCCCTGGCCGTGCACTGGCTGAGCCTGCTCCCGCTCGCCGTGCTGCGATCGATCGTGCTGCTCGTGACGAAGGCCCCTGGGCGGATCGTCGGCGAGTTCGGCGCGGCGTTCCGCACCATGTTCTCCTTCGGCCAGATCTCGCGCTCGCGTCGCGTGCTCCGCAGCGCCCGCTCGGTCGGCTGGTCCGCGATCGCGCCCCTCCGGCTCCAACCCGACGAGATGCGCCGTCGCCGCCGGCTCGAAGCCGAGGAGCGTCGCGCCAGGGCCAGAGGCCGGGTCGACGGCGTCGAGTTCCTCGCGACGGGCGGCGGCTGGGTGCTGCTCGTGTCGGTGGTCGTCGCCATCGCCGTGCTGTTCCCGCTGCTGGGCGCCTCCGGGGTCTCGGGCGGTGGCCTGCTGCCGCTCTCGCCCGCGGTCGACGAGCTGTGGCGGAACGCCGGGTACGGCTGGCGCGACATCAGCACGGGCTTCGTCGGGGCCGCGGACCCGTTCCAGGCCGTCCTGGCCGTGCTCGGCTCGCTCTCCTTCTGGGCGCCGTCGTGGGCCCTCGTCGCGGTGTGGCTCCTCGCCATCCCGGTCTCCGCGCTCGGCGCGTGGTTCGCGGCGGCCCGGCTCACCGATCGCGGCGCGCTCCGAGCGCTGGCCGCGGTGCTCTGGATGCTGGCGCCGCCGCTCCTGTCCGCGCTCGCCGACGGGCGGCCGGGTGCGGTGCTCGCCCACGTGCTGCTCGCGTGGCTCCTCTACGCGGCGCTCGGCGCCGGCACGAGCTGGGCGACGGCTGCGACCGCCTCGCTCCTCTTCGCCGCCGTCGTCGCGTCGGCACCGAGCCTTGCTCCGGCGCTGCTCGTCGCCTGGATCGTCGGTATGGCGGTCTCCGGCCGCGGGGCGGCGCGCCTCGCCCTCCTGCCCATCCCGGCTGCGGTCCTCGCAGCCCCGCTCGTCTGGACCCAGCTCGTCGCGGGCAATCCGCTCGCGCTCCTCGCCGACCCCGGGCTCCCGGTTCCGGCCGCGGTGCCCGGGAGCGGGGTGCTGGCGCTCGGCTTCACGGACCCCTCCCTCGGCGGATGGCAGGAGGTCCTCGCGGGGCTCCAGGCGACGATCGACCCGCGCTGGGTCGTCGGTGCGCTGCTCCTCCCGCTCGCGCTCGCCGCACTCGCGGCCTTCGCGACGGGGCGGATCCGCGCGGCGGCGTTCGCCCTCGCCGGCGCGGCGCTCGGATTCGCGACGGCCGTCGCCGCCGCCCAGCTGTCGGTCGCGGTCGCCGGATCGGTCGCCGTGCCCGTCGCCTCGGCACCCGGCCAGAGCATGATGTGGCTCGGCCTCGTGCTCGCCGCCGTGATCGCGCTCGACGGGCTCCGCCGCGCCTCCGCCTGGCTCGCGGCCCTCCTCACGGTCGCGACGGCCGGTGCCGTCGTGCCCCTCGCGGTGAGTCTCGCGACCGGCCAGTCCACGCTCGGGCCCGCCGCGCAGCGCTCCCTCCCCGCGTTCGTGACGGCCGAGGCCGAGAACGATCCCCGGGTGACGACGCTCCGGCTGGTGCCGGAGGCCGACGGCGGGCTTCGCGCGACGCTCGAGCACGGCGCCGGCGCGACGCTCGACGAGCAGTCGACGCTCGCGCAGACGCGCACCACCATGGACGCCGGCGAGCTCGCGCTCGCGGAGGTCGCCGGGAACCTCGCGTCCCGCGGCGGATTCGATGCCGCGCAGGCGATCGACGAGTTCGGCATCTCCTACGTGCTGCTCGCGGAGGCCGGGGAGGACGCACCCCGCGCGGAGACGGCGACCGCCGACCGTTCGCGCGCCGCGCTCGATGCGAACGCGGCCCTCGTCCCGGTCGGCGAGACCGACTTCGGCACGCTCTGGCGCTTCGCCGACGCCGTGCCCGACGCGCCGGCCGCTCAGCTCCCGCCGCACGCGGGAGCACCGCTCAGCGGCTGGATCGCGACGCTCCAGCTGATCGTCTTCGGCGCCGTGCTGCTCCTCTCCATCCCGGCCGGCGTCGGCCGCGAGGAGCCCGCGCGCCGACCGCGCCGTCCCCGGCCGGAGCGCGTGAAGCGGCGCCGCACGACGGCGGCGCCGGACGGCGCCGATGGCGAGACGGATGGCTCGACGGAGGCTGCGGCTGCGACGGATGCCGCGGAGTCGCCGGAGACGTCGGAGTCGCCGGAGTCGCCGGAGTCGCCGGAGTCGTCCGAACGGTCGGAGCCCGCTCCTGCCGATTCCATGGAGGCGGCCGTCCCGGCAGCGACCGCGGAGCTGTCGGATGGCCCGGGCGGCGAAGGCCCGCCGGACCCGCCGGAGCCCGCCGCGGAGCCCGCGGACGGCGACCCCGGGACGAGCGGATCGAACGTCGACGAGCGAGCGGAGGAGCACGATGCCCGATAGCCGCAGACTGCTCCGCGCCGGAGGCCGCGGCATCGCCGTCGTCGGCGCCGCGGCGCTCACCGTGGCGGCGTTCGGGGCGGCGGCCCTCGTGCCCTGGCCCGAGCACCGGGTCGAGCCCCTCGCCCGATCGATCCAGCCCGCCGAGAGCCGGACGCTCCGGGTCTGCCCGGGGCCGATGCTCGAGCTCGGGGACGACGCGGAGAGCGTGTCGACGCTCGGGAGCGCGCGCATCCAGGTGGCGACGCAGCCGGCGGACGCCGGCGCGGAACGCGTGCCGCTCAGCCCGCCGCGCGGCTCGGAGGACGACATCGCCGTCGCGCTCGTCACGGAGCCCGGTGCGGTCGAGCCCGGCCTGCTCGCCGGGGCGCAGTCCCAGCGGCTGACGAGCGAGACCACGGCCGGCTTCATCGCCGCCGCGTGCGCCGAGCCGGTGGCCGACGCCTGGCTCGCGGGCGGCAGCACCGAACTCGGCCGACAGACCCTGCTCCTGCTCGCGAACCCGGGAGAGGTGGCCGCGACGGTCGACGTCCGGGTGCACTCCGAGACGGGTCCGGTCGACGCGCCGGCCGGCCTCGGCCTCGTCGTGCAGCCGGGCGCGCAGCGCGTGGTCTCGATCGCCGGGCTCGCCCCGGGCGCCGCGTCGCCCGTCGTGCACGTGACGAGCACGGGCGGCACGGTCGCCGCGAGCCTCGAGCAGACGTCGATCGACGTGCTGACGCCGACCGGCGCCGATCTCATCGGCACGACGGCCGCGCCCGCGAAGCGCCAGACGATCACCGGGCTCATCGTGCCGCAGGCGGGCGGAATCGCCGTCGACGAGGACCACGCGGAAGGCGACGCCCACCCGAGCCTCCGGCTGCTCGCTCCCGGCACCGAGCCAGTCGACGCCGCCGTGTCGGTGGTGCCCGAGACCGGCGGAGAGGGCTCCGTGTTCGACGTCGTGCTCCAGCCCGGTCAGGTGAGCGACATCCCGCTCGGCGAGCTCGCGGCGGGTGCGTACACGGTACGGATCGACGCCGACGGCGAGCTCGTCGCGGCGGCGCGGACCGCGACGCGGGCCGGCCGCGAGGAACTGCCGAGCGACTTCGCCTGGTTCCCGGCGGCCCTGCCGCTCCTCGACGAGACGCTCGTCGCCGTCCCGCGCGGTCCCGGTCCGAAGCTGCACCTCGCGAACACCACCGACGCCGACATCGAGGCGAGCGTGACGGGCGACGACGGCGAGCGGCAGGTCACGGTCCCGGCCGGCGGAGCCGTCTCCGTCTCGATGCCCGCGGGCGGGCAGGGGCTCATCGCCGGGGGAGCGGGGCTGCAGGCATCCGTGAGCTTCGCCGGCGACCGGCAGCTCGCCGGCTTCGCCGTGCAGCCGCCGGGGCCGCTCGACTCGCCGATCCTCGTCTACCCGCGCTGAGCCGCGGCGCCGGGCACGCGCACCCGCGTCCGAGCGCTCCTTCGGTCGCGGGCGCTGGGCGTGCGCGTCAGAAGTGGCGGTAGCGGCCGGGCGCGAGCTCCCAGGGGTCGCGGCCGATGAGCTCGCCGACCGCACGGAAGACGCAGCTCTCGATGAGGAGCTTCTCGTCCTTGTCCTCACCCTCCTGCAGGCGCAGGAAGCGGACGATGGGCAGACGGAAGAACACGATGCGCCGCTGGTCGTGGGAGACCCGCCAGCGATCGACGTGGTCGTCGTGGATGGCCTCCGCCGGTGCCTGGGCGACCTCGAAGACGACGCCGTCGAGCTCCGGCCAGAGCCCGCGGAGGTACGAGGCGGTCGCCGCGATCGTCATCTCGAACTCGTCGATGCGCGTCGTGAGGAGCGGCAGATGCGGGCCGGTGACCGGCGAGCGGAGCCCGCGGCCGTGGCGGTCCCTCGCGAGTCGCCGCGGCGAGCTCGGCACTCGTGCGACACGACGGGGACGGGGCATGCCCTCCATCGTAATGTCCGCGGCGCTCGCTACGCTGGTCGAGCCATGAGACGTTGTTCGCGCACCGCATGCACCGCCGAGGCGGTGGCGACCCTGAGCTACGACTACGCCGACTCGATGATCGTCGTCGGCCCGTTGTCGCCGGTCCGTGAACCGCACGGCTACGATCTGTGCGCCCGGCATTCGGAGCGCACGAGCGCCCCGCGGGGCTGGCAGGTCGTGCGGCACACGCCCATGGGTGAGGTAGGTTTCAAGGCGTGATCGCCTCCGTCGACCCGTCCGAGCCCACCGCCCGCCTCTCCGCCGTCGTGAAGGCCTACGACATCCGAGGCCTCGTCGGCGACGAGCTCACCGAACCGCTCGTCGAGGCCCTCGCCGCCGGGTTCGTCGACGAGGTCGACGCGAGCGGCGGCACCGTGGTCGTCGGGCACGACATGCGCGACTCCTCCCCGGGCTTCGCGGCCGCCTTCGCGCGCGGTGCGGCGGCGCGCGGGGCATCCGTCACCCAGATCGGCCTGTGCTCGACCGACGAGAGCTACTACGCGTCCGGCGCCTTCGCCGCGCCCGCCGCGATGTTCACCGCGAGCCACAATCCCGCCGCCTACAACGGCATCAAGCTCTCCCGGGCCGGAGCGCAGGGCATCTCGCTCGACACCGGGCTCGCCGCGATCCGCGATCGTGCGGCGGCGTACCTGCAGGACGGCCTCGTCCCGGTCGCCGAACCCGGCACGATCACGAACCGCGACGTGCTCGCCGAGTACGCGGCGTACCTGCGCGGACTCGTCGACCTGTCCGGCATCCGGCCGCTGAAGATCGTCGTCGACGCCGGCAACGGCATGGCCGGGCTCACCGTTCCCGCCGTGCTCGGCGAGGCGGCCGGCCTCCCCGGGCTCCCGCTCGAGATCGTCCCGCTCTACTTCGAGCTCGACGGCACGTTCCCGAACCACGAGGCGAACCCGCTCGAGCCGGCGAACCTCGTCGACCTGCAGCGCGCCGTCGTCGAGCACGGCGCCGACCTCGGGCTCGCGTTCGACGGCGACGCCGACCGCTGCTTCGTCGTCGACGAGCGCGGCACGGCCGTCACCCCGTCCGCGGTCGCCGCCATCGTGGCGCTCCGCGAGATCGAGCGGGTGCGCGCCGCGGGGGAGACCGGCGAGATCGCCGTCATCCACAACCTGATCACCTCGCGGGTGGTGCCCGAGACCATCGAGCGCGCCGGCGCCGTCCCGGTGCGCACCCGGGTGGGCCACTCGCTCATCAAGGACCGCATGCGCGAGACCGGCGCGGTGTTCGGCGGCGAGCACTCCGCGCACTACTACTTCCGCGACTTCTGGGGCGCCGACAACGGCATGCTCGCGGCGATGCACCTGCTCGCGGAGTTCGGGCGCCAGGCCGGGCCGCTGTCGGAGCTCGCCGCCCGGTTCACCCCCTATGCGCTCTCCGGCGAGGTCAACTCGACGGTCGACGACGTGCCCGCCGCCTACGCCCGCATCTTCGAGGCGTTCACCGGCCGCGCCGAGTTCGACGAGCTCGACGGCCTCACCGTCGACGGCGTCACCGCGATCGACGAGCCGTTCTGGTGGTTCAACGTGCGCCCCTCGAACACCGAGCCGCTGCTGCGGCTCAACGTCGAGGGCGCCGACGAGGCGACCATGGTCCGCATCCGCGACGAGGTGCTCGCGCTCATCCGCGCCTGACGCGGAGCGGAGCGGGCCGGGCGTCACAGAAGGGCCCCGAGTTCCCGATTCCCCGGCGGAGGCCGGAGAATGGATGGCATGAGCTCCCAGCCCCTCACCACCGCCCTGCCGTTCAAGGTCGCCGACCTCTCGCTCGCCGAGGCCGGCCGCCATCAGCTGCGGCTCGCCGAGAACGAGATGCCGGGGCTCATGGCGCTCCGCGCCGAGTTCGGCGCGTCCCAGCCGCTCGCCGGCGCCCGCATCGCCGGCAGCCTGCACATGACCGTGCAGACGGCGGTGCTCATCGAGACCCTCGTCGCGCTCGGCGCGCAGGTGCGCTGGGCGAGCTGCAACATCTTCTCCACGCAGGACGAGGCCGCCGCCGCGATCGTCGTCGGCCCGAACGGCACCGCCCAGGAGCCCGCCGGCGTGCCCGTGTTCGCCTGGAAGGGCGAGACGCTCGACGAGTACTGGTGGTGCACCGACCGGATCTTCGACTGGTCGGCCGAGGCCGCTGCAGCGGGCGCCGACTGGATCGGGCCGAACATGATCCTCGACGACGGCGGCGACGCCACGCTCCTCGTGCACCAGGGCCGCGAGTTCGAGCTCGCCGGCGCCGTCCCCGAGGCGGGCGCCGCCGACAGCGCCGAGTTCCGCGTCGTGCTGGAGACCCTGCGCCGCTCGCTCGAGCTCTCGAGCGACCGCTGGACGCGCATCGCCGAGGAGCTCCGCGGCGTGACCGAGGAGACCACCACCGGCGTGCACCGCCTCTACGAGCTGCACGCGCGCGGCGAGCTGCGCTTCCCGGCGATCAACGTCAACGACTCCGTGACGAAGTCGAAGTTCGACAACAAGTACGGCATCCGGCACTCGCTCCCCGACGGGCTGAACCGGGCCACCGACGTCCTCATGGGCGGCAAGGTCGCCTTCGTCGCGGGCGACGTCGGCAAGGGTGCGGCGGAGGCGCTCCGCGGCCAGGGCGCCCGCGTCATCGTCTCGGAGGTCGACCCGATCAACGCGCTGCAGGCGGCCATGGACGGGTTCCAGGTCGCCCGCCTCGAGTCGGTGATCGGCGACATCGACATCCTCATCACCGGGACCGGCAACAAGGACGTCGTCCGCCTCGAGCACCTCCTCGGGCTGAAGCACCTCGCGATCGTCGCGAACGTCGGCCACTTCGACAACGAGATCGACATGGCCGCGCTCGAGGCGCTCGAGGGCGCCGAGCGCGTCGAGATCAAGCCCCAGGTGCACGAGTGGCGACTGCCCACCGGGCGCAGCGTGCTCGTGCTGAGCGAAGGCCGTCTGATGAACCTCGGCAACGCGACCGGGCACCCGTCGTTTGTGATGAGCAACTCGTTCACGAACCAGGTGCTCGCCCAGATCGAGCTCTTCACCCGCCCCGAGGCGTACCCCACCGCGGTGTACGTGCTGCCGAAGCACCTCGACGAGAAGGTCGCGCGCCTGCACCTCGACGCCCTCGGCGTCGAGCTCACCGAGCTCACCCCCGAGCAGGCGGCGTACATCGGCGTCCCGGTCGAGGGTCCGTACAAGGTCGACCACTACCGCTACTGACGGGATGCCGCGGCGGCGCACCCGCGTCGCCGCGGCGTCGTGAGCTCCCGGCCCAGCAGGCGGCTCAGCGCCCGGCTCAGCGCTCGGGGAAGCCGTTCGGGCGCGCGGTGAGCACCGGGGCGAGCGAGCGCATCCGCGCCGCCTCGAGCTCGAGGGCCGCCGTGTCGCGCTCGCGCCGGAGCGCGATGAGGCCCGCGAGGAAGAGCTCGGCCGGGGCATCCGGGATCGGCGAGACGTAGGGCGAGGCCTCGGCGGCGAGCGCCGCCGCGAAGCCGGCGCGCCGCTCCGGGACGAGGTGCGAGGCGTTGCGGAAGAACGCGGCGATCCGCCGCTCGAGCGGCGCGGGGAGCCGGCCGACGTCGGCGGTCGCGGCCCAGTGCGTGAGCGGCACGGGGACGCCGAACGGGTCGATCTCGAGCTTCGGCACCCGCTCCATCTGCGCGTGGGTGCCGGCGAGGAGGTCGCCGAGCCGCTTCGAGGACGGGTTCAGGAAGCCGACGAGCACCGCGAGCCCGCCGAGCGTGAAGTAGATCTCGAGCACACCGGTGAGGGCGCGGATGAACGCGTGCCGGAAGCCGATCGCCCCGCCGTCGTCGCGCACGACCCGCAGCCCGAGCGCGAGCTTGCCGAGGGAGCGGCCGCGGGAGGCCGTCTCGACCGTCGTCGGGACGACGACGAGGCAGACGACGAGCACGGTGATGCCGACGGCGCGGAACGCCGCCTCGTCGAGGCTGAGACTCGATGCGAGCCACAGGAGTCCGCCGCCGACGAGGAGCGTCGCGAGCACGTCGATCGCCGCGCCCGCCGCACGGAGCACGGCGCCGGCCGGACGCACGTCGAGCTGGACCGCCTCACCGGTGATGAGCCCCTCGTCCGGGGCTGTGGAGCGGCGATCCGGCGCTGCGACGGTCATGGGTAGTATTCAAGCAGATGGATCTCGACGCTCTCGCAGCCGCCCGTGCCGATGACTGGCAGCGACTCGACGCGCTCACCCGGCGGGGCCGGCTCGACGGGCGCGAGACCGACGAGCTGATCGAGCGGTACCAGTCGGCCGCCTCCGACCTGTCGACCGTGAAGACCACTGCCGGCTCGACCGCGCTCGGTGATCGGCTCTCGATCCTGCTCGCCCGAGCGCGCCTGCGCTTCACCGGCGTGCCGGAGAATCCGCTCCGCCAACTCACCCGCTTCTGGCTCGTGTCCCTGCCCGCCGCCCTCTACCGGGTGCGCTGGCTGACGCTCGCGGTCGCGGTGGCCACGGTGATCGTCGCCTGGTTGTTCGCCTCGTGGGTGCTCTCCGACCCGCGCGTCATCGCGAACCTCGGCAGCGAGGCGGAGCTCAAGCAGATCGCCGACGAGGGCTTCGCGGCCTACTACTCCGAGCATCCTGCGGCGTCGTTCGCCGGGTCCGTGTGGACGAACAACGCATGGATCGCGGCGCAGTGCGTCGCCTTCGGCATCACGGGCGTCTGGGTGCCCTACGTGATCCTGCAGAACGCGCAGAACCTCGGCATCATGGCGGGCATCATGTTCCACTTCGACGAGGCCGACACGTTCTTCCTCTACATCGCGCCCCACGGGCTGCTCGAGCTCACCTGCGTCTTCGTCGCCGCCGGGGCGGGCCTGCGCATCTTCTGGGCGTGGATCGCCCCCGGGGCCCGCAGCCGGAGCTCCTCCCTCGCCGCCGAGGCGCGTGCGCTGTTCACGATCGCGATCGGGCTCGTCTTCTGGCTCTTCGTCTCGGGGCTGATCGAGGGTTTCGTCACCCCGCAGCCCTGGCCCTGGGCGGTGAAGATCGGCATCGGCGCGCTCGCGCTCGCCGCGCTGCTGTTCACGATGCTCGTGCTCGGCCGGCGCGCGGCTCGCGCCGGGGAGACCGGCGATCTCAGCCCCTTCGAATCGGGCGAACGCCGCATCGTCGCGGGCTGAGTCGCAGCGGGTCGCCCGGTCGCTCCAGGCATCCGCCTGGCGGTCGTCGCCTCGCAGCAGCTCGGGTCGTGCCCCGCTGGAGACGGCGATGGCGGATGCCCCGTCCGGGACATCCGCCATCGACGTGCCGTGCTACGCGGAGAGCTTCACCGCGCGGTCGAAGACCGTCTTGTAGATCACACCGGCGATGACACCGCCGACGATCGGGGCGACGATCGACGCCCAGAGCTGGACGAGCGCGTCGCCGCCGCCGAAGATCGCCGTCGCGATCGAGCGGGCGGGGTTGAACGAGCCGTTCGTGATCGGGCCGGCGACGAGCACGAGCACGGTCAACGTGAGGCCGATCGCGAGCGGGGCGAAGTTCGCGGCGGAGCGCCCGGCCGAGGTCACGCCGAGGATGACGAACAGGAACACGGCCGTCGCGACGATCTCGGCGATGAAGAACGCGCCGATCCCGAAGCCGGCGGGGGAGAGCTCGTCGTAGCCGGTCGAGGCGGAGCGGAAGGTGGCGACCACGTCGGCACCGGGTGCGCTCGCGACGATGCCGAGCAGCACGACGGCGCCGAGGATGCCGCCGACGATCTGCGCGACGAGGTATCCGGCGACGTCCTTCCACGCGAAGCGCCCGGCGACGGCGAGGCCGAGCGTCACGGCCGGGTTGAAGTGCCCGCCCGAGATCGGGCCGAAGGCGTAGGCGGCGACGAGCACGCTGAGGCCGAGCGCGAAGGCGACACCGAGCAGGGTGGCGTTCGCCGAGGAGAAGATCGCGGCGCCGATGACGCCGAAGACGAGGATGAAGGTGCCGAGGAGTTCGGCGGTGAGCTTCTGCCCGGTCGAGGGTGCGGCCGTTTCGGCCATGCTGGTGTCCTTTCCTAGGGAGGCGAGCCGCCTCCCGCGGAGGCGACGACGGCGCGGGACCCCTCCGCGCCGGGCATGAGCCTATCGAGAAGGACGATCGCCGGCGGGGCGAGGCGCGCCGGTGTGTCGCGCCACGACGTCGCATGACGCCGGGCGACGGAGCGCCGGGCGCGTGCCGCGGCGCTGCGGCGCCCGCGGGCTCAGAGCCGGCCGGCGGCCTTCAGCGCGAGATAGTGGTCGGCGAGGGCCGGCGGGAGCTCGTGCGGCGGTGCGGTCACGGTCTCGGCGCCGAGCCGGCGGATGGCGGCCGCGACGCGCGAGCCGTCGAGCAGCCCGCGTTCGGCCGCGGCGGCGCGGTAGACCTCGTCGAGCTCGTCGGTGCGCCGGCTGGCGTCCACGGCGTCCGGATCGGCGACGGTGGCCACGATGACGAGGTGGCGCGCGGTGAGCTGCGGGAGCATGGCGAGCAGGCCGGCGGCGTTCGCGGGGGAGTCCACGCCGGTGAGCAGCACGACGAGCGCCCGACGGCTCGTGAGCCGCCGCACCTGGGCCGGGACCGCGGCCCAGTCCGCCTCGATGAGCTCGGGCTCGATCGTCGCCATGACGTCGACGAGTTGCGCGAGCAGCTCCGGGCCGTTGGCGCCGTGCACGCGGCCGCGGACGCGGCGGTCCCAGGCGAGCCAGTCGACCCGGTCGCCCGCATGGGAGGCGAGCGCGGAGAGGAGGAGCGACGCCTCGAAGGCGGTGTCGAGCCGCGGTTCGTCGGCGATGCGCGCGGCGGCGGTGCGCGAGGTGTCCGTGACGATGACGATCCGGCGGTCGCGCTCGGGCCGCCAGGTGCGGACCATGAGCCGGGTCCCGCCGGGCGACTCGGGATCGGTGCGGCGGGCGGTGGCCCGCCAATCGATGGAACGGACGTCGTCGCCGCGCACGTACTCGCGGATCGAATCGAACTCGGTGCCCTGCCCGCGGATCAGGAGCGGGGTGCGGCCGTCGATCTCCCGGAGCCGGGTGAGCCGCGACGGGAGGTGCACCCGCGACGCGAACGGCGGCAGCACGCGGAGTCGGCCCGGGCCGGCGATGGTCGCCTGCCGCGACCAGAGGCCGAGCGGACCGGCGCTGCGGATGGTGACCTGCTCGACCCTGCGGTCGCCGCGGCGCACGGGGATCAGGGTGAGGGTGACGCGCCGGCGCTCACCGGCGGGGATGCGCAGCCGCGTGCGGTTCGGGCCGGCCACTCCCGCGGACGGCTGCCAGCCGTCGCGCACGACCGCGCGCATCGCGCGGCTGCCGAGGTTCTGGATCAGCAGCTCCGAGCGCGCCGGCTCGCCGAGCCGGACCCGCCCCGGGAGCTCGCGGTGCAGTGCGACGCGACGCGGCGACGCCGCCAGGGAGAGGTCGATCGCCCCGAGCCCGACCGAGAGCGCCAGCCAGGCGAGCAGCGTCAGCCACGCGGCCTGGCCGCCGGCGGCCGCGGCGGCGGCCGGCGTCGGCGCGCCCGAGGCGACGCTCGCCAGAATACTCAGCGCGACGGTCGGCACGATGCCGAGCGCGAGGAGCAGCACGAACCTCCCGGAGATCGTCATCTCAGAGCGGCACCCGGACCTGCTGCACGATCCCGCGCAGCACCTGGTCGACTGCGACGCCCTCGAGCTCGGCCTCCGGCCGCAGCTGGACGCGGTGGCGCCACACGGGGAGCAGCATGGCCTGCAGGTGGTCCGGCGTCAGTCGCTCGTATCCCGTGAGCCAGGCCCAGGCCTTGGCCGCGGCGAGCAGGCCGGTCGCGGCGCGGGGGCTGACGCCGAGCCGCAGCGAGGGCGCGCGCCGGGTCGCCCGCGCGAGGTCGACGAGGTAGGCGAGCACGTCGTCCGAGGCGCCGACGCGTCGCGCGGCCGCCCTCGCCGCCGCGAGTTCGCCGGCGGAGAGCACGGGCTGCACGCCCGCGGCCTCCAGGTCGTGCGGGGAGAAGCCGTCGGCGTGGCGACGGAGCATCGCGAACTCCGCATCCCGCTCGGGGACCTCGAGCACGAGCTTCATCAGGAAGCGGTCGAGCTGCGCCTCCGGCAGCGAGTACGTGCCCTCGTACTCGATCGGGTTCTGCGTCGCGGCGACGAGGAAGGGGTCGGGGAGCGGGCGGGTGACGCCGTCGGCCGAGACCTGGCGCTCCTCCATCGCCTCGAGCAGCGCGGACTGGGTCTTCGGCGGGGTGCGGTTGATCTCGTCGGCGAGCAGGAGGTTCGTGAAGATCGGGCCCTCGCGGAACGCGAACTCGCCGGAACGGGGATCGTACGCCAGCGAGCCCGTGACATCGCCCGGCATCAGATCCGGGGTGAACTGGAGCCGGCGCGTCTCGAGCCGGAGCGTGCGGCTCAGCGTGCGGACGAGGAGGGTCTTCGCGACGCCGGGCACGCCTTCGAGGAGCACATGCCCGTCTGCGAGGAGCGCGATGATCAGGCCGGTCACGGCGCCGTCCTGGCCGACGACGGCCTTGCCCACTTCGGTGCGCACGCGGTTCAGGGCATCGCGCAGCTCGGCATCCGTCTGGATGGGGTCGGTCATGATGGCCTTCCTGGTCGTTCGGTGGTCTGCGTGGGGTCGGTGTCCGGCTGGAGCGTTCGCCGGACCTCGGCCTCGAGCTCGTGGATCGCCGCCGCGAGCTCCACGAGACGGCGGTCGTCGAGCGGCTCCTCGTCGATGAGCAGGCGCTCGGTGGCGTGCGGCTCGCGTCCGGTCGCGGTCGCGGCGGCGATGGCGATCTCGCGGGCGTCGGCGGAACGGGGCAGCTTCAACAGGCGGATGAGGCGGCCGAGCGCGCCGATGCGGAGCTGATCGAGCGCGTGGGTGCGCACCGCGCTCCGCGCGTAGAGCCGGGCGCGGCCCTCCCGGGTCTCCGCGATCGGCACGTCGACGACGAGGTCCTCCGCGACGAGGGGACCGAATCGGCGGCCCCGCCAGATGGCCGCGACGACGGTGAGCAGCATCGCGAGCACGGCCACCGGGGTCACCCACCCCGGGGTGAGCTCGCCGAGGGTCGGCGCGGTGGCGGCGTCGACGTCTTCGATGCCCGGGACGTACCAGGCGAGTTCCTCGGCCTCGCCGAGCAGGCCGAGGGCGAGGGCTGCGTTGCCCGCCTCGTCGACGGTGCCGTTCGCGAACACGGTCGAGCTGCCGACGATCGTGAGCCGGCCGCCGTCGCTCGGCCCGTCGACGAGCGCGAAGCCGAAGTCGCCGTCGGCGAAACAGCCTTCCCAGCCGTCGTCGCGCGCGGCGTCGTCGAGGCGGAAGAGGCGCTGTCCGTCGGAGAGGCGCTCCGCGCGTTCGGCCGCGGGGAGCGCGCAGCCCGCATGGTCGAGCGGTCCGCTCGCGACCCCGGCGAGGCGGACGCCGTCGGCGAGCTCGGACAGCGTCGCGAACCCGGGATCGACGACGACGAGCTGCTCGGTCGTGCCCGCCAGCTCGGCGAGGCGTTCCGGATCGAGGAATCCCGCGGCATCGGCGACGAGCACGGCGGCGCCGGCGCGGGCCGCGGCGTCTGCGTCGTCGAAGGAGGACACCTCGCGGACCTCGACGCCCTGGGCGCGCAGCACCTCCACGACCGCCTTCGCACCGGCGGGGGCCGGGTTGGCGGCGCCGAGCGGCGGGCCCGCGGTGCGCATCCCGCCCTGGATGACGAGGAGCGCGAGGGCGCCGAGGATCGCGATGACGGCGATCGCGATCCAGGTGCGCGCGCGGCGCAGTCCTCCGCGGAGGGTCGGAGTGAGCGCGGTCGCCTGCGGGGCGGCCTCCGGCGGCGCGGCGTCCGGCAGGGTCGGCGCCGCCGTGTCGGGCCCGGTGATCGGCGCGCTCACGTCGGGACTCCCACTCGGACGGCGGTCGCGGGCGTCGTGCCGGCGAGTTCCGCTTCGAGGGCGGTGAGCCGCTCGTACGCGGCGGCGCCGCCGCCATGGCCGAGGTACCGCACGTCGTCGAACGCGCGCGACGCCTCCAGGAGCGCGGCCGCGTGCCCGGGGAAGGGACTCGCTGCCGCGACCGCGATCGCGTGCGCGGTCGTGCCCGGGTGGATGCGGACGAGTTCCCGTTCGGCGAGCCCTCGGACGAGGGCTCGGTAGCGCTCCTCGATCGCGAGCGGCCAGTCGCCCTGCTGCGCCGCGAGCACGGCGGCACGGCGGAGCTCGTCCAGCCCGCGCACGTCGGCGTCGTCGAACAGGGGGACGGACCCGGCACGCCGCCGTCGGAGCCTCGGCAGGCCGAAGACGAGGAGTCCGATCACGACGAGGGCGACGACGGCGACCACCACGATGCCGATGATGAGCGGTTGCGGCACGCCGCCGGCGCCGGAGAAGAGGTCGGAGACGGCGTCGCCGATCGCCTGCATCAGCCGGTCGAACCAGCTCGGTTCGGCCGCCCGGTACTCGGGCTTCGAGAGCTCGTCGACGAGCCAGCGGCGCGCCTCCTCGGCGTCCGGGTCGACGGGGATCTCGATTCGCACGCGGTCAGGTCCAGGCCGGAGCGGGGGCCGCGGGCGCCGCGGACGGTGCGAACGGGTCGCCGACCGGCTGGCCGGCGTCCCGGAGCTCGACGTGCCGCTGGAGGAGCAGGTCGAGGCCCTCCTTGCGCATGCGGAGGTCGAGGTAGACGACCGCCACGACCGCCGACTGCACCACGGCGGTGATCGCCCCGATGACGAGCGAGAGTACCAACGAGACCGCGTAGAGCGCGATGATGGCGCCCACCCCGCTCCCAGAGCCCGTCGGGTCGACGAGCCCGATGACGATGCCGCCGATGAGGGAGACGGGGGTGGTCACGACCTGAGCGGCGAGATTCAGGATGACGGCGACGAGGGCCTCGACGCCGAAGGTGCGCCAGAAGAAGCCGTTGGTCAGCCGCCACGACCGCCCGATCGCGCGACCGACGCCGGCGCCCTCCATGACGATGACGCTCGGGACGAGCGACAGCTTCACCGCCAGCCACACGAACAGGGCAGCGACCGCGAGCACCACGAACCCGATGATGATCACCGTCGCGACGATGCCGCCGACCGCGCCGGACGTCGCCGCCGCGAAGCTCACGCCGACCAGGACGCCGAGCAGGACGACGGCGAGGATCGCGATGATCGCGGCGACCCCCACGAGGAGCGTCCAGCCGATGAGCGGCCAGATCCGCCGGGCGGTGCGCCGCCACAGCTCGCCGAAGCGCAGGCGTTCGCCGAGGGTGCTGCTCGCGACCTCGACGACCATGATGCCCTGGAGGAACGCGGTGCCGACGACGGAGAGCGCGAGCGGGATGAGCATGAGGAGGAGGAAGCCGCCCATCGCCCCGGCCATGATCACGTCCTGGTCGGCGGCGCTCGCGGAATCCACGCGGCCGGCCATCGCGAAGAAGAACGGGACGAACGCGCCGACCGTGGCGAGTGCGATGGCGAGCTGGACGATGAGGCCGCTGCCGAGGACGGGCCCCGGGTTCCTGCGCAGCGTGCGGAACGGCGCCCACATCAGCGTGCCGAAGCCGAGCGGGCGGAGCGGCAGCAGCCCCGGCTTCGGCGGAGGCGTCCACCCGGGTTGCGGTCCGCCGTACTGGGGCGCGTACTGCGGGGCGCCGTACTGGGGCGCGCCGTATTGCGGGGCGCCGTATTGCGGGGCGCCGTACTGGGGCGCGCCAGACCCCGGCTGGGGCGCACCGTACCCGGGCTGCGACGAGCCGTCTCCCGAGCCGGCTGCCGGCGGGGCCCACCCGCCGGGAGGCGGGGCGCCGTTCGCCGGCGGCGGCCACGCGCCCTGTCCGGGCGCTTGCCACTGCGGATCGGTCACGAACGGGCTCCTTCCGGCGGTCTCCCCATGCTTTCACATCCGACGCAGGAACGAACGACGCCGTCCACAGCAGGGCTCGCGGTGGCCGGCATCCGGTCCGACCGCGCTCGAACGGCTACGCTTGGACGACCGGCCATGTCGCAGAAGCCCCGGCCCGAGCGGAAATGTGAATCGATGTCCCAACGCATCCTGGTCGTCGACGACGACACGGCCCTCGCCGAGATGATCGGCATCGTGCTGCGTTCCGAGGGATTCGAGCCGCTGTTCTGCGCCGACGGCGGCCAGGCGGTCGAAGCGTTCCGCGAGGCGCGGCCCGACCTCGTGCTCCTCGACCTCATGCTGCCCGGCATGGACGGCATCGAGGTGTGCGGACGCATCCGCGCCGAGTCGGGCACCCCCATCATCATGCTGACGGCGAAGAGCGACACGGCCGACGTCGTGCGCGGCCTCGAGTCCGGTGCCGACGACTACATCGTGAAGCCCTTCAACCCGAAGGAGCTGATCGCGAGGATCCGCACTCGGCTGCGCCCGGCGCCCGAGCAGGCGCCCGAGACGCTCGGCGTCGGCGATCTCGTGATCGATGTCGCCGGGCACGAGGTGCGACGCGGCGACGAGCGGATCAACCTCACCCCGCTCGAGTTCGACCTGCTGCACACGCTCGCGGCGAAGCCCCAGCAGGTGTTCACCCGGGAGATGCTGCTCGAGCAGGTCTGGGGCTACCACTACAAGGCCGACACCCGGCTCGTGAACGTGCACGTGCAGCGCCTCCGGGCGAAGGTCGAGCACGACCCCGACAACCCCCGGATCGTCATGACCGTGCGCGGCGTGGGCTACCGCGCCGGCGCGACCACCTAGGCGCATGAGCACGGCCGAGGCGGCGCCGGCGACGCTGCGGATCGGCCGCTGGCGAGGCATCCCGCGGCGGCTGGCGACGCTGTGGCGCCATTCGCTGCAGTTCCGCACCGTGCTGATCACCCTGGCGCTGTCGGGGCTCGCGATCCTCGTGATCGGCCTCTACATCAGCTTCAGCGTCGCCTCGAGCCTCTTCCAGACGCAGCTCGACCAGGTGCTCGGATCCTCGAACAACGCCACCGCAGCGGCGCAGCGCATCCTGAACCCCTCCGACGCCGCCGACCAGGCGGCGATGCAGTCCCTCATGGACTCGACGGTGAAGATCGTGCAGTCGAGCTCCGGCAGCTCCCTGATCGGCGTCTACCGGGCCCCGGGACAGGAGCCGTCGACGATCGCGCCCCTCGGCAGCATCGCGCCGGGGCTCGAGTCGGTGCTGAGCGACGAGCTCCGCGAACGGGTGCAGGCGAACCCCGGCGGGCAGTTCTGGCAGTCGGTCGCCCTCGACGACGGCGACGGCGGGACCGATCCGGGCGTCGTCGTCGGCTCCGACCTGCAGGTCCCGGGAGCGGGACGCTACGAGCTCTACATCGGCTACGACTTCGCCGACGCGCAGCAGACCCTCGACCAGATGCAGACGACGGGCGTCATCGGGGCGATCGCCCTCCTCGCCCTGCTCGCGGTCGTCACCCTGCTCGTCGTGCGCTGGGTGATCGAACCGATCCGCACCGCCGCCGTCACCAGTCGGCGGCTCGCAGCCGGCGATCTCGGCGTGCGGATGCCGGAGAAGGGCGAGGACGAGCTCGCGACGCTCGCCGCATCGTTCAACGGCATGGCCGACAGTCTGCAGGCGCGCATCCGCGAGCTCGCGGAGCTCTCGGTGGTGCAGCAGCGGTTCGTCTCCGACGTCTCGCACGAGCTGCGCACCCCGCTCACGACGATCCGGCTCGCGGGCGACGTGCTCTACGGGCAGCGCGACGACTTCCCCGGGCCGACGGCGCGCACGGTCGAGCTCCTGCACACGCAGACCGATCGCTTCGAGCAGCTCCTCGCCGACCTCCTCGAGATCAGCCGCTACGACGCCGGCTCGGTCGAGCTCGCGACGGAGCCGACGAACCTCGTCCACCTCGCCGGCGACGCGATCGAGTCGATGCACGAGCTCGCCGAGGAACGCGGCAGCGAGCTCCGACTCGATGCGCCCGGCGGCCATCTCGACGCGCACGTCGATCCGCGCCGCATCCGTCGCATCGTGCGGAACCTCCTCGGCAACGCGATCGAGCACGGCGAGGGCCGGCCGATCGTCATCGCCGTCGATTCGAACGAGCAGGCGGTGGCGCTCAGCGTGCGGGACTACGGTCTCGGCATGAGCGAGGAGGAGCAGTCCCACGTGTTCGACCGCTTCTGGCGCGCCGACCCGAGCCGGACGCGCACGATCGGCGGCACCGGGCTCGGCCTCGCGATCTCCCTGGAGGACGCGGTCGCGCACGGCGGCGCCCTCGACGTCTGGTCGCGACCCGGCGTCGGCACCGTCTTCCGACTCACGGTGCCCCGGCTCGCGAACGGCTCGATCGGCGACTCGCCCCTCCCGCTCGTGCCGATCGACCCCGAGGCGGCCGGACCCGGCGCCCCGAACGCCGTCACCACCGATACGAAGAGCCTGGGGGTGCCCGATGCGTAGGAGGGTCGGGGGAGTCCTCGCCGCCGCGGCGGCGCTCGCCGCGCTGCTGCTCGCCGGCTGCGCCTCGCTGCCGAGCTCCGGCGGCGTGAACGCCGGCAGTCCGGGCACCGGGGACGAGGCGCTCGAACTCGACCTGCAGGCGCCGTCGCCGACCGAGGGCGCCACGCAGGAGGAGATCCTGCGCGGCTTCATCAACGCCGCGACGAGCCCCCGCAGCAACTACGCAGTCGCCCGTCAGTACCTCGCGCCCGAGTTCGCCGACCAGTGGCAGCCCGGCGAGGGTGCGACGATCGACCGCTTCGCCGACCGCGACACCCTGCGCGTCGACGACGCGCACCTCCAGATCGATGCCGTGCCGGCGGCCGAGCTCGCGGCGAACGGGCAGTACCAGGCCGCGCAGTCGCAGGCGCCGATCCAGCTCGACTACCGCTTCGTGAAGGTCGGCGGCGAGTGGCGGATCAGCGAGGCGCCCGCGGGCGTGCTCATGGACGAGTCCAACTTCTCCCGGGTCTACCGCATGCACACGCTCTACTACTTCGACCGCGACTTCCGCTTCGCCGTGCCCGACGTCCGCTGGTTCGCGGGCCGGGAGTCGGCGCAGACGAGCATCGTCCGCGCGCTCCTGGCCGGACCCGCCGACTGGCTCGACGCCGGAGTGGTGTCGGCATTCCCCGAGGGCGTCCGGCTCGACCCGGACGCGGTGCCGATCGACGGCGGCGTCGCCGACGTCTCGCTCGAGGGCGCCGCAGCGGCGGACGACGAGCTCGCCGCCCAGCGGATGCGGTTCCAGTTGAAGGAGAGCCTCGCCTCGGTGCCGAACGTCGACGACGTCCAGCTCTCCCTCGACGGCACCGTGCAGACCGGTGCGCTCACCTTCTCGGCGATCACGGATCCGACGGCCGACGCCCGGGCGGTGGTGTACGACGGGACGACCTTCGGCCGGCTCGCCGGGAACGGGGAGGCGATCGAGCCGATCGCCGGGATCTCCGATCAGGTCGCCGGCCTGCTGCCGACCGCGGCCGCGCTGTCCCCGGACGCGCAATCGGCCGCGGTCCGCTCGGGCGAGGGCGACGTGTTCCTCGTGCGGGCCGAGGCGCAGCCCGTCCGCGTCGACGACCGCGACGACCTCATCGCCCCCGCCATCGACGGGTCCGGATACGTCTGGACGGTGCCGGCGGATGCGCCGCGGGAGATCCGCGTGTCGGGACCGGACGGCACGTCGGTCGCGATCCAGGCGCCCTGGTCGGCGATCGGCATCGCCGCGCTCGCGCTCGCACCGGACGGCACGCGGCTCATCGCGCTCCTCGACGACGCAGCCGGCAGCCGCTTCGTCGCGGTCGCCGTGGGCCGGACGGCGGATGGCGCCCCGCAGGCGCTCGGCTCGGTGCAGCTCATCCTCGCGGGCGAAGCGGGGGAGGCCGCGGACGTCAGCTGGCTCGACCAGACGACGGTCGCGTCGCTGACGGCGACGGACGGCGGCAGCGGAATCGTGAGCCAGGTGCTCGGCGGGCTCGCGACCCGTCGTGACGGACCGGTCGGCGGTGAGCAGCTCGACGCGGGCGTGAGCCCGCGCGAGTACCGGGTGCTGACGAGCGACGGCGATCTCGAGACGGTGAGTGGAGTGGGCTGGCAGATCCGGGCGAGCGGCATCCGCTTCCTCGGCTCGCAGCTCGCAGGCTGAGCACCTGGCCTCGGCCCGCAGCTGGAGCAGCCGGCCCGTCCTCCACTCGGCGCGCCGCGCACGACGACTCCACGAGGACGGCGATGCGGCGCGTGCGCGCGGCCGGACCGCGTCATGCTCGGGAGATGTCGACGTCGAGGGTGCGCCCCGCGCTCGCCGGGGCGCTCGGCCTCATGCTCCCCGTCTCGTGCGTCGGATGCGGCGCGCTCGACCACGCCGTCTGTCCGTCGTGCCGCGGCGAACTCGTCCCGGAGCCGCGGTTCGTGACGCGGCCGCTCGCCGGGGCGGGGATCGGGGCCTGGGCCGCACTGTCCTATACCGGCGCCATCCGCCCCGTCCTCGGCGCCTACAAGGACGGCGGGCGGACCGACGTCGCGCCCGCGCTCGGGCCCGCGCTCGCTGCAGCGATCGCGGCGTCCCTCGCCGGATCGCCGACCGCCCGTCGTGCGGACGCCCCCGGCATCGAGCTCTGCACCATCCCGTCCACCCCCGCAGCGCTCCGGGCACGCGGGTACCGCCCGGTCGACCGACTGCTCGCCAGCGCCGGCCTCCGGGCCTCGCGCGTCCTGCGGCCGGCGCGCACCCACCTCGACCAGGCGGGCCTCGGCGCCGGGGCGCGCGCCCGGAACGCGCGGGGCTGGCTGCGCGCCTGCGGGGCGGCGGGGCGGCGCTTCCTCGTGGTCGACGACGTCCTCACCACGGGCGCGACGCTGGCGGCCGCGGCCGCGGCGCTCGACGCGGGCGGCGCCGAGGTCGTCGGATTCGCGGTGCTCGCGGAGACGCCGCTCCGGCGTGCCCGGGATGCTGATGAACATTGCAGGAGATCTTCGGCGAACTCTCCGTGACAAGCGGGCGGAAGCGGGCTACGGTGGCAGCACAGGCGTGGTCCAACCACCCTTCAGAACCGGGTGACACGCCGGGAGATGGAGGCCGTAATGGAACTGAACATCGTCGGGCGCAACCTTGGGGTCACCGATCGATTCCGTGCCTACGTCACAGAGAAGGCCGAGAAGGTCTCGCATCTGGCCGAGCGGGCGATCGCGCTCGATGTGAAGCTCGTGCGCCACAGCGAGAAGAACGGGAACCCGGGTCCCGACCGCGTCGAGCTCACGCTCGTGGGTCGCGGCCCCGTCGTCCGGGCGGAGGCGGACGGCAGCGACAAGTACGCCGCGTTCGACGTGGCGCTCGGACGATTGCTCGAACGGGTCCGCCGGGCGAAGGACCGTCGGAAGGTGCATCGAGGCGGGGCGCATCGGCACACCTCGCTCCGCGAGGCCGCGGACGCCGGCTTCACCGGGGTCGGCGTGCAGGCGGCGGATGCCGAGGTGCTCGAGCAGGTGCGCACGGGGAGCATCCCCGTCGTGGACGAGCACGACGACCACGGCGAGGACGAGGTCTACACGCCGGTCGTGATCCGGCGCAAGGTCTTCGCCTCCGCACCGATGACGGTCGACGAGGCGCTGTACTTCATGGAGCTCGTCGGACACGACTTCTACCTCTTCGTCGACTCCGAGTCGGGGCGGCCGAGCGTCGTCTACCGGCGGAAGGGCTGGGACTACGGGGTGATCGGGATCGATGAGCAGGCTGACGCCGTCGTCGACAGCCCCGTCACGACGGGGCGCGAGGCGGTCGCCTCGTAGATCGATCCAGCACGCGGGGCATCCGGTCGTCGGCCGGGTGCCCCGCGTCGCGTTTCCGCGGCTCCTCGCGCTCGGCTCGCACCCGGCCGGCATCCGGCCCGTGTCCAGGTCGCTGCCCGCTAGCATGGCTATGATGACCGTCTGCACAGGCGGCAGCGGGCGTGCCCACCACCCGAGCGGGTGCGGCCGACGACACTGGGAGAGCATTTCGTGGCTTCGATTCTGGAAAAGGTCCTGCGCGTCGGCGAGGGCCGCACGCTCAAGCGCCTCGAGAACTACGCGAAGGCGATCAACGCCCTCGAGGACGACTTCAAGGACCTCAGCGACGAGGAACTGAAGCACGAGACCGTCGAGCTGCGCGAGCGCTACTCGAACGGGGAGTCGCTCGACGACCTGCTGCCCGAGGCGTTCGCCGCGGTGCGCGAGGCGTCGCGACGCACCCTCGGCCTCCGGCACTTCGACGTGCAGCTCATGGGCGGTGCGGCCCTGCACCTCGGCAACATCGCCGAGATGAAGACCGGCGAGGGCAAGACCCTGGTCGCGACGACCGCCGCATACCTGAACGCGCTCACGAGCCGCGGCGTCCACATCATCACGGTGAACGACTTCCTCGCGTCCTACCAGTCCGAGCTCATGGGCCGCGTGTTCCGCGCCCTCGGCATGACGACCGGCTGCATCCTCTCCGGGCAGACCCCGCAGCAGCGGCGCGAGCAGTACGCGGCCGACATCACCTACGGCACCAACAACGAGTTCGGCTTCGACTACCTGCGCGACAACATGGCGTGGCAGGCGTCCGACATGGTCCAGCGCGGCCACTACTTCGCCATCGTCGACGAGGTCGACTCGATCCTCATCGACGAGGCGCGCACGCCGCTCATCATCTCCGGACCCGCGTCCGGCGAGGCCAACCGCTGGTTCACGGAGTTCGCCCGGCTCGCCGAGCGGCTCGTGCCCGGCGAGGACTTCGAGGTCGACGAGAAGAAGCGCACCGTGGGCGTGCTCGAGCCCGGCATCGAGAAGGTCGAGGACTACCTCGGCATCGACAACCTCTACGAGTCGGCGAACACCCCGCTCATCTCGTTCCTGAACAACTCGATCAAGGCGCGCGCCCTGTTCAAGAAGGACAAGGACTACGTCGTCATGAACGGCGAGGTGCTGATCGTCGACGAGCACACCGGCCGCATCCTCGTCGGACGCCGCTACAACGAGGGCATCCACCAGGCGATCGAGGCGAAGGAGGGCGTGCAGGTCAAGGCCGAGAACCAGACCCTCGCGACCGTCACGCTGCAGAACTACTTCCGCCTGTACTCGAAGCTGTCGGGTATGACCGGTACCGCCGAGACGGAGGCGGCCGAGTTCATGTCGACGTACAAGCTCGGCGTCGTCCCGATCCCGACGAACAAGCCGATGCAGCGCATCGACCAGCCCGACCTCGTCTACAAGAACGAGGAGTCGAAGTTCGCGCAGGTCGTCGAGGACATCGTCGAGCGGCACAAGAACGGCCAGCCCGTCCTCGTCGGCACGACGAGCGTCGAGAAGAGCGAGTACCTCTCGCGCCTGCTCGCGAAGAAGGGCGTCCGGCACGAGGTGCTGAACGCGAAGAACCACGCGCGCGAGGCCGCGATCATCGCGCAGGCGGGCCGTCACGGCGCCGTCACGGTCGCGACGAACATGGCCGGTCGAGGCACCGACATCATGCTCGGCGGCAACGCCGAGTTCATCGCGGTGCAGCGGATGCACGAGAAGGGCCTGTCGCCCGTCGACACCCCCGACGAGTACGAGGCGGCCTGGGACGACGTGTTCGCCGAGGTCAAGCGCGAGGTCGAGACCGAAGGCGAGAAGGTGCTCGAGGCCGGCGGACTGTACGTGCTCGGCACCGAGCGGCACGAGTCGCGGCGCATCGACAACCAGCTCCGCGGTCGTTCGGGTCGTCAGGGCGACCCCGGCGAGAGCCGGTTCTACCTCTCGCTCACCGACGACCTGATGCGCCTCTTCAACGCCGGCGCCGCCGAGAGCATCATGTCGCGCGGCGTCCCCGACGACGTGGCGATCGAGTCGAAGGTCGTCTCGCGGGCCATCCGCTCGGCACAGTCGCAGGTCGAGGCGCGCAACGCGGAAATCCGCAAGAACGTCCTGAAGTACGACGACGTCCTGAACCGGCAGCGCGAGGCGATCTACTCGGACCGCCGTCACATCCTCGAGGGCGACGATCTGCACGAGCGCACGCAGGCCTTCCTCGAGAACGTCATCGACGAGGTGCTCGACCAGCACACCGCCGAGGGCAACCCCGACGAGTGGGACCTCGACGCGCTGTGGACCGAGCTGAAGACGCTCTACCCGATCGACATCACGATCGACGAGGTGGTCGCCGAGGCCGGTGAGAAGGGCCGGGTGAACCGCGACTTCATCCGCCGCGAGATCCTCTCCGACGCGAAGCTCGCCTACCAGCGGCGCGAGGAGCAGCTCGGCAGCCCGGCGATGCGCGAGCTGGAGCGGCGCGTCGTGCTCTCGGTGATCGATCGCCGCTGGCGCGACCACCTCTACGAGATGGACTACCTGAAGGACGGCATCGGCCTGCGGGCGATGGCGCAGCGCGACCCGCTGGTGGAGTACCAGCGCGAGGGCTACGCGATGTTCCAGCAGATGATGGGGTCGATCCGCGAGGAGACCGTCGGCTTCCTGTTCAACCTCGAGGTCGAGGTGGCGCAGCAGGGCGGCGTCGCGGGCACGAACATCGAGGCGAAGGGGCTCGGCCGTCAGGCGACCCCCGAGGAGAAGCTCAGCTACACGGCTCCGAGCGACTCCGGCGAAGCCGAGGTGCGGAACCAGCGCGGTCAGCTGCAGCAGGCGGCGACGCAGCGTCTCCGCCGCGCGGTGGCGGAGTCGCAGAGCGAGAGCGCGGCCCCCGCGCAGGGCGGTGCGCGCGGTGCGTTCGGCCAGGCGACCGACGGTGCCGCTCCGCAGAATCGCGCCGAGCGTCGCGCGCAGGATCGCAAGGGTCGCTGATTCGGGCTTCCAGCACATCGCACGAGGGCCGCGCATCGCACGTCGATGCGCGGCCCTCGTCGATTCGCTCGGGAGAACTCATCAGAGCACGCCGATCACGGAGGCGCGCCACCGCGCGTCGAATCCCTCGAGCCGGATGACGATGGCCCGCGTGCGCGGACGCTGGTGCACGATGACGACGGCCTCGACCACCCCGTCGGCGGGCTCGCTGGCCCGGATGGTGCCGATCGCGAACACCGGTCGCTGGGGCCGCGCGCCGCGGACGCGACGGGCGCGGGAAGCGAGTGCGACGCGCTTCTCGAGCCCGCGGTAGACGTCGTCGGTCACCCATCTGGCCAGTTGCTCGAGATCTCGGGCGCCCGCGAGCGCCTCGACCACGCAGTGCGCCAGATTCCGGAGCAGCGGAGCGGGATCGGGCAGCTCGGCGCGGCCCGCCGGCTGCGGCCCGAAGAAGTCGTCGCGGTCGAGCGGGCCGGGCTCGTCGAACGGATCGCCGGCGTGCGCCGACTCGTGGTGCGGGATCATCGTGCTCCTGGATCGTGGCGATCGCCGGGCGCGGCCCAGCGACCGGATCACCCCCGAACGGGGGAGGAGGGGGATCCGTGCGATGAACGCTATGCCGCGGCTGGAATATCTGTCAAGGGATACCAGGATCTGTGGAGAATCGAACCGATGATCTCCTCTGGCGTACTAGCGTCGGCGGCATGCGCTGGGAACGCCTCATCGACGACCTCGCCGCGCAGATCGACCACGAGCAGCGCGAGGAGGAGCGCACGCTCGCGCTCGAGGAGGAACGGCATCGGCTCGGCCGGCTGTCGCTGCGCGAGCGACTGCTCGCGCTGCACGAGTCCGGGCGGCCGGTGCGGCTGGAACTGGTCGACGGCCGCACGCTGACGCTCGCCCTACGCTCGTTCGGTCGGGACTGGTTCTCGGCCGAGCCCGAGCCGCCGGGCACCGGCCAACTCCTCCTCCGTCTGGAGGCGATCGAGGCCGTGCTGCCGCTCCCGGACCAGCTCGCCGACAGCGTGCGAGCGGCTCCGGAGCCGCCGACCGCGCTCGCCGCGCGGATCGGACTCGGGTTCGTCCTCCGCGACCTCGCCCGGCGGCGTGCGCCGGTGCTCGTGCACGGCACGGGCGGCGGCACCTGGCAGGGCACCATCGACCGGGTCGGCGGCGACCATCTGGAGCTGGCGTTGCACCCGGCCGGCACGGCCAGACGCGAGCGCGAAGTGCAGGGGTACCGGCTCGTCCCGTTCGGGCGGATCTCGACCGTCGCGTTCTGATCGGCCGCGGCTGCGCAATCGCGCGGGGGGATGCCTCGGTGCCGTCAGTCGACCGGGTGGATGCCTCCGCGGCGCGCGCCGGAGAGGTCGGCGATGTTCGCGAACTCGCCCTGATTCCAGGCCGAGTGGCGCCGCGTCTGCTCGTACTGCTCGTCGATCCAGACTTCGAGCTGGGCGCGCTCGACCCGCCACGGGCCGCTGCGTCCGACGCGGATGGCGGGCAGCTCGCCGGTGCGGATCAACTCGTCGACGGCGCTCACATCGACGGCGAGGAGCTCCGCCGTATCGGCGAGCGTCAGGAAACGCCCGAGCTCGCCGCCCGATTCAGGTGAGGTCATGCCCTCGATTATCGACCCGACGGGCCGTGCCGGCACGGACTGTGGATAACTCCGCGCGGCCGGAGGCGCCCGGGGCGACGATGGAGCGAGCGTCGGGATGCCTCGACGGTGGAGAGGGGAACACGGCATGGTGCGACGCGTTCGGCGGAGCAGGCGGGTCGACGTCCGGCTGGTGGTGGGCCTCGTGCTCGTCGCCGCGTCGGTGCTCGGGGTCTGGGTGCTCGTCGGCGGGCTCGACCGCTCGGTCCGGGTCTACGCCGCGCGCGACACCCTCGCCGCCGGGTCGAAGCTCGAGCGTGCGGATCTCGACCTGGTCGAGACGGTGCTGGGAGACCGGGCGGCGAGGTATCTGTCGGCCGACGCGCCGCTGGAGGCGGGAGCCGTCCTCACGCGCACCGTCGGCCCGGGGGAGCTGGTGCCGAGCGACGCCGTCGCCGACGCCGACGCCACGGACTCCGCCGCGGTCGTCGTCGCGAGTCGCGGGGCGCTCCCGGCCGCCGTCGAACCCGGTGCCGTGGTCGATGTCTGGGCCGCCGACGCCGTCGAGCGCGGCTTCGCGCCGCCCGCGGTGCTCGTCCCGGGCGCGGAGGTCGCCTCGGTGAGTCCGCCGGATGGTCCCGCCGCCGACGGTCCGCTCGTCGAGCTGCGGCTCGACCGCGAACGCCTCCCGCTCCTCCTGGAGGCGCTCGCCTCCGGCGATGCCATCGATCTCGTCCCTGCGCGGGCGGCGGGCTGATGACGAGGATCGCCTTCGCACTCGAGCCGGAGCTCGAGCGCCGCCTCCTCGCCGACGCGATCGAGCACGGGCACCGGGTGGTCGCTCGAACCACGAGCTGGCGCGAGCTCCTCGCCGGCCTCGTCGAGTCCGCTCCCGAGGTCGTGATCGCCGGGGCCGGGGCACGCACCTTCGACGGGGCGCTCCTCGCCGCCTGCGACGCATCGGGCATCCGCGTCATCGCCATCGCAGACGACGATCGGGAGCGCGCCGCGGCCCGAGCCGCCGGGCTGCTCGAGGTGCTCGGACCCGAGACCGACTGGTCGGTGCTGGAGCCCGTCGTCGTCGGCGCGACGGTCCTGCTGCTCGACCCGCCCGCGCGCGGGCGCGGCGAGGTGGTCGCGGTCTGGGGGCCGAACGGCGCCCCCGGCCGCACGACGGTCGCCGTCAATCTCGCCGCCGAGCTGGCGGCGAGGGGCCGACGGGTCGCACTCGTCGACGCCGACCCGTACGGCGGGGCCGTCGCCCAGGCGCTCGGGCTGCTCGACGAGACCCCGGGGTTCGCGGCCGCCTGCCGCCTGGTGGGACTCGGTGCGCTCGATCGCTCGGAGCTCGACCGGCTCGCCCAGCCGTGCCGCACGGGCGGAGCCGAGTTCTCGGTGTACTCCGGACTCATCGGCCCGTCGCGCTGGCCCGAGCTCGGCGGAGAGCGCGTGGCCGCCGCCGTCGCCGCGATCGCGGCGGAGGCCGAGGTCGTGGTGATCGACACGGGCTTCAGCCTCGAGCGCGACGAGGAGCTCATGAGCGACCAGTTCGCCCCGAGGCGCAATGCGGCG
Organism: Agromyces mediolanus; assembly: GCF_044917495.1. Taxonomy (GTDB): domain Bacteria; phylum Actinomycetota; class Actinomycetes; order Actinomycetales; family Microbacteriaceae; genus Agromyces; species Agromyces mediolanus_B. The sequence continues at coordinate 43,754 of NZ_JAVSSI010000005.1, read as the reverse complement.
ACGTTCGCCGCGCTCGAGGCCGCCGACCGGGTCCTCGCCGTCGGGCTCGCCGATCCGCTGGGGATCGGCCGGCTGCTCCGCGGATGCGCGGAGCTCGCCGAACTCGTCGACCCCGCCGAGCTCGATGTGCTCGTCAACCGGGTGCGGCAGCGCGCGCTCGGTGTCGACGCCTACGCGCAGGTGCGTTCGACGCTGCAGCGGCTCGGCGGGATCGAGCGGGCCTGGCTCTTGCCGCACGACGGGCGCGCTGCGGATGCCGCGATCCTCCGTGCGCGGGCGCTGCGGGATGCGGCGCCGAGGTCGCCGCTCGCGACGGCCATTCGCGAGTACACCGCGGAGCGATTCCCCGAACCCGATGCGCGGCCCCGCGCCGTCCGCGGAATGCGGGCGTTCGATCGCGTGCGATCACGTGCGCCGCACTACGCTTGAGCTGTGTCGACCCTCAGTGAACTCGTCCTCGCCCAGGGCCGCAGCAGTCAGGCCGACGTCGACTGGCTGCACATGCTCGTCGGCGATCTGCAGCTGCTCGCGGACCTCGCCTTCGCCGACATCGTGCTGTGGGTGCCGTCGGGGGACGACGACTTCGTCGCCGTCGCGCACGCGCGTCCGTCGAGCGCGGCGACCCTCTTCTACCGCGACTTCGTGGGGCAGCGCATCAAGCCGCAGTGGCGCGAGCTCGTGACCCAGGCGTACAGCACGGCCGAGATCGTCGACTCCTCGGCTCCCGACTGGTACGAGGAGATGCCGACGCGGGTGCGCGCGGTCCCCGTCATGCGGCGCCTCGCCGAGGTGAGCACCGCGGTCGCGCCGGAGCCGGTGGCCGTCATCACCCGGCACACGAACCTCGGCGCGACCCGCACCCCGAGCCGCCAGGAACTCACGTTCAACGACTGCGCGGGCGAGCTCTTCCAGATGATCGCCTCCGGCGACTTCCCCGATCTCGGCGCCCCGACCGGCCCCCGTCGCGGCGCGCCCCGTGCGTCCGACGGACTCATCCGGCTCGACGTCGACGGCATCACCACGTTCGCCAGTCCCAACGCCCTCTCGGCGTTCAACCGCATGGGCTTCGACGACGAACTCGAGGGCGAGTCCCTCGCCGACGTCACGACGCGGCTCCTCGCGGGGAAGCTCGTCGTCGACGAGTCGTTGCCGCTCGTCGTGACCGGCCGCGCGCCGTGGCGCACCGACGTCGAGTCCCGCGGGGTGACGGTGTCGCTCCGGGCCATCCCGATCCGGCATCGCGGCGAGCGCATCGGCGCGATCGTCCTCACCCGCGACGTGACCGAGCTGCGCCACCAGGAGCAGGAGCTCATCACGAAGGATGCGACCATCCGGGAGATCCACCACCGGGTGAAGAACAACCTCCAGACGGTCGCCTCCCTCCTCCGCATCCAGGCGCGCCGCACCCACTCCGACGAGGCGCGCGAGGCGCTCACGCAGGCGATGCGGCGCGTCGGGGCGATCGCCGTCGTGCACGACACCCTGTCGACGGGGCTCTCGCAGAACGTGGACTTCGACGAGGTGTTCGACCGCGCCCTGCTGCTCGTCGCCGAGGTCGCCGCCGCCCACAACACGACGGCGCACCCGAAGCGCTCCGGCAGCTTCGGCGTGCTGCCGAGCGAGTACGCGACGCCGCTCGCCCTCGCGCTCACCGAGCTCGTCACGAACGCGGTCGAGCACGGTCTCGCGGGGCAGGTGGGCGAGGTCGAGGTCGTCGCCGACCGTTCCGAGCAGCAGCTCACCGTGCAGGTGCGCGACACCGGCTCGGGGCTGCCCGAGGGTCGCGTCGGGGAAGGGCTCGGCACGCAGATCGTGCGCACCCTGATCCAGGGCGAGCTCGGCGGCACGATCGACTGGCACACCGTCGTCGGCACCGGCACCGAGGTGACCATCGAGGTGCCGCTGCGCTGGATCGCCTCCGCCTGAGCCGTCGTCCCGTCCCGGCGGCGGCTCGTCCGCGGCCGGCCCGGCCTACCATGGTCGGTATGAACGATGCACGACTCGCCCCCGGCGATCTCGCACCCGACTTCACGCTCGACGACCAGGACGGCACTCCCGTGACGCTCTCGTCGCTCCGCGGCGGCACGGTGGTGCTCTACTTCTACCCCGAGGCGATGACCCCCGGCTGCACGACCGAGGCGTGCGACTTCCGCGACAGCCTGAACTCGTTCCAGAGCGCCGGCATCCGCGTCCTCGGCGTCTCGAAGGACGAGGTCGAGAAGCTGAAGCGCTTCGCCGAGCGCGACCGGTTGAACTTCACCCTCCTCGCCGACCCCGACCTCGTCGTCCAGCAGGCGTACGGCGTCTGGGGGGAGAAGTCGCTCTACGGGAAGATCGTCGTGGGCTCGATCCGCTCGACCTTCGTGATCGACCCGGAGGGACGCATCCAGAAGGCGTTCTACAACGTCAAGGCCACCGGCCACGTCGCCAGGATCCGCCGCGAGCTCGGCCTCGACGGCTGAGCTTCGAGGTCCGTCGCCCCGCGGAGGCTCGTCGCCCCGCGGAGGCTCCGCGGGGCGGAGACCGCCGGGGCGGTGCCGGGGACTCAGTGCTCCGGTGCCGCCCCGGCGTTCCCGTAGACGCGGCGCACCGAGGGGGCGAGCATCAGCACCACCACGACGATGGCGGGGATGAGGAGCGCCCAGCCGATGTCGGGGCGGGCGAAGAGGCCCTGGAACGCGCCTGCGGCGACGGAGACCTGCAGCACCTGCCAGACGATCGCGGCGGCGCGCGACCACCCCGCGCGGCGGATGGAGGCCACCGCGACCGCGGCAGTGAACACGGCTCCGATGGCGACGAGGACGATGAGCGCGACGGCGGTGGCGTAGGACGAGGGCGTGAGCGTCAGGAGGTCGACGACGAGCCAGACGAGCACCCCGGCCACCGCGATCGCCTCGAGCACGAGGAGCGCGTTGACGACCGCGAGCGCGACTCGGGGAACGCCCTGGTCAGGGGAGGGTTCGGAGACAGCGGGCGGCTCGTCGGAGCGTTGATTCACAGCGATATCCCATACACGGCTATTGATTCGACCTCGCCGCTATGCCACGATTTACAAGGCCGAGTTGATGCTCACAGGGTGGTGAGCCGATCAATCATGATCCTACTTCCCGAGACTTGGCTTTCCCCCCGCAACACCGCCACCGCGTTGGTGCGAACGTGAGTTCGCGCGAACGCAGCGGCCGCGCGAATGCGCGAGTGTGACTGCGACGAGTAGCAACAAGGAGCATCTCCATGGATTGGCGCGACAAAGCCGCCTGCCTCACCGCCGACCCCGAACTGTTCTTCCCGGTGGGGAACACGGGTCCGGCCGTCGACCAGATCGAGAAGGCGAAGGCCGTCTGCGCCCGCTGCACCGTCACCGAGATCTGCCTGCAGTACGCCCTCGAGACCGGTCAGGACTCGGGCGTCTGGGGCGGCCTCAGCGAAGACGAGCGCCGCGCACTCAAGCGCCGCGCCGCTCGCGCCCGCCGCGCCGGCTGACCGCCGCGACACGACCTCCATCGAGCCGAGGCCGGACGACACCACCCCGTCCGGTGCTCGGCTCGATCAGTGTCCGCCGCGGGATCGGTGTTCCTCGCGGGAGCAGTGTCCGCCGCGGGATCAGTGTTCCCCGCGGGATCAGTGCCCGCCGGGCGGGGTCGAGAACGTCTCGAGCAGCCGCTGGAGCGAGTCGAGGCGCGCGCGCCCCGTCTCGTCGAGCTCGCCGTCGGCCGCCGCTTCGTTGAGCGCGCAGTCCGGGGCATCCGGCAGGTGCGTGCATCCGCGGGGACAGCGCTCGGCGATCTCCGCGAGATCCGTGAATGAGCGCAGGATGTTGGCCTGGTCGACGTGGCCGAGCCCGAACGAGCGCACGCCGGGGGTGTCGATCACCCAGCCGTCGCCGTCCGCGCTCTCGAGTCGGAGGGAGACCGTCGAGGAGGAGGTGTGCCGCCCTCGTCCGGTGACCTCGTTCACCCGTCCCGTCGCGCGCTCCGCGCTCGGCACGAGCGCGTTCACCAGGGTCGACTTGCCGACGCCGGAGTGGCCGACGAACACCGTGCGGTGGCCGGCGAGCGCGGCGCGGATCTCGTCGAGGGGCATGTCGTCGGCGGCCGATCGGAACACCGGGAGCTCGAGCCCCGCGAAGCTCTGCAGGAACGGCGCGGGGTCGGCGAGGTCCGTCTTCGTGATGCAGAGGAGCGGGGTGATCCCCGCGTCGTAGGCCGCGACCAGATACCGGTCGACGAGGCGCGTGCGCGGCTCCGGGTTCGCCGCGGCGACGACGATGAGCATCTGGTCGGCGTTCGCGACGATGATGCGCTCGACGGCGTCGGTGTCGTCTGCGCTCCGGCGGAGCAGGCTCGTCCGCTCGCCGATCCGCACGATGCGGGCCAGCGTCCCCTCCGCCCCGCTCGTATCGCCGACGACGTCCACGAGGTCGCCGGTGACGACCGACTTGCGCTTCAGCTCGCGGGCCCGCGCCGCAGTGACCTCGCGCTCGTCCGCCCCGCCCTCGTCGATCAGCACGGCGTAGCGGCCGCGGTCGACGCCGAGGACGCGACCCTGGACGGCATCGGCGTGCTCGGGGCGCTGCTTGGTGCGCGGCCGGCTGCCGCGGCGGCTCGGACGCACCCGGACGTCGGACTCGTCGAACTCGGGCTCGTCGTCCTCGTCGTCGGCGTCCCACCAGCTCATCGCAGCAGCCCGCCCCAGAGCTCGGGGAACTGCGGCAGCGTCTTGCCGGTCGAGGCGATGTCGTCGACGACCACCCCGGGCACCGCGAGGCCGACGATCGCGCCGCTCGTCGCCATCCGGTGGTCGGCGTAGGCGCGCCACGGCCCGCCGTGCAGCGGCACCGGCTCGATGCGCAGGCCGTCGTCCAGCTCGGTGACCCGCCCGCCGAGGCCGTTCAGCTCCGCCGCGAGGGCCGCGAGGCGATCGGTCTCGTGGTGCCGGATGTGCCCGATGCCGGTGAACGTCGACGGCCCGTCGGCGAACGCCGCGACGGCCACGAGGTTCGGCACGAGCTCGCCGGCCTCGCCGAGGTCGAGCTCCACGGCGCGGATGCCTCCTGCCGCGGCGCCCTGAGCCCGGACGGTGAGCCGGTCGCCGGTGCGCTCGACCTCGGCGCCGAAGCGGGGGAGCAGCTGCTCGAGCTGGGCGCCGACCTGCGTGGTGGCGTCCGGCCATCCGGTGATCGTCACCTCGCCGCCCGCGACGAGCGCCGCCGCGAGGAACGGGGCGGCGTTCGAGAGGTCGGGCTCGATGTCGACGTCGACCGCCGCGATCGGGCCGGGCGCGACGATCCAGCGGCCGGGCTCGGGGGAGTCCACGACGACGCCGCGGCGCGCGAGCGAGGCGACCGTCATCTCGATGTGCGGCATGCTCGGCAGCCGCTCGCCGGTGTGGCGGAGGTCGAGTCCCCGCTCGAAGCGCGGCGCGGACAGCAGCAGCCCCGAGACGAACTGGCTCGAGGCGGAGGCGTCGATCTCGAGCGCGCCGCCCGCGATGCGTCCGGTGCCGTGGACCGTGAACGGGAGTGTGCCGCGACGGTCGTCGTCGAGGTCGACGCCGAGGCCCTTCAACCCGTCGACGACCCCCGACATCGGTCGGCGCCTGGCCGCCTCGTCGCCGTCGAAGGTGGTGGGGCCGAGCGCGAGAGCCGCGACCGGGGGCACGAAGCGCATGACGGTGCCGGCGAGCCCGCAGTCGATGGTCGTGGAGCCGAGGAGCTCCTCGGCCGGGACGACGCGGAGGTCGTCGCCGTACCCGCCGCGCCCGGGCAGCCGCTCGAAGCCCACGCCGAGCGCGGCGAGCGCCTCGACCATGAGCTCGCTGTCGCGCGACCAGAGCGGCGCACGGAGCACCGACGGGCCGTCGGCGAGGGCCGCGAGCACGAGCTCGCGGTTCGTCAACGACTTCGAGCCGGGCACGGAGACCGCCGCCTGCAGCGGGCGGCTCGCGGTGGGCGCGAGCCAGCCGGGATCTGGCTCGGTCCGGCGGGCGTCGCCGTACGGGTCGAACTCGGGCTCGGAATAGGGCGTGATCTGCATCGGTTATCAACAGTAGCGTCCGGGCGGGCGCGGGAGGAGAGGCGCAGGTGAGCGTCGCAGTGCTGGAACGAACGGCGGCCGGGCGGGTCGACGATCTAGGATGGCCGGTGATGACCGGTGATGAGATCGACGAGCCCACGACCGAGGCCGAGCGCCCGCTGGGCGAGCTGTTCGAGGAGCAGGCGCTGCCCTTCATCGATCAGCTGTACGCGGCCGCGCTGCGGATGACGAAGAATCCCGCCGATGCGCAGGACCTCGTGCAGGAGACGTTCGTGAAGGCGTACGCCGCGTTCGGCCAGTTCACGCAGGGCACGAACCTGAAGGCGTGGCTCTACCGCATCCTCACGAACACCTTCATCAACACGTACCGCAAGAAGCAGCGCGAGCCGTACCAGGGCACGATCGACGAGCTCGAGGACTGGCAGCTCGGCGGCGCCGAGTCGACGACCGCGGCGACGAGCCGCTCGGCCGAGGCCGAAGCGATCGACCACCTGCCCGACAGCGCCGTGAAGGACGCCCTGCAGGCCCTCCCGGAGGACTTCCGGCTGGCCGTGTACTTCGCCGACGTCGAGGGCTTCTCCTACCAGGAGATCGCCGACATGATGAACACCCCGATCGGGACCGTGATGAGCCGTCTGCACCGTGGCCGGCGGATGCTTCGCGAGTCCCTCGCCGACTACGCCCTCGAGCAGGGCATCCAGGCGGCGGCCAACCCCACCAGGAGCAAGAAATGAACGACTGCGGCTGCGAGAAGGCGCGCGCTGAACTCGAGGAGTACCTGCACAACGAGCTCCGCAGCGAGGATGCCGCCGACATCCGTGCGCACATGGAGAACTGCCCCGAGTGCTCCGGTGAGCTGAAGGTCGGCATCACCATCACGGAGGTCGTGCAGCGGGCGTGCCGCGAGAGCGCGCCCGACGAGCTCCGCACCGTCGTGCTCACCCGGATCCGCGAGATCCAGTCGCACGCCGTCTTCGTCGACTGAGGCCCCGCGGGCCAGCCTTTCGATGGACGCGCGCCGCCCGAGGGAGGCCGTAGCGTCGAGGGCATCATGAACGATGCGAACCTTCGACCCGCCCGTTCCGGCGTCCCGCGCTGGCTCCGCGTGCTGCTGCCCGCCGTCCTGATCCTGCTCTGGACGGCGGCGTTCGGCATCGGCGGCGCCTCTTTCGGCGCCATCTCCGAGGTGCAGACGAACGACCAGACCCAGTTCCTGCCGGCGACCGCCGAGGCGACCGAGGTGCAGGAGCTCGAACAGGGCTTCCGCACGGGCGACGAAGTGCCCGCGATCGTCGTCTACGCGAGCGACGACGGCGCGAAGCTCGACGCCGCGGCCCTCGCCGACATCGACGACGTCCGCGGCCTCGTCGCCGGGGTGGACGGGGCGGGCGAGTCGTCGCCGGTCATCCCCTCCGACGACGGCACCGCGGCGCAGTTCGTCGTCCCCGTCGACTCGGGCGCGGAGGGCGGGGTCGACGAGGTCGTCGCCGGGGTGCGCGGCATCGTCGCCGACCACGCCGTCGCCGGCACCACGAGCGCCGTCACCGGGCCGGCGGGCTTCACCGCCGACCTCGTCGCCGCCTTCGCCGGCATCGACGGCCTGCTCCTCGCCGTCGCCCTCGCCGCGGTGTTCGTGATCCTCGTCATCGTCTACCGTTCGCTGCTGCTGCCGTTCATCGTGCTGTTCACGAGCCTCTCGGCGCTCTGCGCCTCGGTGTTCGTCGTGGTCTCCCTCGCGCGGAGCGGAGCGCTCCTCCTCAGCGGGCAGACCCAGGGCATCCTGTTCATCCTCGTGATCGGTGCGGCGACCGACTACGCGCTGCTCTACACCGCCCGCTACCGGGAGGCGCTCGAATCGGAGCCCGGCAAGTGGGCCGCGACGCTCACGGCGCTGCGCCGGGCCTGGGAGCCGATCGTGGCCTCGGGCGGCACGGTGATCGCCGGACTCCTGATCCTCCTGTTCAGCGAGCTCAACTCCAACAAGGCGCTCGGCCCGGTCGCCGCCATCGGCATCGTCGCGGCGCTCCTCGCCGCCCTCACGCTGCTTCCGGCCCTCCTCCTGTGGGCGGGACGCGCGGCCTTCTGGCCGCGCAAGCTGCACCGGCCGGATGCCTCGGCGGACGCCGGAGCGGTGGAGCCGGAGCTGCCTTCGACCGGGCTCTGGGCGAAGCTCGCCGGGCTCGTGGGGCGTCGCCCGCGCCTCGTCTGGGTGCTCTCGGTGCTGCTCCTCGCCGGCATGTCGCTCGGGCTCGCGCGGCTCGACGCGGACGGCGTGCCGTCGAGCGAGTTCGTGCTCGGGCACTCGGAGGCGAGGGACGGGCAGGCCCTCCTCGCCGAGCACTTCCCGGGCGGCTCCGGCGCGCCCGCCGCGATCGTCGGCCCCGCGGACGATCTGCAGGCCATGGCCGACACCGCGCTCGCGACCGACGGCGTGGCGAGCGTCGCGGTCGTGTCGGCGGACTCGCCGTCGGGCACCGCCCCGGTCACCGACGACGGCATCGGCGCGTTCGGCCCCCCGGGCACGCCCGCCCCGGAGCCGACCGTCGTCGACGGACGGGTGCTCCTGCAGGCGACCCTCGACGACGCGCCCGACTCGGCCGCGGCCGAGCGCACGGTCCGCGAGCTGCGCGACGCGCTCGACGCCGTCACCCCGGACGCGCTCGTCGGCGGGCCGACCGCCGTCGCCCTCGACACGAACGACGCCGCCATCGCCGACCGGACCCTGATCATCCCGCTCGTGCTCGCGGCGATCCTCCTCATCCTGATGCTGCTGCTCCGGGCGATCGTGGCGCCGCTCCTCCTCATCGCGAGCGTGGTGCTGTCGTACACGGCCGCCCTCGGGGTGTCGGCGTGGGTGTTCGAGGGGATCTTCCACTTCCCGGGCGCGGATCCGAGCGTGCCGCTCTTCGGCTTCGTCTTCCTCGTCGCCCTCGGCGTGGACTACAACATCTTCCTGATGACCCGGGTGCGGGAGGAGTCGCTGCGATTCGGCGCGCGCGAGGGCGTGCTCCGCGGCCTCCGGCTCACGGGCGGCGTCATCACGTCCGCGGGGCTGGTGCTCGCCGCGACCTTCGCCGCGCTCGGGGTGCTGCCGATCCTCTTCCTCGCGCAGATCTCGTTCATCGTCGCGTTCGGCGTGCTGCTCGACACCTTCCTCGTGCGCACGCTGCTCGTGCCGGCGCTCGCCTACGACCTCGGCCGAACGATCTGGTGGCCGTCGAAGCTCTCCCACGGGACGCGCTGAGGCCGCCGTAGGCCGGAGACGCCGAGCGGTGCGCAGCCCGCGGGACGCGCTGAGGCCGGGAACGACGAGGGGCGCGGATGCCGAGGCATCCGCGCCCCTCGGGCGTCCGGGGCCGACTAGAGGGTCAGCGCCCGCTTCACGAGCTCGCTCTGCTCCGCGGCGTGCCGCTTCGCGGACCCGGTCGCGGGGGAGGCCGCCGCCGGACGCGAGATGACGCCGACCGCGCGCGGGCCGAGCTTGTTCGTCTCGATGATGAAGTACGGCCAGGCGCCCTGGTTCTCCGGCTCGTCCTGCGCCCAGACCAGCTCGGCGTTCGGGTAGGCCTCGGTGATCGCCTTGAGCTCGCCGGCGGGCAGCGGGTAGAGCTGCTCGAGGCGGACGAGGGCGATCTCGGGGTTCGGCGACTTCTCGAGCTCGGCGGCGAGGTCGTAGTAGAGCTTGCCGGACATGAACACGACCCGCTTCACGGCGGCCTTGTCGGTGATGCGGGCGTCGTCGATCACCGGCTCGAAGCGGCCCTGCGTGAAGTCGGCCACCTCACTCGTCGCGCCGCGGAGGCGGAGCATCGCCTTCGGCGTGAAGACGACGAGCGGCTTCCGGGGCCTGGCGTACGCCTGGCGGCGCAGCAGGTGGAAGTACGAGGCCGGCGTCGAGGGACGGGCGACCGTCATGTTGTTCTCGGCGCAGAGCTGGAGGTACCGCTCGATGCGGGCGCTCGAGTGGTCGGGTCCCTGACCCTCGTAGCCGTGGGGGAGCAGCAGCACGACGCTCGAGCGCTGGCCCCACTTCTGCTCGGCCGAGGAGATGAACTCGTCGATGATGGTCTGCGCGCCGTTCGCGAAGTCGCCGAACTGCGCCTCCCACGCGACGAGCGTGTCGGGACGCTCCACCGAGTAGCCGTACTCGAAGCCCATCGCCGCGTACTCGCTGAGGAGCGAGTCGTAGACGTAGAAGCGCCCCTGGTTCTCGGAGAGGTTCATGAGCGGCAGCCACTCCTGGCCGTTCACCCGGTCGTGCATCACTGAGTGGCGCTGCACGAAGGTGCCGCGGCGCGCGTCCTGGCCGGCGAGGCGCACCGGGGTGCCCTCGAGGAGGAGCGAGCCGAAGGCGAGGAGCTCGCCGAAGCCCCAGTCGATCTTGCCGTTGCGGCTCATCTCGACGCGCTTCGTGAGCAGCTGCTGGATCTTCGGGTGCACCGTGAAGCCGTCGGGCTTGTTGCCGAAGGCGTCGCCGACGGCGTGCACGACCTCGAGCGCCACGCCGGTGGTCTCGAGCTCGCCCGTGGCGGGCTCGGGCTCGGCGACGGACTCGGTGGCGCCGATCACCGGGATCGCACCGGTCTGCGCGGCGTGAGTCTCCGCGAAGGCGCGCTCGAGGCGGTCCTGGAAGTCGCGGTGGGCGTTCTCGTACTCCTCCTCGGTGATGTCGCCGCGTCCGACGAGCGCCTCGGTGTAGAGCTTGCGGACGCTGCGCTTCGCCTCGATGAGGTTGTACATGAGCGGCTGGGTCATCGAGGGGTCGTCGCCCTCGTTGTGCCCGCGCCGGCGGTAGCAGATGAGGTCGATGACGACGTCGCGCTTGAACTCCTGGCGGTAGCGGAACGCGAGCTCCGCGACCCGGACGACCGCTTCGGGGTCGTCGCCGTTCACGTGGAAGATCGGCGCCTGGATCGTCTTCGCCACGTCGGTCGAGTAGATCGAGGAGCGGGCGTCGCCCGGGACGGTGGTGAAGCCGACCTGGTTGTTGATGTTGACGTGGATCGTGCCGCCCGTGCGGTAGCCGCGCAGCTGCGACATCTGCATGGTCTCGACGACGACGCCCTGTCCGGCCATCGCCGCGTCGCCGTGGACGAGGATCGGCAGGGTCGAGAAGGTGCCGATCGGCTTGCGGTCCTGCTTCGCGCGGACGATGCCCTCGAGCACGCCGTCGACGGCCTCGAGGTGCGAGGGGTTCGCGGCGAGCGAGACCGGGACCTGCTGGCCGCCGTCGGCGGTGAAGGTGCCCTCGGTGCCGAGGTGGTACTTCACGTCGCCCGAGCCCTGCCCGGCCGTGGCGCCCTCGAACTCGCGGAACACCTGGCCGTAGGTCTTGCCGGCGATGTTCGTGAGCACGTTGAGCCGGCCGCGGTGGGCCATGCCGATGGCGACCTCGTCGAGGCCCGCCTTCGCGGCCCCCTGGAGGATCTCGTCGAGAAGGGCGATGACGGACTCGCCGCCCTCGAGGCTGAAGCGCTTCTGGCCGACGTACTTCGTCTGCAGGAACGTCTCGAACGCCTCGGCCTCGTTCAGCTTGCCGAGGATCCGCATCTGCTCGTCGTGGGTCGGCTTCTCGTACGGGCGCTCGACCTCGTTCTGGATCCAGGCGCGCTGCACCGGGTCCTGGATGTGCATGTACTCGATGCCGATGGTGCGGCAGTAGGAGTCGCGGAGGACGCCCAGGATGTCGCGGAGGAGCGCCTTGCGCCGGTCGCCGAAGCCGCCGGTGACGAACTCGCGGTCGAGGTCCCAGAACGTGAGCCCGTGGCTCGCGATGTCGAGATCGGGGTGCGTGCGCTGCACGTACTCGAGCGGGTCGGTGTCGGCCATCATGTGGCCGCGGACGCGGAACGCGTTGATGAGCTCCTGCACGCGCGCCGTCTTGTCGATCGCGCTGGCGACGTCGACCGCGATGTCGGGCGCCCACTGGATCGGCTCGTACGGCAGCCGCAGGGCGGCGAAGATGCCCTCGTAGAAGCCGCGCTGCCCGATGAGCAGCTCGTGCACCTTCTTCAGGAACTCGCCCGAGCCCGCGCCCTGGATGACGCGGTGGTCGTAGGTCGAGGTGAGGGTGATCGTCTTGCCGATCGCGAGGCTCGCGAGGGTCTTCTCGCTCGCGCCCTGGAACTCGGCCGGGTACTCGAGGGCGCCGGCGCCGATGATGCAGCCCTGGCCCTTCATGAGCCGCGGCACGGAGTGCACGGTGCCGATGCCGCCCGGGTTCGTCAGGGAGAGCGTGCCGCCCTGGAAGTCGTCGGCCTTCAGCTTGTTCTGGCGGGCGCGGGAGACGAGGTCCTCGTAGGCGGCGAGGTACTCGTTGAAGGTCATCGTCTCGGCGCGCTTGATGGCGGGGACGAGGAGCGCGCGCGTGCCGTCGGGCTTCGGGATGTCGATCGCGATGCCGAGCCCCACGTGGGCGGGCTTCACGAGCGAGGGCTTACCCTCGACCTCGGCGTAGTAGACGTTCTGGCTCGGGAACTCCTTCAGCGCCTGGATGAGCGCCCAGCCGATGAGGTGCGTGAAGCTGATCTTGCCGCCGCGGGTGCGCCGCAGGTGGTTGTTGATCACGATGCGGTTGTCGATCATGAGCTTCGCGGGGACGGTGCGCACGCTCGTCGCGGTGGGGACGGTGAGCGAGGCGTCCATGTTCGCCGCGAGGGTCTTCGGCATGCCCTTCAGGGTGACGACCTCGTCCTCGCGCTCGGAGGCGACGACGGACTGCGGGCTCGTGACGGGCACGTCGGCGGGGACCGGCTCGGAGCGCGGGGCCCGCGAGGTGGTGCGGGCCGCAGGCGTCTGCCCGATCACCGGCGTCGGCGTTGTCGGCGTGGGGCCGGCGGCCGCGGCCGGGGGAGCGGCGGGCGCCTCGGGCGCCGGCGGTGCTGCGGGAGCGGGCGCTGCTGCGGGAGCCGGGGATGCCTCGGCCGCGGGCGCCGCGGGGGCGGCCGCGCTCTCGGTGGTCTTCGACCGGTGGTAGTGCTCCAGCACCGGCCGCCAGGTCTCGTCGACCGATTCGGGGTCGGCGAGGTACTTCTCGTACATCTCGTCGACGAGCCATTCGTTGGCTCCGAATTCGCCCGACGCCGTCTCTTCGGCACCCGCCCCGGTCAATTGGCTCGACACAGCCTCTCGCCCACTCTCTCCGTTGATGAAAGGATTCCGCGGAGATCGGACCGGCCGCGCTCGCGACCGCGCCCCGATCACCCACCCAAGCCTAAACCCGTTGCGACCCGGTCGAGGACCCCGCGCCTGGCAGTACCGTGGGAGGCATGGAGTTCTACCGCACGGCGCCCACGCACGACCTGACGTACTCCGACGTGTTCCTCGTTCCGAGCCGCTCCGGCGTGCCGAGCCGGCTCGACGTCTCGCTCGCACCGGACGACGGTTCGGGCGGCTCCATCCCGATCGTGTCGGCGAACATGAACTCGATCACCGGCCCGCGTCTCGCGGCGACCCTCGCCCGGCGCGGCGGGCTCGGTGTGCTGCCGCAGGACCTGCACCTGCAGGATCTCGCCGAGTCGATCCGCTGGGTCAAGGCCCAGTCGCCGAGCTTCGACATCCCGCACCGCTTCTCGCCCGAGCAGACCGTCGCGGACGCGCTCGTCGCGCTCCCCGCGGTCGCCGGGCACGGCCTCGTGCTCGAGGACGAAGAGGGTGCGTTCCGTGGCTGCATCCTCGCGGAGCGGCTCGCCACGGCGCTGCCCGACGCGCGACTCGGCGACCTCGTGCACGGGGGCAGCCCGGCGCTCGACGCCGACGACGTCGACACCGCGCGCCGCGCCTTCGACCTCATGGTCGACGCCGAGCTCGAGTTCGCCCCCGTGCTCCGGCACGGCCGGGTCATCGGCACGCTGAGCCGGCGGAGCGCCCTCCGCGGCACGATCTACGAGGCGAACGTCGACGGGGACGGCCGGCTGCGCGTCGCCGCGGCGGTCGGCATCAACGGCGACGTCGAGGCGAAGGCGCGCGCGCTCGCCGCGGCGGGCGTCGACCTGCTCGTGCTCGACACCGCGCACGGCCACCAGGAGGGGATGGTCGCCGCCGTCCGCCGGGTCCGAGACCTCGATCTCGGTCTGCCGATCGTCGCCGGCAACGTCGTGACGGAGCAGGCGGTGGCCGACCTCGTCGAGGCGGGCGCCGATGTGCTGAAGGTCGGCGTCGGCCCGGGCGCGATGTGCACGACCCGCATGATGACGGCCGTCGGCCGTCCGCAGTTCTCCGCGGTGCTCGAGACGGCGGAGACGGCGGCCGCCCTCGGCGCCAAGGTGTGGGCCGACGGCGGCGTGCGCTACCCGCGCGACGTCGCCCTCGCCCTCGCGGCGGGCGCGGCATCCGTGATGATCGGCTCGTGGTTCGCCGGCACGATCGAGGCGCCGGGCGTGCTCCGCTCGGACGCCGAGGGGCGGCTCTACAAGGAGAGCTGGGGGATGGCGTCGACGAAGGCCGTCCGCGAGCGCTTCGACCGGCTGTCGGCCTACGAGCTCGCCCGCAAGGAGCTCTTCGCCGAGGGCATCTCCTCGTCCGCGATCTACCTCGACCCGCTCCGCCCCTCGCTCGAGGACCTGCTCGACATGATCACCTCGGGCGTGCGCAGCTCCTTCACCTACGCCGGCGCCCGGTCGCTGCCCGAGTTCCGCGATCGTGCGCTCGTCGGCATCCAGTCGGCGGCGGGCTACGAGGAGGGCAAGGCGCTCCCCGTCAGCTGGTGACGGACGCGGCGGCTTCCCAGCCAGGAGGCGGCGGAGCGCCGATATACTGGGCCGACCATGGACGAACCTCCTTCTGCGAACACTCCCGGCCATAGACCCTCGCCCGTGACGCGTCGGGGAGGTGCGCGTGTCTGAGTGGATCCTGCTCGGCATCGGTGTGCTTCTCACGATCGGCACGGGCTTGTTCGTTGCGAGCGAGTTCGCGCTCGTCAACCTCGATCGCGCGGACCTCGAAGCGCGACGCGCCAGGGGCGAGACCCGATTGGGCCTCACCATCCAGGCGCTGAAGATCACCTCCACCCATCTCTCGAGCGCCCAGCTCGGCATCACGCTGACGACGCTGCTCACCGGATACACGATGGAGCCCGCGATCTCGACGCTGCTCGCGGGGCCGCTCACCTCCATCGGGCTCCCGGAGGAGCTCGTGCGGCCGGTCGGGGCGACGACCGCCGTCGTGATCGCGACGCTGCTGTCGATGGTGATCGGCGAGCTCGTGCCGAAGAACTTCGCGCTCGCGCTCCCGCTCGCCACGGCGAAGGTCGTCATGCCGTTTCAGACCGCGTTCACCTGGGTGTTCCGCCCGGCGATCGTCGTGCTGAACGGCAGCGCGAACGCCGTCATCCGCTCCTTCGGCATCGAGCCGAAGGAGGAGCTCTCGGGCGCCCGCTCGGCGGAGGAGCTGAGCTCGCTCGTCCGCCGTTCGGCGAGCGCCGGGGTGCTCGAGCAGGACACGGCGACCCTCCTCGGGCGCACGCTGCGCTTCTCCGGGCACGACGCCTCCGACGTGATGACGCCGCGCCCGCGGCTCGCGGCGGTGCAGCGGCTGGAGCCCGCCGAGGCGGTCATCGAGCTCGCCCGGCAGACCGGCTACTCCCGCTTCCCCGTGTACGACGAGAACCTCGACGACATCGTCGGGGTGGTGCACGTGAAGCAGGCGGTCGCCGTGCCGCGCGAGCGCCGCGGCGAGGTGCCGACCTCGGCGCTGCAGTCCGACGCGCTGCGGGTGCCGGAGACGATGAAGCTCGACTCGCTGCTCGGCGAGCTGCGGGCCCGCGGCTTCCAGATGGCGGTGATCGTCGACGAGTACGGCGGCACCGCCGGCGTCGCGACCCTCGAGGACCTCGTGGAGGAGCTCGTCGGCGAGGTGTCGGACGAGCACGACCGCACCCGCGCGGGCATCGTCCGCCGCGGCGACGAGGTGAGCTTCCCCGGCATCCTGCGACCCGACGAGCTCGAGGAGCGCACCGGCATCCGCGTGCCGGAGAACGGCGACTACGAAACGGTCGCGGGCTTCATCACCGCGGAGCTCGGGCGGCTGCCCGTCGTCGGCGACGAGGTCGAGATCGGCGAGGGCCGGCTCGAGGTGCGCCGACTCGACGGCCGCCGCGTCGACCGGGTGAGGTTCATCCCGACACCGCCCCCCGCGGTCGACGAGGACGGGGGTGAGCGATGAGCGACTGGGCCGGACTCGCCTGGCTGTTCGTGCTGCTGATCGCGAACGCCTTCTTCGTCGGCGCGGAGTTCGCCGTCATCTCGGCGCGCCGCTCGCAGATCGAGCCGCTCGCCGAGCAGGGCAAGCGCAGCGCCAAGACCGCGCTCTGGGCGATGGAGCACGCGACGCTGATGCTCGCGATGAGCCAGCTCGGCATCACGATCTGCTCGCTGCTGATCCTGAACGTCTCCGAGCCGGCGATCCATCACCTGCTCGAGATCCCGCTCGCCCTCACCGGGTGGAGCGAGGAGGTCATCGGCACGATCGCCTTCATCATCACGCTGGTGCTCGTGAGCTACCTGCACGTGGTCTTCGGCGAGATGGTGCCGAAGAACCTCTCGTTCTCGGTGCCGGAGCGCGCCGTGCTGATCCTCGCGCCGCCGCTCGTGTTCATCGCGCGCGTGCTGAAGTTCGTGATCGTGGCGCTGAACGCGACGGCGAACGGCGTGCTGCGGCTCTTCGGCGTGGAGCCGAAGAACGAGGCGACGTCGACGTTCACGCTCGACGAGGTGCAGACGATCGTCGACCAGTCCCGCCGCGAGGGCGTGCTCGACGACGCGAGCGGCACGCTGAGCGCCGCGTTCGAGTTCACGACGAAGCGCGTCTCCGACGTCGCCGTGCCGATGGACTCGCTCGTGAGCCTCCCGCCGGGGGCCACGCCGCGGGACGTCGAGCGCGCGGTGGCGAAGCACGGCTTCTCCCGCTACGTGATCCTCGGCGACGACGGGGAGCCCGACGGCTACGTCCACCTGAAGGACGTCATCGATCTCGACGACGACGAGTTCGACGACCCGCTGCCCGCGAAGCGGGTGCGCCGGCTGGTGTCGGTGTTCGACGGCACCGAGGTCGAGGACGCGCTCTCGACGATGCGCCGCCTCGGCACGCACGTCGCCCGCGCCTTCGACCGGCAGGGCGCGACGACGGGCGTGGTGTTCCTCGAGGACATCATCGAGGAGCTCGTGGGCGAGGTGCACGACGCCACCAGGCGCGGCTGAGCCGCGCTCCCGCCGGAACGGCGACCCCGCAGTCGCGGGGTCGCCGTTCTGCTGCTGCACGCGGCATCCGTCTCTGCTGCTGCACGCGGCACCGGTCCGGGCGTAGACTGGGCGCGACCCGAGGAATCGAGATTCACTCATGTTTGAGACGATCCTGGCGACGGCCGTCCTGCCGGCGCACGACCTCGACCGGGCCCGGCGCTGGTGGGCCGAGGTGCTCGGACGCGAACCCGTCGGCGGCGACCCCGACGGCGAGACGCTCTTCTACGAGATCGGCGGCGTCCCGGTCATGGTCTACCGCACCGGCTTCGCCGGCACGGCGCAGAACACCGCCTTCAACCTGCTCACCGACGACCTCGACCGGGACATGGCCGCGCTCCGCGCCGCGGGGGTCGCGTTCCACGAGTACGCGCTGCCCGAGCTCACCACCGTCGACGGCGTCGCCGAGCTCGGCGACGAGCGCGCCGCGTGGTTCAGCGACAGCGAGGGCAACATCTTCTCGCTCGGCCAGCCGGCGGGGGACTCGGTCGCGCTCGTCGAACGGCTGCGGTCCGGGAGCGGCCCGCGCTGAGCCGAGGGGCTAGCCGGCGCGTTCCCGGAGCCAGCGCTCGAGCGACACGGCATCCGTGAAGACGTGCCCGTCGCCGCCCACCGCACGCGCGCCCTCGACGTTCTCGGCGCGGTTGTCGACGAACAGGAAGTCGGCCGGCGCGATGCCGAGCTCGGCGATGACGTGCTCGTAGATGTCGGCGTTCGGCTTCACGAGGCCGAGCTCCCCGCTCACGAACACCCGCTCGAACAGCGCGCCGAAGGAGCCGTGCCTGAGCCAGCCCGAGAAGTCCGCGCCGGCGTTCGACAGAAGCGCGAGCCGGGTGCCGCCCGCCTGGAGGGCGTGCAGCACGGCGAGCGTGCCCGGGTCGACGCTGAGCCAGCCGCGGTGATCGATCGCCCAGAGCTCGTGCACGTCGATCGGGGAGAGCGCGACGCCCGACCCCGCGGCGACCGCCGCCCAGTACTCGGCGATCGAGCGCGTGCCCTGATCGAGCGCCTCGCGATGCGCCCAGTACTCGCGCCAGAAGTCGGCCTCCCGTTCCGGGGCGACGCCCGCCCGGGCGACGAGGGCCGCGCGGTCGGCGGCGCTCGGCTCCCGGGAGATCACCTCGCCGTAGTCGAAGACGAGCACGGCGGGCGCGAGGGCGATCGGGGCGAGGGCTGTCGGAGTCATCCTCGTCAACCTATCGTTGAAGCATGAACGCTGGCGGATGGCACGAATGGCAGGCCGGGGACGCGGCGGACTGGCTGCGGCCGCCGACGGCGGACGACGACAAGTACTCCCGCGGCGTGCTCGGCGTCGTGACCGGATCGCACGAGTACCCGGGGGCGGCGCTCCTCGGCGTCGAGGCCGCGACCCGCAGCGGCGTCGGCATGGTGCGGTACACCGGTCCCCGCCCGGTGCGCGCCCTGGTCCTCGCTCGCGCGCCCGAGGCCGTCACGACCGCCGGCCGCGTGCAGGCCTGGCTCCTCGGCTCCGGCATGGACCCCGCCCGCCGCTCCTTCGTGCTGATCGGGGAGCTCGAGCACGCCCTCGCGTCCGGAGTGCCGGTCGTGCTCGACGCCGGCGCGCTCGATCTCGTCGGCGCCCATTCGGCGCCCACCGTCATCACACCGCACGCCAGGGAGCTCGCGACCCTCCTCGCCGATCGCGAGATGCGCGCGAGCGTCGAGGAGGTGCGCAGCGACCCGGCCACGTGGGCTGCGCGCGCCGCGAAGGAGATCGGCGTCGTCGTCCTGCTGAAGGGGCCGGTGACCCACATCGCCGATCCCGACGGCGCGGCGATCACGGTGACCGCGCCGACCCATCGGCTCGCGACCGCGGGGAGCGGCGACGTGCTCGGCGGCATCCTCGGCGCGCTCGTCGCCGGGGCGCACGAACGCCTCGCGACGGATGCCCACGCCCTCGCCCCGATCGCCGCGACCGCCGTGCTCGCGCACGGGCTCGCCGCGGAGCGCGCGGTCGCCGCCGTCGGCGGGGGACCGATCGTCGCCTCGGACATCACCGCGCAGGTGCAACGGGTGCTCGGCGAGCTCGCAGGCTGAGTCGAGGGCGCCGGCCCCCGACGCCAGCTCGCCGGCGGCAGCGCGCTGCGCCGGGCCGCGCGTCGCGTCGCGTCGCCCCGAGCGTCGCCCCGAGCGTCGCCACCCGCATCGCGGCGCTGCGCCGCTCAGCCGGGCAGCACCCGGGCGAGGAACGCGCGCGTGCGCTCTTCCCGCGGCGCCGCGAAGAACTCGCGCGACGGCCCCTGCTCGACGATCCGGCCGCCGTCGAGGAAGACCACGCGGTCGGCGACGTCGCGGGCGAACGTCATCTCGTGCGTCGCCATCAGGATGGTCGTGCCGCCGTCGGCGAGCGCCCGCACGAGCGCCAGCACCTCGCCGACCAGTTCGGGATCGAGTGCGCTCGTGACCTCGTCGAGGAGGAGCAGCTCCGGGCCCGTGGCGATCGCCCGCACGATGGCGACGCGCTGCTGCTGCCCGCCGGACAGCCGGTCGGGGTACGCACCGGCGAAGTCGGCGAGCCCGATCGAGGCGAGGAGCTCGTGGCCGCGGCGCTCCGCCTCCGCCTTCGAGCTGCGATGCACGAGGCGCGAGGCGAGCGTGACGTTGTCGAGCACGCTCAGGTGGGGGAACAGGTTGTACTGCTGGAACACCGCGCCGATGCGCGCCCGCACCGCGTCGGCATCCACCCGCGGATCGCTGATGTCGCGCCCGGCGAGCCGGATCACCCCGTCGTCGATCGGCTCGAGCAGGTTCGCGGCGCGGAGGAGGGTCGACTTGCCCGAGCCTGAGGCGCCGATGAGCGCGACGACCTCGTGCGCCCGCACCTCGAGGTCGACGCCGTCGAGCACGACGTGCTCGCCGTACGCCCGGCGCACGCCCTCGAGGGCGAGCACCGGCACGGGCGCCGCCGCGGCATCCGGTGCGGACTCCTCGAACGTGCGGCGGCTCATACGATGCTCCCGATCTGCTCGCGGCGGCGCATCCGCGCGGTCACCCAGTCGGTGAGGCGCACCATCGGCAGGGCGAGGAGCACGAAGAGGAGCCCGGCGACGACGTACGGCGTGAAGTTGAAGTAGTGCGCCGTCTCGATCTGCGCCGCGCGGACGGCGTCGACGGCGCCGAGCACCGAGATGAGGCCCACGTCCTTCTGCATGGCGACGAAGTCGTTCATGAGCGCCGGAGTCACCTTGCGGATCGCCTGGGGCAGCACGACCCGCCGCATCGTCTGCGCATGGCTCAGCCCGAGCGAGCGCGCCGCGAGCCGCTGCGAGGGGTGCACCGCCTCGATGCCGGCGCGGAACACCTCCGCCACGTACGCCGAGTAGACGAGGACGATCGCGATCGTGCCCCAGACGGCGGCGGGCAGGCGCGGGAAGAACTCCAGTGCGGGCACGCCGTAGCCGACCAGGTAGAGCACGATGAGGAGCGGGACGCCCCGGAAGAGGTCGGTGTATCCGGCGGCGATCGCCCGGAGCGGGAAGAAGACGGGTCCTCGGAGCGTGCGGATCGTCGCGAGGGTGATCGCCACCACGAGCACGCCGATCGCCGCGAAGACGAGCACCTGCAGGTTCAGCAGCAGTCCCTCGACGATGCGCGGCAGCGAGGCGAGCGCGATCGCGGGATCGAAGAAGGTCTCGGCGACCTTCGCCCAGCCGGGGGAGCCGATCACGGCCCAGGCGAGGAGCCCCGCGAACACGAGCGTGCTGAGCGCGCTGAGGAGCACCGAGCGCCACGTCTGCCGACGACGGAACGCCCGCCGCCCGAGCTCGAGTTCGCTCGGACGCCAGGCGTCGCCGGTGGGTCGTTCGCTCATGCGGCGGCCGGCGGAGCGCCGACCGGGGCGGGCGGGCGGGTCACTGGAGGACGGGCGCCGTGTCGTCGCCGCCCAGCCACTTCGTCGCGAGCTCGTCGAGGGTGCCGTTCTCGCGGAGGGCGTCGACGGCGGCGCTCACCTTCTCGGTGAGCGGCGAGTCCTTCGCGAGCACGAGCCCGAACTGGTCGCCGCCGCCCGTCGAGGGCAGCTGGCCGATGATCTTGCCGCCGTCGAGCTCCGCACCGGTGAGGTAGAACGCGGTCGGCAGATCGACGACGATCGCGTCGACGGTGCCGCTCTGCAGGGCGAGCTTCGCGTCGTCGTTGGTGTTGAAGATCTGCGCGCCGCCCTCGGGGGCGATGGTCTGCTCGACCGCGGTGAGGCTCGTCGTGCCGGTCTGGGCGCCGATCTTGAACGGCTTCAGCGCCGCGATAGTCGTCGCCCCGGCGGCGGGGGAGTCCTCGACGGTGACGACGACCTGGGTCGTCTCGTAGTACGGCGAGGAGAAGTCGACGGCCTGCTTGCGCTCGTCGGTGATGGAGAACTGCTGCAGGTTGAAGTCGAAGTCCTTCGGACCCGGGGCGATGGCCTGCTCGAAGGTCGAGCGCACCCAGACGACGTCCTCCTTCGCGAAGCCGAGCTCGTCGGCGACCGCGTAGGCGACGGCCGACTCGAAGCCCTCGCCCGACTCGGGCGCGTCGTCGATCACCCAGGGGAAGTACGCCGGCTGCGCGGTGCCGACCGTCAGCTTGCCGTCGGTCACGTACCCCTCCGCGCTCGGGCCGGAGCCGCCCTGGTCATCGCCGCCGGCGGTGCAGCCGGCGAGGGCGAGGGCCGCGGCTGCGGCGAGGGCGACGGCGGTGAGGGTGCGACGGGTCATGGCGGGGCCTTCCGATCGGGATGGCTCCAGCTTGGCGGAACTCGCCGGATTCCGCAGCCCGGATGGCGCCGTATGACGCCCCGACGCGGTTAGGCTCTGAGGCATGCCAGATCGGGTGGGGGGTCGCCGGCCGGCCCGTGGCATCCGCCGGTTCCTCGCCGGCCGCACGGCGGTCTGGCTCGCCTTCGCGCTCGTCCACGCCGCCCTCATCGCGCTGAACCTCTTCGCGCAGGGGCTCCCGCTCGGCGACGTCACCGGCGTCTACCGGATCTGGGCGGAGAACGCGGCGGCCGGCTACGCGCGGATGGGCATCGATCTGCCGTGGGTCTATCCGATCCTCGCTTTCGCCCCCATGGCCGCCTCGCTGGCCTTCGGCGGCGCCTGGTTCGGCGAGACGTGGCTCGGCCTCGTCACCGTGCTGAACGCGCTCACGCTCTCGGTGCTGCTCGGCCGGACGCGCCTCTCGCGCACCCGCCGGGTCGCGGCCTGGTGGTGGCTCGGCTTCCTCGCGCTCCTCGGGCCGATCGCGCTCGGGCGCATCGACGCGGTCACGGTGCCGTTCGCCATGCTCGGGCTCGTGTGGGCGGCCGGGCGCCCGCGCCTCGCCGCCGTGCTCCTCACGATCGGCGCGTGGATCAAGGTGTGGCCCGCCGCGCTCGTCGCCGCCCTCGTGATCGCCCTGCGCCGCCGCGCCGAGGTCGTGATGATCGCGCTCGCGCTCAGCTTCGGCATCCTGGGCGTGAGCGTGCTCGCCGGGGCCGGGGCGAACGCCATCGGCTTCATCGGGGAGCAGGCGGGGCGCGGCCTGCAGGTCGAGGCCCCGCTCGCGGTGCTCTGGCTCTGGGCGATCGTCGCGGGCGACCCCGGTGTGCACATCGCCTACGACCGGGAGATCCTCACGTACCAGGTGTACGGGCCGGGGGTGGAGCTCGCCGCCTGGCTCACGACCCCGCTCCTCGCCGTCGGCGTGGTCGCGGTGCTCGCCGTCGGCATCCGCGCGGCCGGACGCGGAGCGCCCGTCGGCCGGCTCCTCCCGCCGCTCGCGCTCGCCTTCGTCGTCGTGCTGCTCCTCGGCAACAAGGTCGGCTCGCCGCAGTTCGTGACCTGGCTCGCGGCCCCCGTCGTGCTCGGCCTCGTGCTGCGGCCGGCTCGCTTCGCCGTGCCGGCGCTGCTCGCCGCGGGCGCCGCGATCCTCACCCACCTGATCTACCCGTACTGGTACGGCTGGCTCCTCGTCGCCGACCCGGCGTTCGTGCTGCTCCTCACGGGCAAGGTCGTGTTGCTCGCGCTGCTCTTCGTCTGGGCGATCCAGCGGGTGTGGCAGGCTGGGAAGCGGGCCGCGCTCCCGGTGGACTCGGGGTCTGCGGTCCCCGCACGCGATCGACAGGAGGGGCTGAGATGATCCGCGTACTGCGGGAGGGCGAGGGATGGGATTCTCCGCATCTCGAACTGCTCCAGTCCAACATTCTGGAGCAGCTCGATGCGGAGAATGCGCTTCGTGATTTGGGGCTCGAGGCCCAGGCGATGGAGTCCCTGGCCTGGGCGCTGACGGCGAACATCCAGTACGCGTTCGACGTGCGGTGGTCCCCGAAGTGGGTCCCGAAGGGTTCCCCGCACATCTGGACTCAGCGGGGCGAGACCTTCGCGCTGTGCAACGACTGCCTCGCCGAGAGCCCTGCGCTCGGCTCGGCGAAGCAGGCACGGTCATGGTTCGCCTCGCACCGGACGATTCACGAGCACACGGAGTAGGAGCAGACATGCTGGTGGCATTCTCAGTCGCGCCGAGCGGCACCGGCCGGAGCGACGGCTCGGTGCACGACGCCGTCGCGGCAGCGGTGAAGATCGTCCGCGAGTCCGGACTGCCGAACCGCACGACCTCGATGTTCACCGAGATCGAGGGGGAGTGGGACGAGGTCTTCGACGTCGTCCGGCGGGCGACCGACGCGGTCGGCGCCTACGGCTCCCGGGTCTCGCTCGTGCTGAAGGCCGATATCCGCCCGGGCTACGCGGGCGAGCTCGACGCGAAGATCGAGCGGCTCGAGGAAGCGATCGGCGAGGAGTAGCGGCTCGTATCGCCGCGCACGACGGCGGATGACGGCATCCGCTTGTCGAATCGATTCGAGACGTGGCAGAATCGCCGGGTGATCCCCGACTCCTCCGGGCCGACGACGCTGTCGCCGGCCCGTCTTCGTTTCGCGCTGCTGGCGCTCGCCCTCGGCGGCTTCGGCATCGGCGCCACCGAGTTCGTCGCGATGGGCCTGCTGCCCGACATCGCCCGCGACCTGCTCCCAGGACTCGCCGCGTCGTCGCCGGACGAGGCGAACGCCCAGGCCGGATGGCTCATCTCCGCCTACGCGCTCGGCGTGGTGGTGGGTGCGCCGACGATCGCGGCCGCGGCCGCGAAGTGGCCGCGCAAACGGTTGCTGCTCGCGCTCGCCGCGTGGTTCGCCGTCGGCACGCTCGCCTCGGCCCTGCTGCCGAGCTTCGGGCTCGTGCTGGTCGCGCGCTTCGTCGCCGCGCTCCCGCACGGCGCCTACTTCGGCATCGCCTCGCTCGTCGCGGCGAGCCTCATGGGTCCGGGCAAGCGCGCCCGCGGCGTCGCGCTCGTGCTCTCCGGACTCACCATCGCGAACGTCGTCGGCGTGCCGAGCATCACCTGGCTCGGCCAGCTCGCCGGGTGGCGGGTCGCCTACCTCGCCGTCGCCGCGATCTTCGCGCTCACCTTCCTCGCCATCGCCGCCGCGGTGCCCTGGCAGGCCGGCGACCCGGCCGCGAGCATCCGCCGCGAGCTCGGCGCGTTCCGTCGCTCGCAGGTCTGGTTCGCCATCGCGATCGGCGCGATCGGGTTCGGCGGCTTCTTCTCGATGTACAGCTACATCGCCCCGCTCGCGACCGAGGTGACCGGTCTCGAGGCCGCGTTCGTGCCCTTCGTGCTCGTCGCGACGGGCCTCGGCATGACCGTCGGCAACCTCCTCGGCGGACGCCTCGCCGACTGGAGCGTGCGCCGCACGATGTACCTGTTCTTCGCGGCGCTCGCAGCCGCCCTCCTGCTCCTCGCGCTCACGGCGGCGAACCCGGTCGGCCTCTTCGCCGGCGTCTTCCTCGTCGGCGTGACGTCCTCGGCGCTCGCGCCCACGATCCAGACGCGGCTCATGGACGTCGCTCGCGACAGCCAGTCCATCGCCGCGGCGCTCAACCACTCGGCGCTGAACGTCGGCAACAGCATGGGCGCGGTGCTCGGCGGCCTCGTGATCGCGGCCGGCCTCGGCTACCTCGCACCGATCTGGGTCGGCTTCGCGCTCACCCTCGCCGGCATCGTGCTCGCGGTGGCGAGCTTCGCGCTCGACCGGCGACGGATCGGCCGCGGGGTCGACGTGCCCTATGCGACGGGCGCGGTCGCCGCCGCCGAGCGCGACTGAGGCGGACGGCGCGCCGGCGGCGCGCCCCGGGCGGCGGTGCGCTCCGGCCACGCGCCGGCCGAATCGCCCCGGCGCGCGACGCCGGCCGTGCAGCGGGTCAGTCGGCCGTGCAGCGGGTCAGTCGGTCCGCAGCGGATCAGTCGGTCTGGAGCAGGATGCCGTCGGCGATGGCCCGCTTGCGCAGCGCCACCTTCGTGCCGACGTCGTAGCCGGCGACCCGGTACTTCTCGCGGATGCGCTTCAGGTAGCTCTTCGCCGTCTCCTCCGAGATGCCGAGCTGGAAGGCGACCGCCTTCACCGGCTGCCCGGCGCCGTACAGCGCCATGACGCGCCGCTCCTGCGCGGACAGCTTCGGCGCCTGCACGGAGTCGGCGTCGGCGAGGGTGGTCTCGAGCTCCGGCGTGATGTACGAGTCGCCGAGGCGGGCCGCGCGGATCGCCTCGACGATGGTCTCCACCGGCTCCGACTTCACGAGATAGCCGAGCGCGCCCGCGTTCAGCGCCTCCCGGACCACGGCCGGCTCCGAGTACGTGCTCATCAGCATCGTCTGCACGCCCGCCGACTTCAGCATCGACAGCTTGAGCGAGACGGGGATGTTGTCACGGAGGTCGAGGTCGAGCAGCACGACGTCGGCCGGGAACTCAGGATGCGCGAGCAGTTCCGACCAGGACGGCACCGCGGCGACGAGCTGGATGTCGGGCGCTGCACCGCGCAGCCACTCGGATAGGGCGCCGAGCAGCATGCGGTGATCGTCGACGATCGCCAGGCGGATCGGTGCGGCCGGTTCAGGCATTCATCTTCCCCTCGTTCGGGCGCCGCGCGGCGCCGAAGCGGCTGCCGGGGCGTTCGGGTCGACCGGGCAGACGAGTTCGATCCTGATCGAATCCGACGTGGACACGACCTCGTGACTTCCGAGACTACCGAGTGCATCCCAGATGGCGGGGTCCAGATGACGCCGCGCCACGCCGGAAACCTCGATCTCGATCGCGAGCGGGCCCCGTTCGTCGTCGTCGAACGGCTCGCTCCGCACCCGGACGACGACTCTCGCCCCCGCCGCGCGACGCGGACGGCGCTCGCCCGCGATGAGCCAGAGCGCGAGGAGCAGCGCGTCCCGCTGCTCGGCCGCGAGGACCCCGGCGTCGCCGTCGGGATCGTCGATCGTGACCCGCCGGCTGAGGTACGCCGACTCGGTGACCGCGTGCTTCAGCCAGGTGTCGCTCCGGCCCTCGATGAGTCGCACCCGGAGCTTCGCCGCGAGCGCGCCAGCCCGGAGCGCCGCGTCGGTCGGCAGCGGGATCGGCAGGCGGCCCGAGCCGACGTCCTCGAGCAGGGACTCGGCGTCGAAGTCGAGGCGGGCGAGTTCCTCGGAGGCCCGCATGCCGACGGCGCTCCGCGGGGTCTGCACGGTGCTCTGCACGAGGGAGAGGTCGAGTTCGCGGCCCACGAGGCGGCGGAAGCCCACGATCGCGAGCGCCGCGACCACGACGGGCAGCACCGCCGAGACGGCCACGGCGAGCCCGACGACGACGAGCGCACCGGCCTCCGGGAGCTGCACGAGCGCCGCGACCGCGATGGCGCCGCCGATGACGGCGGCCACGGCGACGGGCACCCGGCGGCCGCGGAGCGTCGTCACCGGCATCAGGACGACCGCGGACGCCGCCGCGGCGGTCGGCGCGACGCCGAGGTGCAGGAGCCCCTGGGTCGCCACGAGATCGAGGCCGACCGGCACCGCGATGGCCGTGAACAGCGCGAGATAGACCCAGGCCGGCATCCGGGGCGAGAACAGCCGGGAGACGACGCCGCCGGCGAGGATGACGCCGAGCGCGATCCAGGCGACCCAGGGGTCGCGTCCGGCCGGATACGCCCCGGCCGTGGCGATGAGGTGCACGAGGTGCCCGGCGACGAGCACACCGGCCGCGATCGTGATGCCCGCGGACATCCGTCGTCCGCCGTGCCGCTCCCGCATGTCGACGGCCGCGCGCGCCGAACGGGCGGGCCGGCGGAAGGACCGTTCGATCGTCGAATGGAGTCCGGTCACGGCTTCGGCACCTCGAGCATGACGGTCGTCCCCGCGCCGGGCGAGGAGAACACCCGGGCGCGCCCGCCGACGGCGTGGAGGCGCCCGACGACCGACTCCGCGAAGCCGAGCCGGCCGGGTTCCACGGCGTCGGTCTGGAAGCCGGTACCGGCATCCGTGATCATCGCGCGCACCGCGCGCTCGTCGTCGGTCACGGTGACGTCGGCCTCGTTCACGCCCGAGTGCCGCCGCACGTTCTCGAGGCACTCGCCGAGCGCACCGAGGAGGGCGTCGAGGCTGTCCCGGGGGAGCAGCAGCTGACCCGCGCCGTGCCAGTTCACGTCGAGCCCCATGCGGGCGAAGCGCTGGCGCACCGACTCGAACGTCGAGCCGAGGGCGTCCTCGTCCGCCTCGGGCGCGTACATCGGGTGCGAGCCGACCTCCAGCGGCACGCCGAGCCGCAGCTGTCGCAGCAGCCGGGCGTCGTCGCGGGCCTGGTCGCGGAGCGCGGACTGGCCGACCCCGACGCCGGAATGGGCGAGCAGGCTGAGCGTCGCGAGGACGGTGTCGTGGAGCAGCCTGGCGTCCTGCCGCTGCTGCGACTCCGCCTCGCTCGCGAGCCGCTCCGCCTCGTGCGCGCGGCCGACCTCCGAGATGCGGTCCGCCGCCCGGTCGATCGCCGTCGTCGTCCAGGTGGCGAGCAGGCCGCACGCGGCCCAGCCGGCGATGGCCGCGACGATCGGCAGGAGGGATCCGCGACCGGCCGCCGCGCCGATCCAGACCGCGATCACGACGGCGACGGCGAGGCTCGCGACGATGAGCTGCCCGTGCCGGCGCGGGACGAGGGTGAGGGCGACGGAGGCGGTCGCCGCACCGGCGATGGCGGCGATCGCCGTCGCGCCGGCGGGGCCCGGCGTGTCGAGCCCGAGCAGGAGGATGGCCGCGACCCCGGCCGCGACTGCGCCGATGGCGGTGCCGAGATCACCGCGGTCGGCGTGCAGCGAGATCGCGCCCGCGGCGGCGAGGAGCAGGACGAAGGCGATGATCCGCGCGACCAGACCGGTCGAATCCTGGACGAGGAGGCACAGCGCGGCCCCGGCGCACCCGGACAGGCCGGTCAGCCGCGCGAGCCGGCCGAGGAGCCGGTCGCGTTCGTTGTGGATGCGATGCACGATCTTCCTCAGCCGAACAAGGGCGCCCGCGACGGGTGCCTGATAGTCGAAACCCTAGTGCAGAGCGGGCGGACGGCGCTCGTTCAGTCGGCGAGGAGCCCCGCGTTCAGTCGGCGAGAAGCCCGGCGATCGCGGCCCCGACGGCGTCGGACTCGATCAGGAACGCGTCGTGGCCGTACTCGGAGTCGAGGACGACCGGCTCCGGGCCGTGCACGCTGTTGCGGAGCTGCGCGGCGATCTCACGCTGCCCTGCGAGGGGGAAGTAGCGGTCGCTCTCGATGCCGAGCACGAGGCTCTTCGCCTCGATCGACCGGAGGGCGGCGGCGACCCCGCCGCGCCCGCGGCCGACGTCGTGGGAGTTCATCGCCTCGGTGAGCACGAGGTAGCTGTTCGCGTCGAAGCGACGGGTGAACTTGTTGCCGTGGAAGTCGAGGTAGGACTCCACCGCGAAGCGGCCGCCCCCGCCGAGCGGGTCGAGCCCCGACTGCCAGCTCCGGGCGAAGCGGTCGTTCAGCTCCGTCGCCGTGCGGTAGTTCAGCATCGCCATCCGCCGCGCGAGCGCGAGTCCGCGGCTCGGACCGCCGCCGTCGGTCTCGTCGTAGAAGGCGCCGCCCGCGAACCCGGGGTCCGAGCGGATCGCCTCGAGCTGGACCGAGTTCAGCGCGATCTGGTCGGCGGTCGCCGCCGGCGGGCCGGCGAGCACCGCGATGCGCTCCACCCGCTCGGGCGCGGTGATCGCCCACTCGAGGACGTGCATCGCGCCCATCGATCCGCCGACGATCGCGGCGAAGCGGTCGAGGCCGAGCTCATCGGCGAGGGCGCGCTGCGCGGCGACCTGGTCGCGGATCGTGAGGAACGGGAACCGCCCGCCCCACTCGGCGCCGTCGGGCGCCAACGAGGCCGGGCCGGTCGAGCCCTGGCAGCCGCCGAGCACGTTCGGCGCGACGACGAACCAGCGGTCGGTGTCGATCGCCCGGCCGGGGCCGACGACGTCCTCCCACCAGCCGGCGCTCGGATGCCCGGGACCGGCCTGCCCGATGACGTGGCTGTCGCCCGTGAGGGCGTGCAGCACGAGCACGGCGTTGTCGCGCGCGGGGGAGAGCTCGCCCCAGGTCTCGTACGCGATCGTGGGCTCCGGCAGCGTCGCGCCGGACTCCAGCCGCAGGGTGCCGATCTCGGCGAAGCGCCGGTCGCCGACCGGGTCGCCGATGCGCCACGCACCGGTCGCGGGGGCCCGGCCGAGCAGGCTGTGCGCGCGCGCCTCCGGCACGATGCTCGCCGGGACGACGTCCGCCTGCGTCTGCCAGTCCATACCCTCGATTCTCCCGGAGGTCGGGGGCGGGCCGGGCATTGTTACGGACACGGCATCCGGCCGCCGGGAGACGACGGATGCCGCAGGCGAGGGCCTGCGGCATCCGGATCGTGCGAGAGCTGCGGGTTACGCGCGGAGCGCCTCCGAGGCGGCGCGGGCCGCGGCGAGGCCGGCCTCGAGGTCGGCCTTCAGGTCGTCGACGTTCTCGATGCCGACCGACAGGCGCACGAGGCCCGGCGTCACGCCCGAGGTGAGCTGCTGCTCCGGGGTGAGCTGCGAGTGCGTCGTCGACGCCGGGTGGATGACGAGCGAGCGCACGTCGCCGATGTTCGCGAGGTGCGAGAACAGCGACAGGTTGTCGACGAGCGCGCGGCCGGCGTCCACGCCGCCCTTCAGCTCGAACGAGAGCACCGCCCCGACGCCCTTCGGGGCGTAGGTGTTCGCCGCCGCGTACCAGGGGCTCGAGGGCAGGCCCGAGTAGTTGACGCTCGCGACGTCCGGGTGGTCGTCGAGCCACTCGGCGATCTCCTGCGCGTTCTGCACGTGGCGCTCGATGCGGAGCGACAGCGTCTCGATGCCCTGGATCAGCAGCCAGGCGCTGTTCGGCGAGATCGCCGCGCCGAGGTCGCGGAGGAGCTGCACGCGCGCCTTGATGACGTACGCGAGCCCGTCGCCGACCGCGGCGGTGTAGCTCGCGCCGTGGTACGAGGGGTCGGGCTCGGTGAGCCCGGGGAACTTCTCGACGTTCTTCGACCACTCGAACTTGCCGCCGTCGACGATGATGCCGCCGATGGTGGTGCCGTGACCGCCGAGGAACTTCGTCGCCGAGTGGATGACGATGTCGGCGCCGTGCTCGAAGGGGCGGATGAGGAACGGCGTCGCGATCGTGTTGTCGACGATGAGGGGGATGCCGGCGTCGTGCGCGATGCCCGAGACGAGGCCGATGTCGAGCACGTTGATCTTCGGGTTGCCGATCGTCTCGGCGAAGAAGAGCTTCGTGTTCGGGCGCACGGCGCGGCGCCACTCGTCGGCGTCGTCCTGGTTCTCGACGAAGGTCGTCTCGATGCCGAGCTTCGCGAGGGTGTACTTGAAGAGGTTGTACGTGCCGCCATAGATCGAGCTCGACGAGACGATGTGGTCGCCCGCCTGCGCGATGTTCAGCACCGAGAACGTCGCCGCCGACTGGCCCGAGGCGAGGAGGAGCGCGCCCGTGCCGCCCTCGAGCGCCGCCACGCGCTCCTCGACGACCGCCTGCGTCGGGTTCTGGATGCGGGTGTAGATGTTGCCGAACTCGGCGAGCGCGAAGAGGTTCTGCGCGTGCTCGGCGTTGTCGAAGACGTACGAGGTCGTCTGGTAGATCGGGGTCGCGCGCGCCTTCGTGATCGGGTCGGGGGCGGCGCCGGAGTGGACCTGCTTGGTCTCGAAGCGCCAGTCGGCTGCGTTGCTCATCGAGCTCTCCTTCGGTTCGGCCGGCTGGGAGCGAGTGGGTGGCCCGGCCGTGATGCGACCACGCTAGGCGGGCCCGGCGGGCCGGGCAATGCGGGCCGACACACGGCGTAACCGCTGCGCGGCGCCGGGCGCGGCGCCACGGGGCGAGGGTGCGCGGCCCAGTCGGGTGGCGTCGGTCTCAGCCGCGCGGAGGCGGCGGCGCAGTGGGCGGTGCGGAGTCGGCCGGTCCAGGCGGGAGCGCCTCGGGCGGGAGCACGATCGTGCCGGTCGCCGTCGACGGCTCGGGCCGGAAGAGCCATCTGGCGCGCGGCTCGACGAGCGGGCGGAAGACGCGCCGGACGGGCTTCAGCGAGAGCACGACCGAGATGCCGACGCAGAACACGATCATCGCCGGCAGCACCCAGAACGGCTGATCGCCCTCGAGCACGCCCGATTCGCGGAACGGGAACAGCACGAAGCTGTGCAGCAGGTAGATGTACATCGTCGCGGCGCCGAAGGGGGTGAACCAGTGGGCGCCGCGGGGCATCAGCGTGAGGAACGCGACCGCGAGGACCATCGCGCTGAGCAGCAGGCCGAGCCGGATGGCGCCCGTCCAGGGCTCGTCGTAGCCGAGGTCGGGGTACGACTCGTCGTAGAGGAGGAAGCGGCGCAGCTTCACGTCGCGCCACCACTCGATCGCGGTCGGCATCGCCACGAGCACGGCGGCGAACAGGGCGATCGCACCCGCCCGCCAGCGCCACGCCACCCGCGCGGGCAGCGCGAGCCAGCGGCCCGTGATGCGCCACTGCCGGAGCTTCCAGCCGAAGACGAAGAAGGGCAGCATGCCGAAGGTGCGGCTGAGCGCGAGCGTCGAGTCGATGGTCTCCGAGTAGCCCGCGGCGACCGAGATCGCGATCGCGATGAGGAGCGGGGCGCGCAGCATGACGAGGTAGGGCAGCACCACCCGCCAGACGGCGAGCGCGATGAGGAACCAGAGCGTCCACGACGGGGTCGCGTAGTCGAGCCCGACGCCGGTGCCGAGGAGGAACCGCAGCACCGTCCAGATCGTCTCGAAGATGAGGTACGGCAGCACGATGTCGGTGAGGACCTGCCGCATGGAGCGGGCGGTCGGCGGCCCCGACTTCGCGAAGTAGCCCGAGACCGTGACGAACACGGCGACGTGGAACGAGTAGATGAACAGGTAGACGCTGTACGCCGAGTTCGACTCGCCGATGAGCGGCAGGATGCCGTGCCCGACCACGACGAGGACGATCGCGATCCACCGCGCGTTGTCCCAGAGCGGCACCCGCTTCTTCGTGTGCGGCTGGGACCTCGTCGGCGTCGTCGGCGTGGAAGGCATCGCCCCATTCTCCCAGCACGGGCAGAATGGGCGCATGAACGACAGACGGGCAGTGGTCACGGGCGCGAGCTCCGGCATCGGCGCCGCCACCGTGCGGGCGCTCCGCGCGGACGGCTGGGAGGTCGTCGCGGTCGCCCGGCGCGTGGAGCGGCTCCGCGAGCTCGCCGCCGAGACCGGCGCCGCCTTCCTCGTCTGCGACGTCACCCGCCAGGAGGACGTGGACGCGCTCGCCGCGGAGCTCGCGAGCACCGGCCCGGTGCACGCGCTCGTGAACAACGCGGGAGGGGCGAAGGGCGTCTCGTCCGTCGAGGCAGCCGACCCCGAGGATTGGCGCTGGATGTTCGAGGTCAACGTCCTCGGGCTGCAGCGGGTCACCGCGGCGCTCCTGCCGCTGCTCCGTGCGGGCGCAGCCGAGCGCGGGGTCGCCGACCTCGTGAACGTGACGTCGATCGCGGGGCACGTGCCGTACGCCGGCGGCGGGGGCTACAACGCCGCGAAGGCGGCGGCGCACGCGGTCACCGCAGTGCTCCGGCTGGAGCTGAACGGCGAGCCGATCCGGGTCGTGGAGATCGCGCCGGGCATGGTGCGCACCGAGGAGTTCTCGCTCGTGCGCCATCGCGGCGATCGGGAGAAGGCGGATGCCGTGTACGCGGGCGTCGCCGAGCCGCTCGTCGCCGACGACGTCGCCGCGGTCATCGCCGACGCGATGGGCAAGCCGCGCCACGTCGACCTGGACCTCATCGTCGTGAAGCCGGTCGCGCAGGCCGCGCCGCACCTGCTGGCGCGGGGGCCGCTCGAGGTGCGGACGGAGCGATGAGCGGCGCGGGCACCGGCGAGCAGGACCTCGACCTCGCCCGCCGCCGCGCCTGGGAGGAGCGGACCACCACCCCGCTCATCGTGCTCGGCGTCGGCTTCCTCGGCGCCTACGCGCTGCTCGTGCTCGAAGAGCGGCTGCCCGGCTGGCTCCACCTCGCCCTGCAGATCCTCCTCCTGCTCGCGTGGGCGATGTTCGGCGTGGATGTCGTGGTGCGCTGCGCCCTCACGCCGCGCGGGCACCGGATCGCCTTCCTCGTGCACCACCCGCTCGACGTGCTCTCGGCCGTGCTGCCGGTCTTCCGGGCGCTCCGGGTCGTGAGCCTCGTGCACCGGGTCCGCTTCTTCCGGGGGCACGGCGGCGACGCGTTCCGGGCGCGGATCGTCTCCTCGATGCTCGTCTACGCGGTCGTGTTCATCATCTTCATCGCGCTCGCCACGCTGAACGCCGAGCGCGACGCCCCGCGGGCGACCATCACCAGCTTCGGCGACGCGATCTGGTGGGCGTGCGTCACGATCGCCACCGTCGGCTACGGCGACATGTACCCGGTGACGGTGCCCGGGCGCATCTTCGCGGTGATGCTGATGATCGGCGGCATCGCGATCGTCGGCACCGCGTCGGCGACGATCGTCTCGCTCTTCACCGAGCGGATCGGCCAGCTGCGGGAGCGGCCGCATGAGGAGCACGAGCGGGCGCGCGGGACGCACGAGCCGCCGCGCGACGGCCGGGCCGCGGATGCCGGCGGGCATCCCGACGCCGTACCCTTGCAGGATGACCTTCGACGCGAATGACGCGGCCATCGGCGAACCCGATGTGCGTCGCGAGATCCTCGGCTGGGACCAGTTCGGCGAGGCGGCGAGGACCCTCGCCGCGGACGTGCTCGGATCCGGCTTCCGCCCCGACGTCGTCATCGCGATCGCGCGCGGCGGGCTGCTGCTCGCGGGGGCGATCTCGTACGCGCTCGGCACCAAGCAGTGCGGTTCCATCAACGTGGAGTTCTACACCGACATCGAGCAGGTGCTGCCCGAGCCGATCGTGCACCCGCCGATGCTCGACGCGCCGGCCCTCGCGGGTCTGAAGGTCCTGCTCGTCGACGACGTCTCCGACTCCGGGCGCACGCTCGCGAAGGTGCTCGAGCTGCTCACGGACGTCGGCTCCGAGGTGCGCACCGCGACGCTCTACACGAAGTCGCGCACCGTGCTCGTCCCCGACTACAGTTACCGCGCCACCGACGACTGGATCGTCTTCCCCTGGTCGGCGCAGCCGCCGGTGCAGGTCACCGCGTGAGCGTCCACCTCCTCGGGGGCGGCGCGTTCGCGCCGGACGACGCCCCGCTGTACGCGCCCTTCCTCGACGAGGCCGCCGCCCGGGCGCGCGCGGCCGCGCGGGCGGTGCCGCTCCTCGCCATCCTGTCGATCCATCCCGCTGGCCCCGAGCGGGCCGAGGCGCTCGTCCGCGTGCTGTCGGCGGCCGGCGACTTCGAGGCGCGCGTCACGAGCTCGCTCGGCGGCGAGACGCTGCCGCTCACCGCGATCTCCGATGTCGACGGCATCGTCGTCGGCGGCGGCATCGTGGAAGCGGTGCGCGCCGGCCTCGAGCCCCTGTTCGGCGAGCTGCGCCGGCAGGTCGCGGGCGGCGTGCCCTACCTCGGCGTCTCGGCCGGGGCGATGGTCGCCGCGGAGGGCTCGCTCGGCGGGGGCTCCCGCATCGACGGCGTGCTCGTCTCCCCGGAGGACCCGGGGGAGCCGGGCGTCGAGTTCGAGGTCGAGGCCGGGATCGGCCTCGTCGACGTCGCGGTCGACGCCCACGTCGCCCAGCGCGGCACGCTCTCCAGGCTCGTCGCGGCCGTGGAGTCGGGGCTCGTCGACGGTGCCCTCGGCATCGACGAGCGCACCGTGCTCATCGTGGGCGAGGGCGGCCTCCGCGTCGTCGGCGGCGGCAGCGTCTGGCGGGTGCTGCCCGGCGACGGCGGGGTGCTCGTCTCGACGATCGGCGCCTGATGCCTCCCGCGAAGACGCTCCCCGAGCTCGCCGAGGCCGGATTGATCGACCCGGGCTGGGCGGCGGCGCTCGAGCCCGTCGCCGGGCGGATCGCGGAACTCGGCGACTTCCTCCGCGCCGAGCAGGCCGCCGGCCACGGCTACCTGCCCGCCGGCGACCGGGTGCTGCGCGCCTTCTCGCAGCCCATCGACGACGTCCGCGTGCTGATCGTCGGCCAGGACCCGTACCCGACGCCGGGCCATCCCATCGGCCTGAGCTTCGCGGTGGAGGCGCACGTGCGGCCGGTGCCGCGGAGCCTCGGCAACATCTACAAGGAACTCCGCGACGACCTGGGCTTCGAGCCGCCCGCGCACGGCGACCTCGGCGCCTGGAGCCGCAACGGCGTCATGCTGCTGAACCGCGTGCTGACCGTGCGCCCGGGCACCCCGGCCTCGCATCGCGGCAAGGGCTGGGAGGCGGTGACCGATCACGCCATCCGCACCCTCGTCGCCCGCGGCACCCCGCTCGTGGCGATCCTCTGGGGCCGGGACGCGCAGCCGCTGAAGCCGTTGCTCGGGGACACGCCCGCGATCGAGTCCGTGCACCCGAGCCCGCTCTCCGCCTCGCGGGGCTTCTTCGGATCGAAGCCGTTCAGCCGCGCCAACGCGCTCCTCGTCGAGCAGGGCGGCGCCCCGGTCGACTGGTCGCTCCCGGCCTGAGCCGCTCCGGACGGCGCGCGAAACGCGGCCGCAACACGGCGCGCGTAGGCTGACCGGCATGCTCGAGGAGGAATACCAGCAGCGCCGGGCCCTGCCGCCGCACCTGCGCCCCGCCGCGCCGGTCGAGGCGCCGTTCGAGTACGTCATCCGCCCGGCCTCGCCCGCCGACCTCCCCGCGGTCCGCGAGATCTACAACTACTACGTCGCGAACTCGACCGTGACCTTCGACGAGGACGCGATGAGCCTCCGCGAGTGGCGGCAGAAGTACGCCATGCTCGACAAGCTCGGGCTCCCCTTCCTCGTCGCCGAATCGCCCTCCGGCCAGCTGCTCGGCTACGCGCTCGCCGCCCCGTGGCGGCAGCGCCGCGCCTACCGCTACACGGCGGAGAACTCGATCTACCTCGGTCCCGCCGCCTCCGGCAAGGGGCTCGGGCGAGCCCTCCTCGCCGCCCTCATCGACGCCTCGACCGCGGCGGGGCTCCGGGAGATGATCGCGGTCATCGCCGACCAGGGCGCAGAGGCCTCCCTCGCGCTGCATGAGAAGTTCGGCTTCGTCGAGATCGGCCGGATGGGCCGGGTCGGGTACAAGTTCGACCGCTGGCTCGGCACCGTGCTGCTGCAGAAGAACCTGCGCTGAGCGGCGCCGCGGAGGAGCGGGCGGTCGTCGGACGGTCGTAGGCTCGACGAATGGCCGATCCGGTGGAACTGCACGAGGCGACCGCCCTCGAACTGCACCAGCTGCTCCAGCGCGGACGCGTCTCGCCGAGCGAGCTCGCCGCGCACTTCCTCGCGCGGATCGAGCGGCTCGGTCCCGAGCTCGGCGCGTTCGCGCACGTCGATCCGGACGGCGCGCTGGAACGTGCCCGCCTGGTCGAGCAGGAGGTGCCGAAGACCGCGCCGCTCTGGGGGATGCCGCTCGCCGACAAGGACCTGCAGCTCCGGGCCGGGATGCCGGCGCGCTTCGGCTCGCGCGCCTTCGCCGACTTCGTGCCCGCCGAGTCCGACGCGCTCGTCCGCGACGTCGATCGGGCGGGCGCCGTGAGCCTCGGCAAGACCGCGACGCCCGAGTTCGGTCTCCCGTCGTACACCGAGGGGCTCGCGTTCCCGCCCGCGCGCACGCCGTGGGATCTCTCGCGCGGGGCCGGCGGCTCGAGCGGCGGCGCGGCCGCGGCGGTCGCCGCCGGTCTCCTGCCCTTCGCGCCAGGATCCGACGGCGGCGGCTCGATCCGCATCCCGGCCGCCTCGTGCGGCCTGGTGGGCGTGAAGCCCTCGCGCGGGCGGGTGCCGGGCGGATCGGGGATCGGCAGTCTCGCGGGTCTCGGCGTCGCGGGGCCGATCGCGAGGACGGTGGCGGATGCCGCGTTGCTCCTCGACGGCCTGATCGCGCCGCTCGGCTATCCGCCCGAGCATCCGTTCGCCCTCCGCGCCGCGGGCGACGACGGCCCGTTCCTCGGTGCCGCCGTTCGCGGCGAGGGCCGGTACCAGCTCGGCGTGATGACCGACACGCCCTGGGACGACTTCACCGAGATCGCCGTCGATCCCGAGCCGCGGGCGGCGCTGGAGCGGGCGATCGAGCTCGCCGACCGGCTCGGCCACGGCGTCGAGGCCGTGCCGCCGGCGCCGGAGCCGGGCTACGCCGATGCGTTCCGCGCCGTCTGGCAGGCCGGCGCCGGCGGCATCCCGGTCGAGGGCGCGGGGGAGGAGCTGCTCGAGCCGCTCACCCGCTGGCTCCTCCGCCGTGGGCGGGCCCTGCCGGCGACGGAGCTCGTGGCCGCGCTGTCGTGGCTGTCCGACTACGAGCAGCGCGTCATCCGCCGGCTGTCGAGCTACGACGCGGTGCTGACGCCCGCGCTCGCGATGACGCCGCGACCGGTCGGCTGGTACGACGCCGAGGACGGTGAGCGGAACTTCGCCCAGCAGGTCGCGTTCACGCCGTTCACCTCCTTCGTCAACGTGACCGGCCTGCCCGCCCTCACGGTGCCCGTGATGATGACGGACGACGGGCTCCCCGTCGGCGTGCAGCTCATCGGTCGTCCGGGCGGCGAGGCGGTGCTGTTCTCGATCGCCGCGCAGTTCGAGCGCCGCGCGGGGGTCGTCGGGAGGCGGCCGCCGGTCTGGTGAGCGGGCGAGCTCGCGAAGCAGGGCTTCGCACGGCGGACGGGATGTGTCAGACTTAGGTAATGCTTACCTCAGTAGCGGAGCCGATCGTCCGTCCGCGACCGGCGTACCGCAGCTTCCGCGCCGAGGTGGCGCGTGCCGAGCGGCTCTCGCCGCACTTCGTCCGGGTGACGTTCGGGGGAGCGGAGCTCGTCGACTTCGGCACCGCCGGGCTCGACCAGCGGGTGAAGCTCGTCTTCCCGCACGCCGAGCACGGCTTCGCCGACTTCCCCGACGGGGACGACTGGTACCGCGCCTGGCGGGAGCTCCCCGCCGAGCGCCGCAACGTCTTCCGCACCTACACCGTGCGCGCCGTTCGCCCGGAGCTCGCTGAGGTCGACGTCGACTTCGCGCTCCACGGCGATCTCGGACCGGCGTCCGCCTGGGCCGCCCGCGCCGCGGCCGGCGACGAGCTCATCATCATCGGGCCGGACGAGCGGAGCCCCGAGCGCACGATCGGCATCGACTTCCGTCCGGGCGCCGTCGACACGGTGCTCCTCGCCGGAGACGAGACGGCGGCCCCCGCGATCTGCGCGATCCTCGCGCAACTGCCCGCGGACGCCGCGGGCGCCGCGCTCATCGAGGTGCCGAGCGACGCCGACGTGCTGCCCGTCGCGGCGCCTGCCGGCGTCGAGGTGCGCTGGCTCGCCCGCTCCGGTGCGGACGCCGTGCACGGCGAGCGCCTCGTGCCCGCGGTGCGCGATTGGGTCGCGCGCGCGACGACGCCGACGGACGGTGCGGATGCCTCCGACGCCCCCGAGGACGCCCCGGCTTCCGTCGCGGCGCTCGACGCCGCCGAGGCGGCCGACGCCGACGACGCGCCGCTCTGGGACGTCCCGGAGGGGCGGAGCCTCGACGGGGCCTGCTACGCGTGGCTCGCCGGCGAGGCATCCGTCATCACGGCGCTCCGCCGCTTCCTGGTGCGCGACGCCGGACTCGACCGCCGTCAGGTCGCGTTCATGGGCTACTGGCGGCGCGGTCGCGCCGAGCTGGAGTGATGCCGGCCACCACCGCGCGGCCGGACGGGTCGAACGGCGCCGCGCCCCGGGGCGCGGACCGGGCGAGCGCCGCGCCCGCGCCCGGCGGAGCTCCGCGTCGACCCGTCCGATCCCGCCCCGCCCGGGTGGTCCTCGTCTTCGTCGCGGCGGCGGTCGTCCTCGCGCTCGTGGTCGTCGCGAGCCTCGCGCTCGGCGTGCGCGCGATGGATCCCGCGCAGGTGTGGCGGGCGATCTTCTCGCCCGACACCGCCGACCCCGACCAGTTCGTGGTGCTCCAGCTGCGCGTGCCGCGCACGGTGATCGGACTCGCCGCGGGTCTCGCCCTCGGCCTCGCCGGCACCGTGATCCAGGGCGTCACCCGGAACCCGATCGCCGACCCCGGGCTCCTCGGCATCAACGCGGGCGCCTCGCTCGCCGTGGTGCTCGGCATCTCCTTCCTCGGCCTCGTCGACCCGCTCGGCTACATCTGGCTCGCCTTCGCCGGCGCCGGGCTCGCGGCGGTCGCGGTGTTCTCGATCGGCCGCGGCGAACCCGTGCGGCTCGCGCTCGTCGGCGCCGCGGTCACCGCCTTCATCACGCCGCTGATCGCGCTCGTGCTGCTGCAGGACACGGAGGCCTTCAACCAGTACCGCTTCTGGGCCGTCGGCTCCCTGACCGGCCGCGACCTCGCGACCGTCGGCGTGCTCTGGCCGTTCCTCCTCGTCGGGGCCGTGCTCGCGTTCCTCCTCGCGCACCGGCTCAACCTCCTCGCGCTCGGCGAGGACGTCGCGAGCGCCCTCGGCCAGCGCGTCGGCGTGACGCGCGGCCTCTCGGGCGCCGCCATCGTGCTCCTCTGCGGCACGGCGACCGCCCTCGCCGGACCGATCGCGCTCGTCGGGCTCGTCGTGCCGCACGCCGCACGCCGGCTCGTCGGCAGCGACTACCGGCTGATCATGCCGCTCGCGCTCCTGCTCGGGCCGATCATGCTCCTCGCGGCCGACGTGATCGGGCGGCTCATCGTGCCGAACTCCGAGCTCGAGGGCGGCGTCGTGGCGGCGTTCCTCGGGGCGCCCGTGCTCATCGCGGTCGCGCGCAGCCGGAAGGTGGCCGGGCTGTGACCGCGGTGCGCGAGCGGAGCGCGGAGCCCGGCGCGGTGCCGACGGTCGAGCTCGAACGGCTGCACGCCGTGCGCCGCTCCCGCCGGCGCCGGGCGCTGCTCGTGGTGCTCGTCACCGCCGCACTCGGGCTCGCGGTCGCGCTCGTCGCCGCCTCGCTCGGCGCGGCGGCCGTCTCGCCCGACCGGGTGCTCGCGGTGCTCCTCGGGCAGGGCGAGCGCGTGGAGCGCTTCGTCGTGCTCGAGCTGCGGCTGCCGCGGATCGTCGCGGCGCTCGTCGTCGGCTGGGCGTTCGGGCTCGCCGGATCGGTGTTCCAGGCGGTACTCCGCAATCCGCTCGCGAGTCCCGATATCCTCGGCATCTCCTCCGGCGCGAGCCTCGGCGCGGTCTGGGCGATGCTCGGGCTCGGCCTCGCGGGGGCGTGGGTCACCGGCTTCGCCTTCGCGGGCGGGCTCCTCGTCGCCGTGATCATCTGGGCCGCGGCCTGGCGGCAGGGGCTGCACGGCATCCGCTTCGTGCTCGTCGGCGTCGGCCTCGCCTACGTCTGCGGCTCGGCGATCAGCTGGCTGCTCGCCCGCGGCGACGTCCGGCAGGCGCAGCAGGCGCTGCACTGGACCGTCGGCAGCGTCGCCGACGTCCGCGGCGACGATCTCGCGGGGCTGCTCCTCGGAGTCGTGATCATGTCGCTCGTGGTCGCGGCTTCGTCGCGGATGCTCACGGTGCTCGCGCTCGGCGACGACCACGCCGCGTCCCTGGGCGCCCGGGCGCACGCCGGTCGCGTGGTGCTCCTCGCTGCGGCGGTCGGCCTCGTCGCCGTCGCCGCGGCGATCGCCGGCCCCATCGCCTTCGTCGCGCTCATCGCCCCGGCCATCGCTCGGCGTCTCGTCGGGGGCGGCGGTGCCGCGCTCGTCGCGTCGGCCGTGGTCGGCGGCGTGCTGACGCTCTCCGCCGACGTCGTCGGCCAGTTCGCGATCCCCGGGCTCATGGCGCCCGTCGGCGTCGTCACCGGCCTCATCGGCGCCCCCTATCTGCTCTGGCTGCTCGCCCGCACCGAGAGGACCCGCGCATGACCCCCCGCGCACGCACCGCCGTCCCGTCCGAGCGTCCCCCCGTCGAGGCATCCGCCGCCGTTCCGCCGTCGCCCGTCGGCGACCGCGGGGTCGCCGACCGCCCGGTCGGGGTCGGCGCCGTCGCCGACGGCGCGCTCGGCCTCGCCGCCGAGGCGGTGAGCCTCGGCTACGACGGCCGCCGCATCATCGACGGCCTCTCCCTGCGACTGCCGGCGGGACGGATCACCGCGATCGTCGGTCCGAACGCCTGCGGCAAGTCGACGCTGCTGCGCGGGCTCGCCCGGCTCCACCCGCTCGAGGGCGGGCGGGTCACGCTCGACGGCCAGGACGTCGGCCGGATGCCCCGGCGGGAGCTCGCCCGGCGCCTCGGCGTGCTGCCGCAGTCGTCGATCGCCCCCGACGGGGTGCGCGTCGCCGATCTCGTCGGGCGCGGTCGCTATCCGCACCAGGGCTGGTTCGGTCGGCACTCGAGCGGCGACGACCGGGCGGTCGCCGAGGCGCTCGCGGCGACCGGCATGGCCGAGCTCGCCGACCGGCCGATCGACGAGCTGTCCGGCGGCCAGCGCCAGCGCGTCTGGATCGCGATGGTGCTCGCCCAGCAGCCCGACGTCATGCTCCTCGACGAGCCGACGACCTACCTCGACCTCGCCCATCAGCTCGAGCTCCTCGACCTGCTCACCTCGCTGAACCGCGAGCGGGGGACGACGATCGTGATGGTGCTGCACGAGCTGAACCTCGCGGCCCGCTACGCCGACCACCTCGTGGTCATGTCGGGCGGGCGAGTGGTGGCCGAGGGGGAGCCGGGGCGGGTGCTCGACCGCGAGACGGTGCGCGGCGCGTTCGGCCTCTCGGCCGAGGTCATCGACGACCCCGTCTCGGGCGGACCGCTGATCGTGCCGATCGGCCGGTACCACTCGACTACCGAATCCGTGCAGGGTTAGGTTAGCCTGTCCTTATCATCCCCCGATCGACTCAAGGAGCACCCGTGCGTCTTCGCCGTTCCCTGATCGCCGTGGCCGGCGCCGCCGTCACCGCGATCGCCCTCTCCGCCTGCGCCGGCGGGAGTGCAGAGCCCGCGCCGAGCGACGCGGCCGTCACCGGCGAGGGCTTCCCGATCACCATGGAGCACGCCCTCGGCGAGACCGTCATCGAGCAGGCCCCCGAGCGGGTCGCCACCTGGGGCTGGGGGTCGACCGAGGCGGCCATCGCCCTCGGCGTCTACCCGGTCGCCATCGGCGAGCAGATCTGGACCGTCGGCGCGGGCAACTACCTGCCCTGGGTCGAGGCGGCCTACGACGACGCCGGCGTCGAGCTCCCCGCGCTCCTGAGCGACCCCGAGGGCGGCGCGACCGTGCCCTACGAGGAGTTCATCGAGGCCGACCCCGACCTCATCCTGGCGCCCTACTCGG
Source organism: Agromyces mediolanus (assembly GCF_044917495.1). Classification (GTDB taxonomy): domain Bacteria; phylum Actinomycetota; class Actinomycetes; order Actinomycetales; family Microbacteriaceae; genus Agromyces; species Agromyces mediolanus_B. The sequence goes on along the minus strand of NZ_JAVSSI010000005.1, from coordinate 828 downwards.
GCCTCACCCAGGAGCAGTACGACACCCTCTCCGAGATCGCCCCCGTCGTCGCCTACCCCGAGGCGCCCTGGACCACCCCGTGGGACGAGGAGATCCGCCTCACCGCCGAAGCGCTCGGCCTCGCCGAGCAGGGCGACGAACTGCTCGGCTCGATCTCCGAGCAGCTCGCCGAGACGGCGGCGGCGCACCCCGAGTTCGCCGGCAAGACGTTCGCCGGCATCTGGGACGGCGACGGCTTCGTCTCGGTCTACACCGCGGCCGACTCCCGCATCGAGGTGCTCACCGAGCTCGGGCTCGACGTGGCGCCGAGCGTCTCGAAGCTCGACACGAGCGACGGCGGCTTCTACTACGAGCTGAGCTACGAGCAGCTCGACCAGCTCGACGCCGACTTCATCGTGAGCTATCACTCCTCGAAGGAGGAGGCCGACGCCTTCCTCACGAAGCCCGAGGTGCAGGCCATCCCCGCGGTCGCCGCGGGCCGGGTCGCGCAGGTCTACGACCCGGTCACGGTCTCCTCGGTCTCGCCGCCGACCGCGCTCAGCTTCGAGTGGGAGGGCGGCCTGCCCACGCTCGTCGACGCGATCGCGGCGGCGCTCGCCGAGTAGCGGGTACCCGGCAACCCCCCCCTTCCCCCCGCAACCCCGCCGCCCCCCGCCCCCCCCCTTAAAAAAAAACAAAAAACCCCAACGCAATACCCCGCAAAACCGGCAAACCGCCCCGGCCACATACTGATAACGTTGTGGTTGGTCATAATTTTTAAAAACCATTTTATATATCTGGGGGGGGGGGTACTTAAAAAAACTGGGGGGGGGGGGGGGGGGGGGGGGG
>NZ_JAVSSI010000004.1:0-356456 GCF_044917495.1 Agromyces mediolanus | reverse complement strand
CGGTGACCGCGGCGACGCCGAGCTGGTCGAGCAGATCGGTGAGGTTCACCGTGGCGTTGCCGAAGTCGGCCGGGTCGGCGTCCTCGGACACCGAGATCGTGCCGTCATCGGCGACCGCGCCGGACGCGGCGACGGAGTCCGTCGTGGACGCGGTCCCCGCGTAGCTGTTGATCACGCCGATCTCGCCGAGGTTCAACAAGCCCGGCCCGGTGCCGTCGGTCAGCAGCGGGACCTGCACCAGGCCGTTGCCGATGAGGTCGAGCTGGAGGCCCAACGCTTGCAGCACCGCGAGATCGAACGGGTCCGCCTGACTCGCAGGACCCCCCGGATCCGAGGCGTACGCGTACGCGAGATCCGCGGCCTGCAACTGCAGCAGATCCGCCCCCAAGAACTGCCCCAACGCTTGGGATGGGTCCGACGGGGCGGCCTGCGCACTCAGCGCACCACCACCCCCGACGACGAGGAGGGCCACGGTGCCGGCTGCAAGCCCGCGCACCACCCCCGCCCGCCCAGACCCCGACGAGGCATCCCCCCGCCGAACCTTCCCGAACCCGGACATACGTGTACGCAGGCGCGACATAATCCCCTCCACTGCGAGCGAAACGGTCTCCCGAACACGCCGACACCTGCCCCAGATGGGATGCCAACTCCCGGAGAGGAAAACCAGGGGGCCGTCTGGGACGTTCTGCAGAACGACAGCCCCCTGGCCTCACAGCCGACCAACCCGATTCGTCGACCGCAAGGGATTTCCCGCGGCCACTCTACAAAGCGGGATACCAGAAACTCAAATCGACCCCGCCCGGAAGGCCGCCGGGGCGAGCCCGACCTGCCGCTTGAAGAACTTCGAGAAGTTCGCCGAGTCGTGGAAGCCGAGCGCCTCCGCGACCTCGCGCACGGGGAGGTCCGGCAGGTGCGCCAGCAGCCGCTTCGCCTCGAGGACCACGCGATCGTCGATGAGCTGCTTCGCCGTGCGTCCGCTGCGCTCGCGGACCGCCGCAGTCAGCGTCTTCGGGGTGCAGCCGAGCAGCTGCGCCGCCGCCTCGACCGAGCGGTCGATGATCCAGGGCCCCTGCTCGTCGAGGAGCCGCACGAACCGCTCGTACAGCGGCCCCGAGCCCCGCATCGCCGTGCCGCTCGGTCCGTCACCTCCGCAGAGCCGGAGCAGCAGCGCCTCGAGCACGTGCTCCACCGCGGCCGCGGCGCACCTGGTGGCGGCCCGATCCAGCTCTCCCAGCGTCAGCAGCAACGACGAGACATCGGCGGGGTAGCTCCCGCGCGCCCAGCGTGCGCGACTCGCGACCCCGGCGCGGCGCAGCAGCTCGGTCGACGCCGGCGTGACGAGCTCCGGCTGGAAGAGCACGACACGACCCTCCCAGCCGCCCGGCTCGCCCCACTGCTGCACCTGTCCGGAACGCACCCAGAGCAGGTCGCCGACGGCCAGCCGATGCTCGACGAAGTCGACCCGGTGCGTGGTCTCTCCGGCGGTCACCTCGATCAGCAGGTCGAACCGCGGCCGTTGCGGCGCGCACAGCGCCCCGCGGCCGCCGTCCGCGTCACGCAGATCGGACGCGCGGATCAGCTCCACGCGCGCCGCGCTCCCCGGCGAGCGGAAGCGCACATTCGGTATCCCAGAATGTTCGATTTTGACCACGTGATTGCCTCTCCTGACATCGAAACCCCGGGCTGCCCTTCAATGCGCTGGTATGCAACATGAAAACTTCCAAATCCATTCGCATCGCACTGGCATCCCTTTCACTCCCGACCGTCCTCGTGCTCGCCGCGTGCGGCGCGGCCGAACCGGCCGCAGCGCCCGCCGCAGCCGAGCAGTCGAGCTCGACCGGCCGCGACCTCGCGGCCGAGGAGGCGAACCGCGAACTGGTCGTCGAGTTCTACGACCGCTTCTTCAACGAGCACGAGACCGAGGAGGCCGCGGAGGTCGTCGCCGACGACTACATCCAGCACAATCCGGGCGTGCCCGACGGCAAGGAGCCGTTCGTCTCGTACTTCACCGGCTTCTTCGCGGAGAACCCGGAGTCGCGCGCCGAGATCGTGCGCAGCGCGACCGACGGCGACCTCGTCTACCTCCACGTCCGATCGACCGACCGTCCCGGCGAGCTCGGCTCCGCCGTCGTCGACGTCTTCCGCGTGGACGACGGCCTGATCGTCGAGCACTGGGACGTGATCCAGGAGGTCCCCGCCGAGTCGGCGAACGACAACACCATGTTCTGACCCGGCGCTCGACCGAGCCCGATGCTCCGGGCCCGCGACGACGCGGGACCGGAGCCCTCCCCCACGATCCCCAGCCGCCAGGAGTCCCGACGATGGTTCTCGATCGCCTCGCCCCAGTTCCTCCCGTCGGCCCGGGGCGGGCCCCCACCGCGCTGCAGTCGCGTACCCTCGAACTGCGCCGGGGCACGGTGCCGCAGGCCGGCGCACTGCCCGATCGCGGCCGCGGCCGTGGCCCCCTCGGCACCTCCCGCGATGCCGCGAGCGCGCGGGTGTTCCGCAGCCTTCGCGGCGACATCGTCGCAGCCGTCCGGCCGGGCGGATCACGGCTCGTCGAGCTGGAGATCGCCGAGCAGTACGGAGTCAGCCGGCATGCCGTGCGCGTCGCCATCCGCCGCCTCGTCACCGAGCGGCTCGTCGACGACGACTCGGCCAGCCGGTGGACGGTCTCCTCCTTCACCCGCTCGGATGCCTCGGACCTCGCCGAGGTGCAGACGCTGCTCGATCGCGTCGCGGCCCGACAGGCGGCGCGCCGCCGTTCTCCCCACGATCTCGCCGCGTTCGCGCGACAGACCGCCGCGGCGGCGCGGGCGATCCACCGCGACGACTTCCTCGACCTGATCCGCATCGGCGGCCGCTTCCGCGCCGAGGTCTACGGAGCCACCGGCAACGGGGCGCTGCTCCAGCTCCACGATCGCCTGCACAGCCGCTCGCTCCGCCTTCTGGCCTTCGCCGACGAGGCGGAGGTCGATCCGCTCCGGGCCCTCCACGACTTCGAGGCGGCGTTCGCAGCTCGCGACGCGGATGCCGCGGAAGGGGCGGCCATCCGCTTCAACGACGAGCTCCGCGCGGCCCGGCGCTCCTGGGCGCTGCGCCGCCTCGACGAGGCCTCGGGCGGATTCGGCCGCGAGGCGGGCGCCCCGCTCGACGGTACCGCCGCCCCCGGGCCCGTCGCCGCCCTGACGAACGACCTCCGTTCCGACATCCTGAGCGGGGTGCGCCGCCCTGGCGCACCGCTTCCCACGCGCGTGCTCGCGCGGGAGCACGCGCTCGGACGGGCCGAGGTGCGCGAGGCGCTGCTGCAGCTCGCGGCCGAGGGCCTCGTCGCGCTCGGGCCGGAGACGGCCGCCGCCCGGGTCCGCACGATCCCCGACGGGGAGCTCGCGGAGTTCCTCGAGCTCGCCGTGCTCCTCGACCTGCTCGCCGTGCGGCTCGCCTCAGCGCGCCCGAAGGCCGCGGGCCTCGCCGGGCTCGAGGCGCGACTCGCGGTCGAGGAACGCCTCGCAGGCCTCGGCGCGGGGCATCCGTCGACGCGCGAGGCGTGGTTCGCCGTCCGGGATCAGCTGCTCGTGCTCTCCGGCAATCGCGTGCTGCTCGACGTCGGCCGGCTCCTCGAGCCGCGGCTGCGGGTGCTCGCCGCCCGCTCGCCGGAGGCGCTCGCGACGTTCGGGGCCCACCGACTCGTCTTCGAGGCCGTGGCGAGCCGCGACTTCGAACTGCTCCGCCGCCGGCACCCGGCCGGCGCCTCGCCCCGGTTCGATCACCAGCTCGCCTTCCTCTGAGGGTTCGGCCGAGCGGAGAGCCCCGGCGCTCGTTTCGGGGACGCATCCCGGGCGCTTCCTCCCGATGGGGCGCATTCGCCGCACTGCCGCGCATGATGGAGGTGACGGCCGCCGGGGAGTCTGCGGCCAGGAGGAGCGAAGCAGGGATGCTGGTACTGACTCGGAAGTCGAACGAGCGCGTGCTCATCGGCGACGACATCGTCATCACGGTGCTCGAGGTCCGGGGCGACAGCTCCGTCCGCCTCGGCATCGAGGCCCCGCGCGATCGGCGCATCCAGCGCGAGGAGATCGTCGTCGGGGTCGCCGACGCGAACCGCGAGGCCGCGGAGATCGGCGCCGGCGCCGAGTCGGAGCTGCTGAGGCTGCTCGGCCGCTGAGCCCGCGCTTCGCCTCCCATCCCGAACGGGTCGCTTCGCGACCTCCGCTTCGCCCTCAGGCGGTGGCGCTGTCGGGATTCGACCCCCTCGAGCGGGGAGGCGACACCGGGGAAAGGCGCGGAGCGGGGTGGGGATGCCGCGCGCTCAGGCCGCGGCGAGCACCTCGGCGAGCGGGGCGCGGAGCGGCCAGTCGCCGCGGTCGAGGATCGTCTGGCGGGCCCGGCCGTCCGCGGCCACGACGATCGGCGCCTGCAGGTTGACGGTCGTCGGCGCCGCCGACGGGTTCACCACGACGTAGACGGCCGGGGCCGCGTCGCCGAGCTCGTCGAGATCGATCCGCGGAACGGCCGGGTGGTAGCCGGGCAGGTGCAGCGCCGCGTCCAGGAGGTACAGCCGGGCGTCGCCCGAGTCGGCCCTGAGCGCGAGCAGCCCCGGCGCGCCGTCGACCGGCGCGAGCTCGAAGTCGGTGTCGGCGAGCCCGAAGGGCGGGGCGAGGAAGGTCACGCGGGTCATCGGAGGTAGTCCATCAGGGTCGGGCGCACGGCGCGGGCGGTCGCGGCGAGGGCCGCCTGGTGCGCGATCTCGCTCGTGGAGAGCTCGATGGCGGCGGTCGCCACATCGATGTCCTCGAGCCGGCTGCGGGTCGCCTCGAGATCGATCTTCTGGGCGAGGTTGCGGTCGACGGCCTGGAGCACGGTGGCGTGCCTCGCACCCGCCGCGGCGTGCGCGTCGAGCACGGCGGAGCGGTGCGCGTCGAGCGCCGTGAGCTCGCCGCCGACCGGGGTGCCGGCGCGCAGTCCGGCGGCGATCCGGTCGAGCGTCGCGAAGACGGAGTCCGCGCCGACCCCGTAGACGGCCGCACCGTCGACGTCCACCCGGACGGTGGTGCTCGCGTCGAGCCGCCGCTCCACGGTCCCGGCGCCGCCGGAGAACGCGTAGCTCGCGTCGAAGGCGGGCTGGTCGGAGGTGCCGGCGAAGACCTGCCGGCCGGCGTAGTTCGAGTTCGCCTGGGCGAGCAGCAGATCGCGCACCGCGTCGAGCTCTGCGGCGATCGCGTCGCGCTGCGTCTGCGAGAGCGCGCCGTCGTTCGCGCCCTGCAGGGTGAGGTCGCGCGCGCGGCCGAGCAGCGTGGTCGTCGACTGCAGCGCGGAGTCGATCGTCGAGAGCCAGGCGTTGCCGTCCTGGATGTTCCGCGAGTACTGCAGGTTCGCCCGCTGCTCGGCGCGCACCTGCATGGCGCGGGCCGTGGCCGCGGGGTCGTCCGACGGCTTCGTGATCGCCTTGAAGTCGGTCGCGCGCTGCTGGGCCCTGGCCAGCTGGGATGCCGCGAGCTGCAGGTTGCGCGCGGACGACTGCGCGATCGACATGGTCGTGATGCGGTTCATGGCCGACTACCTCCCGACCAGGCCGGTGCGCGTGATGAGCACCTCGAGCATCTCGTCGATCGCCGTGAACACGCGCGCGGCTCCCTGGTAGGCGGTCTGGGCCGTGACGAGCGCGAGGTTCTCCTCGTCGAGGTCGACGGCGGACTCGGACTGCTGCCGGCCGACCGCGTCGACGAGCCCGAGCGCGGCGACCTGCGCGCGCGAGCCCTCCGCGCCGGACGCGATGCCGACCTTCGCGACGAAGGAGCCCCAGACCTCGTCCGGCGAGCCGGCGGCCCGCCCGATGCCGGCGATCCGGTCGGCGATCGTACCGTCCTTCGCCCCCGCGCCGGGCAGGGCGGCGGCGATGCCCGAGACATCCGTCGGCACGACCCGGAGGCCGAGCGCCGCGGGCACGCCCGCGTCGAGGGCGAAGAAGTCGAGGCCGGTCGTGCCGCCCGGCGTGGCGCCCGTGCGGTGCACGGCGTTCACCTGATCGGCGAGCGCCGTCGCGACGGCGTTGTAGGAGGCGAGCGCCTCGTTCAGCGCGCCGCCGGTGCCGCCCGATGCGGGCCCGAGCATCGAGAGGGCGCCGGCGAGCTCGCCGCCGTCGAGGTCGATGGCGGTGCCGGGACGCCGCTCCCACTGCACCGAGACGGCCCCGGTGCCGCCCGCGGTCGTCGGCCCGGCGAGCACGAGCCGGTTCGCGGTGGTGCCCGTCACGATCGGGTTGCCGGCCACGAGCACGTCGACGGTGCCGTCGCCCCGGTCGTGCACCTGACCGCCCGCGATCGAGGCGAGGTCGGCGGCGACGCGGTCGCGCTCGTCGAGGAGCTCGTTGACCTGTCCGCCGGCGAGCGTCGAGCGCCGGATGGTGTCGTTCAGCTCGGCCACCCGGGCGGCGGCGTGGTTCACCTCGTCGACCATGGTCGCGGCATCCTTCCGGAGCGCCGTCCACTGCGAGGACACCGCACGGTAGCCGTCGGCGATGCGGCCGGCGAGCGTCGCCGCCTGCTGCAGCACGACGGCGGCGGCCGCGCCGTCGCCCGCCGCGTTGCCGAGGTCCTGCCACGACGCCCAGAACTCCTGCATCCGCGCGGAGAGGCCGTCCTTGCCCGGCTCGCGGAGCCCGGTCTCGAGCGTCTCGAGGGCGGCCGCGCGGGTCGCGTGGTACCCGGAGGTGGCGGAGGCCTCGCGGACCCCCTCGGTGAGCAGCTCGTTGGCGAGCCGCGCGATGCCGGTGACCATGACGCCCTGACCGGGGCCGGGGCGCGAGAGGGCGAGCACGCCGATGGGCCCCGCGACGGGCGAGGAGGCGAGCTCCGCCCGCTGGCGCGTGTAGCCGGGGGTCTTCACGTTCGCGATGTTCTGGCCCGCGACGTCGACCGCGGTGCGCGCCGCGTTCAGGGCGGTATGGCTCGTGTTCAGCCCGCTGAAGGTGCTCATCAGGTCTCCTCGTCCACCAGGGTGGCTTCGACGACGTCGCGGGCGAGGCCGCGGGCGTCGTAGGTCGTGGTGCCGCGCCGGGGCGCCGCGTGGGGCGAGAGCCCCGCCGGCCTCGCGGCCTGCTTCAGAAGCTGCTCGTTCGCGTCGCGGAGCTCGCCGATCTCGCCGGTCACCTCGCGGAGCGCCGCGAGGTGGGCGAGCAGGATGTCCCGCCAGACCTCGTCGCCGACCGCATCGGCGAGCTCCTGGAGCGTCGCCTCGGCGGAGAGCTGCAACTCCTCGGCGACCTCGGCGGACTCGACGGCGCGCGCGAGCCCGACCTCCTTCAGCCGCGCCGTGAGGAACTCGATCTCGTGGGCGGCCCGGCCGAGCCAGCGCCGCCGGTCGGTCGCGAGCAGCAGGCGTTCGACCTCGAGCTTGTAGAGGAGCACGTCGAGCAGCTCCCGCTCGCGCCAGAGCACGGCGGAGAGTTCGTGCAACGACATGCGGACCGCCTCTCCTCGATGCCTGCGACTATCGGCCGCGCCACCGCCCGCGGTAAGCGTCGGGCCCCGAGTTCTCGCCCCGTGCCTTCCGATGCGCCCGACTTTCGGGAAAGTCGGGCGAGTCCGCACAAATGCGGACCGGTGCCGCGCATGTACTTCTTGCCGGGATGTCCGCACTAATGAGGACACTGCTGAGGACACCGATCAGCGGCCCGGCGGGTGGACCCGCACCCGAAGCACACGATCCAGGGCCCGCGAGGGCCGAACCCGAGGAACGAGCACGATGCCCGCAGAACAGACCAGGACCGCCCCGCACCCACTGGAGGGGTGGACCGAACGGCGAGACCACCACGACGGCGTCTCCTACTGGCGCCGCGGCGAGCGGCACCGCACCATCGGCTGGGCGGTCGATCGCGCCGGTGGCCGCGAGGCCTGGCTGTTCGGCCGGCACCTGCCGACCCCCGCGCACCCCGAGCGCCTCGACTTCGGCGGCCAGGCCGCCGACGGCCTGCTCGAGTGGCTCGACGAGGACGGCCGCGTCCGCGTCGTGCAGTGGACCACGGCCGGCGGCGTCGAGGAGACCCGCTACCTCGACGGCCGCGGCGCCCCCGAGGCGCACCCGGGCGGCTACCACCGTGTTCGCGTGCTCCGCACGGGCGAGCGCCGCTACTACGAGGAGACGGCCGACGGCCCGCGACTGCACCGGCTCGACGGGCCGGCACTGGAGGACGCCGGGAGCGACCGCCGCTCGCGCTGGCTGGAGCACGGCGCCCCGGTCGCTGCGCCGGAGGAGCTGCTGAACGAGGCGAAGCGGCGCGCGCAGGCCGCCTGGAACCGCGGCGTCGACTCGCCGGCGCACGTCCTCGCCGAGGCGGATGCCGAACGCATCGCCGCCGTCGTCGCCGCCGAGCCCGACTGCGAGCTCGCCTGGGAGCTGTCGATCGCGTTCCCCACGCCGTGGATCGCCGGGATGCGACGCGCCGGACTCGCCGAGCGTCCCCCAGTCCGGGGGTGAAGCTGCCGGCTCCTGCGAGCCGGCACCCCCTTGAGAACCCCGGAATCGCGCGGAATCCGCGGGGGTGAGAGCGCGCTCTCGAAGCGGTTTCGTCAGGACCCTTTCCAGCGTCCTTGCCCAGGCTGTGCATCGGCTGTGAGAATCGCCGCAGCGGCCGGTTCACCGGCGCTCGGATTCGGGTTCCGGGCGTCTCCGGTCGCCTCGGCGACCGCGGGGGCGGTCGCCGTGGCGTGCGCCCGCGCACGCCGGGATTCGGGGCAGGCATGAGCGACGACAGCTCGACTCCGACGCGGTTCGCGTCGGGTCCAGGCGTCGCCCTCGCGCGCCCGCACGCCCACCGCACTCCCCCGGTCCGCTCACGCCGCTCGCTCCGGCACGGCACGGCCCTGCACGACGGCGACCTCGACTGGCAGTCGCGGGTCGCGGCCCTGCGGGAGCACCTCGCCGCGACCGGACGACCCCCGCGGGATGCCGCCGGGGCATCCGACGCGGAGCGCGCGACCGCCCGCTGGCTGAAGCGCCAACGCGAACTCGACCGCGCCGGCGCGCTGGCCGACCGCCGGCTGCGCCACCTCGACCAGACCGTACCCGGCTGGCGCGACCCGCGCGGCACCGACTGGCACGGCCGCGCCGTCGCCGTCGGACTGCACCTCGCCGAGACCGGACGCTACCCGGCGCCGGCGGCCCGCGACGCCGAGGAGCGCCGGCTCGCGACGTGGCTCCGCACGCAGCGGCGCGCCGAGGCATCCGGCCGGCTCGCCGCGGATCGCCTGGCCTGGCTCGAGCTCAACCTGCCCAGCTGGCGGCGCCCCTCGGACGAGAGCTGGGACGACACCGCGGCCGCGGTCTCGTCCTTCATCGCGGACACCGGACGATTCCCCCGGGAGACCGCTCACGACGACCCCGCCGAGCGCCGGCTCGCGGGCTGGCTCCGGCGGCAGCGCGAGGCCGCCCACGACGATCGACTCGACGACGAGCGGCGTCGGGCACTGGACGACGCAGTGCCCGGCTGGCTCGACCCGGCCGCCGCGCGGTGGACCCGCACCGCGCGGCGACTCGCCGGGTGGGCCGCCGCGAACGGGCGGCTCCCCGCGAAGCACGCCGCGGATCCGGTCGAGCGGGGACTCGGCGACTGGCTCGCCGGGCAGCGCCGGCTCGCCGCCGCCGGCTCGCTCGACGAGTCCCGTGCGCTGCGCCTCGACCGCTCGGTGCCGAACTGGCGCGACCGTCCCGATGCCGCCTGGCTGGCCCGCCTCGACGAACTCGTCGCCGTCATCGCGCAGGCCGGCCGCCTCCCAGCCAGAACCGGCGATGCCGCCGACGCCGAGCGCCGCGCGGCGGCCTGGCTCGCCGAGCAGCGCACGGCCGCACGAGCGGGCAGGCTCAGCCCCGCCCGCCGGACGCACCTCGACGGCGCGGTGATCGGCTGGTTCGACGACGACCGCGAGTGGCGCGCCCAGGCCGACCGACTCGCCCGCCGCACCGCCCTCGGCGCAGGTGCTCCGGCGAGCCGGGCCGACGACCCGGAGGAGCGCTCCCTCGCCCGATGGCTGCAGCGTCAGCGCGGGCTCGCCGACGCCGGCACCCTCGACGAGGCGCGGGAGCGCTGGCTCGACCGGCAGCTCCCCGGGTGGCGCGACCACCGGCTGAACGCCTGGGAGCACACCGCCGCCCGCGTCGTCGCCTTCCGCTCCGAGCACGGACGACTGCCCGCGCGCGGCGACGAGGCCTCGGCGCTCGAGCTCGAGCTCGGCGTCTGGCTGAACAACCAGCGCTCGGCGCACCGGCGCGGGGCGCTGGCCGCCGAGCGGACGCAGTGGCTCGACGGCCGCCTCGCGGGCTGGCGCGACCCGCGGCTCGCGAGCTGGCTCCGCCGCGCGCAGGAGGTCGCCGAGTACCTCGCCGAGTGCGGACGGCTCCCCTACGAGCGCTCGACGGCGGCGCGCTCGCGACGACTCGGCACCTGGCTGCAGACGCAGCGCCGAGCGCACCGTGAGGGCGTGCTGGATGCCGTGCGGATCGCCTGGCTCGACGCGAACACCCCCGGCTGGGCCGGCGCGGGCACCGGCCCCCGCCCGCTGCCTCCGACCGAGCCGGCGACGCCGCAGGGGCTGCCGAGCGCCGGGCTCGCGGGCGACGACGGGCTGCCCCGCATCGCCTGACCGGACGGCCGGGCTCGCCGGGCGCGATTCCGGCTACGGCCGCAGCAGCACCTTCACGGCCCGTCGCTCGTCCATGGCCGCGTAGGCCTCGGCGGCCTCCGCGAGGGGCAGCTCGAGATCGAAGACGAGCCCCGGGCGGATGGCGCCCGAGCGCACGTCGGGCAGCAGCTCCTCGATGTAGCCGCGCACCGGCGCGACGCCGCCGTTCACGCCGACGTTCGTCTCGAAGAGGCGGCGCACGGGCAGCTCCGGGCCGCCGTTCGGCACGCCGACGTAGCCCACCATGCCGCCGGGGCGCGCGGAGCGGATCGCCTGGTCCATCGACTCCTTCGTGCCCACGCACTCGAGCACCCGGTCGGCCCCGATGCCGCCGGTGAGGGCGCGCACGGCCTCGACGCCCGCCTCGCCGCGCTCGGCAACGACGTGGGTCGCACCGAACTCGCGGGCGAGCGCCTGACGCTCGGGGTGACGGCTCATCGCGATGATCGTCGTGGCGCCGAGCCGCTTCGCGGCGATGATGGCGCAGAGGCCCACCGCGCCGTCGCCGACGACGGCGACCGTGTCGCCACGGCCGACGCCGGCCGAGACCGCGGCGTGGTGCCCCGTGCCCATGACGTCGGAGAGGGTGAGGAGCCCGGGCACCTCGTCGTCGGAAACCGGTCCGGGCACGACGGCGAGGGTGCCGTCGGCGAGCGGCACGCGGACGCGCTCGCCCTGCGCGCCGTCGGCGAAGGCCCCGTCGCGGTCCTCGGAGCCCCACCAGCCGCCGTGCAGGCAGGAGGTGGAGACGCCGTTGCGGCAGTTGGCGCAGGTGCCGTCGCAGACGTAGAAGGGGGCGATCACGAAGTCGCCCGGCCGCACCCGCTCCACCTCGTCGCCGACGGCCTCGACGACCCCGACGAACTCGTGTCCGATGCGCCTGGGCTCGCGGGTGGGCGTGACGCCCCGGTAGGGCCAGAGGTCGGAGCCGCAGACGCACGCCGCCACGACGCGGACGATCGCGTCGCGGCCGGTGGAGAGCACCGGATCGGGCACGGTCTCGACGCGGATGTCACCGGGCGCGTGGATGAGGGTGGCGAGCATGAGGGCGAGCCTACGCCCTCATGCTCCGCGTCTCCGCCCGCTCAGGCACCGCGCCGGCGGCGCACCGCGAGGAGCACCAGGAGCGCGAGGCCCGCGAGGATGCCTCCTGCCGCGAGCAGCATCGGCAGCAGCGTGTCGATGCCGGTGTGGCTGAGCCCGCCCGGCGTCGAGCCGCCGTCGCCGTCGCCCGGCACCGGGACCGGCACCACGAGCGTCGTCTCGGCGGCGAGCAGTCGGGCCGAGCCATCCGCGCCGACGCCGCTCGCCGCGAGCGCGTGCTCGCCGGCCGGCAGCGTCGCGGGGATCGTGACCTCTGCGGAGAAGGCGCCCGACGCGTCGGCGACGGCCGAGCCGAGCGGCGTGAGGGTCGAGTAGACGCCGAGCGCGATCCGCGCGCCGGGGAGGAAGCCCTCGCCGGAGACCGTCAGCGTCTGGCCACGACGGAGCTCGGCGGGCACGCCGTCGAGCGTTCCGTCGACCGTGGCGGGCAGCTGCGACGGCAGGGCGACCTCGTCGGTCACGGTGAGCGCGAACTCGAGCCGGTCGGAACCGTAGGCGTTCGTCGCGGTGAGCTCGATCGTCGAGCTCCCGGTGTCGCCGAGGGCGGGGGTGCCGCTCAGGGTGGCCGTGCCGTCGCCGTGGTCGACGAGGGCCAGCCAGGCGGGGAGTCCGCTCGCCGTGATCGCGGCGGACGGATGACCCGACACGGTCACCTCGATCGTCCGGACTGCGCCGGGCAGCACGGTGACGTCGCCCTGCTCGGCGAACGCGGGACCCTCGCCGACCGCGAGCCGGGCCTCGGCCGTGGTCGCCGTGCCCGCCGCGTTCGTGAACACGGCGCGGTAGCGGCTCCCGTCGTCGGCGAGCCCCGGGGTGAGCGTCAGCGTCGCCGAGGTGCCGCCGGCGACCGGCTGCCAGCTCGCGCCGTCGTCGCCGGAGCGCTCCCACTGCACGCTCGGCGCGGGGAAGCCGTCGGCGCCGGCCTCGAACTCGACCTCGTGCCCTGCGACGACCGAGGCGTCGGCCGGGTCGAGGGTGACGACCGGGGCCTCGTTCACGACGAGACGGAACTCCTGCCGGTCGGTGCCGTAGGCGTTCTGGACGACGAGCGCGAACTCGATCGTGCCGCCCGCGCCGGCCGGCGGGGTGCCGACGAGCTGCTGGGCGCCGGCCGCGCCGCTGAGGCTCAGCCAGGCGGGGACGGTGCCGTCGATCGTGACGGCGCCGGCGACCGGGTAGCCGGGGGCGACGACGATCGGCAGGGCGCCCGCCGTGCCGACCTCGAACGTCGCGGTGGCCGGGCTCGTGATGCTCGGCGCGACGCCGATGGTGAGGCCGATGTCCTGGTGGGTCACGCCGGCGACGTTCTCCACGTCGATGCCGAGCACGTACGCTCCGGCGTCGGCCGCCGCCGCGGTGCCGCTCAGCCGCACCTTGCCGCCGCCGAGGTCGCTCGCCGTGATGCCGTTCGGCAGCGCCGTGTCGTCGATGGCGATGACGGTCGGGGTCGGGGTGCCGGTGAAGACGATCGTCTCGTCGATCGCGGTGCCCGCGGCCACCGAGTAGCTCGACGGCCCCGACAGCGCGGGCGCCTCGCGCACGCTGAGGGTGAAGTCCTGCGTGCCCGTCCCGGTCGCGTTCGTGAGCGACAGCGTGAACTCGTACTCGCCGCCGGAGCCCGCCGGGGGCGTGCCGACGAGCTGCGGCACGCCGCTCGTGTCGAGGCTCAGCCAGGCGGGCGCCCCGCTCAGGACCGGCTCGCCGGTCGCCACCGGGTATCCGGCGTCGATCGCGAGCAGGAAGTTCTGCTCGCCGCCACCGACGAGGAAGCTCGCCTGGTCGGCGTTCGTGAACGCCGGCGGAGCGGTCGTGATGAAGGTGAACGTCGTGGTCGTCGTGGCGAAGCGGTTCGTCGCGACGAGGTGCAGGGTGTGCACGCCGGCAGTCGTCGGCGTCCCGGTGAACTCCGCGGCACCGCCGCCGAGGTCGGCGAAGGTCAGGCCCGCGGGCGCGGCCGATCCTGTCGCCAGAGCGATGGTGTCCGCGCCGCCCTGCGTGCCGATCTGGACGTCGGCCGCCTCGCCGCGAGGAAGCGTGAACGACCCGGGACCGTTGAAGCTCGGCACCTCGCCGACGGTGATCGTGAACGTCTGGTCCTTCGTGGCGCCGTTCTGGGCTCGCAGGACGACGGCGTGCGTCCCCGCCGAGGCGAGCGTGGGGGTCCCGGAGATGGTCGCCGTGCCGTTCGCGCCGCCGCTGAAGCTCAGCCCGTCCGGCAGGTCCCCGGAGAGGTGGCTGATCGTCGGCGTCGGGTCGCCCGTCGCGGTGACGGTGGCCGAGAACGGGAATCCGACGATCGCATCCCGGGCGGCGGGGCTCGTGAACACGGGGACCGCGCGCACCGTGATCGGCGCCGTGACGGATGCCGCGTCGAGCGCCAGCGCCGCGCCGCCCGCACCGGCGGTCGAGCCGGCCGTGAAGGTGCCGGTGACGATGCCGCCCGCGATCGCGGACGAGGCGGACGCCACGGTCGAGCCGGCCGGACCCGCCGGAGTCCACGTCGCGGTGAGCCCCTCGAAGGCGGTGAGCTTCGCCGCCGGCACCGCGGCGCCGGCCGAGTCGACGAGGAGCGAGCCGGTCAGCTGCGAGGTCGCCCCGGAGTCGACGGTCGTCGGCGAGGCGGTGACGTTCAGGGTCAGGAACGGAACGGCGGTGCCGTTCGCGATGAGGGCCCGATCGCACGGGGCGGAGACCGGCGCGACGGTGCAGCTCCACCAGTTGCGGGTGGCGTCGACCGCGCTCGTGGCATCCGCACGCAGCGCCGCGGCGCCGGTATTGCCGCTGAACCGGCTGTAGTGCGCGGTGAGCGCACCGGTTCGGGCCTCGACGGCGCCGGCGCCCGCGTTGGCGCCCTGCGCGGCGTTGCGCGTAAAGGTGCTCGCGGTGATGGTCGCGGGTCCCGAGAGCTGGCGGACCGCGCCGCCGAGCGCCGGGCTGCCGTCGCTCGTCGTGGCCTGGTTCTCGAGGAAGGTGCTGCCGGTGATCGACACGGCCGCGCCCTTCGCGTCGAAGGCGAGCGCGCCGCCGCCGTTGCCGAGTCCGGCCGCGGCCGACACGGTGTTGCTCGTGAAGACGCTGTCGGTGATGTTCAGCGCCTGATCGGCCGGGTCGCCGAACGACTCGTAGTAGACGGCGCCGCCCGCGGCGAGGCCCGCGGTGTTCCGGTCGAACACGGAGTTCTCGATGGTGAGGGTGCCGCCCATGAACTGCACGGCGCCACCGGGGGCGAAGGAGCCCGCCGTCGATCGGTTGTCGCGGAAGACCGTGTCGCGGATGACGAGCTCGTCGCGGTCGATCCCTTCGGCCGAGCCGGCGATGATCGCGCCGCCGCCGTCGGCTGCGTCGCGGCCGCCCGTGAAGGTGAGGCGCTCGAGCGTCACCGAGACGCCGCCGGTGATCTCCGGGTCCACGCTGAGCAGCTGGGTCGTGCCGTTGCCGACGATCGAGGCCTCGCCAGAGGCGGGGCCGGTGACGGTGATGTCGGCGCCCGGCTGGGTGCCGAGTCGCAGTGCGCCGTCGGCTCCGAGGGTGTACGTGCCGGCGGGAACGGAGATCTGCTGGGCACCACCGAGGTTGCTCGCGACGCAGAAGGCGTTGCGGAGCGTCACGGGGGAGGCGGTCGAGGTGACGCTGTCATCGGTGCACGCGTCGTTGGCATCGCCGTCGGCGGTGCTCGTGACCGCGAGCACCGGCGCGGCGTAGGCCGGCGGGGCGAAGAGCAGGCCACCGGCGAGGAGCGCAGCAGTGGTGAGCGCCGCTGCGGCACTCCGAACGTGTCCAGCCGGCAATCGAAGCCCTTTCCCGATGCGCCCCCACGGGCGCGATGCACCCCAACTGGGTACGCCGGAATGCTATCGGCTGATTCGATCGGAGAGATAGGGTTGGCCCGCCGCCCAGTTCGGGGGGCGAGCAATCGGGACCTCAGGAGCGACGTGACGACAGCACTCTCGCGCCGTGGCGCGCTCGGCGCGGGAGCGGTGGCGCTCGGCGCCGCTGCAGTCGCCGCTGCGGGCCCCGCGCAGGCACAGCCCACGGGGCCCGGACGGGCCGCGACCGCATCCGCTGCGGGCGACGGGGGCGGCGCGTTCGACCCCGCCATCCCCGTCCGATCTCAGTTCCTGGGGCGCGAGGGCGTCGTCTACGACGGCGCCTCGCAGTGGTCGGCCCACCGCCTCGTGCTCACGCACCTCGGCGACCTGCCCGGGGGCGGCGACCCCGAGCACCGTTTCGCCGTGCGCTTCGCGAGCGACGAGGCCGCCCGCGACGGCCTGTACCGGCTGACGGCCGCAGGCGAGCCGGACGCGCTCCTCTATCTGGTGCGCGCGGGCGGCGCCGATCCGCTGCTCGAGGGCATCGTCGATCGGCGGAGCGTCTGATGGCGGAGCCGTTCCTCGGCGAGATCCGGATCTTCGCCGGCAACTACCCGCCGGTCGGCTGGGAGCTCTGCAACGGGCAGCTGCTCTCCATCGCGAACAACGACGCGCTGTACGCGCTGCTCGGCACGAGCTACGGCGGCGACGGGATCACCACCTTCGGCGTCCCCGACCTCCAGGGCCGCATCCCCGTGCACCAGGGCGCCTTCCCCGGCGGCGGCACCTACCTCATGGGCATGAGGGGCGGCACCGAGCAGGTGACGCTGACGCAGAACCAGCTCCCCCCGCACACCCACGTCCCGCTCGCCGCCGCCTCCCCCGGCACGTCCGACCCGAGCGGGGCGATCTGGTCGACGCAGACGTCCGCCGCCTACCAGGCGGCCGACGCGTCGACGCCGATGGGCGGGCAGGCGGTCCAGCCCGCAGGCAGCTCGCTGCCGCACGACAACATGCCGCCGAGCCTCACGATCTCCTACATCATCGCCACCTACGGCATCTTCCCGACGCAGAGCTGAGCTGAGAGGACCCCATGAGCGATCCGTACCTCGGCGAGATCCGTCGCGTCGCCTTCCCCTTCGCCCCGAGAGGGTGGGCGCTCTGCAATGGGCAGATCCTCTCGGTCCAGCAGAACCAGGCGCTGTTCTCCCTGCTCGGCACGACGTACGGCGGCAACGGCGTCACGACCTTCGCCCTCCCGAACCTGCAGGGCCGCACGCCCCTCGGCGCCGTCGACAACAGCCGCTGGGGCGCCGTGCTCGGCGAGGAGTTCCACCAGCTGACGGTGAACGAGATGCCGACGCACACCCACCGGGTCCGGGCGTCGAACACGGCGGCCACGACGCCGTCGCCGGCGAACGCCTACTGGGCGGCCACCGAGCAGGCGGAGTACGGCACGGGCGCCGCCGCGGCGCAGCTGCGGCCGAGCACGATCTCCAGCACGGGGCAGGCCGTGCCGCACGAGAACCGCCCGCCGTTCACCGTCGTGAACTTCATCATCGCGATGTCCGGCATCTTCCCCCCGCGGAACTGACCGCGGCGAACGGAGCAGAGACATGAGCGATCAGTACTACGGAGAGATCCGCACCGTCGCGTTCGGCTACGCGCCCTACGGCTGGGCCCTGTGCAACGGGCAGCTCATCCCGATCCAGCAGAACACCCCCTTGTTCTCGGTGCTCGGCACCCAGTACGGCGGCGACGGCAAGTCCACCTTCGCCCTGCCGAACCTGAACGGCACCGTCGCGATCGGGCAGGGCTCGGGCCCGGGGCTGACCCCCCGCATCGTCGGGGAACAGTTGGGCTCCCCGAACGTCACGCTGCTGCAGAGCGAGATGCCCCAGCACATCCACGCCGCCATGGCGATCGACGCGGCCGCGACGACGGGCTCCGCCGGGGGCGGGGCCTGGGCTCAGCAGAAGTACGGTCGTGTCGCGCGGCGCGCGTTCGGCGCGACCCAGAACGTCGACATGCGACCGGACGCACTGAACACCGCGGGCGGCAACCAGCCGCACAACAACCTGCCGCCGGTGCTCGGCATGTACTTCGTCATCGCCCTGACCGGCATCTTCCCGCCGCGGCAGTGAGCGCCGATGCCCCGCGCTCCGCAGCGGACGCGGGGCTCCGCAGCGCCGTGACCCCGGTGGCCGTCGTGGCGGTCGCGGCGGCACCGGACGATCCGGCGATCCTCGCGATCGCCACGTCCGTACTCCGGGAGCGGCTGCCGGGCATCCCGCCGGAGCTCGCCGCGCCGCTCATCGCCGGGCAGGTCGCGGCGAAGTTCGCGTCGCTGCGCGCCGAGCGGCCCGCTGCGACGGCGGTGCTGCTCCACGTGGACGCCTTCGGGCCGGACGCGGTCGGCTATCTCGTCGTCGACCGCAGCGGCGAGGACCTCCGCCTCGCCGATCTCGCGGTGCTCGCGAGCGTCCGCGGGCGGGGCGTCGCGGGCGCGGCCCTGGCCGCGCTGAGCGCTGAGGCGGATGCCTCGGGCCGCGCGATCACGCTCTCCGTCTGGGCGGGTGACGCCGCCGAGCGGCTGTACCTGCGGCACGGCTTCGAGCGTGCCGGTTTCGAGCATGCCGGCCTCGACCGCATCGGCACCGACGCGGATGCCCGCGCTGAGGCCACCGGCTACGTCGAGCTTCGGCGAGCTCCGCGGTCGACGGCCCGCCAGGCCAGCGTGTGGAGCGGCGACACGAGCAGCAGCAGGAACAGCGCCCAGTAGCCGATCGCGGGCACGAGGATCGAGAGCAGCAACGCGATCAGGAACAGCCCGGTCGTGATCGCGTCGGCGAGGATGCCCCGGCGGAGGCGCGGTGCGGCGATGTCGTGCAGCGCGGGGTGCCGGAGCAGGTAGGAGCGGATGGCGAGCGACATGACGCTCGTGAGCGCGAGGCTGCCGATGTAGACGAGCTTCTGCGCGTCGTCGGTCTCCATCGCACCGAGCATCGCCGTCGGCACCGGCAGCCAGACGATGGTGAACATCCAGCCGATGGTGAGCCACAGCAGCGTCGGACTCGTGCGTTCCACCTTCGCGAAGATGCGGTGGTTGGCGAGCCAGAAGGTGGCGATGAGCGCGAAGCTCAGCGCGAAGCTCATGAGCTGCTCGGCGTGCTCGCCGAACCAGGCGGCGACGCCGCCGCCCTCCGCCCCCGCGTCGGTCACGCTCTCCATGAGGGGCAGGATGAGCAACGTCATCGCGATCGCGACGACGGCGTCGGTGAACGCCTTCAGCCGTTCGGCCGAGGTGACGGCGGCCCCGGTGCCGTCGTCGGGGTCCGGCTCGACGGCCGGCGCGCTCGAGGTCATGCAGACAGGGTAGCGACGGCGTCGGACGATGCCGGGATGCCGCGGCCTGCTGGGCCGATTCGGGATGCCCCGACGGGAAGGGTGCGAGCGGAAGGGGTGCGCGCGCGACCACGGGGGAGGGCAGCCGCGCGCGCACGATGGGGAGTCCGGCGTCGAACCGGACTCAGCTTGTCGGAGCGAGCATGATCGGGCAGATCTCCTCGGCTCGCTGGGCGTCGAGCTCGGGCACGACGGACCACGGGATCCACGGGTCCGCGTCGTAGCTCTCCTCGAAGGCGACCCTCGACGGACGCTCGGGCACGGGGAAGCCGGCGTCGGCCAGGCATTCCTCGATCTCGATGTACCAGTCGTAGATCGCGTCGTACTGGCCGTCGGTCAGCGGCGCTTCGGGGTCGATCCCGGCCTCTTCCAGACACTCGAGGTCGTCGGCTTGATACGCGGCCATCTGCTCGGTCGGAATGCTCCCGACGATGGCCGTCCCCTCGAGCTTCACGTCCCAGCCGCGATCGAGTAGACACTCGACTCGAGCACTCGCCACCTCCGGGCCGGCGAAGAGCGAGTCCCGACCCGTTGGCGCCGAGGTGTCGACGGACGGTGCGCACCCGGCGAGGATGAGCACCGCGGGCACGAGGACGAGGCCGCGACGAGCCATCAGATCGCTTGGCAGTACCGTTTGGCGGACGTGACGTTGCCGTTGGCGCCGAGACCGTACGCGTAGAAGTTGCCCGCCTCGTTGGTCCAGAACTTCCACCCCCAGCTCGTGTACGCGGCCGAGTACCCGAGGCTGACGGTGTTGCTCCGAGTGTTCTGCGGGTTGTTGAGCTGGAACTGCACCGTGCCCTTCGCCACCGCGGACGTGCCGATGGTGATGTTGGGATACGCCGTGCACGCGATGCGGCCGGTGACCGCTCGCATGCCTGCCGCCTCGGCCGGTGCGGCGACGGCCAGCGTGCCGAGCATGGTCGCCGCCGCGGCGGTGGCCAAGACGGATGCCTTCAGTTTCTTCACTCGATCCTCCATACATCGGTGTGTGCGGACACCTGAAGCGTATGGGATTCCAGCGTGAACATTCAAGGTAGATACGCTCTCTTGGCCGCCGAATTCCGGCATCCGGCGCAATAGCGCCACTTCCGGAGTCAGACGTGCGGAACGAAGCGCTGCCAGGCGACCCGCCGCTCCCCGCGCGGATCGGCTTCGACCCGATCGTCCCGGTCCAGGATCAGGGTCAGCCGCTCCGGCTCCGCGTAGCGCGGCCAGTCGAGCCATCCATCCGGCTCCATCGCGACCGCCGCGGCATCATCTCGTCCGAGCGGCGCCCGGGCGACGGGGGCGCGGACGAGCTCCGGACTGCCCGTCGCGGCGAACGCCGCCCATCTCGCCTGCATCCGCCGGCCGACCCGGGTGAACATGCCGCGGCCGCCGAGCACGGTCAGCCCCGCGCCGACCGGGGTGTCGAACTTCTCGAACAGGGCGAACAGCTCCAGCCCGTGCGTGGCGTCGAGCCCGAGCAGACGCGCCATCCGCGGGGCGGCGTCGAAGCGGTAGCTCCACGTCGGGGCGAAGCGGGCGTGCCGTTCGGCGAGTTTCACGCTCGGGAACCAGAACGTGAAGTCGCCCGCGAAATCGGCCGCGGGCCGCCGCGCGGGCAGACCGGGGTACTGCCGCTTGATGCGCTTGCGCGACTTCTTCCTCGTGTTCGCGAAGATCGCCCTGATGCGCGGCTTCGTCGTCGGCAGGATGTCGATGCGGCCCTCGAAGAGCGAGCCCTCGCGGTCGTTCGTGCCGATCACGAGCGGCACCCGGTGCGCGCGTCCCTCCTTGAACGCGTCGAGCGGCCGCCAGGGCAGGAAGTCCCCGTCGATCACCGGGGCGAGACTGATCGTGCCCGGGTTCTCGTCGGGCGTCCGGATGGCGAGCTCGGTCGTGGCCCGCGCGAGCACGGCGGGGTCGGCCGCGCGCAGCATGCTCGCGGCATCCTCCGGCGCCTCGCTCTCGAGGTCGTCGTCGTCGACGAGCCGGCTGAGGATCCGCACGTACTCGCCGGCCCAGCGCTGGGCGACCTCCGCCGGGTACACCGCGTTCGCGGGCGAGGACTGGGCGATCGCCCCGGCGAAGAGCCCCTCGGCGGCGGGCACGGTCATCAGCGTGGTGACCGAGTTCCCGCCGGCCGACTCCCCGAACAGCGTCACCCGCGCCGGGTCGCCGCCGAACGCGCGGATGTTGCGCTGCACCCACTCGAGTGCGGCCAGCTGGTCGCGCAGGCCCAGGTTCGCCTCGATCGGATGCCCCGGCATCGAGTACGCGCGCAGGTCGAGCCAGCCGAGCGCCCCGAGCCGGTAGTTGCAGCTGACGTAGACCACCCCGTGGCGGGCGGCGAAGAGCTCACCCTGCCGCGGGTACTCACCGGAGGAGCCGACGCTGTACGCCCCGCCGTGCAGGAACACCATGACGGGGAGCCCGGCCCCGGCACCCGCACCCTCGGGCGAGATCACGTTGAGGCTCAGGCAGTCCTCGCTGCGCGGCAGATGGGGCGCCGCCCCGATGAACTGGCCGCGGCGCAGCTGCGGCGCGACGGGCCCGAAGTCGTGCGCAGGCCGCACACCGTCCCAGCCGGCTGCGGGCCGCGGCGACCGGAATCGCGCCGCCCCCGCGGTCGACGCAGCGAAGGGGATGCCTCGCCAGGTGCGCACGCCCCGGCGGCGGACGCCGTGCACCGCGCCGAGCTCGGTCTCGACGAGCAGCCCTTCGCCCCCAGCGGTCCCAGCCATGCGCGCATGCTAGCCGCCCCGCGTGAACGAAGCCGTGGTCCGCGCGACCGCGCGCGAGCGGCGACCGCGCCGTTCAGTCGCTCGTCCGGCGACGGCGCGCGACGAGGATCGAGCCGGCCCCGACGCCGATGAGCAGCAGCACCACGAGGAGGACGCCCGAGCCGAGCTCGATCCCGGTGCGCGACAGCTCGTCCGGTCCGCTGCCCGCGGGCGGGGCGGTGGGAACGGCCGGAGTGCTCGGCGTCGGCACGACCGGCGGGGCGTGCACGACCAGGCTCGCATCGGACGCGGCCGAGCGCGGCGTCGTCGCCCCGGTCGGCGGGTACGCGGAGGCGACCGCGGTGTTGCGCACCGTCCCGGCCGCGCCGTCGCCGGGCCCGACCGTGTAGCTGGCCGTGCACGTCGCTGACTCCCCGGGCGCGAGCACGATCTCCGGGCAGGAGACGTCGCTCAGCGTGCCCGTGCCGGTGAAGCCCGTCTCGTCGATCCACGGGTCGACGACGGAGACGTTGCCCGTGTTCGTGACGGTGAAGCGGTAGAGCACCGTGTCGCCGATGCGCGCCTCGACCGGCTCGACCGCCTTCACGAGCGCGAGCGCCGGGTCCTGCACCGCCTCGATGTCCGCGTCGCTGCGCGGGGTCTCGATCGGCTCGGTGTCGCCGACCGCCGTCCCGCTCGCGCTCGCGGCGTTCGAGAGCTCCCCGCGGTCGAGATCGGCCTGGGTCACGACGTAGCTCGCCGTGCACGTCATCGACTCGCCGCCGCCGAGCGCGGTGGCGGGGCACTCGATCGCGGAGAGCTCCCCGCTCCCGCTGAAGTCGAGCTCGTCCACGGCGATGCCGCTCACGGTCACGTTCCCGGTGTTCGTCACGACGAAGCGGTACTCGACGAGCTGCCCGACCTCGCCGAAGGCGGCGGGTTCCGCGGACTTCTCGAGCGCCAGGCCGGTCTCCGCGGGGATCGCGACGACGGCGCTCGACTCGCCCGATCCGGGGCGAGCCTGGCCGGGCGGGGGCGTCGCGGCCGCCGTCGCGGTGTTGTCGATGCGTCCGGCGTCCACGTCGGCCTGCGTCACCTCGTAGCTCGCGGTGCAGTCGACGGAGTCGCCCGGAAGGATCGGGCCGGACGGGCAGGCGATCTCCAACGGGCCGCCGGTGCCGGAGAACGACACCTCCGTGATCTCGGCGTCGTTCAGCGTGACGTTGCCCGTGTTCGTCACGTGGAACGTGTACGTCACGATCTCGCCGGCGCGGGCGATCGTGCGCGGGCTCGCGCGCTTCTCGAGCCCGATCTCGGGGCTCGGGTCGCTCGGCAGCTCCTCCTCGACCGGGTCGGCGGCGACGGGCTCGTCCTCGCCGGCCGGCATCCCGCTCGCGCTCGCGGTGTTGCTGAGCGAGCCGGAGTCGATGTCGGCCTGGGTGATCGTGTAGCTCGCCGTGCAGGTCATGGTGTCGTCGGGCTGCACCGTGCGGTCGGCCGGGCACCGGATCTCGGAGAGCTCCCCGCTGCCCGAGAACGCGTCCTCGCTGATCGTGACGTCGTCGATCGGCACGTTGCCGGTGTTCGTGACCACGAAGGTGTAGGTGATCTCCTGCCCGACGACGAAGTCCTCCGCCGCCGAGGGGCTCGCGGCCTTCGTGATCGACAGCGAAGGTGCGGCGGCCTCGACCGGCGTGCGGGTGCGCGCGGGCCGCGAGCTCACGTCGTCGCTCGTGCCGCTGACCGTGCCGGCCGCGGTCGCCCGGTTCTCGACGACGCCGGCCTGCTCGTCCTCGGCGGTGACGAGATACGGGGCGTCGGCGGTGCAGTCCATCGAGTCGTCCGGTGCGAGCTCGCCGGGCGGGCAGCTCACGCCGCCGAGCTTGGGGTCGTCGACGCGGACGTCGGTGAGCGGCAGCTCGCCCGTGTTGGTGACCCGGAAGGTGTAGCGGATCCGGTCGCCCGCATCCGTGATGCCGTTGCCGTTCACGTCCTCGATGCCGGCGACCCGCTTCACGAGCGAGATGCCGGTGTCCTTCTTCGAGTTCGTGATGGTGCACGAGACCAGATCGCCGATGCCGACGTGCACGTCTGCCCGCGAGCCCGGTGAACGGCCGGTCGGCAGCGTCGGGTCGCCCGCTCCGTTCCGCGTGCACCGCCAGGAGGCGTGATAGTTGGACAGGTTCCCCGCGAGCGCGCGCTCGGAGAAGGTGAACCTCGTCTCCATGCCCCGCGCGATCACGGTCTGCCGCCCGGTCGTGGCGCTCGTGCCGTCGGGGCCGGTGCTGGCGCCGAACACCCAGGTGCCGTCCTCCCCGCCGATCGAGATGCGGAAGTCGTCGCCCGTGAACCGCGAGTCGACCGCCTTGTTCAGCTCGATCTGGGAGAGCAGCACGCCGAAGGCGACGGCCTGCACCCCGCCGCCGACCATGCGCTGCGACCAGAAGTCGGGGTTCTCGCTCGCCACGATCGCGTTGCCCGTCTTCCCGACGGTGCGCGTGGCCGCGCAGCTCACCTGCGTCGTGCCGAGACCCGGGAGCCGTCCGTCGCAGGCGGTGCCGACGCCGGGGTCCGAGCCGTTCGCGGTGAGCGAGGTGATCGGGTTGCTCGACCGCCAGATGATGGACTCGTTCGTGTCGGTGCTCTCGGCATCCGCCCCGACGAGGGAGAAGGCGGTCATCTCCTGTCCGACGGCGTTCACCACGCGGATGTCGCTCAGCGTCAGGTCGGTCGTCGTGCGATGGCCCGTCTGGTACAGCGCCGGCCGGCCGCTCACCCCCGTGTACTCGCGGTTGCCGAGGTAGGCGCCGCTCCACGTCGGGAAGGGCACCGTCTGGATCATCCCGCCGGAGGTCTTCAGCGTGAACGACATCCGCGAGCCGCCGGGCAGCCGCACGACCATCTCCTGGCCAGCGGCGCTCCGCGCCTGGGCGGAGTCGTAGGAGCTGAGGTCGAACCAGCAGAGCGTCGTCGCGAAGCGGCCGGACCCCGGATCGGCGGTCGAGCAGCCGGTCTCGGTCGCCGCCTGCGCCGGAGCGGTTCCGCCGACGAGTCCCGCGGCGAGCACGACGACCGCCGCGAGGGCGGCGAGGAGGCGGTGCCGGGGTCGGATGCCTCGTGCGCTCCGTCGGGTCGTCATGCTCGGTGCCGTTCCTCTCGTCGAGTTCATCGGTTCATCGGGTTCATCGGGTTCGTCGGGTTCGTCGGGTTCCGCCTCGTTCGGCCCGTCGGGTTCATCCGTCGATCCGCTTGCGCCGAGCCACGACGATCGCGCCGCCGCCGACGCTGAGGAGCAGGACGACGAGGAGCACGATCCCCGCGCCGATCTCGACGCCGGTGCGGGACAGCCCTCCGGGCGCCGGGCTCGACGACGGCGGGCTCGTCGGCGGGGCGGTCGTCGGCGGCGTCGTCGGTGGCGTCGTCGGATCGATCGGAAGCGCGACCTCCGACGGCGCGGAGACCGGCGGGGCGGCGCCGTCGGGCGGCGTGCCGGTCGCCGTGGCGGAGTTCGTCACCCCGCCCGCTTCGACGTCGGCCGGCGTCAGCGTGTAGCTCGCGCGACAGGCGACCTCCGCGTCGGGCTCCAGCGACATCGCGGCGGCCGGGCAGATGACCGGCCCGAGCTCGCCCGTCCCGGTGAACTCCCCCTCCGTGACGGTCACGTCCCGAAGGGTGACGTTGCCGGTGTTCCGCACCGTGAAGGTGTAGGTGATCTCCTCGCCGGCAGCGGTGCCCGTGCTCGGGCTCGCCGACTTCGCCATCGTGATCGCGGGCGTCGGCTCCTGCGGCACCCGGGCCGTCGCGGGCTCGGAGGCGACCGCGTCGCCCACCGGCGGCGTGCCCGAGGCGGTCGCCGTGTTCACGAGCGAGCCCCGGTCGACGTCGGCCTGGGAGACCTCGTAGCTCGCCGTGCAGCGGACCTCATCGCCGGGAGCGAGGGACTCGGCGGCGGCGGGGCAGTCGACGGCCCCCAGCTCGCCTGAACCGCTGAAGGCGGTCTCGTCGATCGCGATGCCGGTCAGCGTCACGTTCCCGGTGTTCCGGACCGTGAACGTGTAGGTGATCTCCTCGCCCGCGACGAGCTCGTTCGTCTCGGCCCGCTTGACGAGCTCGAGAGCGGGGGCGGCCGCCAGCGGGATCGTCAGCTCCTGCGACCAGACGGGAGGCACCGCCGAGCCGTCCGGCGTGCGCGCGGTCCCGGCGGCGCGGTTGACGACCGAGCCGGCGTCCACGTCGTCCTGGGTGAGCCGGTAGTCGCCCGAGCAGGTGGTCGAGTCGCCGACCGCGAGCGCGCCCGGCGGGCAGCTCATGCCGGGGATCTTGGGGTCGTTCACCCGGACGTCCAGCAGCGTGAGGTTGCCGACGTTCCGGATCGTCACGTCGTAGTGCACGGTGTCGCCCGCGTCGAGCACGCCCGACCCGTTCGCGTCGACGGGATCGGCCGCGGACTTGTCGACCTCCATCGCGGGCTCCCCGTCGACGGCGACGTCGCGCTGGTTGGAGGGCACCGGCTCGAGGGCGGCTCCCCCCGGCTCGGTCGCCGAGCCGGCGGCGATGTTCGAGATGATCCCGCGGTCGAGGTCGGCCTGCGTGACCGTGTAGCTGCCGGTGCACTGTGTCCGGTCCCCGGGGGCCAGGGTGACGCCGGCCGGGCACTCCACGGCGGGGACGCGCGAGTCGGTCACCGAGGGGGCGGTGAGCGTCACATTGCCGATGTTCCGCACCGTGAAGGTGTACGCGATGGACTCGCCGACGGCGCGCACCGAGATCACATCGGAGGTCTTCTCGACGTCGATCGCGGCGACCTGGTCGCCGGGGATCGTCAGCGCATCGCCCGCCGGCGGCACGCTCGCGCCCTCGGGCGTCGTCGCCGTGGCGGAGACGGTGTTCCGCACCGTCCCGGCGTCGACATCCGCCTGGGTGACCCGGTAGGTGCCGCGGCAGGTCATGGATGCGCCGGCCGCGAGCCGCGAGCTCGGGCAGATGACGTCCTCGATGCGGTCGTCGCTCAGCTCCAGGTCGCGCACGGCGACGTTGCCCGTGTTCGTGACGACGTAGCGGTACTCGATCGTCTCCCCGACGGGCGGCAGCTCGGACGCCGTGGACGACTTCCGGACGCGCAGCCCCGGGCGCTCCTCGACCTCGAGCGCGACGAGGTTCGAGCCGCTGGAGACCTGGGCGCCGCCGGGCGCCGACCCCGCGACGTCGGCGGTGTTCTCCAGCACGCCGCCGTCGAGATCGGCCTGCGTCACCGTGTGCACGGCCGTGCAGCTCATCGTCGCGTCCGGTGCGAGCTCCACGGGCGGGCAGTCGAGGTCCCCGTTCAACGTCTCGTCGGTGACCGTGACGTTCGACAGGGTGACGTTCCCGCTGTTGCGCACCGTGAACGTGTACGTCACGCGCTGGCCGACGGTGTGGATGCTCGTGCTGTCGGCGCGCTTCACGATCTCGAGCCCGGGTGCGATCGACCCCGGCACCCGGACCTCTTCGGAGTCCGCGGACACCGGGTCGGCGCCACCGGGCGGGGTGCCCTCGGCGGTCGCCGTGTTGACCACCCCGCCCCGGTCGACGTCGGCCTGCGTGACCACGTGGACGCCCGCGTCGCAGACCCGGGTGGATCCGGCCGCCAGCGGCTCGGCGCCGCAGTCGATCGCGCCCAGCACGTCGTCGTCGACGGTCACGGGATCGAGGGTCACGTTGCCGGTGTTCTCGACGACGTAGCTGTAGCTGATCTCCTCGCCGATCGGGGGGAGCGCCTCCGCCGTCGTGGACTTCACGACGGCGATCCCGGGGCGCTGCACGATCGGCAGGGCGACCTCGTTCGAGGGCTGCTCGATGGTGCCGACCCCGGGCGCACTGCCGCTCGCCTCGGCGGTGTTGCGCAGCTGGCCGCCGGCGTCGATCTCGTCGCGGTGGACCTTGCGCTGGGCGAGGCAGTGCATCGCATCGCCGGGTGCGAGCACGGTCGCCTCGCAGGTGACGGAGTCGGCGCCGGGGTCGCGGACGACGAGGTCCGTGATGGTCACGTTGCCGGTGTTGCGCACCTCGATGCCGTAGGCGACCGTCTGTCCGGGCGTGTCGACCCGCTCGGTGTTCGTCCGCTTGATCACGCTGAGCGAGGGGGACTGCTCCACGGGCACCTGCACCCGGCCGGAGTCCGTCGAGACCGGTTCGGCGGCCCCCGGCGGGGTGCCGGTCACGGTGGCGACGTTGTCGATCGTCCCACCGGCGTCGATCCCGGCCTGCGTGACCGTGTGCGTGCCCGAGCAGCGTTCGATGTCGCCCGGCGCGAAGGTCGTGAAGGTGCAGCTCAGCGTGCCGAGCATCGGGTCGGTCACGCGGACGTCGCGCATCGTCACCGTCCCCCGGTTCGAGACGGTGAATTCGTAGGTGATGACCTCGCCGGCGGCACGGACGGCCGTCACCGCGGTCGACTTCTCGATGCGGAGATCGACGATGGCTTCCGGCGGGACCTGCACGACGTTCGAGGTCGCGTTGACGTCGTCGCCACCGGGGTCCGTCCCCCGCACGGTCGCCTGGTTCCGGACGTTGCCGGCATCGACGTCGGCCTGCGTGACCGTGTGGAAGGCGGTGCAGCTCGTCCGCGCTTCGGGTTCGAGACTCGTCGCCTCGCAGGAGATGCTGCCGGGATCGGCGTTCGGGTCCTCGAGCACGAGGTCGGTGACCGTCACGTTCCCGCTGTTGCCGACGGTGAAGGTGTAGTCGATCCGATCGCCGACCGCGGGCAGCGCGCCGGTGCTCGGGGTGTCCTTCACGACCCACAGCGCCGGTCGCATCGGTTCGAGGGTGACCATGTAGTCCTCGACCTCGCCCGGCGTCCCGGCGCCCGTCGGACCGGCGACCGTGCCGACCCCGATCCGGAAGCGGGACCCGAGCCGCGTCACCCCGTCGGCGAGCTCCGTCGTCCGGTCGGCGACGCCCGTCCAGCTGAGCACCACCGGCTCGGCGCTCGTCCCCGGGGGCACCACCGCGGTGGCGAGCTCGTCGGCGGTGAAGCTGCCGTCGCCGTTCCAGTCGATCCATGCGGAGAGCGTGGCCGGCAGCGTCGCGTGATTGGTCGCGGTGACGGCCACCTCATAACGGTCGGTCTGCCCCTGCCCGAGTCGCGGGAAGCCATCCACCCCGTCGTCGCCCTGATCGAGCGTGGCGCTCTCGCTCGGCTTGCTCGCCCGTTCGACCGTCATGGTCGAGCCGAGGTAGGTGGCGGAGTTCATCTCGTGCGACGCCGATCCGTATCTGCTCGGCGCATCGTCGAAGTCCCGGCCCACCGTGGCGCACGAGGGCGTGACCCCGTCGAGCCCCTCGCCGCCGTACTGGGGGCGGTACCCCACGATCATCTGATCCGCGTTCGTACCGCAGAACCAGCCGTGGAAGCGCACGTCGTTGGTGTTCTCGTTGCGACCGGCCATCGGGGTCGCCGCGGTCGCCGCCAGGTTGATCCGGAGCGCGCCGTTCGCGTCGAGCACGGGCGGACGGCAGGCGAGGCTGATGGTGGACGCCCAGTACAGCCGGACGCCGTTCGTCGTCGTGCCGTAGAAGGCGTTCCCGCCCATGCGGTGCGCCACCGTGCCCGCCGGGCAGAGCGCCTGGGTGACGACGCCAGTGCCCTGGTCGTACTGGTTGTACGACGTCCA
Organism: Agromyces mediolanus; assembly: GCF_044917495.1. GTDB lineage: Bacteria > Actinomycetota > Actinomycetes > Actinomycetales > Microbacteriaceae > Agromyces > Agromyces mediolanus_B. The sequence goes on along the minus strand of NZ_JAVSSI010000004.1, from coordinate 327,099 downwards.
GCTCGTGTCCGGCGTGACGACGACGGCGCCCGAGGCATCCACATCGATGGTGCCGCACAGCAGGTCGAGCTGCACCAGGATGCCGTAGGCGGAGGAGGGCGCCGCGTTCGTCCGGTCCTGCGCGCGCACGCCGACGACGACCTTGCCGGTCGGGCACTCGCGCAGCGCCCCGACGTCCTTGTTCGCACCGATCAGGCCGGTCGCCGTGCTCGGGTTGAACTGCGCCGGGATGGCGAGCACGGGCCCGGCCCCGACGAGCGCGATGACGGACACGAGGACGACGGCGACCGCGTGCCGCCAGCCTCGCCGCCGCACGCGGGAGGACCCCCGCGATGCACGCTCGCGCTCTCGGATGCCTCGTCGGCCTGCGTGCGTCATCGCGGTGTCCTTTCGTTCAGCCGTCGATCCGCTTGCGTCGGGCGACGACGATCGTCCCGGCTCCGACGCTGAGCAGCAGCACGATGACGAGGAGGATCCCCGCCCCGAGCTCGATCCCCGTGCGGGAGAGCGCACCGGGCCCGGCGGGCTCGGGCTCACCCGGAGTCGGTCCCGGCGAGGGCGCCGGCGTGGCCGGCACCGCACTCGGCACGCTCGCCTCCGACGCCTCGGAGGTGACGGCGTCGCCGCCGGGCGGCGTGCCGGTCGCCGTCGCGGTGTTCGTCAGCGCCGGTTCGCGGAGGTCGTCGGCCTGCACCTCGTACTCGGCGGTGCAGACCGCCTGCTCGCCGGCGGCGAGCGTCAGCGGCTCGCTCGGGCAGCTGATGGCCGAGAGCTCCCCGGCGCCCGAGAAGGCGCCCTCGACCACGGCGACCTCGGTCAGCGTCACGTTTCCGGTGTTCGTCACCGTGAACGAGTAGGTGATGCGCTGCCCGACGCTCGACGCCCGCTCGGCGTCGGCCGTCTTCACGATCGAGATGGCGGGAGCCGCGGCGATCGGCAGCCGCACCTCGGACGGCGGTGACACGGGAGCGTCCGCATCGCCCGGCGGGGTGCCGGTCGCGGTCGCGGAGTTCGTGACGCCGCCGGCATCCACGTCGGCCTGGGTCAGCGTGTAGCTCGCCGTGCAGTCCACGAACTGCCCCGGCGCGATCGACGCGGGCTCCGCCGGGCAGACGACCGGACCGAGCTCGCCCGTCCCGGTGAACTCGCCCTCGTCGACCGCGATCTCCGACAGCGACACGTTGCCCGTGTTCGTCACGCGGAAGGTGTAGACGATCTCCTCGCCGGCCGCGCCGCCCTGCTCGGGCGACGCCGACTTCACCAGCGCGATGCCGGGCACCGGATCCTGCGGCAGGCGCACCTCGGACGGCTCGGAGGTCACCGGATCGTCGCCGCCGGGCGGCGTCCCGCTCGCGGTCGCCGAGTTCACGAGCGAGCCGCGGTCGACGTCGGCCTGCGTCACGACGTACGTCGCCGTGCAGACCAGCTGCCGGTCCGGCGCGAGCGAGCCCGCGACGACGGCGAGCGGGGCGACGAGCGCGGAGCCGCCGTCGCTCGGCTCGCAGACGATCTCGGACATCGTGCCGGTACCGGTGAACTCTCCCTCGTCGACCGATACCTCGGACAGGGTGACGTTGCCGGTGTTGGTGACCACGAAGGTGTACGTGATCGTCTCGCCCGCGATGAGCTCGGTGCGATCCGCCGACTTCACGATGGAGATGCCCGGCTCGGGGTCCTGCGGCACGCTCGCGTCGTCGGGCTCCGACGTCACCGGGGCGCCGCCCCTCGGCGGGGTGCCGCTCGCGGTCGCGGAGTTCCGCACCGAGCCGCGGTCGACATCCTCCTGGGTGACCGTGTACGTCGCCCGGCAGGTGACCTGCTGGCCGGGGGCGAGCAGGTCCGCCGCCGCGGCGAGCGCGACGAAGAGCGAGCCGACGTCGCCGTCGTCGTCCTCGGTGCGAACCGGGTCGCAGACGATCTCGGACATCGTGCCCGAGCCGGTGAACTCCCCCTCGTCGACGGTCACGTCGGACAGGCTCACGTTGCCCGTGTTCCGCACGACGAAGGTGTACGTGATCGTCTCGCCGACGACGAGCTCGGTGCGATCCGCCGACTTCTCGATCGACAGCGCAGGCGCCGCGGGGATCGGCAGCTCGGCGCGTGCGGGCGGGGACACCGGCGGCGTCGCGCCGCCCGGCGGCGTGCCCGTCGCGGTGGCCGAGTTCGTCACGCCGCCGGCGTCGACGTCGGCCTGGGTCAGCGTGTAGCTCGCCGTGCAGTTGACCGTGAGCCCGGGGGCCAGGGAGGCCGCGGCCGGCGGGCAGACGATGTCGCCGAGCTGCCCAGTGCCGCTGAAGTCGCCCTCCGTCACGGTCACGTCGGTGAGCGTCGCGTTGCCGGTGTTGCGCACCGTGAACGTGTACGTGATCTCGTCGCCCTCGGCGCCGCCGCGTTCCGGCGATGCCGACTTCACGAGCGAGATCCCGGGCGCCGGCGTCGACGGCACCCGCGCCTCGTCGGGCTGCGTGGTCACCGGATCGCCGCCGTTCGGCGGCCGCCCCGTCGCGGTCGCCGAGTTCACGACCGAGCCGCGGTCCACGTCGGCCTGGGTCACCTCGTACGTCGCGGTGCAGCTCGTGCCGGCCCTCGGCGCGAGGTTCGTGACCGGGCAGACGACGTCCGACAGCTCGCCGCTGCCGGTGAACGCCCCCTCGTTGATCACGATGTCGAGCGCCACGTCGCCGGTGTTCTCGACCCGGAACGAGTAGGTGATCGTCTGGCCCGCGACGAGTTCCGTCCGATCGGCGGATTTCTCGAGCGTCAGGGCCGGGCGGATCGGGATGTTCGTGAAGGTGCAGTCGATGTCGACGGTGGGCGACTCCGGGACGTCGAAGGAGCCGGTGCTGCCCGTGCCGCTCGCGACGGTCTCGCCCGTGCCGAGCACGATGCAGGCCCAGCTCGTGCGGTAGTTGCCGAGGTTCGTCGTGCCGGCGGCCGACTGCTCGATGCGATAGGTGTCGCCGGGGAAGGTCGCCGTGCGGCCGATGTACTCGTTCGGCTCCTGATCCTGCAGGCCCGGCTCGGTGCCGGTCGTCTCCGCCTCGAGCAGCGGGTCGTCGGGGCCGGGCCCCTGGTAGCTCAGGTGGAACTGGTCGGTGTCCGCGTGCCGCCCGTTGGGCAGGTCGACGTTCACGAGCGCGGTCGGCTGGAACGCGCGCGAGGCCAAGTCGACGAGCCGCACCGCCGGGTCGAGTGCGACGGTGCCGACGAGGCTGAAGGACACGGGATCCGTTCGCAGCAGGGTGCTCGGTCCGCTCTGGTTGTTGTCGTTCCTCGAGATGTACCCATACCCGTCCGGTCCGTACGCCGTGCCGTTCGCATACTGGGTGCCCATGATCTTCGGGCCCACCGCCGTCGCGATCGCAGTGCCACCGGTCTGCGTCGAGACGTCGGACGCATCCACTTGATACACCACGGAGCCGTCGGGGTTCGCGCCGGTCGCGTCCGAGGCGAGGATGAACATGTTGCCCCGTTGATCGAAGACCAGGTCGCCGTTCCAGCCCGTGTTGCCGGCTGCCGTGACGGTGAGCGCGTTCGGGATGACGGTGTTGTTCGCCAGGTCGTAGGCCGCGAAGACGAACGTGTCGCTCGGCGCACCGGCCCAGCGGTTGCCGCCGTAGTAGAAGTACCCGGTGAGCGAGTTCACGCCACCCATGAAGTTGCTGGCGGCATCGTTCGACGGACGGGGAGCCTGAAACCAGGTCTCGCTCGGCGCGTCGTACATGAACACCGTCGTGTTGTTCGTCATGAGCATCGCGTTCCCATCAGCGGTCAGCGCGAGCGAGTTGTAGCTGCTCGCCGACTCCGGTGCGGTGAGCACCTGCGTCGTCGCGCCCGTGGCGGGATCGATCTGGTACACCGCTCGAGACACCGGCTGCCCGGCCTCGGCCTGTCCCGATCCGTACAGGTACTCGGAGTCGAACGGCGCGGCCGCGCTCGCGGGGGCCTCCGGAAGCGCGACGCCGGCGCCCGCCAGCATCAGGCCGGCGGCCACGACCGCGACGAGGCGCCTCCTCCGGCCGGGCGCACGCCCCGCCCGCTCGCGCTTCGCCATGACGGCCCCCATTCCGCTCAGCTGCAGTCCGCGGTCACGAGCACGTCGGCTCGACCGGGTCTCTGATTCACTGAATCGTACGCGAAGGGATACCACGGAGCAAACGATCAGGCCTTTGCCTTAAGGGTTCATTGAAACGCTGGCGCAGTTCGCGATGATTCGGGCGACCATTCACCGCCGGCCCACCGCCTCCTGCGGCCGCCCGGCCCGCACGGCGACTGGCAGACTCGGGGGATGGAACTCGGAGTGCACTTCCGCCTGGACGACGCCGAGGCCGAGCGGGTGCTCGCCGCGGCGGGCGACGACGAGCGGCTCCGCGCGGTGATCGGGGAGCTCGAGGCCGACGAGGAGGTCTGGGCCCGCGCCTGCGAGACCGATAAGGCCTGGGACCCGATCGCCTGCGCGCTCGCCCCGGCGGGCGACGAGGACGAGTGGCCGGCTCGCGGAGTGATCGGCGGCGCCCGCGCCTTCCAGGCCGACGCCGACGAGTCCTGGGTCACCCATCTCGACCCGCGGGAGGCGGCCGAGGTGGCCGCGTACCTGTCCGCGCTCGACGACGGCGCGTTCGCCGCGGCCTACGCCGAGATGCCGGAGGAGCTGCGGAACCCGGAGTTCGGCCCCGAGGAGCAGCAGTACGCCCTCGCGATGCTCGCCGGGCTCCGGCCGTTCTTCGAGGCCGCCCGTCGCGAAGGGCAGCACGTGGTCTTCACCGTCGCCTACTGACGACGGGCCGGGTCGGGTCGCGCGCTCAGCGCTCGAGCGCGCGGATGGCGAGCCACGCCGCCGTGCGGTCGTCGGGGCTCGCGAGCGAGAGCCCGGTGAGCTCCTCGATCCGGAGCAGGCGCGCCGCGAGCGTCTGCCGGTGGATGCCGAGGGCGGCCGCGGTGACGCCGAGCGCGCCGTGCTCGGCGAGGTAGACGCGGAGGGTGCGCAGCAGCTCCCCCTCGCCGCCCGAGAGCGGCTCCAGCAGGTCGCCGATGCGCGCCGAGGCATCCTCGTCGAGCCGGTCGAGCACGTACGCGACCGTCGGCAGCGCGCGGTACCGCACCACCGCCCGCCCGTCGGCGACGGCGGCCTCGTGCGCCTGCCGCGCCTCCCCGGCGCTCCGGCTCAGTGCGTCGACCGGCGCCGACGATCCGAGCCCGAGCCGCAGCACGACCCGCCCGTCGAGGAGGAACTCCTCGACCCGCCGGGCGAACGCGTCCACCTGACCGTCGCGGAGGAAGCCGAGCACCCGCTCGTGCGACTCCGTCACGACGTGCACCGCGCCGAGCTCGTCGAGCCAGCGGGTGACGAGCCGTTCGAGGTCGACGCCCTTCGAGCGGCTCGTCAGCGCGAACGCCGTGAGCGTGCGGTCGCGGACGCCCCAGCGGTGCAGGAGCTCCGCCGCCTCCTCCCCGCCCGCGAGCAGGGTGTCGACCATGACCGAGCGGCCGAGCCGCTCCGTGCCGCCGTGGTCGTGGGTGCGCAGCAGCAGATCGAGGAGCGCGGCGGCCTGCGAGGCGAGGTCGCGCGTGCGGCTCGTCGAGCTCTCCCGCGAGGAGACGACGAGGTAGGCGGTGAGGTCCTCGCCCGGGCCGACGGCGTGCACCTGCAGGCCGGGGTGGCGCACCCGCACCGGCCGGTGGAAGGCCACCGCGACGGCGTCCTGCACGTGCAGCCCGCCCGCGCCGGCGGTCGTGATCACCTGGCCGTGCACGTCGAGGAGCACCGCCCAGCCGTCGATCCGGTGCGCGAGCTCGGCGACCACCGCGCGCGCCCCGCCCCGGCGCGCGACCTGCGTGAGCACCTTCGTGCCGGTGGTGACCAGTCGGTCCTCGGCGGCGCGGTCGTCGGCGAGCTGGGCGACGAGCGCGGAGAGCAGGAGCTCCGGGGGCTGCCCTGCGGCGATGACGGCGGTCGCCCGCGCCTCGGCGAGCGCGGCGCGGAACGCGCTCGACGCCGCGGGGGCGACGAGGACGGCGCCGGCGAGCGCGGCCGAGCGCGCGTCGCCCGCGCGGAGCGCGGCGAGGAGCTCGGCGGCGGTGCCCACGACGAGGGTCGCGAAGGCCGGATGCCCCACCACGGCGAAGTCCGCGAGCGGGACGGCGGCGTCGACGGGCGTCGAGGGGTCGATGCGCCCCTCCACGAGTTCGCCGCCGAGCGTCGCCGCGACGGAGTCGAGTCGCCGAGCCATCCCTCGAGTGTACGGAATGTCGATCGAACCGGCCCGAGTTCACACTTCTTCCGAATGACGCGACTCCGTCGCCGTGCCTAGCATCGGCATGCCCGAGCAACAGATCCAAGGGAGCATCATGAAAGCCATCGTCTTCCGCGAGCCGGAGGCGCCGATCGAGGTCGCCGAGGTCGCCCTCGCCGCACCCAAGGCCGGCGAAGTGCGCGTGAAGGTCGCCGCCGCCGGCGTCTGCCACTCCGACCTCCACGTGAAGCGCGGCGAATGGGATGCCCCGGCTCCGCTCGTGATGGGCCACGAGGGCTCCGGCGTCGTCGTCGAGCTCGGCGAGGGCGTCACCTCCCTCGCGGTCGGCGACCACGTCGTGCTCAGCTGGGTGCCGCCGTGCGGCGAGTGCCGCTACTGCCGCTCCGGCCACGAGGCCCGCTGCCAGAAGGTCGCCACCGTCGTCGCCCCGAAGGGCGTGCTCTTCGACGGCACCTCGCGCCTCTCCACGGGCGACGAGGAGCTGCACCACTACCTCGGCGTCTCCTCCTTCGCGGAAGAGGTCGTCGTTCCGGCATCCGGCGCGGTGAAGGTCCGCGACGACGCCCCGCTCGACGTCATCGCGGTCGTCGGCTGCGCCGTCGCCACCGGCGTCGGCGCCGTGCTGAACACCGCGGCCGTCGAGCCCGGCTCGACCGTCGTCGTCATCGGCTGCGGCGGCGTCGGCCTGAACGTCGTGCAGGGCGCGAAGCTCGCCGGCGCCGAGCGCATCGTGGCGATCGACGTGCTGCCGGAGAAGACGCAGCTCGCCCTCCAGTTCGGCGCGACCGACCGCATCGACGCCTCGAAGGGCGACGCCGTCGAGCAGCTCTTCGAGCTCATCCCCGACGGCGTCGACTACGCCTTCGACGCGATCGGCCGCACTGTCACGACCGAGCAGGCGATCCGCATGCTCGGCCTCGGCGGCGCCGCCGTCATCGTCGGGCTCCCGCCCACCGGCGCGAAGGCCAGCTTCGAGCCGCTCGTGCTCGCGGAGGCCGACCAGCGCATCCTCGGCTCCAACTACGGCTCGGTGCGCCCCTCGATCGACATCCCCGCGCTCGTCGACCGCTACATGGACGGCCAGCTGAAGCTCGACCCGCTCATCTCGGCCCGGCGCCCGCTCGCCGAGGCCGCAGCCGCCTTCGACGACCTCGAGTCGGGCGAGGCGCTGCGCACCCTCCTCATCCCCTGACCCGCAGGTGGCGGCCGGCCCGACCGGCCGCCACCCGTCGGCACCGCACCACCGCTCCTCCTCCGTTCCCCCACCCGACTCATTGGAGAGTTGCCATGACCGCCCCCACCCAGGCCGGCGCACCCGCGCAGGCCCCCGTCGACGCCGGCCTCCGCCGCGGCGTCATGAGCGGCCCCGAACTGGCCGCCCAGGCCATCGCCAACATCGCCCCGAGCGCCGTCATCGCGTTCACCGCCGCCGGCATCTACCTCGGCGCCGGCAATGGCACGATGCTCTCCTTCGTGCTCGCGACCCTCGTCATCCTCGCCGTCGGCTACTGCGTCGCGGTGTTCGCGAAGCGGCACGCCTCCGCCGGCTCCCTCTACACCTACGTGTCGAAGGGCCTCGGGCCGTTCGGTGCGTACCTCGCGGGCATCGCGCTCCTCGTCGGCTGCTGGGGCATCGCGGCGGGCTCGCTCGGCGGCGCCGTCTCGTACATGAACCAGTTCCTCCTGCTCATCGGCGTCCCCGCCGAGGGCCTCGGCTGGTCGATGGCGCTCGCCGTCGTGCTCGGCGGCCTGGCGACGCTCTTCACGATCCGCGGCATCCGCCTCTCGGCGCGCGTCTCGCTCGTGCTGGAGCTCGTCTCGGTGACGATCATCCTGATCCTCCTCGTCCTCGCGCTCGTCTGGGCCGGCCCGGCCGCCTGGGACCCGGCGCAGTTCTCCTTCGAGGGCGTGCCGTTCCAGGGCGTCGCCGCGGGCATGGTGCTCGGCATCCTCGGCTTCGTCGGCTTCTCCTCGGCCGACGCGCTCGGCCGCGAGGCGCGGAACCCGTACACCGCCATCCCCCGCGCCATCATGTGGAGCGCGGTCACGGTCGGCATCCTCTACGTCTTCGCCGCGTACACGCAGATCGCCGTCCTCGGCGAGGACCTCGGCACCGTCGCGAGCCCGCTCGAGGCCATCGCCACGCAGATCGGCATGCCCGCCTGGTTCGCCCCGATCCTGACCTTCGGCGTCGGCGCCTCGTTCTTCGCCGTCGTGGTCGCCCCGCTGAACGTCGTCGGGCGCATCATCTACGTCATGGGCAAGGAGGGCGTCGTCGCGGAGCGCTTCGGCCGCACCCACGACCGCCACCTGACGCCGCACCGCGTGCTGCTCATCGCCGGCCCGGCCGCGATCGTGCTCGACCTCGTCCTGCTGGCGCTCGGCGTGAACCCGATGGACATCGTCGTGTGGGTCGACACCTACGGCACGTACGGCTACATGGTCGCCTACGCGCTCGTCGCGATCGCCTGCGTGGCGTACACGCAGCGCGAGAAGATGCGGAACGGCCTCGTCTGGTTCTGCGCGATCGTCTCGGTCGTCGCCATGGCGTACGTGTTCTTCGCGAACGTCTGGCCGGTGCCGGCGTGGCCGCTGAACGTCATCCCGTACCTGTTCCTCGTCACGATGATCGCCGCGATCGCCTGGTACCTCCACCTCGCGAAGCGCCGGCCCGAGGTCATCGCCCGCATCGGCAACACCGAGACCGACGCGCTCGAGGGCGTCGGCTAGGCCCCCGACCCGCGCTCCGTCGTCGTCGACCCGGCGGTGGGGCGTGGCTGACCGCAGCGGCGTCCGGTTCCCCCGACCGGGCGCCGCTGTGGTATCCCTTGTAGGGATGCCCAGGACACATGCGAGCGAGGACACCGCCGTCGAGCGGGTGCTCCGGGGACTCCGCGAGGACATCGTCGACGGGAGCCGTCCGGGCGGGTCCCACCTCGTGGAGCGGGCGATCGCCGAGGAGTACGAGGTCAGCCGCCTCCCGGTGCGGATCGCGATCCGCCGACTGACGCTCGACGGACTGGTCGACCAGCTTCCGCGGCGCGGCACCTTCGTCCGCACGATGACGCGGTCCGACGTCGCCGACGTCGCCGAGCTGCACGGCGCGCTCGACGGGCTCGCCGTCCGCCAGGCGGCGCTGCGCCGCAGCGACGCCGACCTCGCCCGGTTCCGCGAACGGCTCGCCGACGCCGAAGCCGCCGATGCCGCCGGCGAACGCGAGGAGCTCGCGAGGATCGGCGTCGGCTTCCGCGCCGACGCCTACCGGGCGAGCCGCAACCGTCCCCTGCTCGAGCTCCACGATGCGCTCCTCAGCCGCACGCAGCGCATGTTCGCGCTCGCGGAGCGCTCGGTGACGGCACCGCTCCCGTACTATCGCCGCTTCCTCGCCGGCTTCGAGCAGCGCGACGCCGATGCGGTCGACACCACGATGGCCGAGTTCAGCGGTCATCTGCGCGCGGCGCGGCAGGAGCGGATGCTCCGCCGGCTCGACGACGCGCTCGCATGCCCCGGCACGACGAGCGGCGCCGCTCGCCCTGCCGGCGCCTCGACGCGGCGGGCGAGCATCCCCGACCCCGCCGAGGATCCGAGCGCGAGCGACGAGTCGAGCGACGCGGAACCCGTGATCGAGGGCGTGCGCGCCGACATCGTCGCGGGCCGACGCGCCCCGGGCGAGGTCCTCTCCGAGCGGGCGCTGTCGCAGGAGTACGGCGTCGGCCGTATCCCGGTGCGGCAGGCGATCGACGCGCTCCGGTTCGAGGGCCTCGCGACGGACAGCACGTCACGGGTGCCCTCGCGCGTGCGCGACATCCCCGACGACGAGGCGTCGGACTTCTTCGAGGTCTGCGTGACCCTCGATGTGCTGGCGAGCCGGCTCGCGGCGCAGCGACCGACGCGCGAGGAGCTCGCGCTCCTCGAGCTGTGCCTGCTCTCGGAGGAGCGCACCCCGCTCGATCGGCCCGAGGCCCTGCTCGACCGGATGTTCGCGTTCCGCCGGCAGGTGTACGCGATGGCCGAGAACCGCCTGCTCCGCGAGATCGGCGGCCGCCTCGAGGCACGGATGCGGATGCTCGTCGCGCACGCGCCGATGGCGGCCGAGGTGAAGCGCGGGCACCGCTTCCTGTTCGAGGCGATCGCGAGCCGGGAGACGGGCCTCGCCGAAGCGGTGTACCTGAGCGTGTTCACCGACCCGGCGCGCCGCCAGCGCCTCGTCGACGGCCGGCCCGGCTGACGGCCGCCTGCACTCAGCGGCGGGCTCGGCCGGTTCGGGCGCTCGGCCCCGCTGGTTAGGCTGGCGCCATGCCGCAGCCCGAGCCCGACGTCCCCGGCGAACCGACCGATTGGCGTGCGATCACCCCGACCCTCGCCTCGAAGGAGCGCGCGGACGCCGCATTCGTCGAACGCCACCGGGCGACCCGGCGCCTCCGTGCCGACGGGGTGCAGGCCGGGCCCGGCGCGTACGCCGCGCTCCCGGCGCTCGGCTGGCTGGAGCTCGTCGGCGGAAGCGCCGCCGATCTCGAGCCGGTACGGGGCTGCACCGGGCTCGAGGTGCTCCGAGTGTCGCACGTCCGCGGGCTCACGGACGCCTCGGCGCTCGCCTCCTGCACCGGCCTCGAGGTGCTGCAGCTCTACGCCCAGCCGAAGCTCGCCGAGCTGCCCTCGCTGGCGGGAAACGAGCGGCTGCTCCGGGTGGAGCTCGGAATGCTCCGCGGTCTGCGCTCGCTCGCCCCGATCCTCGACGCCCCGAACCTGGAGGAGCTCGTGCTCGCCAAGGACGTGCCGGTCAGCGATCAGGACGTCGAACTGATGCTCGCCCACCCCACGCTGCGCGCGTTCCTCTGGGTCGCGCTCGACGTCCCCCTGCATCGCAGCCGGCCGGTGCTCGAGCGGACGGATGCCGCACTCGAACGCGCCCGCTCCGTGCACGTCGACGCGTGGCTCGCCGCACGGCACGGGCTCGACGAGGCATCCGTCGCCGCGGAGCTGTGAAACCGCTGCACAGCTGAGGGATCCGCGTCATCCGGGTTCAGTCCGACCGTCTCTCAGGTATGACCCGTTCCCCCGCCCTCCCGAGCGGGCGCGCCGTTCCCAGCGCGCCCGGCCGCCCAGCCCCGCCCGCTTCGGCCGCCCGGCCGATCGAGCACGCCGAGATCTTCACCGTCCCCGAGACCGGCGAATCTATCCGCGTGCGCTGCCAGTGCCACCGCGGGGTCGACCACGAGTTCCACCGCTCGCCCGAGGAGGGCGACGGCGCGACACGCTGACCCGCGTCGCGTGCCGCGTGCCACGTGCCCCGTGCCGCATGCGCAGAGCGCCCGGGTGCGCCGCCCGACCCCGGCGAGCCGTCCGAGTCAGGCGCGCCGCGCGCTCAGCTCTCGGGGTCGAAGTGGAACGGCCGCACGTCCTGCGGGCACCGGCACGCGGCCGCGATCCGCGCCGCCCACTCGACGGCCGCCTCGTCGTCCGGCAGCTCGAAGAGCGCGAACCCGCCGTCGAACCGCGCCCGCTCGGGGTAGGTCTCGGCGCTCGTGCTCCCGTCCGCGGCGACGAGCAGCGGGGGCGCGCCGTCGTCGAGCGCACCGCCGAAGACCCAGACGCCCGCCTCCTTCGCCGCCCGCACGACGGCGCGCGAGTCCTCGGAGGCGGCGTGCAGCTCCGCCTCGCTCAGGTGGCTCATCGCCGAACTCGGGAACGAGATCAGGTACTTCGTCATCGTCGACTCCTCACGCCTGGCGGATCCGGGTTCGCCTCATCATCGCGAGGTCGAGCGCCGGCGGCAATCCCCCGCCGAGCCGGCGCGCCCGAGCCGGCGAGCCCACCGACCGGGCTCAGCCGGCCGCGCTCAGGCGCGGGTGAGCTCGAGGGAGAACTCGACGCTGCCGCTCGGCTCGACCGAGACGAAGCCGAGGTTCGGCGCGTCCACGCCGAAGTCGGCGAAGGTGATCGGGATGCTGCCGGCCACCTGCCCGGTCTCGCCGTTCAGCACCGCCTGCAGTTCGACCGTGACGGGCTTCGTGACACCGGCGAGCGTGAGCTCCCCCGTCGCCTGGATGGTCTGCACCTCGCCCACCGTCGGCGCGGCGTCGACGGTGATCGGCTCGGTGAGCACGAAGCTCGCCGTCGGGAACTCGTCGGTGCGGAGGGCCTCGGTGCGGAAGTAGTCGTCGCGGTTCGCCGAGTCGGTCGCGATCGAGGCCACATCGACCTGGAACGCCGCCGACTCGAGCGTGAGGCCGGCGACGGTGAGCTCGCCCGTGACCTGCTCGGTGCGGCCGGTCACGGTGACGTCGGTGCCGTTCAGCACCTCGTCGACGCGATAGCCGGCGAAGGAGCCGTCGCCGACGGTCCACGCGCCGCTGAGGTCGCCGGGCTCGGCCGCATCGCTCGCGCTCGCCTCGGGCGCGGCGGTGACGGTCGGCGCGGTGTCGGGCTTCGCCGCGATGAGGTCCCGGTAGACGATGGGTCCCGCGATGGCCGCGGTGGCGCCGAGCACGAGTGCTCCGGCCACGATCGAGACGGTGATGATCTTGGTGCGCTTCTGCATGGCTGGGACTCTTTCGGCTGATCGTGGCTGGCGTTCGGTCGAGGTCGGGTACCCAGCGTGGCGGACGAACGTATGAGAAACCATGGAGTTCGCCTGGAAGCCGCCGGACATGACGCACCGTGACGCCGGGTCCGATCGGACCGGAGGATGACGCGGAGACGATCACGCCGGAGAATGTCGGCATGGATGAGGATGCCCCGAGCACCGACCCCCGCCGGCTCGGTCCGGGTCTGCTGCCGACCCCCTTCACCGCGGCCGAGATCCGCGCGGCGAGCGGCACCGGCAAGACCATCCGCCTCCTGGTCGAGGAGCCGGCCGGCACGAGCTTCGAACGAATCAACCGCTTCGTCGACTGCGATGCCGAGGGGGCGACGCTCGAGCAGTGGCGGGTCGCGGCCGACGGCTCGATCGACGGCGAGCTCGACCGCGGCCGCGTGAGCTGGCGCGAGCTGCAGGAGCACGCCGCCTTCCCCGAGGCCACCACCACGGTGCGCGAGGAGACGCTCGAGCTCCCGTTCGGGCCCGCGGACTGCCGTCGCTACGAGGTGCGCCGCGACGCGGACTCGCCGGCCGCCGTCTTCTGGTTCGCCCTCGCGCTGCCTGGGATGCCGGCACGGTACGAGCTGCCCGTGCCGGGCGGGGTGCTGCGCACGACGGTCCTCGAGGTGCGCGCCGAGGCGTGAGCCGCCGCACCCGTCCGGCGCCGCCGCGCCCCGGAGCGACGGGCGCACTGCGGAGGACGCGACCGTCGCACCTGCGAGACTCGGAGCATGGACAACGCGCCGATCGACACCGACGCCGCCCACGCGCTCTGGGCCGACTACCTCGCGTCCGCCCCGACGCACTGGGTCGAGGACGAGCTGCCCACCATCGAGCGCTTCGGCGACCACGCCGAGCTGACCGACGAGCTGCTCGGCCTCGTCATCGATGGGCCGAAGCGGGCGACCGCCGGACTCGTCGCCGAGTTCGAGGCGGAGGGCGCGCCGCTCCCGCGAGTCGGCAGCCACTGGATCGCGTGCGACTCGAGCGGCCGCGCCCGCGTCGTGCTCCGCTCGGTCGAGCTCCGCGTCGGGCCGTTCACCAGCGTCGATGCGCGCTTCGCGTTCGACGAGGGCGAGGGCGACCGCACGCTCGCGGGCTGGCGCGAGGGGCACCGGGCCTACTGGACGCGCGTCGGCGCCGCGCTCGGCATCGCGTGGACGGAGGCGCACGAGATCGTGTTCGAGCGCTTCGAGGTGGTCTGGCCGCCCGAGCATGCCGACGCCCGCCCCGCATGACGTCGGCATCTGCGGGTCAGCGGGCTGCGACAGCCGCACGAAGCGGCTGCACGGTCCGGCGCGTCAGGCCGTCGTCGGCTTCCAGCCGAGGCTCGGGGCGACGTGCTCGGCGAAGGCCGCGACGAGCCGCAGGTTGAACGCGACGCCGAGCTGCGACGGGATGGTGAGCATGAGCGTGTCGGCCGATCGGATCGCCGCGTCGCGCTGGAGCTGCTCCACGAGGCGCTCGGGGGTGTCGGCGTACGTCTTGCCGAACGTCGAACGGAATCCGTCGATGTAGCCGACCCCGTCGGACTCGTCGCGGCCGCCGAAGTAGAGCTCGTCCTCTGCGGTCGTGATCGGGAAGATCGAGCGGCTCACCGAGACGCGCGGCTCGCCCGCGTGCCCCGCCTCGCGCCAGGCGGCGCGGAATGCATCGATCTGCTCCGCCTGCAGCTCGTCGAAGGGGATGCCCCGGTCCTCCGTGAGGAGCGTCGAGGACATCAGGTTCACGCCCATCCGCCCCGCCCACTCCGCGGTCTCCCGGGTGCCGGCGCCCCACCAGATGCGCGAGCGCAGGCCGGGGCTGTGTGGTTCGATGCGCTGCAGCCCGGTGCCGCCGCCGAACGGCGACGAGGCATCCCGCTCCGCCAGCCCCTCGCCCTCGACGGCCTGCAGGAAGCGGGCGAAGTGATCGCGGGCCAGGTCGGCGCCGCGCGGGTCCTGCGACCCGGTGTAGCCGAAGGCCTCGTAGCCGCGCACGACCGACTCGGGTGATCCCCGGCTCACGCCGAGCGCGAGTCGCCCGCCGGAGATGAGGTCGACGGCGGCCGCGTCCTCGGCGAGGTGGAGCGGGTTCTCGTAGCGCATGTCGATGACGCCGGTGCCCATCTCGATGCGCTCGGTGCGCGCCGCGATCGCGGCGAGGAGCGGCATGGGGCCGGCCTGCTGACGGGCGAAGTGGTGCACCCGGAAGTAGGCCCCGTTGACGCCGAGCTCGTCCATGCCCTGGGCGAGGTCGATGGCCTGCAGCATCGAGTCGGCGGCGGTGAGCTCGCGCCCACCGCCGAGCGGGCCGTAGTGACCGAAGGAGAGGGTTCCGAAGCGTTCCACGTCGGTGGCAACGTCCACCCCCCTAGGTCTATTCCGATGCATGGATGCCTCGACGCCGGCCGGATGCCCCCTGGTGATCGCCCGCGGGACGTGCAAGGATTGGCATCCCGATCCTCTCGTGGATTCCTCGGAGTGCGCAGTCGCACAGCATTGGCGGTCATTCATGAGAGCGAATTGGTCACCCGACGCACGCTCGACCTCGGCAGGAAGCAGAACGGCACCATGAAGCGGAAGACCGCAGCCATCCTCGCGACCCTCGCGCTCCTGACCGGCGGCGTGACGGCCGCCGTCGCACCCGCGACTCCCGCGCAGGCCGCCCCCGCGGGCTGCGCTGCGGCCCTCGTCGGCAAGACCCCCGCGGGGCTGTTCGCCTGGGACCTGGTGCCCGGCCCCATCGTGGCGCACCTCACCCAGATCCAGCCGAGCGACCGGGTCCTGCTGCAGCAGAAAACGAGCAGCGGGTGGACCACGCGGGCCACGCTGACGAACCCCGAGCGCTACCCGAAGATCCGGGCAAAGGCCGGCAAGGGCACCGTGTGGCGGGTGCTGGTGCAGCGCGGCCCGACGCCCAGCGGCTACTGCGCGACCTACAAGTTCGGGCCCGTCACCAAGAAGACGCGCGCCGTGCTCTGACCCGGCGGAGTCCGCCGCGTCGCTCCCCCGACGGTGCGGCGGACTCCGTCGCCCCGTCGAACCGCGCCGCGATCCAGTCCGCAGCGAGCGACGGCGCGTGCTGCGGATGCATCGTGCCGGAGTGGTGCGTCGGCCACCAGCGGCTCGTGAGCTCCACGCCCGCACGGCGGTAGCTGCGCAGCAGCGCGGCCGAGAGCGGCGCCGGTGCGACCTCGTCGAAGCGGGCGGCGTCGATGCGGACGGGCGCCCGGAAGCCGCGCAGCTCAGCGACCTCGTTCGCGCGGAACGAGGCGAACAGCCGCTCGAAGAGTTCCGCACCGCGGGCACCGGCGATCCGCCCGGGCGCGATCGCGCCCCAGGAGTCCGCGGCGGCGAGCTCCGTGAGGCAGCGCTCGTCGAGCTCGGCCCACCTGGCCCGGGCCGCCGGGCTCAGACCGTCGCTCGCGAGGAGCTCGCGCATCCGCTCGTCGCCCGTCGCCGCGCCCCGCAGCATGAGCGCGACGAGCGCGGAGACGACGCCCGAGCCGGGGAAGCGCACACCGAGCCGCACCGCGGCGGCGATGCTCCGGTCCATCCGGGTCACCGGCGCGAACGCCGCCGTGCCGCGCAGCCGCGAACGCTCGTCGGGTTCGGCGGCGACCGAGGCGTGCAGCGCCGCGACCGCGCCCTCCGAGTGGCCGGCCGCCACCCACTCGTCCCCGAGCGGCACGCCGAATCCGGCCCGCGCCCGCACCATCGCGGTCATCGACTCGGCGAGCGAGGCGCCGATCAGGTACGGGTGCACGCCCGGGCCGCCGATGCCCTCGTAATCGGGCCGCAGCACCGCGATCCCCCGGGCGAGGAGGGCCTCGCAGAGCGCGTCGCCCTGCGACATCCGCCGCCACTCCGGATGCGCGGGATCGCCCGCGCTCGGCGCCGAGCGCGGCGAGCCGCCCGTCGTCATGTGGCCGTAGACGACCACGGGGTGGCCGCCCGCGGGCGGTCGGGTCACCGGGAGCCGCAGCAGCCCGGTCTGCTCCTGCACCGCCCCGTCGACGCCTCGCGCCGGGAAGGCGACGACGCGCCATCCGGATGCCGTCACCAGCGCCCCCTCGGCAGGAGGCGGCGGAGCGCCGCGGGCATCGTGCCGAGCCGTCGTCCGTCGTGCCGCTCCGCATCGTCGACGACGTCGGCGAAGAAGCGCGCGACGGGGACGAGCTGCGCCCGGTCGATGCGGTCGACGGTGTCGGCGTCGTCGTAGAGGTACAGCGGCCCGGAGATGAGGCTCACCGTGGGCACGCCGGAGACGAAGGTGAAGGAGGCGTCGGTGGGGATGCCTCCCGCGAAGAACTCGAGCGCGCCCGCGCCCAGCAGACTCGTGCCGTGCAAGCCGTGCCGGCGCACGGCGCGCGCGATGCGCCAGGTGAACGCGGGGTTCACGTTCACGAAGATGCCGCGCGGCTCGGTCTCGCCCGTGGAGGCGAAGCCGCCGTCGGCCCCCTCGACGGCGCGCAGCCCGATGTGCTCGATCGTGGCGTTCAGCACGATCCGCCACGGCGCATCCCGCGACAGCACGTGCCGTCGCGCGAAGGCGCGGTGCGCCTGGTACCCGGTGAAGTGGGTGTCGAAGGTGACGAAGAGGAGCGTCTTCTCACGCTCGGCGCCGGCACGCGCGGCGGCGCCGTAGTGCTCGGCGAGCGCGATCACCTCGGCGGTGCCGGAGGCGTCCTCCACCGCGCCCGGACCGATCGAGTCGTGGTGCGACTGGATCATCACGGCATCCCGCGAGCGCCCCGGCAGCACCCCGATCACGGTGCGGGAGACGACCTCGCGGCGGTCGACGTCGAGGGTCAGCCGGGCGCGGCTCCCGCCCGCGAGCGCCGCGCGGAGACGCGCGCCCTCGGCTCGCGTCAGCCACACGCCGGGCAGCGGGAACAGCGTCCGCCGGTAGTACTCGTTGTGGTAGTTCCTCGAGTCGGGGTAGTCGCGCAGCACGCCGATGACGCCGACCGCGCCGGCCTCGGCCGCATCGCGCATCGTCCGGGCGAGCGAGGTGACGTACGGGTTCCGGCTGCCGAGCACGTCCCGCCGCAGCACGCGGCGACCCGGGTCGTGCAGGAAGAGCGTGAGCGGCAGCGAGTGCGCCACGGTCATGTCGAAGCTGAGGTCGAAGAGCACGATCGCGCCGCGCACGTCGTGGCGGCGCACCCGGTCAGAGCCGATGTCGACGACGCGCGCATCGAGCCGGTGCCGAGCCTCGCCGGTCCACTCGTGCCCGGCGAGGCCGGAGTGCAGGATCGGCGCGCAGTCGAACCCGGCGTCGCCCACGCGCAGCTCGCACGCCTCGGCCCGCCAGGCGTACGACGGCACTTCGAGCACCTCGGTCTGCAGGCCCGCGTCGGCGAAGCGCCGTTCGACGTAGTGCGCCGCGGCGGCTCCGCCGGGCGAGCCGGTCGCGCGCGGGGCCAGGGCGACGAGGTCCTCGATGGTCGCCATCATCGACGCCTCGCTCATGGTCATGCGTCCGACACTAGGCAGAGCGCCTCTTCCATCGATTCTCTGAACAGGATCCTTCACTCAGATCGTAGAACTGCGTACGATCCGTCAGATGGATGCCTTCGACGAACTCGACCTCGCGATCGTGCACGCGCTGCAGATCGACGCCCGGGCGCCGTGGACCCGGGTGGCCGCCGCCGTCGGCGCCGACCCGGCCACCGTCGCGCGGCACTGGCAGGCCCTGCGCGACGAGTCGCTCGCCTGGCTCACCGCCTGGCCGACGCCCGAACGCTGGTCGTCGACCACCGACGTCGCCGTCGTGCTGCTCGATCGCTCGACGACGCCCGAGCGAATCGACGAGCTCGCCCGGCTCAGCTGGGTGCTGAGCGTCGACGAGAGCTCGGCCGGCTGGCTGCTCCTCGTCGCCGGAGCCGCGGGGCTCGCGGCCCTCGGCGAGCGCGTGCGCACCCTCGACGAGACGGGCGCGCGGATCCGCCGCGTCGACATCGCCGCCGCGATCCCGGCGGAGGACTCGAACTGGCGCCTCCGGGTGCTCTCGCGGGGGCAGCAGCGACTGCTCGGTGCAGCCCCGCAGACGGGCGAGGTGCGGGCACCCCGCCCCGAGGTCGTCGCCGAGCTCGCCGAGGCGCTCGAGCAGGATCCCCGGATGCCCGCCGCCGCCCTCGGCACGGCGCTCGGCGTCTCGGAGGCGACCGCCCGCCGCACCGTCGAACGCGCGGTGGCCGCGGGGGTGCTGCGGCTCGGCTGCGACCTCGCGATGCCCGCCGCGGGCTACCGGCGCGGGGCGGTGCTCTGGGGGCGCGCCGCCGATGCCGAGGCCGCGGCGGCACGGGCGGTGCAGCTCCCGGAGGCGCACCGCGTCGGCATCCTCGTCGGCCCCGCGCCCCTGTTCGTCTGCGTGCGGGCGCGCTCGCTCACCGAACTGCAGCGGATCGAGCACGCCTGGGGCGCCGAGGTCGAGGTCGCCGACCGGTGGACCGTGCTACGCGAGGTGAAGCGCAACGGGCATCTGCTCGACGCCGCGGGGCGCTCATCCGCCCGCGTGCCCGTGCGCTGGTAGGAGCCCCGCGGCTCGCCCCGCACCCCGCACCCCGCACCCCGCACCCGCACCCACACCCACACCCCGCGGGAGGAGAATCGCACGCACGGAGGCCTCCGCGGGGCGGATCAACCTCCGGCGGCGCGATTCTCCTCCGCCGGGCGGGAAGTACCGGCACCCCCGGCGCCCCCAGCATCCCCGGCACCGGCACCCCCGGCACTGGCACCCCCGGCATCCGCCGCTCGGCGCAGCCTCGCGTCCAGGCGGTACCGCGACAGCGGCAGGAAGCTCGCGGCGCAGAGCAGCGCGGGGACCGCGGACACTCCGAGCACGATCGCCCACTGCGCTTCGCCCGACTGCGCGACGGCATCGCCCGCCGAGGCGCGGTACCCGCCGAGGCTGAGCACGAGGCCCAGGATGGCGGGGCCGAGCGCGTAGCCGAGCAGCTCGAAGCCCGACCAGACGCCGGAGATCATGCCGATGCGGTTCATCCCGCTGCGCTTCGCGTCCTCGGCGGCGAGATCGGGCAGCATCGCGAGCGGGAAGAGCTGCGTGCCGGCGTAGCCGACGCCCACGACGCCCGCGGCCACGAGCAGCACGGTCACGTCGCCGGAGCGCGCGCCGAGGAGGCCGAGCAGCCCGACGGTGAGCACGCCGCTCGCCGCCGCGAAGCCGCGCTGCTTGCCGATCGCCCGGCCGAGCCACGACCACACCGGGGTGAGCACGATCGCGGGCCCGACGAAGCAGACGAAGGCGAGCGTGGCGACGCTCGGGTCGTGCACGACGTGCCGCGCGACGTAGACGACCCCGCCGAGCACCATGCCGATCGCGATCGCCTGCAGCACGTACGCGACGATGAGGGCGCGGGCGTCGCGGTCGCGCAGCACCTCGGCGAGCTGCCCGAACAGCCGGCCGCTCGCCACCTCGTCGCGGGTGAGCGGCGCGCGACGGGTCCCCCACCACACGCCGATCGTGCCGACGAGGATGAGCACCGCCATCGCGCCCGCCATGATGCGGTACCCGGCGACCCCGCCGGCCAGTTCGACGAGCGCGGGCGCCGCGGCCCCCGATACGAGGATGGCGAGGCTGAACACCACGACCCGCCAGGCGATGAGCCTGGTGCGTTCGGCGTAGTCGTCGGTGATCTCGGCGGACATCGCGAGGTAGGGCACCTGGAAGAAGGCGTACACGGTCGCCGAGGCGAGGAACAGGGCGAGCACCCAGAGCGCGCCGGCGAGCGGCGGTGCGGTCGGCCCGAAGAACATCGCGGCGAAGGCGAGCGCGAGCAGGATGCCGGCGCGCAGCACGAAGGGGCGCCGACGGTCGTGCGGATGCCTCGAGCGGTCGCTGATCCGGCCGGCGATCGGGTTGAGGAAGAAGTCCCACGCCTTCGGCGCGAACACGATCATGCCGGCGACCGCGGCCTCGACGCCGAGGAGGTCGGTGAGGAACGGCATGAGGATGAGCCCGGGCACGGTGCCGTAGGTGCCGGAGGCGATGCCGCCGAGGGAGTAGCCGATCCGCGAGCGGCGCGACAGCGCAGTCATGGAGCCGATGGTAGGGGCGCTCGCGCGTTCGCCGAGGCGATCTGCACCGGATCCGTCATCGAGCCGGCCCGTTCGCGATGGATCCGTCGCGGGGAGACTCGCGCGGCCTGCGCTCCGGACGCGGCGCGGAAGGCGTCCCGACCCGGCGCGGGCGACGTCGGGGATGCGGCTCGCACCCTGGCGGCCCCGGGGCATCGGGTCTACCGTGAGCGGCAGGGGGATTCCGCCGAGGCATCCAGGAATATCGAACCGAACCCCAAAGTTGAGTTCAGTAGACTCAACTTTAGGACGACGGGACCGAGTTCCCAGAAAGGATCGACTGAGTGGCGAACATGCAGGGCGCGCCGAGCTCGCAAGAGGAGCAGAAGTCGGCGCTCGAACAGTACGGCGTGAACCTGACCGACCTCGCGAAGGCCGGCAAGCTCGACCCGGTCATCGGCCGGGACGCCGAGATCCGGCGGGTGAGCCAGGTGCTCACGCGGCGCACGAAGAACAACCCCGTGCTCATCGGCGAGCCCGGCGTCGGCAAGACCGCCGTGGTCGAGGGGCTCGCCCAGCGCATCGTCGCGGGCGACGTGGCCGAGTCGCTGAAGGACAAGCAGCTCGTGTCGCTCGACATCTCCGCGCTCGTCGCCGGCGCGATGTACCGCGGCCAGTTCGAGGAGCGGCTGAAGGCCGTGCTCAAGGAGATCAACGAGGCCGAGGGCGGCATCATCACCTTCGTCGACGAGCTGCACCTGCTGATGGGCGCCGGCGGCGGGGAGGGCTCCGTCGCGGCATCCAACATGCTGAAGCCCATGCTCGCCCGCGGCGAGCTGCACCTCATCGGCGCGACCACCCTCGACGAGTACCGCGAGTACATCGAGAAGGATGCCGCGCTCGAGCGGCGCTTCCAGCAGGTCTACGTCGGCGAGCCGTCCGTCGAGGACACCATCGCCATCCTCCGCGGGCTCAAGGGACGCTACGAGGCGCACCACGGCGTCACCATCTCCGACGCTGCGCTCGTCGCGGCGGCCTCGCTGTCGAACCGCTACATCACCTCGCGGCAGCTGCCCGACAAGGCGATCGACCTCATCGACGAGGCCATGAGCCGCCTCAAGATGGAGATCGACTCGAGCCCCATCGAGATCGACCAGCTGAAGCGCCAGGTCGACCGCATGAAGCTCGAGGAGCTCGCCCTCAAGAAAGAGAAGGACGACGCCTCCAAGGAGCGCCTCGCGAAGCTCCGCGAGACCCTCGTCGAGCAGGAGCGCGAGCTCGCCGCCCTCGAGGCCCGCTGGGCCCGCGAGCGCCAGGGCCTCAACCGCGTCGGCGAGCTGAAGAAGCAGCTCGACGAGGCCGTCACCGAGCGCGACCGCGCCATGCGCGAGGCCGACTACGCGCGCGCCTCGAAGCTCGAGTACGAGACCATCAAGCGCCTCGAGCGCGACCTCGTCGAGGCCGAGCGGGCGGATGCCACGGCCGACGCCAGCGAGGGCCGCATGGTCAACGAGCAGGTCACCGACGAGGACATCGCCGCCGTGATCGCCGCCTGGACCGGCATCCCCGTCGGCCGCCTCATGCAGGGCGAGACCGAGAAGCTGCTGCACCTCGAGCGCGAGCTCGGCAAGCGCCTCATCGGGCAGAAGCCGGCCGTGACCGCGGTCGCCGACGCCGTGCGCCGCTCGCGCGCGGGCATCAACGACCCCAACCGGCCGACCGGCTCGTTCCTCTTCCTCGGGCCGACCGGTGTCGGCAAGACCGAGCTGGCCAAGGCGCTCGCCGAGTTCCTCTTCGACGACGAGCACGCCATGGTGCGCATCGACATGTCGGAGTACGGCGAGAAGCACTCCGTGTCGCGGCTCGTCGGCGCCCCGCCCGGGTACGTCGGTTACGACCAGGGCGGGCAGCTGACGGAGGCCGTGCGGCGTCGGCCGTACTCGGTGATCCTCTTCGACGAGGTCGAGAAGGCGCACCCCGAGGTGTTCGACGTGCTGCTGCAGGTGCTCGACGACGGGCGGCTGACCGACGGCCAGGGGCGCACGGTCGACTTCCGCAACACCATCCTGATCCTCACCTCGAACCTGGGCTCGCACTACCTCGTCGACCCCTCGCTCACCTGGGAGGAGAAGGAGCAGGCGGTGCTGCAGACCGTGCGGCAGTCGTTCAAGCCCGAGTTCGTGAACCGGCTCGACGACATCGTCGTGTTCTCGGCGCTCAGCCAGCAGGACCTCGGCGAGATCGTGAGCCTCTACATCGACCGGCTCACGGCCCGGTTGCACGAGCGGCGGCTCGAGCTCGGCGTCACCCCCGACGCCCGCGCCTGGCTCGCCGAGCGCGGCTACGACCCGCTGTACGGAGCGCGACCGCTGCGGCGGCTCATGCAGCGCGAGATCGACGACCGGCTCGCCCGGGCGCTGCTCGACGGCTCGATCCGCGACGGCGACACCGTCGTGGTGGGCCTCGCCGCCGACGGGGAGGCGCTGACGGTGTCGCGGGCGGAGGTGCCCGACGCGTCGGCGGGCGCCGGCGGTTCGGCGCCCGGCGCCGGGTCCGCCGGCGGCGACGACGTGGTCGAGGCCGAGCTGCTCGACGAGTAGCCCGGCCCCGGCATCCATCCCCTCCCGTCCGCGCCACTTCGGTCGCCACGCGCCACTTCAGCGGGCGCAACGCCATCGAAGTGGCGCGGGCGGATGCCTCGACGCGAGCGCGGACCCTCCGCTACGGTGGGCCCATCGGACGCGCTCCGGACGACCCCGCGAGCGGCCGCGTTCCAGGGGGGAAGAGCGCATGACCGAAGAATTCGAGGCCGGCGGGGCGGTGCTGAACCGCACGCAGGTGAACGTGGTACGGCTGACAGGGCTCGCGGGCATCATCGGCGGCATCCTGCTGATCGTCGTGGCCGTCGTGGCGTGGGTGGGAGTCTCGTCCCAGCTCCGCGCGGAGAACATCGTCATCCCCGACGACGCGCCGATCCTCGCCGGGAAGGTCGTCGACGGGCCGATCGACGCCTTCGTGCAGGCCGGCGTCATCGACATGCACGCGCGCGAGATGGCCGACGGCAAGACCTACGCCGAGCTCGACCAGGACGATCCGCTTCGGCCGGTCGTCATGAACGCCTCGTTCCTGCGCGCCTCGCTCTTCACCTCGGTGATCTCGTTCGGCATGGCGCTCTTCGCCGGCGGCGCGGGCGTGCTCTTCCTGCTCTTCGGCTGGGCCATCCGCACGCTCGTGCCACCGCTGCCGCGCAGCCGCTGAGCGGCGCTAGGCTCCCGCGGCCTCGGCCGGGCCGGGCGCATCGGCCCCCGACTCGGCGGCGACCCCGTTCGCGCCCGGCGGCACCCGCCGCTCGAGCGCGATCGCGAGCCCGCAGATGGCGATGCAGCCGGCGACCATCGCCGCGATGAACCACCCGGACAGGCCCGCGCCGAGCAGCAGGCCCGCCGCGATGGGGCCGGTGATCGCGCCGCCCTGGAACGCCGCCGAGTTGATCGCGTTGTACCGGCCGCGGTTGCGGTCGCTCGCGAGATCGTTGTAGATCGCGGGCACCGTCGGCTGCAGCATGGTCTCGCCGAAGGCGAAGACGCCCATGTAGGCGAGCACCCCGATCGCCGCCGCGAGGGAGTCGGGCAGGAAGCCCGTCGCGCCGAGCAGCAGCCACGACACCGCCCAGATGAGCGCCATCACCTGCATGACCCTGGTGCGCCGGCGCCCGCTGATGAGCCGCAGCACCGTGAACTGCAGGAGCACGATGACGGCGGTGTTGACCGCGAAGGAGAGCCCGACGACCTGGGTCGACACCTCGGAGACCTGCCGGGCGAACGCCGGGAACCCGGCCTCCATCTGGCCGTAGCCGATGAACACCGAGATGAAGGTGAGGAGCGTGAGCCAGAGCACGGCCGGCTGACGCAGGATGGCGCGGTACCCGGCCACCGGCGCCTCGCCCTCCTCGGGGTCGCCCTGCGTGCGCACGCGGCGCAGCGGGCCCAGCAGCAGCGCCATCGGGATGAGGCTCGACGCGGCGTCGACGAGGAAGATCGTCGTGAAGGTGCTCGGATTGTGCACGTCGACGAAGAACCCGCCGATGATGCCGCCGACCCCGATGCCGAGGTTCACGAGCGCGAAGTTCACGCCGAAGTACTGCTGCCGCACCTCGCCGTCGACGACGGCGGCGATGAGCGAGTTGAAGCCCGGCCAGGACACGCCGAAGTTCACGCCGATGAGGACGAGCGCGACCGCGGCGACGGCCGGATGCGTCGCGAAGGCGAGCAGCGTGCAGCCGGCGATCATGGCGACGAGCCCGACGAGCAGCACCCGCCGGGCGCCGTAGCGGTCGATGAGCGTGCCGCCGGGGCCGGTCACCAGCAGCCCGGTGACCGCGATGAGGCTCATCAGCGCGCCCGAGAGCCCGAGGTCGAAGCCGCGCACCTCGTGCAGGTAGATGATCGTGAACGGCAGGGTCATGCCGCGACCGAGCGTCTGGATGGCGACGGTGGACAGCAGCCAACGCCCCTCGGTGGGCAGGGCCTGCCAGAACGTCTTCATGCCGGTCACCAGAGCATTCTGCCGGGTGCGGCCGACATCGGCTGACCGGCCGGGCGCACGAGCTGCGCCGCCGGGAAGAGATCCGCCCGTCGTACGGTTGAAGCTGCAGACGCAGAAGTTCGACGAAGGGGACATCCATGCCTTTGCACGGCGAGTACGCACCGAGCACCTCCGAGTGGGCGCGCAAGCAGGCGGAGGCCTTCGAGGCATCCGCGGGCGCCGAGGCGAACGAGCTGCGCGGCCGACCGATCATCGTCCTCACGACGCTGGGCGCGAAGTCCGGAAAGCTCCGCAAGACGGCCCTCATGCGCGTCGAGCACGACGGCGAGTACGCCGTGGTCGCCTCCCGCGGCGGGGCGCCGGAGCACCCGCAGTGGTACTGGAACCTCCTCGCGCAC
Source organism: Agromyces mediolanus (assembly GCF_044917495.1). GTDB lineage: Bacteria > Actinomycetota > Actinomycetes > Actinomycetales > Microbacteriaceae > Agromyces > Agromyces mediolanus_B. Next base: position 301,298 of record NZ_JAVSSI010000004.1, on the reverse strand, counting down.
CCCGAGGTCGAGCTGCAGGACGGCGACGAGAAGCACGACTACCTCGCCCGCGAGCTCGAGGGCGCCGAGCGCGAGGAGTGGTGGGCCCGCGCGACCGAGGCGTGGCCCGACTACGCGAACTACCAGACGAAGACCGAGCGCCAGATCCCGGTCTTCCTGCTCAGCCGGGTCTGAGCCCGGGCCTCCGCAGCCTCACAGCCCGCGCATCGTGAAGACGCGGGCGAGCGCGGTGCGCGCGGGCGGCAGCGCGAGCAGGCGCACGGCCAGGTTCCGGAGGGCGAGACGGATGCCTCCTGCCGGACCGCCCATGGCCATGTTGAACGCCGCCCGGCGGATCGCCCGCGACGCCGCCCGGCGCCTGCTGCGCTCGTAGCCGGCGAACGGCGCGTCGACGCGCGCGCCCGCCGCCCCGCCGCTCGGCGACAGCGCGGCCAGCACCTCGGCGAGCTCCTCGGCATCGCGGAAGCCGAGGCTCATGCCCTGCCCTCCGATGGGGCTGATCTCGTGCGCGGCGTCGCCGGCGAGCGCGATGCGTCCGATCGCGAAGCGCGCGGCGAGCCGTTGCCGGGCGACGAACCCGCTGGGCTCGAGCGCGCCCGGGAGGCGCACGCCCACGCGGTCCGCGACGAGCGCGGCGAAGGCCGGAGCATCCGGCCACTCGGACGCCGAGGTCCCCGAGGGACCGGGACGCCGCCGCCCTGCCCGCCCCAGGTGCACCACCCAGCGGAGGCCGCCCGGGATCGGCAGCGCCTCGACGACGCCGCCGCGCTCGAAGCAGAGCCGGGCGTCCGCGGCGGTTCCCGCGGTCGCGCCGCCCGCCTCGGGCCCCGTGACGTCCGCCATCGCGTAGCGGGCGCTCCCGCGGCGCAGCCGCCAGGCGATGCCGAGTTCGGCGCGGAGCCGGCTGCGCACCCCGTCCGCGAGCACGGCGTGGTCCGCCTCGACCACCGAGCCGTCGGCCAGCCGCGCCCAGACCCCGGCCCGCGCCGCGCGCGCGCCGGAGGCCGGTTCGATTCCGACCGCCTCGACCCCGCGGCGCAGCGCCCCCGGACGCAGCTCGGCGAGCCGCGCCTCGAGCGCCGCCTCGACGCGGTGCTGCGGCACGGAGCGCACCGCGGCGTCGCCGGGGAAGCGCATCCGCCCGAGGACGCGTCCGTCGCACTCGACCTCGCCGCCGGTGATCGCGACGGCCTCCGCGGCGAGCGCGTTCGCGACCCCGGCGGCCCCGAGCACCCGCCAACCGGGCGCGTGCACGCCGACCGCCTTCGGCCGGGTCGCGATGCGGGTGCGCTGCTCGAGCACGACCGGCTCGAGCCCGCGCTGCGCGAGCAGCACCGCGAGCAGCAGCCCGACCGGTCCGCCGCCCACGATCACGACGTCGCACCGGGTGACGGCCGCATCAGACACGCGAGCGCCCCGCGGCATCCGCCTGCCAGACGAGCTCCAGCCGAGCGGGGAACGCGCGCCGCACCCGCCAGCCCGCCGGCAGGATCGCCTCGAGCTCGGCGGCGGTGTGGCTGCGCCGGATCGAGGTCAGCCCGTCGGCGCGGATGAACGAGCCCCGCAGCAGGTTCGGCTCGAACGGCAGCGTGCCCATGGCGAACGCCGCGTAGGCGGAGCGGCTGCGCTCGAGGTCGGCGTGCACGACGGTGCCGCCGAGCTCCGCGAGCCGCTCCGAGTCGGCGAGGAGCGCGCCGAACGCGCGCCCGTCGAGGTGGTGCAGCACATGGTTGGAGCAGACCAGGTCGAAGTGCTCGTCGGCGGCCGCGAGCTCGGCCGTGGTCGCATCGAGCAGGGTGAGCCCCGGCGTTCCGGCGCCGGCGGCCTCGGCGAACGCGAGCGCCCGTCGGTCGGGATCGATCGCCGTGACGCTGAGGCGCAGTCCGTCGGCCTCCGCCCAGCGCAGCCAGAGCAGCGGCAGGTCGGCCGCCCCCGTGCCGACGTCGAGCAGCCGCGTCTCGAACACCGGCGACAGTCGCGGCCGGATCCACCGCACGTAGCGGTCGCGCGGGCCCGACACCGCTCGATTCACCGGCGTGAAGCGGACATAGGTGCGGGCGAGGGCGTCGCCGTCGCAGTCGGGGTCGTCCATCAGCTCGACGGCGTCGGCGTCCCGCTCGCCGAGCTCGCGCCACCAGCCCATGCCCGCTCCGCTCAGCCGGCCACGGTGAGCAGTGCGGACTCCACGGTGAGGCCGGGGCCGAAGGCCATCGCCGCGACGCGCTCGCCCGGCATCGCCGGCCGGGCGGTCGCCTCACCCTCAGCGCCCGGACGCGCGGCCGCCGCCCCGTCGAGGATGCGGCGCAGCACGAACAGCACCGTCGCGCTCGACATGTTGCCGTACTCGCGGAGGATGCCCCGGGCGGGCGCGAGCTGCGCCTCGCTCAGCGCGAGCCTGGCCTCCACCTTGTCGAGGATGCTGCGCCCGCCGGGATGGATGGCCCAGTGCTCCACGGCCTCGCTCGAGGCATCCGCGGCGAGCGCGGCCGCGAGCCCGTCCTCCTGCGCGAAGAGCGGTTCGAGCGCCCCCGTGATGTGCGCGTCGATGATCGCGGGCACGGCGGTCGAGAGCACCATCTCGAAGCCGTGGTCGCCGATCTTCCAGGCCATGTCGCCCTCGCCGACCGGGGTGATCCGGGTGGCGAAGCCGTCGAGCCGGTAGGCCGCCTCACCGGGCTCGGGGTCGCGGGTGCTCACGATCGCGGCGCCCGCGCCGTCGGCGAAGAGCGAGGAGGCGACGATCGTGTCGGGGTCGTTCGAGGCGCGGAGGTGCAGCGTGCAGAGCTCGACCGAGACGACGAGCACCACGGCCGCCGGATCGGCCGCGCAGAGCTGGGCGGCGAGGCGCAGCGCGGGGATGGCGGCGTAGCAGCCCATGAAGCCGAGGTGGTAGCGCTGCACCCCGGCGTCGAGGCCGAGATCGCGGGCGAGCACGTAGTCGGGACCGGGCGCGTAGAAGCCGGTGCAGCTCACCGTGATGACGTGGGTGACGTCGGCCGCCTCGAGCCCGGGCGTCGCCGCGATCGCCGCGGCGCCCGCCTCCAGGTAGAGCCTGGTGGCGTGCTCGATGTACAGCTCGTTCCGCGCCTTCGTGCCCGGGAGCAGCAGCTCGCCGCTCGCCGCATCGTAGAACTCCGGTTCGTCGGAGCGCGCGGAGCGGGTGAGCTCGGCGAGCACGGTGTGCCGGGTCTCGATGCCCGACACGTCGAAGCTCGTGGTGACGATGCGCTGGCCGAGCCGGTTCAGACCGGGTTGCGCGGCGAACACGTCGCGGACCTCGGGCTGCACGAGGACCGTCGCCGGGACGACGGTCGAAAGGCCCCTCAGGGTGACGCCCATGGTCCGCAGTCTAGGTGCGCGGGGGAGCCGGGCACCATGGGGTTGCGCTGCGGTCGGAGGCTCTTCCCAGGCGGGCGTTCCGTCACTAGCGTGGGGACTGCGGCGACGTCGCCGCCTCGATCGCGGTCGCCCGCGCGACCGTCTGGCATCCGGGGGGATCCATGGCGAACGAATCCACAGGCAAGCCGACGTTCTCGGGGAAGATCGCGCTCGACGTGCGCGACGCGGTCCCCGACTGGGCGCCGTACGAGCAGCCCAAGGCGCCGGAGGGCGCCCCGAACGTGCTCGTCATCCTCTACGACGACACCGGCATGGCCTCGTGGTCGCCGTACGGCGGGCGCATCAACATGCCCACGCTCGACCGGCTCGCCGCGAACGGGCTGACCTACACCCAGTGGCACACGACGGCACTCTGCTCGCCGACGCGCTCGACGTTCCTCACCGGCCGCAACCACCACGTGAACGGCATGGGCAACATCATGGAGGGCACGAACGGCTTCCCCGGCCTCTCCGGCCACATCCCGGAGGAGTGCGCCACGGTCGGCCAGGTGCTGCAGCAGAACGGCTACTCGACGTTCTGGGTGGGGAAGAACCACAACGTGCCCGAGGAGGACGTCTCGGCCGGCGGCAGCAAGGCGCAGTGGCCCCTCGCGATGGGCTTCGACCGCTTCTACGGCTTCCTCGGCGGCGAGACGAACAACTGGTACCCCGACCTCGTCGAGGACAACCGCTTCATCGAGCCCCCGTACACGCCGGAGGAGGGCTACCACCTGTCGAAGGACCTCGCCGATCAGACCATCCGGATGATCCGCGACCAGAAGTCCTCGAACCCCTCGAAGCCCTGGTACACCTGGTTCTGCCCCGGCGCGAACCACGCCCCGCACCACGCGCCCGAGGAGTACATCGAGAAGTACCGCGGCGCCTTCGACGACGGCTACGACGCCTACCGCACCTGGGTGCTGGAGCGGATGGTCGAGCGCGGCATCCTGCCCGAGGGCACCGAGCTCACCCCCTTCAACCCCATGCCGGAGGATCAGGCCAACCCGGCCGACTGGGTGAAGCCGTGGGCCGAGCTCTCGGCCGACGAGCAGCGCCTGTTCAGCCGCATGGCCGAGGTGTTCGCGGGCTTCAGCGAGTACACCGACGCGCAGATCGGCCGCGTGGTCGACTACCTCGAGGCATCCGGTCAGCTCGACAACACGCTCATCTTCTACTGCGCCGACAACGGGGCGTCCGGCGAGGGCTCGCCCGACGGCTCGGTGAACGAGAACAAGTTCTTCAACGGCTTCCCCGACGACCTCGCCGAGAACCTCGCGAAGATCGACGTGCTCGGCGGCCCGGAGACCTACAACCACTACCCCACCGGCTGGGCGGCGGCGTTCTCGACCCCGTTCCAGATGTTCAAGCGGTACTCGCAGTTCTCGGGCGGCACGTGCGACCCGATGATCGTGCACTGGCCCGCCGGCATCCGGGCGAAGGGCGAGGTGCGCCACCAGTACCACCACTCCACCGACATCGTCGCGACGATCCTCGACGTCATCGGCATCGAGTTCCCGACGGTCTTCCGCGGGGTCGAGCAGCGCCCGCTCGACGGCGTCTCGATGAAGTACAGCTTCGACGCCGCGCCCGACGGGCCGACCGAGAAGCAGGTGCAGTACTACGCGATGCTCGGCACCCGCGGCATCTGGAAGGACGGCTGGAAGGCGGCCGCCATCCACGCCCCGCTCACCGGGCACGGCCGCTTCGACGAGGACCGCTGGGAGCTGTACCACGTCGACGCCGACCGCTCCGAGTCGCGCGACCTCGCGGCGGAGCATCCCGAGAAGCTGCAGGAGCTCGTCGACGCGTGGTTCGCCGAGGCGGAGAAGAACCACGTGCTGCCACTCGACGACCGCTCGGCCCGCGACCAGCTGACGATCGAACGGCCGCAGGCGGAGCCGCCGCGCACCCGGTACGTCTACTACCCCGACACGGGCGCCGTGCCCGAGAGCGTCGCGGTCAACGTGCGCGGGCGCTCGTTCAAGATCATCGCCGACGTGCGGATCGAGGCGGGCACGAAGGGCGTGATCTTCGCGCACGGCTCGCGCTTCGGCGGGCACTCGCTGTTCCTGAAGGACGGGCGGCTGCACTACGTGTACAACTTCCTCGGCATCCCGCCGGAGCAGCACTTCGTCTCGGAGGCGCTGACGCCCGGCGACCACGCGCTCGGTATGGAGTTCGTGCGCGAGTCGGCGGGCGAGCACGGCGAGTCGATCGGCACCTGCCGGCTGTACGTCGACGACCAGGTCGTCGCCGAGGGGCCGATGCGCGCGCAGGTCGGCAAGTTCACGCTCTGCGGCGACGGGCTCTGCGTCGGCTACGACAGTGCGGATGCCGTGAGCAGCGAGTACACGAACCCGTTCCCCTTCGAGGGCGGGGAGCTGCTCGGTGTCGCGGTCGACGTGAGCGAGGAGCAGTACCTCGATCTCGAGCTCGAGGCCCTCGCGGCGCTCGCCCGCGAGTGATCACCGCCTGAATCCGGGTTGCCCGACTTCCATGGAAGTCGGGCAACTCGGGACTCGAACCAGGGTTGTTACGGGCTCAGCCGAGGAGCTTGGCCTTGGCGGCCGCGAACTCCTCGGGGGTGATGAGGCCCTGCTGCTGCAGGGTCGCGAGCTTCTGCAGCTCGCCCACGAGGTCGACCCCCGGGGCGGCGGCTCCCGCCGGCGCCGCCGCCTGCGCCGCGGGCGCCTGCGCGGCCGCGGCCTGCGCCGCCGCCTGCTGCATCGCCTCCTGCTGCTGGGCCGCCTGGTACTGCTCGGCCTGGTACTGCTCCTGCGCCTTCTCCTGCTGGCGCCGGGCCATCCCGCCGGACACCGCCGTCGCGGTGCCGGCGACGACCGCCGTACGCGCCGCGAGGCCGATGAGGCCCGGACGTCCGACTCGTCTCACGAACGGCATGCCTGTCTCCCTACTCCGCGGCGCTCGCCTCGGCGAGCACCTGGTTCACGACCGGCGCGGGGATCCGCACCGACTCCAGCACGACGCCACCGGCCTCCGCGAAGCGCGAGGCGAGGCGCTTGGCCCAGACGAGCTCGACCGCGAGGAGCACCGCGGAGGTGCCCGGCTCGATCGTCTCGGCGAACTCGGCGACGTCGTCGTGGCCGACGAGCCCGCTCGCGGGCAGCTCGAGCGCCGTCACGTCGAGCTCGTCGCCCAGGTCTTCGATCTCGATGGCCTCGATGCCGCCGTCCTGGTCGCGCGAGACGAGCAGCGCGTCGAGGAGCCGGATCTGCCCGGCCTCGACGAGCTCCGCGAGCGCGTCGAGCGTGCCCGCCGAGGGCCGTTCGTTCTGCAGTGCCACGACCACGATCTCGACCGGGCCGTACTCGAATTCCGCCATGAATCCCCCCTTTGTCCGTGAGCCTAGGCCCGCTCGCGTTCCGGGGGAACCCCTGTGAGCCGGCGCAGCACGCCAGCGTGCGGATCGGGGTCCAGGAGGAGCGCCCGCACGAGCAGCGTGAGCGGGATGCAGAGGATCGCCCCGATGGGCCCGATGACGAGCGCCCAGAAGACGACGGAGAAGAAGGTGAGCGTGAGGCTCAGCCCGACCGCGTCGCTCACGAACTTCGGCTGCACGAGCACCTGCAGCACCACGTTGATGGCGCTGTACGCGAGCACCACGGCGAGCGCGAGCGGCCAGCCGCCGACGACGAGGGCGAGCACCGCGGGCGGGATGACCCCGATCACGAAGCCGATGTTCGGGATGAAGTTCGTGACGAAGGCGAGGATGGCCCAGACGAGCGGCGCGGGGATGCCGAGCGCCCAGAGCAGCAGCCCGTCGAGCACCGCGACGACGGCGCCGAAGCTCGCGTTCACGACGTAGTAGCGGCGCACCCCGCTGAAGTAGCGGCTCGCGATCCCCTCGCCGGCCCCGCCGCCGAACGCCGGGCCGGTGCGGCGGAAGCCCGAGGCATCCGCCGCCATGAAGATCACGTAGGCGAGCACGAAGAAGAACGCCGTCGCGAAGCCGAGCACGGCATCGGCGATCGAGGCCGCGATCGGCACCAGCGTGCGGGGATCGAGGGCGGATGCCGCGGCCGACGCCGTGGCGTCCGTCGCGCCGAGCGACTCGAGCCAGCCCGCGATCTCCGTCGCCGTGCGCTGCAGCTCGTCGGCGTAGTCGGGGAGCATCGCGACGAACTGCGCCGAGGCCACGATGAGCAGCAGCGCGAGCGCCGCGAGGATGAGGTAGGCGACGACGATCACGGCGGTCGTCGCGAGCCAGCTCGGCCAGCCCCGCCGTTCGAGCGGGAAGCGCACCGGGTGCGCGATGATCACGACGACCGCCGCCACCGCGGCGGGGGCCAGCACGTCGCGGGCGAGCCAGACCCCGGCGAGCACGACGACCGCGGCGGCGAGGGTCAGCAGCACCCGGGTGCCGTGGGCGAGCCCGGCGCCGCGATCGGGGGTGGCCTCGGCCGGTGGGGTGGTCATCAGAACTGCCCGATGCCCTTCCCGATCACGACGACGCCGATGACGAGGAGCAGCACGGCCATCACGGTCGCGTTGTTGTGCACGAGCCAGTGCCGGAGCGACTCGAGCGGGGCCGCCATCTTCGCCGCGGCGAGGAGGTAGGCGATGACGGGCACCGCCACCGAGCAGGCCGCGACGACGGTGAAGATCACGATCGCGAGGGTGGCCTCGCCGCCGCTCAGGCCGGCCGAGCCGATCGCGACGCCCGCCGCGACCGCCATCAGCAGGTTCTTCGGGTTCACCGCGGAGAGCAGGAAGCCGAGCCCGGCGCCCTTCACCGCGGTCAGCTGGTCGATCGCCGCCATCCACTTCGGCATCGCCGGCTCGGCGTCGCCCTTCGGCCGCGAGCGCCACTGCTTCAGGGCGAGCAGGAGCAGCAGCACGCCGAGGACGAGCTGGATGGTTCCGGCGATGGGCTTCGAGGCGTCGGGGTCGGCGGCGGGGATGATCGAGCCGAGCAGCGTGAACACCACCACGGCGACGACGATGCCGGCGACCCAGCCGAGCAGGAAGCCGACGCTCGTGCCCTTCGCCTTCGGCGAGAGCAGCATGAGGATGGCCGCGATGATCGGGATGGGGCTGATCGCGATGCCGAGGGCGAGCGGCAGGATGCCGCCGATCACGCCGTTCATGCGCGCGCCTGCTTCTCGAACTCCGGCAGCCGCCAGCTGCCGTCGAACCACGGTTCGAGCGGTCCGTAGAGCCGGAGGATCGGGAACCAGCTCTTGCCCGGCAGCGTCTCGACCCAGTTGGATTCGCGGCCCTCCGGGGCGCGCGGACCGAACCAGAGCACGAAGCTGCCGTCGTCCTCCGCCTGGAGCGTGCCGTCGAGGCTCGACAGCGCCGGGTACGGCGTCGACGGCACCTGGAGCAGCGAGCGGGTCTGCGTGTCGTACACGTCGACCGACCAGAAGTTCTTCGCGGGCGGGTCGGCGGGGATGCGCAGCGAGTACGTCGCCCCGCCGTCGAGCACGTGCCCCTCGCCGTCCTCCGCGGTGTAGGCGTAGGCGGAACCCGCGCCCACCTGCGCGTGCGACATCGCCGGCGTGATCACCGTCGCGAAGTAATGGAACTGCGTGCGCGCGTCGAGGAGCCGGGCGCCGTCGCGCAGGAACTCGTGGCTGCCGCCGACGAAGGCGTTCTTCCAGGAGTTCCCCTCCCAGAAGAACGCGGCCGGGTCGCGCGGGGCGAAGACGAGGGCCCGGGAGATGGCGGCGCCGAGCTTCGCGCCCTGGTCGAGGATGGCGAGGCGATGGGCGTCCGGCGCGAACGGCCGCCCGTGCACGATGCCGAGCGCGGCGAGCTGGCCGGCGCGCTCGACGTCGAGCGCCTCGACCGGCTCCTCCTGCACGAGCTCGTCGATCTCGCGGAAGAACTCGGCGTCGTTCGAGTGCACCGTGTTGATCTTCGCCTCGGCGATGTTCACGAAGACGTTCTCGCGGGGCGCGTCCGCCTCGGACAGCGGGTAGATGCGGGTCTGCTTCATCGCCGGCACGCCGCCGAGCGCCCGCAGCACGACCCAGTTCGCGTACGTCGGGCTCTCGTAGGTGAAGTAGCCCTCCGGCCGCTCCCCGTCGTACCCCGGCGGCAGGAACAGATACTTGCCGCCTGCTCCGCGGTCGGGCCCGGGGATGCCCATGTCCGCGACGTAGCGGAACCAGAAGTCGTCGACGACGCAGAGCGACTGCGGCGGCGCCTCGATCACCGTCGGCCCCCACGCCCGCAGGTCGAGGAAGGTCGTGCCGTACGTCGTCTCGGTGTTCGGCGTGAGGTAGATCCCGCCGGAGTTCGCGCGGGGGTCGGTGACGCCGATGATCTCGGGGCTGGTCAGCCCGGCCGCCCGCAGCCCGCGGCGCAGCGCGACGAGCGAAGCACCCGGCATGGCGTTCAGGAACGCCTCGGCCGCGCGCATCAGGTCGAGCCCGTCGTAGAGGGTCGCGACGCTCGAGGGGCGCGGCACCCCGTCGAAGAGCTCGATCCGCCCGAACGGCGTGTCCAGCTCGGCGGGCGTGCTCAGCCGCTCGATCGCTGCGGCGAGCTCCTCCGCGCTCATGCTCTTCGCGGCCTGTTCCGTGCCCATCTGCTCCCCCGGTTCCGGTTGATTCGTCGTGCGGTCGTCGTGCGGTCGTCGTGCGCCGCCGGCTCAGTCGCCGTCCGCGGCGTGCCCGGCCGGGCGCTCCGCGAGTGCGGCGAGCGCGGCGCGGTTGGTCTCGTAGGCGGCGCGTTCACCGAGCAGCCCGAGTTGCGTGAGGCGGGCCCTGGCGTCCGGCCGCACCCGGCTGAACGCGAGGTCGATGCCCTTCCGATCCAGCCACGCGAGGAGCGCCTCGAAGCTCTCCGCGCCCGTCACGTCGACGTCGGTCACCGCCTCCATGTCGACGACCACGTGGTGCACCGGCCCCGTGCCCGCGGCGTCGGCGCGATCGACCGCGCGCTTCACCGCGTCGCTGAAGACCGCGCCGTTCGCGAAGAACAGGGGCGCGGCGAGGCGCACCACGACCACGCCCGGCGCGGTCACCTGCCCCTTCGGCGCCTCGTCGAGCAACGAGTCGCTGGGTTCGCCGCTCGAGGCGAGCACGTCGATCGCCGGGTTCGCGGCGCGCTTGGCGAGGTTCACCAGGGCGAGCACGAACGCGACGACGATGCCGGGGATGGAGCCGATGAAGAGCGTCACGAGGAAGCAGACGGCCCCGACCACGAACTCGAAGCGGTCGGCCTTCCACAGTCCGATGAAGTCGCGGATGCCGAGGAGCGGCAGGATCGCGACGCCGACGATCGCGCCGATCGCGGGGCTCGGGATGTCGGCGAGCAGGGCCGTGCCGAACAGGAGGAGGAGCAGCGTGCCGACCGCGAGCACGAGCGAGGGCAGCTGCGTGCGCGAGCCCGCCTGGTCCATCGCGGCGGTGCGCGAGGTCGAGGAGCCGACGGCGAAGCTGCCCGAGGCGCCCGCGGCGAGGTTGCCGAGGCCGAAGGCGAAGAGGTCGCGGTTCGGGCTCGTCGGGTACCCGCGCTTCTCGCCGTAGGAGCGGGAGACGAGGAGCCCCTCGGCGGTGGTCACGAGGGTGAGCGCGATCGCGGAGGGGATCAGCAGCAGCCAGGTCGTCCAGTCGATGACCGGCCAGGTGAGCGCGGGCGGGCCCGCGGGCACCTCGCCGAGCACCGAGACGCCGGCGTCGTCGAGGCTCGCGACCACGACGACGACGGTCGCGACGACGAGCACGACGAGCGCCCACGGCACCGCCGGGAGGAAGCGCTTGCCGCCGAGCAGCACGATCACCGAGAGCACGGAGATCGTCAGCGAGACGAGGTTCGTCGTGCCGAGCCCGGTGACGAGCCCCGCGACCTTGTCGACGAACTCGCCGCCCGAGTCGATCTTCACGCCGAGCATCTTCGCGACCTGGCTCACCAGGATGTCGAGGGCGAGACCGCCGACGAAGCCGACGAGGATCGGCTTGGAGAGGAAGTTCGCGAGGAAGCCGAGCTTGAACACCGCGAGCAGCAGGAACATGAGACCGCAGAGGATGGCCTGGGCGAGCGCGAGCGTCGCGTAGTCGTCGCTCCCCGCCACGGCGAGGCCGCCGATCGAGCTCGCGACGAGGGCGGCGGCCGCGGCATCCGGCGAGGCGACCAGCTGCCGGCTCGAAACCGTCAGCGCGTACACGATCGTCGGCACGATCAGGGCGTAGAGGCCCGCGGTGGCCGGGAGCCCCGCGATCTGCGCGTAGCCGATGTTCAACGGGATCGCGATGGCGATGAGCGTCACGCCCGCGACGAGCTCGCGGACGAGGTTCCGGCGCGTCAGCCCGGCGAGCGGTCGTTGCACGTGATCCCCCCTCACGACGTCGCCGGCGGAGCCACGGCTCCAGGCCGCTCCGACGGGTGCACCACGAGCTCGGGGGCCTTCGTCACGAGCAGCCACACCGGCAGCACGATCACACACAACAGTGGCAGAACGAGGGGGTCCCCGACCAGGGCGATGCCGACGAAGATCGCGATCCAGCCGTCCTTCGTCGCGGCGAGCACGATGCCGAGCGCCCCGCAGGCGATCGCGAGCGACATCGGGATGCCCGGGATGAGCGCGTAGCCGAGCAGCCCGATCGCGACGCCGATGAAGACGGCCGGGAAGATGCGGCCGCCGCGGAAGCCCGCCGCCGCCGCGACGACGAGCGCGATGATCTTGATCCCCGCGAAGAGCACGAGCTGGCCGGTGCCGTAGCGCTCGGGGTGCTCGATCAGCTCGCCCGTCTGCTCGAGCCCCTTGAACAGGGTCATGGGCCCGCCGATCATGCCGAGGATGCCGAGCGCGAGCCCGCCGAGCGTCGTGTACAGGAGCGGATGCCGGAGCGAGTGGAACGCCCGGTGCACCAGCGGCAGCAGCCACGCGGCGAGGATCCCGGCGAGCGCGGAGACCGCGGCGACGAGGAGGCCCATGAGGAGGAAGACCGGCTCCACCCCATTCATCGGCTGCACCGTGAACGCGAGCGACGCCCCGCCGAGCAGGTGCATGGTCACCGCGCCCGCGCCCGCGGCGGCGAGAGGGAGGAAGAGCTTGTCCCAGAGGGCGCCGCCGGCCTTCACCGCGGCGACCGTGCCCGTCAGCACGAGGGCCGCGGCGACGGGCGTGCCGAAGAGCGCGCCGATCGTGGCCGCGGTCGCGAGGAGCACGACGAGCTGCTGCGGCACCGCCTTCGCGAGGCGGGCGAGCGCGGCCACCGCGATCGCCGTGTTGACGGCGATGATCGGGTTCTCGGGGCCGAGGCTGACGCCGCCCGCCAGGCTCAGCACGACGGCGAGGAGCAGCCCCGGCACGACGAGGATCGGCAGCGGCGGGGCGGAGAGCTCGGTGGTCGCCGAGTCGGCGCCCGCGTGGCCCGGGACGAACTGCACGACGAGTCCCACTGCGGCGCCGGTGGCGGTGAGCACGACGAGGATCCACCACGGCGTGGAGGCATCCGCCCCGAACACGGCGGGGAGCGCCGTCCAGAGCACGCCGTGCAGCTGCTCGGCGAGCAGGTCGACGAGCCAGAGCACGAGCGCGGACACGGCGCCGATGACGAGCGCCGGGATGGAGAGGACGAGGAGCTGGCGCACCGAGGGCGCGCCCGTCGCGTCGGGAGCGGGGGTGACCTGCATGCGGGTCTCCTTCCGGTGGCGCCGGTCAGTTGTCGAACGGCGGGGTGAGCGGCGCCGCGGGCGGGTCGCTCGTCACGGTCGCGGGGATGCCCCGTGCCGCGAGCGCGTCGGCGAGCCCGTCGACGACCGCCGAGCTGACGGTGGTGCCGTGCTTCGGGTGGTGCCAGAAGCGCACCCGGTAGACCTGGCGCTCGGGCGAGCGGCTCCGGCTCAGCACGTCGACGTGCTCGCGCTGGTGCACCCCGTCGACGGCGCGCACCGCCGCGGCGATCGCTTCCGGCATCCCCTCGGCCGGCCCGCCGATCCGCACCTCGACCTCGCTGCGCCGCGCCCCGTGGGCCGTCTCGTTCACGAGCGGCTGCTGCAGCACAGTACCGTTCGGCAGGTGCACGACGCGGCCGTCGAAGGTCTTCACGACGACGGCGCGGCCGTTCAGCTCGAGGACCTCGCCCTCGACGTCGTCGCTCGTCAGCACGTCGCCGACCTCGATGGGGCGCCTGGTCTGCAGCACGACGCCGGCGGCGAAGTTGTCGGCGATGCCGCGGAGCACCAGCACGAGCACGACGCCGACGATGAGGGCGACGGCGAGGAGCGGCTGCACGGACGCGCCGAGGAAGCCGAGCGCCACCCCGATGCCGACGAGCACGATCCCGTAGACGACGATGCGGACGATCGCGGTCTTCACGGCCTCGCCGAGGGACGGCAGCCGGACGAGCAGGCGCTGGAGACCGCGACGGGCGAGCCGGGAGAGGATCCAGGCGGCGATGAGCGAGAGCGCGGCGAAGAGCAGGCTCCAGCCGTCGATGTCGAGCGACGCGACCCACTCCGCCATGCGATCCCCCCTTGCGGCTGAGCGTAGCGCTTGGGAAGGACTACTGACACGACACGCCGCGGCGCGCTATGGTGCAGACGGAAGCATCATCCGGGGGGAACGCGGCTCACACCGCGATGCCGAGCCCGTATGCGACCTCCGGCCGCTCCTGCGGTCGCGATCCTCCGAATCGGAAGGGCTCACTCATGAGTTTCTGGCAGAGCTTCTGGGACATCGTCTGGTGGACCATCTGGATCTTCGCGTTCTTCGCGTACCTCTGGGCGGTCATCGCGATCATCACCGACCTGTTCCGCGACCACAAGCTGAACGGCTGGTGGAAGGCGCTCTGGATCATCTTCCTGCTCTTCTTCCCGTTCGTGACCGCGCTGATCTACCTGATCGCCCGCGGCCGCGGCATGGCGGAGCGTGCGCAGAAGGATGCCGCGCAGGCGCAGCAGGCGACCGCGGAGTACATCCGCCAGGCCGCCGGCACCTCGGCGAGCCCCGCCGACGAGATCGCCAAGGCCAAGGCCCTGCTCGATTCGGGCACCATCACCCAGCAGGAGTACGACCTCCTCAAGGCGAAGGCGCTCGCCCACCAGGGCTGATCGTCCGCTCGACGACGGGGTCGGATGCCACGGGGCATCCGGCCCCGTCGCCGTTGCTGCGGGCGCGACTACTCGGCCAGCACCGCCGCCAGACGCTCGAGCGAGCCGGGCACCAGCGCGTAGTACGCCCAGCTGCCGCGCCGGGTGCGGCTGAGGAAGCCGGCCTCGGTGAGGATCTTCAGGTGGTGCGAGACCGTCGGCTGGGACAGCCCGGTGGGCTCGGTCAGATCGCAGACGCACGCCTCCCGGCCCTCGGCCGCGGCGACGATCGAGATCAGCAGCACCCGCGTCGGGTCGCCGAGCGCCTTGAACAGCGCGGCGGTGCTCGCCGCCTGCTCGAGCGTGATCGGGGCGCTCGCGGCGGGTGCGCAGCAGGCCTCCTGCTGGATCACGGGCAGCTCGACGACGTCGGTCATGGTTCCACGCTACTCCATATTGACATTCTTCGATACAGCGTGGATGCTGAGCTGCATCGATGTTTTTCGATGCAATGTCGACCACCCAGGAGGCAGCCGTGACCCTCGTCGATCTGACGACCCCCGCCCAGCGCGACGCCCGACTCGACGGGCTCCCCGTCGCGATCATCGGCGCCGGCCCGATCGGCCTCGCGGCCGCCGCGAACCTCCTCGAACGCGGCATCCCCTTCGAGCTCTTCGAAGCCGGCTCCGACATCGCCGACTCGATCGACCGGTGGGGCCACACCCGACTCTTCTCGCCGTGGCGCCATCTCGTCGACCCCGCGTCGCAGCGACTCCTCGAGGCGAGCGGCTGGCAGCACCCGCGCGAGGACGGGCTGCCGACCGGCACCGAGCTCGTCGACGCCTACCTGCGCCCGCTCGCCGCCGTGCCCGCGATCGCCGCGCACCTCAGGACCGGAGCCGAAGTGATCGCGGTGAGCCGCGACGGCGCCGACCGCACGCGGACGGCGGGCCGGGACCGCACGGCCTTCCTGCTCCGCGTGGCCGGCCCCGACGGCGTGCACGAGGTCCGCGCCCGGGCGGTCATCGACGCCTCCGGCACCTACCGCACCCCGAACTCCCTCGCCTCCTCGGGCCTCGACCCGCTCGGCGCGGACGAGGTGCGCGAGCTCGTCAGCCACGCCCTGCCCGATGTGCTGGGCCGCGAGCGCGAGCGGTTCGCCGGCCGGCACTGCGTCGTCGTCGGCGCCGGGCACTCGGCCGCGAACACCCTGCTGAAGCTCGCAGAGCTCGCCGAAGCGGCACCCGGCACGACGGTCACCTGGGTCATCCGGAACGCGGCCGCCGTGCGCGTGAGCTCCTCGCCCGACGACGAGCTGCCCGCACGCGCCTCGATCGGCGGCCGCGTGCGGCAGCTCGTCGCAGCGGGACGCATCCGGCTCGTCGACCGCTTCGAGACCGTCCGGCTCCGACGCGACGGCGACCGGGCCACCCTCATCGGGCACCGCGACGGCGCCCTCGAGGAGCTCGCCGCCGACCTCATCGTGAACGCGACCGGATTCCGACCCGATCTCGGGCCGCTCCGGGAGATCCGCCTCGACCTCGACGAGGTCGTCGAGGCACCGCGCCGGCTCGCCCCGTTGATCGACCCGAACCTGCACTCCTGCGGCACCGTGCGGCCGCACGGCTTCGCCGAGCTCGCGCACCCCGAACCCGATTTCTTCATCGCCGGCATGAAGTCGTACGGACGCGCGCCGACCTTCCTGCTCGCCACCGGCTACGAGCAGGTGCGCTCGATCGCCGCGCACCTGGCCGGCGACCGCGCCGCGGCCGCGAACGTCGAGCTCGTGCTGCCCGCGACCGGGGTGTGCTCGTCGAGCCTCGACGACACGGCGCCGTCGGGCTCCTCGTGCTGCGGTTCCGCCTCGCCGTCGAGCTGCGCGTAGCATCCGTTCACCGAGCAGAGAGATCATGACCCCATGAGCACCGAACCCACCGTCCTCTTCGTCTGCGTCCACAACGCCGGGCGCAGCCAGATGGCCGCCGGATACGCCCGCGCCCTGTCCGGCGGCGCCGCCACCGTCCTCTCGGGAGGGTCGGAGCCCGGCACCGCGATCAACCCCGTCGCGATCGAGGCGATGCGCGAGGAGGGGATCGACATCAGCGCGGCGGTGCCCCAGCTGCTCCAGACCGACGACGTGCGCGCCGCCGATGCGGTCATCACGATGGGCTGCGGCGACGCCTGCCCGATCTTCCCGGGCAAGCGCTACGAGGACTGGGAGCTCGAGGACCCCGCCGGCAAGGACCTCGAGACCGTGCGCCGCGTGCGCGACGACATCAAAGCGCGCGTGCGGCGTCTCCTCACAGAGCTCGGCGTCGAACTGGTCGCCTGATCGCAGGAGGCGGGACGCGCGACTCCCGCCTGTACCTCTGATTCCTGAGCAACTCATCCACGATCTTGGTATCCCATCATCGCCCGCTCGGGTAGTCTGCTGGCCATGAGCCCGATCATGTCCTCCCCCAAGCGCGCCCTCGTGGCGGGGCTCGCGCTCCTCGCGATCCTCGGCCCGGGCCTCCTCGCGGGCGCCCCGGCGCGCGCCCTCGACGCCGCCGAGGGCTTCCCCCGCGTCGGCTCCGTCCGCGAGTCGCAGCTCGGGTACGAGATCGCCTGGGGCCGCACCTCCGCGGTCACGCAGCTGTTCGCGCTGCACACCGACCCCGGCTCGGAACCGGATCTCTTCGCCTACTGCATCGAGGTCACCGTGCACCCGGGATACGGGGAGCGCATGGACATCGGCGACTGGGACTCGTTCCCGGGCGACAATCGCTTCGCCGACGAGCAGGGCGTGCGGGAGCGCGTCGCCTGGATCGTGGCGCACTCCTACCCGCAGCTCCCGCTCCCCGCCGCCGCCGCTGCGGCCGGCATCCCGGGGCTCACCGAAGACGAGGCGATCACCGGCACCCAGGTGGCCATCTGGCAGCTCGCCGACTCCGCCCCGGCTCCGGCCGGGTTCGAGTACCGCGGCATCGTGACCTCGGACGGCGTCGACACAACCTCCCCGTCCGCGCAGCGGGTCCAGGCCCTCGTCGACCACCTGACGGGCCCGGACAACGTCGGGGTCGCGGAGTCCTCCCAGCCGGAGCTGCAGCTCTCGCCCGCCCGGCTCGACGGGGTCGCCGGGCGGCTGCTCGGCCCGCTCACGATCAGCGCCTCGGCGGGCGAACTCACGCTCGACACCCCCTCCGGCTTCCCGGTGACGACCGCCGACGGCGTCCCCGTCGACCCGGCGGCCCCGCCGCGCGACACCGCCCTGTACCTCGACCTCCGCGACGGCGTCGAGGCCGGCACGACGACCATCCGCTCCGAGCTCGTCGGCGAGGGGTACGAGGGCCTCCTCCTGACCTCGCCGACCACTCCGCGCCGCCAGACGATGATCATCGCCGAGAGCCGCGAGGTCGCGATCTCCGCGACCGCCGAGCTGTCATGGACGGCCGCGCCGGCCGACGACGCCCCGGACGACGCCACCGTCCCCGCCGTGCCGATCGAGCCCGGCGCACCGAGCACCCCCGTCGTCCCAGCGGAGCCCGTCGTCCCGGCGACTCCGAGCGGCCCCACTGCACCGGCAGCGACGCCGTCCCCGGGTTCGCCCGCGGGCTCGCCCGTCGCTCCCGCGGCGCCCGCCGCCTCCGGCGGACTCGCGGAGACGGGCTTCTCCCCGCTCGCTCCCACCCTCGGCGCGGTCTACCTCCTCCCCCTGGGCGGGCTCGGGGTCCTGCTCCGCGGTGGGCCGGGGGGGGTGGGGCGTCGGGTGCGCGGCGCGAAGTGAGGGGGGGGGTGGGGGGGGGACCGCGCGGTCCCGCCCCGACCGTTCAGCTCTCGCGCGCCTCCATTCCCCCGGGGTCGCCTGCGGCGCCCGCGGTGCGCAGGAAGACGATGATCCAGCTGAAGATCAGGCACGCGGCGACGAGTTCCACCGCGGTGAGGTTGTAGTAGCCGGTGAAGAAGAACACCGCCATCACGACGATCACGACGACGTAGACGTAGCCGAGCCCCACGAACACCCGCGGCACGCTGCGGATCAGCCAGGGCAGGCACACCACGATCGCCGCGAAGCAGACCGCCATGCCGGTGGCGACCGTGTTGTGCACCAGGAAGAAGCGGTCGACGGGGAAGATCCCGACGCAGGCGAGGAACACGCCGATGAGGATGAGGCCGATCCGCACCAGGTCGCGCCCGCGGCGGTCGGGCGGGTTGCCGGCGGGCAGCGTCGCCGTCGCGTACCGCGCGATGATCGTGACGATCGCGCCGGCCACGATGAGCGTGAGGTTGAAGGCCATCGCAGACACGTCGTTCGTCATCCCGAGCGCCGACAGGTTCTCCTTCCACCAGTGCGGATCGCTCGCCGACAGCATGCTCGTGAGCGCACCGACCACGAGGAACACGGCGAGCACGAGCGAGAGGAGCATCGGCGTCATCCGCGCCGCCGAGAGGAAGCAGACGTAGGCCGTCAGCGCCATCGCGACCGCGGCGAGCGCGGAACCCGGCAGGGTGAACACGACCGCGTCGCGGAAGCAGAACTCCAGCACCGTCGCGAGCGCGAACCAGCTGAGCAGGGCGATCGCCCCGTGGGCGATCGCGAGCGCCGCGACGTCGAACCAGTGCAGTCGGGCACCAGGCACCGACAGCCCGCGGCCGATCTCGCGCCGGAGGGCCGGGTTCGCGGTACGGCGGACGAGCACCCGGCCGAGCACGAAGGCGATGACGGCGACGACGGCGCCGGCGATGCCGACGAACTCGCCGAGCGAGCCCTGCCCGCCCGCGATGGGCAGATCGCGACCCCAGAAGACGGCGAGCGAGACGAGTCCGCCCACGACGAAGAACGCGCTGCCCGCGACGAGGGCCACCGATTCGAGCGACTCGGCGCTCTCCGCCGGATGCCGCAGCGCGGCGCCGAGCGACACCGGATCGTCGTGCTCCCTGGGCGCCGGACCGGCCGGATGCTCCTGCGTCGTGCTCACTGCGCCTCCCCCGCGGCGCGCCCGACCACCGGCCGCGCTCGGCACCACTCTAGGGCGCAGTCGTGCGGCGGCGGTGGAATCCGATCACGACGCGCGCGGCGAGCAGCAGCAGGCCCGCGGCCCCGACGAGCACGCCGCTCAGCGCGGGGCCGGCGACCTCGGGGCCGGTCTCGGGCAGATGGGGGCGGAACCGCGCGGGGTTCGGCGAGGCGAGCCAGGGTCCGACGCCCGCCGCGTTCGCCGCGGCCACCTCGGCGATGACGTCCACTCCGTCGGCCACTCCCGTGAACAGCTGCGGTGCCGGGGCACCGAGCACGACGCGCTCCTCGAGCGGTTCGCCGGCCGTGGTCTTCAACCGGACCACGTACGACTCGACCCCCGGCTGCGCGTCGGTCCAGGCGACCTCGACGCTGCGGTCGCCCTCGGTCAGGCTCACCTGCTGGACCGCGGCCGGGAGGCCGTCGACCGGTCCGACGACGAGCTGGCCGCCCAGGTTGTCGAAGCCGACCGAGCGGCCGACGAAGAACACGTTCCCCGTGTTGAAGTAGGGGTTGCCCTCGGCGAGCGCCGCGGCATCCGCGGCATCCGCGGCATCCGCGGCATCCGCGTCGGCGCTGGGCGCGGGCGTGCTGCCGCTCGGGCGGTACAGCCCCGCACCCCGGTAGCCGTCGGCGACGGTCCGTGTCCAGAACGGCGACCCGCCGGGGACCGCGAAGGAGATCGGGGTGCCGACGTTCATCCGCCCGTACTCCACGGCGCCGCCGCCGGGGAAGGGCGTCGCCGGCACCTTCGTCGCCCACTCGTCGAAGTTCCCCATCAGCACCGAGCCGCGCTCCCCGGAGTCGACGGTCGTGGGCAGGCAGTTCATGGTCGTGTCGATCGACCAGCAGCTCTCGACCTGCTTCGTGTACATCGGGTGGTCGCTGCCCGGGTAGTCGCCCCCGCCCGTCAGCGCGGCCTGGAAGACGGCATCCGCTGGGCCGACGACGGGGGCGCCGAGCGTCAGGGTGCCGATCTGTTCGCCAGGCGCGGCGGGCGCGTGCGTGATGCGGATCGTGTGGCCGTCGCCGGCGCCGTCGGGCAGTTGGGCGATGGCCGACCACCAGGGGTACTCGGTCTCCTCCGATTCGCCCCAGACCCGGATGCCCTGTCCCACCCCGAGGATGCCGTCGAGGCCGTCGTCACCGCCGAGGCAGTCCGTCGGCTCGCAGCGGTGCGCGAGCACGAACGGCAGGCGCGCCGCCGGCCAGCTTCCGATGGCGACGTCGGCGAGGGCGACGTGACCGAAGATGTGGGCGCCGTTGTAGTCCGGATCCGCGACGACCTCGGTCCGTTCGACCGCGGTGTCGCCCTCGAGCCGGTTCGGGTAGACGACGAGCCCCTCGGATCCGGTGTCGAGCAGCAGGGTGAGCGAGCGCCCGCCCACCTGCACCTCGACCGCGGGCAGGAAGGTGCCGCCGCGGAGCGACTCGGCGATGATCGGCACGTCCGGCGTTGCGGGTGGCGGCACCGCCGCGGCCGGTGCGGCGGCGACCGCTCCGGCGAGCATCGCACCCGCAGCGGCCAGGGCCGCCTTCGTCAGCATCCGTCCGCGCATGCCCGTCCCCCGTCGTCACGATCGTCGCGACGAGCACCCGAGACGCCGCGTACGCACCCTACCCATGCGCGGCACTCGCGCGGAAGGTCCCGGGTGCTCAGGCGTCCATCGGGTGCTCAGGCGTCCATCGGGTCGAGGATCTCCAGCATCGAGCCCTGCACGAAGCCCGCCCACTCGTAGGCGGCGCGCAGGTAGTCGTCGCGCTCCTCGTCCTCGGCGTAGCCGCCGTCGTCGGTGACGCCGACGCGCTCTGCGAGGATCAGCCGGAGGTCGGTGAGGAACGTCAGCCAGCCCCACGCCTGCGACTCGTCGAGCTCGATCTCGACGAGATCGCGGCCGTCGCTCACGTCGGTCGCATCGCGCACCGACTGCGCCGCCTGCCGCTTGCCGTCGACCAGGCTGTCGCGCGTGTACCGCTCGTACTCGCTCGCGGCCTCCGCGTCGTCGGGGTACGCGTTCGGCAGCAGCCGGTCGATCGCCGGGTCGTCGCCGGCGCCGAGCAGCAGCACCGAGTCGACCTGGTCGGCGAGCTCGGAGAGCAGCATCGCCTCCTCGGCCTCGAGCACGAGCCGCACGCCCTCGCCGCTCCGACCCGCGACGATCACGGCTCGGACCTCGCGAGCGTCGCCTGCAGGCCGTAGCCGTGCATGGCCTGCACGTGCCGTTCCATCGCCTCCCGGTTGCCGGTCGCGACGACGGCCTTGCCCGTGGTGTGCACGAGCAGCATGAGCCGCTCGGCCTCCTCGCGGGAGTAGCCGAAGTAGCTGCGGAAGACGTAGCTCACGTAGCTCATCAGGTTGACCGGGTCGTCCCAGACGATCGCCCGCCACGAGCGCGCCGCCCCCTCGCGGGTGGCGCGGTCGAGGTCGACGTCGAACTCGACGTCGGTGGCTTCGAGGGTCCCGGTCACGCCTCCAGCCTGACACGATGCCGCCCCACGCGCACCCCCGTCAGCGCTCGGCCGGGGCATCCGGTTCCCGCGGCCGGTAGACGAAGGTGACGAGCACGACCGAGATGATCATGAGCAGGAACCAGGAGACGAGCTTCGACGCCGAGACCGGGTGCCAGCCGTCGAGCTGGTCGGGGTAGAGCCAGGCGCCGCCCCACGTCGCGATGTTCTCCGCGAACCAGATGAACAGGGCGACGAGGCCGAACGCGACGAGGAGCGGCATCCGATGCACCCGGCGCCAGACCCGGAAGTGCATCACCGTCGGCCACCACAGCACGGCGACCGCGGCGAGGAGCACCCAGCGGAAGTCGACGATGAAGTGGTGGCCGAAGAAGTTCGCGTAGATCGCGACGGCGACGATCGCCGTCAGCCAACGGCGCGGATAGCGGGAGAACCGCAGGTCGAACAAGCGGTACACGCGCACCATGTACGAGCCGACGGCCGCGTACATGAACCCCGAGAACAGCGGCACGGCGCCGATGCGCAGGATGCCGTCGCCGTCGTAGCTCCAGGAGCCGACGTCGGTCTTGAACAGCTCCATGGCGGTGCCGGTGAGGTGGAAGAGCACGATGACCCAGAGCTCGCGGCCCGACTCGAGGCGGGTGGCGAGCATGACGATCTGGATGGCGATCGCCGCGAGGGTCAGCGCGTCGTTCCGGGCGAGCCAGACGTCGTCGGGGTACCAGAGCCGGGCCGCGACGATGACGGCGAGGAGTGCCGCCCCGAAGACGCACGCCCACGCCTGCTTCGCCCCGAAGACGAGGAACTCGAGGAGCTTCGCGCGCGCCCCGTGCTCGGGCGCGCCGGCGAGGAGCCGGTGCGCCGCCGCGTCGATGCGGCGCTCGACGGAGGTGAGACTGCGGGCGTCGACCGTGCGCTCCTCGCCGCCGGCCGCCGTCACGCCTCCGCCCGGTCCGCCCGCCGCGACGCGGTCACGGTGAACTTCGCATTGCGGCCGATCTGGCGCGTCGGGCCGACGATGCGCTCGAGCAGCGGACGGTAGCGGAGGTGCGAGTTCCACACGCACCACAGTTCGCCGCCCGGCGTCAGCACCCTCGCCGCCTCGGCGAACAGGTGCCCGGCGATGCCCGTCGACACCGCCGCGTCGCTGTGGAACGGCGGATTCAGCAGCACGAGCGGCTCGCTCGCGTCGGCGAGCAGCTCGAGCCCGTCGGCGCGCTCCACCCGCACCCGCTCGGCGACGCCGTTCACCGCGGCGGTGAGGCGGGCGGATGCCGCGGCCGCCGCCGAACGATCGCTCGCCGTCACCCGGATGCCGGGGCGGGCGAGCGCGAGCTTCGTCGCGATGACGCCGCTCCCGCACGCGAGATCGACGGCGGATGCGGCGTCGGGCACCGCCTCGGCGAGATGGCCGAGCAGGAACCGGGTGCCGATGTCGACCTTCGTCCCGGCGAAGACGCCGCCGTGCGCCACGACCTCGAGCCCGAGATCGCCGTGACGCTCCCGGCGGGGCCAGCGGGGTGCGGCCCGGGCGCTGCCCGAGGCATCCGCCCACCCGTCCCGGAGTGCCGGCCGCGGGCCGCTCGCCCGCAGCACCCGCGACTTCTGCCGCGCGAGGCTCGCCTCGATCCGCTCGAACGAGCGCCCGAGCACCTCGTTCATCGCGGGCGACATGTGCTTCAGCCGACCGCCGGCGACGATCACGACGTCGGGCGCCGCGTGCGCGGCGACGAGTTCCGCGAGCTCGTCGAGCCGGTCGAGCGAGCGCGGGAGCCGCAGCAGCACGAGGCGAGCCCCGGCGAGGAGCCCGGCGCCGAGGGGCTCCGACCGCACCGCGCCGGCGAGGCCGAGGCGGGCGGCGTTCTCGGCGAGCGCGCGTTCCCCGGTGATCGGGTCCTGGTGCACGCGGACGTCGCGCGCCCCGAGGCTCGCAGCCCCCAGCGCGAGCGCGCCGAACGCGTCGTCGATCACCACGAGTTCGCCGGGCGCGGCGGCGGCGATGGCCCGGGCCGCCTCGTCGAGGATCAGCCGGTCGGCGGCGTCGGATGCCTCGAGCCCCGGCCCCTCGACGTCCGGATGCCGGCGCAGCGCAGTGAAGTCCACCTGGGCAGGCTACCCGGCGCGGGCTGCGCACGCTCTGGAGGCATCCAGCGGGGTTTGCTACCCTCGCATCCGCATGCGTCCCCGCCGGTCCCCCCGCTCCACCCATCCGGCCGCCGCCCCGAAGCACGGTGCGACGGCGGGCGAGCGACCCCGCACCCGCGCCGAGCGGCCGCCCGTCGCCCGCCGCTTCGCAGCCCTCTTCGCCTCCGTCGTCGTGCTCGGCACGACCGCGGGACTCGCGCTCGCGCCGAGCTCGCCCGCACCCGATCCCGCGCTCGTCGCCCTCGTCGCCGACGGCTCCGCCGACACGCTCGCCGACGCGGTGCAGTCGCTCGAGGTGCAGGATGCCGCGGTGCTGCCCGGCGTCGCCGAGGAGTCGTACATCGCCTCCACCGGCACCGAGACGCTCGTCGCGAGCGGCACCAACGTCGACTGGGCGAAGCTCGTGCTGATCGAGGGCGACTGGCCCGTGAGCGACGAGAACGTCACGTTCATGATGCGCTGGATGCGGCAGGAGAACGGCGCCGACAACTGGTGGAACCGCAACAACCCGCTGAACAACGGGCAGGGTTCCGGCGGCGGATCGGGACTCGGCAGCTACCCCGACCTCGTGGTCGCGGCCTACTACGCCGCCGAGAACCTCCGCTCCGGCCGCTACCCCGCCGTCGACGCGGCGCTGCAGCGGGGCGACTCGGCCGATGCCACCGCCCAGGCGATCTGGGCCTCGCCGTGGGCGTCGAGCCACTACGGCTACGGCACGCACTGGAGCTCGCGCGCCTACGACGTCATCCCGGCGCCCGCCGACGCCTGGGGTCGCTGAGCGCCGCCCTCGCTCTCGCCCCGCCCGGGGCTACTCGTGCTCGAGCGGGCGCCAGACGACGAGCGCGTTCTCGCGCCGGACGCGGGTGCCCGCCTTCAGGGTGACGACCTCGCCCGCCGAGCCGGCGGCGAAGACCCTGCGGCCGGGCCGGTTCAGCATCTCGTCGGCGAGGGCGGCCTCGAGCTCGCGCACGCGGGCGCGGAGGCCCTGCACCTCGTCCTCCAGGCCGAGCACCCGGCGGATGCCCTCGAGACTCACGCCCTCGGCGGAGAGCTGCGCGATCTCGCGCAGCTGCACGACGTCGCGCATGGAGTACCGGCGCGACTTGCCCGCCGTGCGGGTGGGGGAGACGAGCCCGAGCCGGTCGTACTGGCGCAGCGTCTGCGGGTGCATGCCCGCGAGCTCGGCCGCGACCGAGATCACGAAGAGCGGGCTCGTCTCGTCCATGGGCTAGCTCCGCGCCTTCGCGAGGAGGTCCTCGCGGGGGTCCTCGTCGGGCAGGGCCGCGGCGAGCGCCTCGACCGCCTCCTGGGCCTCCTTGGAGAGGTGCGAGGGCACCGCGATCTGCACGACGGCGAGCAGGTCGCCCGTGCCCTTCTTCGTCTCGACGCCGCGGCCCTTCACGCGCAGCACGCGTCCGCTCGGGGTGCCCGGGGCGACCCGCAGCTTCACGGGATCGCCGCCGAGGGTCGGCACCTGGATGGTGGCGCCGAGCGCCGCCTCGGGGAAGGTGACCGGCACGGTGACCCGCAGGTTCAGGCCGTCGCGCTCGAACACCGGATGCTTGCGCACGTGCACGGTGAGGATGAGGTCGCCGGTCTCGCCGCCGTCGTGCGAGGGGTGGCCCTTGCCGCGCAGCTTGATCTTCTGCCCGTCGGCGACGCCCGCCGGGATGCGCACCGTGATCGGCTTGCCGTCGGACGTCTGCAGGGTGATCTGCTCGCCCTTCGTCGCCGTGATGAAGTCGAGGGTGGTCGTCGCCGTGACGTCGCGACCGCGGGTCGGCCCGCCGAAGCCGCGGTAGCCGCCGGACGGCTGGCCGAAGCGGCCGCCGCCGAAGAGCCCGCCGAGCAGGTCGTCGTAGTCGCCGCCCTGCTGGAAGGTGTAGCGCTGGCCGCCGCCGCCCTGGTTGAACATGCCGCCGAAGACGTCCTCGAAGCCGCCCTGGCCGCCGGCGCCGGGCGCCGTGAAGCGCGCACCGGAGCCCATCGCGCGAATGGCGTCGTACTCCTTGCGCTGCTCGGGGTCGGACAGCACGGCGTTGGCCTCGGAGATCTCCTTGAACTTCGCCTCCGCGGCCGAGTCGCCCGGGTTCTGATCGGGGTGGTACTTGCGCGCGAGCTTGCGGTAGACCTTCTTGATCTCGCTGTCGCTCGCGTCCTTGGAGACGCCGAGCACCTGGTAGAAGTCCTTGTCGAACCAGTCCTGACTGGCCATCGGCACCTCCTTTCTTGAAGTCTCTCGTATCTGAAGCGGAACGGGAGGAGATTCACTGCGGCGGAGGGGGGATCTGCCGATCCCGTCCTCCCCTGGTGCGAATCTCCTCCCGCTGCGCGTGGGTGGGATGTCCGGCTGGGATGCCCGGGTGGGGTGCCCGGGCCAGCTGCCTGGGCCGGATGCCCGGGGGCTAGCCCTGCGGGCTCTTCACCACGACCTTGGCCGGCCGCAGCTGGACCTCGCCCAGCTGGTAGCCGGTCTCGACGACGTCGGCGACGGTGTCGACCTCCACGTCATCGGCGGGCTGCTGGAAGATCGCCTCGTGCAGCTGGGGGTCGAACGGCTCGCCGACCGCGCCGAAGCGCGCCAGCCCGAGCCGCTCGGTGGCCTGGCGGAGCTTCGCGGCGATCGTCGCGAAGGCGCTGTCGCCCTCGAGGTCGCCGTGCTTCTCCGCCCGGTCGAGGTCGTCGAGCACGGGCAGCAGCGCGGCGACGGCCTGGCCGACCGCGCGCTGGCGCTCGAGCTCGCGGTTCTGCTCGGTGCGCTTGCGGTAGTTGGCGTACTCCGCCGTGACGCGCTTGAGGTCGGCGAGGTGCTCGTCGTTCGGCTCCGCCACCTCGGCCTCGGCCGCGTTGAGGATGTCCTCCACGGTCAGCTCGGCCTCGTCGGCGGATGCCGCGGCGTCGGCCGCGGCATCCGTCTCAGCCGAGGGCTCGCGAACCGCACCGGTCTCGGGGTCGATCTTCCGCTTGTCGCGGACGATCGGCTCTTCGGGGTTCTGGTTCTCGTCGGCCATGGTTACTTCGCCTGCCCGGAGCCCGTCGACGGGTCCTCGTCGTCGACGACCTCGGCGTCGACCACGTCCTCGTCGGAGGACTGGTCGGATGCCTGGCCGCTGGCGCCCTGGTCCTCGCCGTCACCGGCGGGGGCCTCGGACTGCTGCTGCGCGTAGATCGCCTCGCCGAGCTTGCCCTGCGACTGCGAGAGCTTCTCGAACGCGGTCTTCACCGCGGCGTCGTCGTCGCCGGCGAGCGCCGACTTCAGCGCGTCGACATCGCCCTGGACCTCGGTCTTGACGTCCTCGGGGAGCTTGTCCTCGTTGTCCTTGATCAGCTTCTCGACCGAGTAGGCGAGCTGCTCGGCCTGGTTGCGCTGCTCGGCGGACTCGCGGCGCTGCTTGTCTTCGGCGGCGTGCTCCTCGGCCTCGCGCACCATGCGGTCGATGTCGTCCTTCGAGAGCGACGAGCCGCCCGTGATGGTCATCGACTGCTCCTTGCCCGTGCCCTTGTCCTTGGCGGACACGTGCACGATGCCGTTCGCGTCGATGTCGAAGGTGACCTCGATCTGCGGGATGCCGCGGGGCGCGGGCGCGATGCCGGTCAGCTCGAACGTGCCGAGCGCCTTGTTGTCGCGCGTGAAGTCGCGCTCGCCCTGGAAGACCTGGATCGCGACCGACGGCTGGTTGTCGTCGGCGGTCGTGAAGGTCTCGCTGCGCTTCGTCGGGATGGCGGTGTTGCGCTCGATGAGCTTCGTCATCATGCCGCCCTTGGTCTCGATGCCGAGGCTGAGCGGGGTGACGTCGATGAGCAGGACGTCCTTGCGCTCGCCCTTCAGCACGCCGGCCTGCAGCGCGGCGCCGACGGCGACGACCTCGTCGGGGTTCACACCCTTGTTCGGGTCCTTGCCGGTCTCCTGCTTCACGAGCTCCGAGACGGCGGGCATGCGCGTCGAGCCGCCGACGAGCACCACGTGGGCGATGTCGGAGACCTTGATGCCGGCCTCCTTGATGACGTCCTCGAAGGGCTTCTTCGTGCGGTCGAGCAGGTCGCTCGTCATGTTCTCGAACTGGGCGCGGGTGAGCGTCTCGTCGAGGTTCGCCGGCCCGTTCTCGGTGAGCGAGAGGTAGGGCAGCTGGATGCTCGTCGACATGCTCGACGAGAGCTCCTTCTTGGCCTGCTCGGCGGCCTCCTTGAGGCGCTGCTTCGCGATCTTGTCGTTCGAGACGTCGACGCCGGTCGACTCCTTGAAGCGCTTGATCAGCCACTCGACGACGCGCTCGTCCCAGTCGTCGCCGCCGAGGCGGTTGTCACCGGCGGTCGCGCGGACCTGGATGGTCGAGAAGTCCTCGTCCTTGCCGACCTCGAGGAGGGACACGTCGAAGGTGCCGCCACCGAGGTCGAAGACCAGGATGAGCTCGTCCTCCTTGCCCTTGTCGAGGCCGTACGCGAGCGCGGCCGCGGTGGGCTCGTTGATGATGCGGAGCACGTTCAGGCCCGCGATCTCACCGGCCTCCTTCGTGGCCTGGCGCTCGGCGTCGTTGAAGTACGCCGGGACGGTGATGACCGCGTCGGTCACGGTGTCGCCGAGGTACTGCTCGGCGTCGCGCTTGAGCTTCTGCAGGATGCGCGCCGAGATCTCCTGCGGCGTGTACTGCTTGCCGTCGATCTCCTGCGTCTTCCAGTCGGTGCCCATGTGGCGCTTCACCGACGAGATGGTGCGGTCGACGTTCGTGACGGCCTGGCGCTTGGCGGTCTCGCCGACGAGCACCTCGCCGTCCTTCGTGAATGCGACCACCGAGGGGGTGGTGCGGAAGCCTTCGGCGTTCGCGATGACGGTGGGCTCGCCGCCCTCCAGGACGCTGACCACGGAGTTCGTGGTGCCGAGGTCGATTCCAACTGCTCGTGACATGTGTTTCTCTCCTTCTGCTGACCGGTGTCGTGCGGCGCTCGTGCGCCTGAGCGAGACCCCGGTTCAGCGCGCGGCTCGGCCGTGCTGGCCCGCAGCCGAAGTCTCTGTCATCTCTGACGGCCATCGCTGGCCTCGTCGAGACTTGAGTCCCGACGACTCAAGTGTCGCAAATCGAAGTGAACGCGTCAAGTCGATCCGGTGAAACTTGAGCACAGTTGACTCAACTTCTGGAGCGCATGCGGTATTCCCGCAGGAGGAGGATTTGCCTGGTCGCAGCGCCTATCGCTCCGACCAGACGCCCAGCTCGTTGCCGCTGGGGTCGGCGAAGTGCAGACGTCGACCGCCAGGGAACTCGTACGGCCCCTGGGTCACGCGGCCGCCGGCCGCGGCGATCGCCTCGGCCGTGCCGTCGAGATCGTCGCTGTACAGCAGCACGAGCGGACCGCCGGTGGTGACCTCGTCGACCTGCAACAGCCCGCCGGCCTCTTCGCCGCCGCGTTCGGCGGCCGTACGGATGCCCGCGTACTGCGGGCCGTAGGGCGTGAACTCCCAGCCGAAGGCGGCGCCGTAGAACGCCTGCGCGGCCGGCAGGTCGGTGACGGAGATCTCGATGTAGTCGATCGTGCGCGGGATGCCGTGGGTGTGTGACGTCATGGCGCGAGTCTCGCGCCCACCACCGACACGCCGGCCGCCGCCCCGCGTCGATCGCTCGGACGCCCCGCATTGACTTGTCGGATGCCCCGGCCTATGGTTGCCGGGGCCCTTCCGGCCCCGGGCCTCACGCCGACTCCGGCAGAGGCCGCCCCGATCGAAGGCAGGTGATGCGCAATGTCCGGTGATAGTAGCCGCGCCACCGCCTCGCCCCTTCGAGCCGGCCTCCCGCGGCACTGATCCTCCCCCGCCGCTCCGCGTCCCCGACGCCGAGCCCGTGGCGGGAGCACATCCGCCCGAGGCATCCGTCCCCTCGCTGGTCCGAGCGGTGGCATCCGCGCGCCGAACCGCGCGCGACGCGCGCCCCTGCGCGCAGCCAGCGCGACGTCGATGCACGTCGCCCATCGACCCAGACGAGGTGAGACGAATGATGACCCTGATCGACAACGGCGTGTACGTGGACGGCCTCCGCACCGCCAGCCCCGAGAACCTGCAGCAGACCTCCGAGGTGATGCGCTCCGGCGGGGGCATGGCGTGGATCGGCCTGTACCGGCCGAGCGCCGAGGAGGTGCGCTCCATCGCCGAGCAGTTCGACCTGCATCCCCTCGCCGTCGAGGACGCCCTCACCGGCCATCAGCGCTCCAAGCTCGAGCGCTACGGCGACACCCTCTTCGTCGTGCTCCGCCCCGCCCGCTACGTCGACGAGCACGAGGAGGTCGAGTTCGGCGAACTGCACCTGTTCGTCGGGCCCGACTTCGTCGTGACGATCCGGCACGCCGAAGCCCCCGACCTCCGGCGGGTGCGTCGGCGGCTCGAGGCCTCCCCCGAGCTCCTCGCGATGGGCCCGGAGGCGGTGCTCTACGCCGTGCTCGACGAGGTCGTCGACGAGTACGGCCCGGTCGTCGCGGGCCTCGAGAACGACATCGACGAGATCGAGGACCAGCTCTTCTCCGGCGTCGAGGGCGTCTCCCGGCGGATCTACGAGCTCGCCCGCGAAGTGCTCGACTTCCAGCGCGCGGCGCAGCCGCTCGTCGGCATGCTCGAGGGGCTCGCCCGCGGGTCCGACAAGTACGGCGTCGACGTCGAGCTGCGCCGCTCGCTGCGCGACGTGCTCGACCACGCGCTGCGGATCGTGGACCGGGCGGGCGCGTTCCGGGCCATCCTGGACAACGCCCTGCAGGTCGAGGCGACGCTCGTCGCGCAGCGGCAGAACGAGGAGATGCGCCGGATGACGGAGCTGAACCTCGCCCAGAACGAGGAGATCAAGAAGATCTCCTCGTGGGCGGCGATCCTGTTCGCGCCGACGCTCATCGGCACGGTGTACGGGATGAACTTCGACGTCATGCCCGAGCTGCACTGGGCGCTCGGCTACCCGTTCGCGCTCCTGCTGATGCTCGGGATGAGCGCCGCCCTGTACGGCGTGTTCAAGCTCCGCCGCTGGCTCTGACCCGCTGGTCCGCTGGTCCGCTGAGCCTGTCGAAGCGAACCCCGCACGCTTCGACACGCTCAGCGGACCCCGCACGCTTCGACCCGCTCAGCGGACCAGGGCATGGAAGGTCAGGCGGCGGGGCGGCCGTACTCCTCGAGGAGCCGCAGCCAGATCTCGCTGATCGTCGGGTACGCGGGCACCGCGTGCCACAGCCGGTCGAGCGGCACCTCCCCGACGATCGCGATCGTCGCCGCCTGCACGAGTTCGGCGACGTCCTGCCCGACGAAGGTCGCGCCGACGACCACGCCGCGGTCCTCGTCGACGACCATGCGCGCCGTGCCCCGGTACCCGTCGGCGTGCACGGAGGCGCCCGCGATCCAGCCCAGCTCGTAGTCGACGACGCGCGTGCGCAGGCCCGCCTTCTCCGCGCCGGCCGCCGTCAGCCCGACGGCGGCGACCTCGGGATCTGCGAACACGACCTGCGGCACGGCGCGGTGGTCGGCGGTCGCGACGTGCGCGCCCCACGGCGCATCGGATGTCTCGCGCCCGGCGGCGACCGCCGCGATCCGGTCGCCCGCGGCCCGCGCCTGGTACTTGCCCTGGTGGGTGAGCAGCGCCCGGTGGTTCACGTCGCCGACGGCGGTGAGCCAGTCGTGCCCGCGCACGCGGAGCGTGTCGTCGGTCTCGAGCCAGGACCCGGGTTCGAGCCCGATCGTCTCGAGCCCGAGCTCGCGGGTGCGCGGCGTGCGCCCGGTCGCGACGAGCACCTCGTCGGCGACGACCGTCTCGCCGGTGGAGAGCTCGATCCGCACCTCGCCGCCGGCGGGGGTCGAGGAGGCGGCCGGCGCGCCCCCGGCATCCGGCGCGCCCCCGGCATCCGGGGCGCTGGCAGCATCCGCCCCCGTCCGCTCGACCCGCAGCGGCGCGGCGCCCGTCACGACGCGCACCCCCTGCTCGGCGAGGCCCGCCCCGACGAGCTCGCCCGCGAACGGCTCGAAGCCGCCGAGCAGCCCGCTCCGCGCGATGAGCGTGACCTCCGTGCCGAACGACGCGTACGCCGCCGCCATCTCGACCCCGACGACGCCGCCGCCGATGATCGCGAGGCGGCCGGGCGCGAGCTCGGCGCTCGTCGCCTCCCGGCTCGTCCAGGGCCGCGCCTCGGCGAGGCCGTCGATGTGCGGGATCAGCGGGTCGGATCCGGTCGCGACGACCACCGCGACCCGGGCCACGAGCTCGACCGACTCGCCGTCGGGGGTGGTCACCACGACGCGGCGTTCGCCGTCGAGCCGGCCGTGGCCGCGCACGAGCCGGATGCCGGCGCCGTC
The DNA here is from genome assembly GCF_044917495.1 of Agromyces mediolanus. GTDB lineage: Bacteria > Actinomycetota > Actinomycetes > Actinomycetales > Microbacteriaceae > Agromyces > Agromyces mediolanus_B. Next base: position 268,995 of record NZ_JAVSSI010000004.1, on the reverse strand, counting down.
GAGCCAGTCGACCTGCCCGCCGTCGTCCCAGTGCTTCACGACCTCGTCGCGGTGGGCGAACAGCGCCTGGACGTCGAGCTGCCCGGTCACGGCCTCGGCGGCGCCGGGCACCCGGCGGGCCGCGGCGATCGCGGCACCGGCGCGCAGCAGCGCCTTCGACGGCATGCACGCCCAGTAGGAGCACTCCCCTCCGACGAGCTCATGCTCCACGATCGCGGTGCTGAGCCCGCCCTGGACGGCACGATCGGCGACGTTCTCCCCCACGGGTCCGCCGCCGATCACGATGAGGTCGAATTCCTGCTGCATGCTGCTCCCCTCGACGGTGCCGCGGCCTGGCGGCACTCCCTCCATCGTCGCCGGGGCGGCCGGCGAGCGCCACCCTCTGCCCGGCCGACACCCGCACGGGCTACGATGCGCCCATGCCGTCGACGACCACCGCCCCGCGCAGCATCGTGCACCTCGTCGAGCGGCTCGACACGGACCCCGGCGCGACGCCGCCCGCCGCGCTGCTCCTGCCGCGGCGCCTCGGCACCGGCGGCCGGATCGCGTTCGCCCTCGTGAGCCTCGCCGCGACGGCGGGCGCCGCGACCGGCATCGCGCTGCTCTGGACCGAGCAGACGCCGGGTCTCTGGTTCAGCGTGCTCTTCTCGGTGCTGCTCGGCGCGCTCGGCCTGGTGCCGTGGCTCGTGCTGCTCGGCTCGATCACCGCGGCCCGGGAGGACGTCGAGGCGCAGGCCGCGTGGCGCACCGCCCGCGGGCGGGCGACCCCCGTCGCCGGGCGGGTCACCGCACGACGCACGCAACTCGCCGAGGAGGGCACGCCGACGTCCTTCGAACTCGACGTGGAGCTGCCGGACGGCGGACGGCTCACCGCGGAGTGGCAGCCGGAACGTGCGTCCCAGCGCCTGCTGCAGACGCAGGTGCCCGGAGTCGGTTCACCCGTGCGGGTGTGGCGGACGGCGGGGATGCCGGAGGCGCCCGTGGTCGTCGAGGTCGGCGACCCGAGCGTGGTCGGCTGAGGCATCCGCCGGCCGTCCACCGCCCGGCCACCGCACCCGGCGGTGGCCGCCGGCCGCGCCCCGTCCGATCAGGCCCGACCGCGGAAGGGGTCCGCGATGCCGACGTACGTCGTCTCCAGATACTCCTCGATGCCCTCGAAGCCGCCCTCGCGACCGATCCCGGACTGCTTCACCCCGCCGAACGGCGCCGCGGGATTCGACACGATGCCCGTGTTCAGGCCGAACATGCCGACCTCGAGCTCCTCGGCGAGCCGCAGCCCCCGGTCGAGGTCGCGGGTGAAGGCGTAGGCGACGAGCCCGAACTCGGTCGCATTTGCGAGCGCGATCGCCTCGGCCTCGTCGGCAAAGGTCACGATGGGCGCCACGGGCCCGAATATCTCCTCGCGGAGGATCCTCGCGTGCGCCGGCACGTTCGTGAGCACGGTCGGCTCGTAGAAGTAGCCGGGGCCGGGCACCGCCCTGCCGCCGAGCGCGACGGTGGCGCCGTCCGCGCGGGCGGACTCGACCAGCTCGTGCACCTTGTCGCGGGTGCCGGCGTCGACCAGCGGACCGAGCTTCGCGCCGGGCTCGGTGCCGCGGGCGACCGGATAGGCCGCGATCCGCGCCGTGAGGCGGTCGGCGAACTCCTCCGCGACCCGCTCGTGCACGAGCAGGCGGTTCGCGGCCGTGCAGGCCTCGCCGCCGTTCCGGAGCTTCGCGAGCAGCGCACCCTCGACCGCCTGGTCGAGATCGGCGTCCTCGAAGACGAGGAACGGGGCGTTGCCGCCGAGCTCCATCGACACGCGGAGCACCTGCTCCGCCGCATCCGCGATGAGCCGGCGGCCCACCTCGGTCGAGCCGGTGAACGAGAGCTTCCGCAGCCGCGGGTCGCGGACCAGGGGGCCGGTGACCCGTCCCGCGCTCGTCGTCGGGATCACGTTCAGCACGCCCGGGGGAAGGCCGGCCTCCTGGAGCACCGACGCGAAGAGCAGCGCGGTGAGCGGGGTCAGCGCCGCCGGCTTCAGCACCATCGTGCAGCCCGCCGCGATCGCGGGCGCGATCTTGCGGGTCGCCATCGCGAGCGGGAAGTTCCACGGCGTGATGAACAGGCTCGGACCGACCGGCCGCTTCAGCACGAGCAGGCGGCTCCGCCCGTCGGGCGCGGTCGCGTAGCGGCCGGAGACGCGGGCCGTCTCCTCGGAGAACCACCGGAGGAACTCGGCCCCGTAGGCGACCTCGCCGCGGGACTCGGCAAGCGGTTTGCCCATCTCGAGCGTCATCAGCAGCGCGAAGTCCTCGGCGCGCGCGGTCACGGCGTCGAAGGCGCGGCGGAGGATCTCGGCGCGTTCGCGCGGCGCGGTCCGAGCCCAGCCGGCCTGGGCCCGGTGGGCCGCGGCGAGCGCGGCCTCCCCGTCGGCGGGCGTCGCGTCGGCGATCGAGAGGAGGGCGGCGCCGGTGGCGGGGTCCTCCACCGAGAAGGTGCCGCCGTCGGCGGATCGCCGCCATTCGCCGTCGATCAGGAGCCCGGTGGGCAGCGAGGCGAGGAGCGCGCGCTCGACCGGGCGGAGCGAGGTGGCGGCGCCTGCCGCGATGCCGCTCACAGCGCCGCCCGCAGGATCTCGACGATCTGTTCGACGCTCGGCTGCACCGGGGCGTTCGCCGTGACCGCATCGGCGAGGGTGTCAGCGGCGAGGGAGGGCAGCGCGTCCTCGGTCACGCCGAAGCGCGCGAGCGGGCCGACCAGGCCGATCGACTCGGCGAGGCCGGTGACGGCCTCGATCGCCGCGTCGGCGTTCTCGGCGTCCGTCGCGGAGGTGTCGCCGACGCCGAGCGCGAACGCGGCGCGCGCGAGCCGCGCGAGCCGCGCGTCGCGACTCAGTCTCAGGACCCCGCCGATCACGATCGCGAGGGCGAGGCCGTGCGGGATGTCGAAACGGCCGCCGAGCGGGTGCGCGATGCCGTGCACGAGGCCGAGGCCGGTGTGGGAGAACCCGACGCCCGCCACGTGGCTCGCGAGGAGCAGCTCCGAGCGCGCCTCGAGGTCGGAGCCGTCGAGCACCGCGCGCGGCAGTTGGGTCGACACGGTCGCGAGCACCTGCAGCGCGATGCCGTCGGAGTACGGGTTCGCCCGCACCGAGAGATAGGACTCCAGGGCGTGCGTGAGCGCGTCGAAGCCGGTGGCGGCCGTGGCGGTCGCCGGCAGGCCGAGGGTGAGCTCGGGGTCGAGGATCGCCGCCTTCGCCAGCGCGCTGTCGTGCCCGACGTAGAACTTCCGGTGCCCGACGACGTCGGTGATGACCCCGAAGGCGTTCACCTCGGCCCCGGTGCCCGCGGTCGTCGGGATCGCGACGATCGGCAGGGCCGCGCGGGCGAAGGCGGTGCTGTAGTCGAGCTCGACGCCGCGCTCCGGGTTCACGGCGCCGAGGGCGATGCCCTTCGCGGCGTCGAGCGAGGAGCCGCCGCCGACGGAGACGATCGCGTCCGCACCGACGCGGGCCGCGAGATCGCTGCCCGCGTCGAGGTTCGTGGTCGTCGGGTTCGGCGTGACGTCGCCGTAGACGTGCACGGCGAGGCCGGCCGCCTCGAGGGAGGTCCGCACCGCCGCGACGATCGGGGAACCGGCGAGGAAGGGGTCGGTGACGACGAGCACCGTCGTGGCGCCCTGGGCGGCGACGATCGCCCCCGCCTCGGCGACCCGGCCGCGGCCGAAGTAGGCGATGGGCTTCGGGTCGAGCACGAGCTCCGTGTCGGCCAGTGGGCGCGGGAGCGGGGCGAGCCGGGTGCCGGTCATGCGTGCACCGCCTCGCGGCGCAGCGTCCGGCCGATGAGGTCCTCGTAGAGCTTCACGGGCGTCATCTCGCCGGCGAGGTCGCCGTACTGGGCCTTCGCCCGGCGGTAGATCTGCTCGACGACCGCCGAGAGCTCGGCGGGCACGCCCACCGAGCGGGCGAGGTCGATCGACAGCCCGAGGTCCTTGCAGGCGAGCGCGATCGCGAAGCCCTCGTCGTAGTCGCCGTGATCGAGGATCGAGAGCACGTCGCGCTCGACGAAGTTCGAGTTCGCGGGGCTCGCGACGAGCGAGTCGCGCAGCACCTCGAGGTCGACTCCGGCCTTCACGCCGATCGCCAGCACCTCGGCGGTCGCCACGAGGTGCGAGAACCAGAGCTGGTTGATCATGAGCTTCACGGCGTAGCCGGCCCCCGCCGCGCCGACGTGCAGGATCCGTTCCGGGTCGCCCATCGCCTCGAAGACGGGGCGCAGCCGCGCGACGTCCTCGGCCTCGCCGCCGACGAAGATCTGCAGCATCCCGTTGGCGGCGCCGACCGACATCCCGCTGACCGGGGCGTCGAGGATGCGGAGGCCGCGGTCGCCGTGCGTCCGGCGGACGGCGTCGGCCACCTCGGGGACCGAGGTCGACATGTCGACCCAGGTGCCGCCGTCGGCGATGCCGGCGAGGATGCCGTCGGGCCCGTTCACGACCGCGTCGACGTGCCGCGGAGTGGGCAGCATGGTGATCACCACGTCGCTCGCCGCGGCCGCCTCGGCGGGCGTCGCCGCCCAGCGGGCGCCGCCGGCCACGAGCTCGGCGGCGGACTCGCGGCGGAGGTCGTTCACCACGAGCGGGAACCCGGCCCGCTGCAGGTTGCGGGTCATCCCCGACCCCATGTTGCCCAGGCCGATGAAGCCGACCGTGGGCAGTGCTGACTGCGTCATTCTGCTCTCTCTCGCGTTTCTCTCGCAGTTCGGGCGGGCGTCAGAGTTCGCCGTCGCCCAGGTTGATCCAGGTGGTCTTGAGGCCCGTGTACGCGTCGAAGGCGTGCAGCGAGCGGTCGCGGCCAGCGCCCGACTGCTTGAAGCCGCCGAACGGCGTGATCACGTCGGCCACGTCGAAGGCGTTCACCCAGACGGTGCCGGCGCGGAGGCGGCGCGCGACCCGGTGGGCCCGGCTGACGTCGGAGGTCCAGACGCTCGCCGCGAGGCCGTAGCTCGACTCGTTCGCGACGCGCACGCCCTCCTCCGCGTCGCGCACCGTGGTGACGGCGAGCGCCGGCCCGAAGATCTCCTCCTGGCCGATGCGCCCGGCGTTGTCGACGCCGTCGAAGACGGTCGGCTCGACGTAATAGCCCTGCTCGAGCCCGGGCGGGCGGACGCGTGCGCCGCCGTGCACCGTGGCCCCCTCCGCGCGGGCGACGTCGACGTAGCCGAGCACCCGCTCGAGCTGGGCCTCGCTCGCGATCGTGCCGAGCTGGGTGCGCTCGTCGAGCGGGTCGCCCTGCACGAGGGAGCGCCCCACCTTCAGCACCTCCTCGACGAGCTCGTCGTGCACCCGCTCGTCGACGATGAGCCGGCTGCCGCCGTGGCAGGTCTGCCCGGCGTTGTAGAAGATCCCCCAGGCGACGGCGGAGGCGCACGCCTGCAGGTCGGCGACGTCGGCGAGCACGAGCTGCGGGGACTTGCCGCCGAGCTCGAGGCTCACCTGCTTCCCGTTCGACTCGCCCGCGTAGCGCAGGAAGCCGCGGCCCACGGCGGGTGACCCGGTGAAGGCGATCTTGTCGACGAGCGGATGGCGGCCGAGCGCCTGGCCCGCGACGGGACCGAGCCCCGGGACCACGTTGAAGACCCCCTCGGGGACGCCCGCCTCGGCGGCGAGCGCGGCGAGCTTGAGCGCCGACAGGCTGGTGAGCTCGGCGGGCTTCAGCACGACCGAGTTGCCGGCCGCGAGCGCCGGGGCGATCTTCCACGCCGTGATGATGAGCGGGTAGTTCCACGGCACGACCGCCCCGATGACGCCGAGCGGCTCGCGCGTGACGAGGGCGAGCGCCTGCTCGGGCGCCGGGGCGACCTCGTCGGTGATCTTGTCGATGGCCTCCGCGTACCAGCGCACGACCCGGGCCGCGTTCGGCACGTCGACGTTGAGCGAGTCGCCGATCGGATGGCCGGAGTCGAGGGCCTCGAGGAGCGCGAGCTCCTCGCGGTGCTCGAGCATGAGCTCGGCGAGCCGGAGCAGCACGCGCTGACGCTCCCGCCGGTCGGCCCGCGACCAGACGCCGGCCTCGAAGGCGCGGTGGGCGGCGCGCACCGCGGCATCCACGTCGGCCTCGCCGGCCGCCGCGACGCTCGCGATGCGTCGACCGTCGCGCGGTGCGAAGGTGTCGAAGACGGCTCCGTCGGCGGCATCCCGGAAGGCGCCGTCCACGAAGAGACGGGTCTCCGGTGCGAGTGCCGCGGCCGCGGCGATCCAGTCGGTCATGCGCTGCTCCTCGTCCTCGCCGCTAGACCGTGAACCGGGCGACGGCGTCGTGGTCGATCTCGACGCCGAGTCCCGGCGCGTCCGGCACGGCGAGGTCGCCGGCCGCGTCGATCATCAACGGCGTCATGAAGAAGTCTCGCCGTTCGGGCGTCCAGCCGGGCGGGTCGAACGGGAACTCGAGGTACGGGCCCGCATCGACGCCGGCGGCGACGTGGAGGTTCGCGAGCAGGCCGAGCCCGTTCGACCAGGTGTGCGGCGTGAACAGGCGGTGCCTGAGGTTCGCGGACTCGGCGACCTGGCGGGCCCGGTACATGCCCACCGCGAGGGCGACGTCCGGCTGGTAGACGTCGAAGGCGTCGGCCTCGATGAGCGCCGTGATCTCGGGGAGGCTCCGCACCATCTCGCCACCGGCGATCTGGATGCCGGTCTCGGCGCGCACCCGCTGGGCGCCGACCACGTCGACCTGCGGGAGCGGCTCCTCGAGCCAGAGCACCCCGAGCTCGGTGAGCTCCGCGGCGACCCGCTGGACCTTCGCGAGCGGCAGCGCCGCCTCGATGTCGCCCGACATGCGCCACATCTGGTTCAGGTCGACCATGAGCTCGAAGTCGTCGCCGACGGCCTCGCGGGCGGCGCGCACCGAGGCGACGCCCTCCGCGAGGCGGTGCCGGGCGATGCGGATCTTCATGGCGCGGAAGCCGAGCTCCTTCGCGGCGAGCGCGGACTCGGCCCGCGCCTCCGGGGCCTTCAGCTCGCCGCTCGAGGCGTAGGCGGGGAGCCGGTCTCGCGCACCGCCGAAGAGGACGCTCACGGGGAGTCCGGCGACCTGGCCGATGATGTCCCAGAGCGCCGCCTCGAGCGGCCAGTACCGACCGCCGTGGAAGTTGATCGTCTCGATGCGGCGGACCTGGTTCAGGATCTGCAGCGGGTCGGTGCCGATGAAGAGGTGCTCGAAGGCCTCGAACCCGTCCATGGTGTCGCCCGAGCCGTAGCCGGTCACGCCCTCGTCGGTGTGCACCGTGACGAGCGTGGCCGCGAACTCCGTGCGGGGGTTCGGGTCCCAGGCCGCCGCGAACGGCGGATCGAGCGGTTGCAGGAGCCGGGTGAGGGTGATGGCGGTGATCTTCATGCTCGGTCTTTCGGCGTGTAGAAGGGGTTCGACGGCGTGTGACGGGCCGCGATGACCTCGTCGGTCCCGGGGAGGTGCCTGGCCCCGTTCTCCAGGGCGGTGCGGACGGAGCGGCGGTTGTGCTCGAACACCGCGTCGGCGTCGTCGGCGCCGGGGTTCACCCAGACGGCGGCGATCAGCACGTGGCTGTCCGCCTCCTCCCTGGTGATCACGCCGTCGGCGAGGGCGTCGGCGACGCCCGCGGCGATGCCCGCCTGCGCGGGCCCCCAGATCAGCAGCCCGTGCTCGTCGCCGGCCGGGGCCGACTTCGTGACGAACAGCGTGAGCGGCTTCACCGGGAGCGACGGTCGCAGCACGGTCACGAAGGGCACGTGCCCCGCGCTCGGGGTGGCGAGCGCGGTCGCCCACGCCACCCCGGCCGGTCCGTCCCGGTGGCCGAACACCGTGTTCACGTGCGCGGCGTTCACGCCGTCGCCGACGAAGCTCTCGCCGATCCGGAGGCCCTCGGTCATCAGATGAGGCCCTGCTCGGTCAGCCAGTCGGTGGCGACGTCCTCGGGGTCCTCGCCGTCGACGTCGACGAGCGCGTTGAGCTTCTGCATCTCCTCGGTGGTGAGCAGCGGCGTGATCAGCCCGATGACGTCGGCGATCTCCGGGTACTCGTCGAGCGTCGACTGCTTGAGCGTGAAGGCCCCCTGGTAGGCGGGGAAGAACTGCAGGTCGTCCTCCATCACGACGAGGTCGAGGGCGGGGATGCGGCCGTCGGTCTGGAAGACCTCGCCGAAGTTGCAGTCGTCGCCCTTCGCGGTGGCGGTGTAGATGACGCCGGTGTCGAGCAGCGCGACGTTCGAGTCGGGCACGTCGATGCCGTACGCGGCCTTCAGGCCGGGCCAGCCGTCGTCGCGGGTGGAGAATTCGCTCTCGACGCAGAACCTCTGCTCCTCGACCGGCAGCGCGGCGACGTCGCTCAGCGTCTTCACGCCGAGTTCCTTCGCCTTGTCGGCGCGGATGGCGAAGGCGTAGGTGTTGTTCAGCGGCGCCGGGTCGAGCCAGGCGATCCCGTTGGCGGCGTCGGCCTCCTTGGTGGCCTCGAACTGCGCCTCCTCGCCCTTCACCGGCTCGGTGTTCCCGTTGTAGGTGATCCAGGAGGTGCCCGTGTACTCCCAGTAGCCGAGGAACTCGTCGTTCTCGAGCGCCTGGCGGACGTTCGCCGAGCCGACGAGCTTCGTGTTGGCGACCGTCTCGGCGCCGTGGGCGTTCAGCAGCTGGCTCGTGAGGTGGGCGAGGATGAACTGCTCCGAGAAGTCCTTGGCGCCGATGTCGCCCTTCAGGCCTTCGAGCTCGGTGCCCTGGCTGCCGGTGGCGGCGCCGCCGGAGGAGCAGGCGGAGAGGGCGAGGGCGCCGGCCGCGGCGAGCGCCAGCGCGGACAGGAGGGTGCGCGTCTTCATTGATGGACTCCTTGGTTGCGGTGTTGCGGGGGTGCGTTGCGATCCGGGTTCCGGACGGTGCGGCCCGGCGGGGCGGATGCCCCGGTCAGATGCCCTTCGGCTTCAGCAGGTCTTCGGCGAAGCCGGCGATCCAGTCGATGAGCAGGGCGATGCAGGCGACGAGGACGGCGCCGACGACGAGGACGGGGTAGCGCTGCAGCTTCAGCCCGTTGACGATCATGTCGCCGAGGCCGCCGGCGTTGATGAAGGTCGCGATGGTCGCGACGCCGACGCAGAACACGAGGGCGGTGCGGAGCCCGGCGAGGATCACCGGGACGGCGAGCGGGACCTCGATGCGCGTGAGGACCTGGTTGGGCGTCATGCCCATGCCGCGGGCGGACTCGCGGACGTTCGCGTCGACCTGCTGGATGCCGATCATGGTGTTGCGCAGCACCGGGAGGAACGCGTAGACGACGAGCGCGACGAGCGCCGTCGTGTACCCGGTCTGCCAGAGGATGGCGAGCAGGATCACGACGCCGACGGCCGGGGTCGCCTGGCCGATGTTCGCGATGGCGAGGATGACGTTCCGCACCGTCGCGGAGCGGGTCTTCGCGAGGAGGATCCCGGTGGGGATCGCGAGCACCGCGACGAGCGCGGAGGCCACGACGGTGAGGCTGAGGTGCTCGCCGACGCGGAGGGTGATGTAGGTCCAGTTCAGGGTGCGCTGCTCGATCGAGTCGAGCTGCAGGGTGGACACCCAGAGCAGCAGCAGGGCGAGCACGACCACGACCACGATGGGGGTGGCGAAGCGGCGCCACGTGAAGAACCGCGGGCGCGGGGATGCCTCGGCGGCGCGGGTGGCGCCGATCGCCTGGGTCTCGGTGGTGACGGTCATCGTGCGCCCGCTCGGGAGTCGGCCGGTCGGCCGGGCAGCTCGGCGCCGAGGACCGCGGAGATGCGCTCGACCGAGAGGGAGCCGACGGCGCGCCCGCCGCCGTCGACGACGTCCACGGCCGGCAGCCCGGTGAGGACGAGCACGTCGAGGGCGTCCCTGAGGTTCCCGTCCAGCTCGATCGTCGGCGCACCGCTCGTGCCGACGGCGGCGCCGAAGGCCGCCTCGGCGACGGGTACGAGGGCGAGGCGCTTGAGCGCGGCCCCGTGTCCGATGAAGGAGGCGACGTAGTCGTTCGCGGGCTCGGCGAGGATGTTCGCCGGGGTGTCGAACTGCTCGATCCGGCTGCGATCGGAGAGCACGGCGATGCGGTCGCCGAGCCGGATCGCCTCGTCGAAGTCGTGGGTGACGAAGATGATCGTCTTGCCGATCGATTCCTGGAGGCGGAGGAACTCGGCCTGCAGCTTCTCCCGGGTGATCGGGTCGGTCGCGCCGAACGGCTCGTCCATGAGCATGACGGGCGGGTCCGCGGCGAGCGCGCGGGCGACGCCGACGCGCTGCTGCTGGCCGCCGGAGAGCTGCTTCGGGTAGCGGCCGGCGAAGGTGCCGGGGTCGAGCTGCACGGTCTGGAGGAGCTCATCGACGCGCTCGGCGATGCGTGCTTTCGACCAGCCGAGCAGCTTGGGGACGGTCGCGATGTTCTCGGCGATCGTCATGTGCGGGAAGAGTCCGATCTGCTGGATGACGTAGCCGATGTGGCGGCGCAGCTCGTTCGGGTCGAGCGAGAGGACGTCCCGGCCGCCGATCGAGATGGAGCCGGAGGTCGGCTCGATGATCCGGTTGATCATCTTCATCGTGGTCGTCTTGCCGCAGCCGCTCGGGCCGACGAACATGATGAGCTCGCCCGGTGCGGCGGTCATCGAGAAGTCGTCGACGGCGGGCGCCTGCTGGCCGGGGTAGACCTTCACGACCTGGTCGAGGACGATCTCGACCCCGCTCGTGTGCTGCGCGATCGCGGTGATGCCGGTGGCGGTGGATTCAGACACGGAGACCCCTTGACGTCGTGGAGCGGCTGATGAGGACGAAGGCGCCGTCGACGACGAGCGCGAGGATGACGACGCCGAGCGTGCCGGTGAGCGCGAAGTTCAGCGCGTTCTTCGAGCCGAGCGAGGACAGCCCCTGGAAGATGAACTGGCCGAGGCCGGGTCCGGCGACGTAGGCGGCGATCGCGGCGATGCCGATGGTGAGCTGCGCGGCGACGCGGACGCCGGTGAGGATGATGGGCCAGGCCATGGGCAGCTGCACCGCGAACAGGATCTTGGCGGGCGACATCCCCATGCCCTTCGCGGACTCCATGATCGCCGGCGAGACCTCGCGCAGCCCGACGACCGTGTTCCGCACGATCGGCAGCAGCGAGTAGAAGACGAGCGAGAGCACCGTCGGCGTCCAGCCGAGCCCGAACACCGGCGTGATCAGTGCGAGGAGGGCGAGCGAGGGGATCGTCAGCGCGACGCCCGCCGCGGCGATCGTCAGCGAGCGCGGCACCGGCCGGTTCCAGACGAGGATGCCGACGAGCACGCCGACGATCGTGGCGATGAGGAGCGAGAGCGCGACGACCGCGAGGTGCTGGAGCACCAGCTCGAGGATGTCGTCCCACCGGCGGCCCCAGAACGTGAGCAGACCGTCGAGGTCGAGTGCGTTCACGTCTCGTGCTCCCTTCTCGTCGTCGAGAACCGCCGAGCGGCTCGGTGGTCGATGCTGCGACGATACGTGGGGGGTCACGATATGCGCAACTCGTGTTGCGCGAATGTCAACTGACCTCTACGCTGAGCGCATGACCTCACCGACGACGTCCGCGAACGGGCAGCGGCGCAACTCCGCCGGGCTCCGCCGCGACCTCGAGCTCCTCGAGGCGCTCGGCACCGACGAGGCCCTGCAGCACGGCGGGCTCGGCGTCGTGCGCCTGGCCGAGATCGTCGGTCGCGACAAGGGGCAGGTCTCGCGCACCCTTGCGACGCTCGCCGACGCCGGGCTCGTCGCCCGCGACCCGGTGACGCTCGGCTACAGCCTCGGGTACCAGCTCTACGCCCTCGCGGCCCGCACCGCCGAGGCGCGACTCGTGCGCGAGGCCACCGGCTACCTCCGCCGCATCGTCGCCGCGACGCACGAGACGACGCACCTCTGCGTGCTCCGCGGCGGGAGCGTGCTGACCCTCGCGAGCGAGCTCAGCGAGCACGCCTTCCGCGGCCTCGGCTGGGAGGGGGTGAGCACCGCCGCCTGGCGCACCTCCGCCGGTCGCGTCCTCGTGAGCGGCTGGTCCGACGCGGAGCTCGCGGCCTGGTACGAGCTGCACGGCCACGACGACGCGATCGTGAGCCCGGCCTCCTCGCGCCCGTCGGGGCCGAGCATCGTGCCGCCGCCGCCACCGCCGCCCGGCAAGCTCCTCGTGACCGACTTCGACAGCCTCCTCGCGGAGATCCGGCGCATCCGCGAACGCGGGTACGCGACCGTCGACGAGGAGTTCGAGGCGGGCGTCGTCGGGGTCTCGGCGCCCGTCTACGACTTCCGCGGGCAGATCATCGCAGCCGTGAACATCAGCGCCCCGAAGGCGCGGCTCGGCGACCACCTCGACGCCGCCGGCAGGCTGGCCGCCCGCGGCGCCGCCGAGCTCTCCGCCCAGCTCGGGGCCGGATCCGGCACCCTCGGCTGAGGCATCCGCCCGTCACCGCCCCGGCCGGAGCTCACCCCACCCGGGTGAGCTCCTCGAGCATGCCGGGCTCGCGCCAGTGCCGGCTCGGGATGCTGTCGCGGAGCCGACGGGTGTAGTCCTCGGCGGGGTCGTCGAGGACCGCGCCGGTCTCGCCCTGCTCCACGAGCCGGCCGTGGTGCAGCACCACGACGTCGTCGGTGAGCTGGCGGACGACCGCGAGGTCGTGCGAGATCAGCAGGTAGGCGGTGCCGAGGTCGTCCCGCAGTTCGGCGAGCAGGTTCAGGATCTGCGCCTGGATCGAGATGTCGAGCGCCGCGACCGCCTCGTCGAGGATGATCAGCCGCGGCTCGACCGCGAGCGCCCGGGCGATCGCGACGCGCTGCCGCTGCCCGCCCGAGAGCCCCACCGGGCTGCGGTCGAGCTGGCCCGGCGTGAGCCCGACGAGGTCGCCGAGCTCACTCGCCCTGGCGCCGATGTCACCGCCGCGCGGCGGGTGCAGCCGGAGCACCTCGACGAGGCACGAGCGCACCGTCTGCCGCGGGTCGAGCGAGCCGAACGGGTCCTGGTAGACCATCTGCACGAGCTTCGCCCGCCGCAGGCGCTCGGCCCGGGAGCGGGACTTCGAGGTGAGGTCCTCGCCGTGCACGAGCACCCGCCCGCTCGTCGGCTGGTCGAGGCCCATGATGATGCGGGCGAGCGTCGACTTGCCGGACCCCGATTCGCCGACGATGCCGAGGTCGCGCCCCGCACGCATGGTGAACGAGACCCCGTCGACCGCGACGGTGCGACGGCCGCGGCGGCTGAACACGCGGGTGACGTCCTCGACGACGACGGCGGGCTCGCCGCCGGGCTGCTCGACGCTCATCGCGCTCCTCCTTGGGGCCCGGGCTCGCCGACCGCGGGCGCGGCCAGGAACTGTTCGCGGTCGACGGCGGTGATGGTCGGCAGCCGCGGCATCCGCTCCTCGATGCTCGGCCGCGAGCGCAGCAGGGCGAGCGTGTAGGGATGCCTCGCACCGCCGTGCAGCTCCTCCGCGGGCAGCTGCTCCACGATCCGGCCGCGGTACATCACGCAGATGCGGTCGCAGAGGGCGCCGGCGAGCTCGAGATCGTGGGTGATGAACACGGTGCCGAGCCCGCGCTCGCGGGTCGCCCGCCGCAGGATCGCGGCGATCTCGGCCTGCCGGGTCACGTCGAGGGCCGTCGTCGCCTCGTCGGCGAGCATCAGCCGCGGGTCGGTCGACAGCGCGGCGGCGATGACCGCGCGCTGGAGCATGCCGCCCGAGAGCTGATGCGGGTACTCCGCGAGCCGCTGCGCCGGTTCGGCGATGCCGACCTCGCCGAGCAGCTGCTCGGCGCGCGCGTAGGCTGCGGCACGGGTCATCCGCTTCGCCGTGCGCAGCGCCTCGGTGACGTACTCGCCGACCGTCGTGACCGGGTTCACCGAGGCGCGCGGGTCCTGGAACACCATGCCGAGCTCGTCGGCGCGGAAGCGGGCGAGCTCCCGCGGGCGGAAGGCGAGCACGTCGCGACCGTCGAAGCGGATGCTGCCGCTCACCCGCGCGGAGGCGGGCAGCAGCCGGGCGACCGCGTTCACCGCGGTCGACTTCCCCGATCCCGATTCGCCGATGAAGCCGACGATCTCGCCGGGGGCGACGGAGAAGCTCACGCCGTCGAGGGCGCGCACCCATTCGGTGCCGTCGAAGAGCTCGACGGCGAGGTCCTCGACCTCCAGCAGCGCGGTCATCGCACCTCCCGGTTCAGGCTGATCCGATCGGCGAGCCGGTCGCCGATGAGCGAGACGGCGGCCACGACGATCACGATGGCGAGACCGGCGAAGGTGGCCTCCTCCCAGTACCCCTGCAGCACGCCGCGCTGCCCCTCGGACACCATGAGTCCCCAGTCGGCGTCGGGCGGCTGCACGCCGAGCCCGAGGAACGACAGCGCCGCGAGGTCGACCATGGCGTAGCCGAACGAGATCGTCGACTGCGCGAGCACGGTCGGCATGACCGCGGGCAGCAGGTGGCGCAGGGCGATCCGGGTGCGCGACTGCCCCACCGTGACGAGCGCGCTCAGGTACGGCAGCGACATCTCGCCGACCGCGACGCTCCGCACGATCCGCGCGATGAACGGGATGTACGCCACCGCGAGCGCGATCACCGCCGTCGTGAAGCCCGCGCCGAGCACCGACACCGCGAGGATCGCGAGCAGGAGCCCGGGGAACGCGAAGCCGATGTCGAAGATGCGGCTGAGGATGCGGTCGACCCAGCCCCCGGAGATCGCGGCGACGAGCGCGAGCAGCGTGCCGACCACGGCCGCGACGAGCACCACGACCGCGGGGCCGAGGAGGCTCGTGCGGGCGCCGTAGAGCAGTCGGCTCAGGATGTCGCGGCCGGAGCCGTCCGTACCGAGCAGCGCCCACGGCTCCATCGGGCGGTAGGTGAGGCCGAAGTCGACCTCGTTCGGGTCGTACGGGGCGATGAGGGGGGCGAGCACCGCCGCGAGCACGGCGAGGCCGACGACGACGGTGGCGACGATGCCGGCGACCCCGAACCCGCGGTTCTGGCGCGTGCGGCGCCGGCGCATCCGGAGCGCCTCGAAGACGACGGTGGTCATGCGGCGATCCCCTGACGCTCGCGCACCCGCGGATCGATCACGACCTGGATGACGTCGACGATGAGCACGACGATGACGACGGCGGTGATGAGGAGCAGGCAGATCGCCTGCACCACGCCGAAGTCCTTCTTCGCGACGGCCTCCGTGAGCAGTGCGCCGATGCCGTCGAGCGCGAAGGCCCGCTCGACGACCACCGAGCCGACGATGAGGCTCGTGAGCGTGAGGCCCACGACCGTCGCGACCGGCGTGAGGCCGTTGCGCAGGATGTGCCGGCCGATGATGGTGCGCCGGGGCAGGCCGCGGGCGACCGCCGCCTTCACCTGGTCGCGGGCCGCCTCCTCGCGGAGCGCCGCCCGGGTGACCCGGATCACGTAGGAGCCGGCCGCGAGCGTGAGCGCGATGACGGGCAGCGTCAGATGGTAGAGCCGATCGAAGAAGCCGTCTCCCGGCCCGAACGCCGGGAACCAGCCGAGCCCCACCGCGAACACCGAGATGAGCGTCGAGGCCGCGACGAACGACGGGATCGCGACGCCGATCGAGGTGCCGGCGAGGATCACGTCGCTGAGCGCCCGGCGCGAGAGGGCCGCGACGATGCCGAGGCCCACGCCGATGACGACGATGACGACGAGCGCGTACGCGATGAGCAGCGTCGTCGTCGCCAGGCGCGGGCCGAGCAGCGACAGCACGTCGTCGCGGTACGTGATCGAGCGGCCGAGGTCGCCCGTCAGCACGTCGCCGAGCCAGGCGACCCAGCGCACGAGGAAGGGATCGTCGAGGTGGTACTGCTCGCGCAGCGCGGCGATCGCCTCGTCGCTCAGCGTCCGGTTGCCGATGAGGTAGCTCAACGGGTCGCCGGGCGCCAGGTACAGCGCGCCGAAGATCAGGAACGAGGACACGAGGAGGGTCGCCAATCCCTCGAGGACGCGGATGGCGATGAAGCGGGGCAAGACGACGACCCTCCTCGGTCGGTTCGCGGACGGGATCGGCGCTACTTGGCGCCGATGCCCGCCGCCCACGGGTAGTAGAGGAACGCGAGCGAGGCCGTGGCGCCCGAGATGCGGTCGTTGAGGTACACGCGCATGCCGGGGTTCACCAGGTTGATCAGCCCGGTCACCTCGACGAGCCCGGCCTGGGCGGCGACGAGGTTCTCCGCCCGGGCGGTGTCGTCGAGCTCGCCGAAGGCGGCAGCCACGTTGTCCGTGACGCTCGGCTCGTCGAGCAGGCCGTAGTTGTAGGCGCTCAGCGGGGTGAACTCGCTCAGGGACACGATCGGGTCGGCGACGCCGGCGCCGTACTCGTTCACGATGAAGGCGTCGTACTCGGCACGGGCCGCGGCGTCGAAGTAGAGCGCGTTGAAGCTCGTGATCGGCAGCGTCTCGGTCTTCACCTCGATGCCGACGGCCTTGCCGGCCGCGGCCAGCAGCTCGGCGGCCTTGTTGTCGGCCTCGGTCTCGGCCGGCAGCGCGACGGTGATGCTCTGCCCGGCGAATCCGCCGTCGTCGATGAGCTTCTTGCCGGCGTCGACGTCCTGCGCCGCGGAGGGCAGCTCGGCGGCGCCCTGCTCCCAGACGTCCTTCGCGTAGCCCCAGGCGCCCGGCTGGATCGGGGTCACCGAGGGGGCGGCGGTGCCGCGGAAGACGGTGTCGGCGAGCGCCTGCCGGTCGTAGGCGAGGCTCAGCGCACGGCGGACGTCGGCGTTCTGGAACGGTCCGTCCTTCTCCGTCGGGCGCACGGCGAGCCAGTCGGTGCTCGCGCCGAGATAGAAGCTGCCCGAGTCGGAGTTCATGAGCGGCTCGGTCGCCGAGAGCGGCACGCGGTAGGTGCCGTCGATGTCGCCCGAGAGCAGGCTCGACGCGATCGTCGACTCGTCGGTGACGAAGGTGAGGGTGGCCGAGTCGGCGAGCGCGGCGCGGTCGTCGTTCCAGTAGTCGGCGTAGCGCGACATGGTGATGTTCGTGCCCGGCTTCCAGCCCTCGAACTGGAACGGCCCGGTACACATGATGCCGCCCGACGCGGTGCCGTAGGCCTCGCCGGCCTGCTCGACGTACGCCTTCGAGCCGATGACGCCCGCCGCGGTCGCGAGCATCCGCTCGAACAGGGCGTCGGGCTCGGTGAAGCGGATCGTGACCTGCAGCTCGCCGGTCTGCTCGATCGAGGCGACGCGGTCGTAGAACGGCACGCCCCAGTACGAGCCGGCGGCGTCGTCGAGGTTGCGGGAGAGGCTGAAGACGACGTCCTCGGCGGTGAGCGGGCTGCCGTCCCAGAAGGTGACGCCCGAGCGGATGGTGAGCACCATCGTGGTGTCGTCGGGGCGGTCGACCTTCTCGGCGAGGCCGGGCTCGAGGCCGAAGTCGGGCGTCTGCAGCATGAGGCTCTCGCACATGTTGGCGAGGGTCGTGTTCTCGGAGTCGCTGTACGCGTAGATCCAGTCGAGCGAGGCGGGCTCGCCGCTCGTCAGGTTCCAGGTGAACGAGTCGATCGGGCCGGACGCCGCCGGCGTCGTGGTGATCAGCTCGAGGCCGCTGCCCGCCGGGCCGCTGCTGCTGCTCGGGCTGGGCCGCTCGGCGGAGCAGGCGGCGAGGCCGACCGCGAGCGGGATGACGAGCGCCGCCGCGGCGACGCGATGTGAGGTGCGGAACATGTGAGGACTCCTTCGGGGGTGCGGGAGCGGTGCTGGTGCTGCAGTCGGTGCCAGGTGCTGCGTGGCGGACGGATCGGGGCGGGTCGCCGGCCTACCAGAGGTCGAGGACGGGGGCGAGGTCGTCGGCGCCGTCGGCGGTGATGACCACGTTGCGCTCGAAGGTGGCGGCGGTGCCGCCCATCACGACGAAGCGCTCGAAGGCGAGGGTCATGCCGACCTCGATCGGCCGGTCGTTCTCCGGGCGGATCCACGGCGCCTCGAAGCCGAGGCCGAGGCCGTGACCGCCGGCCTGGAACTCGGCGTGCTCGAAGTCGTAGCCGCCCTCGGCGAGGAGCTCGTCCGCGGCGCGGGCGAGGTCGCCGACGGTGGCGCCGGGCTTCGCGGCGTCGACTGCGGCGTCGATCGAGGTGCGTGCGAGCCGGTAGGCCGCCTCCTGCGCGGGGGTCGGCTCGGCGCCGACCACGCGGCTGCGGGCGAAGTCGAAGAAGTAGCCGCGGTAGGCGCCGGTGAGGTCGACGGTGAACAGGTCGCCGGCCTGGAGGACGCGGTTGGAGTACGTGGGCGGGGCGGGGATGCCGGGCGCCTCGGCGCCGAAGGTGTAGACGAACGCGTTCGCCATGACGGCCTCGTGGCGGGTGAGCTCGGCCACCATCGCGGCGACGGCGTCGGTCTCGCGGGCCCCGGGCACGAGGAACTCGGCCCCGGCGGTGAGGGCGAGGTTGCCGATGGCGCCGGCGCGGCGGAGGAGCGCGATCTCGGCGGGGGACTTGATGGACCGCACGGACTCGACGAGGTCGTCGGCGAGGACGAGCTCGCCGCGGCGCAGCCCCTCGGTGGCGCGGTCGACGGCGGCGAACTGCTTCGCGGTCATGGTGTCGCTGCCGACGACGCCGACGCGGAGGCCGTTCCCGCCGCGGAGGGTCTCGCCGACGAGCTCGGCGAGGGTGCCGCCGGTGCGCCCGTCGAGCGCGAGGTGGCGGGTGGTGCCGATGGGCTCGGCGTCGACGTCCTCCGAGCAGAGCACGACCTCGTCGGCGGTGACGACGACGGCGGCGTAGCCACGGTCGCTCCAGACGCCCGCGACGTCGCGGATGGTGGGGAAGACGGCGTAGTGGCCGCAGAGGTAGAGCACGTTGCCGTAGCGCTCGATCGTGCCGCCGCCGCGGCCCCAGACGACGATCGCGTCGAGATCGGCCTCGGCCATCCGGGTGCGCACCGCTGCAATGCGGGCGGCGTACTCGCTCGTGCTGATCTGCTCATCGTCGACGGACACGCGGGAACTCCTTCGTTGATTCATCCACTTGACTGCTGGTTAGTTTGTAGGACGATTAGTCGGAGAGTACCGGCGCGGACCCGCGCCGTCAACGTCCGGCCCCGACGACCGGGGACGGACCGGTCCGGATTTCCGCCATGCGGGCGTCCGAGCTGCTTCAATCGACTCGGAAGGGAACGGCATGGACTGGACGGAGATCGAGCAGGGTCGCACGCTGTCGGTGCCGGACCGGCTGTCGATCAGGCTGGAACGCCTCATCCTCGACGGCACGCTGCAGCCGGGGGAGAAGCTGCCGCCCGAGCTCGAGCTCACCGAGCGCCTCGGCGTCTCGCGGGTCTCGCTGCGCCAGGCGCTGCACGAGCTCGAGCGGCGGGGGCTCATCGACCGCAAGCCCGGCCGGGGCACGGTGGTGCTCTCGCCCGCCGACGCGCGGGATGCCTCCGGTGCCGCGCTCGCCGAGGTGCTCGGCTCGACGGGCGGCGAGATCGCGCACATCCTCGAGCTCCGCTCGATCATCGAGCCGCCCATCGCCGCCCTCGCCTCGCAGCGCGCGACGCCGCGCGACCTCGTGCAGCTCGAGCAGCTCGTCGACGAGATGGCCGCCCCCGAGTCGAAGGAGCACTACGCCGAGCTCGATCGCGCCTTCCACCAGGCGATCGCGCAGTACACGCACAACCCGCTGCTCGCGATGCTGAACGAGCAGATCGCGATCCTCATCGCCCCGAGCCGCTCGACGGCGCTCCAGACGCAGGAGCGTCGAGACACCTCGACGGCGGCGCACCGGCGCATCCTCGCCGCGATCGCCTCGGGCGATGCCACGGCGGCCGAGCACGAGGCGGCGCTGCACATCGGTGCGGTGCGCGAGCAGATCCAGCACGCCGCGGCGGCGCTCGCGGCCGAGGCGGATGCCGAGGCCGGCGACGACCGCGCCGGCTGAGGCCGCCCGGCCCGGCTGAGCCGGCTCGGCTGAGCCGGCTCGTCGTCCCCGAGCGGGCTCGCATTCCGGATGCCTCAAGCATCGCGCCACCGCGTTTCGCGAAGTTTGACAGTTGGTAGGACCAAGTGCGACGCTGTCAGCACCGACGCATCCGCGAGGCGGATCGACGCGTCGCCGAACGCAACGAGAAGGCCCAGCCCATGACCACCAGCCCTGCCCTCGGCGCCGTCGCGAGCTCGCACTACCTCGCGACCGAGGCCGGCGCCGCCGCGCTCCGAGCCGGCGGCACGGCGGTCGACGCCGCGATCGCCGCCGCCGCGGCCCTCTGCGTCGTCTACCCCAACAACGTGGCCCTCGGGGGCGACCTCGTCGCGCTCGTCCGCAGCCCCGAGGGCGAGATCAGCTTCGTGAACGCGACCGGCCGGTCCGCCGCGGCCGAGTCGCTCGACGCGCTCCGCGCCCGCCACGGCGGCGGCCTGCCGTCCCGCGGCGTCGACACCGTCACGGTGCCCGGCGGCATCCGCGGCTGGGAGGCGCTCGCCGCCATCGGCGGCCGGTTGCCCTGGGCCGACCGCCTCGACGCGGCCCGCCGCTACGCCCGCGACGGCGTGCCGACCGCCACCTCGGTCGCCCGGGCGATCCGCGACGAACGCGAGGCGCTCGAAGCCGACCCCGGATGCCGCGCGCTCTTCCTGCCCGGCGGCCGCCCGCTCGACGAGGGCGAGCCGCTCGTGCAGCCCGCGCTCGCCGACACCCTCGACCGCATCGCCGCGAACGGCCCGGACGAGTTCTACACCGGCGAGACCGCCGAACGCTGGATCGCCGGGCTCGCCGCGCTCGGCGGCCGCATCACCGCAGCGGATGCCGCATCCGCCCGCGTCGTCGTCGAGGCCCCGATCTCCGAGCGCCTCGATGAGCTCGAAGTCGTCACCGCCTCGCCGAACACGCAGGGCTTCTCCCTCCTGCGCACCGTCCGCGCCCTCGCGAACGGGCTGCTCGGCACCCCCGCCGACGCGCTCGGCTCGAACGCCGGCGCCCTCGCGGCCGTCTTCCACGACAACAACCGCGTCCGCGGTGCCTGGCTGTCCGATCCCGACGTCGCCGCGATCGACGCCGCCGGCCTCGTGTCCGCCGACGCGCCGCCGCTCGACGCGCTCCGCGCCGACCTCCCCGCGACGGGCGACACCGTGGGCCTCACCGCCGTGAGCGCCGACGGCTGGGCCGTCTCGCTCGTGCAGTCCGTCTACTGGGCGTTCGGCGCCTGCGTGCTGGAGCCCGGCACCGGCGTGCTGTTCCAGAACCGCGGCACCTCGTTCTCGCTCGACCCGGGCCACCCCGCCGCCTTCGGCCCGGGCCTCCGCCCGCCGCACACGCTCATGCCCGTGCTCGTGCTGCGCGACGGCAAGCTCCTGCAGGCGCAGGCGACGATGGGCGGGCAGGCGCAGCCGCAGATCCACGCGCACCTGCTGCTGCGCACCCTCGACGGGGCATCCGCCCTCGAGGCGACGAGCTCGCCGCGCTGGGTCGTCGGCGTGCAGGACGCCGGCGACGTCGAGGCCACGATCACGATCGAGCGGGACGTCCCGGAGACGACGCTCGCCTCGCTCCACGCGAGCGGGCTCGAGCCCCGGCTCGTGCCGCCGCGCGACGAGAACCTGGGCCACTCGAACCTCGTCCGCGTCGTCGACGGCGGCTACGACGCCGCCAGCGACCCGCGGTCGGACGGCTCGGCGATCGTCGTCGAGGCCGCCGCCGAACTGCTCGAGGAGGCCGCGCGATGATGCAGGAGCGCACCCGCCTGTCGATCTGGATCCTCATCCTCCTCGGCGTGATGATGGGCTACTTCTCCGGCCTCTTCGGCGTCGGCGGCGGCATCGTCCTCGTGCCGACGCTGATGCTCTTCGGCGTCGACCAGCGGATCGCCGCCGGCACCTCGACCGCGGCGATCCTGCCGACGGCGATCGTCGGCACGGTGACCTACGGCGTCACCGGGCACGTCGACTGGATCGCCGCGGCGCTCATCGCCGTCGGCATGATCGTCGGCGCCCAGCTCGGCACCTACCTGCTCGCCCGCCTGCCCCGCAGCGCACTGTTCTGGGGCTTCCTCGGCTTCCTCGCGGTCGTGGCGGTCAGCCTCTGGCTGGTCGTGCCGCAGCGCGACGCCGAGATCGCGCTCAACGTCTGGCTCGGGGCCGCGCTCGTCGCGGTCGGCGTGCTCACCGGCATCCTCTCGGGCCTGATGGGCGTCGGCGGCGGCATCGTCGTCGTCCCCGTGCTGATGTTCTTCTTCGGCGCCAGCGACCTCGTCGCGAAGGGCACCTCGCTCGCGATGATGGTGCCCGGCTCGATCTCGGGGACCATCGGCAACGCCCGCCGGCGCAACGTCGACCTGCGGATGGCGGCCATCATCGGCGTGACCGCGTGCGTCGCCTCGCCCCTCGGCACCTGGACGGCGCAGGCCATCACCCCGTTCGTCTCGAACGTCGCCTTCTCCGTGCTGCTGGCCTTCGCCGCCTGGCAGCTCGTGCAGAAGCACCTGAAGGCCCGACGCGCCGCGGCGTGACGCATCGCGCGTGACGCGTCGCGGCGTCGCGCCGCGTGACGCATCGCGGCGTCGCGCCGCGTGACCGCGTCCGGAGACGACGCATCGCGGCGTCCCGCCCCGCGCCGCCGCGTGACCGCGTCCGGAGACGACGCATCGCGGCGTCCCGCCCCGCGCCGCCGCGTGACCGCGTCCGGAGACGACGAAGGGGGCCCGCCGGACGGCGGTCCCCCTTCGTCTCGTCGCTCAGTAGCTCGTGACGGTGCCGGAGTTCACGGCGGCCACGATGATGACGATGTAGATGATGAAGAAGATGACGCCGAGCGCGGTCAGGATCGCACCGACGATGACGCCCGCCTTCGCGAGGCCGTTCGGGTAGCCCGCCTTCTTCGACTGCGACTGCGCCACCGCGCTGATGATCAGACCGATCAGCGGGGTGATGATCGCGAGCACGAGGCCGACGATGCCGAGGGTCTTGCCGGGGTAGTCGGCCGGCGGCTGAGCGGGAGTGTTGCTCATGAGGGGTACCTCTCTGGTAGGGATCACGCGCTCCCGCGGAGCGCACCCGAGAGCGTATCGGGGGAAACGGCGGTGCGGCAACGATTTCGCCGTGTGACGGTACGAAATGACCCCCGTTTCGTCCGGAACGGGGCATGGACATGTCCGGAGCACAGGCGTAAGCTGCGTGTTCGGCCGCCTGCGCGGCCCGCCTCGGCCGATTCGACGGCCAGCAGGATCGAGAGAGAGGAGCGAGTGATGACCGACGCCTTCGTCGCGCGTTCAGCGGACACCCTCCTCGAGGCCGCCGCCGTCTAAGCCCGTCGCGGCACCCGGTGGCCTCATGATCCGAAAGCCACCACCGTGAACTTCCTCTCGTCTCTCGACGACTCCGCCGGCGCGCCGTTCGACGCGGCATCCGGTCTCTTCTTCGCCGCCGCCGAGCCCGGCGACGGCCAGCGCTGGTCGACCTGGCCGGCGACCATCCCCACCGAGCGCGGTCCCGAGCCGCGCCCCGACTGGCTCGTCACCTCGGCCGGCGCGATCGACACCGAGCTCGGCGTCGTGAAGAGCGGCAAGGAGGCCGAGCTGTTCCTCCTCGAACGCGCCGTGCCGGGCGCCGCTCCCGGTGCGCTCGGCGAGCACGTCGTGCTCGCCGCGAAGCGCTACCGCAGCGGCGAGCGCAGCGACTTCCACCGTTCCGCCATCTACACCGACGGCCGCGGCACCCGCCGCAGCCGCGACCAGCGCGCGATCGACAAGCGCTCGACCTTCGGCCGCGAGGTCGCGCGGGTGCAGTGGGCGAGCACCGAGTTCCAGGCGCTCAGCGAGCTCACGCGCCTCGGTGCCGCCGTGCCCTACCCGGTGCAGGTGCAGGAGACCGAGGTGCTGATGGAGTTCATCGGCGACGACCGGGTGGCGGCGCCGCGCCTCGCCCAGGTTCGGGCGGAGCCGGCGGAGCTCCGGGAGCTCTTCCACCAGCTCGTCGACTTCATGCACGTGCTGGCCGGCGCCGGGCTCGCCCACGGCGACCTCTCGCCGTACAACGTGCTCGTGCACCACGGGCGGGTGGTCGTGATCGATCTGCCGCAGGTGGTCGACGTGATCGCCAACCCCGCGGGTCTCGAGCTGCTGCACCGCGACTGCGTGAACATCTGCGAGTGGTTCACGCGGCGGCGGCTCGAGTGCGACCCGGAGCAGCTGTTCGGCGAGCTGGTCGGGGTGCTGCACTGGTAGCCGGCGGCGGAGCGGTCGGGCGACCGACCGACCGCTCCGCCGGCTCGCCGGACTAGTACGCCTCGATCTCCCCGATCCGCACCTCGCCGCCGCCGCGGTTGCCCCAGCTGCGCGGCGCGGTGACGGTCCGGTGGAAGCCCTCGAAGCGGATGTCGACCTCCCAGCCGCCCGAGCGCTCGGTGATCACCGGCTCCGGCGGGACCGCCACCGGCGGCGCCGGCTGGCGGTAGCACTCGGTGCGCTGATCGGACGCCGGGTTGTAGCCGTTCCGGTCCCAGACCTCGATCTGGCGGAACCCGTCGCCGTAGGTCTCGTAGACGTCGGTCGCGTGGCCGGCGACCTGGTCGCGGTACACCATCCGCGTGCCCTGGTAGTGGCCGCTCGGCGTGTACCAGGTGTTCCGCACCGGCGCACCGGCCCCCGCCGAGCCGCAGCCCGTGTCGCTCGCCGAGGCCGTCGTCGCGGGCAGCACCACGAGGGTCGCCGCGAGCAGTGCGCCGCCGGCGCCCGCCGCCAGGGCGGCCCGTGCAGACTTCTTCATGATTCGCTCCTCGATCGATTCGCGCGCCGCGGCATCCGGCGCCCACCGTCGAGCCTCGCAGCGCGTTCGGCGTCCGGCATCCGTGAAAGCACGTCATCCGCCGCCCCGCGCGATACAGTGCAGACGATCGACGCCGATCCCCGGACGTGCGCCGTCACCACCCGTTCACCGGACCTCGGGAGACTGCCGCCATGACCGACCCGACCGCCCCGCACGACGGCGACGCCGCCGGCGGGCGCCCGCGCAACTTCCCGCCCGCGCCGATGACGACCGCCGAAGGGGCCGCGGCCACCATCGGCGTCGACACCGAGCAGGTCGAGGCGGTCTCGGCCGCCGGCGCGCGCCGCGGGCGCATCCTGGCCTGGGGGCTGTGGGACTGGGGCTCGGCGGCGTTCAACGCGGTCGTCACCACCTTCGTCTTCACGGTCTACCTCACGAGCGAATCCTTCGGCCCGAACGGCACGGTCGAGGCGCAGCTCGGCTGGGCGCTCGCGATCGCCGGGCTCCTCATCGCCCTGCTCGCCCCGATCACCGGGCAGCGCTCCGACACGAGCGGACGGCGCAAGTTCTGGCTCGCCGTGAACACGTACCTCGTGGTCGCCTGCACGCTCGCGATGTTCTTCGTGCTGCCGGCGCCCGAGTACCTGCTGCTCGGCCTCTTCCTCGTCGCGGCCGGCAACATCTTCTTCGAGTTCGCCGGCGTCAACTACAACGCGATGCTCGTGCAGGTGTCGACGCCGCGCTCGATCGGCAAGGTCTCCGGATTCGGCTGGGGCATGGGCTACGTCGGCGGCATCGTGCTGCTGCTCATCGTGTACTTCGGCTTCATCCACCCCGAGGTCGGCTGGTTCGGTGTGACCGGCGACGACGGGCTCGCGGTGCGCGTGTCGATGCTCGTCTCGGCGCTGTGGTTCGGGATCTTCGCCCTGCCGGTGCTCTTCGCGGTGCCGGAGTACCGCGGCCCCGCGGTGCGGCGGGAGCGGGTCGGCTTCTTCGCCTCGTACAAGCGCCTCGGGAAGGACATCGCGAAGCTCTGGAAGGAGGACCGCAACACCGTCTGGTTCCTCCTGTCGAGCGCGGTGTTCCGTGACGGCCTCGCCGGCGTGTTCACGTTCGGCGGCGTGCTCGCCGCCTCAGTCTTCGGCTTCTCCGCGGGCGAGGTGATCGTGTTCGCGATCGCGGCGAACGTCGTCGCCGGCATCTCGACCATCGCGGTCGGCGTGCTCGACGACCGGCTCGGGGCGAAGCCCGTCATCGTCGTCGCCCTCGCGGGCCTCATCGTGAGCGGGCTGCTCGTCTTCTTCCTGCACGACGGCGGGCAGATCGTCTTCTGGACGGCCGGGCTCGCGCTCTGCCTCTTCGTCGGGCCGGCGCAATCGGCGAGCCGCACCTTCCTCGCACGGCTCATCCCCGCCGGGCGAGAGGGCGAGGTGTTCGGCCTCTATGCGACGACCGGGCGGGCGGTGAGCTTCCTCGCCCCGACCGCGTTCGCGATCTTCGTGACCCTCAGCGGGAATCACGCCTACTTCGGCATCATCGGCATCGTGCTCGTGATCGCCATCGGGCTCGTGCTGCTCATCCCGGTGAAGGCGACGCGGAACGCGCCGGCCCCGGCGCGCGACTGACCGCGGTCAGCCGCGGCGCCAGCCCTCGGCGAAGCGCGCGAACAGCTCGGCGAACTGCGCCCGCTCCGCATCGCTGAAGCCGTCGAGCGCGCGCTCGACGCCACCGCGTCGGCGACCGAGCAGCGATCGCAGCGCCTCGCGGCCGCTGTCGGTGATGACGAGGATGGCCCGGCGCGCGTCGTTCGGGTCGGGCTCGCGTCGCACGTGGCCCGCGGCGACCGCCGCGGCGACGAGCCGGCTCGCGCGCGGCTGATCGACGCCGATGCGCTCGGCGAGCTCCCCGACCGAGGCCGGGCCGTGCTCGTCGAGGAGGTGCAGGACGCGGAGCGCCGCCTGGCCGCCGCGTCCCCCCGGTCCGCGCCAGCCGCCGCGCGCCGGATCGCCGGACTGGGTTCCGTGCGGCGCATCGCCCTGATGACCGTGCGGCGCATCGCCCTGGTGGCCCCGATGCCCGCCGCCGTGCGGGCCGCCGTGGTGCCCGCCGCCGTGCGGGCCGCGGCCGTGGTGGCGTCCGCCGCGCTCGTCGTCGCTCTGCGGGCCCCCGCCGCGCGGGCCGAAGCCCCGCGGCCCGCCGCGGAGCATCCCGAGCGCCGCCTCGATGCGCGAGACCGGATCGCCCGAATCCGAGAGTTCGCTGGGTGCCCCTTGACCACGATCCGACATACATGTCATAGTACA
The DNA here is from genome assembly GCF_044917495.1 of Agromyces mediolanus. Classification (GTDB taxonomy): domain Bacteria; phylum Actinomycetota; class Actinomycetes; order Actinomycetales; family Microbacteriaceae; genus Agromyces; species Agromyces mediolanus_B. The sequence continues at coordinate 242,006 of NZ_JAVSSI010000004.1, read as the reverse complement.
TATACATGTCATAAGGCATGCAAATGCGAATCACCGCGCACCGCGCGCCGGGACCCGCCGAGGCGGGCCACCGAGAGAGGAACCACCATGACCACCCACCAAGACCACCCCACCCCCGAGCAGCCCGACGACGCCCGCCCGCAGGACGAGCAGGATGCCCCGACCGAGCCGGCCGAGGCATCGACCGCTCCGACCGAGCCGGGCGAGGCCCGCGACGGCCGCACCGGCACCCGCCCGTTCGGCTTCTGGCTGAAGCTCGTCGACCGCCGCCTCTCCGAGGAGATGGCCGAGCTGTTCGCCGACGAAGGCCTCAGCCGCCGCGACTGGCGCGCGCTGAACCTCTTCGCCGGAGCCGCGGCGGACGAGCGGCTCGCCGCCCGCCTCGCCGAGCGACCGAAGCTCGCCCACCGACTCGCCGAGCACGGCTGGATCGCCCGCGGCGAACTGACCGAGGAGGGCCGCGAGGCGCGCGAGCGCCTGCAGGCCCGCGTCGACGGGTTCCGCGAACGCGTCTCCGGCGCGGTGTCCGACGAGGACTTCGCGACCACGCTCCGCACCCTCGAGGCGATCGCCCGCGAGCTCGGCTGGGACGAGTCCCAGCCCATGCCCCGCGGCCGTCGCGGCGGCCGCCGCTTCCACGGCGAGCGAGGGGGCTTCCCGCACGAGCGCGGCGAGCGCGGGGGCTTCCCGCACGAGCGCGGCTTCGGGCACGACCGCGGATTCCGCGGCGAGCGCGACGGCTTCGGGCACGACCACGGATTCCGCGGCGAGCGGGACGGCTTCCACGGCCGCCGGCCGGCTCCGGGATTCGATCCCGAGCACGGCGTCGGCGGGCACGACCGTGATGGCGGACCGGCCTGGCACCGCGAGCCGCGCGGCGGCCGCCGGCACCCCGGCGCACCGGCCGAGCGCTGCCACGACTCGCACGACGAGCGGCACGAGGGGCGTGACGGCCACCGGGGCCGCCGCGGACCCGGGCGTCGCCCGCACCGCGAGCAGCTCGAGGTCCACGTGCACCTGCACCACTGAGCCGGCACTACCGCGGCCTCACCGCGGCATCCGTCCAGGAGCGCCGGTCCCGAACGGGGCCGGCGCTTCGCCGTGTCCGCGCGCGCCCGGCCTCCCGGCCACCTCGCCACCCGGCCACCCGGCGCCCCGGCGCCCCGGCGCCCCGCCACCTCGCGAAGTCGCGCGAACGGCGCTTCCGAGACTCCGCCAGGCGCCGTGTGCGCGACTCCGCCTCGTGGAGTCGCGCATCTCGCCCTTCCGTTCGGGCACGGAGAGCAGTTTGCGCGACGTCAGCGGTCGGGGCCGGCCGGGCGAGCCGGGCGCGAGAGCCGGCCGGGCGGGAGAGCGGGCCGGGCCGGGCCGGAGCCGGCCGAACCCGACAGGAGCAGACGACCACTCAGCGCAGGGCGGCGCCGGGCACCAGCACGCGCTCGGCGAGCTCGTCCGGCACGCCGAGGGCGACGAGCCTCGCCCGGTAGGCGCGGCGAGCGCGGAGGTAGGGCAGCTCGTCGTCGCGGATGACGGCGAGGAGGTTCATCAACTCGAAGGTGCCCTGGATCTCGAACGCGAGCTGCTCGGGCTCGTCGCCCGAGGGGTCGAGGCCGGGCAGCTCGCCGCGCTCGGCGGCGAAGCGGGCGGTGAGGGCGAGGTAGCCGAGCCAGTCGTCGAGCTGGGCGGCGACGGCGTCGCGCACCGGGCCGGGCTTCGCGTGGAAGTCGGCGGCGGCGGCGGAGAAGAAGCAGCCGCCGGGGAACACCCGGTCCTGCGAGTAGGCGACGACCCGGTCGAGCAGCGCGACGAGGCGGCGCACGCCGCGAGGGTGCACGCGCGCGGGCGCGATGACCGTCTCGGCGAAGCGCACGCCCGCGGTCTCGACGGTGGCGAGCTGCAACCGCTCCTTGCTGCCGAAGAGCGTCGCGACGCTCGACTTGCCGACGCCGGCGGCCTCGGCGATGCGGGCGATGGAGAGCTGGTCGAGTCCCTCGATCGAGGCGAGGTCGACGGCCTGGGCGAGCACGAGTCGGCGCGAGGCATCCCCGCGTGCGCGACGACCGTCGATCACCGTCTGCTGCTCCATGTCGCCTCCTCCACTCGATTTTACGCACGATCGTGCGTAAAGTAATCCGTACGATCGTTCGTATTCATTGCCCGCCCCTCGGAGGCCGTCATGCCGAAGCTCCCCGCGTCCGTCGCCGCCCGCATCGCGGTCGCCCGCGCCGCCGCCCCGCGCAGCCCGCGCCTCGCCGCGCGTGCCGTGCTCCCCCTCTTCACGTCCACCCGTCCGCGCCGCCGCGTCTCGCCACGCGAACAGGCCATCCATGAGATCGCCCGCCGCAGCACGTTCCACGCCGCGGGCCACGAGCTCGTGAGCTACGAGTGGGGCACGGGCGCCCAGGTCGTGCTGCTCGTGCACGGCTGGCGCGGGCGGGCGAGCCAGTTCGCCCCGCTCGTGCGGGAGCTCCGCTCCGAGGGATTCCGCGTGGTCGCCTTCGACGCCCCGGCGCACGGCGACTCCCCCGGCCGCCGGGCCGATATCCGCGACTGGATCGCCGCGATCGAGGCGCTGCAGCAGCGGCACGGGCGCTTCAGCGCGATCGTCGGGCACTCCCTCGGCGGGCTCGCGGCGATGACCGCGGTCGCGGAGGGCACGAGCGCCGGCGGCGTCGTCGCCATCGCGAGCGTCGGCGACGCGGCGGTCACGACGAACGTCTTCGCCGGTGCGCTCGGCCTCGGCGACCGCGCCGCCGCCGATCTCGCGACGGCGTTCATCCACCGCGTCGCGCCGGGCCTCGATCCCGCCGAGGTGTGGCGCCGCTTCGATCGCGTCGCGCACCCGATCCCGGCCCCGGTGCCGCTCCTGCTGGTGCACGACGCCGCGGACCGCGAGGTGCCGGCCACGGAGAGCGAGCGCCTGCGCGCGGCGCACGAGGACCGCGCCCGGGCCGTGATCGTCACGGGCTCCGGTCACTCGCGCGTGCTCGGGCACGACACGACGCTCGACGCCGTCACCGCCTTCGCGCTCCGCGGGCCGGCGGGCGTCGACGAGCTCGCGACCGTCAGCGCGGGCTCGGAGCCGCACCCGACAGCGTGAGCAGCACCCGCGCGACCGCGTAGCGGGTTCGCCCCTCCGGCGAGCGCGGGTCGTAGCCGAACCGGCGCGCCAGCACGAGCAGCCGCTCCTGCACCGTGGAGTGGTGGATGCCGCAGCGGGCCGCAGCCCCGCGCACGCTGCCGGTCTCGGCGAGCGCGTCGAGAAGCGCCAGCGTGCGGGCGTCGAGCGCCGCGAGGGCGAGCGCGTCGGGGTGCGGCTCGGTGCGGGCGTCGGCCGCCTCCGCGAGGAGCAGCAGCCCGCCGAGCGCCGAGGCGTCGACGACCGGGCGCACGTCGTCCGCGAGGCGGAGGGCGACGAGCGCGGAGGCCCAGGACTCGGGCAGGCGTTCGGGAGCCAGCGCGAGCCCGACGCCGAGATGCCCGGCATCCGCCCCGCCGAGGACGGCCGGCGGATGCGCCGTCGCACCGCCGTCCGCACCGCCATCCTGTTCGGCCCGCCGGAGCACCGCGCGCACGAGGCCGTGCCGCGTGGCGACGACGGCGCTCGGGGCATCCACCGGCGCCTCCGCCTCGTGCGGCGCGGCGATCGCGCGCACGCGCGGCTCGGCAGCCAGCTTCAGCCGGGCGAGCGCGGCACCGCGCTCCTCGGCCGTCGCGTGCGGATTCACGGCGATCTCGACCGCTCCGGCGAGCCCCGAGCCGCCCGCGGCACGGCGGGCCTCGGCGATGCCGAGCGCGATGCCGAGCCGTTCGATCACCATGGCGTCGTTCGCGTGCGGGTCGCCGGCCCGTTCGATCCAGCAGACGGATGCCTCGCCGACCGTGCGGAGGCGCGCCCCGCTCGGCGGGGCGACGGGACTCGGCAGCCGGCCGCCGTCCTGCCCGACCCGGAGCCGACGCGCGGGGGCGAGGAACCCGACCGGGGCGCCGCTCAGGGCGGCGGCACCGCGCAAGAGGGCCTCGGCCCCGACCCCCGCGGCGACGAGGGCGTCGAAGTACGAGACCACCTTCAGCGTCTCGCTCGCCTCCGGGTCGAGGGCGGTGAGTCGCCCGACGAGTTCCTGCATGGTGCGCTCCAAGCTCTGGCGACCACGATATCCCGGGTGGTTCTCCGCCGCCGCGGCGGTGGGCAGGCGGTGCCCGCCGCGGCGGCGGAAGCGGTGAGGAAGGCGGCGGACGCCGGGGTCAGTCGCCGAGGATGCGGGAGACCCAGTTGTCACGGGCGGCCGTCGAGGCCTGCGAGACCGCCGCCTGCGGGGCGAGCAGGTCGAAGCCGTGGAAGCCGCCGGCCCAGACGTGCAGTTCGGCCTGCACCCCCGCCTCCCACAGCTTCGTCGCGTAGGCGACGTCCTCGTCGCGGAACACCTCGGCGCTGCCGCAGTCGATGTACGCCGGCGGCAGCCCCGAGAGGTCGGTGGCGCGCGCGGGCGAGGCGTAGATCGAGACATCCGCCGTCCCGCGCCGCTCGCCGAGCAGCGCCGACCAGCCGGTCACGTTCGAGCCGCGGTCCCACACGCCGACGCCGTCGATCTGCGTCGTCGAGACCGTCGTGTCGCGGTCGTCGAGCATGGGGCAGATGAGGAGCTGGCCGAGGAGGGCCGGGCCGCGGCGGTCGCGCGCGAGCAGCGCCGTGCCGGCCGCGAGTCCACCGCCCGCGCTCGCGCCGGCGATGAGGATGCGGTCGGGGTCGATGCCGAGCTCGGCGGCGTGCTCGGCGGTCCAGACGAGGCCGGCGTAGCAGTCCTCGACGGGGTAGGGATCGGGGAACTCGGGGGCGAGCCGGTACTCGACGGTCACGAGCACGGCGTCGTAGCGGGCGATCCACTCGACGAAGCTCGCGACGCCGACCCAGCGGTCGCCGACGATCATGCCGCCGCCGTGGGTGTGGAAGATGCCCGGGCCAATGCCGGTGCGACCGCGCCGGGACACGATCGAGACGGCGATCTCGTCGCCGTCGTGGCCGGGGATCGTCACGTCGCGGGTCTCGAGGTCGTGCTCGGCGAGCAGGGGCGCGAGCTGGTCGAAGACGACGGGGCCGGCCTGGCCCTGCCGCATCACGGGGATGAACTCGGGGGTGATCGTCGAGGGCAGCTGGTCGCCGAGCACGGAGAGCGCGGCTTCGAGCTCGGGGTCGAACGGCGGTCGGGAAAGGATGTCGGTCATCGGTACTCCATCGTCCGGGGCCACTCCATCGTGGCGCGTGCCGCCATGCTCGCCGCTTCCCGCGGCGACGGGCACCCGCCGAGCGCGGCGGATCCGCGGGTGCAACCCCGCCGATCGGCGGGGATGGTCCCGATCGGCACGGTGGCGGCCGCCGCTCGGGTGGCGCTAGTTGCCGCGCGCTCCCGCGTCGCTCGCGCCGACGTCGGTGTGGTGGAAGTTCTGGAACGAGCGCGAGGCGGTCGGCCCGCGCTGACCCTGGTAGCGGCTCGCGTAGTCGGCGGACCCGTACGGCCGCTCGGCGGGCGAGCTCAGCCGGAAGAAGCACAGCTGCCCGATCTTCATGCCGGGCCAGAGCGTGATCGGCAGGGTCGCCACGTTCGAGAGCTCGAGCGTCACGTGCCCGGTGAAGCCGGGGTCGATGAAGCCCGCCGTCGAGTGCGTGAGCAGCCCGAGCCGCCCGAGCGAGCTCTTGCCCTCGAGGCGGGCGGCGATGTCGTCGGGCAGGGTGACCTGCTCGTAGGTGGAGCCGAGCACGAACTCGCCCGGGTGCAGGATGAACGGCTCGTCGGGCTTCACCTCGATGAGGCGGGTGAGCTCCGGCTGGTCGGCGGCCGGGTCGATGAAGGGGTACTTGTGGTTGTCGAACAGCCGGAAGTACCGGTCGAGCCGCACGTCGACGCTCGACGGCTGGAGCATCGCCGGGTCGGACGGCTCGATGCCGATGCGCTCGCGTTCGAGTTCGGCACGGATGTCGCGATCGGAGAGCAGCACGCGCCCAGCCTAGTTGCTACGATGGTCTCCGTGACGTCGCAGGATGTCGCACGCCGAAGTAGTTCAATGGTAGAACTTCTGCTTCCCAAGCAGACAGCGCGGGTTCGATTCCCGTCTTCGGCTCCACTTTCTCGATCGCCCCGGGCGCCGGCACTCGCCGGATGCCGCGGGGCGTTTTCCTTTGCGGCGCCACCCGGATATCCGCGCGGCGTGTCGGGTTCTCATCGTCCTGTCGTCATCCGTAATTTCGAACATGCATTCGAATAACCGGGTCGCCGACCGGCGGCCCGGAAGCTACGGAACGAAAGGAGAAGACATGGCCTTGAAGTACGGAATCCCGCCCGGGAATCCGACCGTCGTCTGGGACGACATCGAGGGCGTGCCGGGCACCGTCACCAACGACCCGTACGTCAGCTGGCAGTACCACCTCGACCGCACCAATGGTCGCGGCGGTGTCGACATGACGGCGAGGTGGGTGCCGGTGTACGCGCCGATCGACTGCCACGTCGAGCACTACTCCGGCGGCGCCGGCATCGCCGTCCGCATGTGGGCGGCAGACGGCTCCGGCTGGAGCGACGTCTTCGACCACCTCAGCTCGATCGCCGTCCCCGACGGAGCGTTCGTCCCCTACGGCGGGCGAGTCGGCACCTCCGGCGACACCGGCGATGTGCCACCGCACCTGCACTGGCACCGCCTCGACCCCAGCGGGATCCGCCGCATCCCCTGGGACTACTTCACCAACGGCACCACCACCCCCACCCCCACCCCGAAGAAAGAAGAGATCGACATGCTGTTCCTCATCAACGCCAACGACGCCGCCGCCAACCCGGCGAACCGTTACGCCCTCGTGGGCCCCGGCTTCTGGTTCGTGACCAGCACCGTGGCCGTCGCGAACAACCTGGCGACCCGCTTCGGCAGCACGACCGGCAGCTCGGCCAGCGTCACCTGGGCCGAGTGGGACCGCGCCTTCAAGGCCGCGGTCTCCTCGGGCTTCGTGCCCGCGAGCGGTCAGACCTCGCGCACGGTCTGAGCGTTCCCCGAATGGCGCCCCCTCCCCGCCGGGAGGGGGCGCCCCAGCGCCCGGCGACCGCACGACCCGCCCGCGCTCACCGCGAGAACGCCCCGCCCCGCCACCCGGCGGACGGGGCGTTCTCCGTTCCCGCGTGCGCGCGGCAGCTGATCGTCCAGTCCATGTTCTGGGTGCGCGGGGCATGGGATTCCGTGGCTGCCACGGCTTGGATTGACTCCATCGCACCTAGTACAGAGGAGTACCGATGAGCATCCTGGTCCAGACCGACGCCTGCGTCGGCGCCGGGCAGTGCGCCCTCGTCGCCCCCGACGTGTTCGACCAGGACGACGACGGCATCGTCCTGCTGCTCGAGCCCGACCCCCAGGGCGCCGACCTCGACGCCGCCACCCGCGCCGTGCGGCTCTGCCCGGCCCGCGCCATCGCGATCTCGGCGACATGAGCTCCCCCGCCCGCGTCGTCATCGTCGGCGCCTCGATCGGCGGGCTCACGGTCGCCGAGGCCCTGCGCGACGAGGGCTTCGACGGCGAGATCACCCTGCTCGGTGACGAGCCGCACCTGCCGTACACCCGGCCGCCGCTGTCGAAGCAGATCCTCGGCGGCGAGTGGCAGCCCGAGCAGGCCGCCATCCGCACGGCGACGGAGCTCGACGCCCTCGGCATCCGCGTGCTCACCGGCCGCCGCGCGACCGGCCTCGACGTCGGCGCGCGCACCGTGCACACCGCCGACGGCGCGCTCCCCTTCGACGAACTCGTCATCGCGACGGGCACGGAGCCCCGGCGGCATCCCGTGCTGGCGGAGGCAGCCACGCTCCGCACCATGGACGACGCACTCCGCTTGCGCGAGCGGATGGACGCGGCCCGCCGGGTCGCGGTGATCGGCTCCGGCATCCTCGGGTCCGAGATCGCGAGCGCCGCGCGAAAGCGCGACGCGGAGGTGCTGCTCGTGGGCCGCTCCGGCCTGCTCGGCTTCGGCGGCGTCGGCACGCTGCTGAGCGCGGAGCTCGTGCGGCTGCACGAGGCGCACGGCGTCGAGCTCGCCCTCCGCACCGAGCTCGTCGCCGCCCGGGACGACGGCGCCGCCGCCGACCCGGCGAGCGCCGGGGGCGCCACGACGCTCGAGTTCGCCGACGGCACGACCCGCGACGTCGACCTCGTCGTCACCATGATCGGCGGCACCCCGCGCACCGACTGGCTCGCCTCCTCGACCCTGGACCTCGCAGACGGGGTCGCCTGCGACCGCCTCGGCACCGCGGCACCGGGCGTCTCGGCGGTCGGCGACGTCGCCGCGTGGTTCGACCCGGTCAGCGGGCGGCACCGGCGGGTCGAGCACCAGAGCAACGCCATCGAGCAGGCCATCGCCGTCGCCGGCCGCATCGCGCACGGCGCCGAGGCCCCGCAGCCGGTGCCGCTGTTCTGGTCCGAGATCCACGGCACCCGCATCCACGCCTACGGCTGGTTCGACCCCGAGCGGCCGCTCACCGAGCTGCCCACGACCGCCGAATCGGCCGGCACCGTCTCCGGCAGCTGCGACGACGCCGGAGCGCTGCGCGGCGTCGTCGGCTGGAACGCTCCGCCGCGCGACTTCCGCGCGGCCCGAGCGGCCGTCGTCACCACCACCCGTCCCCTCGTCCCCCACTCCTGAGAGAAGCCAGATCGATGACGATCCCCGCCGAATGCCCCTTCCACGCCCGCTCGCTCCCCGGCGACGGCACTCCGCTCGCCCCGTCGCCGCAGCTCGCCGCGTGGCGCGAGGCCGGCGCCTTCGTGCCGCTCGACTTCCAGGACGGCCACGAGGGTCTCGTCGCCACGCGCTACGAGGCCGCCGTCGCGGTGCTGCAGGACCCGCGGTTCAGCATGCGTCCCTCGCGGATGCCGGTCGGCCCGCCCGCGCACGGGGAGGGAGACAAGGCCGAGAGCGCCGCCGTGCCGCTCGAGGCGCCGGGCGAGCTGGATGCCGCGGGGCAGGCCTCCGACGAGCTGAATCTCCTGAACCTCGACGGCGAGGAGCACGCGAAGCTCCGGCGCGCCGTGACCGCCCGCTTCTCCGTGCGCCAGGCGCGCGCCCGGGAACCGTGGATCCGCGCGATGGTGGCCGAGCAGATCGCGGCCCTGCGCGAGCGCGGTCCGGTCGTCGACCTCTGGCGCGACTACGCCATGCCGATCTCGGCCCGCACGCACTGCCACGTCATCGGCATCCCGGAGCACCACTACGAGCGCTTCGTCTCGCTCTTCGTCGAGGAGTCGACCGCGCAGCAGAAGTACGACTTCATCCGCGCCCTCCTCGCGGAACGCGCGGAGTCGCCCGGCGAGGACGTCATCACCGATCTGCTGCAGAACCCCGAACTCGACCGCATCGAGGTCGAGGCGCTGCTGCGCCTGCTGATGGGCGCGGGCCGCGATTCGGTCGCGTACCTGATCGCGACGGCCTCGGTCGCCCTGCTCACGAACCCCGAGCAGCTGGCAGCGCTGCGCGCGGATCCCGAGCAGATCCGACCGGCGGTCGAGGAGTTCATGCGCGCCGGCGCCATGTTCGTGACGCTCTTCGCCCGCACCGCGCTCGAGGACGTCGAGATCGAGGGCACCCGGATCCCCGCCGGCACCTCGGTGTCCGTCTCGCCCGTCGCCGCGAACCGCGACCCGGCCCACTGGGGCGAGCGCCCGGAGGAGTTCGACGTCGCCCGCGACGCGTTCGGCCACCTGGGCTTCGGCTACGGCATCCACGGCTGCGTCGGCCAGCAGGTCGCCCGGGTGGAGATCCGCGAGGCGATCACGGCGCTGCTCGACGCGTTCCCGGAGCTCGCCCTCGTCGACGCCGAGCAGCTCACCCCGCAGCCCTTCGCGCACCCGGTCGCCGTCTACGAGGCGGGGACCGTCGCGGTGCGTCTGGAGGCGGCCGCCTGACGCTCATGCGACCTACCATGGTCGATGTGACGCTGCTGCACCCCGACGACGACCCCGTCGTCGTCGGCGCGAACTGGTACCGCTTCACCTCGGGCGAGCAGATCGTGAACCCGCACGTGATGAGCGTCTCGTTCATCTGGATCGTGAGCGGCGGCGGCGAGATCCGCGCCGGCGGGCAGAGCTGGACGGTCGACGCGCAGCACGTCGTGCGCCTGCCGTGGCACCATCACGTCGAGTACCGGGCGAACCGGCGCGGGCCGTTCCACATCGGCACCCTGCACGTCGTGCCCCGCTACGACCGTTCGGCGGCCGTCATCCCCAGGGTCGCGCACCTGCCGGGCGATCCGCTGCTCGACGACCCGGCGCGGCGCGGCGACGCGACGGCGTTCCGCCCCGGGCTCTCGACGATGCGCAACGCGGCCGCGCGGCGCATCACCGAGTTCGGCACGATCGCGATCGAGCGGCTCGGCGAGGGCGCGTTCGACGAGGAGTACTTCCGGGCGCTCGGGCGTCTCATCCTCTTCGAGAACGCGGCCTGGGCCGACAGTCACGCGCAGCAGACCGCGGTGCCCGGCTCGCTCGAGCTGATGATGACGTTCATCCGCCACCACATCGCCGAGCCGCTGACCGTCGCCCGGGTCGCGGAGGCGGCCAGGTGCAGCGAGACGACCGCGCAGCGCCTGTTCACCCGGCACACCGGCGAGTCCATGCAGGCGTGGATCCGGCACGTGCGGCTGCGCGAGGCCGGCAGCCTGCTGCGCACCACCGGCATGCGGGTGAGCGAGGTGGCGCAGCTCGTCGGCTACCCCGACCCGCTGTACTTCTCGCGCGCGTTCCGGCGGGCGTACGGGGTCGCGCCGACCCAGTTCGCCCGCGACACCGTGCGGCCCTGACGTCACGGCGGACGCTGCTCGTCCAGTCCATGTTTCGGCGTTCCGGTGTCCTTCGGCGGACCACCCGGCCTTCGTAGATTCGAAGGGCCGCGCCGGGTGCGCGGCCCGGCGCGCAGCTCGTGCGCCGCCGCGCGCGATCCGCGCGCCCGAGCGTGAAGGAGCGCACCAGCACATGACCGTTCATCGCCGACCGTTCGGTCGCACGGGGTGGGAGATCAGCGAGGTGTCCTTCGGCGCCTGGCAGCTCGGCGGCCAGTGGGGGCCGGTCGACGACGACGCCTCGGTCCGCGCCCTGCTCGACGCCTACGAGCGCGGGATCAACTTCGTCGACACCGCCGAGATGTACGGCTCCGGCCACAGCGAGGAGGTCGTCGGCCGCTCGCTGCGGGAGTGGGGCGGCGAGCGCGTCTACGTCGCCACGAAGGTGCAGCCGCCCGAGTGGCCGCACCCCTCGGTCGAGGACCCCGACATCGCCGCCGCCTACCGCCCCGAGTACCTGCGCTCGCAGGCCGAGCAGTCGCTGCGCCGGCTGGGCGTCGACCGCATCGACCTCTACCAGCTGCACTGCTGGATGCCTCGCGGCATCCACGAGCTCGGCTGGCTCGAGACGCTGCACGAGCTGCGCGACGAGGGCAAGATCGACCGCATCGGCGTCTCCCTGCGCGACTACCGGGCCGACGAGGGCGTCGCCCTCGCCGAGTCGGGGCTGGTGGACTCCATCCAGGTCATCTACAACCTGTTCGAGCAGCGGCCCGAGCATGCGCTGCTGCCGGCGGCCGCGGCCTCCGGCACGGCGATCATCGTGCGCGTCGCGCTCGACTCCGGCTCGCTGAGCGGCGCGTGGACGCCGGAGACGTACGCGCAGTGGGCGGATGACTCGGTGCTGAAGACGATGTTCCGCGGCGAGCGCTTCAGCGAGACGCTGGAGCGGGTCGAGGCGATCAAGGCGGTCACGGCGCCGCACTACGACGGGCTCGACGAGGCCGCCGTGCGCTTCGTGCTCGACCGCCCCGAGGTCTCGACCGCGATCGTCGGCATGACCTCGCAGCGGCGCATCGCCCGCAACCTGTCGTTCGCCGACGGGCGCGGGCTCGCCGAGGGGCTGCGCGAGCAGCTCACCGGCTTCGGATGGGAGAGGAACTTCTACGTATGACCGAGACCACTGCGGCGATGGCCGTCGCCCCCGCGATCGAGCGGCTGAGCCCGGAGCAGATCGAGGCGCGACTGTCGCTCGCCTCGGTCGCGTACCTGCCGCTCGGCTCGCTCGAGTTCCACGGCCCGCATCTGCCGATCGGACTCGACGCCCTCACCGCGTACGGCATCTGCCTGCGGGCCGCCGGGCGGCACGGCGGCGTCGTGCTGCCCCCGTACTACCAGGCCGTCGGCGGCGAGCACTCGCGCTACCCGTGGACGATCATGAGCGACACCCCCGAGGCGATCGAGGCGCTGCTCGGCGAGAGCCTCGCCCGGCTGTCGGAGCTCGGCGTGCGCCGCGCCGTCATCCTGAGCGGTCACTTCGCCGAGGAGCAGCGCGAGCTCGTCGAGCGGGTGGCGGATCGCTGGAACGGCACGGATGCCCCGCTGCGCGCCGTCGCCCGCACGCTCGGCCAGGCGCCGACCCCGCCGGTCGCGCCGGACCACGCCGGCCGCTTCGAATCGCTCGTGCTGCACGCCCTCTCCCCCGAGCTCGTGCGCGTCGAGGCACTGCCCGACCCGGAGACGCACCCGGCGCCGGCGGGCGAGGATCCCTACGGCCAGGACCGGCACCGCGCCGACCACCCGCTGCACGGCGTCTTCGGCGCCGATCCCCGCCGGCTCGACACCGAGCACGCCGAACCGCTCCTCGCCCACCTCGTGGACTGGGTCGCGGGCCTCGCGGAAGCCGGCTGAGCCGGCCACCACTTCCACCCGGGTTGCCCGACCTCCCTGAACGTCGGGCACCCGGTCAGTGCGGCGAGCGCAGCTGGTCGACCGGCCGCAGCGCCGTGTCCGGGCCGCACCCGAGCTCGCCGGGCTGCAACAGGACGCCGGGCACGGACAGCACCTGCACGCCCGCCGCGTCGCGCTTCACCAGCAGGCAGTCGTCGGCGTCGCCCATCGCGAAGCCGATCTCACCGTCGACGACCAGCGTCTCGGGCTCGAACGGCGCCTCGCGCTCGCCCGTCGGCTGCGGCATCCGTTCGACGATCTCGGCGGTGATCGCGTCGGCCGACGCGGAGACCGGCGCATTCGTGAGGACCTCGACCACCACCGCCTCCGCGCCCTCCGGCACCACGTGCACCGTGCGGGTGTCGACGGGCGGCGGGATGCGGCTCGCGCCGGGAGGGCACTCGATGTCGCGGGCGACCGCCTCGTCGTCGTCCCATCCGGAGCCGTCGCCGATCACCACGCCCCAGAAGTCGAACTCCGACTCGAAGCAGGCGACGTACGGCTCGCCCTGCTGGGGGCGCTGCACGGAGGCCCGGAACTGCAGCGCGCCGAACGGCTCGCCGTGCTCCGCGCCCGGGAACGCCTCGTACCCGATGAGCTCGACGCTCGCGCCGCGCGTATCGGCGTCGGCCCAGCGCGCGTAGTCGTCGATGAGGTCGGTGCCGCCCCGGTACAGCCCGCGCGAGACATCGGCGACCGCGGATCGTGCGGCCGCGTGCGACGCCGCGTCCGCCGAGGGCCGCCCGTCCCCGCACCCGATCAGGCCGAGGACGGCGGTGCCGATGACGGCGACGGCGAGGCCGCGCGTCGCCCGGCGGGCGGGAGGGCGCATGATCCGAGGATGGTCGAGCGGGAGCCATCCGGCAAGCGCGCCGCGCCCCCACGGCGAAGCGCCCCGGCCGATCCCGGCCGGGGCGCTCCTGCGGTGGTGCCGGGAGGCCCGGCGACGACTCAGAAGTCGAAGTCGTCGATGTTGTCCTTGTCGAACACGTACGGGTCGCCGAGGAGCACGGTGGCGTCCGCGCCGACGGTGTACTCGCCGAGCTTGCCGGCCGTGAAGGTGTCGCCCTCCTTGCCAGTGATGTCGCCGTTGATGAGCGCGGCGGCGGCGTACGCCGACAGGTAGCCGAGGTCCTCGGGGTTCCAGAGGGCGAAGGCGGTGACGGTGCCGTCCTCGATGTACTCGCGCATCTGGTTCGGCGTGCCGAGGCCGGTCAGCGCGACCTTGCCCTTGTAGTCCGAGGTCGAGAGGTAGCGCGCGGCCGCCGAGATGCCGATGGTCGTCGGCGAGACGATGCCCTTCAGGTTCGGGTGCGACTGCAGCACGGCCGCCGTCTTGTCGAACGAGATCTGCTCGTCGTCGTCGCCGTAGACGACGTCCACGAGCTGGATGTTCGGGTGGTCGGCGGCGAGCAGCTCCTTCATCTTGTCGATCCAGGTGTTCTGGTTCGTGGCGTTCGCCGTCGACGAGACGATCGCGATCTCGCCCGCGTCGCCGATCTGCTCGGCGATGAGGTCGACCTGCACCTTCGCGATGCCGTCGGCGGTCGCCTGGTTCACGAAGAGGTCGCGGCAGTCGGGGTTCGTGTCGGAGTCGAAGGTGACGACCTTGACGCCGGCGTCGCGAGCCTCGTTGAGCGCGTCGCAGATCGCCTTCGGGTCGTTCGCCGAGACGACGAGCGAGCCGACGCCCTGCTGGGTGGCGGTGTTGATGTAGCTCACCTGGGCGTCGGGGCCGGACTCCGCCGGGCCGACCTCGGCGAAGGTGCCGCCGAGCTCCTCGACGGCCGCCTTGCCGCCCTTGCTCGAGGTGTCGAAGTACGGGTTGCCGAGGCTCTTCGGCAGGAAGGTGATCGAGAGGTTGTCGCTGCCGCCGCCGCCCTCGCCGGACCCGCCGCCCGTCGAGCCGGTGTCGGCGCAGCCGGAGAGCGCGAGGGCAGCCGCCACCGCGGCCGCGGCCACGGCGGTCGCACGCTTGTGTGCAAACTTCATTGTTCTTCCATTCCTTTCGTGCTGGCGACCGAGACGGATGCCGTCGGCCGGGGGACGCGCAGCGTCGTCAAGATGCTGTGGGTGCTGCGACGGAGGAGACCGGGCCCGAGCGTCGTCGCCGGACCTTCTGCAGCCAGGCGAGCAGGCTCGCACTGACGACCGAGACCACCAGCAGCGTGCCGGTGATGACGTTGATGACGTCGGAGGTGACGTTCGCGAGGCGGAGGGCGCTCGAGAGCACGCCGATCAGGAGCACCGCGGCGACGACCCCGTAGAGCTGGCCGCGTCCGCCGAAGACGGAGACCCCGCCGAGCACGACCGCGGCGATGACCTGCAGCTCGAGCCCGGTGGCGTTGTCGCCGCGGGCGCTGCCGAAGCGCAGCGTGTAGAAGACGCCCGCGAACGCCGCGACGAGCCCGGCCGCCATGAAGAGCAGGAACTTCGTGCGCTCCAGGTGCACGCCCGAGAACCGGGCGGCGTCCTTCGACTGCCCGATCGCGTAGATGCCGCGGCCGAAGGGCGTGAAGTGCAGCACCACCACGAAGATCACGAGCAGGATCAGGAACGGGATCATGATGTACGGGATCGTCGTGCCGGCGATCTTCGCCTTCGCGAGGGCCGTCCAGCCCTCGGGGAAGTCGGTCACGGCGGTGGTGCCGAGCAGGCCCACCGCGAGGCCGCGGAAGAGCGCGAGCGTCCCGATCGTGACCGCGAGCGAGGGCAGGCCGACCACCGTCACGAGGAAGCCGTTGAACGCGCCGCCGATGGCGCCGACGAGGAGCGCCAGCACGGCGGCGAGCTCGAACGGCAGGCCGGCGTGCACCCCGGCGCCCGTGACGACGCTCGCGAGGCCGACCATGCTGCCGACCGACAGGTCGATCTCGCCGGTGATCATCACGAGCGTCATCGGCAGCGCGATGAGCAGGATCGGCGCGATGTCGAGCAGCAGGTAGTTGAGGGTGATCGGCTGCGCGAAGCCGCGCACCGTGAGCATCGCGTAGGCGACGACGAGGACGAGGAGCACCACGATCGCCATCTCGCGGGTGAGCAGCACCCGCCGCCAGAGCGGCTTCTCGAAGTCGCGGCTCACCCGGTTGGTCGTGGCGGTCGGGGTCGCCGGGGTGGTCGTCGTGGTCATGACTCGTCCCTCGCTTCGATGAGTCGCTGTCTCTGCCGCACCGCGAGCCAGCGGTCGAGCACGATGGCGCCGATGATGAGCACGCCGACGACGGCGCGCTGCCAGAAGTCGGGGATGCCGAGGATCGGGAGCGCCCGGTTGATGGTCATGAGCAGCACGGCGCCGATGGCGGCACCCCAGACGGTGCCGATGCCGCCCGTGATCGCGACGCCGCCGATGACGGCCGCGCCGACGGCGTCGAGCTCCCAGCCGGCGCCGGCCTGCGAGCTGACGGTGCCGTAGCGCGCGACGTAGAAGACGCCGGCGAGTCCGGCGAGCGCGCCCGACAGGGTGAAGGCGGTGAGCACGCGGCGGGTGACCTTCAGACCGTAGAGCTCGGCCGCGGCCGGGTCGGAGCCGATCGCGTAGTACTCGCGGCCGCCGCGGGTGTTGCGCATGTACCAGGCCGCGGCGGCGAGGATGACGAACGCGACGATGGCGAGGATCGGAATCGTGAGGAACTGGCCGGTGCCGATGGCGAGGAACTCCTTCGGCATGTCGGACGCGTTCACCCGGGTCGAGCCGGCCCACATCACGTTGATGCCGCGGTAGGCGTAGAGCGTGCCGAGCGTGATCACCATGGCGGGCACGCGGGCGAACGCCACGAGCGAGCCGTTGACGAGGCCGAGGAAGGCGCCGAACAGCACCGCCAGCAGCACGACCACGGGGATCGGCAGGCCGGGCACGTCGATGAAGAGCCGGCCGGTGAGGTAGGCCGACAGCCCCATCACGGAGCCGACCGAGAGGTCGACGTTGCGGGTGATGATGACGATCGCCTGCCCGGCGGCGACGAGCACCAGGATCGACGGGGTGAGCAGCAGGTCGCGCCAGCCGTCGCTCGAGAAGAGGAAGCTCGGGTTCATCGTCGTCGCGGCGATCACCACGAGGACGAGGGCGATCAGGATGCCGAACTCGCGCGCCTTGCCGAGCGCGCCGATGTGCTTCGTGATCCCGGAGACGGGGATCACCGTGGTGGGGGGAGAGGAGGTCACGAGTGCTGCTCCGATGCGTGGGTGGCGGCGAACATCACGTTCTCGCTGGTGGCGTCCGCACGGTCGATCTCGGCGGTGATGCGGCCCTCGCGCATGACCAGCACGCGGTCGGCCATTCCGAGCACCTCTGGCAGCTCGGAGGAGATCATGAGGATGCCCATGCCCTGACCGGCGAGCTCCGAGAGCAGGCGGTGCACCTCGGACTTCGTGCCGACGTCGATGCCGCGCGTGGGCTCGTCGACGATGAGCACGTCGGGCTTCGTCGCGAGCCACTTGGCGAGGACGACCTTCTGCTGGTTGCCGCCGGAGAGGGTCGCCGCGACGGTGTCGAGGGCGTAGGACTTCACCTCGAGCCGGCTCGCCCAGACGCGGGCGGCGCGGTTCTCGAGGCCGGTGGTGATGAGGCCGAAGCGGGAGAGCTCGCGGCGGATCGCCATCGTGATGTTGCGGCCGACGCCGGAGTCGATGACGAGGCCCTGCTTGCGGCGGTCCTCGGGGACGAGGGCGAGTCCGGCGCGCATGGCCTCGGTGGGCCGTCCGCGGCGGATGCGCCGGCCCTTGAGCGTGACGCTGCCCTCGCGGTACTGGTCGACGCCGAACACGGCGCGGGCGACCTCGCTGCGGCCGGCGCCGACGAGGCCCGCGAGCCCGACGATCTCGCCGGCGCGCACGGTGAAGCTGATGTCGTGGAAGACACCGGGCGAGGTGAGCCCCTCGACCTCGAGCAGCGGTTCGCCGACGACCGTCTCCTGCTTGGGGAACAGCTCGGTGACCTCGCGGCCGACCATCTGGCGCACGAGTTCGCCCGGCGTGGTCTCGGCGATCGGCGTGGTCGCGATGTACGAGCCGTCGCGCATGACGGTGACCGTGTCGCAGAGGGCGAAGACCTCGTCGAAGCGGTGCGAGATGAAGATGAGGCCGCGGCCCTCGTCGCGCAGGCTGCGGGCGATCGCGAAGAGCCGCTCGGCCTCGACGCCGGACAGGGCCGCGGTCGGCTCGTCCATGATCAGGACCTTCGCGTCGAGCGAGACGGCCTTGGCGATCTCGATGACCTGCTGGTCGGCGATCGACAGGCCCTCGGCCGGGCGGTCCGGGTCGATGACGACGCCGAGCCGGGTGAAGAGGCGCTCCACTTCGTGGCGCATCGCCTTGCGATCGATCCGGCCGAAGCGGCCGGTGAGCTGGCGGCCCATGAAGATGTTCTCGGTCACGGAGAGGTCGGGGAAGAGCGTCGGCTCCTGGTAGATGACCGCGACGCCCGCGGCCTTCGACTGGGCGGTGGAGGTGAAGTCGACGTCCTCGCCGTCGAGCCGGAACTCGCCGGCATCGCGGCGGTAGAGGCCGGCGACGATCTTCACGAGCGTGGACTTGCCCGCGCCGTTCTCGCCGATGAGGGCGTGGATCGAGCCGGCCTGCAACTGCAGGCTGGCGGAGCGCAGCGCCACGACGGCGCCGAACGACTTGACGACCTCCGAGAGCTCGAGGACCACAGGTGCGTCAGTGCTCGGCACGGGGTTCCTCCTCGTTGAGGGTGTTGGGGGATCGGTGGATCACTGGTCGGTATGAATCGATTCACTTTCGATTCAGGGCAACTGTAGGCATCCGTCGCCCGTCGGTCAAGTCACGGATCGGATACGGCCCCCGCGACCCGACCCGCGGCCGCGATCACCGGCCGGTCGACGCCCGCACGACGAGTTCGGGCTGGAAGCGGACGTGCCGGATGGCGGCCCCCTCGGAGTCGAGCGCCTCGAGCAGCAGCTCGACCGCCGCGGCGCCGATCGCGCGCGCGGGCTGCCGCACGGAGGAGAGCGGCACCACCGCGGACTGCGCGAAGTCGATGTCGTCGTAGCCGATGAGGGCGAGGTCGTCGGGCACCCGCACCTCGCCGAGGATCGCGGTGCCCTGCAGCACCCCGACCGCGAGCAGATCGTTCGCGCAGAACACGGCGTCGGGGCGATCGGCCGCGGCGCGGCGGGCGATCTCCTCGCCGGCGTCCCGGCCGTGGAGCACCGTCAGGGCGTCGAGCTCGATCACCTCGAGCGTCGCCTCCGGGACCGCGGCGAGGGCGCGGCGAGCCCCCTCGAGGCGGTCGGCCACCTGGCGGATCGAGCGCGGCCCCCCGATGTAGGCGATGCGGCGACGCCCCTGCTCCAGCAGGTGCGCGACGGCCAGCATGCCGCCCTGCACATCGTCGACGGCCACCGACGGCACCCCGCCGCCCGGCAGTTCGCCGTCGACGATCACGAGCGGGATGCCGCTCTCGGCAAGCCGGCGCACGGCGGCGGCCTCCAGATCGGTCGGCGTCAGGAGCACGCCGTTCACCCGCTGCTCGCGGAACAGCTCGAGGTAGGCGCGCTCCCGGCTCGGCGTCTGATCGCTGTTGCCGAGCAGCACCGACATGCCCTCGCGGGCGGCGCGCTCCTCCGCCCCGCGGGCGACCTCGGCGAAGAACGGGTTCGCACTGTCGAGCACGACGAGGCCGATGCTGCGACTGCGCCCGGCGCGCAGCTGCCGGGCCGCGTCGTTGCGGACGAAGCCGAGCCGGTCGATGGCGGCCTGCACGCGGGCGACCGTGGCGGGCGCCACCTTGTCGGGGCGGTTCAGCACGTTCGACACCGTGCCGACCGACACCGCGGCGGCGGCCGCGACGTCCTTCACGCTCACTGACATAGGTGGCCCCTCGCCCTGACGGTCGGTGATTGCGGATCGCTTGACGGATCCTTGGGGACCACATTACAGTTTGAAACGATTCACGGCTGGATCGATTCATTTCGGTGCCGACCGAGCCGTTCGAACCCCGCGAGCCCACGAAGGAGTGCCATGCCCCGCGTCGCGTTCACCCTCCAGGTGCGCCCCGAGCTGATCGACGCCTACGTCGAGCGCCACAGCCCGGTGTGGCCGGAGCTGCTCCGCGAGATCGCGGCGGCCGGCCGGCGAAACTACTCGATCTTCCTCGACCGCGAGCGCTGCACCCTCTTCGGCTACTACGAGACCGACGACGACGAGGCGGCCCGCCGCCACCTCGCCGCCTCGCCCGTCGCGGCCCGCTGGGAGGCATCCATGGCCGAGTTCTTCGTCGGTCTGGAGGGGCGAGCCGACCAGGCGGCGACGCCCCTCGTCGAAGTCTTCAACCTGCACGACCAGCTGACGGCCACCGCCGCCACCGACCACGAAAGCCCCGCATCATGACCGCCCTCTCCTCCGAGCACCTCTCCGCCCTCGCGCAGCAGTCGGTCGAACTGCCCAGCTGGGCCTTCGGCAACTCCGGCACGCGCTTCCGCGTGTTCGCGACGCCCGGCACGCCCCGCGATCCCTTCGAGAAGATCGCCGACGCCGCCCAGGTGCACGCCTACACGAAGCTCGCGCCGACGGTCGCCCTGCACATCCCGTGGGACCGGGTCGAGTCCTACGACGCCCTCCGCCGGCACGCCGAGGATCTCGGCGTGACGCTCGGCACCGTGAACTCGAACACCTTCCAGGACGAGGACTACAAGTTCGGCGCCCTCGCCCACCACGACGCGCGCATCCGCCGCAAGGCGATCGATCACCACCTCGAGTGCATCGACATCATGGACGAGACCGGCTCGCGCGACCTGAAGATCTGGCTCGCCGAGGGCTCGAACTACCCGGGCCAGAACGACATGCGCGATCGCCAGGACCGGCTCCAGGACTCGCTGCAGCAGATCTACGCGCGCCTCGGCGACGAGCAGCGCCTCGTGCTCGAGTACAAGTTCTTCGAGCCGGCGTTCTACCACACCGATGTTCCGGACTGGGGCACGAGCTACGCGCAGGTGAGCGCCCTCGGCGAGAAGGCCATGGTCTGCCTCGACACCGGCCACCACGCACCGGGCACGAACATCGAGTTCATCGTGATGCAGCTCCTCCGCCTCGGCAAGCTCGGCTCCTTCGACTTCAACAGCCGCTTCTACGCCGACGACGACCTGATCGTGGGCGCCGCCGACCCGTTCCAGCTGTTCCGCATCCTCGCCGAGGTCATCCGCGGCGGCGGCCTGAACAACCCCGACGTGGCGTTCATGCTCGACCAGTGCCACAACATCGAGGACAAGATCCCCGGCCAGATCCGCTCCGTGCTGAACGTGCAGGAGATGACCGCGCGGGCGCTGCTCATCGACCGCGAGGCGCTCACCGCCGCGCAGGACGCGAACGACGTGCTCGCCGCGAACGCGGTGGTGATGGATGCCTTCTACACCGATGTGCGCCCGCAGCTCGCCGCCTGGCGCGAGGAGCGCGGGCTTGCCGCCGATCCGATGGCCGCCTACCTCGCCTCCGGCTACCAGCAGCGGATCGCCGAGGAGCGCGTCGGCGGCGTGCAGGCCGGATGGGGGGCCTGAGATGACGAAGCCGAACGAGACGAATCCCGCCGTCGTGGAGCTGATCGCCCGCAGCAACCGCCTGGGCGCGGACCCGCGGAACACGAACTACGCCGGCGGCAACACCTCCGCGAAGGGCGTCGCCGCCGACCCGGTCACGGGCGAGCCGGTCGAGCTGCTGTGGGTGAAGGGCTCGGGCGGCGACCTCGGCACCCTGAAGCCGGAGGGCCTCGCCGTGCTGCGCCTGGACCGGATGCGCGCGCTCCAGGGCGTGTACCGCGGCGTCGAGCACGAGGACGAGATGGTCGCCGCGTTCGACTACTGCCTGCACGGCACGGGCGGTGCGGCGCCGTCGATCGACACGGCGATGCACGGGCTCGTGGACGCCGCGCACGTGGACCACCTGCACCCGGACTCCGGGATCGCGATCGCGACCGCCGCCGACGGCGCCGAGTTGACCGTCCGGATCTTCGGCGACCGCGTCGTGTGGGTGCCGTGGCGCCGCCCCGGGTTCCAGCTCGGCCTGGACATCGCCGCGATCAAGGCCGAGCACCCCCAGGCGATCGGCACGATCCTCGGCGGTCACGGCATCACCGCGTGGGGCGACACCTCCGAGGAGGCCGAGGCGAACTCGCGGTGGATCATCGACACCGCCGCGGCGTACCTCGCCGAGCACGGCGATCCGCAGCCGTTCGGCGGCGTGCGCCCCGGCTTCGAGGCGCTGCCCGAAGCCGAACGGCACGCGCGCGCCGCGGCGCTCGCCCCCGCCATCCGCGGGATCGCGTCGAGTGAGAAGCCGATGATCGGGCACTACACCGACTCCGAGGCGGTGCTCGACTTCCTCGCCGCCGAGCAGGCGCCCGCGCTCGCAGCGCTCGGCACGAGCTGCCCCGACCACTTCCTGCGCACCAAGGTGCGGCCGCTCATCCTCGACCTGCCCGCCACCGCGAGCGTCGAGGAGCAGCTGGCCCGTCTCGCGGAGCTGCACGAGGCGTACCGCGCCGACTACCGGGCGTACTACGAGGCGCACGCCACGGCCGACAGCCCGGCGATGCGCGGCGCGGACCCGCTCATCGTGCTCGTACCCGGCGTCGGCATGTTCTCCTACGGGGCGAACAAGCAGACCGCCCGGGTCGCCGGCGAGTTCTACGTGAACGCGATCAACGTGATGCGCGGTGCGGAATCCGTGTCGAGCTACTCCCCCATCTCGGACGCGGAGAAATTCCGCATCGAGTACTGGGCGCTCGAGGAGGCGAAGCTGCAGCGGATGCCGAAGCCGAAGTCCCACCAGGGCCGGATCGCGTTCGTGACCGGGGCGGCGAGCGGCATCGGCAAGGCCATCGCGACCCGCCTCGCCGCGGAGGGCGCCTGCGTCGTCGTCGCCGACCTCGACCTCGAGAAGGCGCGCGCCACGGCGGCCGAGCTCGGCGGCACCGACGTCGCGATCGGCGTGGCCGCGAACGTCGCGGACGCCGACGCCGTGCAGGCCGCGATCGACCGGACCGTGCTCGCCTTCGGCGGCGTCGACCTCGTCGTGAACAACGCGGGGCTCTCGCTCTCGAAGCCGCTGCTCGAGACGAGCGAGGCCGACTGGGACCTCCAGCACGACGTCATGGCCAAAGGCTCCTTCCTCGTGTCGCAGGCGGTCGCGCGCGTGCTCATCGCGCAGAAGCTCGGCGGCGACCTCGTCTACATCTCCTCGAAGAACTCCGTGTTCGCCGGGCCGAACAACATCGCCTACTCCGCGACGAAGGCCGACCAGGCGCACCAGGTGCGCCTCCTCGCGGTCGAGCTCGGCGAGCACGGCGTGCGCGTCAACGGCATCAACCCCGACGGCGTCGTGCGCGGCTCGGGCATCTTCGCCTCCGGCTGGGGTGCGAACCGCGCCGCGACCTACGGCGTCGACGAGGAGGACCTCGGCCAGTTCTACGCGAACCGCACGATCCTGAAGCGCGAGGTCGTGCCCGAGAACGTCGCGGACGCCGTGTACGTGCTCACGGGCCCCGAGCTCAGCCGCACCACCGGTCTGCACATCCCCGTCGACTCGGGCGTCGCCGCCGCGTTCCTGCGATGAACGGGGCGCGCGCGGGCGCGCCGCGGTCGGCCGGCCCGGTCGCGGCCGTCGATCTCGGCGCCACGAGCGGGCGGGTCGTGCTCGGCCGCGTCGGTCCCGACACGCTCGAGGCGACGACGGTCGCGCGCTTCCCGAACACCCCGGTGTTCGCCGGGGACGGGCTGCACTGGGATCTGCTCGGCCTCTACGGCGACGTGCTCGCGGGCCTCCGCGAGGCGTTCCGCCTGGAGCCCGGGATCGCGAGCCTCGGCATCGACTCCTGGGCGGTCGACTACGGGCTGCTGCGGCAGGGCCGCCTGCTCGGCATCCCCTTCCACTACCGCGACGAGCGCACCTCGCGCGGCGTCGCGGCGGTGCACGCGCGGATGCCGCACGCCGCGCTGTTCGCCAGGAACGGCCTGCAGTTCCTGCCGTTCACCACCCTCTACCAGCTCGCCGCCGAGCCCGCCGAGGTGCTCGCGCTCGCAGATCGGGCGCTGCTCGTCCCCGACCTGCTCGCCTCCTGGCTGACCGGCGAGGCCCGGGCCGAGCTCACGAACGCGTCCACGACGGGACTGCTCGACTGGGCGGCGCGGGACTGGGATGACGCCCTCATCGCGGAGCTCGGTCTGCCGGCCGGGGTCCGCGGCATCCTGCCGCCGCTGATCGCCCCCGGCGAGCGCATCGGGCCGCTGCTCCCCCGGGTCGCCGAGTCGATCGGCGGCAGGGCCGAGGTGGTCGCCGTCGGCTCGCACGACACGGCGTCGGCCGTCGTCGCCGTGCCCATGCGGGCGGATGCCTCGGCCTACATCTCCTGCGGCACCTGGGGGCTCGTCGGGGTCGAGGTGGCGCAGCCGGTGCGCACCCCGGAGGCGCTCGCCGCGAACTTCACGAACGAGGGCGGCGTCGACGGGCGGGTGCGGCTGCTGCACAACGTGATGGGCCTGTGGATCCTGAGCGAGACGGTGCGGGGCTGGGAGCGCGAGGGGCACGCGGTCGAGCTGCCCGCGCTGCTCGCCGCCGCCGCCGAGGTGCCCGCCGACTCGGTGCCGGTGTTCGACGTCGACGATCCGCGGTTCCTGCCGCCCGGCGACATGCCGGCGCGGATCGGCGCGTGGTGCGCCGAGCACGGACTCGCGGCACCCGGCACCCGGGCCGAGTTCGCGCGCGCCATCGTCGAGTCGCTCGCCCAGGCGTTCGCGGATGCCGCGGTGACCGCCGCCCGGCTCGGCGGCATCGAGTTGCGCACCATCCACATCGTCGGCGGCGGCGCCCAGAACGAGCTGCTCTGCCAGCGCACCGCCGACCGGGCCGGGGTGCCCGTGCTCGCGGGCCCGGTGGAGGCGACCGCGCTCGGCAATTTCCTCGTGCAGGCGCGGGCCGCCGGATTCGTGAGCGGTTCGCTGGAGGCGCTGCGCGACCTCGTCGCCCGCACCCACGAGCCGCGCCGCTTCGAGCCGATGGGCTGAGAGCCCGGGGCTCGGCGCCTCCCGCCGAGGCGGCGCGCCGAGAGGAGCTACCCGCTCGCCGACTCCGCGTCCGCCCGCACGCCGCGGTACTCCCACTGGCCGGCGCCCATCCGCGGACGCGCGTAGGTGACGCCCCGCACCCGCTCGAGGCAGTGCTGCTCGTAGGTGCGGATGAGTTCGACCGTCACGCCGAGGTCGTCGGCGAGGCGGTGCGGGTCGGGGTCGACGCGCTCGAGCCTGGCGTACTCCTCGGGGTCGATCAGGAGCTCGGCGGCGAACACCTCGGCCTGCCGCTCGTGCTTCGGATTGGAGTGGTCGTGCCCGTAGTACGCGTGACCGAGCTCGTGTGCGATCGTCACCCGCCGCTCGTTCGGCGTGAGCCGGATGTCGAAGTAGATGCGCTGCTCGTCGGGCGAGTAGAGCCCCAGCGTCCGCTCGTCGAGGTGAGTCGCGTGCAGCCGCACGCCGAGCGCGGCCGCCACCCGAACCAATGCCCTCACCCGATCCCCCGATGCGGTCCTGCTACTTGCGCGTCCCCGTTCGCGCCGCGAGGCGGTAGTCGTCGGGCGACGGCGCCTCCGGCGTGAACTCGTAGTCATCCTCGGCGTCGCCGCCGACACCGGCGGCGGCATCCGCCTCGACCCGGCGCAGCGCCTCGCGGAGCAGGCGGCCCGTCGAGACGGCGGCGAGCGGATCGGCGGGCGCGACGGCGACCGGCACCTCGGCCTCCTCGGCGGTCAGGTACCCGGCGGCGATGAGGGCCTCGACGGGCGGCCGCCCGAAGGCGCGCGCGTACGCCACGACCTGCCTGGGGTTCGGGTCGGTCGCACCGCCGCGCCACCGGCCGACCGTCGCCGGATCGACGCCGGCACGGCGGGCGATCTCACTGTTCCGCACACCGTCGCTCGTCGCATCGAGGTAGGCGCTCCACCGCATCCGCTCATTCACGGGCTCCAGCGTACGGCGGATGACGACGCGCCGCAATCGACTTGCATTCACGCAATGCATCCCCCATATTGATCTCACGCAATTGCATTGCATTCATGCAATTCAGAACGGAACGAACGGAGCCACGGATGAACCGCATCCCAGACAAGACCATCACCGCGACGCGCGAGCTCGAGTTCGAGCGCATCATCGCCTACCTCGAAGCGACGAGCGACCCCGCGCCGTGCTGCGCGAAGTGCCGACGGGGCACGCCCGCGATGCTCGGCCCGTGCGGATACGAGCTGCGCTGCCCGCGCGGGTGCCACGACCGCGCGCCTCGGCACGCACGTCGGCGCTGAGCCGGCCACCGGACCGCACGCCACCCGCCCCACCCCGGCCCGCCCCGCCGCATCTCAGCCCGCCCGCCGACCACGACCCGAAGAACGGAGGACCCCATGCCCGCCTCGATCTCCCCCGACTGGCTCCCCGCCGTCGCCGACTGGCTCGCGGGCGTCGACCTCGTGCCGGTCGCCCTGTCCGTGGTCGTCGCCGCCCTCGGCATCCGCGTGCTCGTGCGGCTGTGGCCCTGGCTCCGGCGCGTCGTCGCGCTCGTGGAGGCGCTCGACACCCTCCCCGGATTCATCGAGCGCACGGATGCCTCGGTGCACCGACTGCGCCGCCAGGTCGAGAACGATCACGACACCAACCTGCGCGACGAGCTCAGCGAAGCGCTCGGCACGGGCCGGCGCCTCGAGGGCGAGCTCGCGCGGCTCGCGGCCCGGATCGACGCGCTGGCCGCCGCCGCCGAGGAGCTCCGCGCCGCCGATCGCCGCCTGGAGGACGAACTCCACGACGAGCTACGGCACGACCCCGGCGACGACCCCGCCACCGGCGCGCGCCCCCGCCCCCACCTCACCCCCTGGAGCAGACGATGACCTCGAAGTACGCCGACCCGCAGTTCTGGGTCGACACCGCCGACCGCGCGATCGCGACCTTCTCCCAGGCCGCGATCGGCGCGTTCGGGGCGGGGGCGACCGGCATCCTGCAGATCGACCCGGTGCAGCTCGCCTCCGTCGGCGCGCTCGCCGCGCTGACGTCGGTGCTCAGCTCGATCGCGTTCCGCGGCGGGACTCCTGGCGCTGGAGCCAGTCCAGCATCGCCCGGGTCACCTCCTCCGGCCGCTCCTCCTGGATCCAGTGCCCGCTGTCCAGACTGACGACCTCCACGTTCGGCACGAACTGCGCGAGCCGCGGCGCGCGCTGCACGGTGTCCCGATCGCCGTAGATCATGAGGGCGGGTTGCTGGATGACGGGCTCGACGTCGGCCAGCAGGTGCCAGTTGCGGTCGAGGTTCCGGTACCAGTTGATGCCGCCCGTGAAGCCGGACTCCTCGAAGGCGGAGACGAACACCGCGAGATCCCGATCGTCCATGAGCGGCTCGCCGCGGGGCGCGTCCGCCGTCGCGAGCGCGATCAGCGGCATGCCCGGCTGCGGCGCCACGGGCGGCTCGTTCTTCCGGTAGAGGTTGCGCAGGAAGCGGTCGGCGTTCGCGTCGAAGACGGCGTCGGCGACGCCCGGCTGCCGGTTGAAGTGGACGAAGTAGTCGTCGGGCCCGACGAGCTCCTCGAGGAACTCGATCCACGGCTGCTCCCCGCGGTCGAGGTACGGCATGCTGAGCGCGATCACCCCGCTCACCCGGTCCGGGTGGAGCAGCGTGAGGCCCCAGACGACCGCGGCGCCCCAATCGTGCCCGATGAAGACGGCGTCGTCGTAGCCGAAGTGGTCGAGGAGCCCGACGAGATCGCCCGACAGCTGCGCGATGCCGTACTCGGTCACCTCGCTCGGGCGCGGGGAGGCGCCGTAGCCGCGCTGGTTCGGGGCGATCACGTGATACCCCGCCTCGACGAGCGCGGGGATCTGGAACCGCCACGAGTAGGCGAGCTCGGGCCAGCCGTGGCAGAGCACGAGCGGTCGGCCGGCGTTCTCCCGCCCGGCTTCGAACACCTCGAGTTCGACGCCGTTGACGGGGATGCGGGCGGGGCGGGGGAAGTCGATCGGTTCAGACATTGCACGTCCTCTTTCTGGCTGGGCTCCCGAGTCGGCTCCAGCCGATTCGCTGGGTTCGGGAGCGGGGTCATGCCAAGGTAAAGAGAGCAAAACCGGTCACCTCATGACCGGTCTTGAATGAGAGTGTGATCGAGTGCGAACCGATCGGCTGGTGGCCATCCTCCTGATGCTGCAACGGCGCGGCCAGGTGACCGCGCCCGAGGTCGCGCGCGAGCTGGAGGTCTCCGAGCGCACCGCCCGCCGCGACCTCGACGCCCTCGCCATGGGCGGGGTCCCGCTCTACTCCGTCCAGGGCCGGGGCGGCGGCTGGCGGCTCCTCGGCGGCGCGCGCACCGACCTCTCGGGGCTGACCGCAGGGGAGGCCAGGGCGCTCTTCCTCGTCGCGGGCCCCGCGTCGGCGACGACCCCGGCGGTGCGGGCGGCGCTCCGCAAGCTGGTCCGGGCGCTCCCGGAACCGTTCCGCGACCAGGCCGAGGCGGCGGCATCCTCCCACCTCACCGACCCCGAGCAGTGGGGTTCCGGACGGAGGGATCCGCGACCCCCGCGCTTCCTCGACGAGCTCCAGGACGCGGTGATCCGCGGCGTGCAGGTCACCCTGGGCTACGTCGACCGCCACGGCGCCGAGACGGAGCGGACCGTGCACCCGCTCGGCATCGTCGCGAAGGGTCCGGGGCCCGCGTGGTACCTCGTCGCCCACACCGAAGCGGGACGGCGCACGTTCCGGATCGACCGGGTGTCCGCCGTCGTCGCGAGCGACGACCCGGTGGAGCGACCGGCGGACTTCGATCTGGCCGACAGCTGGCGCGAGATCGCCGACGAGGTCGACCGGCGACGCACCCCGCTCGAGGCCCACGCACGGTGCGCGCCGGAGGGGCTCGGCATTCTCAGGATCGGCTTCGGCGGCCGGCTCGAGGTCGGCGCCGCCGCGGAGGACGGCCGGATCCAGGTCGTCATCCGCGGCACCGACGAGGAGCTGCTGGCCGGTGAGCTGGCGGGGCTGGTGCCCTGGCTGGAGGTGACCGCCCCCGAGGAGCTGCGTGCGCGGCTGGCGGCGATCGGCCGGGCGCTCACCGAGCGCTACGCCCGGCCCTGAACCAACTCGGATCAGCCATTTCGGTGCGGCGACCCTCGGCGAGGAGCAGACACCCTTCAGTCATCCACCGACCCGGCTTCGGTCGCGCTCCGACGCAGCACGATGACGAGCAGCGCCGCGAGCGTCCCGGCTGCCAGCACGATGCCGGCCACGAGCGACCAGAGGGGTTGGCCGGTCATCAGCGTCGTCGTCACGAAGATGCAGCCGAACACGACGACCCCGAGGTAGATCCAACCGGACTGTCGCTGCGAGACCGGGGCGCGGAGCCCGGTCCCTCGGGGCTTGAGCACCCGCGGCAAGGTAGCGGACATGGTGACGATCAGGATGACCGTCAGCGAGCTACCGAGGAACCAGACGCCTGCAGCCTGCGCCGCTGAACCGAACAGGATGAACGCGACCATCCCGGCTCCGACCAGGAGGCCGGCGCGCGAGGTGGGGAAGTTCTCGGGCCCGCTCGAGCTCACGGTGTTCATCGGTGATCCTCCCTCATGACCGGTCCGTTCTGCCCAGCCGGGCCGCACCCAGTGGGCCGCTCCGCTCGCTCAAGCGCTCCCGAGCGATTCGTTGAGGAGCCAGATCAGCGCGATGGAGAACAGCATCAGATTGATGAGGATCAGCGCGAACCGATATCCACGGGGACCCCGGGTGCTGATGCCGAAGATCTGCGCGCCGATGTTGGCGAGTGCCAGAGCCAGGACCAGCAGCATCCACAGCGGAGAGAAGACGACGGCGAGAAGGAATGCGACGACGGCACCCCCGAGCACCGCGAGCATGAGCATGCCGCTGACGCCGGGGCGGAAGGAGTCCTTCCCGGGGACGTCCCCGGCGTTGCCGGCGACGTCGGCGTCGGCCGCCCGGGCGGGGAACTCCCCTCCCTTCGTTGACATGTTGTCCTCCGCATTCGGCTCGGTGGCGCTGTCTCTACGTTGTTTCCGCCTCACGCGGTTTCGTTACCAGCGCTGGGCATCCGGCGTGCCGCCGCTTCGCGGTCCAGATCCTGCCACCCGACACGACTCAACGGGAACCGGAAGTTGGCTTGCCGTTGGTATCCTTTCATTCCGGAGATTGGCGCGCGATGCCAGCTGTACCTCGTTATATTGGCACACGAGTGCGTTGCATTGGGATCCCGGCAAGGTCTCGATGCGACCGCGAAGGTGGGGAACGCGTGGCTGAACAACGCACAGTACAAGGGCGGGGCGATCCAGGCATGGACCAATTACGCGAAGCGGCTCTCGGCAGCGAGATGACCACGATCCGAAGAGGACGTCTCGCTCTCCTGATGTCCGCGGGCGCGGTATGCGGGGCAGTGAGCACGCTCGCGATCATCCCGTTCATGCTGGCAGGCTTCCCTGCCGCTTCATGGTTCGGCCTTTCTCTCATGGTCGCGATCATGCTGGGTGGGACTGGGGGCGCAGTTGGAGCATTGGCCGTGTTGATCCCCATTACTGTGGTCGCACGGGTCGCGGTCGGCGCGTGCCTCGCGGGCGCGATTGCACTCCTGGGGGCCAGCGTGCTCCACGCACCGTCGTCGCCCTGGGAATGGATCACCGCAGGCGGGATCGCCCTCGGTGTGGCTGTCGGCGGCGTCTTCGCCCTTCGGAAGAGGCGGGAGCCGTAGCCATCTCACCCCAATGAGGTGCAGGCACGCCGTGCCGCACTCGGCCAGGCAGTCACCGCACGCAACGGAGTGCTCTTATTCAGCTCAAGTCCTTAACTCACACCAAATTCAGCCCACACCCTTGTCTCCATCGCGCTGCTCCAGTGCGGCCTCGATCGCGATGCCGAGGTCGTCGTAGCTCTGCAGCTGCACCATCCGGTCGTCGATGAAGAAGGTCGGCGTGCCCTGCACGCCCAGCGCGAAGCCATCCGCCTGATCCGACTGCACCCGTTCGAGCGTCGCCGGGTCGGCGACCGCCGCGTCGTACGCCGCCAGGTCAAGCCCGAGCTCCGCGGCGAACTCCCGGAACAGCGGCGCCTTCGACTCCGCCTGCTCGCCCCACTCGGCCTGGGTCTCGAACAGCTTCGCGTACATCGCCTCGAACGCGCCCTGCTGCGCGGCGGCCTCCACGGCGACCGCCGCGTTCTTCGAGTTCTTGTGGCCGTCGAGCGGGAAGTACCGGGCGACGAAGGTGACCTCACCCGCGTACTGCTCGCGCAGCGACTCGACGAGCGGATAGAACGCGCCGCACGCCTCGCACTCGAAGTCGAGGAACTCGACCACCGTGACGCCGCTCGCGCCGGGCTCGCCGAGCACGTGGCTGTCGTCGCGAACGGTCGGCGCGGCCGTTGCGCCGGGCGTCTCCCCAGCGCTCGGAGAAGCGGCGGGGGCGGCGGCACCGGGCCGCAGGAAGGCGAACGCGAGGCCGACGACGAGCAGGAAGGCGCCGACGAGGCCGAGGTTGATCCAGAGCACCCGGCGGCGGGCGGCGGGCTTGGGGGCGTGCTGAGACATTGGGGTCCTTCGAGGAGTGGCGCGGCGAAGCGGCGCCAGGTGGCTGGGAGCGGAGCGGGCGGGGCCCGGTCGGGCGACCGGGACGCGGCGGCTCAGGTCCGGCTGATGCCGAGCGCGTCCAGGCTCACCGACGCGGTGGATGCGACGAGTGCGCGCATCGGGCGGCGCCGGACCGCGCGCGCGACGCGCCACGACCGCACCCGTGGGGCGGCTCCGAGCCGGAGGCCGACGAACAGGAGCACGATCGCGCAGCCGACGCCGAGGCACAGCGCGAGCAGCCCTTCGCCCCCGTCGCCCGGCTCACCGGGCACGCCGATGGAGGGGGCGGATGCCTCGAGCGCACCGACGGCACCCGGAACAGCTACGGCGTTCGCGCTCACCGCGGCGCTCGGCCCGGGTCCGGCCGGGGCGGCGTGCGCGGAGTCGAGCGTGTGCCCGAACAGCAGCGCCAGGCACGTGCCGACGACGAGCAGCATCGCGAGGAGTGCCGCTCGCAGCGGCACGATCGCACGCGGGGGCATCGGCACCGGGGCTCCCAGGGGGTCGGGGGTCCCGGCCAAGATAGCAAACCGCACTGGAGGCAGCCTCAGGCGCGATCGACCGCCGGCCGGCGCGCGGCGCGGACGCCGTTCAGGATGATCACGAGCTCCGCGACCTCGTGCACGAGCACGACGGCGGCGAGCCCGAGCACCCCGAAGAGCGCGAGCGGGAACAGCACGACGATGACCGCGAGCGCGAGGCCGAGGTTCCAGGTCATGATGCGCCGACCGCGTCGGGCGTGGGCGAACGCAGCGGGCAGCAGCCGCAGGTCGTGCCCTGTGAACGCGACGTCGGCCGATTCCACCGCCGCGGCGGAGCCTCGCGCGCCCATCGCGATGCCGACCGTCGCCGTCGCGAGAGCCGGGGCGTCGTTGATCCCGTCGCCGACCATCGCCGTCGGCGACTCGGCGAGCATGGCGCGCACGACGGCCGCCTTCTCGGCGGGGAGCTGCTCGGCGTGGACCTCGGCGATGCCCGCCTGGGTGGCGAGCGCCCGCGCCGTGCGCGCGTCGTCGCCGCTCAGCATCACCGCGGCGATGCCCTGCGCCCCCAGCAGGCGCACCGTCTCGGCCGCCTCGGGTCGGAGCTCGTCGCGGATGCCGATCAGTCCCGCGACGGTGCCGTCGAGCTCGACGACGACCACGGTCATCCCGGCCGCGGCCATCGCCTCGGCATCCGCCGCGAGCGCCGCGGGGTCGAGCCAGCGGGTGCTGCCCGCCCGCACGTGCACGCCGTCGACCCGGCCGGCGACGCCCCGGCCGGCATCCTCGACGACCCCGTGCGCCGACGGCGGCCCCGGGATGGCCGCGACGACGGCCGCGGCGAGCGGGTGGGTGCTGCCCGCCTCGACCGCCGCGGCGAGCGCGAGCACCCGCTCCCGTTCCTGGCCGGGCGCGGTGCGCACCTCGACGACGCGCGGCTCGTTGCGCGTCAGGGTGCCGGTCTTGTCGAGGGCGATGCGCCGGATCGTGCCGAGCCGTTCGAAGGCCTCGCCCGACTTGATGACGACACCGAGCTTCGAGGCGGCGCCGATGGCGCTGATCACCGTCACGGGCACGGCGATCGCGAGCGCGCAGGGGGACGCCGCGACGAGCACGACGAGCGCGCGCTCGATCCAGGTGCCGGGGTCGCCGACGACCACGCCGACGAGGGCGATGAGCGCGGCGACGACGAGCACCGCGGGCACGAGGGGGCGGGCGATGCGGTCGGCGAGCCGGGCCCGCTCGCCCGTTCGGGCCTGGGCCTGCTCCACGAGCGCGACGATCTGGGTGAGCGTGTTGTCGCGACCGTCCGCGCTCGCCTCGATGCGGAGCAGGCCGGGGCCGTTGATCGCCCCGGCGGGCACCGCGTCGCCGGGATCGACGGCGATCGGGATCGACTCGCCGGTCACCGCGGATGCGTCGATGCTCGAGCGGCCGGAGACGACCACCCCGTCGGTGGCGATCCGCTCACCGGCGCCGACGACGAGCACGTCGCCGGTGCGGAGCTCGGCCGCGGGGACCAGCGGCTCGCCGCCGGCGCGCACCACCCGGACCCGCTCGGGGACGAGGGAGAGGAGGGCCCGGAGCCCGTCCTTCGCGCGGTCCATAGCCCGGTCCTCGAGGGTTTCGGCGAGGGAGAAGAGGAAGGCGAGCGCGGCCGCCTCGCCGACGTGGCCGAGGAGCACCGCGCCGGTCGCGGCGATCGTCATCAGCAGGCCGACGCCGAGGCGGCCGCGGAGGAGCCGGCGGATCGCCCCGGGGACGAAGGTCCAGGCGCCCGCGAGGAGGGCGAGCCACTGCAGCACGAGGGCGGGGATGCCGAGGCCGGCCCAGTCGAGCGCCGTCCCGACGGCGAGCGCGACGCCGGAGCCGGCCGAGGGGAGGAGGGCCGGATCGCGCCACCACGGCGGTCGCGGCTCGTGCTCCTCGACGGGCTCCGCGACGCGTCCGGGGGCGTGCAGCGCGAGCGGCCCGGCACCCGCGGGCGTGTCTGGCCCGCAGCACTCCTCGCTCATGCGGCGCCGGGCCCGCAGCAGAGCGGCACGTCGCAGTGCTCGTCGACGCAGGGCGCGCCGTCGTCCACCGCGAGCACCGTCTCGACGAGCTCGCCGATCGCGCGGGCGAGGTGGGGGTCGGCGATCTCGTACCGCGTGCGACGCCCCTCGGGGGCGGCGACGACGAGTCCGCAGCCGCGGAGGCAGGCGAGGTGGTTGGAGACGTTCGTCCGGGTGAGCTCGAGGTCGCGCGCGAGCTCGGCCGGGTAGCCCGGCCGTTCGAGCAGTGCGAGGAGGATGCGCGAGCGCGTCGGATCGGCCATGGCCCGGCCGAGCCGGTTGAGCACGTCGAGGCGGGTCGCAATGGTCAGCACACGCTGACCATACAGCAGCGACTGACCATTGCGCGAGTCTCGCGCAGCAGGGCCGTCCACCTCGCCCGCGGGCGCGACACGCACGACCAGCCCGTCTGCGAGGATGGTCACGTGCACGAAGCCAGGCGCGTCCGCACCCTCCGGGGGCTGCTCGCCGCGTCCGTCGCCACCTTCGTCGCCCTCTTCGGCCACCTCCTCGGCGGCGGCGCACTGCCCGGTTTCGCCGGCGTCGCGGTGCCCTTCGCGCTCTCGCTGCTGGTCTGCGTGCTGCTCGCCGGCCGGCGGCTCTCGCTCATCCGGCTGAGCCTCTCCGTCGCGATCAGCCAGACCCTCTTCCACAGCCTGTTCGTGCTCGGCACGCCCGGCCCGCTCACTCGCGCCACGGGCGAGGCCGCCACGGCCGCGCACGCCGGCCACGGCGGCACGATCTCGCTCGCCGAGCCCGCCGTGCACCTCGCGCACGCGCAGCCCGACATGTGGGCGGCCCACGCGCTCGCCGCCGTCGTCACGATCGCGGCGCTCTACCAGGGCGAGCGGGTGCTGCAGGCGATCGTCGCCGTCCGCGACCGCGTGTGGGCGGCCGTACTGCCCCGCCTCACCGCCGAACTCTCCCCGCGCCCGGCGGCGCCGATCGTCGCCGGCGTCTTCGCCCTGGCCGTCCCGCTCCGACGGACGGCCGACCCGGTCACCCCGGTCCGCGGTCCGCCGCGCCTCGTCACGCCGTAACCGACCGCTCCCGGAGCGACCGGCCGCCCTCGCGCGCCGGTCGACGCCCGAGCGCGCCGTCGGCGACGGCACGAGCCGCACCCGACCGCGTCGCGCGGCGCCTCGGCGCGCCCGCACGGCGATGACCCCTGGAGGAACTCCATGCCCACCCACCGTCGTGGGCGCCGCCTTCTCGTCGCGTCCCTCGCGGGCGCGACGCTCGCGGCGTCCCTGAGCCTCGCGTCGGCGCTGCCGGCCGCGGCGCACGACGAACTCCTCGGCAGCCAACCGGCAGCCGGCGACGCCCTCGCCGCGGCACCGGCCGACGTCTCGCTGCGCTTCTCCGACGAGGTGCTGCCGCTCGGTGCGGCGATCGTCGTCGCCGACGCCGACGGCACCGACTGGACGGCTTCGGCCGTGTCGCTCGAGGGCGACACGGTGCGGGCCGAGGTGCGCCCCGGCATGCCCGACGGCCGCTACGAGGTGCGCTGGCGCGTCGTCTCGTCCGACGGGCATCCGATCACCGGGCTCGTCCCGTTCACGGTCGGGGATGCCCCGGCCGGCGACGAGCCCGGCGACGCACCCCCGGCCGAGACGGATGCCTCGGCATCGGCTCCCGCGACCGAGGCGGACGCCGCACCACCCGCCGAGGCTTCCGCTCCCGCGGACGGCCTCGATCCCACCATCCGGACCCTGCTCCTCGCCTCCGGCGGCGCGGGCGCCGCGCTGCTCGTCTGGCTCGCGGTGCTTTTCGCCCGCCGGAAGCGCGCCGGAGCGACGAACCGATTCGACGAACGAACGAAGGAAGACCACGAATGAACACCGCAACGCAGACCACCGCCCGCACCCGCCGCATCGCGGCCCTCGCCCTGGCCGCCGCCGCCGCGCTCGCGCTGAGCGCCTGCGCCGGCACCGCCGCTCCGGCCGCGACGAGCGCCGCCGCGACCGAGGCCGAGCGCCTCACCGTGACCGACGCCTGGGTGAAGGCCGGGGACGAGGCCATGTCCGCCGCGTTCGGCGAGCTCGAGAACACCGGCGAGGATCCGATCACGATCGTCTCCGCCGAGACCGAGCTCGCCGGCCGTGTCGAGCTGCACGAGACCGTCGAGAACGAGACCGGCGAGATGGTGATGCGGGAGAAGGACGGCGGCTTCGCGATCCCCGCCGGCGGCTCCCTGAGCCTCGAGCCCGGCGGCAACCACCTGATGCTCATGGAGCTCGGCGGGCCGATCCTCGCCGGCGAGGAGTACACCTTCACGCTGACGTTCGCCGACGGGTCCAGCTCGACGTTCACCGCGCCCGCGAAGGACTACGCCGGCGCGAACGAGAACTACGAGGGCGGCGACATGGACGGCATGGACATGGGCGACGCGGGGCACTGATGTCCGATGGCCGATCCCCACAGGCCGACCGCGGGCTGACCCGGCGGCGACTCCTCCTCGGAGGGGCCGTCGCCGGCCTCGGCGCCGCGGCGGCGGTCGGCGCGGACGCGGTCATCCGCGCCGGTGCCGACGCCGAGCGGAACCCGGGCGACCCGGCGGGCGGCGGAGCGGATGCCGCGACGGCCGCCGCCGTCGGGCTCGCGACGGAGCCGTTCCACGGGCGCCACCAGGCGGGCATCGCGACGACCCCGCAGGCGCACGCGAGCTTCGTCGGGCTCGAGCTGCTGCCGCAGACGGACCGCGACGGCATCCGCCGACTGCTCTCGGTGCTGAGCGACGACGCCGCCCGGCTCACGCAGGGCCGGCCGGCCCTCGCGGACTCCGAACCGGAGCTCGCCGCCGTCCCCGCGCGGCTCACGGTGACCTTCGGCTTCGGCTCGGAGCTCGTGCGCCGCGTGGCCCCGCATGCCGCGCCCGAGTGGCTGCGCGCGCTGCCGCCGTTCGGCATCGACCGCCTCGAGCCCGACTGGTCCGACGGGGACCTGCTGCTGCAGATCGCCGCGGACGACCCGTTCACCGTCGCGCACGCCGTGCGGATGCTGCTGAAGGACGCCCGGAGCGCGACGAGCGTGCGCTGGGTGCAGTCCGGGTTCCGTCGGGCGGCCGGCTCCGTGCCCGACGGCACGACCATGCGGAACCTCTTCGGCCAGGTCGACGGGACCGTGAATCCCCGCCCGGGCGACGCCGACTTCGACGGACTCGTCTGGGTCGGCGCCGACGGGGGCTGGCTGCAGCACGGCACGGGCTTCGTGCTGCGCCGCATCCGGATGGACCTCGACCGCTGGGATCGCCTCGACCGCGGCGGGCGCGAGCAGTCCGTCGGCCGCTTCCTCGCGAACGGCGCCCCGCTCACCGGGACCGAGGAGCACGACGAGCCCGACTTCGAGGCGAGGACCGCGATCGGCTTCCCCGTCATCCCCGAGTTCTCGCACCTGCGGCGAGCGCGGTCCGACGATCCGCGCGAGCGGATCCACCGGCGGGCGTACAACTACGACGCCTCGCCGAGCGGCGGCGGGATCTCGGACTCGGGGCTGCTGTTCGCCTCGTTCCAAGCCGATGTCGACCGGCAGTTCGTGCCGCTGCAGCGGCGGCTCGACGAGCTCGATCTGCTGAACGAGTGGACGACGCCGATCGGCTCGGCGGTGTTCGCGATCCCGCCGGGTGCGGAGGAGGGCGGCTTCGTGGGCGAGACTCTGTTCGCGGCGTCCGCCTGAGGGTCCGCGGGAACGGAGCGGGGCCCGGGCGACGACTCGTCGCCCGGGCCCCGGAACCACGACTTGCCCGACTTCCATGGAAGTCGGGCAAGTCGTGATCTGTTGCGATCAGTCCCGATCGGTGAGGGCGTCCTTGACGTCCTTGCCGGCG
This sequence comes from Agromyces mediolanus, assembly GCF_044917495.1. Classification (GTDB taxonomy): domain Bacteria; phylum Actinomycetota; class Actinomycetes; order Actinomycetales; family Microbacteriaceae; genus Agromyces; species Agromyces mediolanus_B. The sequence goes on along the minus strand of NZ_JAVSSI010000004.1, from coordinate 204,307 downwards.
TCCTTGGCCTTGTCGCCCGCCTGCTTGAGGTCGGCCTTCGCCTCCTCGGCACGGCCCTCGGCCTCGAGCTCCTCGTTGCCGGTCATCTTGCCGATGCCCTGCTTCGCCTTGCCCGTCAGCTCTTCGGCGGTGTGCTTGACCTTGTCTCCGAGTCCCATGTCGGTCTCCCTTCGAGTTCGGTTCGCTCTGCGGCGCCGTTCGGCGCCGACCACTCCACCGTCGCATCACCCCGCGTGAACGGCCAAGGGATTGACAGCCCGCGCGCGGTGTGGAAGGCGCGGCTTCGGCGGGACTCAGCCAGCCTCGTCGATGAGCTCGCGCTCGAGGAGCGCGACGAGCGCCGCCTCGGGGCGCCGGCTCGGCTCGAGCAGCAGGCCCGCCTCGTAGGCGCGGACGACCCGGGGGTCGACGTAGCTCGACTTCGCGATCGTCGGGGTGTTGCGGAGCACCTCGGATGCCGCGACGTACGCCTCCCGGATCGCGGCGTTCCGCGCCCGCGCCGTCCCGGCCGCACCCTCGGCCGCGAGCCGCTCGGCGGCGACGAGGGTGCCCCGCAGCGTCCGGAAGTCCTTGGCCGTGAAGTCGCCGCCGGTGCGCTCGCGGATGTCGTCGTTCACCTCGCTCGCCGTGATCGCGCGGAGCGCCGAGCGGGCGGCATCCTCCGCGCGCCAGCTGAACAGGCGCGAGCTCGGCCGGGCGTCCGCCCCGGATACGACGAAGCCCACGAGCCCGGCGTCCTCGAGCTCGATCCGGTGCAGCGCCCCGCCCTTCGCGCGGAACCGCAGCCGCACGAGCTCGCCGTCGACCGTCGCGTTGCGGATCAGCAGCGTCGTGAGCCCGCGGGTGCGGGCGGCGAGCAGGTACTCCTCCCCGCCGACGCGGAGCGCACCGAGGTCGAGGGTGCGGAACGCCGCGGCGAGCGCCCGCTCCCGCCCCCGCCCCTCCGCGCCCAACTGGCGGCGCACCGAGCGACGGGCGTCCGGCAGCACGCGGGCGAGCTCCACCATCCGCTCGAACTTCTCGGCGTCCTGCCGCTCCCGCCAGGCGGGGTGGTAGCGGTACTGACGACGCCCTGCCGCATCGACGCCGACGGCGAGGATGTGGGCGTTCGGGGCATCCGCGATCCAGACCTCCGTCCACGCGGGCGGGATCGCGAGGTCCTCGATGCGCCGCCGTTCGGCCGACCCGGCGAGGCCGCCGTCGACGTGGCGGTACTCGAAGCCGGCGCCGCGGCGCCTGCGCCGGTAGCCGGGCGACACGTAGGGCTGCACCCGGCGCAGTCGCGGCATCCCTCGTCCCCTGGCCGGCGGTCAGAGCCCGCGCCCGCCGGTGACCGGCAGGATCGCGCCCGAGACGTAGGAGGCCTCCTCGGAGGCGAGGTAGACGTAGGCGCCCGCGAGCTCCGCCGGCTGGCCGGCCCGCCCGAGGGGCGTGTTCTTCCCGAACTGCGGCAGCTTGTCCGGCCACCCAGTGGCGGGGATCAAGGGCGTCCAGATCGGGCCGGGGGCCACGGCGTTGACGCGGATGCCTCGCGGCCCGAGCTCCTCGGCCAGCGCCTTCGTGAAGGCGACGAGCGCCGCCTTCGTCATGGCGTAGTCGACGAGCCTCGACGAGGGGTCGAACCCCTGGATCGACGCGGTCGTGATGATGCTCGACCCCGGCTTCAGCTTCGGCACCGCCGCCCGCGCGAGGAACACGGGCGCGAACAGGTTCACCCGCATCACGGTCTCGAAGTCGGCGGTGGGGATCTCGTCGATGCCGCCCCGGTCCCGTTGGTGCGCGGCGTTCAGCACGAGCAGGTCGATGCCGCCGAAGGTGTCGCACACCCGCTCGATCATGAGTTCGCAGTGCGCCTCCGACCGCAGATCGCCCGGCAGCAGGAGCGCCTGCCCGCCGGCCTCCTCGATCCAGCGCGCGGTCTCCTCCGCGTCGGCGTGCTCGCGTTCGAGGTACCCGATCGCGACATCCGCGCCCTCCCGCGCGAAGGCGATCGCGGTCGCCCGGCCGATGCCGGAGTCGCCGCCGGTGATGAGCGCCCGCCTGCCCTGCAGACGGCCCGAGCCGCGGTAGCTCTCCTCGCCGTGGTCGGGGGTGGGCGTCATGTCGGCGGTCACCCCGGGCGCCGGTTGCTCCTGCCGCGGGAACGGGCCCCGCGGATGCTTCGTAGTCGGATCGATGAGCGTCGCGGTGCGTGCCATGGTCTCCTCCTCTGGTTCCCAGCCCACGGTAGGCAGCACGGCGGACGGCGTTCAGGGGGTTGACACTCGACATTCCGCCCCGCAAACGGGCCCGCTCCCCCGGATCTCCGTGGGTCTTGCCACGTCGGAGCGGTCCGCGTCAACCCCCGTGGGCGAGTCTCGGAACCGCCCTAACGTGAAGGTGTTGCGATCGGACATCCACGTCCGATGCGTCGTCCCACCGGGCATCCACGTCGGATGCGCCGTCCCGAGGAAGGGGTTCCAATGAACATCCTGCTGATCATCATCGTCGTCATCGCCATCATCCTGGCGATCACCGGAGGACTCGTGCAGTCCCTGAACTTCCTGCTGTGGGTGGGGCTCGTGCTGCTCGCGATCGCCGTGATCAGCTGGCTGATCCGATCCATCGCGGGTCGCCGAGGGGCCTGATCCGCCGAGCGGGTCCAGCAGACACCAGAACCCCGGGTCGCCCGACGTCCATGAACGTCGGTGCGACCCGGGGTTTTCGGTGCGCCGGGATGGATGGCTCGCGTGGGAGTCGCGTCCGGTCAGGCGAGGAAGGGCTCGTGCGTGTACGCCCCGTCCGGGGTGACGACCACGGCCGTCGACTCCGGCACCTCGATGAACGCCCCGGGCAGATCGTTGAGCGGCTCGCTCACGACGAGCCGCGCCCGGGTGCCGAACACCCGCAGCCGTTCGAAGTCCGGGTACATCGCGCGAAGCACGTCGATGTCCTCCGAATGGAAGAGCGTCCGGCTCCGGTGCTCGCTCGAGTAGCGGAACGCCCACATCGTCGCGCCGTCCGTCACGGCGAAGGTGCCCTGCACGGCCGCCGCGACGCCGTGTGCGCGGCCGGCCTCCTCGATACGGCGCAGGGTGCGCGCCATCGCCGCGACCGGGTCGTCCATGAGGCCGTAGCCGAGGGCCAGGTGGAAGACGAGCTCCGAGTCGGTGGTCCCGCGGATGCCGAGGAAGAACTCGGGCGCGACCTCGAGCATCAGCTCCCGCTTCATCGCGGGGAAGCCGGCGATCGCCCCGTTGTGCATGAAGAGCCACCGGCCGTAGCGGAACGGGTGGCAGTTCGTCTGCTGGATGGGCGGCCCCGCCGCGGCACGGACGTGGGCGAAGAAGAGCGGACTCTCGATCGCCTGGGCCAGTTCGCGGAGGTTCTCGTCGTGCCAGGCGGGCTCGATGCTGTGGAACACGGCCGGCGCATCGCCGGCCGGGCGGGCGGCGTCGTACCAGCCGAGACCGAAGCCGTCGCCGTTCACGGTCTCCGCGCCGAGCGGCGAGTTCAGCGCCTGCGCCACGAGCGAGTGCTTCGCGTCGAGCACCACCCGGGAGATCTGCAACGCGTCACCCGAGTAGGCGAGCCATCTGCACATCCGTCTCATCTCCTCCGAGGCGAGCGGCGCGCCGTGCCGGCGGGCGTCGCGGGCCGCCGTTCACTCCGCCGGGGGCGCCTCCGCGATGGGGCACTTGGCGAGCTCCGCCATCTTGGCGACCGACTGGTCGAGCGACCAGGGCAGCTCAACCATCGGGCGCTCGTGCTCCGGCGCCGCCGTCGCCTTCGAGGCGATCGAGGCGAGCGCGAACGCCGTCTCCCGCACGAAGTCGGCGCCGGCCGTCGAGTCGTTGAGCGCGACGACGACGGTGAGCCCCGACTTCGGGTCGGTGAACGCGGCGGTCAGCGCGCCGGCGCCCTCGCCCGCGGTGCCGCGCATCGGCCCGTACTGGGCCCCGCCCACGCCGTAGCCCTGCCACGCGGGCGCGTCGCCGCTCATCGGGACGAGCGTCCACTGCTCGCGGGACGTCTGCTCGCCGAGCAGCGCTCCGGTCGCGAACGCCTCGCTCAGCGCCTGGGCATCGGCGAGCGTGGTGATCGCTCCGGCCGCCGCGCCGCCCATCGAGCTCGACTGCTTCGAATCGTCGAAGCGAGCGGTGCAGTCGGGCGCACCGTCGGCCCCGGGCTTCGCCACGTAGCCGCCGAGCACACCGTGGTGGTCGACCTCGCTCGGCGCCGGCAGAGCCGTGTCGTCCATGCCGAGCGGGCCGAAGACGTAGTCGTCCGCGAGGGAGTTCCAGTCGCGGCCGGTCGCGTTGCGGAGCGCCTGCGCGAGGAGCATCACCCCGGCCTGCGACGGCGCCCAGCCCTCGCCGGGCGCCGACTGCCGGCCGGCGGCGAGGCCGCCGGAGATGAGCTCGGTCTCGCTCCACACGCGCTGCGGGTTGGCCGCGAAGTGCCCCCGGAGCGTCGGGTAGAAGTCGCCGAGGCCCGAGGTCTGCTGGCAGAGCTGGCGCAGGGTGATGCCGTCGATGCCGGGCGTGTCGTCGACGTAGCTGCTGACGTGGTCGTCGAGGCCGACCACTCCCGCGTCGGCGAGGCGGAGCAGCACGGTGCAGGTGATCTCGGTCGTGCCGGTGGTGAGTCGGAACTTCGTCTGCGGGGTCACCTTGGGGGCGTGGTCCTCGAAACCGGTCGTGCCGGTTACGCCTTCCCAGGTGCCGGACCAGGGGGCCCAGACCCCGGCCAGCCCGCCGCTCGAGCCGCTCTGGCGGACGGCCTCCTCGAGGACGCCCTGCAGCTGCTCGACCGTCGAGTCGGGGAGGGCGCGATCGAGCTCGTCGAAGCTCCGGGCCGGATCGGGCCCGCCGCCGGTGCAGGCGGTGAGGACGAGGGAGACCACGGCGAGTGCGGCGGCGGCTCCGACGACGCGACCACGTCGCCGTGGGCGCTGCGCGCGCGAAGAATGCCGTTGCTCAGCCACCAGCCCCCCTAGCTTGTGTCCGAGGCGATTCTACCCCGGGCTGCCACCGGCGCTCGTCAGGGAGTTCCCCGAGCGAACCCTGAATCCCCGGTGGTAACCGACTGAGGAAGTTACGGCACCCGCCCCGCGCGCCCGCTCCCCCGCTCCTCGCCCGCGATCCCGCTCCCGCGCGGGAGGAGATCGGCACGAAGGGAGGAAGCGGGGCGGCGCAGCATCCTCCGCCGCGGTCAATCTCCTCCGCACCTGCTCCTGGGCTGCCCGCACGCGGCTCCGCAGCTGCTCCCCGGCAGCCCGCGCGCGGCTCCGCAGCTGTTCCCCGGCGACTCCTCCCGGCTACTCCCCGAGCCGCGGCCGCATCGCCCCCGACATGAAGCGCTCCACGTCGCGGTCCACGATGATGTCGCTCGGCCGCAGCGGCCGCGCCAGGTAGAGCCCCTCGAGGGAGGTCAGCCGGCTGAGCGCCACGTACGTCTGGCCGGGGCTGAACACCCGGGAGCCCAGATCCACGATCGCGGTGTCGTAGCTCGCCCCCTGGGACTTGTGGATCGTGACCGCCCAGGCGAGCCGCAGCGGGAACTGGGTGAACTCCGCCACGATCTCCCGCTCGAGCTTCTTCGCCGCAGGATCCCAGCGGTAGCGGTACTTCTCCCACGTCACCGGCTCGACCTCGTGCTCCTCGCCGTCGACCTCGACGAGCACCTCGCGGTCGAGCGACGTCACCGTGCCGATCGTGCCGTTCACCCAGCGCTGCCCGTCGGGCCCGACCGCCGTGTCGTTGCGCAGGAACATCACCTGCGCGCCCACCTTCAGCTCGAGCCGTTCGTCGGCCGGGAACGTGCGTCCGCCGAAGTCCCCGGTCACCTCGGCCGGGTTCGCGAGCGGCTCGCCGGGCAGCCGCTTCAGCTGCGCCCGGTTGATGCGGTTCACGGTGTCGTTCGTGGTCGCGAGCGTGATCGCACCCTGCTCGGGCAGCGGCCGCCGCGCGCCGGTCTCGTTCAGCACGCCGGCGATCTCGGCGGTGACCATGCCGTGCCGCACCGCGTTCAGCATGTACTTGAAGCGGTCGTCGCTCTGCCGGTGCACCTCGCCGAGCTCGAAGATGCGCAGCGAGGTCTCCGTCCACACCTTCGCGTCGAAGAACCACATCGAGCGGTAGGTGTCGGCGAAGTAGCGCCGCTCCTCGCCGTCGCCGGGCACCGGCGCGAGCTGATACGGGTCGCCGAAGAGCACCACCTGCACGCCGCCGAAGGGCTCGTCCTTGCGCTGCCGGGCCTGACGCAGCGCCCGGTCCATCGCGTCCATCAGGTCGGCGTTCACCATCGACACCTCGTCGATGACGAGGGTGTCCATCGCGTTCAGGATCTTCCGCACCTGATCGTTCTGGTCGATCGCGTGATCGGCGATGACCCCGATCGGCAGGCGGAACAGCGAGTGGATGGTCTGCCCGCCGACGTTCAGGGCGGCGACGCCCGTCGGTGCGCAGATCACGATCTGCTTCTTCGTGTTCCAGTTCAGGTGGTTGAGCAGGGTCGACTTGCCGGTGCCGGCCCGGCCGGTGACGAAGACGTGCTCCCTCGTGTGCTCGATCGCCTCGAACACCGCGGCCTGCTCACGGGTGAGGGTGACGGTCTGCACGGGAGTCTGCTCGGTGGTCTCTGCTCGTGGAGGGATGCCGCGACGGCATCCGCCGCGGTGCGCCCGCCGGGCGCGCTCCCACCCTAGCGCCGAGGCGTCCGGCTCGGGACATCCTCAGTTTGCGTCTGCGGGCCGCCCATAGACTGGCCGGGTGGGGAAGCGGGACGCGGCACGCGGGCGCATCTCGCCGCTGGCCGTGCTCGGCTGGGTCGGAGCGGGTGCGCTGCTCGTCGGCGCCTTCTTCGCCGCGCTCGGCGGGCTGAACCAGACGGTCTACGGCGCCTCGAACTTCGTCGAGCGCTACCTCTCGGCCATCGCCGACGACGACCTCGCGACCGCCGCCACGACCCCGGGCGTCGCCCTCGACGCGAAGGCGCTCGACGCGCTCGGGCTGCCGACCGACGTCTCCACGGCGATGCTCCGCTCGGGCATCATCGACGCCGGCCCGGCCGACGTCCGCATCATCGAAGACGTCGCGCACGAGGACGGCACGCACTCGGTCACCGCGAGCTACCGCATCGACACCGCGATCGCCGAGACGACCTTCGAGGTGAAGCCGATCGAGCCGCTCTACGGCGTGCTGAACCGCTGGGCCTTCGCCCAGAGCCCGCTCGCGATCATCGATGTGACCGCGGCCCACTCGCCGCAGTTCACCGTCGGCGACCTCACGCTCGACGCCCGGGCCACGAAGCCCGACGACGAGCTCGCGAACTTCATCCAGACGACGCCGTACCTCGCGATCGCACCCGCCGCGTACGAGTTCGAGTACGACTCCCAGCTGCTGCAGGCCCCGCACGTCATCGCGGTCGCCGAGCCCGGCGTCCGCGGCGCCGTCACGGTCGACGCCCAGCCGACCCAGGCGTTCGTCGACCGGGTGCAGGCGCAACTCGATCTCTACCTCGACGGCTGCACGACGCAGCCGGTGCTGAACCCGACCGACTGCCCCTTCGGCATCGACATCGACGACCGCATCCTGAGCGATCCGGTGTGGTCGATCGTCGCGAGCCCCACGGTGACGCTCACCGCCGGCGAGTCCGCGTTCGAGATGCCGGCGACGGCCGGCACGGCGCACATCTCGGTCGAGGTGCAGTCACTCTTCGACGGCAGCGTATCGACGCTCGAGGAGGACCGCGGCTTCACCGTCGCGCTCGACGCCAGGATCAAGCCCGACGGATCGATCGCGGTGCAGCTCAAGTAGCGAGCCGCCGCGCCGCGCACGCGGCGCTCAGCCCTGCCCGGCACTCAGCCGCGCGGCGAGCGGTCGTGCTCGGCGATCGCGGCGAGCTGCGCGTTGTACGCCTCGAGCTCGGCATCCCCGGTGCGATCCGCGTGCCGGTCCCGGCGGCGCGACTCCTTCTCGTCGCTCCGCGCCCACTGGATCGCGACCGTCACCGCGAGCGCCAGCGTCGGGATCTCGCCGATCGACCAGGCGATGCCGCCGCCGAGCTGCTGATCCGCGAGCGCGTCGGTGCCCCAGCCCATCGCCCCGTACCAGTCGGCGAGCATCAGCCCCGTCGACATCATGATCGCGAGGCCGAAGAAGGCGTGGAACGCCATCGTCCCGAGCAGGAGCAGCAGGCGGAACGCGTACGGCAGCCGGTACGGCACCGGATCGATGCCGACGAGCGACTGCACGAAGAGGTAGCCCGTGATGAGGAAGTGCGTGATCATCCACTCGTGCCCGATGTGGTCGACCATCGACCAGCGGAACAGGGGCGAGTAGTAGAACACCCAGAGCGAGCCGACGAACAGGGCCGCCGCCACGAACGGGTTCGCGATGATGCCGGCGAACTTCGAGTGCACCGCGAGCAGCACCCATTCGCGACCGCCGCGGGAGCCGTCCTTCCGCGCCTGCACAGCGCGCGCGATGAGCGTGACCGGAGCACCGGGGACGAGCAGCACGGGCACCGCCATGGTGAGGCCCATGTGCCCGAGCATGTGCGCCGAGAACAGGTACTCCTGGTAGGCGTTCACCCCGCCGCTCGTGAGGTAGGCGAGCAGCAGCAGGCCCGACACCCAGAGCACGGCGCGGTAGATCGGCCACTTGTCGCCGCGGCGGCGCAGCCGGCGCACGCCCGCGAGGTAGAAGAAGATGCCGAAGCCGCAGGCGAGCAGCCAGATGAGGTCGGGCTTCCACTCGGTGACGAAGCGGTACCAGTCGGGCCAGGGCGGCAGCAGCTCGCCCGTCAGGATCTCGGCGGGGGTGCGGGCCAGGTCGCCCGCGACGTCCTCGGAGACGGGCGTCGCGGTGCGCGCGAGCGCGGCCGCCACGCCCGAGGCGATGCCCATGAACGCCAGCTCGGCGACCACGAACCACCAGAACTCGGCGAACGGCTTCCGCGGCGGGGCATCCGTCGCCTTCGCCCCTGCCGCGGATGCCCCGGCGGTGGATGCCCCGGCGGTGGATGCCCCGGCCGCGAGCTGCTTGCGCTGCATCCGCCCGATCAGCCAGGTGCGCTGCAGCGCACCGAAGCAGCCGAGCGCGATGAGCGCGCCGACCTTCGCGATGACGAGGATGCCGTAGGGCGTGCCGAGCGCGTCCCAGGAGCCGATGCGGAGCGCCGCGCTCGCGTAGCCCGAGATCGCCACGACGATGAAGCAGATGAGCGCCACGGTCGAGTAGCGGGCGAGCACGACGACGAGCCGCTCCCCCTCGAGCCGGCGCTGCAGCAGCACGATCGTGATGAGGCCGCCGAGCCAGACCGCCGCGAACACGAGGTGCAGCCCGAGCGAGGTGATCGCCTCGTTGTGACCGGCGGCGCCGGCGGCGTGCCCCTGCTGCGCGAGCGGGACGAGGGAGAACACCGCGAGCACCGCGACGAAGACGAGCGCCGTGTGGTTGCGCACCGCGAAGCACAGCACCGTGACCGCGGCGGCGACGAGGGTGGTGGTGAGCCAGGCCTGGCCGAGCCCGATGCTCGTGACGAACTGGCCGAGCTGCATGCCGAAGCGCTCGCCGAGATCGAACGGGACGCCGGTCACGTCGAGGAACGTGATCAGCGCGGTCGCGGCGGACGCGACGGTCATCACCGCGGCGGAGGCGGCCGCGACATCGAGCGCGGCGTTGAACTCCTCGCGCTCGGGGGTGAGCGCCCACAGGGCGAGCACGAGGGAGCCGATCATGCCCGCGGCGCCGAGGTTCACGAGCAGCTTCGCGATCGGCAGGCTCCAGCGCACGAGGGGGCCGGGGTCCTGGATCAGCACCGGGTCGGCACCGCCGCCGAAGGCGAGGCCCGCGAGCACCGCGACGAGCGCGGCGGCGACGAGCACGGCAGGGCCGAGCACACGAACGGAACGGGGCACCGCACCAGCCTAGGCGCTGTATCTGGGGGCCTCCTCCGCCGGTGCGGGCCTCCTCCACCGGCGACGCCCGCACGCCGGGCAGCCGGGCCCCCGCGTCGGGCCGCCACCCGCCCGGGCATGACGAAGGGCGACCGGCCGGAGCCGATCGCCCTTCGAGCGTCGCGAAGACTTACTTGGCGGCAGCCTTCAGCTTCGAGCCCGCGGTGACCTTGACCGAGTAGCCGGCCGGGATCTCGATGGTGGCGCCGGTCTGCGGGTTGCGGCCGGTGCGCGCAGCGCGGTGCGAGCGCTCGACGGCGAGCCAGCCCGGGATGGAAACCTTGGTGCCCGAGCCGACCGACTCGGCGAGGGCCTCGAACAGGCCGCCGAGCACGGAGTCGACGGTGGCCTGGCTCTGACCGGTCGAGGCGGCGATCTTCGCGACGAGCTCGGTCTTGTTCAGCGACTTGTCAGCCATTGAGTGTCCTCCTCGGACGTTCGCTGTGGGAACAGCACTTGTTGAAGAACTCGGGAACGATCGTTCAACCACCCCCGGGGCCGTTCAGGCCGCCTCGAATGTAACAGAATTCCCCGGAATCACGCGGATTTCCGGGTCGTTCGAGCATTCTCGCACCGGCGTGTCGTGCGCCCACGGCGAACGCATCCCGCCCGGTCGGTTCCGCGCGGGGGTCATTTTCCGACCGCGCGCTCGCCGTCGAGGCATCCGGATGTCGCGATTCGACCCCCTGGCCGATGCGAAGGGTACGGTGCGGAGGGCGCGGGGCGGGGCGGAGGGAAGCGGGCGACCCGGAGACGCGAGAAGGGGCGCCCCGGAGAACCGGGACGCCCCTCGTCGTGAAGCGGGTGCGGGCTGGCTTACCAGCTCGACTTGGTGATGCCGGGCAGCTCGCCCTTGTGCGCCATGTCGCGGAAGCGGACACGCGAGATGCCGAACTTCGAGAGCACACCACGGGGGCGGCCGTCGATGGCGTCACGCGAGCGCAGGCGGACCGGCGAGGCGTTGCGGGGGAGCTTCTGCAGGCCGACGCGGGCGGCCTCGCGGGACTCGTCGGTGCCGTTCGGGTCGACGAGCGCCTTCTTCAGCTCGGCGCGCTTGGCGGCGTAGCGGTCCACGACCTCCTGGCGCTGCTTGTTGCGCGCGATCTTGCTCTTCTTCGCCATGTCTTAGCGCTCCTCTCGGAAGTCGACGTGCTTGCGCACCACGGGGTCGTACTTCTTGAGCACGAGACGGTCGGGGTTGTTGCGACGGTTCTTGCGGGTCACGTAGGTGTACCCGGTGCCGGCCGTCGAACGGAGCTTGATGATGGGACGGATGTCCTGCTGCTTCGCCATTAGAGCTTCACCCCACGAGCCTGGATGTCACGGACGACGGCGTCGATGCCACGGGCGTCGATCACCTTGATGCCCTTGGCGGACACGTTCAGCGTCACGTTGCGACGAAGCGACGGCACGTAGTACGTCTTCTTCTGCACGTTCGGGTCGAAGCGGCGCTTCGTCCGGCGGTGCGAGTGCGAGATGTTGTGACCGAAGCCGGGAACGGCGCCGGTCACCTGGCACACTGCTGCCATTGGTTTCCTCCAATACCGAGGGGCGGATCGCCCCTCCCAAGGTCTCTTGTCTGCAGGCGACTCCCACCGCTTGCGCGGAAGATACGAGGGATTCGCCTACGAACTGGGCAGTGGATGTACCCAGCCAACGAGCCAGCCTAGCAGATCCCCCGGTCCGGGCCGAATCGGGGGATCTGCGGCGGCGCGCTCAGCCGTCCTCCTCGTGCGTGCCGTGCTTCTGCTTGTCCGCGTCGCTGCGCCGGTCCCAGCTCGGCCGTCTGACGGCGTAGAAGATGAGCGGCGGCACGCCGAGCACGACGATGACGACGCCGACGATCCACGGGTAGGCGGCGGGCGAGAAGGCGCTGAACCCGTCGGGCGGGATGAACGCGAGCAGGAACGCCGCGAGGCACGCGAGGAAGCCGACCCCGGCGACGAAGTCGAGCGCCGGCACTCGGTACGCGCGCTTCACGTCCGGCTGCGTGCGCCGCAGCACGATCGCCGAGGCGAACATCATCATGTACATGATCAGGTAGAGCGCCGCGGCCATGTCGATGAGCGCGACGAACGCCGAGCTGACGTCGGGCACGATGATGAAGATCGCCGCGAGCACGGTGACGATCGTGCCCTGCAGCATGAGGATGCCCGACTGCACGCCTTCCTTGTTGCGCTTCTGCAGCAGCGGCGGCAGCAGCCCGGTCTCGGCGGCGGCGAGCACGCCCTTCGACGGGCCCGCGACCCAGGTGATGACCGAGGCGAGCGCGCCCGCCGCGATCAGGGCGGACACGACCGCGGTCGCCCACTCCCCCATCCCCCAGTGCTGGAAGTACTCGCCGAAGGCGAGCATGATCCCGTTCGTGAGGCCGAGCTCCTTCTGCGGCACGGCGACGGAGATCGCGAGCGTCGGCAGGATGAACACGGCGAGGATCAGCACCGAGGCGAGCAGCACCGAGCGCGGGTATCCGCGGCCGGGGTCCTTCATCTGGTTCACGTGCACGGCGTTCACCTCCATGCCGGCGTAGGCGAGCACGTTCGACACGATCAGCACGATCGACGCGAGGCCGGTGAACGGCGGGATGATGGCGGACGCCTCGAGCGGCACCTGGCTCTTCTCGCCGCTGAACACCCAGATCGCGCCGAACACGATCAGCAGCGCCGCGGGCAGCAGGGTGCCCAGGATGCCGCCCCAGGAGCCGAGCTTCGCGAACAGGTTGCCGCCGCGGAGCGTGATGAACGTCGAGCCCCAGTAGAGCACCAGGATCACCACGGCGGTGAAGAAGCCGGAGTTCGACAGCGAGGGGTCGAAGAACACGAAGGCGAGCGCCGCCGCGATGAACGACAGCTGCGTCGGGTACCAGACGACGTTCTGGATCCACTGCAGCCAGACCGCGGTGAACCCCCAACGGTTGCCGAGCGCCTCGCGCACCCAGATGTAGACGCCGCCCTTCCAGCCGGTCGCGAGCTCGGCGGCGACGAGGGCCGTCGGGATGAGGAAGAAGATCGCCGGGATCAGGTACAGGGTGATGCTGCCGAGCCCGAACACCGCCATCGCCGGCAGCGAGCGGAGGCTCGCGACGACGACGAGGGTGAGCAGGGCCAGCTGGCCGACGCCGAGGAAGGCGGTTGCGGGGTTGTGCGGCGCGAGCGGATGGTTCGACGCCCGCGCGGCCTCGGTCCGATGCTGAGCCATCTCACGCCCCTAGTGGTGGAACCCGGGGTGCTGGCCCTCGACGGGCATCGGCGACTCGAGGGCGTCGAGGTACGCGGTCTCGGTCTGGATCGCCTCGAGCAGATCCTCGGCGAGGTCCATGCTGAGCCCGTTGCGCACGACGATGCGCTGCACCGTGAGGTCGGCGAGGTCGTCCGGCATCGGATACGCGGGGACGAGCCATCCCTTCATCCTGAGGCGGTCCTGCAGGTGGTACAGGTTCCAGTTCTTCGTGTGCCCGGCCTTCAGCCGCCACGCGAAGACGGGGATGTCGCTGCCGTCGTTCCACAGCGCGAAGGCGCCGATCTTCTCGATGCCGGCGGAGAGGAACTTCGCGACATCCTGCGAGGCCTGCTGCACCGCCGTGTAGCCGTCGATGCCGAGCCGGAGGAACGCGTAGTACTGCAGCAGCACCTGCGCGCCCGGGCGGGAGAAGTTCAGCGCGAACGTCGGCATCTCGCCGCCGAGGTAGCTCACCTTGAACACGAGATCCGAGGGCAGCCACTGCGCCTCGCGCCAGACCACCCAGCCGAGGCCCGGGTACACGAGCCCGTACTTGTGACCCGAGGTGCTGATCGAGTGCACCCGCTCGAGGCGGAAGTCCCAGACGGTGTCGGGCTGCAGGAACGGCGCGATCATGGCCCCGGAGGCGCCGTCCACGTGGATCGGGATGTCGAGGCCGGTCTTCGCCTGGATGGCGTCGAGCGCCTTCGCGATCTCGTCGACGGGCTCGTACATGCCCGTGTACGTCACGCCCATGATCGCGACGACGCCGATCGTGTTCTCGTCGACGTACTTCTCGAGGTCGTGCCCGTCGAGCGTCTTGTGCTCCTCGGAGATCGGCACGAAGCGCGGCTCGACGTCGAAGTAGTTGCAGAACTTCTCCCAGCACACCTGCACGGCGCTCGACATGACGAGGTTCGGCGAGCTCGCGTCCTTGCCGGCCGCGCGCCTGGCCTGCTGCCAGCGGCGCTTGAAGGCGAGGCCGCCGAGCATGCAGGCCTCCGAGGAGCCGATCGTCGAGGTCCCGATCGCCGTCGCCGCGTCCGGCGCGTTCCAGAGGTTCGCCAGCATCCGCCAGCAGTTGTCCTCGATCGCCGCGGTCTGCGGGTACTCGTCCTTGTCGATCATGTTCTTGTCGAACGAGTCCTCGTAGAGCTTCTTGGCCTCGTCGTCCATCCAGGTGCCGACGAAGGTCGCGAGGTTCAGCCGCGAGTTGCCGTCGAGCATGATCTCGTCGTGCACGATCTGGTACGCGGTGTCCGGCAGGGACTCGCCCTGCGGGATCCGGTGCCGCGCGGCGACGGTCGCCTCGCCCGGCCTGGAGAAGTTCGGCGTCTCATCGGAATCGAGTCGATCGGACATGTGGCCCCCCAGCATCGAGAACTCCGGCACCGGCGGTCGGTGCCGGCGCGGATGCCGCGGGCGGCGACGGATGGGCTCCCCCGAACCTGCATCCGATTCGGATGCTACGGAAGATCACGAGCGGCGTCCAGAGGGAGCCGGAGACGACGGATGCCGCGGGCCGGTCGGGCCCGCGGCATCCTGCGCCGCATCGCACCCGTGGGTGCGCGCGTCGCGCCTACTTCGTCAGGCCGTCGACCCACTCCTGGTTGTCGGCGATCCAGTCCGCGACCACCTGGTCGTAGTCGTCGCCCGTGTGCTCGTTGAACATGGCGTTCTCGAGCGAGTAGAGCAGCTCGCTGTCCATCTTGAAGTTCGACAGCCACTCGGCGACCTCGGGGTGGTCGTCGGCGAAGCTGCCGCTGCCGAAGGCGTGGATGCCCTCCGCGGTGCCGAGCGTGCCCTCGGGGTCCTTCAGGTCCTTCAGGGGGAAGGCGTCGTAGGCCCAGTGCGGGCGCCAGAGGGTGACGACGATGTTCTCGCCCGCCTCGGTCGCCGCGGTCAGCTCGGAGAGCATCGCGGGCGTCGAGGACGTCACGAACTCCATGCCGTCGAGGCCGTACGTCGGGATCGTCTCGTTCTGCACGGCCTCGGTGAGGCCCGCGCCGGGCTCGATGCCGACGATGCGGTTGTCGAACTCGTCGGCGTGCTTCGCGAGGTCGGCGAGCGAGTCGATCGGGGCGTCCTCGTTCACCGCGACCGTGAGCGAGGCCTCGTCGTTCCAGGCGCCGAGGTCGGTGATGTCGGCCCCGAACTGCTCGAGGTAGCTCGCGTGCGTCTGCGGCAGCCAGACGTCGAGGGTGAGGTCGTAGTCGCCGGTCGAGAGTCCGGAGAAGACGGGGGCGACGTCGGCGTACTCGAGGGTCACGTCGTAGCCCTGCTCGGTGAGGACGGCCTTCCAGAGCTCGGAGGCGGCGATGCCCTCGTCCCAGCCGTTGAACACGGCGATCGTGAGCTGCTTGTCCGAGGCGGCGTCGCCGCCGCCCCCGCCGTCGCCCGCGCAGCCGGCGAGTCCGATGGTCGCGGCCGCGCCGAGCGCGAGCGCCGTGGTGAGGTGTCGCTTCTTCATGGTGTTCCTTTCCTCCCGCGTGCTGTGTCGCGGGTGTTGGGGATGTCCGCGCGGGGGTGCCGCGCGGGATCGACGGGCGACGGCGTCGAGACGCCGCCGTCCGCGAGTCTCAGCGCCGCTCAGGCGGTCGCGGCGGGCACGCGCGGCGGCGCGGGCTCCGCATCGGGCTCGGCGGAGGCCTGCTGGGGCGCGGTCTTCGCCGTCGCCGTCGCCGTGCCCGCGCCCGCCTTACCGCTCTTGCCGGCCTTGCCGGCCTTGCCGGCCTTGCCGCGGAAGCCGCCGCCGAACGCGCCCGTGATCCGATCGAGGATGACCGCGAGGATCACGACCGACAGCCCCGCCTCGAAGCCGAGCCCGACGTCGAGCCGGGTGAGGCTCGCGACGACCTGGCCGCCGAGGCCGCCCGCGCCGACCATGCCGGCGATGACGACCATCGACAGCGAGAGCATGATCACCTGGTTCACGCCCGCCATGATCGACGGCATCGCGAGCGGCAGCTGGATCTGGCGGAGGATCCGGCCCGGGGAGGAGCCGAAGGCCTGGCCGGCCTCGACCACCTCGCGGTCGACGCCGCGGATGCCGAGCTCGGTGAGCCGCACGCCCGGGGCCATCGCGAAGACGATCGTCGCGACGATGCCCGGCACGACGCCGACGCGGAACAGCACGAGGGCGGGGATGAGGTAGACCATCGCCGGCATCGTCTGCATGAAGTCGAGGATCGGCCGGATGATGCGGGATGCGACGTCGTTCCGCGCGGCGAGGATGCCGAGGGGCACCGCGACGGCGATCGCGATCGCGCTCGCGACGAGCACGAGGGCGAGGGAGTCCATGGCGTTGTCCCACTGGTCGACGCCGAGGATGACGAGGAGGCCGACCGCGGTGCCCACCCCGAGCTTCCAGCCGCGCGCCCACCAGGCGATCGCGGCGAGCACGAGGATCACGGCCCAGAACGGCGGCGCGGAGAAGATCCAGTCGACCGCGTCGTAGGCGGCGAGGAAGATCGTGCGGAGCGCGGAGAAGAAGCCCCCGGCGACGTCGGTGATGGTGCGGAAGAGCGTCTCGATCCACTCTCCGAGCGGCAGGCGGAAGTCGTTCATCGGGCACCTCCCTCGATCGTGGCGACGACCGGCCGAGCGGCCGCCGCTCCCCCGGCCGCGCCGGCGTCGCCCGAGCCCGCGTCGCCTGCGCCCGCGTCGCCTGCGCCTGCGCCCGCGTCGCCTGCGCCCCGGTCGCGCTCGGCCGCGCGACGTTCGGCGGCGGCCTCCTCGCCGTCGGCGCGCCCGCCGTCCGCGGTCTCCCGGAGCGTCGCGGTCACGACGTCGACGGGGACCGTCGCCGGCGGCTCCACGATCTCGAGCTCGCCGGTCACGGCTGGGACGTTGCCGAGCGCGGCGAGCAGGGTGACGCGCGGGACCGCGCCGAGCAGGCGCCCGGCGTCGTCGACGACGGCGAGGGGCAGCGGGCTCTCCACCGAGCTCTCCAGGAGCTCGCTGAGGTGCTCGTCGGGGTGCACGACCGGATGGTCGTCGCGGATCGCGCTCTCCAGGGAGCGGTCGCCGCGCTGCACGAGGCGGAGCGCGTCGCGGTCGCGGATGACGCCGCGGAGGCGCCGGCCGCCGGTCACCACGAAGGCCATCGAGGTCTGCAGGTCGCGCATGGTGCGGAGCGCTCCGCGCGGGCCCGCCGAGGCGGAGACGACCGCGCGCGGCGGCTCCATCACGTTCGCGGCGGTGAGCACGCGGGCGCGGTCGACGTCCTGCACGAACTGGGCCACGTAGTCGTCGGCGGGGTCGGTGAGGATCTCCTCCGCGGTGCCGAGCTGCACGATGCGGCCGTCGCGCATGACGGCGATGCGGTCGCCGAGGAACATCGCCTCGTTGAGGTCGTGGGTGATGAAGACGATGGTCTTGCCGAGCTCCTGCTGCAGCTCGATGAGCTGCTCCTGCATCTCGCGGCGGATGAGCGGGTCGAGCGCGCTGAACGCCTCGTCCATCAGCAGGATGTCGGTGTCCGCGGCGAGCGCGCGGGCGAGGCCGACGCGCTGCTGCATGCCGCCGGAGAGCTCGGCCGGGAGCTTGTCGCCCCAGCCGCCGAGGCCGACGCGCTCGAGGATGCGCTCGGCGCGTTCGCGGCGCTCCGCCGGGGCCACGCCCTGGATCTCGAGGCCGTAGGCGGCGTTGTCGAGCACGCTGCGGTGCGGGAGCAGCGCGAAGTGCTGGAACACCATCGAGATGCGACGGCGACGCACCTCCCGGAGGCGCTTGGGCGCGATGCCGGTGATGCGCTCCCCCATCACCGAGACGGTGCCGGCCGTGGCGGGAAGCAGGCCGTTGAGCATGCGGATGAGGGTGGACTTGCCGGAGCCGGAGAGGCCCATGACGACGAAGATCTCGCCCTGGGCGACCTCGAACTCCGCGTCGATGACGGCGGCGGTGCCGAGTCCGGCGAGCTCCTCGCGGCTCGCGCCGCGGCGCAAGCGCTCGAGGGCCTCGCCGGGACGGCGGCCGAAGAACTTGGTGAGCCCGCGCACCTCGACGGCGGGGGTCTCGGCGCCGGCCGGGGCCTCCGCGCCGGCTGGACGGAGGGCGAGCGGGTCGGGCTGCTGATCGGGTCGGGTCGGATTCTCGGGCTGCTGCGAGCGCACGGGCATAGCGATGGTGCTCCTGGCGCGCCGGCGGAGGGTGCTGTGTGCTGACGCGCACGAGTCACGGCCGGGTCAGGGCGATCCGGGATCCGGGAGCGGAGCGCGATACGCGGTCCAGCGATCCGGGGATCCAGCGCGAGCGGCCATCGGGACCGGTCACCACGCCCCCACCATACGACCCCGTGCGACGGTCTGCCGCGGGGCCGCGGACTGGGTTCAAACGGTCACGAGGACCGCGTCCACGCTATCGGCGTTTCGGAGCAGAACTCAAACCGAACGGTTGGAAATGTGTGCTGACCAGGGGTTGTTCACTCGGATGCCGCGAGCTTGGTGCAGTTCGCGCAGAGCCCGAAGACGTCGACGACGTGCGCGGCCTGGGTGAATCCGTGCTCCGCGGCAACACCCTTCGCCCACGCCTCGACCTCGTCGGCCGCGATCTCGACCGTGAGGCCGCAGTTCCGGCAGATGAGGTGGTGGTGGTGCCCCGTCGTCGAGCAGGCGCGGTAGAGCGCCTCGCCCTCGGGCGACTGGAGGGAGTCGGCCTCGCCGCTCGAGGCGAGGTCGCCGAGCGCGCGGTAGACGGTGGCGAGCCCGATCGGCGAGCCGTTCGCGTGCAGGGCGGAGTGCAGGGCCTGCGCGCTGATGAAGCCCTCGGTGTCGTCGAGGGCCTCGCGAACGGCCTCGCGCTGCCAGGTGTTGCGTTTCATGCGATGCGTGCGTCCTCTGCCGTCTCGACCGGGATCTGCTCCCTCCACGGTAGCCGTCGAAGCTTGGAAACACCCAAGGCGACGGCGAAGAACGCGGTCGCGGCGAGGGCGATCGACGGCCCCGCCGCGATCGCGAACGCGCGCGAGACGAGCACCCCGATGACGCCGGACGCCGCGCCGATCACCGGAGCGACGAGGAGCACCCCGCGATAGCTCGGCACGACGAGGCGGGCGGCGGCCGCCGGAGCGGCGATGAGCGCGATCGCGAGGATCGCACCGACCGCGGGCAAGGAGGACACGACGGATGCCGCGATGAGCGCGAGCACCAGCAGCTCGATCGGCCACTCGCGGAAGCCCGCCGCCCGGAAGCCCTGCGGGTCGAAGGTCGAGTACACGATCTGCTTCCCGAACGCCGCGACGAGGAGCACCGCGACGACGGCGACGCCGGCCGCGAGCGCGATGTCCCCGTCGGTGACCGTGAGGATCGAGCCCACGAGGAAGGACTCGGCGTGCACCGGCATCCCCGGCAGGCTCGCCTGCAGCAGCGCGCCGGCCGCGAAGCCGGCGGTGAGCACGACACCGGCGGCGACCTGCGCCCCCTGGCGGCGCACCCGCGCGATCCCCGCCATGATCGCGACGATGACCACCGAGGCGACCGCCGCGCCGAGCGGCACGCTGACCCCGAGGGCGGCGGCCGCGACGGCACCGGGATACGTGGCGTGGGTGAGCGCCTGGGCGAAGAAGGTGCGGCGGCGCAGGACGACCAGCGCGCCGACGAAGCCCGCTCCGGCGCCGATCACGACGGCCGCGAGCAGGGCGCGCTCGAAGTAGCCCATCACGCCTCCCCCGCCGTCGCCGTCGCCGTCGCGTGATCGTCGGCGCGTGCGCGGAGCGCGCGCGATCCCCGGCGCCCGCCGATTCCACCGCGTCCGCCGCGGCGGCCGACGAGGAGCGCCGCGGCGAGCACGAGCGCGTAGCCGATCACGAAGACCGCGACGATGGTGGAGCCTGCGGGCAGATCGATGCCTGCGCCGAGGGACACCGCGTAGTTCGTCGCGAGCCCGAGCCAGGCCGCCACCCCGGCGAAGACCGCCGCGATGGGGAAGAGCCACCAGAGCCGCACCGTCACGAGTCGCGCGACCGCGCCGGGCACGATGAGCAGCGCCAGCACGAGCAGCGAGCCGATCGTCGCGGAGGCGGCCACGACGACGAGGGCCACGGCGGCGTTCAGCACGAGATCGAGTACGAGCGCGGAGTCCCCCGCGGCGCGGCTCCCTGCCGGATCGAACGCCCGGAGGAGCTGCTGCTTCAGGGTCGCGCCGATCGCGGCGAGGGCCAGGAGCGACACCGCCACGAGCGGCACGAGCTGCTCGGGCGGCACCGTGAGCACCCGCCCGAAGAGGAGCGCCTCGAGCTCGCCCGCGTAGTCGTCGCTGCGCGACACCACGATGACGCCGATGCTGAAGGTCGCGGTCAGCACGATGGCGATCGCCGCGTCGGAGGTGACCCCGGCGCGGTCGAGCCAGGTGAGCAGCACCGCGGCGACGAGCGCCGCGACGGCGGCGCCGGGGATGAGCCCGGCGGTGCCGCCGAGGGCGAGCCCGATCGCGAGGCCGGGGAAGACGGCGTGGGTGAGCCCGTCGGTGATGAACTCCAGTCCGCGGAGGTTCACGAGCACCCCGATGACGCC
This sequence comes from Agromyces mediolanus, assembly GCF_044917495.1. Taxonomy (GTDB): domain Bacteria; phylum Actinomycetota; class Actinomycetes; order Actinomycetales; family Microbacteriaceae; genus Agromyces; species Agromyces mediolanus_B. The sequence goes on along the minus strand of NZ_JAVSSI010000004.1, from coordinate 183,634 downwards.
CGCGACGATCGCGAGCACCAGCATCACGAGGAGGGCTCGACCCATGAAGGGGAGCGCGAATGCGCCGAAGAGGGCGTCGCCGAGGCTCATGCGCCCCGCTCCCCCGACGCACCACCCGGGTGACCCGGCCGAACATATGCTGCCTGCGGCATCAATGCCCCTCGTGGCCTGGCACGACGAGGGTGTGCTCGTCGACCTCGACCTCGACGCCCTCGAAGCACTCCTGCACGTTGTCGAGCGTGAGCACCTCGTCGACCGGCCCGAAGGCCAGCTGCTCCCGGTTCACGAAGAGCACGGCATCGCAGACCTGCCGGGCGAGCTCGAGATCGTGGGTCGAGACGAGCACGGCGACCCGCTCGGCCTTGAGCCGTCGCAGGGTGTCGATGAGCGCGTCGCGGTTCGGCTGATCGAGGCCGTTGAACGGCTCGTCGAGGAGCAGCAGCACCGGCTCCGAGGCGAGCGCCCGGGCGAGCAGCCCGCGCTGGCGCTGGCCGCCCGACAGCTCGCCGAAGCGCCGCTTGGCGAGGGCGCCGAGTCCGACCGCCTCGAGGGCCCGGCGCACTGCGGCGCGATCGGCCCGGCCGGGCCAGCGGAGGAGTCCGAGCTTGCGGTACCGCCCCTGCATGACGACCTGCTCGAGGGTGATCGGGAACTCCGGATCGAGCTCGGCGGTCTGCGGCAGGAACCCGATCATGCCGTTCGCGGCATGTTCGCTGCCGCCGATGCGCACCCGCCCCGCGGTCCTCGGCACCAGGCCGAGCAGCCCCTTCAGCAGGGTGGACTTGCCGGCGCCGTTCGGCCCGACGAGCGCGACCGCCTCCCCCGGGGCGATCGCGAAGTCGAGCCCCGAGACGCCGGAGCCGCCGGGGTGCGTGAACGCGGCCCCCCGCAGCTCCAGGACGGATTCGGTCATGCCCGTCATTTTTGCAGCACGGCGGGGAGCTCGCTCGGCACGACGCCCCACGACTCGAGGATCAGCCGCACGTTGTGCTCCTGGCTGCCGAGGTAGGTGGCCCCGTCGGTGCCCTCGGCGCCGAGCGCGTCGCCGTACAGCGCGTCCTCGCCGGAGTAGACGGCGACCCCGGCCTCCTTCGCGATCGTCTCGGCGGCCTTCGGGGAGATGGACCCCTCCGAGAAGACGGCCTTCACGCCCGTCTCGCGGATCTTCTTCACGAGCTCGTCGATCTCGGCGGCCGAGGGTTCGGCGTTGTCGTCGAAGCTCGGGATGACACTGCCGACGAAGGTGAGGTCGTAGGCCTCGACGAAGTAGGTGAAGGCGTCGTGGTTCGTCACGAGCAGTCGGTCCGCGACGGGCACCTGCGAAACGTTCTGCTCGATCCACGCGTCGAGCGCCTCGAGCTTCGCGGAGTACGCCGTCTCGTTCGCCCCGATCGCCGCCGCGTCGAGCCCGGGCACCTCGGCGAGCCCGTCGGCGATGTTCTCGACCATCTGCTCGGCGAGCCCGGGGGCGGTCCAGATGTGCGGGTTGCCGCCGCTGTGGTCGTGCCCGTCGTGGCTCTCCTCCGCCGCGTCGCCGTGATCGTGGTCGGCGTGCTCCTCGGCCGACTCGTCGGCGTGGGCGTCGCCCTCGTCCGCGCCCTCGTCGCCGTGGTCGTGGTCGTGGTCGTGCGTGCCGAAGAGCTCGATGCCCGTGCTGGCGTCGATCAGCCTGCCGTCGAAGCCCGAGGCGGCGATCGCGTCGTCGACCCAGCCCTCGAGTCCGGCGCCGTTCACGACGAGCGCGTCGGCTCCCGCGATGGCGGCGAGCTGCGCCGCCGAGGGGTCGAAGCCGTGCGCGCTCTGGCCGGGCCCGAGGAGCTGGGTCACCTTCGCCTCACCGCCCACGAGCTCGCGGGTGAAGTCGCCGACCTGCGTGGTCGTGGCGACGATCGAGACGCCGTCGCCCCCGTCGGCCGCGGCTCCCCCGCCGGCGCAGCCGGCGAGCACGAGCACCCCGGTGGTGCCGATCGCGAGCGAGGCGAGGGCGATGGCGGGGCGGCGGATGCGGCGTCGTGCGGTCATGGCTTCGACGGTACGCTTATTGATAATGATTGTCAAAACCATCACGGCGCGGAGCCCAGTGCGCTTCCAGCGGCCTCCGGCCGGGTCATCCGCCGTCTCGGGACGTCACTGCGTGACGCCGGACGCGGATCGGAAACCTGCCCGTCACCGGAACGTGGGAGAGTGAAGCACGTGGATACGACGACCGAGCCCATCACGTTGCATCCGTTCACCGTCGCCGAAGCCGAGCGCCTGCTCGCCGGCGAGGTCGACGCGACGGCCGGCTGGGAGGGCGGATACGCCTTCACCGACGAGCCCGAGCTGCTGCGGGAGTTCGTGCGCACCGTGCACGAGGACGGCGACCCGGCGCCCTTCGGCCCCTACCTCGTGCACCGCGGCGCCGAGGGCGCGGCCATCGGGGGAGTGAACCTCTTCGGACCGCCCGACGAGCACGGCGCGGTCGAGTTCGCCTTCGGACTCGTCCCGGCCGTGCGCGGGCAGGGCCTCTCCGTGCCGACCGTCGTCGCCGCGCTCGAGCTCGCCCGCTCGGCGGGCGCCCGGCTCGTGCGCGCCCAGGCTGAGGTCGAGAACCTGCCCGCCCGGCGGGCGCTCGAGCGCGCCGGGATGCAGCGCACGACCGAGGTCGACGGCCAGCTCGTCTACGAGCGCCGCTTCGCCTGATCCTCCGCGAACGGCATGATGGGGTGATGCGCGTTCGACGGGGTGCCGGGGTCCTGCTCGGCCTGTCGACCGTCGTCCTCCTCAGCGGATGCGTCGGCCAGGCGCCCGCACTGCAGAGCCTCGCGGCGCGGATCGACGGGCTGCCGGGCGTCGTCTCGGCGGAGGCCGAACTCGCCGGGGGAGTCGTGTCGCCGGCCGAGCACCGGTTGCGGATCGTGCTCGACCCCGCGCTCAGCGAGGAGGAGGCCCGCGCCATCGCCGAGGCGAGCTGCGCGGACGAGGCGGAGGTGTCGGTGATCTCGGTCGCGACGAGCGAGGATCCGCTCGCACCGGGCACGGTGCTGGACGTGTTCTCGCCGGAATCGGGCACCACCTGCCTGTCGGACGAAGGCCTCGCCCGCTTCGCGCAGGCGAGCGCGGCGATGCTGCACCTCGGCGGGGAGTTCGACGGCCGCTTCACGGTCGCCCTCGCGGTGCCGGCCGACGAGGACGACGGCGCGGACCCCGTCGTCGCCACGACGAGCGCGGTCGAACGCGGGCGCCTGCTCGCGTCGCTCCGCGCGGTGCGCGCCGAGCTGCCCGGCATCCCGCTCGACTTCCGGGGCACCTGGGACGAGGACGGCGATCCCGCGACGCCCGATCACGTGCACCTCGCGGCCGTGCTCGCGGCGGACGACGACCTCGCGCAGTTCCTCCCGCTCGTCGAGCGGGCCCAGGAGCTCGGCACGGGGACCGTCGCGATCGAGGACGGCGCCGTCACGGTCGAACTGCGGGAGGACACCCCGGAGAGCGCGGCGCCGGAACTCGCCCGCCTCGCGGAGGAGGCCGGGCTCGCCCTGACCGTGCGACCACCGCTGCCGGCCACGGCGCGACCGATCGCCCCCTGGGAGTGAGGGGGCGGCGCCGATCGGTCGAGCAGCGGCGCGCTCAGTCGAGCAGCAGCGCCGGTTCCTCGATGATCGCGGCCACGTCGGCGAGGAAGCGGCTCGCGACGTCGCCGTCGACCACGCGGTGGTCGAAGGAACCGCCGATCGTCGTCACGTAACGCGGGCGCACCTCGCCGTCGACGACCCAGGGCTTCTGCTTGATCGTGCCGAGGGCGACGATCGCGACCTCGCCCGGGTTCAGGATCGGGGTGCCCGTGTCCATGCCGAAGACGCCGATGTTCGTGATCGTGATCGTGCCGTTCTGCATCTCGGCGGGCTGCGTCTTGCCCTCGCGGGCGGTGAGGGTCAGCTGCTCGAGCGCGGTCGCGAGCTCGACCATCGACATGTTCTGCGCGTCCTTCACGTTCGGCACGATGAGCCCGCGCGGGGTCGCCGCGGCGATGCCGAGGTTCACGAAGTGCTTGACGATGATCTCCTCGTCGGTCCACTGCGCGTTGACCGTCGGGTTGCGGCGCACGGCCCAGATCATCGCCTTCGCCATGATGAGGAGCGGCGACACCTTCACGCCCGCGAAGTCGGGGGAGGCCTTGAGCCGCTTCACGAACTCCATGGTGCGCGTCGCGTCGACGTCGGCGAAGACGGAGACGTGCGGCGCCGTGAAGGCGCTCTGGACCATCGCGTTCGCGATCGCCTTGCGGACGCCCTTCACCGGGATGCGGGTTTCGCGGTCCTCCGGGAGCTCGGGGGTCTGGATGTTGCGGAACACGCTCGCCTGCGTCGCCTCGCGGATCACGTCGTCGCGGGTGATGTCACCGATCGGCCCGGTCGGCGTGACCCGGCTCAGCTCGACCCCGAGGTCCTTCGCCAGCTTGCGGATCGGCGGCTTCGCGATCACGGGGATCTGCGACTCGGCCGCGGGACGCGGGGCGGCGGGTCGCTGCGCCGCGATCGGCGCGGCCTCGGCGGCGGGCGCGGTCGGGGGAGCGGGCGGCACGTGGGCGTCGCCGAGGTGCGCGTGGGCGCCGTCCGCGACGGGGTGGCGACGGCGACGGCTCCGCGAGGGACCGGATGCGCCGTGCCCGACGAGCACGGCGCCGCCCTCGTCACCGGCGATCGAGGCGGCGGTGTCCGCGACGAGCTCGGCGGCGTCGGCGGCGGGCGCCGGAGCGGGCGCGGCGGCCGGCGCGTCGCCCGGAACGGCGGGGGCGGGGGTGCTCATGCCGTTCGAGGCATCCGTCTGGATCACGAGGATCGGGGTGCCGACGTCGACCGTCGCGCCCTCGTCGACCAGGAGCTCGGCGACGACGCCCTCGTAGGCGCTCGGCAGCTCGACGAGCGACTTCGCCGTCTCGATCTCCACGAACACCTGGTCGAGCACGACGCGGTCGCCGGGGGCGACCTTCCACTGCACGATCTCTGCCTCGGTGAGGCCCTCGCCGACGTCGGGAAGGGGGAACCGGATCTCACTCATGGGCGGGTGCGCCTCTCGTTCGAAGGGTCGTGCTGCGTCAGGGGCACAGGCCTCAAGCCTGCCCGACGGCGCATGCGGACCCCGGCATGCATCGGATCAGAAGGCCAGGGCCCGGTCGACCGCCTCGAGCACCCGGTCGGGGCTCGGCAGGTACTCGGTCTCGAGGGCCGCGGGCGGGAAGGGGGTGTCGAAGCCCGAGACGCGCAGCACCGGGGCTTCGAGCGAGTAGAACGCCCGCTCGGCGACGGTGGCGGCGATCTCGGAGCCGACGGAGACGTTGCCGTACGCCTCCTGCGCGACGACCAGGCGGCCGGTGCGGTGCACGGACTCGAGCAGCGGCCCGTAGTCGATGGGGGAGAGGCTGCGCAGGTCGACGACCTCGAGGCTCGTCCCCTCCTCGGCCGCGATGTCGGCGGCCTGGAGGAGCGTCGCGACCATCGCGCCGTGCCCGACGACGGTGACGTCGGTGCCCTGGCGGACGACCCGGCTCGCGTGCAGCGGGATGCCGGCGTGGTCGAGGTCGACCGGCCCCTTCGGCCAGTACCGGCTCTTCGGCTCGAAGTAGAGCACGGGGTCGTTCGAGGCGATGGCCTCCTGGATCATCCAGTAGGCGTCGTGCGGATTCGAGGGGCTCACGACCCGGAGGCCCGGGGTGTGCGCGAAGTACGCCTCGGGGCTCTCCTGGTGGTGCTCGATCGAACCGATGTGGCCGCCGTACGGCACGCGGATCACGACCGGCATGGGCATGCCGCCCCCGTGCCGGAGGTTGATCCGGGCGAGCTGCGTCGTGATCTGGTCGAACGCGGGGAAGATGAAGCCGTCGAATTGGATCTCGATCACCGGCCGGTAGCCGCGCATCGCGAGCCCGATCGCGGTGCCCACGATGCCCGACTCGGCGAGCGGGGTGTCGAGCACCCGGCGGTCGCCGAACTCGGCCTGCAGACCCTCGGTCACGCGGAAGACGCCGCCGAGCGGGCCGATGTCCTCGCCCATGAGCAGCACCTTCTCGTCGGCGCGCAGGGCGTCGCGGAGACCTGCGGTGATGGCCTTCGCCATGGACAGCGTCTGCACGCCGCGGACGGCGGGCTCGGCATCCTGCTGTGCGGGCCGGGCGGATGCCTCGGCCGTCGAGTCGTTGGTCACGGGGACCTCCTGATCCTGCGCCCGGGCCGTGCCGGGCTCGTCGAGGGGTCGGACGGTGTCGCCGGCGAGGCTCATGCGTCGCTCCCGTCGAGCGAGCGCTCGAAGCGGTCGAGCCAGGCGTACTGCTCGGCCATCACCGGATGCGGCTCCTGGTAGACGTGCTCGAAGATCGTCTCGCGCGTCGGGGCCGGCAGGTCGAGCGCGCGCCGACGCACATCGGCCGCCAGGTCCTGCGCCTCGGTGTCGGCATCCTCGAAGAACGCCTCGCTCGCGCCGCGACCTTCGAGCCAGGCGCGGTAGCGGGTGATCGGGTCGCGCGTCGTCCAGAGGTCGACCTCGTCCTGCGTGCGGTACTTGGTCGGGTCGTCGGCGGTCGTGTGCGCGCCCATTCGGTACGTCACGGCTTCGATGAAGCTCGGCCCCTGCCCGGCCCGCGCCTCCTCGAGCGACTGCCGGGTGACCGCGTAGCTCGCGAGCACGTCGTTGCCGTCGATCTGCACGCTCGGCATGCCGAAGCCGCTGCCCCGGAGCGCGAGCGGGCTCGGCGACTGCCGTGAGACCGGCACCGAGATCGCCCACTGGTTGTTCTGCACGAAGAACACCTCGGGCGTGCGGTAGCTGGCGGCGAAGACGAGCGCCTCGCTCGCGTCGCCCTGGGAGGTGGACCCGTCGCCGTAGTAGACGAGCACCGCGGCGTCCGACTCGGGGTCGCCGGTGCCCGTGGCCCCGTCGAACTGGAGTCCCATCGCGTAGCCGGTGGCGTGCAGCGTCTGCGAGGCGAGCACGAGCGTGTAGAGGTGGAAGTTGCCGTTCTCCGCCGGGTCCCAGCCGCCGAGCGTCACACCGCGGAGCAGCGAGAGGATCGCGACGGGGTCGAGCCCCCGGATGATGCCGACGATGTGCTCGCGGTAGGAGGGGAAGAGGTGGTCCTGCGGGCGGCTCGCCCGCGCGGAGCCGACCTGCGCGGCCTCCTGACCGTGGCTCGGCACCCAGAGGGCGAGCTGCCCCTGGCGCTGCAGGTTGGCGCCGGCGATGTCGAGCCGGCGCGAGCGCACCATGTCGCGGTAGAACTGCTCGAGCGCCGCGTCGTCGAGCGCCTCGACGAGGGGCAGGTACGGCTCGGCCTCGGCGGTCGGCTGCAGCCGACCCTCGGGGGTCAGGAACTGAACCGTCGGTACGGTGAAGTCTCGTTCGCGGGCTACCACTGTTCCACGCTATCCGTTCGTTTCGACGGGCTTCTTGTCAGGCCTCGACAAGCTCTCCGAGAATCCGGAGGAGGGTGTCGACAGATTCTTCCTCGCCGATCGAGACGCGGATGCCCTCGGGGGCGAAGGCGCGCGTGACGAGTCCGGCGTCGAAGAGCCGTTCGGCGATCTCGGCGGTGCGCTCGCCCACGGGGAGCCAGACGAAGTTCGACTGGCTGACCGGGACCGCCCAGCCCTGGGCGAGGAGCGCGGCCCGCACGCGGTCGCGGCGCTCGGCGATGATCTCGACCCGGGCGCGGAGTTCGGCCTCGGCGAGCGGCTCGAGCGAGGCGAGGGCCGCGGCGCTCGCGGCGGCGGTGACGCCGAGCGGGATGGCGGTGGCCCGCGCCGCGTCGAGGATCTCGACGGGGCCGATCGCGTAGCCGACGCGGAGCCCGGCGAGCCCGTACGCCTTCGAGAAGGTGCGGAGCACGACGAGGTTCGGGTATCGGCCGAGGAGCTCGCGGCCGTCGACGGCGTCGGGGTCGCGGACGAACTCGACGTACGCCTCGTCGAGGAGGACGAGGCGGTCGGCCGGGACGCGCGCCATGAAGGCGTCGAACTCGTCGCGGGTGACGGTGACGCCCGTGGGGTTGTTCGGGGTGCAGACGATGACGACGCGGGTGCGCTCGGTGATCGCGGCGGCGATGGCGTCGAGGTCGTGACCGTGGTCGGCGCGGTTCGGCACGGCGACGCTCGTCGCGCCCGCGATCGTGACGAGTCCGGGGTAGGCCTCGAAGGAGCGCCAGGAGTAGACGACCTCGTCGCCGGGCCCGGCGGCCGCGAGCACGAACTGCGCGATCAGCGCGACCGAGCCGGCGCCGATGATGACCTCGTCGGCCGAGACGCCGAAGCGCTCGCCCAGCGCCTCGCGCACCGCGAGCGCCGTGGCGTCGGGGTAGCGGTTGATCGAGTCGGCGGTCGCGGCGACCGCGTCCCGCACGGAGGGGAGGGGGTCGAAGGGGTTCTCGTTGCTCGAGAGCTTGAACCCGTCCTCGGGCGCGGGGCGCCCCTGACGGTAGGGCGGCAGGGCCGCGATCTCCGGGCGCAGGCGCACCCCCGTGCTGACAGACTCCGTTGCGGTCACGCGTTCCACCGTACTCCGTTGCATATTCCGTGATCGGCGCGCGTCTCGGGCCGCCTGCATCCCCCGGCCCGCCCCCTGCCTGGGCCGATGCCGCATCCCCCGGCCCGGCCCCGATGCCACATCCCCCGGCCCGCCCGCCTCGAGCGAATCTCAGATCGAATCGAAGTTCGGGGGCCAGCCCCCTTCGCAGACTGGGCTCGCTCTGGGAGAGTTGAGGCATGCGCTTCATCGTCAAAACCATCGTCGTCGCGCTCGCGCTCTGGCTGACCACGTTCATCGTGGCGGGCGTCTCCGTGGTGCCCTACGAGGACACCCAGCTCGCCACGATCCTCACCTACCTGCTGGTGGCCGCGATCTTCGGCGTCGTGAACGCCATCGTGGGCGGGCTCATCCGCGTGGTGGCCTTCCCCATCTACGTGATCACGCTCGGCCTCATCTCGTTCATCGTGAACGGCCTGCTGCTGCTGCTCGTGGACTGGATCAGCGGCCTCCTCGGCTTCGGCCTCCAGGTCGACGGCTTCTGGTGGGGCGTGCTCGGTGCGCTCGTGCTCGGCCTGATCAGCTGGCTGATCGGCCTCATCGTGCGCCCGTCGAAGGACTGATCCCGGGCTCCCCGTCGGGCGGCGCCTCCGGGTCCCGCTCGGCGGACCGGGGTTCCCGCTCGGCGAGCCAGAACGTCGCCCCGCCGTCGCGTCCCGCCGTGAAGTCGGTGACGAGCGCGCTGAACTCGGCGAGCCTCGGATCGCCGGAGGCGTCGACGAGCTCCGCCGTCCGCCGGTAGGCGTCGAGCTCGTGGGCGGTGAGGATCGGACCCGGCTGGTCGGGCGGCGTCGCGACCTCGCGTTGCACGAGGAGCGGACCGAGCGGGCGGTCGCCGCCGCCCGAGCCGGGAACGAGGTCGTCGGCGTGCTCGATGTTCAGGAGCGGCACCCCCGGGTCGACGCGAGCCGGCCCGCCGAGGTTCGCCCCCGCGGTGAAGCCGAGCTCGGGATCGCCCAGGAGGTCGGCGACGATCGCACCGCCCCCGGAGTAGCCGATGCCGATGAGCTCGTCGCCCGGCTGCACGCCGGCCTCGGCGAGCGCCTGGCGGACGGCACGCTCGCCCGCCCCGGGCTCGAGGAGCGCGGACGGCGACGCGTTGCCTCCTCGGCCCGCGACGGTGTGCACGTTGCTCGTCATGTCGAGCGGCTGCCTGCCCGCGGCGAGCGCGGGATCGACGGTGCCGGTGACGTAGACGAGCCAGCGCCCGCTCGTCCCGTCCGGTGCCGGGTACCGTTCGAGGCGGATCTGCGGCCCGCCCTCGCGGGGCGGGGGGATGCGGGCGGCGAGCGCGCCGACGCCCACCGGGGGAGCGACCGGCACCGCGCGGGCACCGGCGCCCGGCATCGCACTCCCACCTGCCACCGCGCCCGCGCCCGCTGCCGTGCCCGCTCCCGCCGCAGCGCCCGCTCCCGCCGCAGCGCCCGCGCTCGCGCCCACGACCCCGGTGCCCGGCCCACCCGCCGGCCCGGGCACCGGCCGCACGGCGACCCGCCCCTCGACCAGGAGCCCGCGGCCGAGCCCGCCGAGCGCCGACGCCCCGAGCAGCACCGCCGCCGCGGTGTCGGGCGTCTCGATCAGGGTGCCGGCGCTCACGGCGACGGGCAACGGGACGCCGATCGCTCCAGCCGCCAATTCGTCGACCGAGTCGAGCCCGGCGCCGAGCGCTCCGGCCGCCCCGGGCTGCACGAGCAGACGTCGGAGAGCGGGAAGGCCGGCATCGCGCGGCACGCCGAGCGCGGCGAGCAGGCGGTCGCCGAGGAAGACGCCGCCGGCCGCGGCGAGGAGCGGCCACACCGCGACCCGCAGCGACGCCCCGAGCGTCCACGCGGCGAGCTGGGAGGCGAGGGAGCGGAGGGCGCCGAGCCGCTGCTCGACGGAGCCGTACCGCAGCGCCGCCTCTTCGAGCCGCCGGCCGAGATCGGCGGCGAGCTCCGCGGCCTCGGTGAGCTGATGCGTCGCGAGCGCGAGCTCGTGCTCGGAACGCCCGGCACCGCCGCCGGCGCGCCCGAGCCGTCCGAGCAGGCCGCCCGCGAGCTCCGCCAGTCGCGCGCAGCCGGCCTCGCCCGCGGCGAGTCTCGCCGCCTCGGCGAAGAGCTCGTCGACGGCGACGGCCGTGCTGCCGCCGCCGGACACGATCAGCTCGCCCGTCATCGCCACCCACCGCCGGGCGCGGGTGTCGCGGCGGACGCCCCGGCGAGGCTCAGCTGCAGGGCCGCGTCATCGCGCTCGCGCTCGAGGCGGAGCACCGTCGCGGTGAGCTCGAGCTCCGCCTGTTCGAGCGCCGAGCGGGCGAGGCCGACGCGCGCGACGAGTTCGTCGAGCCGTGCCTCGTAGTGCTCGGCGGCCGCCGAGCGCCAGGCCGCGCAGCCGACGAGCGGCAGCGCCTGCTGGAGCAGCGGGAGCTCGGCGAGCAGCGCCCGAACGTCGATCACCGCACTGCGCACCGTCTCGATGCGACGGTCGAGCTCGGCGAGCGGCGGTGCGAGTGCGTCGAGCGAGCCGATGTCCGCCGGTCCGGGGGAGCGGGCGTGGATGGACGAGAACGGGAGCGGGGTTCCGAGCTGCACCGGTCGAGCATCCCGCGGCCACGGCATTCGCCTCCCGCGTCCGGCGGAATCTGTGGAGCGGCACCCGTCTCAGCCGGCTGGGGAGGAGGGACGGTTCCGGGCGCGGCCGCGGCCCTCAGCCGTCGGCGAGTTCGGCGAGCGCGAGCGCGCCGACCCGTCCCATCGGGCCGGCGACCCCGACCGTCTCGACGATCGCCGACGCCACCGCGAGCGCCCACCCCCGTGCGCGGGCCCAGTCCGCCTCGTCGAAGCCGGGCAGCGCGTCGCGGAACCGCCGGCGGCCCTCCGCGTCGAGGCAGAGCCACGCGGCCGCGAGATCGGTCGCGGGATCCCCGGAGGTCACGTCGCCGAAGTCGAGCACCGCGGCGAGCGGACCGTCCGGACGCGCGAGCAGCAGGTTGCCGGGGTGCAGATCGCCGTGCAACCAGACCGCCGGCCCCCGCCATCCCGGCGCCGCCAGGGCGAGCCGCCACACCCGCTCGAGTCGTGCCCGGTCGGCCACGGCGTCGAGCACCCCGGACGCGATCCGCGGACCCACGACCGCATCGCGCTCGGCGAGCGGCACGCCCCGGTACGGGTTCACCGGGGCATCCGCCGGTGCGGGCCGCTGCAGCGAGGCGACGAACGCGGCGAGCGCGGGAGCCGCCTCCCGCCGCGCCGCGGGGTCGAGGTCGGCGGCCGGGACGCCCTCGAACCACGGGCCGATGCTCCAGACGAAGGGGTAGCCCGCGCCCGGCGCTCCCGCACGGAGCGGGACGGGCAGCGGCACGGGGGAGTGCCGGGCGAGCTCGGGCAGCCAGCGCAGCTCGTGCTCGACGAGCCGGGCCGAGAGCCGGCGCCGCGGCATCCGGATCAGGTGCTGCTCGCCGAGCCGGAGCATCGCGTTGTCCCAGCCGTTCGCGACCAGCCGCACCGGCCCCGCGAGATCCGGGTGCTGCTCGTCCACGAGTCGCGCGGCGAGGGCCTCGTCGACCTCGACGTCCGGGCTCGGCGCGTCCATCGTGTTCCCCCCGTCGAGTCGCAGTGCCGCCCCAGCGTAGCGCCGGGGCATCCCTGCAGCGGATGCCCCCTGTTCGCCGCTCGCCGATTCCAGCAGAATGGAGCCATGACGCGAGCCGAGCCCGTTGGCGCGCCCGCGCAGCCCTTCCGGATCTCGTTCGTGTGCACCGGCAACATCTGCCGGTCGCCGATGGCGGAGGTCGTGCTGCGCGATCTCGCCGCGCAGCACGGACTCGAGCGCGCGCTCCGGGTCGACTCGGCGGGCACGGGCGACTGGCACGTCGGCGAGCAGGCCGATCACCGCACCATCGCCGCGCTCGAGCGCGCCGGCTACGACGGCACGCAGCACCGGGCGCGCCAGTTCGAGCCCCAGTGGTTCCGCGAGCTCGACCTCGTGGTCGCCTTCGACCGCGGCCAGGCGCGGATCCTGCGCAACTGGGCGCACCACGACGGCGAGCTCGACAAGGTGCGCCTGCTGCTCGAGTTCGAGCCGGAGCCGACCGGGCTCGTCGACGTCCCCGACCCCTACTACTCCGACGATGCGATGTTCGATCGCGTGCTTGAGATGATAGAGCGGTCGACCACTGCGCTCTTCCGGCAACTCGCGCCGGCTCTCAGACAAGGAATCCGATGACTTCGCTGCCTCCCCAGCCGCTCAGCCCCCTCGACGGACGCTACCGCGCCGCCGTCGGAGACCTCGGCGAGCACCTGTCGGAGGCGGGCCTGAACCGCGCCCGCGTCCACGTCGAGATCGAGTGGCTGATCGCCCAGACCGACCGGGGCTTCTTCGGCACCTCGCCCCTCAGCGAGCACCAGAAGCAGGCGCTCCGGCAGGTCGTCGCCGACTTCGGCCAGCCCGACATCGACGAGCTCGCCTCCCTCGAGGCGACCACCCGTCACGACGTCAAGGCCGTCGAGTACTACGTGCGCCGGCGCCTGAGCGACCTCGGGCTCGACGCGATCGCCGAGCTCACCCACTTCGCCTGCACGAGCGAGGACATCAACAACCTCTCCTACGCGATCACGGTGCGCGACGCCGTGCAGCAGGTCTGGCTGCCGAAGTACCGCGCGGTCGTCGCGGCGATCGCCGAGCTCGCGCGCGAGCACCGGGATGCCTCGATGCTCTCCCGCACGCACGGCCAGCCGGCGACGCCCTCCACGATGGGCAAGGAGCTCGCGGTCTTCGCGCACCGGCTCGAGCGCATCGCGACGCAGATCGAGGCGACCGAGTACCTGGGCAAGTTCTCGGGCGCGACGGGCACGTTCTCGGCGCACATCCTCGCGGTGCCGGATGTCTCGTGGCCCGACGTCTCGCGCGAGTTCGTCACCTCGCTCGGGCTCGACTGGAACCCGCTGACCACGCAGATCGAGTCGCACGACTGGCAGGCGGAGCTCTACGCCAAGGTCTCGCACGCGAACCGGGTGCTGCACAACCTCGCGACCGACATCTGGACGTACATCTCGCTCGGCTACTTCCGCCAGATCCCGGCGGCCGGCGCGACGGGCTCCTCGACGATGCCGCACAAGGTCAACCCGATCCGCTTCGAGAACGCGGAGGCGAACCTCGAGCTCTCGAGCGCCGTGCTCGACTCGCTCGCGGCGACGCTCGTCACCTCGCGGCTGCAGCGCGACCTCACCGACTCGAGCGCGCAGCGCAACATCGGCGTCGGCTTCGGCCACTCGGTGCTCGCCCTCGACAACATCCAGCGCGGCCTCACCGAGATCGACCTCGACCGGGAGCTGCTGCTCGCCGACCTCGACGGCAACTGGGAGGTGCTCGGCGAGGCGATCCAGACGGTCATCCGCGGCGAGGTCGTGGCCGGCCGCTCGACGATCAGCGACCCGTACGCGCTCCTCAAGGAGCTCACGCGCGGCAAGCGGGTCGGCGCGACCGAGCTCGCCGCCTTCGTCGAGGGACTCGAGATCGGGGATGCCGCGAAGCAGCGCCTGCTGGCCCTGGCCCCGGCCTCGTACACGGGCCTCGCCGACGAGCTCGTCGACCGGCTGTAGCCGCCGCGGCTGCTGCCGGGTGCCGGTCGCAGTGCCGGTGCCGGTGCCCGTCCCGTTCAGGGCGTCCGCGCCACTTCCGTTGCGTCGCGCCAGTACACGTGTCGCAACGCGGCCGAAGTGGCGCACCGGGGGCAGGGCGCCGAAGAGGGACTACGCTGACTCCGTGGAAGCCGCGCGTCATCCGAGGGATCCGATCCTCGACGACGTCGACCGGGAGATCATCGATCAGCTCCGAGTCGACGGGCGCCGCTCCTTCGCCGAGATCGGCCGGCGCATCGGCTTCTCCGAGCCGACCATCCGCCAGCGCTACAACCGCCTCGTCTCGCTGGGCGTGATCTACGTCGCCGGCATGTACGACGAGACGAAGATCGGCGGCATCGCCGCGCACGTCGGCATCCGGGTCGCGGAGGTGCCCGTCGCGCGCGTCGCCGAGCAGCTCGCCGACCACCCGCAGATCAAGTACGTGGCGTGCACGCTCGGCTACTACGACATCATCCTCGACGTGCTCGCGCCCGACGCCCAGGCCCTCGGCAAGATCGTGCTGCAGGACCTCCGCCGCATCCGCGGCATCTCCGACCTCGAGACGCTCACCGTGCTCGAGGTGCGCAAGGACACCTACCTCTGGCAGGGCTTCCGCGAGCCCTCGCCGCGCGCGCAGCTCGGCGACTGAGCGACGGCGCGCGACGACCGAACGGCGCCGCGCGACGACCGAACGGCGCCGCGCGACAACCGAGCGCAGACCGAGCGGCGGGCTCAGCCGTCGGGGTCGCTGATGCTCTGCCCGGCGGTGCCGCGCAGGCCGCCCCAGCTGTAGTCCTTCGCGAGGGAGGTCACGATGATCGGCTGGATGGCGGCGACGCCAGGGTGCCGGCGGATCTCGTCGAGCAGGTCGATGAGCTGCGGCTGATCGCGGCAGGTCGCCTCGAGGTAGAGGTCGTGCGATCCCGCGACGAGGGCGACGTGGTTGATCTGGCTGATGCCGACGAGTCCGTCGGCGACCGCGAGCGGGGTGAGGTTGCGCACCCGCAGCAGCAGGCGCACCACCTGGTGGCCGAGCAGCAGCGCGTTGCAGAGGGCGACGATCACGATGACGTCGTCCTCCTCGAGCTTCGCGAGGCGGGTGCGCACGGTCGACTGGGAGACGCCGAGATCGTCGGCGAGCGCCGCGAAGGTGCGCCGCCCGTCGCGGGCGAGCAACTCGATCAGCTTGCGGTCGAGGTCGTCGATCATGCGGCACCGGCCTCCCTCCCACGAGGGTATCGCGGGGAGGGAGGCCGGGCTGCGTCGCTCAGACCCGAGCGAGCGCGGCCCGCTCGAGGCTCCGCACCGCGCGGACGAGCTCCGCGTTGTCGGCCGGGATCGTGCCGTCGGCGAGGAGCACGCCGTCCTCGAAGCCGATGCGGGTCTCGCAGCCGTCGGCGATCGCCGCTTCGACGACGGGCCAGACGGTCTCGTCGTAGCCGTGGTACAGGATCGGCGCGGTGACGCCGGCCTCCCGCAGCACCGCGGCGATCTCGCGGCACTGGGCGACGGCGGCCGCGGCATCCTCGGTCTCCGGCTCGATCAGCACGCGCACGTTCCGCGCGAGCGTCGACGAGGCGAGCAGGGCCGGCACGTCGTCCATCGACCAGACGGCCGACTCCAGCACCATCCCGCGCTCGACGACGAGCTCCGCGGCCTCCGCGGCGCCCTCCTCGCAGAAGGCGACCGACGCGAAGTCCGGCAGGGCGTCGGCCGGCCAGGCGGCGAGGTGCGCCATCCGCTCGGCGTGCGAGGCGACCGTCCAGAGCCCGGTCGTCGTGCCGATCACGACGGCGGGGTCGGCCGCGCGCATCGCGCGCACCCACGCCCCGATCGCCTCCGGACGGATCGTCTGCTCGCCGTCATCGTCGATGACGTGGGCGTGCACGACGTCGGCGCCCGCCGCGACCGCGGCGACGCTGGCCGCGACGATCTCCTCGATGGTGCGGGGGACCGCCGGGTGCTCGGTGACCTGGCGACCGCCGTTGATGGCGGCTTTGAGCAGCATGGGATGCCTTTCCTAGGGTGTTTCTCGGCATGGCGGAGCACGGCCGACGGAGCCGAAGGCCGCCGACCGCGAGTGGGGTGCCCCGCTACTGGGGCGTGGTGCGCGCCAGGAGCTCGGCGACGGTGTCGCTCGCGCCGGTCAGGGAGCCGAGCGGCTCGCCCCGGCGGAGGTCGGCGATGAGGTCGGGCTCCTCGGCGTCGTCGTCGAGGGCGAGGTCGACGAGGCGCTCGAGCACCTCGACCGGCACGACGAGCACGCCGTTCGCGTCGGCGAGCACGACGTCGCCGGGGTGCACGACCGCGCCGCCGCACGTGACGGGCACGTTCACGCCGCCCGCGTCGATGCCGTGCAGCTTCGTGGTGAGCATGCTCGTGCCGCGGGCGTGCACGGTGAGCCCGAGCTCGGCGATCTCGTCGACGTCGGTGACGACGCCGTCCACGACGGCGCCCGCGGCGCCGCGCGCGACGAGCTGGGCCGCGACGACCTCGCCGAGCGGCGCGTGCCTGCGGTCGCCGCCGGTGTCGAGGACGAGCACCTGGCCCACGCCGATGAGCCCCGCGGCGTGGTGCAGCGCGGTGGAGTCGCTCGCGGTGGTGCGCACGGTGAAGGCGGTGCCGATCACCCGCCCGCCGGCGGCGACGACGCGGCGCACCTCGGGGTCGACGAAGCCCTCCTCGAGGTAGTGGCCGAGGGTGGGGAAGCTCAGCCGCTCGAGCTTCTCGCGAAGCGGCTGCGACAGCGGTGCGGGGGCGGTCCCGGTGTGGAAGAACATGGTCCTCTTTCTGGGTGGGTCGGATGCGTCGGGGCCGGCGCCGTCCGATGCGCCGGCGAACGGCTCAGGCCAGGTGGTAGTCGAGCTCGATGCGGCGGTTGTCGAGCGCGGGCAGCATGGTGCGGGCCCGGGCGGAGCGCTCGAGGTCGAGCTCGGCGACGACGAGCCCCTCGTCGTGGGCGTTGAGCCCGGCGACGACGACGCCGAGCGGGTCGATGACGCGGCTGAGGCCGGCCGAGTCGGGGCCGACCGTCGCCGAGGCGAGCAGCCAGCTCACGTTCTCGATCGCGCGGGCCTGGGTGAGCACCGACCAGTGCTCCTCCTTGCCCTTGCCCGACACCCAGGCCGCCGACAGGGCGATGACGTCGACGCCGCGGTCGGCGAGGCTGCGGAACAGCTCCGGGAAGCGCACGTCGTAGCAGTTGGCGAGTCCGATGCGGACGCCGTCGAGCTCGATCACGGGCGGCAGCTCGGCGCCGCGGGTGACGTACGCCGACTCCTGGTAGGCGAAGGCGTCGTAGGTGTGCAGCTTGTGGTACCTGGCGAGCTCGGCGCCCGAGGCATCCACCGCGAGCATCGTGTTGAAGGGGCGGCCGTCGGGGTTCGGCTCGTAGCCCGCGGCGATGATCGCGATGCCGTGCTCGCGGGCGAGCTCGGCGACGAGCGCCTCGAAGCGCGGCCAGACGACGGGGAGGATCTCGTCGAAGCGCGGCTTCACCTCGTCCTCGGCGAGGAGCATCGCCTCCTCGGGGAAGACGACGAGGCGCGCGCCGCGCTCGGCGGCCTCGGCCGTGAACCGTCGGATGGTGGCGAAGTTCGCCTCGGCGTCGATGCCGGGGGAGGTCTGGGCGACGGCGACTCTCATCGCGTGGCTCCGTTCGTGTGAAGGGTCGGTGGGTGTGGCGTCGGTCCCGCTCAGCGGACGGCCCGCTCAGCGGGGTCCGGCTCAGCGGACGACGATGCGGGCGTCCTGCGGGCGCCAGGAGAGGCGGAGGCGGTCGCCGGCGGCGAGGCCGGGCAGGTCGCGCTCCTTGACGAGGCTGGAGACGGAGGTGCGCACGAGGTGCTCCCCGACCCGGAGGTGGAGGTGCCACTCCTCGCCGAGGAAGGTGAGCGTCTCCGCGACGCCCACCACGCCGGCGCCCGCGGCGTCGCCCGCCCCGTCCTCGCGGCGCACCTCGATGCGCTCGGGGCGGAGGAGCAGCGTGCCCGCCCGCGGGCCGGGCACGGTCTCGCCGAGCACGCCGCGCACGGCGCCGACGCCCGGCACCTCGACCGAGACCTCCTCGCCCTCGGCGCCGGCGGGCGCCTGGACGTCGAGCAGGTTGCAGCTGCCGATGAAGCCGGCGACGAAGCGGGTCTCCGGCCGGTTGTAGATGTCCTCCGGTCCGGCGACCTGCTGCACGACGCCCTCCGACATGACCGCGATGCGGTCGGACATCGTGAGCGCCTCCTCCTGGTCGTGCGTCACGTAGATGAACGTGATGCCAACCTCGCGCTGCATCCGCTTCAGCTCGTACTGCATCTCCTTGCGGAGCTGCTGGTCGAGCGCGCCGAGCGGCTCGTCGAGGAGGACGACCTTCGGTCCGGAGACCACCGCCCGGGCGAGCGCCACGCGCTGGCGCTGCCCGCCCGAGAGCTGGTCGGGCTTGCGGTCGCCGAGGTGGCCGAGCTTCACGAGCTCGAGCGCCTCCCTGGTGCGGCGGTTCGCCTCTGCCTTGGCGACCCGCCGCACCCGGAGCTCGAACGCGACGTTCTCGAACACCGTGAGGTGGGGGAAGAGCGCGTAGCTCTGGAACAGCATGTTGAGATCGCGGTTCCGCGTCGGCACGTCGGTGACGTCGACGCCGCCGAGCCGGACCCGGCCCGAGCTCGGGGTCTCGAAGCCCGTGATCATCCGCATCAGCGTCGTCTTGCCGCATCCGGACGGTCCGAGGATGGAGAAGAATTCGTTCTCGCGGATCTCGAGGTCGAGCGGGTGCACCGCGAGGTGCCCGGCGAACTCCTTCGAGAGCCCCTGGATCTCGACGGCCGGGGTCGTCGTCGGCACGGCGGTGGCTGCCGCTGCTGAAGTGGTCTGCGTCGTCATGATCTCGATCTGCTGTTCGTGGCGGACAGGGAGGGCCCGGGTCAGGAGGCCTTCACGCGGGTCCAGCCGTCCTGGTAGAAGCGCATGGCCTTGCCCGGGTCGACGATGAAGTCGGCGTTCGCGACCTGCTCGTCGGAGGCGTAGACGGCCGCGTTGCTGAGCAGGCCCTGGTCGGTGACGTGCTCCTGCGCCGCGGCGTTCGCGCTCGCGAGGCCGCCGTCGTTCGTCGCCATCGCGGCGATCTCGGGACGGAGCAGGAAGTTGATGAACTCGTACGCGGCGTCCTGGTGCGGGGCGCCCTTCGCGATCGACAGGCCGTCGACCCAGAGGCTGCCGCCCTCCTCGGGGAGCACGTAGTGCACGTCGGGGTTCTGCTCGACGATCTTCGCCGTGCTGGTGCCGCCCCACGCCTCGGAGATGCAGACGTCGCCGCTCGCGACGAGCTCGCCGTAGTTGGTCGAGTTGTAGCCCGAGAGGAGCGGCTTCTGCTCGATGAGCGACTCGGTCGCCTTGGCGATCTCGGCCTCGTCGGTGCTGTCGGCGCCGTAGCCGTTCACCTGCAGGCCGGCGATGTACGCGGCGAGCATGTTGTCGAGCATGTTGACCTTGCCCTTCCACTTCGGGTCGAAGAGGGAGGTCCAGCTCGTGATCTCCTCGCCGCCGGTGCAGGCGGCGTTGTAGAGGATGCCGGTGGTGCCCCACACCCACGGCACGGAGTACTGCAGGCCGGGGTCGTAGCTCGGGTCGGCGAACTTCGGGGCGAGGTTGTCGATGCCCTCGATCTTCGACTTGTCGAGGGGCTCGAGGAGCTCCTGCCCGACGAGCTGCTGCACCGCGTACTGGCTCGGCTCGACGATGTCGTAGCCGGAGTTGCCCGCGGCGAGCTTCGAGATCATCGTCTCGTTGCTGTCGAAGTTGTCGACGTTGACCGCGATGCCCGTCTCCTCGGTGAAGGCGTCGAAGACGGTCTGGGGGATCTCGTCCGCCCAGGCGTAGACGTTCAGCTCGGTGGAGGGGCCGGCGTCGCCGCCCGTTCCGCTGCAGGAGGAGAGCGCCAGGGCGGCGACGACGCCGACGCTGGCGAAGATCAGCTTCTTCATGACGGGGGTCCTTTCGATGGGGGATGGTGAGGCAGGGACTGCGAGGTGCTGGTGGTGCGTGCTGCGGTGGTGCTGGTGGTGCGGTTCGTGACCGGGATGCCGGTCAGGTGCGGGACTCGACGAGGATGCGCCGCATCTGGCTGACGCCGACGAGGAGCACGATGACGAGGGTGAGGAGGATGAGCAGCGCGCCGAGGGCGTTGATGCTCGGCGTGAGGCCGGTCTTCAGGCTGGAGTAGATCTTCAGCGGCAGCGTCGTCGATCCGACGCCGCTCAGGAACGTCGACATCACGATGTTGCTGAACGAGGTGGTGAAGCTCAGCAGCCAGGCGGCGACCACGGCGGGGCGCAGGAGCGGGAAGTAGACCCGGGTGAAGGTCTGCCACGGCGTGCAGCCGAGGTCGGTCGCCGCCTCGGGCAGGCTCGGGTCGAGCATCGCGGCGGAGCTCATCAGCACGAGCGTCGCGAGCGGCAGCGAGACGATGAGGTGGCCGAGCACGAGGGTGAGGACGCCGAGCGGCACCTTCGTCGTGCTGAAGACGCTGAGCAGCGCGACGCCGAGCACGATCTCGGGCACGATGAGCGGCAGCGCGATGAGCGCCAGCATCACCCCGCGGCCCCGGCCCCGGTAGCGGGCGAGCCCGAGGGCGAACATGATGCCGATGATCGTCGCGACTGTCGCAGTGATGACGGCGACGAGGGCGCTCGTCCGCAGGGTCTGCATGAGCGAGGCATCCTGGAACAGCTCGACGTACCACTGCAGCGTGAGCCCGTCGAAGCGGGTGTTCGTGCCGGCCGCGTTGAAGGAGTAGACGATCACCGCGATGATCGGGATGTAGAGGAAGACGAACACGCCCCGGGCGATGCCGTTCACGATCCGGTCCATGCTCAGGCCTCCGTCTTCTTCTTCGCGGAGCTCTTCGTCGACGAGCGCTTCAGCGCGAGCCCGACGAGCGCCATCGAGGCGAGCATCAGCACGAGCAGCACCATCGAGACGGCGGCGCCCATCGGCTGGTTCCGGAACTCGGTGTAGAGGGTCACGATCAGGTTGCCGACGAGCGGGTCCTTGCCGCCGCCGAGGAGCACGGGGATGACGAAGACGCCCATCGTGGGGATGAAGGTCAGCAGGGCGGCGCCGAGGATGCCGGGCCGGGACAGCGGCAGGATGACCCGGCGGTGCACGCCCCACCAGCTCGCGCCGAGGTCGGTGGCGGCCTCCTTCAGCGAGGGGTCGATCGAGCGCATGGAGGCGTAGATCGGGAAGATCGCGGTCGGCAGGAACGAGTACAGCAGGCCGAGGATGACGGCGAGGTTGCTCGGGATCACCGAGAAGCCGGCGATGCCGAAGATGCCGAGGATCCCGGCGATGGGGCCGCCCGAGCCGAGGATCGTGATCCAGGCGAAGGTGCGCACGAGGAAGTCGGTCCAGAACGGGATGATGACGAGCAGCAGCAGGAAACCCTGCCGGTTCGTCGGCCGCGACACGATGTAGTACGAGGTGAGGTAGCCGATGACGAGGCAGACGACGGTGTTCAGGAGTCCGAGGCCGAGCGAGAAGAGCAGCGTCTTCGAGTAGACCGGGTCGAGCAGCTTGGCGTAGTGCTCGAGCGTGAACCCGCCCGTGATGCCGCCGTAGTCGTCGGCGACGGCGAAGCTGTTGCGCGCCACGATGAACAGCGGCAGGACGCCGAGGAGCACCACCGAGGCGATCCCGGGGATGAGCAGCAGAAGCGAGCCGCGCTTCGGCTTCTCCTGACGACCCAGATGGATCGCCCGTGTGGTCGCGGTCACGTTGCTCCTTCGCAGCTCACCGGTCGGGGGATGCTCCCAATCATGGGCCGCCGAGCTGTGCCTGCGCTCCGCCCGGCGGCGCGGAATCCGTGGAAGTCGGCGCGAATCCTGATGGAGTCCGCGGAGGGGTGGGATAGGAAGACCACTACAACGACGATCGACTACACGGCGCCCTCGGTGGGCCAGACCCCCCCCCTATGAACGACTCAAACAGAAGGCACCAGACCCGCTGTCATAGGTCTCCATCAGTTGCACACCCCAACGCGTCGGGCAGGATCGCGGGCGATCAGCGCCGACTACGCTGCCGCGGATGCCCGATTGGGCGCGCCATGGCGGCTTAGGTTCCCGCGTTTCCGTCGCGGCATCCGCCAGTAGTCATCATTCGCAGCGGATGTTCTTTCCCGAAGTGTTGTGTGTAACGGCGACCGTGCTCACGACGAAACCGTCGCCCATGCGCTCGACAATCACATCGCCGAGGTCGACTCCTGTCTTGTCGATCGCGTCGATGACGAGCACGTCATTGGTCTCGCCGTCGGCGCCGATCGCGCGTTCTGATTCCGGTAGAACGGCCAGGGCAGCTTCCAGAGTGAGCAGCGTGTCTTCCGGCGGGTACTCCGGATCAGCACTGGCCTCACCTCCTCGAGCCAAGTAGTCGCGGATCGAATCAACCATCGTTATGATCGCTTCTTCGCGCGTCGGAAGGGCGACCTCCGACTCGTAATACATGGTGGAAGCGCATCCCGACTCCGGTGGCTCACCGGCCCCAGAACCAGGTGTCTCACCCGAGCGGGTGGCACACGCGGTCATCGCCAACGCAACGAGACCGACCACTGCCATTCGAAGCATGGCTCTCGGCTGACGCACCATGACTCCTCTTCCTCTAGTACGCGAAGGCAATACTGGTCACATCCCAGATATGGAGTGTGCGCCGATGCGTCCTGTAGAAGGAGGGCGACGCATCGCCAGCCTGACACATGGTTGCCTGGTCGAACGGATCAGAACAATCTGCCAGTGTGAGAGTGTTGTTTCCTGATCCGATGTGGGCGTCGACCTGACGCGGATGCCCAAGCCCTATCGCGTGCCCGACTTCATGGGTCATCACTGAGCCTGCATCAAGACGCTTCGTGCAGGTGTACGAAGCGTCTGTGGCACGAGACGGGCACCCTTCCCACCAGGCACGCCGGTTGTCACCTTGGGTGAACCAATCGGTTCGGACGTTCAAATCGATGTAGACGGTTCCGGGCCAATTGCGTCGCGCGCGCGGTCCCGAAAGCTATTGGTTGCATTGTCACCGTATCCATCCACCGGGAGCTCCGAGAGATAGCCAGCTCGGACCGGGCCATTCACAAGCTTTGAGGCTTGATCGCAATTCCAGTACCCATACCGAATATCGTGAGCCTCTGCCGCGAATCCCGTTCCCGCCAATGTAGGAACCGCTACAGCAAACGTCACCACGAGGGCCAGCGCCACCTGCATGCGACCCGCCTTCATGGCGGCATGGTATACCACCGACCGCGACGCGAGCAAGTCTCCTTCGTCAGCGGCTTCAGTGACCCGGACGGGCGATGGCGCCGGTTGCCTGTGCCCTCTCCGACGTGGTCAACCGTGCGTGTTTGCCTTCGGGCGAGCGTAGTCGATAGCGACCGGGAGGGCCGGAGCGGAGGGTCGTGGAATACCTGGCTGAGGGAACTTGCAACCGAGGGAGGATACGCCGCGAAAGCCCGGAATTTGGGCCCGGTGAGCGATCATCGGCCGAGTAGCCAGACAAACGCAGAAGTGCAGTGCCGCGCAGCGGCGGCTCCTCACTAGTTCGCGGCGCTCGTCGGCTCGTCGTCTCCCGGAGCGGAACCAGCGGCGGGGGCGTCGTCCCCCGCAACAGGCGCGCCGGGCGCGGCCGGCGCGCCGGGGCCGGCACCGTGTCCGGTCGACTCCGCGAGCTCGGCCTGCTCGAAGGCATCCGGCTTCAGCGCCATCTGCAGCAGCGCGAGCACCATCAGCACGATGATGAAGACGCCGCCGGTGCCGATGAGCGTGAGCATCCAGTCGCGCGTCGCGATGAGCACGACGACGCCGACGAAGATCGCGGCGATCGCGGCGCCGCCGACGTACTCGGCCGGGCGGAGCAGCTCGCGGCGGCTCGGCTGGTAGGGCTCGCGGGGCGGCTGGCCCGGGTTCTCGTTGGTCACGACTGCTCCGATCCGGGGGTGGCGGCACCGGCCGCCGGGGCCTCGCCGCGGCCGGGGGCGCCGGCCCACTTCTGCGACAGCCCGCCGATGACGAGGTAGACGCCGAGGATCGCGAGGTACGCGCCGAAGAAGCCGACCGCGGTCACCGAGTCGGGCGGCAGCAGCACGAACAGCACCGCGAGCACCGCGGTGAACACGCCCGCCGCGAGGCGGTCGCGCGCACCGGCATCCCGGCCGCGCCCGCGCAGGCCGAGGTAGAGCTCGAGGAATCCGGTGATCGCCGCCCAGGCGCTCACGAGGTACAGGAAGAACGGCAGTCCGCCGCCCGGCACGGTCAGCGCGAGCAGACCCGCGACGGCCGTGACGATCGCGGAGATCAGCGTGATGGCGCGCGTGGTGCGGTCGGCGACGAAGCGCAGGCTCAGGGCGCCGACGACGACGCCCACGACGACGGCCCAGATGCCGAAGACGAGCAGGCCGAGCGCGGGGGAGTGGTCCTGCGAGAATGTGATGGCCGCCGTGGCGGCGAGGGCGATCGCACCGCGGACGACGGGCACCGCCCAGTCCTGGGCGCGCGCGGATGCGGCGGTCACGGCGACCTCTTTCGCTGTCGATGGGTGCCCCGTCGCTGCCGGGGTACCCGTCCATCCTACGCGCCGTCGAACTGGGGATTCGGCGTACGCCGGCGGCCTGCGCTGCGGCGATGCCCCGGGCGGGCGATGCGGGTCAGGCGCGCCAGAACATTCACTAAGGAAGATCGGGGGTGAAGGTTGCCGACCCGCTGACGTCGCGGCGATGCCCCGGACCGGTCCGGCCCGGGGCATCCCGCGGCGGGTGCGCTACAGCGCCCGGAGGATGTCCTCGACGCGCTGCTTGGCGTCGCCGAACAGCATCTGGGTGTTCTCCCTGGTGAACAGCGGGTTCGCGACGCCCGCGTAGCCGGCAGACATGGAGCGCTTGAAGACGACCACGTTGCCCGCCTCCCATACGCGCAGCACCGGCATCCCGGCGATCGGGCTGCCCGGATCCTGCGCGGCCGCGGGGTTCACGGTGTCGTTCGCGCCGATCACGAGCACCACGTCGGTCTCGGCGAGCTCGTCGTTGATCTCGTCCATCTCCTCGACGATGTCGTACGGCACCTTCGCCTCCGCGAGCAGCACGTTCATGTGCCCGGGCAGGCGGCCGGCGACGGGGTGGATGCCGAAGCGCACCCGCACCCCGCGCTCGCGCAGCCGGCTGGTGAGCTCCGCGACGGGGTACTGCGCCTGGGCGACCGCCATGCCGTAGCCGGGGGTGATGACGACGCTCGAGGCATCCCGCAGCAGCGCCGCCGCCGCCTCCGCATCGAGCTCGCGCACCTCGCCCTCGACCTCGCCGCTCGAGGTCGGCGCCGCGATGCCGAAGCCGCCGGCGATGACCGAGATGAACGAGCGGTTCATCGCCTTGCACATGATGTAGGAGAGGTAGGCGCCCGAGGAGCCGACGAGCGCACCGGTGATGATGAGCAGGTCGTTGTTCAGCAGGAAGCCGGCCGCGGCCGCCGCCCAGCCGGAGTAGCTGTTCAGCATCGAGATGACGACGGGCATGTCGCCGCCGCCGATCGAGGCGACGAGGTGCCAGCCGAGGAGCAGCGCGAGCACGGTCACGACGACGAGGAGCCACAGCTCCGGCGTGATGACGTACCAGACCGTGAGCCCGACGAAGGCGACGAGCGCCCCCAGGTTGAGCGCGTTCTTGCCCGGCAGCATGAGCGGCGCCGACTTCATCCGCGCCGAGAGCTTCAGGAACGCGACGATCGAGCCGGTGAAGGTGACGGCGCCGATGAAGACGCCGATGAAGACCTCGGCGTGGTGGATGTCGAGCAGGGCGCCCGACATCGCGGTCTCCTCGAGCGCGCCGTTCCAGCCGACGAGCACGGCGGCGAGGCCGACGAAGCTGTGCAGCAGCGCGATGAGCTCGGGCATGCCGGTCATCTCGACCACGCGGGCCCGCCAGAGCCCGATCGCCCCGCCGACGAGTACGGCGATGACGAGCAGGACGAGCCCCGTGGTCACGGAGGCGCTGCCCCACGCGCCGGCCAGGGTCGCCCAGACCGTCGCGACGAGCGCGATGGCCATGCCGGCGATGCCGTAGCCGACACCGGCTCGGGCGGTTTCATGCTTGCTGAGGCCCGCCAGGCTGAGGATGAACAGCAGGGCGGCGACGAGGTACGCCGCGCCGGCGACGGAGCCGGCGACGGTGAGGGTGGTGAGCTCGGTCATGTCAGGCACCGGCCTTTCCGTCGGTGCCGATGCGCTCGCCCGCGGGCGCGCTCGACGCGCCCTTCGCGGGGGCGCCGGCCGAGAACATGGCGAGCATGCGGCGGGTCACCGCGAACCCGCCGAAGATGTTGATGCTCGCGAGCAGCACGGCGACGGCGGCGAGGATCTGCACGGCGAGCACGCCGCTCGTGATCTGCACCATGGCACCGACGACGATGATGCCGGAGATCGCGTTCGTCACGCTCATGAGCGGCGTGTGCAGCGCGTGCGCCACCTTGCCGATGACGTAGAAGCCGACGACGACCGCGAGCATCAGCACGGTGAAGTGCTGGGGCAGCGGCGGCGGGGCGACTGCGTTCACGAGGAAGAGCGCCGCGACGCCGACGGCGACGAGGAGCGCCTTCTTCGCGGCGGACATCGGCGCCTTCGGAGCGGTGGGCTCCGCCGCGGGCGTCGCGGCGGCGGCCGCGGGGGCGGCCGACACCTGCACGGGCGGCGGCGGCCAGGTGACCTCGCCGTCGCGGGCGACGGTCACCGCGCGCTGCACGACGTCCTCGAAGTCGAGCACGAGCTCGCCGTCCTTGCCGGGCGTGAGCAGCTTCACGAGGTTCACGATGTTCGTGCCGTAGAGCTGCGAGGCCTGGGTGGGCAGGCGCGAGGCGAGGTCGGTGTAGCCGAGGATGACGACGCCGTTCGGCGTGACGATGCGCTCGCCGGCGACGGAGCCCTCGACGTTGCCGCCCATGCCCGCGGCCATGTCGACGATGACGCTGCCCGAGCGCATGCTCGCGACGTCGGCCGCCGTGATGAGCTTCGGCGCCGGGCGTCCCGGGATGAGCGCGGTCGTGATCACGATGTCGACGTCGGCGGCCTGCTCGGAGTAGATCTCCGCGGCGCGGCGGTCGTAGGCCTCGCTCGTCGCCTTCGCGTAGCCGTCGGTGGACTGCTCGACCTCGACCTCGACCTTCAGGTACTCGCCGCCGATCGACTTCACCTGGTCGGCGACCTCGGGTCGCGGGTCGGTGGCGCGCACGATGGCGCCGAGGCTGGATGCCGCGCCGATCGCCGCGAGTCCGGCGACGCCGGCGCCCGCGACGAGCACCTTCGCGGGCGGCACCTTGCCGGCGGCGGTGACCTGTCCGGTGAAGAAGCGCCCGAACTCGTGGGCCGCCTCGACGACGGCGCGGTAGCCGGCGATGTTCGCCATGGAGCTCAGCACGTCCATCGACTGCGCCCGCGAGATGCGCGGCACGGCGTCCATCGCGATCGCGGTCACGCCCGCGGCGCCGAGCCGCTCGAGGAGCTCGGCGCTGAAGGCCGGGGCGAGCAGGCCGATGACCGTGGTGCCGGGCCGGAGCGCCGCGACCTCCGCGTCCGTGGGCGCGTTCACCTTGAGCACGATCTCGCTCGCGAGCGCGTCCGCTCCGGTGACGATGGCCGCTCCGGCGTCGCGGTAGGCCTCGTCGAGGAACGCGGATGCCTCGCCTGCGCCGGCCTCGACGGCGACCTCGTAGCCCAGTCCGATCAGCTGCTTCACGGTCGCCGGCGTGGCGGCGACCCTCGTCTCCGGCGGTTGCTCGGTGACGACCCCGATTCGGGTCATTCGGTTCTCCTCTGCACTTCGTCTTCATCGACGCGTCCGCGCACTGCCGGACCGCGAGCTGCGGGGGCGCGGCGCGGTCCCGCCCGGATCGGACGGGACGGCGGCGCTGCAGCGTGGCTGGCCCTACTCTAGAGGACGCTTCTTCCTCAGTGTGAAAGTTACATTCCATTCTGCGGAAGCGCCAGTGGCTCGGGTGGAGCCTGCGGCCAGCGTATGGCCCCGTGAGGTGAGGATGCCGCGATTTCACGCGCGCCGAAGATGAAGGATTCGCGGTTCTTTCCCCGGGCGGAACTTCGGCGGCGGGGTGCGCGTGGTCACGCGCGCTCCGCTCTTGTCGATGAGAGAAACGGGTCGTAGAGTGCGTTCCCAAGGCAGATCGTGCGTTTGCCTGCTCCGGTTCTTCGACCGCCTGGAGACGACCAGCGACCCCGTCGCGGCTCCGGCAGCAGGGTCCGATTCCTTCGGAGAAGAACGACATGAACGCACACTTTCAAACGGCCGCGACGGTGACGGGGCAGAGCCAGCCGCGGCTCAGCCGGCGATGAACTGAGGCGACATGTTCACTTCGCTCCAAGGTGGCGGGTATCTCGCCGAGGCCGAGGTCCGGGCACGCCAGGCCGCAGAGCAAGCCCAAGGCACGCCCGTCCCGATCCGGATGTCCGTGCGACGGCGACCCGTCCGCGCCTGGCTGCGGCGACTCGTTCGCCGGAGAAGGGGCTGAGCCGCGGCGTTCGCTGCCACCCACCCACGCGTCCGCACTCCGGTCACGGCGTTCTAGTATCGGACGAGAACGCGCGGCGGATGCCGCCGGGAAAGGCGGTCCAGGTGGCCAAGGATGCCCCGGCGAACGCCGCCGGATCGCAGACGCTGAGTCGAGGCATCCGGGTGCTCGAGGTGCTGGCGGACGCCGAGCGCCCGCTGACCATCGACGAGGTCGCCGCCGCGCTCGGCGTGCACCGCTCGGTGGCGTACCGCTTGCTGCGCACCCTCGAGGACCACGGGCTCGTCGCCCGCGACGCGGCCGGGCGGCTGCTGCTCGGTGCCGGCCTCGCCGCCCTCGCCGCCGGCGTGCAGCGCGACCTCCAGCAGCTCGCACTCCCCGAACTCGCCGAGGTGGCCGAGGAGCTCGGCATGACCTGCCTGCTCGCGGTGCTGCTCGACGGCGACGAGGCCGTCACACTCGTCAGCGCCTCGCCCCGGCGCACGGCCGCGGTGTCGTACCGGCCGGGGCACCGGCATCCGATCACCCGCGGCGGACCCGGCAAGGCGATCCTGCTCGGCCTGCCCGAGCGCAGCTGGCCCGCCGACGTGCCGGAGGAGCTCCGCGCCGAGGTCGTCGAGAGCCGCCTGCGCGGATACACGGTGAGTCACGACGAGGTCGTGCCCTCGCTGCGCTCGGTCGCGGTGCCGCTCAGCCTGCCCGGACAGCCGCCGGCGTCGATCGCGGTCATCCACGTCTCGTTCCCGCGGCCGGAGGCCGAGCTCGCCGAGCGCCTGCAGGAGGCGGCCGCCCGGCTGCAGCGCGCCTCCGGCGCGTGAGCCGCCCGGTTCCCTGAGCCGGTCGAAGGGAGCGTGTCCTGGTTCCCTGAGCCGGTCGAAGGGAACTCGTTCCGGATTCCCTTCGACGAGCTCAGGGAACCACCCCCTTCGACGAGCTCAGGGAACCAATGCCTACCGTTGCGGCCGCAGGGCGCCCTCGAAGAACGCCGCGAGCTCGGCGGTCGCGGTGAGCGGCAGCACGTGCGCGACGTACTGGTCGGGGCGCACGACGACGACCGCGCCGTCGCGGGAGATGCCGCGCTCCTCGAAGATGTCGGTCGGGCACCACGCGCTCGGGGCTGCGGCGAAGACCTTCTCCCAGTCCATCAGGCCGAGCGGGCCGGTCTTCGGGCGGAACACCTCGGGTACCGCCATGATGTCGACGCCCTCGTGCGGCTGCTGGTGGATCACCTTCACGTCGAACACCGCGTCGACGTCGGCGCCCTCCGGCGTGAACCGCGCGAGCGGCGACGCCGGCGACGCCATCCACTCGGCCCACGACGCGAGCGCGGATGCCTCCCCGGCGGCGGGCGCGTCGGCGAAGGCGTAGATGCGCCAGCGGCCGTCGGCCTTCGCGTGGTGCCCGAGGTGCACGACGTTTCCGTCGCACACCATCGACACCTCCGAGGACTTGAACCGCTTGCCGATCGGGAAGCCGGTGGCGAGCCCCTGGTGGTCGGCGCCGCCGACGATCGCCGAGGGACCGTACTCGGTCATGAACCCCGAGGGGAACTCGGCGGTGCCGAGGTAGTAGTTCGCGAGCTCCTGCGGGTCGGAGATCTCCTCCGGCTTGCGCGCCATGAGCGAGGACCATTCGCGGTCGAAGTCGATGAGCTGCTGGGCCACCGGCTGGCGCTCGGCCGAGTAGGTGGCGAGCAGCTCGGCGGGGGCGAGGCCGGCGACGACGGAACCGAGCTTCCAGCCGAGGTTGAAGCCGTCCTGCATCGAGACGTTCATGCCCTGACCGGCCTTCGCGCTGTGCGTGTGGCAGGCGTCGCCCGTGAGGAACACGCGGGGGGAGGCATCCGTCCCCTCCTCGCGGTCGTCGAAGTGGTCGGTGACTCGGTGACCCACCTCGTAGACGCTGAACCAGGCGACCTCGCGCACGTCGATCGAGAAGGGGTGGAGGATGTCGTTCGCCTTCGCGACGATCGCCTCGATGGGCGTCTTGCGCACCTCGTGGTTGTCGTCGGCCGAGACCTCGCCGAGGTCGATGTACATGCGGCAGAGGTAGCCGCCCTCGCGCGGGATGTGCAGGATGTTGCCCGCCGAGGAGTTGATCGCGCACTTCGTGCGCCAGTCGGGGAAGTCGGTGTTCACGACGACGTCCATGACGCCCCAGGCGTGCGCCGAGATGCCGCCGAGGTGCTTGCGTCCGATGGCCTCGCGCACGCCGCTGCGGGCGCCGTCGCAGCCGGCGACGTACTTGGCGCGAACGGTGCGCTCCTCGCCGGCGCGCTCGCCCGCGGTGTGGCGCACGCGCACCTCGACGGGGTGGTCGCCGGCCTCCGCGGAGCCCTCCGGGTGCACGGTGAGGCCGAGGAACTCGATGCCGTAGTCGGGCTTCATCCGGCCGGGGCCGTTCGCGGCGGCCTCGGCGAAGTAGTCGAGCACGCGCGCCTGGTTCACGATGAGGTGCGGGAACTCGCTGATCTTGTAGCCGTAGTCCTCGGTGCGCGAGGTGCGCACGATCCGCGCCGGGTCCTCCGGGTCCGGCCCCCAGAAGTTCATGTAGCCGATGTTGTACGCCTCGGCGATGATGCGCTCGGCGAAGCCGAAGGCCTGGAAGGTCTCGACGCTACGGGGCTGGATGCCGTCGGCCTGCCCGAGCACGAGGCGGCCGTCGCGGCGCTCGATCATCCGGGTGACGACGCCCGGGTACTGGGACAGCTGCGCGGAGAGCAGCATGCCGGCCGGGCCGGAGCCGACGATGAGCACGTCCATCTCGTCGGGCAGTTCGTCGGGCCGGTCGAGGCCGATGCCGGCGGCGGGCTGGACGCGCGGGTCGCCCGAGACGTATCCCTGGTCGTGGAACTGCACGGGGGCTCCTCACCTCGTCGTGATGGGCCGCCGCTGCGGCGGCCCGTCCGAGGGCGGCTCGCGTCTCGCCATCCACCCTCGTTCGATAATCGAACGTGCCATTCGGTTATCGCGCAGTGATCATACGCCCGAGGCGCGCGCGGGACAACCGCGGGCGCGGCGGGGAAGAGCCGACGAGGTGATGCGCAGCAGCCGAGGCCTACTTGATGCTGCCCTGGGTGAGCCCGCCGACGAGCCAGCGCTGCAGGAAGAGCGCCAGCAGGTACACCGGGATCATGCCGGTGAGCGACGCCGCGGCCATCTGCCCGAACATGACCTCGCGTCCGCCCTGCATGAGCGCGATGCCCACCGGCAGCGTCTGCGAGGCCGTGCTCTGCGTGAGCATCAACGGGATGAGGAAGTCGTTGTAGACGAGGATGAACGCGATGATCGCGACCGCCACCACCCCGGGCGCGACGAGGGGCAGCACGATCCGCACCAGCGTGCGCACCGGCCCGCAGCCGTCGATCTGCGCCGCCTCGTCGATCTCCTCCGGGATGCCGCGGAAGAAGCCGTCGAGGAGCCACACCGCGACCGGCGTCACCATGAGCCCCTCGATGAGTCCGAGTCCGACCACGTTGTCCATGAGCCCGGCGGTGCGGACGAGCATGAACAGCGGGATGACCGCGACGATCGGCGGCGCCACGTACGCCGAGACGATGAGCGCCATCGAGCGCGAGCCGCCCGTGCGCAGCCTGGCCATCGCGAAGTTCGCGGGGATCGCCACGGCGAGCGCGACGACGGCCGCGATGGCCGCCGCGATGAGCGAGTTGCGCAGGTAGACGAGCACCGGCGCCTGCTCGAAGGCCGAGGCCCAGTTCTCCCAGGCGATCCGGGAGGGCAGGATGCGGGTGGAGAGGATGTCGTCGGGGCTCTTGAACGACATCGTCACGAGGTACAGGATCGGCAGCAGCGTGAACGCGATCGCGACGACGATCACGGCCCACTTCAGCACCTGGATGCCGCGCGGCGCCCGCCCGATCCGGCTGGCGGAGCTCGCCCGGCGGAGGCGGGGCGGCCGGCCGTCGGGAACCGTCATCGCCCGGGTGGTGGTGGCATCCGCCGGCCCGGCGGGCCCGCGCTCGATGGTGGTGGACATGGTCACTCACCGGCCTTCTGGAGTCGGGTGCGGTACGAGGAGAGCGGCACGATCACGATGGTGACGAGCACGAGGAAGACGATCGTCTGCGCGGCCGCCGCCCCGACGTCGAACTGCTGCAGGGCGGTGCGGTAGATGTTGAAACTGCTCACGGTGGTGTCGAGGCCAGGTCCGCCGCCGGTCATGATGAAGACCAGGTCGAAGACCTTGAACGAGACGATGAGCTTCAGCATCAGCACCGTGACGAGGGTCGGCAGCACGAGCGGGAAGGTGACGTGCCGGAAGGTGCGCCACACGCCGGCGCCGTCGACCTGCGCCGCTTCGAAGACCTCGCCGGGCAGCGTCTGGAGGGCCGCGAAGAGCAGCAGCACGCAGAACGGCACCCACTGCCAGACGTCGACCACGACGATCGAGATCATCGCCGCGGGCGAGCTGCCGAGGAAGAGCACCGGGTCGGCGCCCGGCGACACGAGCTGCAGCACGTTGTTGAAGAGGCCGCCGGTCGGGGCGAACATGAGCTTCCAGATGACGCCGGCCATCACGGGCGGGGTCATCAGCGGCAGCAGGAAGATGACGCGCACGACCTTGCCGGACCGCACGGCCACGTCGAGCGAGAGCGCGATGACGAAGCCGATCGCGAGCGCGAGGAGCGCGGAGGGGATGGCGAAGACGAGGGAGCGGCCGAGCGAGGGCACCGTCACCCCGTCGCTCAGCACCTTCGCGAAGTTGTCGAACCCCACCCACTCGGCGAACGGCCGGCCGAGCGACGACTCGCTGAACGACACCACGACCGTGTAGACCAGCGGATAGATCGCGACGATCGCGATCGCGAGGAACGCGGGGGCGAGGAACGCCCAGCCGATGCGACGGCCGCGGGGCTTCCGCAGCGCCGCCGTGTCCGGGGCCACCGTTGCCATGAGGACTTCCTTGTCTCGAACTGCCCGGGCGGTCGCCCGCACGGGCCGGGGGTCGGATCGGCCGGCCGGGAGCTGCTCCCGGCCGGCCGCGCCGGTCAGAGCTTCTGCCAGGCGTCCCAGGTCTGCGCCATGGCCTGCTCGGCGGTGAGGTTGCCCTGCAGCATGAGCGCGAGGTTGTCGTTCAGCGCCGAGATCATCTCGGGCGCCGCGGGCGAGGTCGGCCACGACTGCGCCTCCGGCAGCACCTGAGCCGAGACCTCGGCGACCTGCGGGGCGAACTCGCGGTACTTCTCGCTCTCGAGCGTGGAGGTGCGGATGGGGTCGACGCCGCTGCCCGTCGTCGTGATGAGCTGCTCGTTCATCGCCTTCGAGGAGGAGAAGCGCACGAAGTCCTTCGCGAGCTCCTCGTCGGAGGCGTTCGGGCTGACGCCCATCGCCCAGCCGGCGTTCAGCGCGCCGGAGACGTGGCCCTCCGGCCCGACCGGCAGCGGGGCGACGCCCCAGCCGTCGACGATCTTCGACTGGCCCGGGTCCTGCGCGAAGACGCCCAGGTCGGTCCAGAACTCGATCATGCCGACGTTGCCGGCGAGGAACTGCGGCAGCGCCTGCTCGAAGCCGATCTCGAGCGGGCTCGGCAGGGCGTACGGCGAGGCATCCAGCATCGCCTGCGCCGCCGCGACCGCGGCGTCCGTCGTCAGGTCGGGCATCGCCGGGTCGATCGGGTCGGGCGACATCGTCGCGAGCCGGTTGAAGAACGTCGAGCCGATGTTGAAGGCGCTCTTCGAGCCGAGCAGCGCGGCGCCGTACACGCCGTCCGCCTTCTCGGCCTCGGTGATCTTCTTCGCGGCCGCGACGTACTCGTCCCAGGTGGTCGGCACGGCGACGCCGTTCCGCTCCAGGATGGCGGTGTTGTAGAAGAGCACGTGCGTGTCGCCGTCGATCGGCAGCCCGTAGGTCTTGCCCTCGAACTGCGTGTACGGCCCGAAGATGCTCTGGATGAAGTCGGGCTCGTCGATCTCCTCGTCGGAGGAGGCCCACTCGGTGAGGTCCGCGAGCGCGCCGGCCTCGGCGAGCGCGCCGACCGAGGTGTACCAGTACTGGATGGCGTCGTAGTGGTTCGTGCCCGACTGCGCGTCGAGGATCGCCTTCGTCTGGATCTGGTCGTAGGGCACGACCTCGATCTCGACCTTGACGCCGGTCTCCTTCTCGTACTCCTCGGCGAGGATCTTGCCCGCGCCCTCCTGGGGCTGGGCGATCAGCACGTTCAGGGTGCGGTCGCCGTCGGCGCCGCCGGACGCGCAGCCGGCGAGGGTGCCGGCGACGACGAGCGCGGTGGCGATGGCCGCGGCTCGGATGGCCCGCGGGGGACGGGTCGAGAAGCTCCGTTGCTTGCTCATTGCTCGGATTCCTTTCGTGGAACGGTCGGGGGAGATGCGGTGCGGTGGATCAGCCGGCGGGCCGGTCGTCCGACGCGGGTCGCCAGGGGCGGTCGACCTTGTCGGCGGCGACGCCGGGGGCCTTGATGAAGAGCGCGCGGAACGGGGCGCCGCTCGTGTTGCGCAGGAAGTGCTCGACGTTCGGCGGGCAGCTGACGAACTCGCCGGCCGCGAGGCGCACGGGCCCCTCGCGGTCGATCCAGAGCTCCGCCTCGCCCTCGACCGCGAGGAACGACTCCTCGTGCTGCTCGTGCAGGTGGTTGGCGAACTCGTCGCCGGGCCGCAGCACGATGGTGCCGAAGGCGGCGTGCTCGGCCTGGCTCAGGTAGCCGGGCCCCCAGTCGCCGAAGCGGAGCTCGGCGTCGGCGAGCCGCACGGGGCGAACGACCGCGGCGCTCATGCCGCCCGCCGTGCGGCCGACACCTCGAGGTAGCGCTCGTGGGCCTCGGCCGGGTCGAGGCCGTCGTGCACCACGGCCCGGACGGCCTGGATCATGGCGGCGGGGTCGGCGCTCTGGAAGATGTTCCGGCCCATGTCGACGCCGGCCGCGCCCGCCCGCACGGCGTTCGACGCCATGGTGAGGGCGTCGAGTTCGGGCAGCTTCTTGCCGCCCGCCATGATGACCGGCACGGGGCATCCGGCGACGACGTCCTCGAAGCCCTCCTCGCAGTAGTAGGTCTTCACGATCTGCGCGCCGAGCTCCGCGATGATGCGCGTCGCGAGGCCCAGATAGCGGGCGTCGCGCACGAGCTCCTTGCCGACGGCCGTGACGCCGAGCACCGGGATGCCGGCCTCGTAGCCCTCGTCGACGAGGCCGGTGAGGTTCCGCACGCTGCGGGACTCGTGCTCGCCGCCGATGAAGACCTGCACGGCGACCGCGTCGGCGCCGATGCGGACCGCGTCGCGCATCGCCATGGCGGGGTGCTCGTCGGAGAGGTCCTTCAGGATGGACGGCCCGCCGGAGGCGCGCAGTACGAGGCCGGAGCGCGTCGTCGCGGGGAACGAGGTGCGCAGCGCGCCGCGGGTGCCCATGAGGGCGTCGGCGTACGGGGCGAGCGGCGCGATGTTCAGGTCGAGGCGTTCGAGGCCCGAGGTGGGGCCCTGGAAGTAGCCGTGGTCGAAGGCGAGCATGACCGTGCGGCCCGTCTCGCCCTCGAAGATGCGGCCGAGGCGGTGCTGCATGCCCCAGTCGTAGGCGGCCGCGCCCTTGATCGCGTGCCCGAAGCTCGCGGCCGGGACGGTGGGGGCGAAGTCCTTCGCGTTGACGTTGCCGTCGAGGTCAGCCATTGGTGTCCTTCTTCTCTCGGTCGGTGGGTCGGGCGGGCCGGTAGTCCAGGCCGCCCGGCGGGGTGAACAGGGGGTCGATGCCGGCGGCGCCCGTGGCGCGGACCTGCGCGTCGTAGACGGCGAGCCAGCGGCGGTACGCCTCGTCGGAGGCGGCGACGGCGGATGCCTCGGGCGCAAGCCGGCGTTCGCCGCCGCCCGCGGGCGGCAGCTCGGCGCCGATCGCCGCGGCCGCGAGCCGCGCCGCGCCGTAGGAGGTCGCCTCGGCGACGGTCGAGGTGACGACGGTGCGGTTCGTGGCGTCCGCGATGAGCTGCGGCCAGAGCCGGCCGCCGCTCGAGCCGCCGGCGAAGACGAGCTCGCCGCTGCGGCCGGCGCCGCCGGCCGTGAGCTCGTCGAGGATCGCGAGATGCGCCCGGACGACCCAGGCGGCCGCCTCCTCCACGGAGCGCACGAAGGCGCCGCGGCCGAAGCGTTCCGGGTCGTTGATGTCGAAGCCGACGAAGGCGGGGGCGGCGTGGTGCCAGGCGTCCGTCTGCATGGCGTTCGCGAGCACCGCGACGAGGCCGTTCGAGCCCGGCGGCACCGCGGCCGCGAGCTCCTCCATGACGTCGAAGGCTCCCGACGGGCCGCGCGCGGCCACCGCGTCGACGAAGAAGACGTCGCGGAGCCAGCGCATCGCGAGCCCGGACAGGAAGCTGATGCCCTCGACCATCCAGCTGCCGGGTTCGACGTGGCAGAGCGTGCGGAGGCGTCGCTCGGGGTCGATGACCGGACGGTCCAGGAGCGCGGCGGTCTGCCAGAAGGTCCCGCCGACGACGACCGGGATGCCGGCGACCGCGCCGATCCCGTGCAGGGCGAGCTGGGTGTCGGCGCCGCCGATCACGACGGGGGTGCCCGCGGCGAGCCCGGTCGCCTCCGCCGCCTCGGCGGTGACGCGGCCGGCGATCTCCCCGCCCTCGAGGACGGGCGGCAGGATCGCGGGGTCGATGCCGACGAGCCCCGCGAGCTCGGTCGACCAGCTGCGCGCCGAGAGGTCGAAGAGGGCGCTCGACGAGCCGCAGGTGGGATCGGTCGTGAACTCGCCGGTGAGGCGGGTGACCACCCAGTCGCTGAGCATGCCGAGGTGGCGCGTCTCCGCCAGCACCTCGGGCGCCTCCTCGGCGATCCAGCGGAGCCGGGCCGGAGCCGTGATCGACACCCAGTCCCCGCCCAGCGCGAAGATGCGGTCGGCCGCGCCCTCGTCGACGAGGCGCTGCGCCTGGCCGCGGGCGCGGCCGTCGGTGTTCGGGCAGGCCCAGATCTCGCGGCCCCGGCCGTCGTACAGCACGAAGCCCTCGCGCATGCTCGATGCGGCGACCGCGGCGACCTGGCGGCCGTCCAGGGCGGTGACGACCTCGCGCACGGCCTCGGCGACGAGCGTCCAGTTCGCCGCCGTGTCGAACGAGGTCCCGCCGGGATGGCCGACGACCGCGCGGTGGCTCCACTCGCGGCCGGCACGGGCGACGACGGTGCCGTCGAGCGCGACCGCGAGCGCCCGGGCCGAGCCGGTGCCCGCGTCGATCGCGAGCACGACGGGGTCGCGGCTCATGAGGCCCGCTCCTCGGCGTCGGGCCGCTCGAGGTGCTCGACCACGCGGTCGACGACCATGCGGGCGCCGCGGGCGAGGGTCTCGAACGTCGCCCCGCCGATGTGCGGCGTCAGCTGCACCTGGGGCAGCGCGACGAGCTCGCGCCAGGGCCCGTCGGGCTCGCAGACGTCCATCGCCGCGGCGCGGAGCCGTCCGCTGCGGAGTGCGGACAGCAGTGCCGCCTCATCGACGAGGGACTCCCGCGCGGTGTTCACGAGGACGGCGCCCGACGGCAGCAGCGCGAGCGCCGCCTCGCCGACGAGATGCCGGTTCTCGGCGGTGGCGCGGGCGTGGATGCTCAGCACGTCCACCTCGGGGAGCATCGTCTCGAGGCTCGGGGCGAGCGTCACGCCCTCGACCGCCTCGGTCACGAAGGGGTCGTAGGCCGTCACCGTCATGCCGAGCGCGAGCGCCCGGGCGGCCACGAGGCGGGCGACGTGGCCGAGGCCGATGAGCCCGAGCCGGGCGCCGCGGAGCTCGCTGCCGAACCAGCGCGCGCCCTCGAAGGCGGACTCGGCGATCGCGCGTCCCTCGGCCGATGCGGCATCCACGTCCTGGAGCGCCGGCCGCAGGTTCCGGAACGCGGTGATGATGAAGCCGATCGTGAGGTCGGCGACCGCCTCGGCGTTCTTGCCCGGCGTCGTCGCGACGGTCACGCCGAGCTCGGCGGCCGCCTCGAGGTCGATGTTGACGGGCCCGCCCCGGGCGCAGCCGATCATCCGCACCGAGGGGTTCTGCTCCAGCACCCGCCGCGTGATCGGCGCGCCGTGCACGACGAGCACCTCGTGCCCGTCGATGAAGGCGTCGACCTCGGCGGGATCCCCCTCGTACTCGCGCAGCGCGTCGAGCGGCCAGCTGGGGGCATCCGTCTGCGTCATGGTGCGGAGCTCGACGGCGTCGACGCGACCGCGGAGGGCGTCGGCGAACACCTCGGCGGACATGTAGCTGTCGCCGATGACGAG
The DNA here is from genome assembly GCF_044917495.1 of Agromyces mediolanus. GTDB lineage: Bacteria > Actinomycetota > Actinomycetes > Actinomycetales > Microbacteriaceae > Agromyces > Agromyces mediolanus_B. The sequence continues at coordinate 144,725 of NZ_JAVSSI010000004.1, read as the reverse complement.
GACTCGGGGCGAAGTGGGCACAGACGTCTCCTGCGGGGTGCGTGGGGTCGGGGAACGGGGGCACCGGGGTGCCGCGACGTTCGGGGGAGGATTCGGGGGAGTCGGGGTGGCTGCGCTCAGCGCGCGGGATAGGTGCCGGAGGTCGATCTCGCGTCGAGCCCGGCGGCGTTGTGGCCGCTGTCGACGGTCACGCGCATGCGATCGGTGCGGACCGAGGCCCGCGAGAAGTCGATCGGCTCGTCGTCCTGGTCGTACGCGACGGCCTCGACGACGACGATCGGATGCCCCTCCTCGATCTCGAGCAGCCGGGCGAGCGCCCGATCGGCCGAGTGCGCCTCGATGGTGCGGTGCATCCGGGTGATCCGCGTGCCGAGCACCTGCTCCGCCGCGACGTAGAGGCTGGCCCGCGGGTCGCGCAGGCTCGGCAGCACGGCGGCGAAGCGCTTCGGCATGTAGTTCACGACGTGGACGGCCGTGAGCGAGCCGACCGCGCGGGTGCGTTCGAGCACGAAGCCGTGCCCGTCGCCCTTGAAGACCGCGGCGGCCCACGGCGGCAGCACGTCGACGCCCGAACGCAGCACGGTCGAGGTCAGTGCGCTGCGGTCGCCGTCGGCGAGCTGGCCGAGCAGGCTCGGTGCGCTCTCGAGGGTCCAGGACGACGGCGCCTGCGTGGTGTCGACGAACGCGCCGCGCCCCTGCTGTCGGGAGATGATGCCCGACTTCTCGAGCCGCGAGAGCGCCTCCCGGATCGTCGTCCGCGACACCCGGTAGTGCTCGCGCAGCTCGTGCTCGCTCGGCAGCTTGCTGCCGTGCGACCACACGCCCGTCGAGATCCCGGACTCGATGCTCCGGAGCACCTGGAACCACATCGGTGATTCGGAGCTCCGGTCGAGCGCCGGGAGCGTCTCGAGCGCGTCTGCGTTGGTCATGTTCCGCCTTCTTCGGTGGGGTGCCTCAATCCTCACCGGCCGAACTTGTACCGGACCAGAGACAAGTTCACGACGTTACCGTTCCGTGACATTCGGAGAAAACGCCGGGTCACAGCGATTTCGCGCGCACGACCCGCCGTGCGCGCTGCGGTGGATCGGCCGAGCTGTCCCGACCGACCGGACAAGTTGCCGTCGGGGCATCCGCGCTCCGCGTCCCAGCAGCCGGTCCGGGCTCGCGCTCGTGCCCGTGCGCGACGTCGCGCAATTCGCTCCTTCTCGCACCCCGAAGCATCCGTTCGCGCGACTCCACGCTGGGGAGTCGCACGAACCGCCGCTCAGCCCACGCGGGACGCGCGATTCGCGCGACCTCGCCGCCGGGCGGGCCGCGGCTCCTCGACCGCCGGCACCGACCCCGTCACGACGGCATCGACCGTCATCGAGCCGTCGACGGGGCCCACGACCGGGATGGGCGTCGTCGGCGTCGCGGTGCGCGGCTCGACCGGCATCCGCCCGAGCCGCCGGTGCTCGCGCACGTAGGCCGGGATCAGCAGCACGACGGCGCCGATCCAGGCGAGCGGATTGCTCCACACCACGCCGACGAAGCCGAACGCGGCGCCCAGTACGATCGCGGCGCCGACCCGCATCACGAGCTCGATCACCCCGGTCGCCGTGGGGACGAACGTGTGCCCGAGTCCCTGCAGCGCCCCGCGCAGCACGAACAGCACCGCGAGCGAGGCGTAGGTGTAGCCGTCGATCTCGAGCATGAGCGCCGCATCGGCGACCACCCCGTCGGAACCGTCGCCGACGAAGAGCCGCACGAGCTGCTCGCCGAAGAGGATGAACGGCACGCCGATGACCACCGCAGTGCCGACCGCCAGCCACGTCGCCTGCACCACGCCGCGGCGGATGCGGTCGGGCCGGTGACCGCCGAGGTTCTGCGCGGTGTACATCGAGGCGGCGAGTCCCAGCGAGGCGAGGAAGGCGACTGCGAGGGAGTCGACCCGGGAGGCCGTCGTGTACGCCGCGACCGCGTCGGCGCCGAGCTCGTTCAGCGCGACCTGCACGGTGAGGGTGCCGATCGCGATGATCGAGGCCTGGAACCCCATCGGCAGCCCGACCCGCAGGTGCTCGAGCACCTCCGCGCGCGAGACCCGCCAGTCGGCGCGGCGCACGTGCAGCGCCGGCACCCGGCGGCGCACGAACTCGAGGCACAGCCCGACCGACACGGCCTGCGCGACCACCGTCGCGAACGCGGCGCCGCCGACGCCCCAGCCGAGGCCGCCGACCATGAGCACGACGAGCCCGACGTTCAGCAGACAGGAGAGCGTGAGGAAGACGAGGGGCGTGCGCGAATCGCCGATCGCGCGGATGATCGCCGAGAGATAGTTGAAGAACATCACCGCGGATGCCCCGAGGAAGCTGATCTGCGTGAACGCGGTCGCCTCCGGCAGGAGCTCGGGAGGGGTCTGCAGCAGCTGCAGCGCCGGGCCGGCGATGAGCGGCGCCCCGGCCGTGAGGAGCACGCTCATCCCGCCGGTCAGCAGCGTGCCGGTCGCGACCGAGCGCCGGACGCGCTCGTGGTCGCGGGCACCGAAGGCCTGGGCGGTCGGGATGGCGAAGCCGCTCGTGACGCCCCACGCGAAGCCGAGCAGCAGGAAGAGGAGCGGCCCCGTCGCTCCCACCGCGGCGAGGGAAGCGATGCCGAGGTGCCGGCCGACGACGATCGCGTCGGCCACCTGGTAGAGCTGCTGCACCACGTTGCCGATGAGCAGGGGCACGGCGAAGAGCAGGATGACGCGCCAGGGGGCGCCGGTGGTGAGGGTTCTGGCCATTGGGCTCTCGACGGTGGGAGGGCGGACGGGAAGGGTCGAGCGGGAAGGCGGGCGACGCCCGGGCTGCGCTCGGACGTCACCGCGCGCCATCCTATCGAATCGATTCGATCCGGCGCACGCTACGAGCAGGAAGAGACCCGGCGCCGGATGCCCGATCGGCTGCGGCCGGATGCGGCCGGTCGCATCGCTCGGAAGCCGCGAACCCCTACATCGGCGCCATGTCGGCGAACTTGGAGAAGTGGCCCTGGAAGGCGACGGTCACCGTGCGGGTGGGACCGTTACGGTGCTTGGCCACGATCAGGTCGGCCTCGCCGGCGCGGGGGCTGTCGCGCTCGTAGGCGGACTCGCGGTGCAGCAGGATCACCATGTCGGCATCCTGCTCGATCGAGCCCGACTCGCGGAGGTCGCTGATGGCGGGCATCTTGTCGGCGCGCTGCTCGGGACCACGGTTCAGCTGCGAGAGCGCGATGACGGGCACCTGCAGCTCCTTCGCGAGCAGCTTCAGCGCACGCGAGAACTCCGAGACCTCCTGTTGGCGGCTCTCGACGCGCTTGCCGCTCGTCATGAGCTGGAGGTAGTCGATGACGACGAGCTTGAGCCCCACGCGCTGCTTCAGCCGGCGGCACTTCGCGCGGATCTCGACGAGCGTCATGTTGGGGGAGTCGTCGATGTACAGCGGCGAGTCGTTGATGCGGCCGCGCGTCGACGCGATCGTCGTCCAGTCGCGGGAGTCGACGCTGCCCTTTCGCATGTTCTGCAGCGGCACGTTGGACTCCGCCGAGAGCAGTCGCATGGCGATCTCGCTCTTGCCCATCTCGAGCGAGAAGAAGACGGAGGGCAGGCCGTTCGTGATGGATGCCGCGCGCGCGAAGTCGAGCGCGAGCGTCGACTTGCCCATCGCGGGACGGGCGGCGACGACGATCATCTGGCCGGGGTGGAAGCCGTTCGTGAGGTCGTCGAGGTCGGTGAAGCCGGTCGGCACGCCCGTCATCTTGCCGTCGGTGTGCTTCGCCGCCTCGATCTCGTCGATCGCGACCGTGACCGCGTCGGAGAGCGGCACGTAGTCCTCGGTCTCGACCGAGCCGGTGACCGAGTAGATCTCGGCCTGCGCATTGTTCACGAGGTCGACGACCTCGCCCTCGCCGGCGTAGCCCATCTGCACGATGCGGGTGCCGGCCTCGACGAGCCGGCGGAGCAGCGCGCGCTCGGCCACGATCTCGGCGTAGAAGCCGGCGTTCGCCGCGGTCGGCACGAGGCTCGTCAGGGTGTGCAGGTATTCGACCCCGCCGGCCCGCTGCAGCTCGCCCGACTTCGTGAGCTCGTCGGTGACGGCGATCACGTCGGTGGGTTCGCCGTGGGAGTAGAGGGTCAGCACGGCGTTGAAGACGACCTCGTGCTTCGGCACGTAGAAGTCGATGCCGCGGATGGTCTCGATGACGTCGGCCACCGCGTCCTTCGAGAGCATCATGCCGCCGAGCACGCTCTGCTCGGCGAGCAGGTCGTGCGGCGGCGTGCGCTCGCCCCGCGGGGCTCCGCCGTCGTCGACCGGCTCGGCGAGTCCGATGTGAGCGATCGACACGGTGATGACCTCCGATTCGGGGACGGCGGGTGGGCGCAGCACGCCCACGGTTCCGTTGTAGCCGGGACCGCCGACATGATCGCGCTGAGCTCCCCCGACTCACGCGCGCGAGACGATTGCTTCACCATAAGGAAGCACTCATCCACATACAAGCCAGCCTGTGGATAACTCTGGGGACAATCTGGGCGAAACGCCGGGGAACATGTGCACTCAGCCTGTGGACAACTGTGGAAATCTTGTGAATTACACGGGTTGAATTCCAGCTTGACCGGGACTTTTCACATTCCACACCTGTGAGGGAAAACTTTCTTGAGATTGCACGGGTGAGCGTCGCTCACCTGTGTACAAACATGTTGAAATCTCCGGAATGGGGGACTTGTGCCGAGCCCTCCTCAGGTGTATCTGAGGTGAACCGTCCGGAAACGACGAAGCGGCGGCACCCATCGGGTGCCGCCGCTTCGTACGGAGTGCGACTACTTGGCCGCGATCACCTGCAGGGTGATCGTCGCAGCCACGTCGTCGTGCAGACGGACGGAGACCTCGTGGTCGCCGACGGTCTTGATCGCGGTCGGGAACTCGACCTTGCGCTTGTCGATCTCGCCCAGGCCGGCAGCGGCCACGGCCTCGGCCACGGCCGAGGTCTTGACCGAGCCGAACAGACGGCCGCCGAGGCCGGCCTTGACGGTCAGCTTGACCTTGCCGGACTCGAGCTTCGCCTTGAGCGCCTGCGCGTCCTCGAGGGAGTGCAGGGCGCGAGCGGCGCGAGCCGCCTTGATCTGGTCGACCTGCTTCTGACCACCGCGGGTCCACGGGGTCGCGAAACCCTGCGGGACGAGGTAGTTGCGGGCGTAGCCGTTCTTGACCTCGACGACGTCGCCGGCGGCACCGAGCCCCGAGACCTCGTGCGTGAGGATAACCTTTGCCATTTTCGTGCTCCTTAGCGGCCGGAGCCCGAGTAGGGCAGGAGGGCCATCTCGCGCGCGTTCTTCACGGCGCGGGCGATGAGGCGCTGCTCCTGCACGGAGACACCGGTGATGCGACGGGCACGGATCTTGCCGCGCTCCGAGATGAACTTGCGAAGGGTGGCGACATCCTTGTAGTCGATGACGCCGACCTTGACGGACTTCGCGGGGGCGGCGTTCTTCGCGCCCTTCCGCGGCTTGCGGCGGTCGCCGCTGCTCTTTCCAGCCATGGATCTTTCCTGTCTGAGTGAATACGTTCTGTTGCGCCGGATGCCTCAGCCCGAGGCATCCGCTCGCCGACCCTGCTCCCCGGGGGAGCGCTCGGGCCTAGAAGGGCGTCTCGTCGCCGTAGCTCGTGCCCGGCGTGTTCCACACGTCGCCGCCGCCCGCGCCGCCGCCGCTGTTGCCCGACTGAGCCGGAGCGGACGGGGCCCACGCGTCATCCGACTGGCCGCCCCCGAAGGAGCCGCCGCCGCCGACGCCGCGGTTGGACTGCGCGCGAGTGACCTGAGCGGTCGCGTACCGGAGCGAGGGACCGATCTCGTCGATCTCCAGCTCGATGGTGGTGCGCTTCTCGCCTTCCTTGGTCTCGTAGGAACGCTGCTTGAGCCGCCCGGAAGCGATGACCCGGGAACCCTTGGTGAGTGAACCGGCGACGTGCTCGGCGAATTCACGCCAGCAGCTCGCACGCAGGAACAGTGCTTCACCGTCCTTCCACTCGTTCGACTGACGGTCGTACGTGCGGGGAGTGGACGCGATGGTGAAGTTGGCAACCGCGAGTCCGTTCTGCGTGTAACGCAGCTCGGGGTCTGCAGTGAGGTTGCCCACCACGGTGATGACGGTCTCGCCGGCCATGAGGACTAGGCGTCCTTCTTGGCGGCAGCAGCGGCCTTCTTGGCGGCCTTGGCCGCCTCGGCCTTCTGGTGCGCGGCGACCTGGGCGATCGCTTCCTCGGCGCGGAGCACCTTGGTGCGCATGACGGCCTCGCTGAGGTTCAGCTGGCGGTCGAGCTCCTTGGTGGTCGCGGGCTCAGCGGTGAAGTCGACGACGGCGTAGATGCCCTCGGCCTTCTTCTTGATCTCGTAGGCCAGCTTGCGACGTCCCCAGATGTCGACGTTGTCGACCGTGCCGCCATCGTTGCGGATGACGTTGAGGAACTTGTCGAGGCTGGGAGCAACGGTGCGCTCGTCGATCTCGGGATCGAGGATGACCATCAGCTCGTACTGGTGCATGACGTACCCACCTCCTTCGGACTCAGCGGCCGCCGGGTCGTTCCCGGCAGCAGGAGGGTGTTCATACTGTGCGTCGTGGAGGCCGCGAATGCGGCACACGGGCAACCTTCACAGTGTAACGGATGCCTCGGCCCCGCGCCATCCGGCGCCGAGCCCGTCCGCGCGACGCGCTCGAACGCCCGGGACGCCGCTGTCGCGCGGCTACGCCCCGCGCTGCGCCCACCAGGCGAGCAGCCGCTCGCGGGCGGCATCCTCGCCGATCGGCCCCTCGTCGAGGCGCAGCTCGAGCAGGAACCGGTACGCCTCGCCCACCTCGCGGCCGGGGCGGATGCCGAGCGCCGCCATGATCTGCTCGCCGTCGAGCTCCGGGCGCACCGCGTCGAGCTCCTCCTGCTCGGCGAGCTCGGCGATGCGCTGCTCGAGGTCGTCGTAGGCGAAGGCGAGCATGTCGGCCTTGCGCTTGTTCCGCGTGGTCACGTCGGCGCGGGAGAGGATGTGCAGCCGCTCCAGCTGCTCGGGCGAACCGGCGTCGCGCACGTAGCGGCGCACGGCGGAGTCGCTCCACGCCGAGTCGGTGTAGCCGAAGAAGCGGAGGTGCAGCTCGATCAGGCGCGACACCGCGGCGATGGTGTCGTTGTCGTAGCGGAGTTCGCGGAGCCGCTTCTTCGCGAGCTTCGCCCCGACCACGTCGTGGTGATAGAAGCTGACCGCCCCGCCCGGCTCGAGCCGGCGGGTCGCGGGCTTGCCGATGTCGTGCAGCAGGGCCGCGAGCCGGACCACGAGATCGGGGGAGTCGAGCGTGCCGCGGGCGCGCTCGTAGCCGATCGCCTGCTCGAGCACCCGGAGGCTGTGCTCGTAGACGTCCTTGTGCCGGTGGTGCTCGTCGCGTTCGAGCCGCAGGGCGGGCAGCTCCGGCAGCACCCGTTGCGCGAGCCCGGAGTCGACGAGGATGCGGAGTCCGTCGACCGGCCGATCGGAGAGGAGGAGCTTCGACAGCTCCTCCCGCACCCGCTCGGCCGAGATGCGGTCGATCTCCGGAGCGAGCTCCTCGAGGGCGGCCCGGGTCCCCTCTTCGACCTCGAAACCGAGCTGCGCCGCGAACCGCGCCGCGCGCATCATCCGCAGCGGATCGTCGCCGAAGGAGGTCTGCGGCGCCGAGGGGGTGCGCAGCACGCCCGCGATGAGGTCCTCCACCCCGCCGGAGGGGTCGACGAGCTCGATGCGCGGGAGCCGCAGCGCGAGCGAGTTGACCGTGAAGTCGCGTCGCACGAGGTCGCCCTCGAGCGAGTCACCGAAGACGACGGCCGGCTTCCGCGACTGCCCGTCGTAGCTGTCGGCCCGGTATGTGGTGATCTCGACCGTCTCGCCCGCGATCCGCGCGCCGATGGTGCCGAACTCGCGGCCGATGTCCCAGTGGGCGTCGGAGATCGGCTTCACGATCTCGAGGATCTGCTCGGGCGTCGCGTCGGTCGTGAAGTCGAGGTCGTGCACCGGCCGGCCGAGGAACGCGTCGCGCACCGGACCGCCGACGAGGGCGAGCTCGCGGCCCGCCGCAGCGAACGCCGCCGAGAGGGTCGCCACGCTCGGCGAACCGGCCAGCTCGCCGAGTCGATCGAGGGCCCCGGCCACGCTCTGCATGCCGACCATCGTACGCAACGCCCGGCGAGCGGCGTCCTCGGGACGGATGCCTCCCGCGGGCGCAGCGGCCCACGTTCCGCCCGGCCGCACACCGTAGAATCGCGTGCATGGTGGCCGAGTCGAACCCTGCGCGTCGACTCCGCCGACTCTTCGAACGAAGCGTCGCCACGGCCCGAGGGCGCACGATCGCGGCCGCCGTCGTGGGGGTCATCGCGCTCAGCTCGGCCGGCGCGGCGGTGCCGATCGCCGCCGCGGTACAGACCGCCGACCACCGCCCGGTGCAGTCGGAGCCCCGCGACACCGCGACGGCTCCCGCGGAGGCCGCGGCAGCGGATGCCGGCGCGGTCGAGCTGCACCTCTCGCCGGCCGGTGCCTTCGTGCTCGACCCGGCCGCCGCGTCCACCGTCGGCGTCGAGATCGTGAACGGCTCGGCGGAGCTGCTCAGCCAGGGCGTCATCCGCCTGAGCACGGCCGACGAGTCCGTGGGCGACGCCGATGAGCTCGACGCCTGGCTCTCCGACGACGCGGCGACCGCCACGGCGGTGGGCGAAGCCCAGACCCCGGGCGTCGTGAGCGGCGGCACGAGCCAGGTGCTGGTGAGCATCCCGGCCGGTGCCCTCGATGCCTCGGCCGCCATCACGGGCCTGCGCGCGGAGCTCCTCGTCGACGGCGTGGTCGTCGCGACGAACGACGCCGCGTTCCCGTCGCCCCGCGCGGCCGCGGGCGGCGCACCCGGCCTCGCGCTCGCCTACCCGCTGACGGTGCCCGACGACACGACCGGGCTCATCGACGCCGAGCAGCTCGAGGCGTGGACCGCCCCGGACGGCCTCCTCACCCGCCAGCTCGACGCCGTCGCCGACCGTTCCGTCGCCATCGGCATCGACCCCCGCATCATCGTCTCGATCCGGGTGCTCGGCTCGACGGCGCCGGAGTCCGCGGCCGCCTGGCTCGAGCGGCTCGGCTCAATCGGCAACATCGTCTTCCCGCTGGCCTACGCGGATGCCGACGTCGCGGTGCAGTCGCAGCTCGGTCTCCCGGCGCTCCTGAAGCCGGAGTCGTTCGCCGACGTGCTCGATCCCGCCGACTTCCTCGAGGGCATGCCCGGGGTGCCGACGGTGTCCCCGAGCGATCCGCCGGTGACCGGGCCCGCGAGCCTCGGCTCCGGCCTCCAGTCGCTGACGCAGGAGGCGACGCCGACGCCCACGCCGACCCCCGGCGACGTCGACGGCGACGGAACGGTCGACGAGGTCCCGACCACCGAGCAGCTGCTGGCCTGGCCGTACACCCGCGCCGACATCGCCTGGCCGGCCGACGGCACCGTGGCGAGCGGCGATCTCGCGTGGCTCGCGGCCGGGGGGCTCACGACGAGCCTGCTCGCTCCGGGGAACGTGGAGGCCCCGGCATCCGCTCCCGACGAAGGCGATGAGGACGGCGAGTCCGACGGCGGCCCGCTCCCACCGGGGAACGCCGCGAGTTCGGTCGACGGCGGCACGGCGATCGTCGCGGACGCCCGGCTCACCGCGGCCCTCCGTGCGGCGGCCGCCGCGACGAGCGACGCGGAGTGGCGGGAGGCGATGGGACGGCTCGCGGCCGAGCTCGCCGCCTACTCCGCGCAGGATGCCTCGGCGAGCTCGCTCCTCGCGAGCTTCGCCCGGGCGGGCGGCGCCAACGCCGACCGCGTCGGGGCGACCGTGCAGGCCCTCGCCACGCTCGCCTGGGCCCGACCGGCGAGCCTCTCCGACGCGATCGGCGCGCCGCCCGTCGCGCGAACGCTGGCGAGCTCGCCCGAGCCCGACGAACGGCGGGCGACCGTGCAGCGCCTCATCGATTCCGAGGCGCAGACCGTGTCCTTCGCGACGGCCCTCACCGAGCCCGCGCTGCTCGCGGACCCCACTCGACGCGATCTCCTCGCGCTGCTCGATGCGGGCTGGATCCGGACCCCGACCGACTGGCAGTCCGCCTCGAACGACTGGCTGTCGGCGCAGGTGCAGACCCGCGCGGCGATCTCCGTCGTGCCGTCGAGCACGATCAACGTGATCTCGCGCGAGTCCGGCGTCCCCGCCACCATCGAGAACACGCTGCCGTACGCGGTCACGCTGGAGGTCGACGTCGCGCCCTCGAACGGCCGCCTCCTCGTCGAGGGCCGGCAGACGGTGACGGTCGAGCCCGAATCGCGCGCCAGCGTCGTCGTGCCGGTCGCCGCGGGCGTCGGCAGCGGCGAGGTCGTGCTCACCGTCTCGCTGTACTCGACCGAGGGCGTCGAGATCGGCTCTCCCACCTATCTGTCGGCCAACGTGCAGGCCGACTGGGAGGGCGTCGGCGCCGCGGTGCTCGCGACGATCGTGGTCCTCTTCTTCGGCATCGGCATCTGGCGCAACATCCGCCGTCGCCGCAAGGCGCGCGCGGCGGAGGCGAACGAGGCCGGCGCGAACGAGGCCGGCGCGAACAACACCGACACCGACACCGACACCGACGCATCCGCGACCGACACCGCCACCGAGCCCGACGCCGCGGCGCAGAAGGACCAGGATCCCCGCGATGAGTGACGACCGCATCGGCCGCGCGAGCCTCTTCCTCGCCTCCGGCACGGTGGTGTCGCGGATCCTCGGGTTCGTGAAGGCCGCGGTGCTGGTCAGCGCGATCGGCATCACCGGCGCGAGCGCCGACGCCTTCGCGGTCGCGAACCAGCTGCCGAACACGGTGTACGTGGTCGTCGCGGGCGGCGTGCTGAGCGCGGTCCTCGTGCCGCAGATCGTGCGCGCCGGACTGCACGCCGACGGCGGCCGCGCCTACATCAACCGGCTGCTCACGCTCGCACTCGTCATCCTCGTCGGCATCACCCTGCTCGCCACGCTCGCGGCGCCGCTGCTCGCCTGGCTGTACGGCATCAAGCTCGATCAGTCGACCCGCGATCTCGCCACCCTGTTCGCGTACTGGTGCCTGCCGCAGATCTTCTTCTACGGGCTCTACACGCTGCTCGGCGAGGTGCTGAACGCCCGTCGGAGCTTCGGCCCCTTCACCTGGGTGCCCGTGCTCAACAACCTCGTCGCGATCGCCGGGCTCGTGGTCTTCATGGCGGTGTGGGGCAGCGACCCCGACGGCCTCCGCGACGCCGGAAGCTGGGACCCGGCGATGATCGCCGTGCTGGCCGGCTCCGCCTCGCTCGGCATCGCCGTGCAGGCCGTGGTGCTGTTCTGGTTCTGGCGCCGCATCGGGCTGCGCTACCGGCCCGACTTCCGCTGGCGCGGGGTCGGTCTCGGCGACGCCGGCCGGATGGCGAGCTGGACCTTCGGCATGCTGCTGCTCACGACCTTCGCCGGGCTCGTCGAGACGAACGTCGTCGGCGAGGCGTCGGGCCAGGGTTCGGCGTCCGTCGCCGCGCTCGGCAACGCCTGGCTCCTCTTCATGCTGCCGCACTCGGTCATCACGGTCTCGATCGCGACGGCGTACTTCACCCGGATGAGCGAGCACGCGTCCATCGGCGACACCGACCGCGTGCGCGCCGACTTCTCGAGCGCCACCCGCGGCGTCGGGCTCATCATCGTGCTCGCCTCGATCGTGCTCGTGATGTGCAGCTACCCCTTCGCCACGGCGTTCGTGAGCGGCGCCTCCTTCGACACGAAGCTCGTCTTCGGCAACGTCGTCGTCGCCTACATGGTCGGTCTGCTGCCGTTCAGCATGCTCTTCATCGTGCAGCGCACCTTCTACGCGCTCGGCGACACGAAGACGCCGTTCTTCTTCACGCTCTTCCAGGTGGTGCTCTTCTCCGGCGGCGCCCTGCTCCTGCTGAACGTGCTCCCCGAGTTCATCGCCATCGGCATCGCGCTGCTGACCTCGATCGCCTGCGTCGCCCAGGTGACGCTCGCGGCGATCCTGCTGCGCCGCCGGCTCGGCGGCATCGACGGGTGGCACATCACCTCGAGCTTCGTGCGCTACGCCATCGGCGCGGTGCCGGCGCTCATCGTCGGCTTCGTCGCCCTCGTGCTGCTCGGCGGCATCTCCGACGACGGCTTCGCGATGTCCGGGCTCATCCCCGCGATCGTCTCGATGGCCGTCGTCGGCTCCGTCATGGCGCTCGCGTACTTCGGCACGCTCTGGCTCATCCGCACCCCGGAGCTCCGCGGCTTCGCGGAGCCGCTGCTCCGCCGCATCCGCCGCGGCTGAGAAGCCGCTCCGACCGCAGCTCGTCGCCTCGTCGCGCGGAATACCCGCCGCCTAGACTGTGTTGACCACGTCGTGACATCCGATTCCGTCGGATGCCGCTTTCACCGACAGCACTCGAGGGAGCGCCCCTTGCGCGACATCATCATCATCGGTTCCGGCCCGGCCGGGTTCACCGCCGCCATCTACGCCGCGCGCGCCGAACTGAAACCGCTGCTCATCGCGAGCTCCGTCGAGATCGGCGGCGAGCTCATGAACACGACCGAGGTCGAGAACTTCCCGGGCTTCCCCGAGGCGGTCATGGGCCCCGATCTCATGACGAAGATGCAGGAGCAGGCCGAGAAGTTCGGCACCGAGATCGTCTACGACGACGTCGTGGAGCTCGAGCTCGACGGCCCGGTCAAGCGCGTGAAGCTCGGCAACGGCGGGGTCGAAGAGGCCCGCACCATCGTCTACGCGACGGGCTCCGCCTACCGCAAGCTCGGCCTGCCCGAGGAGGAGACCCTGTCGGGTCACGGCCTCTCGTGGTGCGCGACGTGCGACGGCTTCTTCTTCCGCCAGAAGACCATCGCGGTCGTCGGCGGCGGCGACTCGGCGATGGAGGAGGCCACGTTCCTCACCCGCTTCGCCGACAAGGTCTACGTGATCCACCGCCGCGACTCGCTGAAGGCCTCGAAGATCATGCAGCAGCGCGCCTTCGACAACGAGAAGATCGAGTTCGTGTGGAACGCCGAGATCGCGGCCATCCACGGCACCGACGCGGTGAACGGCGTGAGCCTCCGCGACACGGTGACGGGCGAGGTCCGCGCGCTCGACCTCGACGGGCTCTTCGTCGCGATCGGCAACGACCCGCGCACGCACCTCGTGCACGGCAAGCTCGACCTCACGGCCGAGGGCACGATCGCGGTCGACGGCCGCTCCTCGCGCACGTCGGTGCCGGGCGTCTTCGCCGCCGGCGACGTCATCGACCCGCACTACCGCCAGGCGGTCACCGCCGCCGGCTCCGGCACGGTCGCGGCGCTGGATGCCGAGCACTACCTCGCGGCGCTCGACGACGCGAGCGAGGAGCCCTCCCCGGTGGCCGAGCTCGCCACCGTCGCGGAGTAGCGACACCCCATCAACGGGTTCCCGCGGATTTCTCGCGGATCACCAGGTTTTTCATCGAAGGAGAGAATGCAATGTCCGCACGTGCAGTGACCGAGGCCACCTTCCAGTCCGAGGTGCTCGAGAACGACAAGCCCGTCATCGTCGACTTCTGGGCGGAGTGGTGCGGCCCGTGCCGCGCGGTCAGCCCGATCCTCGACCAGATCGCCACCGAGCACGCCGACAAGATCGACATCGTCAAGCTCAACGTCGACGAGAACCCGCAGCTCGCCATGAAGTACCAGATCACCGCCATCCCGGCGTTCAAGGTCTTCAAGCAGGGCGAGGTCGTGCAGAGCTTCGTCGGCGCCAAGCCGAAGCCGGCCCTCGAGGCCGACCTCGCCGCCTACATCCAGTAGCCGGCATCCTGAACGACCCGAGGACCCGCCCGGCAGACGCCGGGCGGGTCCTTCGCATTCCCGGGAGCGGCCCGCGTCGCGCGGTCTTCGCGGCCCCGCACCGATGACTAGCATGAGAACCCTGAACAGAACGGATGGCACGTGAGCACTGACGGCGTCCCCGAGCGGACCGGTAACAACCTCGACCCCTGGTATGCGAACTACGCCGAGCGAGCCGCCGGCTTCGCGGCCTCCGAGGTCCGAGCCCTGTTCGCCGTCGCCTCGCGGCCCGAGGTGGTCTCGCTCGCCGGCGGCATGCCGTTCGTCTCGGCGCTCCCGCACGACCTCATCACCACATCGATGGACCGCGTCATGCGGGAGCAGGGCCCGACCGCGCTGCAGTACGGCGGGGGAGCGGGCATCCCCGCACTTCGCGAGCACATCCTCGACGTCATGTCGCTCGAGGGCATCCGCGGGGCATCCGTCGACGACGTCGTGACCTCGACCGGATCCCAGCAGGCGCTCGACTTCGTCGCGAAGCTGTTCCTCGACCCGGGTGACGTGGTGCTCGCCGAGGCGCCGTCCTACGTCGGCGCACTGGGCGTCTTCCGCTCGTACCAGGCCTCGGTCGTGCACGTCGCGACCGACGACGACGGACTCATCCCGGAGGCGCTGCGCGAGACGATCGGCTTCCTCCGCAGCCAGGGCCGGCGCATCAAGTTCCTCTACACGATCCCGAACTTCCACAACCCGGCCGGAGTCACCCTCTCGGCGGAGCGTCGGCCCGAGATCCTCGAGATCTGCCGGCAGAACGAGATCCTCGTGCTCGAGGACAACCCCTACGGCCTCCTGCACTTCGACGAGCCGGCGCCGAATGCGCTGCGGTCGATGGACCCCGAGGGTGTCATCTACCTCGGTTCGTTCTCGAAGACGCTCGCGCCCGGCTTCCGCGTGGGCTGGGCGCTCGCGCCCCACGCGATTCGCGAGAAACTCATCCTCGCCGCCGAGTCCGCGATCCTCTCGCCCTCCTCGTTCAGCCAGCTCGTCGTCGCGGAGTATCTCTCGACCGCCGACTGGCGCGGCCAGATCGACACCTTCCGCGGCGTGTATCGCGAACGCAAGGATGCAATGATCGACGCCCTCGGCGAGTATCTGCCGCAGCTGCGCTGGACGAACCCCAACGGCGGCTTCTACGTCTGGGTCACCATGCCCGACGTGCTCGACTCGAAGCAGATGCTGCCGCGCGCGGTGCGCGAGCTCGTCGCCTACACACCGGGCACGGCCTTCTTCGCCGACGGGCGCGGACGTCACGCGATGCGCCTGTCGTACTGCTATCCGACGCCGGAGGCGATCCGCCTCGGCATCCGCCGTCTCGCGACCGTCATCAACGGCGAGCTCGATCTCCTCGACACCTTCGCCGGGACGGGAACGCTTCAGCTCCCACCGACGCCGGGCATCGAATCGGCGCCGCCGAGCGACCTCAAATAGTCCGTACCTTCAAGTAACTGCACAATCCGGTTCCACGGCGGCGGATGCCGCAGCCGACCAGATCCGATCGGAGAAACCCCAGATCATGACCGAATCCGGAGCACTCACCGTCGTCGTCCTCGCGGGCGGCATCTCCCACGAACGCGATGTCTCGCTGCGTTCCGGTCGTCGGGTCGCCGATGCGCTGACGGCCGCCGGCCACCGTGTCGTGCTGCGGGATCCGGATGCCTCGCTGCTGCCCTACCTCGCCGAACACCGCCCCGACGCGGTGTTCCCCGCGCTGCACGGCTCGAGCGGGGAGGACGGCGCGCTCCTCGAGCTGCTCGCCGCGCTCCGCATCCCGACCGTTGGCTCGACCGCGGAGGCCGCGCGCCTCGCCTGGTCGAAGCCGGCGGCGAGCTCGATCGTGCAGGCCGCCGGTCTCCCGGTACCCGAGTCGATCGTGCTCTCGCACGAGTCGTTCCGCGAGCTCGGCGCCGCCAGTGTGCTCCAGGTCGTGCGCCAAGCGCTTCCCGGTGAGCTCGTCGTGAAGCCCGCCTCGGGTGGGTCGGCGCAGGGGGTCTCGGTCGTGACCGATCCCGAGGGCTTGCCGCGCGCGATGGTCGAGGCCTTCACCTACGCCGATGTCGCCATCGTCGAGCAGCGGATCGTCGGCACGGAGCTCGCGGTGTCGGTCGTCGACACGGGGGAGGGGCCTCGCGCTCTCCCGGCCGTTGAGATCGTCCCGACCGCCGGGGTGTACAGCTTCGACGCGCGGTACAACGCAGGGGAGACGACGTTCTTCGCTCCGGCCCGACTGTCCGCGGAAGTGCTCGGCGAGGTCGAGGCCGTCGCCATCCGCGCGCACCTGGAGCTCGGCCTCCGGGATGTCTCGCGCGTCGATCTCATCGTCGACACCGATGGCACCCCGTGGTTCCTCGAAGCGAACGTGCTGCCGGGACTCACCGAGACCTCGCTGCTGCCCCTCGCCGCGCAGGCGGCCGGGATCGAAGCGTCGGACCTCTACTCGGATCTCGTGCGCGTCGCGATCGCCCGCGGCTGAGTCGATCGAACGGCGAAACGGCCTGGTTCCGATGCTCGGAACCAGGCCGTTTCAGTTCGTCAGGAGCGATTCTGCGGGCGATCCGCGATCAGCGGATCGTCACATTCGCGCGAAGCCGGATTCAGACGCCTTCGAGTTCCTCGCCGAGATCGGTGAGGATTCGACGGAGGTCCTGCACGGTCGCGAAATCGATGCTGATCTGGCCCTTTCGCGCGCCGAGGGCGATCTTCACGCGCGTGTTCAGTCGGTCTCCCAGTCGTACCGCGAGGTCATCCAGGAACTCCTGGCGCTTGCCGGCAGCCGGCTTCACTCGATTCGGCTTCGGCGCAGCAGCGGCGATCGCCTCGGCCTGCCGGACCGAGAGGTCCTCGTTCACGATCTTGTCCGCGAGCTTCTGCATCGACTCGGCGTCGGGCATGGCCAGGATGGCACGCGC
Organism: Agromyces mediolanus; assembly: GCF_044917495.1. Taxonomy (GTDB): domain Bacteria; phylum Actinomycetota; class Actinomycetes; order Actinomycetales; family Microbacteriaceae; genus Agromyces; species Agromyces mediolanus_B. Next base: position 127,945 of record NZ_JAVSSI010000004.1, on the reverse strand, counting down.
ATGTCCGGCGCTCAGCACCCCGGCAGCGACCCGGAGCTGCACCGCCTCGGGGAGCTTGAGGAGTCGAAGGGTGTTCGAGATCTGCGGGCGCGAGCGTCCGATTCGACTCGCGAGCTCCTCCTGCGTGATCGAGAAGTCGGCGAGCAGCTGTTGGTAGGCGGATGCCTCTTCGAGCGGGTTCAGCTGCGAACGGTGGAGGTTCTCGAGCAGCGCATCGCGGAGCATCGCGTCGTCGGCGGTGTCCTTGACGACGGCCGGGATGGTGTCGAGGCCCGCCGCCTTCGTCGCCCGAAGTCGGCGCTCACCCATGACGAGCTCGTACTTGCCGGCCTCGCTCGGATGCGGGCGGACCACGATCGGCTGCAGCACACCGAACTCACGGATGCTGTGGACCAGCTCGGCGAGGTCCTCGGGATCGAAGACACTGCGCGGTTGATTCGCGTTGGGAACAATGGACTCGGGGTCGAGACGCGCCAGACGAGCACCCGGCACGGTGAGAAGCCCCTCGGCCGATGCAGCCTGCTCGACGGCCGCGACCGCCGTCGCCGTCGTTCCGGCGGATGCTCCAGAAGAGTCGGGGAAGAAGACATCGACCGGCCGATTGGCCTTCGGTGCGTCATCGCCGGTCGGAATGAGAGCGCCGATTCCGCGGCCGAGGCCGGTACGCTTGCTCGCCATCAGTTGTGCTCCTTGGTGCTTGATGCGCCGTTCTTCGCGGCGCCGCGCTTCGCGATCTCGGCGGCGGCCTCACGATACGAGAGGGAACCAGTCGATGCGAAGTCGTAGCTGATCACGCTCTGACCATAGCTCGGCGCCTCGGAGACACGGACGGATCGGGGGATGATCGTCTGCAGCGTCTGGGTGGGGAAGTGGTTGCGCACTTCCTGTGCGACCTGCTGGGCGAGGTTCGTGCGCGAGTCGTACATCGTGAGCAGAATCGTTGAGAGCCGCAGCTCGGGGTTCAGGTGCTTCTCGATCAGCTCGATGTTGCTGAGCAGCTGCGAAAGCCCCTCGAGCGCGTAGTACTCGCACTGGATCGGGATGAGCACCTCACGTGCCGCCACGAATGCATTGATCGTCAGCAGTCCGAGCGACGGCGGGCAGTCGATGAAGACGTAGTCGTACGGCCGTTCCATCGAGGCGAGGTGGGTGTCGAGAGCGCGGCGGAGGCGCTGTTCACGGGCGACGAGCGAGACGAGCTCGATCTCGGCGCCGGCGAGGTGGATGGTGGCCGGGACGCAGTCGAGCATCTCGTGCTCGGTCGACGGGCGAATGACCTCACTCAGCGCAAGGTCGGCCACCAGAACCTCGTAGACGCTGCGTTCCTCCGAGCGATGGTCGACCCCGAGCGCCGTAGATGCGTTGCCCTGGGGGTCGAGGTCGATCACGAGTACCTTCGCTCCGGAGCGAGCGAGCGCCGCAGCGAGATTGACGGCCGTCGTCGTCTTTCCGACGCCGCCCTTCTGATTCGAGATGGTGAGCACCCGAGTCTTCGGGGGGAGGGGGAGCACCGCCTCCTCGAGTGCGATCCGACGGCGGGTTTCGTCGGCCAATGCGTCAGCCAGGGGAGTTCCTCCAGAAATGATCGACGTTTCACGTGAAACATCGGGGGTGGTGATGAGTGCTGCGGCCTGATCGTCGGCGGGCACGACTGGCGTCGGCGGTGCTACGACCGCGTCCGCGTTCTGCAGCCCAGTGCCGACGGAACTGTCGGTCGATTCATGCGCGGACTCGGGCACGCTCTCGGCAGGGTCTGCGATTGGTGCCGGCCCCAAACTGCGGTCCAATGCACCAGAGATGGCGATGCGAAGCTGTTCCGTGTTGGTGCTCGGCGGATGCGAGGCACCCCCGTCCGACTCGGTCTCACCGACCGCGTTCGCCTGCTCGGGGTTCGCCTGCGCACTAGCTGCCTGAGCAGGGTCCACCTCTGCAGCGTCCGGCTCAGCAGCAAGGGCCTGCGCAGTATCTGTCTGAGCAGAGGCAGCCCGAGCAGGGTCCACCTGCGCAGTATCTGCCAGAGCAGTACCGGCCTGCGCAGCATCTGCCAGAGCAGCATCTGCCTGAGCAGCATCCGCCTGCGCGCCATCCGCCTGGGCAGCGTCGGGCTGTGCGCCATCCGCCTGGGCAGCGTCGAGCTGCCCGGAGTTCAGACTCCGAGCAGCGTCCGGACCGGGGTGCGCCTCGCCTGCGGGAGGGACGGTTTCGGCACCGTCGTCCGCGGCGGTCAAACCTCGCTCCACTGCCGGGGGAGCGGGGGGCCTCGGGGCGATCGCTTGGTCGGGGGAGATCGTGCGCGTACCGCCGACCTCAAGGTCTGCCGGAGCGGGATCCCCAGCACCCGAGGTGTCTGCTTGCTGCGGGGTCCGCGGCTGCAGGGACTCGACCGTATCGACGGCGGCATCTCCCACGATCTCGCGGATGATCTCCTCAAGAAGAGGATCGGCCGGCAGGGGAGTCTGGGCGGAACTGGGCGAGGCGGCGGTGTCGTCGGCCAATGCGGCAGCAGTCGCCGCGTCCCAGTCGACGCGAGGCGGGGGAGTGGAGTCGTTCGAAGCGGCGCTCGGCAGGAGGTTCACATCGTTGTTCGTTCCCGGAGATTCGCGAAGCGGTCCCGCAGTGCCCCCCGATGCGAGCTCCGACCCACCCTCAACGACTGGGGTGGGAGGCGTCACTCTCTGGGTGTCAGTCGCAGCGACATCGTGGTCGCTCGCAGGATCAGCCGATCCCGTGTCAAGCTCATCCGAGTTCACTGCCTCGGGCACGTCATCGGCGTGGGTGCGACGGCGGAACCACCCGCGACCCCCGCTTTGTGCCATGCGTTGAGACTCCCGAACCTCGACTTGGACGACCTCAGACCCGCGACGTTCTCCTTCGCGAGCGGCCCTCTCAAGCCTAACCGTCAGCATCAGCAGCAGCTACGCAGGGGCCCTGAATCGGTGAGCAGAATCTCGGATAGCGGGCTGTGTGAGGAGAAGTGACGACGGACTCGCGATGTTTCACGTGAAACGGTGACTCCGATCACCCAGATCGCACCGCACGACTCGTCTCCGGGCGCGGGAGCGCCAGCACCAATGGCACATCGATGATCCGGCAGCTGGGGAGCCCCACAGAAGCGAGTGAGCGCGGGAAGCCAGCCCCGATGGCACCGATGGCACCGATGGCACCGATGGCACCGATGATCCACGAGCTCGAAACCACCCGCTGGGCGTGCGCGGACCCAGCCGCTGCGGGGGCCGAAGACGAGACGGCGCCAGCTGCGCCAACGGGCAACGGCAACGGCAACGGCAACGGGCAAGGGGCAAGGGCACGGCTACGGGCAATGCCACGGCTACGGGTACGGCTACGGCTACGGCTACGGCTACGGCTACGGCTACGGCTACGGCTACGGCTACGGCTACGGCTACGGGCCCACTTGGCGGTGTCAGCACTCAAGCCGGGTAGCGCGACCCACGCGCGATGCGGAATCCACGGCAGCCAAAGGCTGCCTCACGGCTGGGGCTCCCAGGTAGTCTGGGCGCAATGTTTCACGTGAAACATCGTCCTCCTACTGGATGCCGTGCCATACCGAGCCGCCCGCACATCAAAGTCGGCTAGCACCACATCCCGCTGACGCCGACGCATCTGCCTGGGACGCCGCCCGCTCGTCGCTGGCCGTCCCATTCGATGTGGCGGCGCGGGGTCGATGCGGCGATTCAACGCCGCTGGGCGAATCACACTCATTCGCTTGCCCGGGAACGGAGCGGGGCGGAGCGAGGCAGGCTCGCGCTCGCGGTCGCCCTCGCCCTCGCGCTCGCGCTCGCCCTCGCCCTCGCCCTCGCCCTCGCCCTCGCGCTGATGCCATGTTGGCAAGCAGATGCATTCCGCACGGACCCACAGGGGCCACTCGCCGACACCGACGCTCAACGCAGTGGAAAGCACGCGACCCTCTACCCGCATCTGCCCTGCGAGCTACGTCGAATCGCCGCCCCGCCCGCTCGTCCGGGCGGACATGCACCGCCCATGCAATTGGCTGCGCCCCACGTTTCACGTGAAACATCAATCTCACGCCAAGCGCGGCCCCGGGACCCACCGACTCGCGATACCGAGCGCGGCTCCGGCCCCCAGGGCCCCGCTACGCAGGGAGGAAGAAACCAACGGGGAGGTGTCCGTGTGGTTCGACCTGGCTACCGCACCATCAGCACTCTGCGCATCGGAGGCTTCGCAGCTTGCGGCGGGGCATCCACATGTCCGTCGACTTCACGCTTCAGGAAAACCGCACCATCCGCCGTGTCAGCGTCGTCAACAACCCGTGCCCACGCCCGACTGCGCCCACACCCAGATTCAGACCCAAGCCCAAGCCCGAGCCCGAGCCCGACCTCGCGCGTCCGACTGCGCCCTGCCTGTTTCCGCTTCCGCCTCCGCTTCCAGGCCATGCGCCATGCAGATGCCCACGAGCACCGCAGGGGGGAGCGCCGACTCACGGGACCGTACGCTGACCAGCTTCGCCGTGCCCGCCCGCGTCAGCGGCCGCGACCCCGAACCGGATCTTCGCCGACCCCAACACCGCGGCCGCAGCGCAGCACAGTCGAGCGACCCCCCTCGGAACTGCCCGATCACGCGACGCGAGCGAGGGTGGCTCGACCTACGCTTCGGCGACGGTGGCGCGGAACACTCGCGTGACCTCGCGGTCATCGACCTTGCCCAAACCGAGCACGATCACTTCGGGGTCTCGAAGGCGGAACTTGCGCAGCGCCTTCTCCGCGCCCGCGATCTCCTGCTCGACACTCGCGCCCTTCATCAGCACGAGTTCGCCGCCCGGACGAAGCAGGGGAGCGGTGATCGGAATCAGCGTGCGAAGTGCACTCACCGCGCGTGCAGTGACCTGATCGAGGGTTCCCTTGCGCTTCACGTCCTCGGCCCGAGCCCGAACGACCTCGACGTTCTCGAGCTCGAGCTCCGCGGCCTGCTGCTCGAGCCACGCCACTCGGCGCTCCATCGGCTCGATCAGCGTGAAGGAGACATCGGGCCGGGCGATCGCGAGCACGAGTCCGGGAAGTCCGGCCCCTGATCCGACATCGCCGACTCGGCCCGGGCGCAGCAGGGGAGCGACGAGCCCGCTGTTGATGATGTGGCGGGTCCACAAGCGGGGGAGTTCGAGCGGCCCGATGAGCCCCAGTTCCTCGCCGTGCTTCGCCAGGGCCTCCGTGAACGCCCGTGCCTTCGGCAAGGTATCGCCGAACAGTTCCGCAGCGAACGCGGGTTCCGCTTCGAGCTCTTCGGTCATCGTTTCACGTGAAACATCGGCCACGGCGGAGAGGTCAGCCGACTCGGGTGATGACCGTGTGACGATCAGCGCCCTCGCCGCGCGACGCCGAGTGCAGTCCGCGCTCGGCGACGAGGTCGTGCACCAGCTTGCGCTCGTACGACGACATCGGGGGGAGCGCAGCCTCAGCGGCACCACCATCGATGCGGTCTGCAGCACGCGCGACGAGCGCGGCGAGCTCCGTGCGTCGTGCGTCCCGCGAACCCCCGATGTCGAGGATCAGGCGGGAGAACGCACCGGTCCGACTCTGCACCGCGAGGCGGGTGAGCTCCTGCAGCGCGTTCACGGTGTCAGGCTTCGACAGCAGCTCGAGGTTGGCCCCGTCGCCGGCGTTGACCGACACATAGGCACGGCCGTTGCGGGCATCGATGTCGATGTCGCCGTCGAGGTCGCAGATGTCGAGCAGTTCCTCGATGTAGTCGGCCGCGATGTCGCCCTCCTCCTCGATCTGAGAGGTGGTGCGCTCTTCGGTCTCCTGCTGCACGTCAGTCATGTCGGTCACTTTCCGCCCTGCTTCTTCGAGCGCGACTTGCCGATCGGCTGCTGGCGCTGCGTGGTCTTCGGCTTGGCCTCTTCCTCGGCTTCGATCGCCGGGGCATCCGGGGCGACGAGCTTGCCCTTCTTCGCGAGGCGCGCCTCGCGGGCCTTCGCCGCCTCACTGCCGGGGGTCGGCATGTTGCGGATGACGACGAACTGCTGACCCATGGTCCAGAAGTTCGAGACCAGCCAGTAGAACATCACGCCGAGCGGGAAGGCGACGCCCGAGAAGGCGAACACGAGGGGGAGCAGGTAGAGCAGGATGCGCTGCTGACGGAACATCGGGCTCGCCTTGGTCTCCGGCGACATGTTCTTCGAGACGATCTGCAGCTGCGTGATGAACTGCGAGGCGGTCATCAGCACGATCATCGTCAGCGCGATGAGCATCACCGAGAGGCTGAACGGCTGGCCGGCCGTCATGTGGTTCCACTCGCCGATGAAGGTCGACTTCAGCGGGGCGCCGAAGAACTCGGCGTTGGCGAAGGAGTTCGCGAGCTCCTGCGTGAAGAGGCCGACGCCCGCCTTGTCGTGCTGGGCGTCGTTCAGCACCGAGAACAGGCCGAAGAAGATCGGCATCTGCAGCAGCAGGGGGAGGCAGGAGGACAGCGGGTTGGTGCCGGTGCGCTTGTAGAGGTCCATCGTCTCGCGCGACATCGCCTCGCGCGAGAACTGGTCCTTCTTGCCCTTGTACTTGTCCTGGATCTTCTTGAGCTGCGGCGCCACCTCGAGCATGCGGCGCTGGCTCTTGATCTGCCTGACGAAGATCGGGATCAGCGCGGCGCGGACGACGATGACCAGGCCGACGATCGACAGCACCCAGGTGACACCCGCGTCGGGGTCCATGCCGATGGTCGTCCACAGCCAGTGGAACGCCACGAGAATCAGCTCGATGGCCCACTTGATGGGCCACAAGAGCGTGCCGATGAGATCCAAGGATCAGTCCTTCCGGGACGGGATGGGGGAAGAGGTCGCGAGCACCGGACCGCCGTTCAGCACGGATCGGCCGGGAAGCATGAGGCGAGCGGCTCGGTCGTCTTCGACCTGGAGGTGCTCGAGGAGGTGCGCCTGCCTGGCCGCCTCTGCGGCTGCTTCGGCCTTCGGGAACATGCCGGCCGGAACGACCCAGCCGAAGCGGGTGATGCGATCGCGGTCGTGGTTCGCGGCACGGACGTCGTCGATGCCGCCGGCCGCCCAGGGGTTGCACCGGAGAATGCGCCAGGCGGTCAGCGCCGAGCCGACGATCAATCCGCGCTGCTGGACGGAACCGAGGCCGTAGGCCGAGCAGGACGGGTAGTAGCGGCAGACGTCGCCGTAGAGCGGTGAGATCAGCGCGCGATACCCGCGAAGGAGCAGCACCCCGGCGTTGCGGGGGAGCAGCAGCACGAATCGCGCAAGGTTTCGCATGTCACACGTCTCGGGTGGGAGCGGATGCCTGGGCGGTGACGCGGTGGCCGCGACGCTCGAACGCCGCGAAGACCTCCGCACGCAGGGAGGCCCAATCCGCTTCGGCAGCGGTCGGGAGTGCTCGCACCACCATGTCTACGCCGACGGCACCGCTGGCGACGAGCTCGGAGCACGCTGCCTTGAGGCGGCGTCTCACGAGGTTGCGTCGCACTGCGGTGCCGACCTTCTTCGAGACGATGAAGCCGAAGCGCGCCGAGGTGCCCGGTTCACGTGAGCGCAGGTAGCTCACCGTGTCGGGCCCGACGGCCTTCGCTCCACGGCGCACGACGACTCGATAGTCATCGGCGCTCGTGAGGCGATTGGCTTTGGCGAGCACCGGAAGAACTACGCGGAGAGCTCGGTGCGGCCCTTGCGGCGACGGGCAGCCAGGATGGCGCGGCCGGCACGGGTGCGCATGCGCAGACGGAAGCCGTGCTTCTTGGCACGACGACGGTTGTTGGGCTGGAAGGTACGCTTGCTCATTCTTCTCTCCGGCTGTCGGAATCTCCTCGCGGCGCGTCAACGGTGCGTCTGCGGGAAAACTGGGTGCCCAAAGGGCGGCGGTCAACCTATTAAAGCTACGGCCTGGGCGCGCTGGGGTCAAACCGACCACGCCCGGGACCTGCGGCGATCGAACCACACAGTATCCCGCCATCCTGCGCGAGCGCTGAGGATCGACACGCCGGACGAGTCGAATCCCGTTCGCGGCATTTGTCGGCGGCACATCCATTCGCTAGCGTGAGGGACCAGTTATCCCCAGCCTCGAACGCGGAATCATCGGGTTTCCGAGCCAACTGCTCACAGGCGGTGGACAACATTGTGAACAAATCGCCTGGCGCCGTTTCGCGCTCCGGAGGGGGACCGGAGCACGTTCGTTCGACGGCGCACGGCCGAGCGCGGCAGATTGCGGGGAGCAATGACGGAACAGCCCATTTCCGAGACGTGGGCGACGGTGCTCGAGCGACTCTCGCAGGACGACGCGATCACCCCCATGCTGCAGGGCTTCCTGAACCTCGTCGAGCCGAAGGGCATCGCCGCGGGCACCTTCTACCTCGAGGTGCCGAACGAGTTCACCGCGAGCATGCTGAACCAGCGCATGCGCGTGCCGCTCCTCGCCGCGATGTCGGAGCTCGACGTGCCGTCCCCCGTCACCTCCTTCTACGTGGTCGTGAACCCGGAGCTCGAGGAGGTCCGCCCGGCGGACGGCGCGGGGGAGGAGTACGCCGAGCCCGTCGAGCTGCACGCCGCTCCGCCGGCCGTCTTCGAGAGCTCGCCGCAGGACCGGCCCCGTGACTCGCGGCTGAACCCGAAGTACTCGTTCGACAGCTTCGTCATCGGGCAGTCGAACCGCTTCGCCCACGCCGCGGCCGTCGCGGTGGCCGAGGCGCCGGCGAAGGCGTACAACCCGCTCTTCATCTACGGCGACTCCGGCCTCGGCAAGACCCACCTCCTGCACGCCATCGGCCACTACGCGATGAGCCTCTATCCCGGCATCCGCGTCCGATACGTGTCGAGCGAGGAGTTCACGAACGACTTCATCAACTCGATCGCGAACAACCGCGGCTCGCTGTTCCAGCAGCGCTACCGCAACATCGACATCCTCCTGATCGACGACATCCAGTTCCTGCAGGGCAAGGCGGAGACGCAGGAGGCGTTCTTCCACACCTTCAACACGCTGCACGACCACAACAAGCAGGTCGTGATCACGAGCGACGTGCCGCCGAAGCACCTCACCGGCTTCGAGGACCGCATGCGCAGCCGCTTCGAGTGGGGCCTCATCACCGACGTGCAGGCGCCCGACCTCGAGACCCGCATCGCGATCCTCCGCAAGAAGGCGCAGTCCGAGCGCCTGCAGGTGCCCGACGACATCCTCGAGTACATGGCGTCGAAGGTCTCGAGCAACATCCGCGAGCTCGAGGGCACGCTGATCCGCGTCACCGCCTTCGCGAGCCTGAACCGCACGCCGGTCGACATGCCGCTCGTGCAGACGGTGCTGAAGGACCTCATCACCGACGACACCGACAACGTGATCGCGCCGGTCGACATCATCACGGCCACCGCCGACTACTTCAAGCTCACGGTCGACGACCTCTACGGCTCGAGCCGCTCGCAGGCGGTCGCGACCGCGCGGCAGATCGCCATGTACCTCTGCCGCGAGCTCACGAGCCTGTCGCTGCCGAAGATCGGCCAGTTGTTCGGCAACCGCGATCACACGACGGTGATGTACGCGAACAAGAAGATCTCGGAGCTCATGAAGGAGCGCCGCTCGATCTACAACCAGGTGACCGAGCTCACCGCGCGCATCAAACAGACGGCCCGCTACCGCTGATCCGATGCTCGCGCAGGACGTGGAGGGATGCCGCAGGGCGCCCGTCTGCGCCGTTCTGCGGGCCGTTCGGGGCGTTCCCCACAATTGTGGAAAGCCTGTGGATTGTTAACGAGCAACCGGCCCGCAGCTGTTGAGACGCGACGTCCGCCTGTGCACAACCGTCGATCATCACCTGACGCCGTTCAGCGTCCCCTCGACGATTCCCACACGGTGTGCACAGATCGGAGGGGCCCGGATCGGCACCACTCCGCGGATCTCCGAACACCATCCACAGTTTCCACAGCGGTTAACACCGTTAAGAGCTTTAAGTCTTCAATCCGGGGCATTCGACAACCTGACGGTGTGGATGCCTCGAAGGTCGCTCGATAGCATGGGAGCCCGCGTCCTTCGGCGCGGGAGGGCACGGTCGTGCGGAGCACGCGCCATGACGACAGGAGAGCCGTGAAGTTCCAGGTCAACCGCGACGTCTTCAGCGAGGCCGTGTCCTTCGCGGTCAAGCTGCTCCCGCAGCGCACCACGCTGCCGATCCTCTCCGGCGTCCTCATCCACGCGACCGACGACGGCCTCGTCCTCTCCTCCTTCGACTACGAGGTCTCGAGCCAGACCGAGATCCAGGCCGACGTCGAGGAGCCGGGCACGGTCCTCGTCTCCGGCCGCCTCCTCGCCGAGATCGCCGGTCGCCTGCCGAACGCACCGGTCCGGCTCTCCACCGAGGAGAACCGCATCCAGGTCAGCTGCGGCTCCGCGAGCTTCACCCTGCTCTCGATGCCGGTCGAGGAGTACCCGTCGATCCCGGAGATCGGCGAGCAGTCCGGCGTCGTCCCGGCCGAGGAGTTCGCCGCGGCGGTCGCGCAGGTCGCCGTCGCCGCGTCCCGCGACGACGTGACCCCGGTCATCACCGGCGTGCAGCTCGAGGTCCGCGAGAACAGCCTCGGGCTCGTCGCCACCGACCGCTACCGCGTCGCCGTGCGCGAGATCGACTGGGACGGCGGATCCGTCGCCGGCGAGGGCGACGCGCCGACCGCGCTCGTCCCGGCGCGCACCCTGCAGGAGGTCGGCAAGACCTTCGGCCACTCGGGCACGATCTCCGTCTCGATCACGAGCCGCGACGACCGCGAGCTCATCGCCTTCAGCGCCGACAAGAAGACCGTCACGAGCCTGCTCATCAAGGGCAACTTCCCGCCCGTCCGCCGGCTCTTCCCCGACGTCGTCGACAACTACGCCGTCGTGAACACCGCCGAGCTCATCGAGGCCACCCGCCGTGTCGCGCTCGTGCTCGAGCGCGAGGCCGCGCTCCGCTACTCCTTCACCGCCGACGGGCTGACGCTCGAGGCGATCGGCAGCGAGCAGGCGCAGGCCTCCGAGTCGATCGACGCGATCCTCACGGGCGACGACACGGTCGTGTCGCTGAAGCCGCAGTTCCTGCTCGACGGCCTCGGTGCGGTGCACTCCGAGTTCGTCCGGGTGTCCTTCACGAAGACGGAGAACCCGAACAAGCCGGGCCCCGTGCTCATCACGAGCCAGACCTCGCGCGAGCAGGCCGGCAGCGACAGCTACCGCTACCTGCTGCAGCCGAACCTGCTCCTGCGCTAGACCCGTCTCCGCTGTCGGCGGTCGCGGGTACCGTAGACGGAGTCGAGCGAGAAAGGTGGTGCAGGTGCACGTCGCCCGCCTCTCCCTCACCGACTTCCGCAACTACGAGCGGGCCGAGCTCGAACTCGGCCCGGGCGCCACGGTGCTCGTCGGCCGCAACGGCCAGGGCAAGACCAACCTCGTCGAGTCGATCGGCTATCTCGCGACGCTCGGCTCGCACCGGGTGTCCGGCGACCAGGCCCTCGTCCGCGCCGGTGCCGAGGCGGCCATCATCCGCGCGCTCCTCGCGCACGGCGAGCGCCAGCTCCTCGTCGAGCTGCAGCTGAACCGGCAGGGCGCGAACCGCGCGCAGTTGAACCGCTCGCCCGTGAAGACCCGCGAGCTCCCGCGCTACGCGCATACGGTGCTCTTCGCCCCCGAAGACCTCGCGATCGTCCGCGGCGAGCCCGGGGTGCGCCGCCGCATGCTCGACGAGCTCCTGGTGCAGCGATCGCCGCGGCTCGCCGGCGTCATGGCCGACTACGACCGCGTCCTCCGTCAGCGCAACACGCTGCTGAAGAGCGCTCGGGCCCGCGGCCTGGGTGCCGACAAGCTGACGACGCTCGACATCTGGGACGAGCGGCTCGTCGCCCTCGGCTCCGAGCTCATCGACCAGCGCCTCGCGCTCGTCGCCGAGCTCGCCGAGCCGCTCGCGGCCGCCTACCGCTCCATCGTCGACGCCGATCACGGCCCCGCGCTGCAGCCGGTGCTCTCCATCGACGGCGCGGTCGCCGATGACGACGACGAACCGCGTCCGGTCTCCGGCGACGGGGCGGATGCCTCGGCCGGGGCATCCGCCGACGGCGCCGCCGCGAGTTCCCTCGCCGTGCCGACCGCCGAGCGCTTCGCCGCGGCGCTCCGCGGTCTCCGGCGCAAGGAGCTCGAGCGCGGCGTGACGCTCGCGGGTCCGCACCGCGACGACGTGCTGCTGCTGCTGAACGGCCTGCCGGCCAAGGGCTACGCGAGCCACGGCGAGTCCTGGTCGTTCGCGCTCGCGCTCCGTCTCGCGGCCGCCGAGCTGCTCCGCCGCGACTCGGCGACGGGAGATCCGGTGCTCGTGCTCGACGACGTGTTCGCCGAGCTCGACCGCCTCCGGCGAGAACGCCTCGCGGCCGCGATCGGCGGCTACGAGCAGGTCCTCGTCACGGCGGCCGTGCTGGAGGACGTCCCGGAGCCCCTCACCGCCACGATCGTGCACATCGACGCCGGGCGCATCGTCGACGGTGCACCCGCCGGGCCGCCCCAGGAGGTGCCGTCATGAGCGAGGCCTCCGAAGCCGTCCGGGTCTATCAGCACTTCCGCGAGATCTTCGGCGGCGAGCCGCGCGTCCGGCCCGGCCGGGCCCGGCGCACGCGCGAGCCCTCGGGCAGCGAGCCGTTCACGCCCGGGCGCGACCCCCGCCCGCTCGGCTCGGCGATCGATCAGCTCTCGTCGCAGCTCGGGTGGAGCGGTCCGCTGTCGCAGGCCGACCTGCTGACGACCTGGCGCGACATCGCCGGAGAAGAGACCGCGCGCCACTCCGAGCCGATCGCGATCGAGGGCGGCACGCTGCAGGTCCGCTGCGACTCGACGGCGTGGGCGACCCAGCTCCGGCTGATGCGTCAGCAGCTGCTCGCGCGCATCGCCGAGGTGCACCCCGGCGCCGGCGTCGAAACGATCCGCTTTCAGGGGCCGGACGCCCCCACCTGGAAACGCGGTCCCAGATCGGTTCCAGGCCGCGGTCCGCGCGACACCTACGGCTGAGAAGGCAAATTCGGTCACCCTGCCTCGTTCATTGCCTCAGATCGGCGTTTCCGGCCCCGGAGGCCGGGCGATTTGATAGGATCGAGAGTCGCCAGAACGACAGAGCGGAGCCTCGATTCACCCATGACAGCGGAACCGGCGAAGGCCCAGGGCGCGTCCGAATACGGCGCCGACGACATCCAGGTACTCGAGGGCCTCGAAGCGGTCCGCAAGCGTCCCGGCATGTACATCGGCTCGACGGGTCCGCGCGGCCTGCACCACCTCGTGTACGAGATCGTCGACAACTCCGTCGATGAGGCGCTCGCGGGGTACGCGACGGCGATCGACGTGACGATCCTCGAGGACGGCGCCGTCCGGGTCATCGACAACGGCCGCGGCATCCCCGTCGGCATGCACAAGACCGAGGGCCGCTCGACCGTCGAGGTCGTGCTCACCGTCCTGCACGCCGGCGGCAAGTTCGGCGGCGGCGGCTACGCGGTCTCCGGCGGTCTCCACGGCGTCGGCTCCTCTGTCGTGAACGCGCTCTCGACGCGCCTCGAGGTCGAGGTCAAGCGCGAGGGCAACGTCTGGCGCCAGGCCTTCAACATCGGCGTGCCCGAGGCGCCGCTCTCGCAGGACGAGGCGAGCGATGAGACGGGCACGACGATCACGTTCTGGCCGAGCCCCGACATCTTCGAGACGACCGTCTTCGACTACGAGACGCTCCGCACCCGGTTCCAGCAGATGGCCTTCCTCAACAAGGGCCTCAGCATCAAGCTCACCGACCTCCGCCCGAACGGCGGCGTGCCGGTCGACCCGGCCGACGTCGACGCGGACGCCGACCCCGAGGCGTTCGTGCCGCGCAGCGACACCTTCCTCTACGAGCGCGGCCTCAGCGACTACGTCGAGTACCTCAACAAGTCGAAGCGCGCGGAGCTCGTGAACGAGGAGATCATCTCCTTCGAGTCCGAGGACACCGATCGCAAGATCGCGCTCGAGGTCGCGATGCAGTGGACGACGGCGTACACCGAGTCGGTGCACACCTACGCGAACACCATCAACACGCACGAGGGCGGCACGCACGAGGAGGGCTTCCGCGCGGCGCTCACGACCCTCGTGAACCGCTACGCCCGCGAGAAGAACCTCCTCAAGGAGAAGGACGACAACCTCTCCGGCGACGACGTGCGCGAGGGGCTCACCGCCGTCATCTCGGTGAAGCTCTCCGAGCCGCAGTTCGAGGGGCAGACGAAGACGAAGCTCGGCAACACCGAGGCGAAGTCCTTCGTGCAGCGCATCGTCGGCGACCAGCTCGGCGACTGGTTCGAGCGCAACCCGAACCAGGCCCGCGACATCATCCGCAAGGCCATCCAGGCGGCGACCGCCCGGATCGCGGCGCGCAAGGCGCGCGAGGCGACCCGGCGCAAGGGCTTCCTCGAGACCAGCGGCATGCCGGGCAAGCTGAGCGACTGCACCTCGAAGGACCCGACGATCTCCGAGATCTTCCTCGTCGAGGGCGACTCGGCCGGCGGTTCGGCGAAGACGGGACGCGACCCGGCCACCCAGGCCATCCTGCCGCTCCGCGGCAAGATCCTGAACGTCGAGAAGGCACGTCTCGACCGGGCCCTCGGCAACGCCGAGATCCAGGCGATGATCACCGCCTTCGGCACCGGCATCGGCGAGGACTTCAACCCTGAGAAGGCCAGGTACCACAAGATCGTGCTGATGGCCGACGCCGACGTCGACGGCCAGCACATCACGACCCTGCTGCTGACGCTGCTCTTCCGCTTCATGCGGCCGCTCATCGAGATGGGCTACGTGTTCCTCGCGCAGCCGCCGCTGTACCGCCTGAAGTGGACGAACGCCGATCACGAGTACGTGTACTCCGACCGGGAGCGCGACGCACTGCTCGCCGCCGGCCAGGCCGCGGGCAAGCGCCTCCAGAAGGAGAACGGCGTCCAGCGCTACAAGGGTCTCGGCGAGATGAACCACCAGGAGCTCTGGGACACCACCATGAACCCCGAGACCCGCACCCTGCTGCAGGTCACGATGGAGGACGCGGCCGCGGCGGACGAGATCTTCTCGACCCTCATGGGCGACGACGTCGAGAGCCGCCGTTCCTTCATCCAGAAGAACGCCAAGGACGTCCGCTTCCTCGACATCTGATCACCCGCCGGCGCTCGCCGCCGGCGCGTGACGTACGAGCAGTTCGAACCGACGAGAAGACATGACTGACGAATTCAGCACCGAAGCCGCAGGCGACGAGCACAACCACGGCAAGATCGACCAGGTCGACCTGCAGCTGGAGATGCAGCGCTCGTATCTCGACTACGCGATGAGCGTGATCGTCGGGCGCGCGCTGCCCGACGTCCGCGACGGCCTGAAGCCCGTGCACCGCCGCGTCATCTACACGATGTACGACGGCGGCTACCGCCCCGACCGCGCCTTCTCGAAGTGCACCCGCGTCATCGGCGACGTCATGGGCCAGTTCCACCCGCACGGCGACAGCTCGGTCTACGACGCGCTCGTCCGCCTCGTGCAGCCCTGGTCGCTGCGCTACCCGCTCGCACTCGGACAGGGCAACTTCGGCTCGCCCGGCAACGACGGCGCCGCCGCCCACCGGTACACCGAGACCAAGATGTCGCCGCTCGCCCTCGAGATGGTGCGCGACATCGAGGAAGAGACCGTCGACTTCCAGGACAACTACGACGGCCGCACCCGCGAGCCCACGGTCCTCCCGGCGCGCTTCCCGAACCTGCTCGTGAACGGCTCGGTCGGCATCGCGGTCGGCATGGCGACGAACATCCCGCCGCACAACCTGCGCGAGGTCTCGGAGGGCGCCCTCTGGGCGCTCGAGCACCCGGATGCCTCGCACGAGGAGCTGCAGCAGGCGCTCATGGAGCGCATCAAGGGGCCGGACTTCCCGACGGGCGCGCAGATCCTGGGCGTCAAGGGCATCCACGACGCCTACCGCACGGGCCGCGGCTCGATCACGATGCGCGCGGTCGTGAGCGTCGAGGAGATCCAGGGCCGCACCTGCCTCGTCGTCACCGAGCTCCCGTACCAGGTGAACCCCGACAACCTCGCGGTGAAGATCGCGGAGCTCGTGAAGGACGGCAAGCTCTCGGGCATCGCCGACATCCGCGACGAGACCTCGGGCCGCACCGGCCAGCGCCTCGTCCTCGTGCTGAAGCGCGACGCCGTCGCGAAGGTCGTCCTGAACAACCTGTACAAGCACACGCAGCTGCAGGAGAACTTCGGCGCGAACATGCTCGCGATCGTCGACGGGGTGCCGCGCACGCTCTCCATCGACGGCTTCATCTCGCACTGGATCACCCACCAGATCGACGTGATCGTGCGACGCACGAACTTCCGCCTGAAGAAGGCCGAGGCCGACGCGCACATCCAGCGCGGCTACGTGAAGGCGCTCGACGCGCTCGACGAGGTCATCGCGCTCATCCGCCGCTCGCCCGACGTCGACGAGGCCCGCACGGGCCTCATGAACCTGCTCGGGGTCGACCAGCTCCAGGCCGACGCGATCCTCACGATGCAGCTCCGCCGCCTCGCGGCGCTCGAGCGTCAGAAGATCATCGACCGCCTCGCGCAGCTCGAGCTCGAGATCGCCGAGTACCTCGCGATCCTGGCCGACGAGGGCCGCCAGCGCAGCATCATCTCGGAGGAGCTCACCGAGATCGTCGCGAAGTTCGGCGACGAGCGGCGCACGCACATCATGCCCGGCTACGACGGCGACATGTCGGTCGAAGACCTGATCCCCGAGGAGGAGATGGTCGTCACCGTCACCCGCGGCGGATACATCAAGCGCACCCGCAGCGACAACTACCGCTCGCAGCACCGCGGCGGCAAGGGCGTGAAGGGCGCGCAGCTCCGCGCCGACGACGTGGTCGACCACTTCTTCGTCACGACCACGCACCACTGGCTCCTCTTCTTCACGAACATGGGGCGCGTGTACCGGGCGAAGACGTACGAGATCCTCGAGGCCGGTCGCGACGCGAAGGGCCAGCACGTCGCGAACCTGCTGGAGATGCAGCCCGACGAGCAGATCGCCGAGATCGTCGACATCCGCGACTATCAGGTGGCCACCTACCTGGTCCTGGCGACCCGCGACGGGCTCGTGAAGAAGACCGAGCTGTCCGCGTACGACACCAACCGCTCGCGCGGCGTCATCGCGATCAACCTCCGCGAGGGCGACGAGCTCGTCTCCGCGATGCTCGCGAACGAGACCGACGAGATCCTGCTCGTCTCGCAGAAGGGCATGTCGCTCCGCTTCGAGGCGACCGACGAGGCGCTCCGCCCGATGGGCCGCGCCACGTCCGGCGTGAAGGGCATGTCGTTCCGCGACGGCGATGCGCTGCTCGCCGCCGCGGTGGTCCCGTCCTCCGACGACGACGAGGCCGCGGATGCGCCGGAGGATGCCGCCGGGCAGAAGCTCAGCCCGAGCGACGCCTACGTGTTCGTGGTCACCGAGGGCGGGTACGCCAAGCGCACCCGGATCGAGGAGTACCGCAAGCAGAACCGCGGCGGGCTCGGTATCAAGGTCGCCAAGCTCTCCGAGGACCGGGGCGATCTCGCAGGTGCGCTGATGGTCTCGCGGAGCGACGAGGTCCTTGTGGTTCTTGCCAGCGGCAAGGTGGTACGCTCCCATGTCGCCGAAGTCCCGGCCAAGGGCCGGGATACGATGGGCGTCGTGTTCGCGAAGTTCGCGAACGAGGACCGCATCATCGCGATCGCGAAGAATTCAGAGAGGAACCTCGACGAGGAAACCGAAGAGTCGGTGGAGTCGACGGACGCCGAGTAACCGCCTGAGGGAGAATCACCACCGATGAGTAGCGTCGCCGAGAAGCTGGCCAAGAAGTCCGGCCGCAAGGCCCCCGCCAAGCAGGTCCGCCTGCGCCTGGTCTACATCGACTTCTGGTCGGCAGTGAAACTGTCCTTCCTCATCGCGGTCTGCCTGGCCGTGGTGAACATCGTGGCGACGTTCCTCGTCTACACGGTGCTCAACTCGACCGGCATCTTCGGCAAGGTGAACGAGCTCGTCCGCGACGTCGCCGGGCAGGGCGGCGATCTGACCGCCATCCTGTCGCTCGGCAACGTCATGGGCTTCGCCATCGTCGTGTCGCTCCTGAACCTCGTCGTCACGACCGCCCTCGGCGCCATCATGGCCGTGCTGTACAACCTCAGCGTGAAGATCACGGGCGGCATCCTGGTGGGCTTCACGAACAACTGATCCACCGGTGCCGGGCTGCGTGAGCGTCGATTCGGACTTTCACGCACGGTCGGGTAGGCTGTCCTTCGGCCTTCACGGGCCGGCACCGATTCGGGGATATAGCTCAGGCGGTTAGAGCGCTTCGCTGATAACGAAGAGGTCCGAGGTTCAAGTCCTCGTATCCCCACTCCAAAATTCCACACTCACCGGTGGCAGCGCCTCCGGTCCGGGGCCTTAGCTCAGTTGGTAGAGCGCCTGCTTTGCAAGCAGGATGTCAGGAGTTCGATTCTCCTAGGCTCCACCATTCCCACTCCGCCATTCGGTACGGAGGTTCTGCATGTCCTCTCGCCAGGCGCTCAGTGACGCCGACCGCCGCACCGTCGCGCTCTGGGCCGCCGACTGCGCGGAGCGGGTGCTGCCGCTCTTCGAACGCGACGCACCGGACGACGACCGGGCGCGCGCGGGCATCGACCGCGCCCGCGCCTACGGACGTGGCGAGCTGGACACCGCCGAGCAGATCCGCATCCGCTTCGTCGCCGGTCGGGCGGCGCACTCCGCGTCGACTCCGGCCGGCGCCGCCGCGGCGCGGGCCGCAGGCCAGGCCTCGGGCGTCGCGCACATGGGCGCGCACGCCCTCGGGGCAGCGGCCTACGCGGCGAGGGCGGCCGCGCTCGCCGCCCACGACCCGGAGCATGCCCGTGCCGAGGAGGTCGCGTGGCAGCTGGCGCGACTCGACGCGCCGGTGCAGGACGCCCTCCTTCGTCTGCCGCCGCTCGGCACGGATTCCGCCGGCCCGCTGGGCACCGGACTGCTCGCGACCGGGATGCTCGCCATGACCATCCGCGAGATCCAGACCGCGCTGCTCACCGCGCGGGCCGGCTGAGGTGCCGGGAGCTCAGCCCGCCGCGTCGAGTCGCCGCGCGAGTCCCGCTCTCGAACGCACCCCGGTCTTCCGGAGGATGCGCGAGACGTGGGTCTCCACCGTGCGCGGGCTGAGATGCAGGGCCGCGGCGATGTCCCGGTTGCTGTGCCCCTCGGCGACGAGCTCGGCGATCGTCCGCTCCCGCGGCGTGAGGAGCTGCTCGAGCTCGCGCCGGAGTGCGCCATCCAGGCTGGTCCGGACCGCCTCGACCGGTCGGGCGGTCGTGCGGTGGTGGTGCTCGGCGAGCAGCCGCAGGAAGAGGGGGTTGCCGCCGGCCAGCTCGACGAGCCGCAGGTCCAGGACGCCCTGACTCGAGAGGAGCGCGCCCGCGGCGCCCGGCTCGAGCGGATCGAGCACGATCCGGTGCATCGCGCACCCGCCGCGTCGCGCCGCGCGGACGAGCCGCCCCGGCATCCCCCCGGGCTGGTGCGCGAAGAGGAAGCCCCAGCCGGTCGGCGACGGAGCCATCACGAGTTCCTCGAGCACGGTCGTCGCCGCGGGATCGAGCCACTGCGCGTCGTCGATCACGACGAGGGCGGGTTGCGCGCCCAGGCGCTCGCGGATCGCGCGGAGCAGCTCCCGGGGTGCGCGGACGCGCTCGAGCAGCGCGGTCGGTCCGGTGCCGAACAGCTGCTCGAGGATGCCGAGGATGCCGCCGAGGGGCGTGGTCGTGCCGTGCTCGTCCGCGCGGGCGAAGAGCACGCGCGCACCGTCCCACTCGGCGAGGAACTCGGTGAGCAGCGCGGTCTTGCCGATGCCGACGGCGCCCTCGAGGAAGACCACCCGGTGCACGGCGCCGCCGGACATCGGGTCGAGGACGGCGCGGAGGCGCTCGAGCTCGCGCGCTCTGCCGACGAACATCCGGCCCCTTCCGTCCCGCTGCGTGGGCAGGCTAGCCGGGGCGTCGTGCCTCCCGGCTCACTCCACGGGGTGACCTTCCCGACCTTGCGTGGTTCCACGGATGTGCCCGGAACGGGGGCCAACGTAGCGTGTGCCTGATTGTGTCCGCCCGAACCTTGAGGAACACGAAATGACCACGACCCGTCGAACACGATGGTCCCGACTGCTCGCCGCACTCACCGGAACGGTGCTCGCGGTGGGCGCGAGCGGCCTCGCCATCGCCCTGCCAGCGCACGCCGCTCCGAGCGACGGCGTCTACACCGGCGAGACGAGCAGCGGCTTCGACTTCTCGATCACGGTGGAGGACGGCGCGGTGACCGACGTCGTCACCACCGCCTGGGTCGTCTGCTCCGGCATCCAGACGCCGCTCCCGTACAACGACATCCCGGTCACGCCCATCGCCGCCGACGGCTCGTTCGCCGCGCACTGGAGCTATCGGGTGGACGACGACTACACGGCCGAGTACTGGCTGGGCGGGGTCATCGCCGACGACGGGACGGCCACGAGCGCCGGATCGAACGCCGCCGACATGGTCGGCGTCGGCCTCCTCTGCTCAGGCCAGCAGTTCACCTGGGATGCGGCCATCGCCGCGGCCGCGCCGGAGATGGCCGTTGCGCCCAACCCCGCGACCCTGTCGCAGGCGCAGGACCCGGCGGGCGCGCTGCGAGTCACCGGCTCCGGCTTCACGCCGGGCTCCACCGTGGCCCTCACGGTGAACGGCCAGCAGGCCGCGGAACGTACCGCCGACGATCAGGGCGAGGTCGTCGTGCAGCTCGCCTGGCTGAACGCCACGGTCGGCCAGCACACGCTGCGCCTCGTCAGCGGCTCGCGCTCGGCCGAGACCACGCTCACGATCGTCGAGGACCCGAGCTACTCGCCGACCGCTGCCGTCGACCCGGCCACGGTGACGGTGTCCGCGCTGGGCGGCGCCGGCGTCTCGGTGAGCGGAACGGACTTCCCGCCGTCGACGGCGGTGGAGCTGGCCTTCGACGGCGCGCCGGTCACGACGGTGACGAGCGGCGCGGACGGGTCCGTGGCGGCGACGCTCGTGCGCGCCGGAGCCGCGCCGGGTGCGCACACGGTGAAGCTCACCGCCGGGCAGTGGTCGGCCGAGGCCGCGCTGACCGTCGAGGCCGATCCGGTGCAGTACGACCCCGAGGCGAGCGCCTCGCCGGGCTCGCTGACGGTCGAGCAGCTGGGCACGAGCGGTGTGACGCTCGCCGGCACCGGCTTCCCGCCCGCCGAGCCGGTGGTCGTCGCCGTCGATGGCGAGACCGTCGCCACGGTGGACGCCGGTGCGGACGGAGCGCTGTCGCACGTGTTCACGCGGGCCGGCGTCTCGACCGGATCGCACGCCGTGACGCTGACGAGCGGGCGGTGGAGCGCGTCGACCTCCTTCACGGTCACCGAGGACCCGATCGTCTACGAGCCCGAGACGTCCGTGTCGCCGGGGTCGGTCACGCAGAGCGGTCTCGCCAGTTCCGGCGTCGCCGTCACCGGCACGGGCTTCCCGGAGAACGCCGACGTCGAGCTCCGCCTCGGCGGGGAGCTGATCTCCACGGTGCAGTCCGACGCCGCCGGCGCGGTCTCGACCCGGCTCGTCCGGGCCGGCGCGCCGGTCGGCACGTCGACCGTGCTGCTCCGCAGCGGGGCGTGGGAGGCTTCGGCGCAGCTCGTCGTCACCGCCGACCCGGCCGTTCCCGCCGAGATCGTGCTCACGCCGAGCGAACTCTCGGCCGACGAGCTCGCAGCCGACGGCGTCGCCCTCGACATCGACGGGCTTCCCGCCGCGATCCCCGTGCGGGTGCTGTTCGACGGCGCCGAGGTGGGCGCGTTCACGAGCTCGGCCGACGGCACGGGATCGGCCCGCTTCAGCATCGCGGATGCCGCACCCGGCCGTCACACGGTGCAGCTCGTCGAGGGGCCCGGCTTCGCGCCGGCGCCGCCCGCGCAGCCGTTCGCCGCGCTGGTCGTGCCGATGGCGGCGGGCGACGTCCTCGGCGAGGCGACGCTGACCGTTACGGCGGGGTCCGATCCCGGAACGCCGGGGCCCGGCACCCCCGGACCGGGCACCCCCGGCCCCGGCACCCCCGCGAACCCGGGCGACGGCGACGGTACGGGCCTCGCCGAGACCGGCGTCGATGGCGCCGCGCTCGCCGGCGCGGGCATCCTCGCCCTGGCGCTGCTGGGACTCGGCGGCCTCGCGCTGCGCCGCCGCCTCGGCTGAGCCGCTGCAGCCCCACCCGGGGAACCGAGCCACCCCGGCGTCCGCGTGCAGAGCGGGCGCCGGGGTGCTCCGCGCGTGCGGGTACAGTGACCGCATGGACATCCGCATCGCGGCGTATGGCGTCATCATCGACCAGGGGCGAATGCTGCTCTCGCACTGGAACGAGCACGGCCGCTCCGGGTGGACCCTCCCCGGCGGCGGGATCGAGGGGTCCGAGCATCCGCTCGAGGCGGCGGTTCGCGAGATCCGCGAGGAGACCGGCTACGACGCCGGGATCGATCGGCTGCTCGGCATCGACACGATGGTGATCCCGGCGGAGCGGCGGAACACGGGGCAGGCACCGCTCTACGCGATGCGGGTCGTGTACCGCGCGCACGTCATCGGCGGCGAGCTGCGCAACGAGGTGGGCGGGTCGAGCGACGAGGCGCGCTGGGTGCGGCTCGAGGAGATCCCGCGGCTGAAGCGGGTGAGCCTGCTCGACATCGGGCTGCGACTCAACGCCGAGGAGCCCGCGGACGGGCGTCAGCGCTGAGCGGCCGTCGCGGCGGCGCAGGGCGCCAGAGCCCGCAGCGCGCCGGGGAACAGGCAACGGCCCCGTCCGAGCGGACGGGGCCGTTGGATCGGCGCCGGGGCTGAGTACCCGGCGGGTCGTACGGCGATCACGGGGTCACCTGGCGGTGACGCTCAGCGCGACGCTGCTGAATCCGCGGTCGCGGAGTTCGGCGGCGATGCGCTGCGCCTCGCGGTGGTCGGCCACTGCCCGATGCGTGCGGCGCTCGTCGTGATGACGGCTCCACTCGATCAGGGCGAGTCCGAGTCGCGCGGCCAATCGCTCGCGGAGCATCCGTGCGCCGGTGCGCACGTCGCCCGCACGGGACTCGGTGGTCCCGAGGGTGGTGATGGTCGTGGGATTCACGATGGTTCCTTCGTTCAGGATGGTCGGCGCCGAGGATGCTCGGAGCCGGATTCCGGCGCGCGGGAGGGCGCGCCGAGTCTCAGGCGCGACGCCGCCCGGATCGGGGCGGGGCGTCGCGCGGCCGCGCCGGAGGGATCCGGGCGGGGAGCCGCAGCGTGCGACGTCCGAGTCAGCGACTCGGTGGTGGGCGATGCGCCTCGATGGCGCGACGTGCCCGTGGGGCCGGAACCTTCAGGAGCGGTGCGGTCCGTGAAGACCGGTGGCGCTCAACCCGGGTTCAGCAGGCGGCGACGGAGGCCGCGAACGCTGCGCCGAGGAAGGTGTGGCCGGCGGGCGACGTGAACGTCTGCTTCATCATCGGTCATCACTCCTCTCTGAAACTCGGCGGAAACGAACGGTCACGAACCTATCGGTGATCGCGGCGCCGGCGCAAGTGCCTGGCCGAAATCGCTCCGAATCCGGTGCGGAGACGCCGATGGCCCCGCCGGATCGGCGGGGCCATCGTGCGAGTGGTGCGCGTCGGACGGACGCGGGGGCTCAGGATGCCGCGGGGCCCTCGGGCTCCTCATCGGCCACCCAGAGCTCGTCGTCGGCGCGGAAGGTCTGCCACACGGCGTACGCGACGCCCGCGGCCACCACGACACCGGCGCCGATCGCGAGGATCGTGCCGACGCCAGGGCCCTTCTTCTGCTCGACGACCACGGCACGCGGGTTGACGCGCTCGAGGGCGCGCCGCACACGGGTGTCGTTGGCGATGTCGCCGACCGAGAGCAGCGAGCCGAGGAAGCTCCCCGCGGTGCGCTCGGCGGTCTCGCCCGCACGTCGTGCGACGACGCGCGCGGAGTCGAGTCCGGGGCGGACGTACGTCTGGTAGCCGTCTCGGACACGCGGAACGACCTCTTCGCGGGTCAGGTTGCCGAGTTGACGGCTGGCCTCACGGGCGACGGAATTCGCGTGCTCCAGCACGGCCTGCTGGTTCCCCCACAGTTCCTCCGCACTCCCCCGCAGCCGCTTGAGTTCCTTCCGGCGCTTGCGTGACAGGCTCATGTCGACCTCCATCGTTGTGCAGCGAACTCCTCCATCTTGCCACCGAACCGCCTGGAAACGAGGTGAGAGTCGTCAGGGGTTGCCACCGGATGCCTCTTCGTGCATGAGAGAATGGCCGACATGGCTGCTCTCCCCACCGCTGTTGCGACGATCACGACGAACCACGGCCCGATCGAGGTCGAGCTCTACGGCAACCACGCGCCGAAGACGGTGCGCAACTTCATCGGCCTCGCGACCGGCGAGCAGGAGTGGACCCACCCGGGCACCGGCCAGAAGCAGAGCGGCGTGCCGCTCTACGACGGCGTCGTGTTCCACCGCATCATCCCGGGCTTCATGATCCAGGGCGGCGACCCGCTCGGGCAGGGCATCGGCGGCCCCGGCTACCAGTTCGACGACGAGATCAACCCCGAGCTCGACTTCACCGAGCCCTACGTGCTCGCCATGGCGAACGCCGGCCCCGACCGCATCACCGGCGGCGGCACGAACGGCTCGCAGTTCTTCATCACCGTCGGCCCGACCACGTGGCTGCAGGGCAAGCACACCATCTTCGGCAAGGTGACCGACGCGGCGAGCCAGGCCGTCGTCGACAAGCTCGCCGCGGTGCCGACCGACGGTCGCGACAAGCCGCTCGACGACGTGGTGATCGAGTCGATCTCCATCGAGCAGCGCTGACCGCCTCGAGAATCCCGAGCATCGGGTGAGCGAGGGCGCGCCGTCCCGCGAGGACTTCTGCTATCGGCATCCCGATCGGCGGAGCTACGTGCTGTGCCAGCGCTGCGGCCGCACCGTGTGCGGCGAGTGCCAGACGCCGGCACCGGTCGGGGTCATCTGCCCCGAGTGCATGCGGGAGCAGCGCGCCCAGGCGCCGCGCACCAAGCCGGCCGCCTTCACCCGGATGCGGAGCGCCGCGGGCCGCGGCGCTCCCGTGGTCACCTACTCGATCATCGGGGTGACGCTCGTCGTCTACCTGCTGCAGTTCCTCACGGGCTCGCTGCTGACGAACCTCTTCGCGTTCACCCCGCAGGCCTTCGTGCTCTCGATCGAGCCGTGGCGGGCGCTCACGAGCCTCTTCCTGCACGGCTCGATCCTGCACGTGCTGCTGAACATGTACACGCTGTGGCTGTTCGGTCAGCTGCTGGAGTCGATGCTCGGCCGCTGGCGGTTCCTCGCGCTCTACCTGATCGCCGGGCTCGCCGGCTCGATCGGTGTCGTGGTGCTCGCCGACCCGTTCACCTGGGTGCTCGGCGCATCGGGGGCGATCTTCGGCCTCATGGGCGCTTTCGTCGTCATCCAGCGCAGGCTCGGCGGCAACCTGACCCAGCTCTACGTCCTGCTCGCGATCAACCTCGCGATCGGATTCCTCCCCGGCGCGAACATCTCCTGGCAGGCCCACCTCGGCGGCCTCGTCGGCGGTGCGCTCGTCGGCCTGATCTACCTCGAGACGCGCGACCGCTCCCGCAGGGGCATCCAGATCGGTCTGCTCGCCGGGCTCGTCGTCGCGCTCTTCGTGCTCGGCTTCCTCGTCGCGCGCTGGAAGATCGGCGCCTTCTGAGTTATCCACATCCGTCTCCACAGCTGGGGAGAATTACAGAGATGTGATTCGGCGGATGCCGCTCCAGAGGCGCGGAATCACGGGAATTCGCGGCAATCGAGGGTTATCCCCAGATTCCACAGCCTGCTGTGGAGAATGTGGATCACCCTGTGAAGAACTGTGGAGAACTGCTCCCGGCATACGAAACGGGGGCGGGCGCCGAAGCGCTCGCCCCCGTTCGGATGCGTCGGTCTGCCGGCGTCAGCGCCAGCGGGTGGTCATGAGGAAGCCGATGAAGGCGATGCCGAATCCGATCAAGATGTTCCACGGCCCGAGGTCGGCGATCGGCCAGGCGCCGCCGGAGACGTAGAAGACGATGATCCAGGCCAGTCCGAGCAGCATGAAGCCGAACATGACGGGCTTGAACCAGACCGGGTTCGGGGCCTCTTCGCCGCTCGGCTGCTCCGCGTTCGCGGGCTTCGGGGATTTCGCACGTGCCATGCCCGAGATTCTAGCCGAGGCCGGGCGTTCCTCCCATCCCGGCGTTCGCGCACTCGGGTGGAGCACAGCCCGGCGGCAGTAGACTCACGGGTATGTCCGAGCCCGCGCCGGTTGACGGTGGGCGCCGCGCCGCGCGTCGCCCGGCGAAGCCGCGCCCTCGGGTGAGCGTCGTCGGCGTCTTCGGCGAACTCCTCGTCACGGCGGGCGTGCTGATCCTGCTGTTCCTCGGCTGGCAGCTGTGGTGGAACGACGCGATCATGGCCGGGCAGCAGTCGCAGGCGGCATCCGGTCAGAGCTCCAAGTGGATCGAAGACGAGCGCGCGGCCCGCGGCGACACCCCGCCGCCCGATCCCGCCGACTACGGCGACCCGGTCGTCGACACGAACACCTACGGCAACGGCGAGCCGCTGGCCGTCATGTACGTGCCCCGCTTCAACACGCCGGGCACGGTGGACTCGGTGCGCACGGTCGCGCAGGGCTACGGGCTCGATGTGCTCAACAGCTTCGAGCTGGGCGTCGGCCACTACCCGGAGACGCAGATGCCGGGCGAGGTCGGCAACTTCGCGATCGCCGCGCACCGCAGCGCCTACGGCGGCGGCATGCACGAGATCGAGCAGCTGCAGCTCGGCGACGGCATCTTCATCCAGACGAAGGACGGCTGGTACACCTACCGGTTCCGCGACTTCGAGTACGTCACGCCCGACTCGGTCGACGTGCTCGCACCCGTGCCGCACCACCCCGATCTGAAGCCGAGCGACCGGCTGGTCACGCTGACGACCTGCAACCCGCTCTACTCGACCGCCGAGCGGCTCATCGCGTACGGGGTGCTCGAGTCCTGGCAGCCGCTGTCCGCCGGGCCGCCCGCCGAGATCGCGGCCGACGTCGCACGATGGGAGCAGTGACGTGTACGGAGCCCTCTGGCGCATCCTGCCCGGCCCCTGGTGGCTGCGCCTGCTGATCATGCTCGTGCTGGCCGCTGCGGCCGTCTACGCCCTCTTCACGTGGGTCTTCCCCTGGGTCGACCACATCCTGAACCCGATCAACGTCACGGTGGAGTAAATGTTCCGCGTCCTCGTCATCGACAACTACGACAGCTTCGTCTACACGCTGAACGGATACCTGCAGGAGCTCGGCGCCGAGACCGAGGTCGTCCGCAACGACGACATCGCCGTCGCCGACGTCCCCGCTCGGCTCGCCGAGTACGACGCCGTGCTCGTCTCGCCCGGACCGGGCAAGCCCGCCGATGCCGGCATCTCCATCCCGGCGGTGGAGGCGGCACTCGCGAGCGGGCAGCCCCTCCTCGGAGTCTGCCTCGGCCACCAGGCGATCGCGGAGGCCTTCGGCGGCGTCGTGACGAACGCCGAGGAGCTGATGCACGGCAAGACCTCGAACGTGCGGCACGACGACGACGACTTCTACGCCGGGGTCCCGCAGCCGTTCACGGCGACCCGCTACCACTCCCTCGCCATCGTCGACGGCACGTTGCCGCCCGAGCTCGTCGTCACGAGCCGCACCGACGGCGGGGTCATCATGGGGCTCCGCCACGAGAGCGCCCCGATCTACGGCGTGCAGTTCCACCCCGAGTCGGTGCTGACCGAGGGCGGCTACCGGATGCTCGGCAACTGGTTGGCCGCGGCCGGGCTCCCCGAGGCGCGCGAGCGGGCCGCAGGCCTGAACCCGCTGCTCAAGTAGCCGACGCGCAGCGGCGGATGCCGCGTCCGGTGCGCCCGGAGCCGCGTGCCCCGCTGCGCCTGCTCAGCCCGCGCAGTACGTCAGTTCGACTTCGGAGCCCTGCGGGACGTCGCCCGGCGCGAGCGACTGCTGCGTGACCGGCGAGCCGGACTCCGACGGGCAGTCCGGATCGGGCACCGGCACCGGCACCAGCTGGAGGTTCTGCGACTGCAGGAACGAGCTCGCCGCCTCGAGCGACTGGCCGGTGAGGTCGGTGAGCGTGACCTTGCCGCTCGAGATGCTGAACTTCACGGTGGTGCCGACCTCGACCTTCGTCTTGGCGGCGGGATCGGTCGACAGCACCGTGTTCTCGGCGACCGTCGGCGAGTTGTCGCGCGTCTCGCTGCCGGGGACGAGCCCGGCGTCGGTGAGCGCCTGTTTCGCCTGGTCGAGCGTCATGTTGGTGACGTCGGGCACCTCGACGGCATCGCGCCCGGTCGAGACGTACACCGTCACGACGGTGCCGTTCGCGACCGTCTCGCCGGCGGGCGGATCGGTGCTGATGACCTTCCCGGCCTCGACGGTCTCGTCGGTCTGGTCGATGCGGGTCGCCGGCAGCTTCAGATCCTTCAGCGCCGCCGAGGCTTCCTCGTAGGTCTGGCCGCTGAGATCGGGCACCCGCGCCACGTCGGAGGGCAGCTCCGTCGTGGGCTGCAGGTTCAGCGCCCAGTACATGACCGCGATCACGATCACGACGACGGCGACGATACCCGACCAGATCCACACCGCCGGTGGGCGCCGCTGGGTGCGCGCCATCGACTCGTCCTCGGTGAGCTGGCGGAGCGCGAGCTCCGAGCTCGACAGCGATCCGGTCGGCGCGTCGAAGAGCATCGCGGAGCCGTCGGGCTCGCGGTGCACGGGAACCCGGCCGGATGCCGCGGTCTCGACGTCGGCCCGGAACTCGGCCGCCGTCTGGTAGCGCTCGTCGCGGTTCTTCGCGAGGGCGTGCATGACGACGGTGTCGAGCGCCGGCGACACCTTCGGGTTGATCACGCTCGGCTTCACCGGGCGCTCGCTCACGTGCTGGTAGGCCACCGCGACCGGGGTGTCGCCCCGGAACGGCGGACGGCCGGTCAGCATCTCGAAGAGCACGACCCCCATCGAGTACAGGTCGGTGCGGGCGTCGACCGTCTCGCCCTTCGCCTGCTCGGGCGAGAAGTACGAGGCGGTGCCGAGGATGGCGGTCGTCTGCGCCACGGTCGTCGAGGAGTCGGACACCGCGCGCGCGATGCCGAAGTCCATCACCTTCACCTGACCGGCGGTGGTGATCATGATGTTGCCCGGCTTGATGTCGCGGTGCACGACCCCGGCGCGGTGCGAGTACTCGAGCGCGGTGAGGACGCCCTCGGCGACGCGGACCGCGGCCTGCGGCTCGAGCGGACCGTCGCTGATGACGTCCTTCAGGAGGCGCCCCTCGACGTATTCCATGACGATGAAGGGCAGCTGCACCTCATGGCCCGAGGGATCGACGACGGTCTCCTCGCCGGCGTCGAAGACGCGGACGATGGTGGGGTGGGCCATCCGGGCGGCGGACTGCGCCTCCTGGCGGAACCGCATGCGGAACGCCGGGTCGGTCGCGAGCTGCGGCTTCAGCAGCTTGATCGCGACCTGACGACCGAGCCGCGAATCCGTGCCGACGTGCACATCGGCCATGCCGCCGCGCCCGATGAGCGCGCCCACGCGGTAGCGACCCGCGAGAATGCGACCTTCATCGTTCACGTCGTGCAGTTCCTTTCCTCGTCGCGGGCTCGGGTGCGCCCGCGCTGGAGCTCGGCGGTGGTCCGCGTCAGTTGTCGGGGTTCTCGTTGCCGGGCAGCGGGGCGTCCTCGATCGTCACGGTGGCGGCGGGCGAGGACGGCGAGCTGAGCTGACCGCAGAAGTAGCTGTAGCTCACGTTGACCTGGCCGGTGGCGTCGGCGTTCGTCGCGATCGTGACCTGCCGCACATCGGCCGAGACGGGCGAGGGCTGCGACGCCGGGCCGTCGACCGTGATGCTGTAGCCGGAGAGCGTCTGACCCGAGGGGCAGCTCGCCGCCGGCCAGGAGACGGTGAACGACTGGCCCGCCTGGACCGAGGCCGGGTCGACCGCGGGCGCCGAACCGGGCGCTGAGGGCGTCTCGGGCTCGCCGTAATAGGTCAGCGTGATCGTCGTGCCGGGCTGCACAGGGCCGCTCGGGTTGACGTCGGACACGGTGTTCGCGAGACCGGGCTCGGTCGCCGGGCCGCCCTCGACGGCGTTGACCGGGAGGTCCATGCCCTCGATCTCGGCGCGCGCGGCGTCGATGTTCATGCCGATGAAGTGCGCCCGGTCGATCTGGATCGTCTGCGGGGCATCCGTCGTCGGCGGCGGCGTCGAACTCGGCGGCGCGCTCGACGTCGGCGGCTTGCTCGAGGTGGACGGGGCGGCCTTGCCGCCGCCGTTCAGGAGCAGCGCGACGACGGTGCCGATCAGCACGATCGCGAGGATCGCGATCAGGATGATCAGCGGCCAGGTCCACTTGCTGCGCTTCTTCTTGCCGTCCTCGGCCTCGGCCTCGGCCGTGCCATCGGCCCCGAGCGCCGCTCCCGCGGCCGCACCGGCGCCCGCGGCGAGCACGGTCGTCGCGGCGGTGGGAGCGCCCTGCTGCGGCAGCAGCAGCGTCGCGGCGGTGCCGTCGCCGGTGCCGAGCACGGCGGGGACCGCCGCGGCCGCCGCCTGCACGTCGCCGCGGCGGAGCGCGGTCGCGGCCCGGGCGAGGTGCGCGGCCGACTGCGGACGGTCGGCGGGGTTCTTCGCGATGCACGCGTAGACGAGGTTGCGCACCGGCTCGGAGACCGTCACCGGCAGCTCCGGCGGCGTCTCATTGATCTGGGCCATCGCGATGGCGACCTGCGACTCGCCCGTGAAGGGGCGGCGGCCGGCGAGGCACTCGTACGCGACGATGCCGAGCGAGTAGATGTCGGTCGTCGGCGACGCCGGGTGGCCGGAGGCCTGCTCGGGCGAGAGGTACTGGACCGTGCCCATGACCTGCCCGGTCGCGGTGAGGGGCACCTGGTCGGCGATGCGCGCGATGCCGAAGTCGGTGATCTTGACGCGGCCGTCGGGGGTGATCAGCAGGTTGCCGGGCTTGATGTCGCGGTGCACGAGGCCCGCGGCGTGCGCGGCCTGGAGCGCGGCGGCGGTCTGCGCGACGATGTCGAGCACCTTGTCGGTGGAGAGCACGTGCTCCCGCTCGAGGATCGTCGAGAGCGCCTCGCCCGGCACGAGCTCCATGACGAGGTAGGCGCTGCCGTCCTCCTCGCCGTAGTCGAAGACGTTGGCGATGCCCTCGTGGTTCACGAGCGCGGCGTGCCGGGCCTCGGCGCGGAAGCGCTCGAGGAAGCCGGGGTCGCCGAGGTACTCGTCCTTCAGGATCTTCAGGGCGACCTGTCGGCCGATGACGAGGTCGGTGGCTTGCCACACCTCGCCCATGCCGCCGATCGCAATGCGCGACTGCAGTTCGTAGCGCCCACCGAAGGTGAGCCCTGCGCTCGGTCTCATTTGCTCAGCACCGCCTCTAGTACCTGTTTCGCCACCGGTGCGGCAATCCCGTTGCCGAACCCCTCTTGCCCTTGTCCCCCGCCGTCTTCCACCAGGACCGTGATCGCGTACTGGGGGGCGTCGGCCGGGGCAAAACCGGTGAACCAGAGAGTGTACGGGTCACTCTCGCCGTTCTCCGCGGTGCCCGTCTTCCCAGCCACGCTGACGCCGTCTATTCTTGCATTACTCGCGGCGCCGTTCTCGACGCCGTTCACCATCATCTGCACCATGGTGTCGGCCGTCTCCTTGCTGATCGCACGGCCGAATTCGCTCTTCTGGAACTCCTGCAGCGGAGCGAAGTCCGGGGCGGTGATCTGGTCGACCAGCGTCGGGTTCATCACGATGCCCCCGTTCGCGATCGCGGCGGACACCATGGCCATCTGCAGCGGGGTGGCCCGGACGTCGCCCTGGCCGAAGGCGGTGAGCGCCGTCTGCGGCTCGTCGAGCACGCTCGGGTAGGTGCTCGCCGCGGTCGCCGTCGGGATGTCGAACTCGGTGTCGAAGCCGAACTTCTCGGCCTGCTCCCGGATGGCGTCGTCGCCGAGCGCCATGCCGAGCTCGGCGAACGGGATGTTGCAGGAGAGCCGCAGCGCGTCGGCGAGCGTCACCTGGGCGCCGCCGCCGCACGTGCCGCCGTCGGTGTTGCGGACGACGGAGTCCGTGCCGGGCAGGGTGAGCGACGCCGGGTTCGGGAACGTGCTGTCGGGCGTGTACTTGCCCGACTCGAGCGCGGCCGCGGTGACGACGAGCTTGAACACCGAGCCGGGCGGGTTCATGTCGCCGCCGGTGGCGCGGTTGTACAGCGGGTCGGCGGGGTCGTCGACGAGCCCCTGGTAGGTCTCCTGCACCTGCGCGCTGTCGTGCACGGCGAGGGTGTTCGGGTCGTACGTCGGCTTCGTCACCATCGCGATGATGCGCCCGGTCGAGGGCTCCGTGACGATGACCGCACCGGTGTAGTCGCCGAGCGCGTCCCAGGCGGCCTGCTGCGCGACGGGGTCGATCGCGACCTCGACGGAGGCGCCCATGGGGTCCTGCCCCGAGATCAGGCGGTTCAGCTGGTCGAAGAACTGGGTCGACGACTGGCCGCTCAGGAACGAGTTCAGCGATCGCTCGAGGCCGGTCGCCTCGCCGTTCACCGGCAGGAAGCCCGTGATCGGCGCGTAGAGCGGGCCGTTCGCGTAGACGCGCTGGAACTTGTAGTCGTCGCCGGAGGGCTGCGAGTAGGCGATCGGCTCGCCGCCGACGAGGATCGGCCCGCGCTCCACCGAGTAGCTCTCGTAGAGGGTGCGCGAGTTCCGCGGGTCGTCCGCGAGGTTCTGCGCCTGCACGTACTGCACGATCGTCGAGGCGACGAAGAGCGACAGGAACATGACGAAGACGAGGATCGTGATGCGCTTCAGTTCGCGGTTCATCCGTCGATCACCAGCCTCGGATGGTTGCGGACCGTGTCGGAGAGCCGCAGCAGGAGCGCCACGATGATCCAGTTCGCGACGAGCGAGGATCCGCCGGCCGCGAGGAACGGGGTCGTGAGGCCGGTGAGCGGGATGACGCGCATGACGCCGCCGACGACGATGAACACCTGCAGCGCCACGACGAAGGAGAGGCCGACGCCGAGCAGCTTGCCGAAGTCGTCCTGGCCGGCGAAGCCGATGCGGAAGCCGCGCGACACGAAGAGCAGGTAGAGCGCGAGGATGGCGAAGATGCCGGCGAGGCCGAGCTCCTCGCCGAGGCTCGCGATGATGTAGTCCGACTGCGGCACGGGGGTGATGTCGGGACGGCCCTGGCCCCAGCCGGTGCCGATGAGGCCGCCGTTCGAGAGGCCGAAGAGCCCCTGCACGAGCTGATAGCTGCCGCCGACCTCCGCCTCGTAGCGGGCCGGGTCGAACGGGTTCAGCCAGTTCGCGAAGCGGTTGCCGACGTACTCGAGCACCTGGCTCGCGATGAGGGCGCCCGCGAGGAACAGCGAGAGGCCGAGCACGATCCACGACAGGCGGCCGGTCGCGACGTAGAGCATGACGAGGAAGAGGCCGAAGTAGAGCAGCGCGGTGCCGAGGTCGCGCTGGAACACGATGACCGCCATCGAGAGCGCCCAGACGACGAGCAGCGGGCCGAGGTCGCGGGCGCGCGGGAAGCGCATGCCGAGGAAGCTCCGGCCGACCATCGAGAGGGAGTCGCGGTTGCGCACGAGATAGCCGGCGAAGAACACGGCGAGGGCGATCTTCGCGATCTCGCCCGGCTGGAAGTTCATGACGCCGGCGATGGAGATCCAGACCTGGGCGCCGTCGTGGTCGTCGCCGAGCCCCGGCACGAGCGGGAGCAGCAGCAGCACGATCGCGACGAGCCCCGACAGGTACGTGTACTTGAACAGCACCCGGTGGTTCCGGATGACGAGGATCGTGGCGATCGCGCAGACGATCGCGATCGCGCTCCACACGATCTGGCGCACGGCGGCGCTGTCCCAGCCGGTGTCGCCCTCCGCGATGTCGATGCGGTAGATCATGGCGATGCCGATGCCGTTCAGCAGGGTCGCGATCGGCAGGAGGAACGGGTCGGCGTCGCGGGCGACGAAGCGCATCGCGATGTGCAGTGCGAGCACGAGCACCGAGAGCCCCACGCCGAGCAGGATCAGCTGGGTGTCGATGGTGCCGAGCGCGCCGAGCTGCACGAGCACGATCGCGCCGCCGTTGATGGCGCAGGCGAAGATGAGGAGCGCGAGCTCCAGGTTGCGCAGCTTCTGGGGCAGCCGGATGCGGCGGATGCCGGAGGGCGGCGTCGGGTCGCCCGCGGCGCGGGCGGAGCGGCGGGTGGCGCCCCTCGACGAGCTCGGGGAACCAGACGAGCTCGGGGACCCGAGGGGCGAGGCGATCGGCTCAGTCAAGCGACGCCTCCAATCGCTGCACGATGCGGGAGGCCTCGGAGTAGGAGTCCGCGCTGATGGTCTGCTCCACCCGCTGCTGGTCGTAGGTGCGGAGCTCGGAGACGTCGATCGTCGTCTCGGTGTGCAGCTCGTGCAGCGAGATCGGTCCGAGGTTCTGCTGGATGCCCTGGTAGATGGCGACCCGCCCGTTGTGCTCGCCGACGTAGAACCGCGTCTGCGTCCACTGGTAGCCGATGACGAAGGCCGCGACGATCGCGCCGATGAGGAGCACGATCCAGGCGCCCCAGACGATGCGCCGTCGGCGCCGGCGGCGCTCGTCCTCCTCGATCAGCTCGTCGAAGTAGTCGACCGAGTCGGGTTCGAAGTGCGTCTCCTGCACCGGGTGCGGGCGGAAGGGCGCGAGCCGGATGCCGCGCGGGCGCGGGGGCTCGGGCGTCTTGAAGGCGAGCGGGGCGGCGGCGGAGCCCACCATGACGCCCGGCGTCTCGGGCGCCGGCGGCTCGCCGATGTCGACGACGATCACGGTGACGTTGTCGGGGGCGCCGCCGTCGAGGGAGGCCTTGACGAGCCGTTCGGCGACGGGCTTCGCGCTCTGGTCGGCCGCGAGGAAGTCGTGGATCTCCTCGAAGGAGACGACGCCCGAGAGGCCGTCGGAGCAGAGCATCCAGCGGTCGCCCGGCCGGGTCTCGAGCACCATCGTGTCGATCTCGGGGGAGGCCTCGACGTCGCCGAGCACGCGCATGAGCACCGAGCGGCGGGGATGCACCATCGCCTCCTCGGCGGTGATGCGGCCGGCGTCGACGAGCCGCTGCACGAAGGTGTGGTCGATCGTGACCTGGTTCAGCTCGCCCGATCGGAGGAGGTAGATGCGCGAGTCGCCGATGTGCGCGATGACGACCCGGTCGCCGGTCAGCATCATGGCGCTCACGGTCGTGCCCATGCCGGTGAGTTCGGAGTGCTCCGCGACCGTCTCCGCGAGGCGGCGGTTGGCCGCGATGAGCGAGCCCTCGAGGACCGCGGCGGCCTCGGTGGGGTCGTCGAACGCGCGGTCCACCTCGGCGATGCGATGCGTCGCGATCGCGCTCGCGACGTCGCCGCCGGCGTGGCCGCCCATGCCGTCGGCCACGAAGAAGAGATGGTTGCCCTCGAAGCCGGAGTCCTGGTTGTTGCTCCGGACCCGGCCGACGTGTGAGACCGCCGCGCTCGCCTTGACGTGCGTCATGGGCTACCGCCGGAG
The DNA here is from genome assembly GCF_044917495.1 of Agromyces mediolanus. Lineage (GTDB taxonomy): Bacteria > Actinomycetota > Actinomycetes > Actinomycetales > Microbacteriaceae > Agromyces > Agromyces mediolanus_B. The sequence continues at coordinate 92,310 of NZ_JAVSSI010000004.1, read as the reverse complement.
CTCGAACGTCGTCGCGCCGACCTTGACCGGGACTCCGAGCGGGATCGGGGTCGGCACGCTCACCCGGGAGCCGTCGAGGAAGGTGCCGTTCGTGGAGTCGAGGTCCTGGATCATCCACCGGTCGTTCCACAGCATGAGCCGCGCGTGGTGGGTCGAGGTGTAGTCGTCGCGGATGATGATCGCCGAGTCGGCGGAGCGTCCGATCGTGATCTCGTCGCGGCCGAGCGGGAACTCGGCGCCCGACTTCGGGCCGGAGGTGATGATGAGCCGGCTCGCGTTCTGCGCCGAGGCGATCTCGCCGCTCGGGGGCGCCGCCGCGGGCGCGGCGGGCGCCGGCGTGCGCGTGCCGCCGCCGGGCGTGATCGGGGAGCTCGGGAATCCGGACGCCGACGGGGCCGCCGCCTGCGCGGCATCCGGCTGGAGCTTCCGGACGCGCTGCCCGAACAGATCGCTGCGCAGGGCGTAGACCACGGCGAACACGAACACCCACATCAGCAGCAGGAAGCCGATCTGGAGGACGAGGAGGGTGAGTTGACTCATTCGGCCGGCCCCCAGAACCCGTTCATGTCGTGGCGCTCGGTCGCCGGTTCGCGGCGCGGCGCGGCCGCGGCCTGAGCGAGGACGCGGAACACGATGCGGGTGCGCCCGATGGTGATCACGGAGTCCGGCTCCAGCACGGAGTCGGAGACCGGGGCGCCGTCGAGCTGGGTGCCGTTGGTCGAGCCGAGGTCGCGCACGCGGGCGCGCGAGCCGTCCCACTGCACCTCGGCGTGGCGGCGGGAGGCGCCGGTGTCGCCGAGGGCGATGTCGGCCTCGCTGCCGCGGCCGAGCACCGTGCGGCCCTTGATGATGGGGTAGCGCTTGCCGTCGACGTCGAGCACGGGGGTCCAGGCGACCTGGCCCTTCACGTTCTGCGAGTCGACCTGCACCATGCCGACGCTCAACTGCTCGTCGGGCTGGAGCTCGATCGTGATGCCGCCGGCGAACTGGAAGCGCTGGCTCGCGGCGTGCTTCTGCACGAGATCGACGAGTTCGTCGGTGAGCGCGGGGCCGAGGCGGGACATCCGGTCGTAGTCCTCCGGCGCCATCCGCACGGTGAACGTGTTCGGCACCAGGACGCGGTCGCGCGAGACGACGGCGGCCTTCGTGTCGATCTCGCGCTTCAGGGCCGAGGTGATCTCGACCGGCTGGAGTCCGGAACGGAAGGTCTTCGCGAACGCGCCGTTGACGGCGCGCTCGAGACCCTTCTCGAAGTTGTCCAGTAGGCCCACAGGTCTCCCGATTCCGGTGTCTGACTTCGCGTCATGTTAGCGCGAGCGGCTGAAAATGCTGGGTGATCAGTCCAGAGGGATGGTCGCATCCCCCTCGTCGACGTCGAGCGAGAGGGTCGGCACCGAGGCGGTGAGCAGGGTTCCGTCGGCCCGCCGGGCCCCTTCCACGTCGCGCATCGTGGGGCGTCCGAGGATGCGCGGACCCTGCCCGTCGAGCGGCACGCGCACCTCGTCATCCGCCGTCACGACGACCGCGGCGCCGCGCACCTGGACCTCGACGCGCTCACCGGTCTCGAGCGCGAAGCGGATCTCCTCGGGCTGCACCGTGACGCGCATCCGCGCGCCGTGCAGCGTGATGCGGAAGGTGAGCTCGTCCCAGCCGTCGGGCAGCCGCGGATCGAAGCCGTACTTGCCCTTGTGGTCGCGGAAGCCGCCGAAGCCGAACGCCAGCGCGCTCCACACCCCGCCGGTGGAGGCGACGTGCACGCCGTCGGCGGCGTTGTGATGCAGATCGGCGAGGTCGACGAACAGCGCGGAACGGAAGTACCGCAGCGCGAGCTCGTGATAGCCGACCTCCGCCGCCATGATCGACTGCACGACCGCCGACAGGGTCGAGTCGCCCGTCGTCAGCGGGTCGTAGTACTCGAAGTCGGCGAGCTTCTGCTCGCTCGTGAAGCGGTCGCCCTGCAGGAAGAGGGCGAGCACGACATCGGCCTGCTTCAGCACCTGGAAGCGGTAGATGACGAGCGGGTGGTAGTGCAGGAGGAGCGGGCGCAGCTGCTCGGGCGTCTGCTCGAGGTCCCACAGCTCCTTGTCGAGGAACGCGGCGTCCTGCGGGTGCACGCCGAGCTTCGCGTCGAAGGGGATGTGCATGTGCGCCGCGGCGCGACGCCAACCCGCGACCTCCGCGGGCGTCACGCCGAGCCGCTCGACGAGCTTGTGGTACTCGAGCGGATGCTTCACCTGGAGCTGATCGACGGCGCTCGCCGCGTCCTCGAGGTTCGCCCTGGCCATCACGTTCGTGTACAGGTTGTCGTTCACGACCGTCGTGTACTCGTCGGGGCCCGTCACGCCGTGGATGTGGAACACGTCGTCGGCGTTGTGCCGCCAGAAGCCGAGGTCCTCCCACATCCGCGCCGTCTCGACGAGGATGTCGATGGCGCCGCGGGCGAGGAAGTCCTCGTCGCCGGTGGCCTGCACGTAGTGCATCAGCGCGTAGGAGATGTCGGCGTCGATGTGGTACTGCGCCGTGCCCGCCGCGTAGTAGGCGCTCGACTCGAGCCCGTTGATCGTGCGCCACGGGAAGAGGGCCCCCTGCTGGTTCAGCTCGAGGGCGCGGGCCCGGGCGGCCGGCAGCATCTTCGCGCGGAAGCGCATGACGTTCCGGGCGACGATCGGCGCCGTATAGGTGAGGAACGGCATGACGTAGATCTCTGAGTCCCAGAAGTAGTGCCCGCCGTAGCCGGAGCCGGACACGCCCTTCGCCGCCACGCCGCCGCCGTCGGTGCGGGCGGAGGCCTGGGCGAGCTGGAACAGGTTCCACCGGATCGCCTGCTGCAGGAGCGGCTGCCCGGCGACCTCGACGTCGGAGCGGATCCAGTAGTCGTCGAGCCAGTCGCGCTGCTGCGTGAACAGCTCCGCGACCCCGAGCTCGAGCGCGCGGTCGAGCGTGCGATCGGCGCGGTCGCCGAGCTCACGGGCCGGCACGGAGCGCGCCGAGTGGTAGCTCACGAGCTTCGTCACCCGGATCGGATGCCCCTGCTTCGCCTGCACCCGGTAGGTGTGCTTCGCGAGGTCGTCGGCGATCGTGCCGGTCTCGGTGTACGGGTTGTCGGTCGCGATGGCGTGCTCCGCGCCGACCGCGAGGGTCATCCCGGAGTTCGTCGTCTGGTAGCCGAGCAGGTAGCGGTCGCCGTCCTGGCGGCTGACCCGCGGCTGGAGGACGCGCTCGGTGAAGGTCTCCGCCTTGCGGGGGTCGAAGGCGCCGGGTGCCTCGGTCACGCCGGAGCGGTACTCGTCGCGGCCGTCCTGGCGGTTCAGGATGTGGCTCGTGATCGTGACGGCCGCGTCGGCGTCGAGCAGCTCGACCTCGTAGTCGAGCACGGCGAGGTGGCGGTCGACGAAGCTCGTCATCCGCCGGCTGGTGATCAGCACGCGCTTGCCCGCGGGGGTGCGCCACTCGATGGAACGGCTGAGCACGCCCGTGCGGAAGTCGAGGCGGCGCTCGTAGGCGAGGATCTCCGCCTCCGTGATGACGAGCGGCTCGTCGTCGACGTAGAGGCGGATGATCTTCGCGTCGGGCGCGTTCACGATCGTCTGCCCGACGCGCGCGAAGCCGAACGCCTCCTCGGCGTGCCGGATCGGCCACGTCTCGTGGAAGCCGTTCACGAAGGTGCCGTGGGCGTAGCCGTCGCGGCCCTCCTCGATGTTGCCGCGGAGGCCGAGGTAGCCGTTGCCGACGGCGAAGAGGGTCTCGGTGCGCCCCTGGTCGTCGGCCTGGAAATCGGTCTCGACCAGCGCCCACTCGTCGAGCGGGAACCGGGTGCGGTTCAGCGGGTCGGTGTCGGCGAACCTCATGCGGTGCTCTCTCGAGTGGGGTGGTCGGGGGACGGCGGTGCGGTGCGGCGGAGCGCCGGGACGAGCTCGTCGAGCTCGTCGACGACGACGTCGGCACCGAGCCGCAGCAGCGTATCGCGTCCGACGCCGCGGTCGACCCCGACGACGAGGCCGAAGTCGCCGGCCGCGCCGGCCTGGACGCCGGACTCGGCGTCCTCCACGACCGCGCAGACCGTCGGCGCCACGCCGAGGAGCTCGGCCGCGCGGGTGTAGGTGTCGGGCGCGGGCTTGCCGGGCAGGTGCTCGGCCGCCGCGTAGCCGCCGTCGACGACGACCTCGAAGCGATCGGCGAGGCCGGCGGCGCGCAGCACCTCGGGGGCGTTCTTCGAGCTCGACACGACCGCGGCGAGGCATCCGGCCGCGTCGATCGCGTCGAGGAAGGCGACGCTCGCCGGATAGGGGGAGACGCCCTCCTCGGCGAGGGTGTCGGTGAAGACGGCGTTCTTGCGGTTGCCGAGGCCGTGCACCGTGTCGGCGCTCGGCGGGTCGGCAGGCTCGCCCTCGGGGACGCGGATGCCGCGGCTCGCGAGCAGGCTGCGGACGCCGTCGTAGCGGGGCTTGCCGTCGATGTAGGCGAAGTAGTCGCCCTCGGTGTACGGCGCCGCACCGTGTTCGGCGAGGTAGGGGGTGAAGAGGCGCGCCCAGGCGTGCATGTGCACCACCGCGGTGGGCGTCAGCACTCCGTCGAGGTCGAAGAGCCACGCGCGGATGGGGGAGAGGTCGAGGGAGGGGTCGACGGTGGTCACGCCGGTCCTTTCGTCACGTCGTCGTCGTCACGTCGGTCTGGGCGTCTGCACCCGGGACGATGCTATGCCCGGAGGTGCGGGGCCCGCGAGGGGAGGGGCGGACGCTCAGCGGGTTCGGAGGCGCGTGCGGGTGCGTGCGGGTGCGGTGGTCGGGTGTGCGGTGGGTCGGGTGTGCGGTGGGGCGAGTCTGCGAGTCGCACGACAGGTCGGGCGGCGCGCCGGTGCGGCCCGGCGCGCCGCGAGGTTCGTCGTGCAACTCGCGGATGCGGGGCGGGTGGATGCCGGGGGCGGCGGCCGGGTGGGGCCGAATGGAGTTCGGGCGGGTGAAGTGTTAGTCTCGATCGGCTGGCACGCGAGTGCCCGCATGCGCAAGTGGCGGAATAGGCAGACGCGCACGGTTCAGGTCCGTGTGCCCGAAAGGGCGTGGGGGTTCAACTCCCCCCTTGCGCACCACGGGTTGATCGCGAAACTCGAAGAATCGGTTTGCGAAAATCAACCGCATGAAGAAGGCCCCGGGAGACCGGGGCCTTCTTCGTTCTGGGTTGCTCGCGTCGAGGCGGTTTCACCTTGGTTGTTCGATGTGCGGGTCGGTGCCTTCGGCTTCCATCGACCAGGCGCGGATGCTGGTGCGGCGCTTTCGGCGGATGCGTCGGGTCTCGGCGACGTGGTTGCCTTCGCGGCGGAGTTGCTCCTCTTCGAGGAAGCCGATGATCTTGCGGATGTTCGCGCTGGCGACGAGGACGGTCGTGAGGAGGTACTGCGCGGCGTACCCGTGCAGGCGCCTGCGGGTCGCGTCGGCGAGTGCTTCGCGGGCTCCGTCCTTGATGTAGCCGTTGAACCCTTCGATGGTGTTCCGCCCTGTGGCGTACCACGTCTGCCATTCGTCGGTGCCGTGGGCGAGGGGTTGGGCGAGTTTCGCGCCGGCTTCGGGTGGGAAGCTGACCGATGCCTTGTTCACGCAGATGCGGTCCGGCTGCTTCGGGGGCTTCCCGATGGTGACGCTCACCTTCGCGCCGCGGGTGGCACTCGGTTTGAGCGGGCAGGCCGCGGTGGCCCGCGATCCGGCCGCGGGGCACATGAGTGGGGTGTGCCCGTCGCTGTCGGGCTTCTCCTTGCGCCTGAGCCGGTAGTCGCTTCGCTTGCTGAGTCGCGCCTGCCAGGTGGCGTCGTCGATGCGTCCCTGGCGGTGGTCGAGGGTGGCGTCGATGAGCGGTTTCGGCATTGACGGGCAGTACCAGTTCCCGTCGACGAGGAGGGCGCCGGCGTACTGGCCCTGGATGCCGAGCTGGTCGATGCGGTAGTCGTGGATGGGTTCGTACCCGAGTTCGCGCATCGGTAGCTGGAAGCTGTCGGCTTTGCTGCCGGGGAAGTAGAGCCGGTCGCCGATGACGTACCCGGCCGGGTGGCCGCGGCTGATGATGGAGCGGAACGCCCCGAGTGCGCTGGCGGCCGGTGAGTGGGCCGGCTTGTGGAACGCGATGCCGAGCACGAGGAGTGGGAAGTCGGCAGGTCGGGTCGGGTCGTTCGTCGTCTGGATGAGCAGTTCCGCTTCCCAACCCCAGACGCGTTTCGCGTTGAGGCGGCGGTTGGTGCCGGCCGTGGTTTCGTCGCGGAGGTCGGGCTCGCGGTAATACATGCCGGCACCAGGTTCGGCGGAGAGCCGGTTGCTGATCTTCGAGCTGCGGTGGCGGCCGAACGCGGCGACCGGGGTCGCGTCGACGGTGATGTTGCCCGCCCACTTGCGGTGCTCGGTCGGAACCAGTTGATAGGTGGCTTCGAGGATGTGGTTGGCGAGCCAGTCGAGTCGCCTCTGCTTCTCCTGCATCTCGTCCGGGTCGCGGGATTCGACGATGGCGTCGTACTCCTCGGGGGTCAGTCGACGGCGACGAGCCGAGGGGAGGGGTTCGGGGTCGATGGTCGCGATGATGTTCTCGAGCGTGCGCCAGAGGCGGTAGTACAGCTGGTCGAGCGTGCCGCCGGTCACGAGTTCGTACTTGCGTCGGCTCTTCTTCGTGAGCCGGTGGTCGAGGACTGCGGCCATCTCGGTGACGTGCATCGGGGAGTGCTCCAGGGCGAGCAGGAACAGCAGGATGAGCACGGTCCGCACCGGCATCTTGGACGGCCGCCCACCCTTGCGGCGGGCCTGCTTGTCTTCGTCCCGCCAGGCTTCGAGCTGCTCGACGAGCCGGCTGTTGTCGATGAACTTGGCGACGAACTTGACCCGGCTTCCGGGGATGACGCCTTTCCGGTGAAGGGTGCGGGCGTGGTCGCTGTCGATGAGGGTGGCGAGCGCTTCCGTGTTCATCGGCTCGCCTCCGCCCCTCGGAGCAGGGGCCCGCTCTCGTGTGAGGGTCGTTCGGGGACGTGGTCGAGGTGGCGTGCGAGGTTGCCGGGGGTCACGCCGGCTGCTCGGATGATGACGTCGACGGGTACGCCGCGCCTCAGCTGGGTGACGAACCAGGTGACTCGGAGCCGCTTGACGCCGGGCTTGCCTTCGTCGCCGCTGGTGCGTTCGACGAACATCGCGGGGGCCCGGCCTTCCCGGTAGGTGAGGTTCGAGTCGAAGAGGCGCTCGGTTGTGCACTCCTCGATGGCTTGATCGAGCAGGTCTTCCCATTCCGCGAGGATGGGAACGAAGCGCGCGCCGCCCTCGACGAGCATGCCGGGGCATCCGTCCTTGACGGCGTAGTCGCCGGGTTTCGCGTGTCGCACCTCGGCGGGCGAGAACCCGCATCCGGCGCCGAGGGCGAGGAGTACCGTCGCGTTCTTCCGCTGCCAGTGGCTGGACTGCCCGGCCGCCCAGCTGCGGAACCGGGCGAGTTCCTCGTCGGTGTATGGCGCGAGTCCGTTGGAGATTTGGCGGCGGTGGTCGTCGATCCGCGGACGGGTGCCGTTGAGACCGGTGATGGCTTCGACGAGCAGGCGGCGCCGCCTCGCCATGAGGTTGTCGTTCTCGCCGTGGTCAGCGGCGAGGTAGTCGAGGAGGGTCGTCTCCGTGAAGACCTCCTCTTCGGTGGGTTCGAGTCCCGCGGTCTGCCAGCACCAGTGGACGTAGTGTGTGAGGGTGCCGACGAGGCGTGCCGCCTTCTCGGGCGAATGCGGCGCGACTTCTCGAGCAACCTGCAGGACGAGGCCGCGGATGGCAGCCCAGTGGTTGTCGGGGAGATGGGGCCGGTAGTTGCTGAGGTAGCGTTCGACGGGGTTCATGCCCCTTCTGTGCGCAGTCTGAATCCCCAGCACGGCCGAAACGGCCCGTTTCAGGCACTTCTGATGCTGACCCGGCGCGCATGGTGCCGAGAAGCAGCACAAATTTCGGTAGATTCTTGCAGCATGGGTGCTCCGCGGTTCATTCCTCGCGACTTCACGTCGAGTCCCCACCTGTTCGGCCGGGCAGAGGTGGAGTGGCCGCCGGTGGAGGGCCGGGAGCGGGTGATGGAACGCGAGTGCGCCAGACTGCAGCACGCGTTCTCGCTCGCTGTCCGGGATGGCTTGCGGGAGAAGCAGACCAGCCTTCGGCGGTATGCGAGAGACCTCGGGCTGGACTACGGCAGGCTCGGCCGGATCATGCGGGGTGAGATCCCGATGAAGCTCGAAGACGTGATGCTCGCCTCGCGGCACTTCCCGTTCCGGCTGCAGTTGCAGCGGCATCAGCCGAACCCTTGAAGCTCCGCATGTCGGAAGGCGAATCGAGCTCGGGTCGCGTCGGTGGCCGGGACGTAGGCGAGGAAGCGGGTGAGCGCCTCCAGTGATGCGACGCCTGCGGCGTCGAGGAGCGCCTGCGGGGGAGTGCCCGCGGTGAGTAGGGTGACGAGCCAGGTGGCGCGGAGCCTCGGCGACTGCGGTTTCAACCCGATTCCGTCGCTGCGCGCGACGAAGTTCGTGACGATGTTCGGGTAGAACTTCCCGTGCGTGGGCCGGAACAACGGGCGCCCGCTGAGTGCCTGTGACCTGGTCTCCAGCAGGAGTTCCTCCCAGGACTGGAGCAGCGGGACGGTCCGCTCCCGCTCGCCGCGCACCTGCACGAGCACGCCTTCGTCGTCCTCGATGACATCTTCGGGCAGGACTGCGGCAAGCTCCCGCGCCGCGAGCCCAGCACCGGCCCCCAGGCTGATGAGCGTTGCCGCGCTCTGGCGTGCCGCGGCCGTGGGTTGCCCGGCTGCCCAAGAACGGAACGAGGTGAGCTGTGCGGTGGTGTACGGCGCGGAGGGTTCCGCCGGCGGGAGTGGTGCAAGTCGCTGTCGCACGGCCGGCAGCAGCGCCTCGGCGACGCGGAGCAGCTGGGACCTGACGTTGCCGCGACTGGCCGCGGAGAGCCCCCGCACCTGCATGCAGCTCTCGTCGATGACCGGGGTGCTGAGCAGGGTCTCCCGGTCGAGGGGCAGGCCGGCGGTCTGCCAGCACCACAGGGTGTGACGGCTGACCGTCCGCATGAGTTGCTCGTCGCTGTACGGGGTCCTGCCGTCGGTGTCGCGCACGACGTCCCGTACGAACGCGCCGATGCGGGTCCAGTAGTCGGTTGGGATGCTCGGGGTGAAGGAGTCGATGCGGTCTCGCGTCATTGAAGGTCACCACCTGCGGGGATCCGGTTTGCCATGGCCGATCCATGCGCGGTTGCGCGTACCCGGCCAAGTGGGTATTAAAATACGCAGGTGTGTCGGCGATGGCAAGCATCGTTTCCGATTCGCATCCATCCGGCCGCGATTTTCGGTTGACACCGCCACGGTTTGGTTATTAAAATACCCACATGTGTGGAGCCGCCCGCAGTAGGGCGAGGTGCCCGCTGGCCAGATCGCGGTGCTCTACGCTCGGATCATGGCCAGGCCACCTCGACCGTCCCCGCGCGAACTCGCGCCCGGGTGGCCAACCGTGGAGGCGGTAGACCCTGTTGGTGAGGTCGCACGCCGCTTCGCACAGAACGTCGCCGCCGCAATCGGTGAACGCAGCGTGCGCGCCGTCGCCAAAGAGATCGGCGTCGACCACACCACTATCCTCAGCCTCCTCGCCGGGCGCGCGTGGCCCGACCTCGCCACCATCGCGAAGCTCGAGCTCGGCTTGGGTGTCGACCTCTGGCCTGGACGAGCTCGCGACTGAGCGAGCGGTCGCCGTCGCCGGCGACTGGCACGGGGATGTGCGGTGGGTGCAGCGTGCCGTCCCCGCGTTCGCCCGCCAGCATCCAGACGTGCGAACCGTGCTCCACGTCGGCGACCTCGGCGTCTCCGGCCGAGAGCGACCGCCGGGTTTCCTCGGCACCGTCGACTACTGGCTCGGACGAAGCGGCATCGACCGTCTCCTCCTGACGCCGGGCAATCACGACGATTGGGCGTGGCTGGACGCAGAATTCGCGTCTTCCCCCGGTCGCGCTGTCCTGATGAGTGAACGCGTGTGGGCGCTGCCGCGCGGGCTGCGGTTCGAGATCGGCGGCCGCTCGTTCCTGTCATTCGGCGGCGCGGCATCGATGGACTACGCGTCGCGGACCCCCGGGAAGTCCTGGTGGGCTCAGGAAGCGCCGACGGCACTCGAAGCTGAGTACGCCGCGGCTGGTGGGCCGGTCGACGTCCTGCTGACGCACGACATGGTGAACGGGGGCACTCGTGCAGCCGACGAACAGCTCAGCCGAGGGCGATGGAGCCCCGAAGCGCACGAGTACTCACAGGTGGTGCGCGCCGCGGTTACCTTCGTCTGGGAGTCGGTACGACCGCGAGTGCTCGCGCATGGGCACATGCATGTCATGGGGGAACGGGAGCTCCAGGACGGCCGCCGCGTCTACTCGCTGGGCTGCGAGTGGATGCGCGGGAACCTCGGCGTGCTCGACCTCCGCGACATGGACTGGGAGTGGGTACGACTGCCTGAACTCGAGCGGGACCGGCATGACGAATGACGAGGTGAGGCGCCGAGCCGGCCGGGAGTGGACTCGCGTCGTCGGGCCCTACTACTCGCGCGCCACACTCCTGCGCGACCTCGCGCTCACGCCTACCCAACTCGACGAACTCATCAACCACCGTGAGATCCTTCGTCTTGAGCGCGGTGACCTTGAGTTCTTTCCCGCCTTCCAGTTCGCACACGACGGGACCCTGCTGCCAGACCTGAAACAGGTGCTGCTGGCGTTGAACCCAGACCATGATCCGGACATCGACTGGAGCGTCACGCGCTGGCTGTGCGAACGTCGACCGGAGTTCGATGGCGCGAATGCCGTCGAACTGCTCTGGGAGCGGCGGTTGCTCGACGTTCTTCGAGGCGGGCACCGTCCCGACGATTCCGCTCCAGAACTCGACCTCGGGTCCATCGCATCGACATCCTCACGACGAACGCGTCGCCGCGACACGCGACAGCCCGGCAACGGCGGGAAGTTCGCGACCCGCTCACGTTCGCAGCCCGAAATCGACCTGAGCTGAGCCGGACTCCCGCACGGGGCCGGTGCCAGTGGGGGTTGGCGGCCGGTCATTGACGCATACCACCTGGGGGTATATGGTCGGGGTCATGTCGGACGCGCATGAACATCACGGGGGTCAGGGTTCCGGCCACGGCGGGCATGACCCGCACGCCGAGCATCGCACACTCGAGACCCCAGCTGCTCACCAGCACGAACCGGCCGCCGCGCACGCGCATTCGGGGCACGCCGGTGAGGTCGACTCACACGCGCACGCCGGGCATGCAGGACACGGCGGCGATCACGTGGCTCAGTTCCGTCGCCTCTTCTGGGTGATGCTCGTGATCGCGGTCCCCGTCATCGGGTTCAGTCCCATGTTCGCAATGCTGCTCGGATACGAACTACCGGACGCGCCGCTCATCGGGTGGATCTCGCCGCTGCTTGGCACGGTCATGTACGTGTGGGGCGGCCGGCCCTTCCTCACAGGAGCCGTTGGCGAGCTCCGCGCGCGCAAGCCCGGGATGATGCTGCTGATCTCGCTGGCGATCACCGTGGCGTTCCTCGCATCCTGGGGTGCGAGCCTCGGCATCCTCGACCACCAGCTGGACTTCTGGTGGGAGCTGGCACTTCTCATCGTGATCATGCTCCTCGGTCACTGGATCGAGATGCGTTCGCTCGCGCAGACGACGTCGGCGCTCGAGTCGCTCGCCGCCCTCCTGCCCGACGAAGCCGAACGCGTCGACGGCAACACGGTCACCACCGTCGCGCCGTCGGACCTGCAAGTCGGGGACGTGGTCATCGTGCGCCCGGGTGGCCGGATTCCCGCCGACGGCATCGTCGTCGATGGGACCGCGGACGTCGACGAATCCATGATCACGGGCGAGTCCCGACCGGTTCGGCGCGGCCCGGACGACAAGGTCGTCGCCGGCACCGTCGCAACCGACACGGCCCTGCGGGTGCGTATCAACGCCGTCGGCGCGGATACGGCACTGGCCGGGATCCAGCGGCTCGTCACCGAGGCGCAGAACTCCTCGTCCCGCGCGCAGCGGCTCGCGGACACCGCCGCCGGGTGGTTGTTCTGGTTCGCGCTCGGCGCCGCCGTTCTTACCGCGGTCGTGTGGACGCTCGTCGGGCTGCCCGACGACGCCGTCATCCGCACCATCACCGTCCTGGTGATCGCCTGCCCGCACGCCCTCGGCCTTGCGATCCCGCTCGTGGTCGCCATCGCGACAGAACGGGCGGCGAAGGGTGGCGTGCTCATCAAGGACCGTCTCGCGCTGGAAAGCATGCGAACGGTGTCGTCGGTGCTGTTCGACAAGACCGGCACCCTCACGAAGGGTGAACCCGTCGTCACCCATGTCGCGCCCGTCGCCGGGCGCACCGAGGACGAGGTCCTCGCGTTCGCGGCCGCCGCTGAAACCGACAGCGAGCACCCGCTCGCGAAAGCCATCATTCAGGCCGCGCATCACCGCGGCCTCACCCTCTCGAAGGCGAATGGTTTCAAAGCCTCCCCCGCGGAAGGGGTTACTGCGACCGTGGATGGCAGGGTCGTCAACGTCGGTGGGCCGAGCATGCTGAACCGGCACGGTGAGCAGCCGTTGCCGGCCACTGAGGCGTGGAAGGAAGACGGCGCCATCATCCTGCACGTGCTGCAGGACGGAGAGGTCATCGGCGCGCTCGGCCTGGCGGATGAGATCCGGCCGGAGTCGCGTCAGGCGGTCAACGCGCTGCACGCGCTCGGCGTCCAGGTCGTCATGATCACCGGCGATGCCGAGGCAGTCGCCCACTCCGTCGCGTCCGAGCTCGGCATCGACCGGGTCTTCGCCGGGGTCCGCCCCGAGGACAAGTCCGCGAAAGTCGCCGAGCTGCAACGCGAAGGCCGCACGGTCGCGATGGTCGGCGACGGCGTGAACGACGCGCCCGCCCTCGCCCAGGCGGATGTCGGCATCGCCATCGGAGCGGGTACCGACGTCGCCATCGCGTCGGCCGGGGTGATTCTCGCCAGCGACGACCCCCGCTCGGTGCTGTCGGTCATCGAACTGTCCCGCGCCAGCTACCGGAAGATGAAGCAGAACCTCTGGTGGGCGGCCGGGTACAACCTGATCTCAGTGCCGCTGGCGGCCGGCGTGCTCGCCCCGGTCGGGTTCGTCCTGCCGATGGCGGTCGGCGCGATCCTCATGTCGCTGTCGACCATCGTCGTCGCCGTCAACGCGCAGTTCCTTCGACGGTTGGACCTCTCCCCGGAGGCCAGCACCCGGGCGGTGCTGGAACGCAGCGGCGAACGTGCGGAGGAACCGGTGCTCGTGTGACGACCGGCTGACCGGAAGGACGCCTCATGCTCATCCAACCCATCGACTACTTCCTCGTCGTCTGGTTCGCGCTGGTCGCGGTAAGCACCGTGTGGGTTGGAGTGGATCAGTTCCGGAACAACCCGGAGCCCGCGGTCATGAAGTGGGGGTTCATCCTCGTCACCCTCTACCTCGGACCAATCGGGGCGCTCCTCTACGTCCTCGCGGACAAGGAGCCCCGGCCCGGTGAACATGAAGAGTTCACCAAGCCGCTGTGGAAGCAGGGCATCGGCTCGACCATCCATTGCGTGGCTGGCGATGCCACCGGCATCATCGCGGCCGCAGCGATCACCGCCGCGCTCGGACTGCCGATGTGGGTGGACCTCATCGTCGAGTACATTGCCGGGTTCGCGTTCGGGCTGTTCATCTTCCAAGCCCTGTTCATGAAGAACATCATGGGCGGCAGCTACTGGCAGAACGTACGCCGGTCGTTCCTGCCGGAGTTCATCAGCATGAACTTCATGATGGCGGCGATGGCGCCGGTGATGACGCTGCTGATGATGGGCCGTGACATGCGGGCAATGGCACCGGATGAGCTGCTGTTCTGGGCCGTCATGTCCGTCGGCGTGGCCGCCGGCTTCGCCCTCGCCTATCCCGCGAACGTCTGGCTCGTGAAGAAGGGCCTGAAGCATGGGCTGATGACCGAGCGCCCGAAACCTGCCGAAGCGCAACCTCCCGCCCCGGCTGAGCACCCCGCGCACCGGGGCACAGAGGGTCACGATCACCCGTCGGAGAGCGCGCACGCGGCCATGCGGCACCAGATGCCGTCGACGGGGGCGACCGTGCCGCAACTGGTGGTCGTCAGCGCGGTGGCGACCATCGCTCTCGCCGTCGGCATGGTCGCGCCGGCGAACGCGGTCAACATGACCCTGAGCGCCCGCGATGTCGGCGGGCTGATCATGCCGCCCGGAATGATCATGACCCGCGACACCCCAGGTGAAGCGATGCGAGACATGGCCGCGGTCGACCCTCGCGACGTTGCCGAACGCTACGACGTGGACACCCGCGGCGACCAGCTCCTCGACCCGGTCAGGGTGGACGACGGGGTGAAGGTCTTCGAGCTCACGGTCTCGATCATCCAGTGGGAGATCCTCCCCGGGGTCACCGTCGACGCGTACGCCTACAACGGGCAGATCCCCGGTCCCAGACTGAACTTCACCGAGGGAGACCGCGTCCGCATCGAGGTTACGAATCAGCTCGACACCACCACGACGGTGCACTGGCACGGACTCGACGTGCCGAACGAAATGGACGGGCCAGCGGAAATCACCCAGGATCCGATCCAGCCCGGGCAGACGTACACCTACGAGTACACGGTGAACCAGTGGGGCACGTTCTTCTACCACTCCCACGACCACGCGGACCGGCAGCAGACCCTCGGCCTGTACGGGGCGCTCATCATCGACCCGAAGAACCCCACCGAGCAGGTGCCCGCCGACTACGACCACGTCATCCAGCTGGGGGAGTGGCTGACCCGGGAAGGGTTGACCTTCCCGGCGATGCCGATGGAGGGCGGGATGGCGAACTACTTCACCATCAACGGGAAGGCGTACCCGTCGACCGAAACACTCAAGATGAAGGTCGGCGAGACGCTCCGCATCCGGTTCGTCGGGTCGAACTCCGTCGACATCCATCCAATGCACATCCACGGCGGCCCGTTCACCGTGGTCGCCCGCGATGGTGCACAGCTTCCCGAAGAGCAACGGTTCACCGCGGACACCATCAACGTCGGACCGGGGCAACGGTACGACGTGATCTGGAAGGCGCTCCGCCCCGGGAAATGGTTGATCCATTGCCACATCAACCACCACACGACGAACAACAACGTAGAGACCGACGGTGCCGGCGGTCTGACCATGGTCATCGAAGTGACCGAGTAGTCACCGCTGCCGAAGCTCGACCGGCAGAAGTGCGTCCAGCCGGGCTGCCTCTGCTGGGGCACAGTCAATGAGGGCGTTCCTCGCGACCAGGAGCAGCGACACGCTGGTCCCCGTTTCGTCGTCGATGGGGAACCGGCCCTTCGGGTAGCGGCCCGCGAACGAGGCGATGGTGTCGACGGCGACGGCAACATCCGCGGGTGGTTCGGCGTCGGGCGCGCACTCCTCCCCAAGGAGGTGCAGCGCCGCGTGCGCGGCATCCACGGCCGCGGGCGGTGCGCTCGATGACGGCTCGGACGTGGTCGTGGACGGCTGGCCTTGCGTCCACGCGTACCCGAGGAGGAGAACCAGTCCGGCGGTGACGGCCAGGACGACCGCGATGACGGTCACACTCGGGCGTCGCTCAGCCACGTGCCCGTCCCCGCCAGAGCCTGAAGGTCGCGCCCGCGGCAAGAACAGCACCGGTGATGACGAGGAGCGCGTCGACGAGGGGGCCGAGCAGAATCGCGGGGGTAGTCGCTGTTGCGAGCGGCACGTCGTTCACCATCGCCCCCGGGGCGAACGGGGCGAGCCGGTCGATGGCCCGCCCGTCCGGGCCGATCATCGCGGACACCCCGACGGTGGACACGTTCACGAGACTCCGGCCGGTTTCGATGGCCCGAAGGCGTGCGATGGCGAGCTGCTGGGCGCTCTGGTCGGTGCGGCCGAAGTCGGCGTTGTTCGTCGGGGCGACGATGAGCTGGGCGCCGCCGGCGATCATGTCACGGATCAGGGCGTCATCGACGATGTCGTAGCAGATGGCCACACCCGCGAGAACACCATCCAGCTCGAGTACGTTGCTGCGTTCGCCCAGAGCGAAGTCCCGCGGGATCAGGGAGAACAACCCCGGGGCGAGCGGATACCAGAAGTCCCGGTCGGGGATGTACTCGGCGAACGGGACCGGGTGCTTCTTGTCGTACTGCCCGCTCGCCCCGGTGCCGGCTTCCCACACGAGCGCGGAGTTGAACATGTCGTCGCCGGTTTCGGTGATGGTGCCGACAACGACCGGGGCGCTCGTCCGTCGGGACAGCTCGTCGAGGGCGGCGGCCGCGTCGGCCCGCTCGAGCGGGTTCAGGTCCGCTGCGTTCTCGGGGAGGACGAGCAGGTCGAGATCCTCCTGCAAGAGCGGGGCCGCTGCCAGAAGATGGTCGTCGAGGATTCGCCCGGGCTGGTTCACCGCGAGCAGGCCGGCTTCCGAATTCCCCTGCACCGCCCCCACGCGCAGCGACCCGGTCGTCGGGAGCGGGAACGCAGGGACCAGCGCGAGCGCCACGAGAAGTGCTGCGGGGCCGAGGATGCGGACCGGCAGCGGGGGCCGCTGCCGGATCACTTGGACGG
This sequence comes from Agromyces mediolanus, assembly GCF_044917495.1. Taxonomy (GTDB): domain Bacteria; phylum Actinomycetota; class Actinomycetes; order Actinomycetales; family Microbacteriaceae; genus Agromyces; species Agromyces mediolanus_B. The sequence goes on along the minus strand of NZ_JAVSSI010000004.1, from coordinate 75,708 downwards.
TGACCGCGCCCACGAGAGCGAGGAGGAACGACATGCCGGTGATCCCGGTCCAGCCGGCGAGGTCGGCGAACGGGCTCTCCGACTGGGCGTAGGCAAGCTTGCCCCACCCGAACCCGCCATACGGCCACATCCCGGTCACCCATTCGCGGGCGGCCCAAACAGCGGCGACGGCGACCGGCACGAACACGTAGGTGCGCATCGCACTCCCGCTGCGGTCGAGGACCCGCCAGACCGCCCAGCTCGCTGCGGCGCCCACGACGAAGAACATGGTCTCCAGCCCCGCCAGCGCCAGCCACGGGGCGGGCCCGAGATACACGGTGAGCCAGAACACGTGCGTACCCCAGAACACGGCTCCGCCGACCGCGCTTGCCGCCACCGCAACCCGAAAGCGGGTGACCGTCATCGCCGCCAGGAGTAGCGGGGTGCCGACGAACGCCAACGGCCACCACCCGGCGCCGGGGAATGCGAGCGCGTTCGCGAGGCCGCCGGCTGCGGCAGCCGCGACGACCAGCACAGCGTTGCGCGACCGGCTGCGAGCTGGGCGTGAGGCCCGTTCGAGCTCAGGCAGAGTACGCAAGGACGCCCATCATTCCGCTCTCCCCGTGGTACAGGTTGTGACAGTGGGTGAGCCAGCGGCCCGGGTTGTCCGCGTCGAACTCGACGACGAGGCGTTGCCCGGGCAGCACGATGGAGGTGTCTTTCCGCGGGCCGCCTGAATGCTGGTAGGTGTGCCCGTGCAGGTGCATCGGGTGCCACATTTTCGTGTCGTTCACGAAGGTGAGCCGGACCCGCTCCCCGGCGGTGACGGGGTGCGCGTTCCGCATCGGGTCGTCCATGTTGAACGGGTTCCCGTCGAGCGCCCAGTCGTACTCCGCCATCCCGCCCGTGAGTCGCACCGTCAGCTTCCGGTCCGGGGCGCGTTCGGCAAGCTGCACCCCCTCGCTTGCTCGCAGGAGGTCCGCGGTGATCAGCTGCCTGGACAGTTCCGGGACGGCCGCGTTCTCAGCGGGCGGTTCGCCGCTGCTGGTGCGGACGATGGCGCGGGTGCGCTGCCGCTTGCCTTCGGCTTCGGCGACCAGCGCGAACGCCCCGTCAGCGAGAGTGACCAGGAGGTCGTATCGTTCGCCCATGCCGATGAGGACCGCGTCCCCGGTGTATGGGTCGACGGGGAACCCGTCGGTGTGCGTCACCGTCAGACGGTGCCCGGTCAGAGCGACCCGGAACGCGGTGTCGGAGCCGGCGTTGATCAGCCGGATCCGGACCCGGGTGCCCGGACTCGCCTGATACGTCTCCGGGTCCGCGGTCGGACGGCCGTTGATGAGGTAGTGCGGGTAGTAGACGTCGCCGGCGTCGCCGCCGAGCGCCTCGGAGGTGGCGCCCATCAGCATGTTGCCCATCTGCATGAACCCGTCCATCTCGCCCATGCCGCCCATCCCGCGGGACAGGTCCTCCAAGACCTCGTCGGGAGTGGCGGTCACTCCGTCCAGCCAGTCGTCGAGGATCACCACCCATTCGTCGTCGTATCCGCCGGGCTCGGCGGGATCATCGATGATGAGCGCCCCGTACAGCCCGCGGTCCAGCTGGGTGCCCGAGTGTGGGTGGAACCAGAAGGTGCCCGGGTGCGGAGCGACGAAGTCGTAGGAGAACGTGGTGCCCGCGGCGACCGGGTCCTGGGTGAGGTGGGGGACTCCGTCCATGTCGTTGCGGAGCGCCAGCCCATGCCAGTGGATGCTCGAGCTGTCCGGGAGTTCGTTGCGGAGGGTCGCCTGCACCCGGTCGCCCTGCCCGACTCGGATCACGGGGGCCGGGATGCTGCCGTACGCCCAAGTGTCGACCTGGGTGCCGGCGAGGTCGACCACCGTGGGAGCGGCGTCGAGGGTCACTTTGGTGACTGCGCCCGTCGTCTGACGTGCAGCTTCCGCGTCGCCGACTGCCGCGGAGGTCGGCGTGATGAATCGGGGGTTGGGGGTGCATGCGGCGAGAGCGAGCAGGGTCGCACCGCCCAATCCAGCACCGATGAAGGTTCGTCGGGTCAGCCGGGCAGGAAGGCGTGTCATGGTGTTCCGTTCGGTCAGATGGGCAGGACGAATCCGCCGATGAGGGCTTGCAGGCTGCTGATCCACTTGGTCCACATCCCGGTGACCATCAGCATGCCGATGACGATGAGGGTGGCGCCGCCGATGATGTTGATGGCGCGCACATGGCGTTTCAGCCAAGCCATGGCCCCGCTTGCCCAGTTGAACCCGAGCGCGACGAGCAGGAACGGCACACCGAGCCCCACGCAGTAGGCCACCGCGAGCATCGCGCCACGCCATGGGGACGCGGCGCTCAGGCTGAGCGCGGAGATCGCCGTCAAGGTGGGACCCAGGCACGGGGTCCAGCCGATTCCGAACACCACTCCGAGCAGCGGTGCGCCAGCGAGGCCCAGCTTCGGGGTGAACTGCGGTTTCGCCGTTCGCTGGAGGAAGCGGAACGCCCCGGTGAACGCCAAGCCCATGATGATGACGATCACCCCGAGGGCCCGGGTGACTGGGTCCTGCCAGCGGACCAGCCAGTACCCGGCTGCACCGAACGCCGCCCCGTAGGAAACGAACACGGCGGCGAACCCGAGCGTGAACAGCAGGACCCCGCCGACTACCCGGGTGCGGGCGGCCGGAGCGGCCGGGTCGGTGGTCCCGGACACGTACCCGAGGTATCCGGGAACGAGAGGCAGCACGCATGGGGACGCGAAGGAGACGAGGCCGGCGAGCACCGCGATGGGGACCGCGATGAGCAACTCCCCGCTCATGATCTGCTGCGCGAAGTCCTCACCCATCGCCGGGAGCTTCCTTGGGCGCAGCGGCGGTCTTCTGGCGCTCCTGCGCGCGTTCGGTGCGGAGTTTCTGTTCCATCCGCGCGTATGCCTTCCGTTCGCCTCGGTCGGCGCGGACGACGGCGCGGATCACGAACCAGAAGATCAGTCCGATGCCGATGGATGGGGCGAGTGACCAGATGGCGTTCGCCCAGAAGTCGTCGAGGTTCATGTCGCCTTCCGGCTGGCGAGGATCGCCCCGGTGAGGAGGAGCAGCATGCCCATCGGATACCCGGCGACCAGGTCCACCCAGCCTTCGGGCTGGGCGGGCCCGAACGCTTCGAGATGCGCGAGCCAGTGGATGAAGGCGACGAGGAAGCCGGCGGCCATGACGGCCTGGCCGATACGGAGGAATCGTTGCCGGCGCCGGTACTTGCGCTGCGCGTCCTCAGGGGTGCCGGAAGCGGCGGGGGTGCGAGGGTTCATGGTGGGGCTCCTTTGCGGTTAGAGGCCTGAGTAGGAGTGCAGGCCGGTGAAGAAGACGTTGACGACGCCGAAGTTGAACAGGACTGCCGCGAACCCGATGAGTCCGAGCCAGGCAGAGCGGGTGCCCCGCCAGCCGCGGGTCGCGCGAGCGTGGATGTATCCGGCGTAGAGGACCCAGACGACAAAGGTCCACACCTCTTTGGTGTCCCAACCCCAGTACCGCCCCCAGGCTCGTTCGGCCCAGATGGCACCGGCGATCAGGGTGAACGTCCACAGGATGAACCCGACCAGGTTCACCCGGTACGCCACCGTCTCCAGCTGCTCCGAGTCCGGCAGCGCGGCGAGCAGCCGCCTGCCGCGCCTGGTGCGTTGCAGCAGCTGGGTGACGGAGAGCGCGGCGCCGACTGCGAAGAACCCGGTCGCGGTGAGGGCGACGAACACATGGATGACGAGCCAGTACGACTGCAGCGCCGGCTGCAACGGGACGACGGGCACGTAGTAGCGGACTGCCGCAATGCCAAGGAGCACGAGCATCAGCCCGGTGACGAAGGTGCCGAGGAAGCGGATGTCGACGACGAGCAGCAGGATGAGGTACACGCCGATGATGATCAAGGTGCCGGTGAGGGAGAACTCGTACATGTTCGCCCAGGGGAGCCGGCCCGCCTCCCAGCCGCGGAACGCCGCAGACACCAGGTGCAGCAGCCAGCCGAGGATGAGCAGGGCGAGCGCCACCCGGCCGAGCCTCGGAGCCTCAGCAGTCGCGTCGGCGGGGACGCCCGCGGCCGCGGGGACGGGGGCGCGGCGAGTGGCGAGGTCCAGGGCGTACGCGATGAACGCGAGTGCGTACACGGACATCGCCGAGTACAGCAGCACCACCGACAGGGCATCCAGATTCATGGTCGGACTTTCGTGACAGCGGCCAGATGGGCCTTCTCGAGGGCGGCGACGGCAGCGTCCAGTTGCGGGTCGTCGCCGCGGGCCAGACCCGCGTACTCGACGCGGACACCGGTACCCTGCGGGGTGACTTTCACCCACAGGCGGCGGCGGGGCACGAACAGGGACAGAAGAAGCCCGGCGAGCACGGCGAGCGAGAACAGCAGCGCCCACCCCTGCGCCGGGTCGGAATGCACCTCGAACGACGCGAACCGGGGCACGCTGTCCAGGGTGATCGTGCCGAGCCCGGCCGGCAGGTCCCGGGTCTGCCCGGGCTTCAGTTCGAGGGAGTCGATGCCCGTGTCACCACCGGTCAGCTGGGTGAGGGTGCTGGTGTCGAGGGCGTACACGGATTTCGGTGCGCCCGCGTTCAATCCGAGGTCCCCGCTGTACACGTTCAGGGTCAGCACCGGGTAGGTGAGGTCCGGGTACACGGACACGTAAGCCCCGGTGGTGAGCTCATCCTGGGTCGGGTAGAAGAAGCCGACCAGGCCGAGCTGCTGGGCGAGCCCGTCCGGGACTTTCACGACGCCGAGGGAGGTGAGGTTCGCGTCCTGCGGCAGGAATGGGACGTCATCGGCGAACACCACGTCGCCGGCGGGGTTCCGCACGGTGATGCGGGGCGCGTACCCGTTCCCGAGCAGGTAGATGTCGGTCGCACCGACCCGCAACGGCGCGTTCACCTTCACCGTGCCCGGCCGCGTTGTCCCGTCGGCGGTGGTGACGGTGACGCCGGCCGTGTAGTCGACGGGTTGGCCGAGCGCGTCGAGGTTCTGCTGCTCGTAGTCGACGGTGAACGAGTCCAAGCCGAGCGAGTACCGGTCGAGGCCGTTCACGTCGAAGAACCGGCCAGGGCTGAACGAGTCGTAGCTGGCGAGGCTGTTCACGAATGACTGCCCTTCGACGACGACGCGCTGCCCGGTGAATCCGAACCCGCCGCCTACCCCGACAGCGACGAGGATGCCGACGAGGCTGGTGTGGAAGAGGAGATTCCCGGTCTCGCGCAGGTATCCGCGTTCGGCGCTCACTGAGCGCACCACCCCGTCACGGGTGGACAGCTCGTAGCTCGTCACCCGGTAGCGGTTCGCGCGGAGCACCTGCACGGCCGCGGCCACGACGTCGTCCTCGGCCGTCTGCTCGATTGTCGTCTGGCGGTGGCCGGGCATGCGGGCGAGGTTCGCCGGGGTCCGCGGCGGGGCGGCACGGAGGGCACGGGCATGGTGGAGGGTGCGGGGGATGATGCAGCCGATCAGCGACACGAACAGCAGCAGGTAGATCGCGGAGAACCACACCGAGGTGTACACGTCGAACATGCCGACCGCGTCCAACACCGGGGCGAGGGACGGGTTGTTCCGAAAGTACTGTGTGACCCCGTTCGGGTCGGCGCTGCGTTGGGGGACGAGCGAGCCCGGTACGGCGGCGATGGCGAGAGCGAGGAGGAGCAGCAGGGCGGTCCGCATGCTGGTCAGCTGCCGCCATCCCCACCGGGCCCACCCTGCTGGCCCGAGTCGCGGTGCATCCACCTCGACGAGTGCCGGCGAGGTGTCGATGTGGTCGAGCGGGCGGGTCATGGGACCTGGTCAGTCCCGTCCGTGTGGATGCGTTCGCCGGTCTGTGCCGGGTCGGCGGCCGCCGTGCCCGGGCCCGCTGCAGGGGCGCGCCCGGGCAGGTACACGCCCGGCTCCGGTTCTGGGTGCCGGCGCGATTGGACGATGATGAGCACGGCGCCGGCGACGGCGATGGCGGCCGCGGTAAGGAGGTTGATCTTCACGCCGGCGAGGAGGAATTCGGTCGGGTCGAGCCGGAACGACTCGAACCAGGCCCTCCCCGCGCCGTAGATGATGAGGTACAGCCCGAGCGCTTTGCCCCAGCGCAGGCTGACCTTCCGTTCCAGGAGCAGGATGAGGGTCGCGCCGGCGATGTTCCACAGCATCTCGTACAGGAACAGCGGATGGAACAAGGTGTCCGCCGGCAGCCCCTCGGGGAACGCCGGTGACGACGGGTCGATGTGCAGCCCCCACGGCAGGGTGGTGGGGGTGCCGAACAGTTCCTGGTTGAAGTAGTTGCCGAACCGGCCGAACGCTTGGGCGAGCAGCAGGCCGGGCGCAAGGGCATCGGCGAACGAGAGGAATCGGATCCCGGCTCGTCGGCACCCGATGAACGCGCCAACCCCGCCGAGCAGGACGGCGCCGAAGATCGCCAACCCGCCTTCCCAGACGTACAGCGTCTTCCACAGGTCGGCGCCTGGGTAGAAGTAGTCGCCGGGGTGGGTGATCACGTGGTAGAGGCGTCCGCCGATGATTCCGAGCGGCACCGTCCACAAGGCGATGTCGAGGACGACGCCGGCGGCGGCGCCGCGGCGGGTGAGCCTGCGGGAGGTCAGCCATACCGCCAGGACGATGCCGGCCAGGATGAACAGGGCGTAGAAGCGGATGGTGAACGGGCCCAGCTGGAACGAGTTGATGTCGGGGCTTGGGATCCCGGTGGCGAGCTCAAACATCGGGGGTCTCCGCCAGCGTTGAGGCGATCAGGGTGTCGAGGATGCTCTCGTCCTGCAGCTGCCCGAGGATGCGGGACGCGACCCGCCCTTCCCGGTCGAGGACGACGGTGGTGGGGACCGCGTTCGGGGCGACGGTGCCGCTGAACGCGAGCTGCGCGTTTCCGTCGTTCACGTCGAGGATCGACGGGTAGGTGATTCCGTACGCGTCCGTGAACGCCATGGCGGTGCCCGCCTGGTCGCGGACGTTCACGCCGAGGAACACCACGCCTTGGTCGCGGTACTTCTGTGACAGGGTCTCCAGCTGCGGGGCTTCGGCCCGGCATGGCGCGCAGCCCGCGTACCAGAAGTTCACGACCATCACCTGGCCGAGGTAGGTGCTCGATTCGGTGGTTCCGCCGGCTTCGAGTTCCCCGTTGAAGGTGACCCGCTCGCCCCGTTCGGCTGCGGGGATCTCGGTGATGGTGCCGTCACCGGCGACGTAGCCTTTCCCGTCGCCGGCCCGGTACTGCTCGGCGAGGGAATCATTCGTCGTGCACCCGGTGAGTACCAGTGCGCCCGCGACTGCGGCGGTGAGCCAGATCGGTCTGGTTCGCATGCCGGTCACCCTTCGTTCGTCGTGAGCACGGTGACCGTCTCGCCGTAGTCGGGGGTGGCGACGATGCCGCGTTCGTCGGCGATGAGGACCCAGTGCTCGTCATCCCCGCCGACGTAGGCGAACGCTTCCGGCGTGCCCTGCACCATCGCGCGTTTGACCCAGGAGCGGCCGTCGGAGCTCCAGATCTGCCCGGTGACGTCGACGCCGACGAACCCGCCGCCGTCGTCGGCGACGTCGACGAGGTAGAGCGGTGGGGCGCCCTCCACCCGGTCGAACGTTGCGCCGCGGTCCTCGCTCATGAGGAACCCGTTCGAGGTGGTGGCGTACAGCCGGTCCGGGTTCGTCGGGTCCGCCGCGAGGTCCCGCAGGTCGATGGCAGCCTGCTCCTGCCAGCTCGTCCCACTGTCGTCGCTCACCCGGATGACGCCGGCGGTCGCGTCGTACCCGTACACGCGCGTCTGTCCGTCTGGGAGCGGGACGGTGTCGAGGTCGTGGAAGTCGACCTCGCCGGACAGCGACACGCTCTCCCAAGTGTTCGCCCGGTCGGTGCTGCGGATGAGCCCGAGGTTCGGGGTGGGAAGCTCGGTCTGCTCGCCGGGGGCGGGATGCCCGGACGCGTACAGGAGACCGGGGCCGGCGACGGTGAACCCCATCGTGTCCTGGCTGTTCCCCCCGATCTTGCGCGGGGCGCCGGTGGAGGCGGCGTCCTCGGCCGGGTAGGAGCCGGGCAGCTGGTCGGTTGGCAGCAGCCACACCCCGTCGTGGGTGGCGGCGTACGTCTCCCCGGATGCGGGGTCGAGGCCGAGTCCGTGCACGTGCCCGAGCGGGTCGGACGGGGTCGCGGGGTCGCTGCCGCCGGCGGCGCACCCGGTCAGGGTGAGCGCGAGCGCTGCGCCGGTGAGAACGATGCGGGTCGGCTTAGCCAAGGGTGATTCCTCTGTTGCTCATGAACGGTTCTGGGTCGATTCGGGCGCCGTCGACGCGGACCTCGTAGTGCAGGTGGCAGCCGGAGGACGCCCCGGTCGTGCCGACTTCGGCGATGTTCGCTCCGGCGGGCACCCATTGACCGGGGGAGACCAGCAGTGCACTGTTGTGCGCGTACCCGGTCTGGACCCCGTTGCCGTGGTCGATGAGGACCCACAGCCCGTAGCTACCGAGCCAATCCGCATACACGACGGTGCCGCCGGTTGCGGCGTAGACGGACCGGCCGCAGCCTGCGGCGATATCGGTGCCGTAGTGGAACGCGCCGACTCCAGCGACGGGCCGGTTCGGGCGGGGACCGAAGGAGTCGCTGATCCACCCGGAGACCGGCAGCGCCCAGCCCTGGTCGCTCAACTGCCCCGAGTCCAGGCCCCCGTCCCCGCCACCGCGTGCGGCTTCGGCGGCCCGGCGGGCGGCTTCACCCTTCTCGTAGTCGGCCTCGGTGGCTTCCCGGTTGTCGGTGAGGACGGCCAGCTGCGCCTGCATGGTCGCCTCGTTCGCCTGCTGGTCGACGAGTTTCCGGTTCGCTTCCTCGCGCGCGGCGATGGCTGCAGCCAGGGCGTCTTCCGCCTGCTTGGCGAGCTCGCCGAGCAGGCTCTGCGCGAGGCGGGCCTGCTCGGTGAGAGCGTCGGCGGTGTTCCTGTCCGCGTCGGCGGCCTGGTAGACGAGGGAGATGCGTTCGGTGAGTTTGTCCATCGACGCGAGGCGGGCCAGCAGGTCATCGGCGGCGCCGGCGTCCATGAGCATGGTCAGGGTCGGGTCGGATGCCCCGGTCCGGGCCATCATCGCCGCGAGCTGCCCGGCGGTCCGACCGGACGCGTCGGCCCTGGCGGCGGCGTCGTCGGCTTCGGCCTGCAGGGTGTCCGCCTTGTAGGTCGCTTCGTCGAACTTGCCCTGCGCCATCTCGTACTCCTCGCCGCGACGGCTTGCGAGCTCTTCGGCGGCGCGCGCCTCGGCGGTGAGGGAGAGGATCAGTGCTTGCAGCTCGGCGATCTGCGCCTGCTTCTGCGACTCGGATGCCCGCGCGTTCTGCACGTCCTGCCAGGACGGGTAGTCGCTCGACGCGGTCGCCGGGGCGAGGCCGCCGCTCAGGGTGAGCAGGAGCGTGACGGAGAGCGCGACGCCGCCGAGCACCGGCCGGGCAGCGCGGGTCATGGGACGACCCGTTCGGTCAACCAGGCGACGGGATCGGTGGGGGTGACCCCGTCGAGGAGGATCTCGAAGTGCAGATGCGGACCGGTCGACTGGCCGGTGTTGCCGACGTTCCCGACAAGGTCGCCAACAGCGACCACCTGCCCGACCGAGAGGGCGAGGCTTCCTTCCCGCATGTGCGCGTACACGCTGCTGACCTGTTCGCCGTCCACGATGTGGTCGATGACGGCGTACACGCCGAGGCCACCGTTGTCGACGGCGGACACCTCACGGACGACCCCGGCGGCGATGGCCTGGATGGGGGACCCGTCACCAGGGTTCATGTCGATGCCCTTGTGGAAGCTGGAGCAGCCGGCACACGGCGGTACACGGGGCCCGAAGTCGGTACTGATCGGCACGCCGGTCAGGAACGGCCACTGGATGGCGCCGGAGTAGTTCACGAACGTCGACGCGGTCTGCGCGTAGTCGCCAGTGGTGGCTGCCTTTCCGGCGACGTACGAATCGACCTCGATGGAACTGGCGGTCACCCCCGAACCCACGATGAGGTCCTGGGATTCGCCGCCGTCGGTCTGGGTGACCGGGATCGCGTACGCCCGCCGGGTGGGGTCGACGGCCATGGCGGGGATCGTGACGCTCACCAACATCAGGGTGGCCGCCGTCAGTGCGAACGCGGGCGCGAATCGACGCTTCGGTCGGGCCCCGGCGGTGCGGGTCGCGGGCGCGGCTGCACGTGTCGGGGCGGGCGCCGGTGGGGCAGGGGAGTAGGTGCTGCGCCGGCGGGGGCGGGAGCGTTCGGCTTCGCGGAGGGCGCGGCGGGTCATCGTCGAGTGCTCAGCCATGGCGGCTCACCGACGTGCAGGGGGAGAGGGTACGCATGTTCAGTCCTTGAGATCCGTGGGATGGGGTGGGACCCCTCGGCACGTGAGGGGCCCCACCTTTCCTGGACGCGTGAGCGAGGGGGCCGTTCGCGCGCCCGGTCTGGGGGTCAGAGGCTCGCGAGGAGCTCCTGCATCGTGGTGATCTCGTCGGTCTGCGTGTCGATGATGCTCTGAGCCATTGCGATGGCGCCGGTGTTCTTGCCGCCGTCGACCTCGGTCTGGGCCATCTCGATGGCACCCTGATGGTGGGCGACCATCTGCTCGAGGAACAGCTTGGCGGCGTCCGCGCCAGTCGCGGCTTCCAGTGCCGCCATGTCGTCGTCGGACATCATCCCGCCGCCGTGGTTCATCCCGCTCATGGGGGATTCGTCTTCGCCCCATTGGTCCAGCCACTCGCGGAGCTGGTCGATCTCGGGCTGCTGAGCGTCCTTGATCTTGGTCGCGAGCTCGGTGACGCGCGGATCGACGCCGTCCTTTTGGAGGAGCATGTCGCTCATCTCGATGGCTTGCTCGTGGTGGGGGATCATCATCTGCGCGAACATGACGTCCGCGTTGTTGACGCTCGCCGCTTGCGAGTCGGAGGCTGCCGGCTCGGAGCCCATGTCCATCCCGGGCATGGACCCGCCGGTGCAGCCGGCAAGGGCGAGCGCGGTCGCGGCGGCGGCGGCGGTCAGGAGAAGTTTGCGTGCACGAAGCATCAGTTTCGTTCTTTCATCGTCGGAGTGGTCGAACCGGGACCGCCGACGGGCGCGGCGAAGCCGCACCGCACATCGGCGGGAGACGGGTTCGGTTCAGGTCCGGCTGATGGAAAGAACGACGAGGTCGGGTCGAAGGGTGTGCGAAGGGACCGCGTTGCGCACGGCCCGCACCAGGCGCCCGCCGGCGTCGAGGAGCGCCTGGAACATGCCAGGCCGGTGAGCGAAGACCACGAGCGCGGCGAAGGTGAGCAGCATCGCGCAGCCCATCACCATGAGGGCGCAGTCCATGACACCCTGCATGCAGTCGTTGTCGCAGTGGAGACCGCCGGACACCATGAGCGTGTCGGCGCCGTCAGGGGCGGTCGCGTGGGAGTGTGCGCTGACCGCGCTCACCTCGGCGAGATTCGCGTGCTCGGCTCCGGCGGAATGCATGGCGAGCAGGCCGACCACGATGGCCGCCATGCCCAGGGTGCTCAGCAGGGTGTTCCGGAGCAAGCGAAAGCGCGGCAGCGGCATGGAACGGAGCACGTTCAGCATGCGGCGCACCTCCTCCACGCATCGCGCACCACGACTCGCCAGTCGCGAATACCCCCACAGCGTACCCCAGAGGGGTCTTGGTGAGCCTGAGAGTTTGGTGACGGGGCGTACGGCGTGTCCGGACTCGAGGCTTGACCGCTATACCCGGGAGGGGTATAGCGTATACCCCTATCAGGTATTCGTGAAAGGAACGCACATGTCACCGTCAACGACCGGCACCCCACGCCGGTGGCTCGGGCTCGCCCTCATCGCCGCAGCTCAGTTCGTCGTCATCATGGACACGTCGATCATCGGCGTCGCACTCCCGGACATGCAGGCTGCGCTCGGGTTCTCCCCGGAGTCGCTGTCCTGGGTGTTCAACGCCTACGTCATCGCCTTCGGCGGCCTGCTCCTCCTCGGCGGGCGGCTCTCCGACCTCCTCGGCGCCCGGAAGATGTTCATCACCGGCTGGGTGATCCTCGCCGCCGGATCCGTCCTCGCCGGCGCCGCCGGGAACGTCGCCGTCGAGATCGCAGGACGCGCCGTCCAAGGTGCCGGCGCCGCACTCATCGCCCCCGCCGCGCTTACCCTGCTCATGGCGCTGTTCGGTGGAACCTCGGACCTCCCGAAGGCGTTCGCGGTGTACGGTGCGGCCGCTCCCATCGGCGGCACCGCCGGAGTGTTCCTCGGCGGTGTCCTCACCGAGTACGCCAGCTGGCCCTGGGTGTTCTACATCACCGTGCCCATCGCCGCCCTCGTGATCCTCCTCACCCCGGTGGCATTGCCCGCCATCGCCGGCCAGCAGGGCTCCGTTGACATCCTCGGCGCCGTCACCGGGACCGCGGGACTCGCTGCCCTCGTCTACGGCATCGTCAGAGCCCCGGAGGCCGGGTGGGCTGCCGCCGAGACCGTCATCGCGCTCGGCGCCGGCGCGGTCCTGCTCATCCTGTTCTTCATCGTGCAGGCCCGCTCGCGACAGCCGCTCCTGCGCCTCGGCATCTTCCGCGCCCCGCAGCTCGGGGCAGCGAACGTCGCCCAGCTTCTGCTCGGCGGCGCCTGGGTGCCGATGTGGTTCTTCCTGAACCTGTACCTGCAGCAGGTGCTCGGCGCCGGCGCGTTCGCCGCAGGAGCAGCGCTCCTGCCGATGACGCTCCTCATCGTCCTCGGGATGACGCTCGTCGCGCCGCGCCTGCTCGCCCGGTTCGGCGCCAAGGCGCTCATCGTCGCCGGGTTCGCATTCCTCGCTGCCGGTCTCGTCTGGCTGGCGTTCGCCCGCCCCGACGGCAGCTACGTCGTGGACGTGCTGCCTGCCTCGCTTGTCGCCGCGTTCGGGATGGCGCTCGCATTCGTGCCCTCGCTCGGGACTGCCATCGGGGCCGCCCGCCCCGAGGAGACCGGTGTGGCCTCGGGACTCGTGAACACCAGCTACCAGATCGGGTCCGCCGTCGGTCTGGCTGCACTCACCGCGTTGAGCTCGACCATCACCGCCGGAGGGAGCACCGCGGAGGACCTCACCGCAGGGTACGCGGCCGCGTTCATCGGCGCAGCAGCCGTCGCGGTGCTCGGCGGTATCCTCGCCGCCGCCACCCTCCGCGGGCGGGCCGCAACCGCAGAGCCGGAACTGGCCACGACCACCGCGTAGGCATTCATGCGGCGAAGGAGCGCGGGATTACCACCCGCGCTCCTTCGCCATGCGCTGGTAGTCCTCGACCGACTGCCCCATCATGCCGGCCCGCATCTCCAGGAGCAGCTCCTTCTTGCCGCGCCCATCAACCTCATCCAAGAGGTACCTGATCTGCGCGCCGCGGGAACGCCTGCGGTCACTCTCCTTCATCGCTTGCCGCAGTTCCTCGTCCGTCGGCACCCGGCCGAGCCGCTCGGCCGCCTGCCCACGGACGTACTCACGGCCGTTGTGCGCCGCGTTCACGCACTTCGCGCACCACTCGCGTTCGATGACATCCAGCGTCGTCAACGGCTCCCCGTACAGGTGATGCCCGACCGGGACGTATCCCTCCTGCCAGATGCTCGACGTCCCGACGTGCGTGCAGCCGAACGGGCTCCCGAAGTGCTTGACCGTGCCCCCGCCACCGGATGAGGCCACCGCCGTCGGATGCGGACGGAGGATGCAGTACAGACGAGGCTCATCCCACACATCGGGAACGAGAGCGTGCACCACGAGCTCATCCCGTTCGCACCACTGACAGAACCCGGCGGCACGGAACGTCTCAGCGACGGCCGCGGCCGCGGCGACATCCTCGACCGCCGGGACATGAGGGCCGGAACGAAACAGACGTTCACCGGCGCCCGCAGGCTCAGCCGTTTCCTGCTTCTCGAAGCCGGGCTGCCCCCAGCTGCTCGAACGCAACCAGCACTGGTCCTCCCGCCCCCACAACACGCGGACCCCACTGCGTTCGCTTCGCAGCACAACCGCGTACAGCTCAGCAAGCACCGGAGGAATCAGCGAAGGCGCATCGGCGGGCATGACTCATTCTCACGCTGCGCCACCGACGTGGACCCCACCCACAGGCGGAGTGTCGAGCGTCCCGTCGCTACGCCGAACTCATCCGATTGGCGACATGACGAAGCGGGGTGCCGTCCTGTCGGGTAGCACCCCGCTTCACCACGATCAGCTGGCGAGGGCCGGCTCGCGCTCCGACGCGGCGGCTTGCGTCGGGCGGGTGCCGTCGGCGATGCCGCGGAAGCTGCGGAGCCTCAAACTGTTGCTGACGACGAACACCGACGACAGCGCCATGGCCGCGCCGGCGACGAGCGGGTTCAGCATGCCGAGCATCGCGACCGGGATGGCTGCCACGTTGTACGCGAACGCCCAGAACAGATTCGCCTTGATCGTCGCAAGCGTGCGCCGGGACAACCGGATGGCGTCCACGACCGCGATGAGGTCGCTTCGGACCAGGGTCAGGTCGCTCGCCTCGATGGCGACGTCCGTTCCGGTGCCCATCGCGATCCCGAGGTCCGCGGTCGCCAGCGCGACCGCGTCGTTCACCCCGTCGCCGACCATCGCGACCACTCGGCCGCGCGCCTGGAGCTCCGCGACGACATCCGCCTTCTCCGCCGGGAGGACCTCCGCCCGGACCTCGTCGATGCCGACCTCGGCGGCGACCGCGCGAGCCGCCCGCTCGTTGTCACCGGTGAGCAGAATCGGGGTGAGCCCGAGCCGCTTCATCTGAGCGACCGCTTCGGCGGAGTTCGCCTTCACCGTGTCGGACACGGCGACCACACCGCGAGCCTTCCCGTCCCAGGCGACAGTGACCGCGGTGCGGCCTCGCCCTTCCAAACCTCTGCTGATGGCGGTGAGTTCCTCGGGCACGTCGATGCCCCAGCTGCTCGTCAGCCACGCCGGTCGTCCCACGACCACCAGGTGCCCATCGACGACCGCCTGCACGCCGAGGCCCTGCTCGGAGGCGAACGACTCCAGCCCGGGCAGCCCGCCCAGGCGCGCCTGCGCCTCCGCGGCGATGGCCGCTGCGATGGGATGCTCCGAACCGGCTTCGGCGGCGCCGGCGAGCCGGAGCACCTCGGACTGGTCTTCGCCACCGGCGGGGATCACGTCCGTGAGCGACATCCGCCCCGTCGTGACCGTGCCGGTCTTGTCCAACACGATGGTGTCCACCCGACGAGTCGACTCGAGGATCTGCGGCCCCTTGATCAGGATCCCGAGCTGCGCACCCCGGCCGGTACCGACCAGCAGCGCCGTCGGAGTGGCCAGGCCGAGCGCGCACGGGCAAGCGATGATGAGCGTCGCGACAGCCGCGGTGAACGCCACCTCGGGGCCGGCGCCGATGAGTAGCCACACCGCCAGCGTCCCGAGCGCGAGCGCGATGACGATGGGCACGAACACCGCGGACACCCGGTCGGCGAGGCGTTGCACCTCGGCCTTCCCGGTCTGCGCCTGCTCGACGAGCCGAGCCATCACCGCGAGCTCCGTGTCGGCGCCCACGCGGGTGGCGCGGACGATGAGCCGGCCGCCCGCGTTGATGGTCGCCCCGACCACGTCATCACCGGGGCCCACCTCCACCGGCACGGACTCGCCGGTCAGCATGCTCGCGTCGACCGCGGAACTGCCCTCGACGACCTGACCGTCGGTGGCGACCTTCTCCCCGGGGCGGACGACGAACAGGTCGCCGACGACGAGGCTCCCCGCAGGCACCCGGACCTCGATGCCGTCGCGGAGGACGGTCGCTTCCTTCGCACCCATCTCGAGGAGTGCGGTGATCGCGGCGCTGGATCGCTTCTTCGCCCGCGCCTCGAAGTACCGGCCGGCGAGGATGAACACCGTGACCGCGGCAGCGACCTCGAGGTAGATCTCGTCGCTGCCGTGCCCGGGTGGAGTGAACAACGCGAACGTCATCGTCATGCCGGGCATCCCCGCCATCCCGAAGAACAGCGCGTACAACGACCAGCCGAACGCGGCCAGCACACCCACGCTGATCAGGGTGTCCATGGTCGCTGCCCCGTGCCGGAGATTCACCCACGCGGCCCGGTGGAACGGCCACGCGCCCCACACCGCCACCGGGGCGGCGAGGGTGAGCGCAAGCCACTGCCAGTTCGTGAACTGCAGCACCGGGATCATCGACATCGCCACAACCGGGGCGGTCAGCACCGCCGAGATGATCAGCCGACGCCGAAGCGAGACCACCTCGGCGCTCATCTCATCACGCGGTGCTTCGGCGTCATCGGCCGGGACGGGCGGAGCGGGTCGCGCCGCCGTGTACCCGGTCGCCTCGATGGTCGCGATGGCGTCGTCCACGCTCAACCCGTCGGGCAGGGCGATACTCGCCTTCTCCGTGGCGTAGTTGACGGTCGCCTCCACGCCGGGCATCCGGTTGAGCTTCTTCTCGATGCGGGTCGCGCAAGACGCGCAGGTCATCCCACCGACGTTGAGCTCAACCTGCTGCGCGCTCATCGTGGCAGGGCGGCGAGCTCGTAGCCGGCCTCGTCGACCGCGGCCGCGACCACGTCGTTGTCGAGCGTACGGTCGCTGCCGACCCGCACGCGGGAGATCCCGCCGGCGACCAGGTCGATGTCGACGTTCGTGACACCCTCGAGCTGGCTGAGCTCCTTGGTGACACTGGACACGCAGTGCGAGCAGGTCATTCCCTCGACGCCGTACTCGGCGGTCACCGCGGCCGAGCTGTGGCCGTGCTCGTGCCCGGAGTGGTCATGCTCGTGGCCGGCCGTGGTGTCGCAGGTGCAGGTGTCGTGGTTGCCGTTGCTGTCGCACATGTGGAACTCCTAGTTGTCGGTAGTACCCCCGTGGGGTACGATTAACTATACCCCCACCGGGTAGGGTGTCAACCCTGGAATGAGAGGATGTCAGCATGGAGGGCACGGCCATGACGCACACTGAACACGCGACCCACGGATACATCACCGACAAGGGTGACTACCTGCGGCGGCTCAAGCGCATCGAAGGGCAGGCGCGCGGGCTGCAGAAGATGGTCGACGACGAGAAGTACTGCATCGACATCCTCACCCAGGTGTCCGCGATGACCAGTGCGCTCGAAGCCGTCGCGCTCGGACTGTTGAACGACCACCTCACCCACTGCGTCCTTGTCGCGGCCGAGGAAGGCGGCGACGAAGCCGAGCAGAAGCTGAAGGAAGCCTCAGCCGCCATCGCTCGTCTCGTGCGTTCCTGAATCCCACCGATGGTCGGACCCCGGTGTTAAACTCCGGGAGACCCAAGGGGCCAAGATGACGACGACTGCTGCACGGCGCGGGACGCGCTTCCGGTATGAGGCCGACATGCTTCCGGCGCTGCGTGCTGCCATCCCCGAGCTGGCGTTCGGCCGCGAGTACCGCGCCGCGGTCGAGACCTACCGCGAAGTCCCGGCCGTGCATGGGATCCCGGACCTCGCGGCGATCCGGTTCGATGAAGCCGCACTCGCCCGCCGCGACCAGGCCGGGATCACCCCGCTCAGCACCGATGTCGAAGTCCGTGCCGTCCTCGCGCTCGGGCAGGAGGCACTCAACCTCGGCGAGCTCGCCGAACGGATGCGCGCGACGCGCGATTACGTCCGCCGTGCCGTGCTGCCGCTGCTCGAAGGGGAGAACTGGGTGGTCCGCACGGACGATGGACGCATCCGGCGGCACCCGGACGCGCTCTGGGCTGCTCGGCGCGTGGTCACCGTGGAGGCGAAGCTCCGCGACTGGACCCGTGCCGTGGCGCAGGCCCGCCGGCAGCGACTGTCGGCGGACGCGGCCTATATCGCGGTGGACCACGCAGCGACGGCAAGCATGCTCGCCGAGCTCGACGCCATCGCGGCCAACGGCATCGGGGTCATCACCGTCGGCGCCGACACCGGGCGGTGCCGCGTACTCGTACGACCGCAACGGGTGCTCACCCGAAATCAGACCATGGTCGGTCGGATGCTCATCGCCGAACGATGCCTCGACATGCGCGCTCGTGGTGAATCGGACGGCCAGATCTACCCGGTGTTCGGGTGGACGGCACCGATCAGCTGAGCAGGTCCTCCCACGCATCCAGATGCTGCGGCCGGTTCTGGCCGGAAGGCTGGTCCAGGCGCCGCAACCCGTCGAGGAACGACTTCGCCGACCGCACCCGGCGAAGCGCGACCACTGACGGGCGCCTGGCGTTCAGTTCTGCCTGCAGGGCCGCCGCTGCCATCAGGTAGTGCAGCCCGTTGAGGTCGTGCGCATGACCGTGGGTTTCCAGCTCGAGTGAGAACGGGCTCTCGTAGTCCTCATGGCCGTCGAGCTCGCGCAGCCGCAGGTATTCCTGGTACTCGACGGTGTGCAGCAGCGCCCAGTCGAAGTAGCGCGGGACCCGGGGCGGTGGCCGCATGCCCTTCCGGCCGCCCATCACGCGTGGTTTCGAGAATGCCTGCTCACCCCACGAGGTCCCCGTGGAAAAGCCGGTCGCCCCGAGCGCAGACGCCACCCAACCGGTGAGGCCGGTGCCCGGGAGCAGCAGCGTACGGTCCTCGACCGCGGCGGTGGTGGCGAGTTCCTTGTACCCCTCGAGGATCGCGGGGTCGGTCAGCTGGCCGTACCGCACTTGGATCTCCGGCCAGTAGAACCTGAGATACCAGTTCTTCTCGGGGCTCTCCACCATCTCGTGGAGGAGCTTCCCGCGAAGACCCGGGTCGGAGAGCCAACGCCCGTCGAGTGTCAACGACGCGAACATCGGTCGGTCCTCAGCGATCTCGCGACTCTCGGAGACGAACGTCATCGCTCGAGCCAGCGACTTCGTTGCCTCGACCTCACTCACCCACCCGCTCGCGGACAGCAGCGCGGATGCTCCGTGGTCAGCCTGGGCCTTCAGCACGGAACGAACCCACCGGTTCTTCGGCCGGTCCGGAACCGTCGCGAGGTACTCCCACTTGGCGGCGTACCCGGTGAGGGGGCCGGCGCCCTCCCAGCCGGACCCGGGAGCGCGGTGCAGTTCCGGGTCCGCCAGCCGGAGGGGCACGTTGCGGTGCCCCTTGAGGTACCGTTCGACGATGTTGGACCGCTCGTTCGGGAGCCGGGCGATGGTCCCGATGCCGAGCGTGTCTCCGTGCAGGGTCCCGAGAGCTCCGAACACCTCACCGAGGCGCTTCGCGTTCTGCACGCCCTTGTGGACGAGGAACACCGGGACATCGCCGGCGAGAATCTCCGTCAGCGGCGCACCTACTTTGCCAGCTGCCATCACCAGCCCATCCTTTCGATATCCGCGAGAGCACGTTTCGCGCTGCCACGCCGGTACTCCTCCTGCTCCAGGAGACGAAGGATCAACCTCTCGAGGTCCTCGGGCAGCCCGTCTGGCAAGGGCCTCGGCGGCCCGACGACGATGTCTGCGAGGTCATCGACCGTCAGGCCGGTCGCGTCATCGAAGTACGGGAACCGGCCGGCGGCCAGCATGTACAGCACGACGCCACACGCCCACAGGTCCGCGGACTTCCGTGCCGGCTCGCTGCGCAGCAGTTCCGGCGCCATGTACGGCGGCGTGCCCACCGGGCCGGGACCGATGGTGAAGCTCGAGTCGGCGAGTCGTTTCGACAATCCGAAGTCGATGAGGACGGGCTGATCCCATCGCCCGTCACGCAGCACGATGTTCGCGAGTTTGACGTCCCGATGGATCACCTCGTGCCCGTGCAACGCGTCGAGAGCGGTGATGAGTTCCCGCGCGAACACGCAGAGCTCATCGCTGGAAGGATGCCGCCCGGCAACGATGTGGGATTCGGCGTCACCGCCCGGGACATGCTCGAACAACAGGCCGATGCGGTGACCGCCGGTCAGTTCGAACGCGCGAACCTCCAGCAGCTCCACGATCTGGGGGATCCGCACGAGCGTCAGCCCGTGCACCTCCCGCCGAACGAGGTCGGGGTTCACGCGTTCGGCGTGCAGCACCTTGACCGCCACCGAACTGCGGACCCCCTCCACGTCGACCCCGTCGACGAGCCACGTCTCCCCGAACGTGCCAGCGCCGAGCAGCGTCGCGCCGGCGCCGTCCAAGGCCCCGGCCAGCTCATCTGCGTCGATGGTGTCCGCCACAATCCCTCCCCGTCCATGCACATGCATGGTCAGAGGATGCTAACCCGTACCGGAGCACCGGACCCGGTTCTGACTTCGCCCGCGTGGGCGTCCGCGCACGGGCTGCGTCGTGACCGAAAACGGCTGCTGACCACGGCTGGTATGGTCGCTGGGGCGTGCCATACTGGGGGTAGACGCCGTGGCCCGACCATCCATCGCCCCCTCGAATTGGGGGATACTTGTCGTCCTCCCGAGACGCGAAGCTGGCCGGACTGCAGCGATGCACGATGAGAAGGGGGCCGACAGTGGGCGGAAGCGTGGACAGTCTCCCGCATGGTGAGCAGGTCAAGGTGCTGGACCAGATGTCGGACACCTTCGTCAAGGTCATCGGCGACGCCGACGAGCCGTTGAGCACCGCTCAGGCGCTGAAGCAGGTCGCGGAAGAGATGAACATTCTCGTGTCGGAGGCGAAGTACGGTCTGACCTACGCGAAGACCGTCGGACGGGTGCGGCTGAACCAGTCCACCATGCGCCTGACCACCCCCGCTCGTTGACGATTCCGCGCCCGGCCTGGCAGGAGGGCCCGCTCGGGCTCATGCGGTTCAAGGACGGTTCGCTGTGCCGTGAAGATGCGTACGAGCGGCGATACAGCACCTTGGGCAACGGCCTTCGCGAGCGTGACGAGGGCGATGTCCGCACCGAAACCGAACGCGACCGCGGGCGGCTGAGCTACAGCCCGTACCTGCGCCGGCTGGCGGGGGTCACGCAGGTGACCTCGCCGGACCTGACTGCGACGCGGATGCACTCGCGCGCGTCGCACACCTACAAGGTCGCGACCATCGCCCGCGAGATCGCCGAGTACGTCGTCCGCCGCGCCGACGAGGAGCCGCGCGTCGCCGAGATCATCCGTCGTGCGGGAGGGCTCGACGTCACCGCGTGCGAGGCGGCCGGCCTCGCGCACGATCTCGGCCACCCGCCGTTCGGTCATGCGGGGGAGGAGCAGCTGAACCGGCTGCTGCGGCTGGACGGCCTGCTCGACGGCTTCGAGGGTAACGCCCAGTCGTTCCGCATCGTCACCCGGCTGGAGCTGCGCGCAACCGGCGTCCGCGGGCTCTCCCTGACGAACGTCACTCTCGCGGCCATCCAGAAGTACCCCTTCACCCGACAGCCCGGAAAGAGCAAGTTCGGGGCCTACGCCACCGAGGTCGGCGAGCTGGAGAGCTGCCGGCGTGGCGTGCTGGACGCCGACTGGGACAACGGTCGACAGACGCTCGAAGCGAGCGTCATGGACTTGGCCGATGACATCGCCTACGCCGTCCATGACCTCGAGGACTTCTGTGGGGCCGGTGCCATCGACTTGCGCTTCCCCATTGCGGCGCTGGGCGCGATGGAGCTGCTGCCCCCGGATGCGGATGTCACCGCGGTGAAGGGCAACCCGTTCAGCGCGATGGGGAAGAAGCTCGCGGCCGACTACAGGGGACTGTTCGACCCCGAGGTGTACCGGACTGAGCTCGGGAACGTGTTCGAGTTGCTCACCGACCAGTTCCCGGACATCACCAGTTCCGACGGCATCGACTACCAGGCGAACCTGCGTCGCGAGCTCGCCAGCCTCGTCGGGTACTTCTTCGCCCGCATCGACATCCGCGAGGAGCCGCGGTTCGAAGGCGGACCGCAGATCTCCCTCGACGTCGACGCGTGGCATCGGCTGCAGGCGTTGAAGGTCATCACTCGGGAGTACCTCGTCTCGAGCCCGCGGGTGGGTCTCATCCAGAAGGGTCAGACGGCCGCGATGGCCTCGCTCTACGCGGAAGCGAAGAGCTGGCTGGAGTCCGCACCCGACCCGAAGACCATCCCGCCGGAGCTGCATGACTTCCTCGGCGTCGCGGACCAGAAAGTGCCCGAACGACCGAAGCCGGAGCGGCGAACGGCGCCGGAAACGCTGGCAGAGGTGGAAGCGCTGTACGCCGCGATGGTGTTGGGGGATGAGCACCTCCGGGCCATCTGCGACTACATCTGCGGTATGAGCGATTCCGAAGCGCTCCTGCGCTCCCAATGGTTCGCCGGGACCGAGATCCCTGGCATGTCGGCGCTCGGCGTCATGCCGAACTGACCGTTCCGCCTCCGTTCTCGTGGTGATGCTGCCGGGGATAGGCATTCGGCGGCTTAGGTTCCCACGTCTCGCGTGTCCTCCGCGCCTGCCGGCCGTACCGGTCTCGCTCTCTCCCCACCTACCCTGCGGCGGGTCCTCGTGCGGCTCAGGAAGCTCTCAGCATCGGACACAGTGAACACAGTTGAACACAGTGCTCCTGTGTCCGAATTTTCAGCTACTGACCAGGGGTTTTCATTCGAAACACAGTGAACACAGTGAAATGTGGATCTCCCATCCATAAGGCTGGAGAGAAGTAAGTACAGTGGCCCTTCTTCTTTCTTCTTCTTCTTCTTCCTGAAGAAGAAGTAGTAAGTAACTGTGTTCACTGTGTTTGGCCCCTCTCGCCCAGCAACTGGGCGGAAGTTTTGGATCATGTGCTCCTGTGTCCAGCTGTGTTCACTGTGTTCAGCGCGGCAAATCCTCGCGAGATCCGCATCGAACCGCCGTTGACGTATACCCGGCCCGGGTATACCGTGGCGGCATGGACGTGGACACCGCGACCCGACCAGTCACCACCGTCGCCGAAGATCTCGTGCACTCGCTTCTCGGGCTCGTCGTCGTCTCCGCCGTGTACGCCGACGGGCGCGCGCACATCCTTGGGCTGCCCGACTCGTTCTTCACCCCATGGCATGCGTTCCTCTACGGCGGGCTCACGCTCATGGTCGTCTGGCTCGTCGTCATCAGCCGCAGTGCAGCCCGTCGAAGCAACGGCCGATGGCCGCTCGTCATCCCTGCCGGGTACCGGCCTGCGGTGGCCGGCGCCGCCCTCTTCGCAGTGGGTGGCGTGTTCGACATGTTCTGGCACATCGCGTTCGGCGTCGAGTTCGGCATCGACGCGCTCCTCAGCCCCTCGCATCTGATGCTGTTCGCCGGCGGCACGCTGTTGCTCAGCGGACCGCTGCTCGCATCCAGAAGGCGGGTGGATGCCGGGTCAACGGCCGCGCGGGTCCCAGCGCTGCTCGCGGTCGTCGGGATCACCGCGGTCGCCGCGTTCGCGTTGAGCTTCCTGTCGGCATTCCTCAGCGATGCGCCGACCATGCCGGTCGCTCACGAGCCGGAAGGCACGGAGGCGCACTACATCGCGGAGGGGCTCGCCGCCGCCGGCCTCGGCAGCTTCCTCACGACGACCATCCTGCTGGTCGCTCCGATGGTCTACCTCCTCCGGACCCGATCCTGGTTCCCCGGAGCCGTCACCGCCCTCGTCGCAGCCATCGCCGCGTATGCCGGTTCGCTCACCGGCTTCCAGAACCCCGCGAGCATCGCCTCCGCCCTCGTCGCCGCTGCCCTTGTCGACGGCCTCATTGTCGCCATCCGGCACCGCCTCCCCGCACGGGCGGTCGAGCTCGTCGCAACCGCGACACTGCCCGTGCTCCTCTGGACCGGGCAGCTCCTCACCGTTGCCGCCGCGTACGGGCTCGGCTGGTCCGAGGAGATGGCAAGCGGTGTGGTGATGCTCTCCGCCATCGGTGGCGTCGCCGTCGTCCTTGCCTTCGGCTGCACCTCGAGGCCCGACCGCGCATAGACCTGGACAGGACATCCACCCGCGCATATGCGCTAGAATTGCGGATACGCATAGGAGGTTCGGATGAAGTCAGCGGCGTCTCTGGTGAAGCAGGCGCGCCTGCTCGCCGGCTACACACGCGCCGAGCTTGCTCGCGCAGCCGACGTCGCCTCGTCGACGGTCGGGCGCATCGAAAGCGGGGACCTCGACCCGACCTGGACGCTCCTCGGAAGGATCCTCGCCGCTGCAGGGTTCAAGCTCGATGACTCGCTCAGCTCCCTGGGCGACGAGACAGTCATCGAGGCTGCGACGAACGCGCTCGAATCCCGACCGGAACGCCGAGATGATGCATGGACGTGGTCGTGGGCGAGGGCTGGTCTGCTCGACGAGCTGGGACAAGCGAAGGACCCGGCACGGGTTGCTGCCCTCGCTGGCCTCGCCAGCGAAGTTGCCACACGACGCGGCGCACGGAAGTACCTCCTGGACAGGTCACTCGCGGAAGTTCTCAACGACCTCACCGCAGCCGGTGCGAACCCGGTGATCACCGGTCCCGCCGGGTTCGACGACATCGACCCGAGCGGGATCACAGTGTACGTCGACGACCCCCGGGACCTTCCGCTGCCGGAAGCGGAACCATACCGCCCGACCGTGACGGCGATCCCGCGTCCCGCGAACCTCGACACCATTCCGACCGAGCTCGGCGCCTGTGTGACCACCCCCGCGAGAGCCCTCATCGATGCGTACGCGTCAGGGGGCCGCGTCGCTGACCGCGCCGACGCGTACGCCGCCAGACTGGCGGCACGCCGATGAGCTGGAACCCCGCGCACCATCCACGGAGCCGAGTCGGACGCTTCGTCCCGGTCATGAACTCGGCGCCCGAGGTCACCCTCACGCCGATCCACAGTCTCGACCTGATCCGATCCCGTGGGCTCCTCGTGGATGTCCTGAAGGAACTTCAGCCGCAGCGCGACGCCCTCACCGTCGTCGGAGCACACGCAGTGCTCGAGCGGACGAAGGCGCTCGAGCCATACCTTGTCAGCGACGCGACCCGGGACGCCGACCTCGGAGTGACTCCGGAACTGCTCAGCGCCGAACCCCTCCTGGGAGCGACTCTCCGCGACCTTGGCCTCGAGGAAGCGAGCCAGGTTCGCCCAGGGGTATGGGGACTGGTGAGTGAGCGGGACCGGGACCTCCACGACCGGCTCACCATCGACCTCATCGCGCCAGCCTCCCTGGCCGGCCCGGGCAGACGCGCCGCGAAAGTCGGACCCCACGGTGCACGCGCCGTCTCGAAGACCGCAGGCACAGAGCTGACCGTCATCGACCGGTCCATCATGCGAGTCGGGAAACTCGACACCAGCGAAGGCGTCGACGCCTATGTCGCGGGCCACGGCGCCCTACTGTGCGCGAAGGCGTACAAGCTCTTCGACCGGCTCGACGAACGCGAACGCGTGCGGAACCCCGAACGGCTCCGCACCAAAGACGCCGCAGACATGTACCGGCTCATGGCGACGAGCGCACCCGGGCAAGTGAGGGAAACCTTCGACCGCGGAGAGTATGAACCGGCCATCGCAGTCGCCGTCCGAACGGGCCGTGAGCGGTTGCTTGTCATCCGGGAGCCACTCGTCGACCTCGCGGTGCGGCACTACCGAGGCGTGCTGCCAAGGGAGGTTGTGGAGGAGGCGATGAACGAGTGGCTCGACGAGTTCGGTCGCGCGAACTGACTGATCCGCGAGGCGCCGCGAACGTGGAGGTCACACCCGGCGGATGCTCAGCACCCGCCATCCCGGGGGAGCCTTGGCCTTTGCTGCAGCGGTCGCCGAGGCCTCATCGTCGCCCTCGCCTTCGATGACGACCGCGTCACCCGTCGGCGGGTTCGACGCGATGATCGACACCTTCATG
Organism: Agromyces mediolanus; assembly: GCF_044917495.1. Taxonomy (GTDB): domain Bacteria; phylum Actinomycetota; class Actinomycetes; order Actinomycetales; family Microbacteriaceae; genus Agromyces; species Agromyces mediolanus_B. The sequence continues at coordinate 50,133 of NZ_JAVSSI010000004.1, read as the reverse complement.
ACTATGACGTTACGAAGCGCAGGCTGAGCAGACAAGGGGTTGCCGCCTGGCCAGGCGGGTTCCCGCTGTTCTCGACGCCAGGTCAGCCGGTGGTCAGGCGAATCACCAGATCGTCGAGCTTCGGCAGCGCCGCCCGCGCACGGGCTTCCGCGTCCTGCGAGACGGCGGTCGCAGCTTCCAACGTCAACTCGCTCGCGAGTGCGAGCTCGGCATCGCCGGAAAGTCGGTGCCCGCTCCACCGCAGGCGGACGTTGCGGACCTCGCACACGCCTTCGGTGTGCTCGAGTGCGTGCTCAAGCCGGTGGATGAGGTCGGGTTCGATGCCGTCCATGAGGCGCCGTCCGACGCTGCGGATGGTTCCCCAGAGGAGCACGAGGATGGCGGCGGAGATGAGCAGACCGATGATCGGGTCGGCGAGTGGGAAGCCGAGAGCGACGCCGGCGGCGCCGAAGACGACGGCGAGTGAGGTGAACCCGTCAGTTCGGGCGTGCACGCCGTCGGCAACGAGTGCGGCCGAGCCGATACGCCGTCCGACCCGGATCCGGTAGATGGCGACGGCTTCGTTGCCGAGGAACCCGATGACGCCGGCGGCCGCGAGCCAGCCGAGGTTCTGCACCGGCTGCGGGTTGAAAAGCCGGTCGACGGCCTGCCACGCGGCGATGACTGCGGATGCTGCGACGACGACCACGATGAACAGGCCCGCGAGGTCCTCCGCGCGCCCGTACCCATAGGTGTACCGGCGCGTTCGTCCCCGCCGGGCGAGGACGAACGCGACCCAGAGCGGCACGGCGGTGAGCGCGTCGGAGAAGTTGTGCACGGTGTCGGCGAGCAGGGCCACCGAGTTACTGAGGAACACGACGACGAACTGCAGCACCGTCGTCGCAAGCAGCACGACGAGACTGATCTTCAGAGCCCGGACGCCCTGCGAGCTTGCTTCGAGGGCGTCATCGACGGAGTCGGCCGCGTCGTGCGTGTGCGGGATGAACAACTCGCGCAGGAACCCACGCAGGCCACCGGGATGGTCGTGGTCGTGGTCGTGGTCGTGGTCGTGGTCGTGGTGCGTGTGGACGCGGGTCATCGCAGCTCCCCGTCCGCCGCGTCTGTGTGGTGGTGGCGTGGCGTCCCGCCAAGTGAGTGCTCCGCCTGGAAGATGGCGTCCGCCACAAGCTGACGGGCGTGCTCGTTCTCCAGCCGGTAGAACACCTTCGTCCCCTCGTGACGGGTCGCGACGATGCGCGCGAGTCGGAGCTTCGCGAGGTGCTGGGAGACCGCGGGCGGCGCCTTGTCCACGATGTCGGCCAGCAGGTTCACCGACAGCTCGCCGTGGTCGCGCAGCGCCAGGATGATCCGGATCCGAGTCGCGTCGGCGAGCATGGAGAACACCTCGACGGCGAGCTCCACGTACTGGCTGTCAGGCGAGCGGCCGCAAATCTGCGTATCTGCATCCATACGCAGATAATAGCGCGGGTGCCGCCGACCAGCAAAAGCGCGTCCGAGGGCGGGGTGATTGCTCGGGTCGGTGGGCCGCTATGCCGAGATGAGCGCCTGTGTGACGGAATCAAGACCGGAGGGGACCAGCCGGTAGTAGGCCCAGGTGCCGCGTTTGCTGCGCGAGAGGAACCCGGCCTCGGTCAAGATCTTCAGGTGGTGGGAGACCGTCGGTTGACTGAGGCCGACTGGCTCGATCAGGTCGCAGACGCACGCCTCCTGATCGGCGGCGGCCGCGACGATGGACAAGAGCCGGAGTCGGGTCGGATCGGCGAGTGCCTTCATCTTGTGCGCGAGCCGCGCGGCGTCGTCGGGTCCCAGCGGTTCGCGGACCAGGGGTGCGCAGCACGCGCCAGCGGAGACATCGGCGACCTCGAGCATCGTGACCATGTATTGATACTACTCGATATTGACAATCATCGATGCTTGGTTTCATACTGACGACATCGAAGTTCATCGATGCCCGTCGATATTGGAGGATACAGTGACACTGCTCGACTTGACCGCCCGTCCCGTGACGAATGATCGCCTCTCCACGCTGCCGGTGGTGATCGTGGGCGCCGGACCCATCGGACTTGCCGCGGGCGCGCACCTCGTCGAGCGCGGCATCGACTTCGTCGTCCTCGAAGCCGGCGACGATGTCGCTGACAGTATCCGTTCGTGGGGTCACACCCGGCTCTTCTCCCCATGGAAGCACCTCGTCGACCCGGCCTCGCGGCGTCTGCTCGAGGCTCAGGGCTGGGTGCTGCCGTCGCCGGAGCGTGCGCCCTCCGGGACCGAGCTGGTCGAGGAGTATCTCGTGCCGCTCAGCCGCCTCGAGCCCATCGCGTCGCGCATTCGCACCGGTGCCGAGGTGCTCGCGATCAGCCGCGAGGGCATGGACCGCACCCGCAGCGCGAACCGCTCGGCCACGCCGTTCCTCGTGCGGCTCCGCACCGAGGCGGGGATCGAGGAGCTGACGGCCCGCGCCGTGATCGACGCCTCGGGCACGTACCGTTCGCCCAACTCGCTGAGCTCGTCAGGGCTCGGCCTGCTCGGCCTCGACGAGATCGCTGACTGGGTGCAGCCGGCCCTCCCGGACGTGCTCGGCCGCGACCGCGAGACCTTCGCCGGCCGCCACACGACGGTCGTGGGCGCTGGGCACTCCGCAGCGAACACGCTGCTCGGGCTGGTGCAGCTCGCCCGCGAGGTGCCCGGCACCCGGGTCACGTGGCTGATCCGCAACGCGCAGGCAGTCCGGGTCTCGTCCTCGGCAGATGATGAGCTGGCCGACCGGGCGAAGCTCGGCGGTCGCGTGGACGCGGCCGTGCTCCGAGGTGACGTGGAGCTCGTCGACGGGTTCGAGGTCCTCCGCGCCCGCCGCGCCGGCGACGGCATCGAACTCATCGGGCAGCGCGGGGACGAGCTCACCGTGCACGAGACCGACGTGGTGGTGAACGCGACCGGATTCCGGCCGAACCTCGACCTCCTGCGGGAGATCCGACTCGAGCTCGACGACATCGTCGAGGCCCCGAAGCGCCTCGCGCCCCTCATCGACCCGAACGTGCACTCGTGCGGCACGGTTGAACCGCACGGCTTCGCCGAACTCACGCACCCGGAGCACGGGTTCTTCATCGTCGGCATGAAGTCGTACGGGCGTGCACCGACCTTCCTGCTGGCCACGGGGTACGAGCAGGTGCGGTCAGTGACCGCGTGGCTCGCCGGCGACCTCGCCTCGGCGACAAACGTCGAGCTCGTACTTCCCGCAACGGGTGTGTGCTCAACCGACCTCGGTGGCGGTTCGAGCTGCTGCTCATCGAGCTCGGGATGCTGACTCGCCCGATGCGCGCCCCGGACTGGGCCCTGGTCGAGGAGATCTTCGACCAGGGCATCCGCGGTGGCGAAGCCACCTTCGAAGCGCAGACCCCGAGCTGGGAGACGTTCGACGCGGGCAAGATCGAAGCGCCGCGGCTCGTCGCCGAGGTCGATGGACGCGTGGTCGGGTGGGCCGCCGCATCACCGGTGTCGAGCCGGCCGGCCTACCGTGGGGTCCTCGAGCACTCGGTCTACGTGCACGAGGACGCGCGCGGCCAAGGCGTCGGCCGCGCCCTGCTCGACGCATTCGTCACCGCTGCCGAGGATGCCGGGTTCTGGATGATCCAGTCGAGCATCTTCCCCGAAAACAGTGCGAGCCTTCGTCTGCACGAGCAGGCGGGGTTCCGGATCGTCGGCCGACGCGAACGCATCGCCCGCTCGACGCTCGGTCCGCACGCTGGGCGGTGGCGGGACACGATCCTGATCGAACGACGCTCGCAGCGCAACGGTACGCGAGGCCCTTAGTACAGCGCTGGCTGTATCATGTTTGGGTGCTGACTCTGACTTCTCGGCTGGACGTGATGAACCGGCTCGGCCGCGCCATGGCCGATCCCACCCGGTCTCGTATCCTGCTGACATTGCTCGAGGGGCCGGCGTACCCGGCTGGCCTCGCCGACTCGCTGGGGCTGACCCGGCAGAACGTGTCGAACCATCTCGCGTGCTTGCGGGACTGCGGAATCGTCGTCATCGAGCCCGAGGGGCGGCAGAACCGGTACGAAATCGCGGACCCGCACCTCTCGGCGGCGCTCGAGAACCTCGTGAGCGTGACGCTCGCCGTCGATGAGTCGGCGGACTGCATCGACCCGGCGTGCTCCGTGCCTGGCTGCTGTGAGGCATCCGCATGACCGCGGCCACGAGTGACGAGCGCCGGGCGATGCTGCACCGTCGCATCCGCTGGATCGTTGGATTCACGATCACCTACAACCTCGTCGAGGCCGCGATCTCCATCGCGGCCGGGGCCGCAGCCTCCTCGGCCGCGCTCCTCGGCTTCGGGCTGGATTCGCTCGTCGAAGTGCTCTCGGCGGGGGCGGTTGCGTGGCAGTTCACCCGCAAGGACCCGGAGAAGTACGAGAAGCCCACGCTGAGGGTCATCGCGTTCGCGTTCTTCGCCCTCGCCGCATACGTGACCGCAAACACCGCCCTCACCATCACGGGCATCCTGCCCGAGGCCGAGCACTCGACGCTCGGGCTTGTGATCACCGCGCTGAGCGTCGTCATCATGCCATTCCTCTCCTGGGCGGAGCGGCGGACCGGCCGTGAGCTCGGCTCGGCGACCGCGGTCGCCGACAGCAAGCAGACCCTCATCTGCACCTACCTCTCGGCCGCGGTACTCATCGGGCTCGTGCTGAACTCGCTCTTCGGGTGGGCGTGGGCAGATTCCATCGCCGCACTCGTGATCGCGGTGTTCGCGGTCCGTGAAGGCATCGAGGCCTGGCGAGGCGACACCTGCGCCACGCCGGTCGGGATGCTCCTCGAAGCCGACGAAGACGACCACGAGCACGGAGCGGTCCGATGAAGGTCGAGGTGCTGCACATCGCCGGCTGCCCGAGCTGGCAGGAAGCCGGCGCACAGACCCGCCGAGCACTCGACGTTCTCGGCATGCGGGACGTCGACGTGAACTATCGGCTCATCGCTTCGGCCGCAGATGCCGAGGCAACCCGGTTCGCCGGGTCGCCGACGATCCTCATCGACGGGCAGGACGCATTCGCATCAACAGAACGCGTGACCGCGCTCTCGTGCAGGCTCTACCCGACGCCCGACGGATTGCGCGACTCGCCCACGCTTGGTCAGATCATCGAGGCGATCCGCGCGCGCCGCCTCTAACGGGCCTCCCGTCGACAATCGCGGGTGCGAGCACCAGGACTGCTGCCCAGCCGAGCAGCGCCCCCACGAGCTGCGCCGCGAGGTACCAGGGCACGCTGCTCGGTGCGATGCCCGCGAAGGTGTCGGAGATCGCACGCCCGATGGTGATCGCGGGATTCGCGAAGCTCGTCGAGCTGGTGAAGAAGTACGCCGCTCCGATATACGCACCGACCGCCGGTGCGACAAGCGCTGCCCGGCCGCTTCGGACGAGGGCGAAGATCACGACGATGAGGCCGGCCGTCGCGACGACCTCGGCGAGCAGGTGCGCCGGAGTCGCCCGGTCGGTGGTGCTCCAGGCCGCGGCTGGCTGGTCGAACATGAGGTTCGCGAGCACGGTGCCGGCGAGGCAGCCGAGGATCTGCGCCGGAACATAGGCCCAGAGGTCGCGCCACGGCCGGCCACCGGTGGCGGCGTCGACGAGGGTGACGACCGGGTTGAACTGCGCTCCTGAAACGGGTGCGAAGACGAGGATCAGCACGGTCAGTCCGAGGGCAGTCGCGAGGGCGTTCTCGAGGAGCTGCAGGCCGGTGTCGCCGGGGGAGAGCTGCTGAGCAGCGATGCCCGACCCGACGACGACCGCGGCGAGCCCGCCGCTGCCGAGGAACTCGCCCAGCACCCGCCGCCGCGCCGAGACCGCCGGAGCGGCCAGCGGCAGGGCGGGCGGGGCCGTGGTCGCGGTCACGCGGTCACCGCGATGGCGTGCTCATGGGCCGGGGTGCGGCCGGCGAGGTAGTGCTCCGCGTCGAGGGCGGCGGCACAACCGGTGCCGGCGGCCGTGATCGCCTGCCGGTAGCGGCGGTCGACGAGGTCGCCGCAGGCGAACACTCCGGGGAGGTTCGTCACGGTCGACGGATGTTCAACCTTCACGTACCCGTCCGGATCGAGGTCGACCTGACCGGCGACGAGGGAGCTTCGGGGGTCGTGCCCGACCGCGACGAACAGGCCGGCGACGTCGAGCACTTCCTCGTGGCCGGTGGCGGTGTTGCGCAGCGTGGCGCCGGTGAGCTGGTCCTCGCCGAGCACGCCGGTCAGCTGGCTGTTCCAGCGGACCTGGATCTTCGGGTGCTCGAGCGCGCGTTCCTGCATGATGTGCGAGGCACGCAGCTGGTCGCGGCGGTGCACCAGAGTCACGGTGTCGGCGAACCGGGTGAGGAACAGGGCCTCCTCGAGTGCGGAGTCGCCGCCGCCGACGACAGCGATGTCCTTGCCCTTGAAGAAGAACCCGTCGCAGGTCGCGCACCACGACACCCCGTGCCCGGAGAGGCGGTCTTCACCGTCGACGCCGAGCTTGCGGTACGCGGAGCCCATCGCCAGGACGACCGCGTGCGCCCGGTATTCGTCGCCCAGCCCGGTGCGAACGGTCTTCACCTCGCCGACGAGGTCGACCTCGACGGCGTCGTCGGCGACGAGACGGGCGCCGAATCGTTCGGCCTGCTGGCGCAGGTTCTCCATAAGGTTGGGACCCATGATGCCGTCGACGAAGCCGGGGAAGTTCTCCACCTCGGTCGTGTTCATGAGCGCGCCACCGGTCTCGACGGCGCTGGTCAGCACGACCGGGGCGAGGCCCGCGCGGGCCAGGTAGATCGCGGCGGTGTATCCGGCGGGGCCGGAGCCGATGACGACGACGTTCCCCACGTTCATGCGTTCGCTCCCGCCGGCGTCGGGAGGATCTCGGTCAGCAGTTGCTCGAGGCGGGCTTGGATGTCGTCACGGACTCGGCGGATGCCGTCGAGGTCGAGTTCGGTGGGGTCGTCGAGGTGCCAGTCCAGGTACCGCTTGCCGGGGTAGATCGGGCACGCGTCACCACAGCCCATGGTGATCACCGCGTCCGCGGCACGCACCACGTCATCCGTGAGGGGCTTCGGGAACTCCTCGGACAGGTCGATACCGTACTCGGCCATCACCTGCACGACCTCGGGCAGGATCGTATTGCCCGGCTCGGAGCCGGCCGAGCGGACGTGCACCCGGTCGCCGGCCAGCTTGCGAAGCAGTGCCGCCGCCATCTGCGAGCGGCCAGAGTTCTGCACGCACACGAACAGCACCTCGGGCACCGCCTTCGGGATCGCACCCTTCGACTGCGCCAGCGCCAGCAGCCTGTCCTGAGCGAACCGGTACGCGAGGCTCGGCACATGCGCCGGCACCTTCGCCGTGCGCATCAACGCGGCATACGACTCGAACACGACGCGTTCGGCGGTCTCCTCGTTCACGATGCCCTCATACCGGGCCGCGAGTCGCTCGGCGCTTCGGCGAAGCACCTCCTGCGGGTCGTCGAGCCCGAGCTCGCCGGTCATGCGCTGGCGTCCTGCGGGAGGAGTTCGGCGAGCAGCTTCTCGACGCGGCCGCGGATCTCGTCGCGGATGGGGCGCACGGCCTCGATGCCCTGACCGGCGGGGTCGTCGAGCTCCCAGTCCTCGTACCGCTTGCCCGGGAAGATCGGGCAGGCGTCACCGCAACCCATCGTGATGACCACGTCGGAGTCGCGGACCGCCTCGGTGGTGAGCACCTTCGGCACGTGGTTCGCGATGTCGATGCCTTCCTCGGCCATCGCCTGGACCGCGACCGGGTTGATCTGGTCCTTCGGCTCAGAGCCGGCGGACAGGACATCGACCCGGTCGCCGCCGAGCTCGCGCAGGAACCCGGCCGCCATCTGCGAACGACCGGCGTTGTGCACGCACACGAACAGAACAGTGGGCTTCTCGGACATGGCTGGCCTCTCATCGGGAACTGATTCGCTTAACCATAGATCACGGTCTATGCATCAAGCGAGGTCAGCCAGGGCCGTTCAGCGGATGTTCACCCAGTCGGATGCTCAAGGGTCGCGATGAGGTTGCGCACTCGTCCGTCGATGTCATCGCGAATACGGCGCACGTCCTCGAGCGGCCGGCCCACCGGGTCCTCGAGCTCCCAGTCGAGGTAGCGGATTCCCGGGTAGATCGGGCAGGCGTCGCCGCATCCCATGGTGATCACCACGTCGGCCGCACGGACCACTTCGTCGGTCAGCGGCTTCGGGAACTCGCCACCGAGGGGCACCCCGATCTCCTCCAACGCGGTCACGATGGTGGGCGCCACCGTGCCCGCCGGCGCCGACCCGGCGGTCCGCACGTGGACCCGATCACCCGCGAGCTGACGAAGCAACGCCGCGGCCATCTGCGAGCGGCCGGCGTTCTGCACACAGACGAACAGCACCTCCGGCACACTGCCGCGCTCCTGCTCTCGTGCTGCGACCGCGGCGAGCCGCTGTGCCGAGAACTCCGCCGTCCGCGACGCCAGCCGGGTGCCGCTCCCAGCTCGGGCGAGCAGTTGCCGGCTCTCCTCGACGAAGCGCTCGACCGTCTCGCGATTGAACGTGCCGGCGAACCGCACCGCGAGGTCATCAACGATTCGTGTGAAAACCGCCGCATCGGGCTCCGAGGCAAGCTGGCCGCCGAGGACCTCGAGCACGCGATCCACCTGCTCGGGCACGACCGAGTACCAGACCTGCCGGCCTTCTGGGCGGCGCTCGAGCACGCCCGCCTCCGTCAGAACCTTCGCGTGATGGGTGATCGTCGGCTGCCGCAATCCGAGCTCCTCAGCCAAACGGGTCACCGTCGACCGTCCGCCTTCGCCGCGCAGGATCAGCGTCAAGACGCGGGCGCGCGTCGGGTCCGAGATGACACCAGGCAAGAGCGCCGCACTGCTCATAGATGGCAGTCTATGGGAGAACATCCGCGGCGCGCTCGCTGGACCAGCAACGCGGTCGCCAAACGCTGCGCGAGGCCTGCAAAGTAGCGGGCATGAGGGAGTAGGGAGGAAATCTTGAACCTCAACGGAGGATCGGCATGATCGCCTAGATCCAGGCCACCGCGGAACCACAAGGGAAGCGCGGAAACGCGAATGACCCACCACGAGACGAAGGCCCCGGCAGGACTGCCGGGGCCTTCGTCGTTCCCGCTCGCGACGACCCCGGCCACCTGCCCCGGCACGTCGGATCAGCTCCGCGGCGGCGCCAGCGCGACCCCGCCGGGTTCCGTCGCGTCATCCTCGGACTCGGGGATCGAACGCACGCGCGGGAGCGCTGAGCGGAGGACGTAGAGGAGTTGCGCGGCGAACAGGACGGCGCACATCGCCACGCACCACGCCGTGCCGGCGACGGCGGCGAGCACCGCTCCGAGTCCGGCCCCGATGGGCCTGGCGCCGTAGGTGGCGACGACGAGGACGGCGGAGACCCGTCCGATCAGCGGGACCGGGGTGACCGCCTGGCGCAGCGCGGTGGTGCTGATCGCCCAGAGCACGGGGCCGAGTCCGAAGAGGAAGTACGAGGCCAGCGCGAGCAGCGGCGACGGCACCCAGAGGGTGGCGGTGATCAGCAGCGCTGCGGCGAACCCGCCCAGCGGACCCAGCAGCGACATCCAGCCGAGCCGCATGCGCCGGGAGAGCCAGCCCGAGATCGTCGCGCCGAGGACCATCCCGACGCCGTAGGCGCCGAGCGTCCCGCCGATGAGCTCGGGCCCCATCCCGAGCACGTCGATCGCGTACACGACGAAGATCGACTGCAGGAGGAACCAGCCCGCGTTGAACAGCAGCGAGGTCACGATCATCGGTCGCAGCAGGGCGTGTCCGAACACGAAGCGGAGTCCCTCGCCGATGTCCCGCCACGGGCGCGTGCGCGCCGGGGCGTCGCCGCGCGGGACCCGGGTGAGTGCGAGGAGCACCAGCGCGCCGGCGCACACGATGGTCGCGAGGACGAACGCCGTCGTGGCCCCGCTCGCCGCCACCACGGCGCCGGCGAGCACGGGGCCGGAGACGAACGCCGCGCTGCGGCCGAGCTCCAACCAGCGGTTCGCCGGGACGAGCTCCTCTCGGCGGACCAGGCGGGGCACCGAGGCGGGCACGGTCACGCTCAGCCCCATCGTTCCGATCGCCCCGAGGAATCCGAGCACGAGCAGCGTGGTGAAATCGAGTGCGTCCGCGATCAGGAGCACGGCGACCGCCGCGAGGGTCAGGGTGCGCAGGGCCTCCGAGCCGAGGAGCGCGAGGCGCGGCGATGCGCGGTCGACGAACAGGCCGAACGGCACGGAGAGCAGGAGGAACGGCAGCGTCTGGGCGACCTGCAGCACTGCGGTCTCCGCCGCGCCGGCACCGAGGGCGAGCACGGCGGTCAGCGGGGCCGCCACGAGCACGAGCTGCTCCGCGAGCTGGGTCAGCACGCTGGACCAGGCGAGGCGGGTGAAGCCCGAGGGGAGGTGATCGCGTTCGCGGGAGAGCCACATGCGCCCACCCAACCATCGGCGGGATCCCGCCTCCGGCGGGAATCGGACCGGGCGTCACCGAGGGGTCGCGGGCCTCGACCCGCTCAGTCGGACAGCCCGGCGCCCCAGCGGCCGAGCGCGGCGATCGCCTCCCCGAGCGCGAGCCCGCGATCGGTGAGCGCGTAGGCCCGGGTGTTGTGCTTCAGCGGCAGCCGGCGCAGCACACCCGCCTCCTCGAGCTCGCGCAGGCGGGTCGCCAGCATGTTCGTCGGCGCTCCGAGCTCCCGCTGGAGGTCGCCGTAGCGCTGCGGGCCGTCGAGCAGCTGCTCCACGATGCGGAGCGCCCAGCGCGACCCGACGACGTCGAGGGCGGCGGCGAGCTCGCTCACGCGGTCGGATCGGTCTCGGGCTTCATCCAGAACGGCGAGTAGTGGTAGCCGTCCAGGTCGTCGAACTGGCGCTGGTACATGAACGGGTAGTCGTCGATGTCGCCGATGCGGCCGCCGGCGGCGCGGGCGCGCTCGATGAGCTCGTCGACTGCTTCGCGGCTGGGGAGATCGAAGGAGACGGTGACCTTCGACGGGGTGTCCGGCCCGCCGATCAGCTCCTCGGTGCCCCCGACGCTCGCGTAGGCCTCGCGACTGGAGAGCATGAGGTACTGCTCGGGCGCGATGGCGAAGCAGGACACGTTGTGATCGGACATCTCGGTGTTGAGGGTCCAGCCGAGGGCCGTGTAGAAGGCGGTGGTGCGCTCGACGTCCGCGACGGGGCAGCTGATGAAGAGGCTCATGCGCAGATACTTGCAAAATGAAAGTGCTGCGTCAACCCCTCGGTGCGGCGGACGCGCCGCTCAGTTGAGGCGCCGGGTGAGATGGATCGTGACGGTGTCGCCGTCGCCCTTGCCGATGCGGGTGCGGACGGCGGCGGACACCGGCAGCTTGTGGGTGCCGTCCCCGAGCGCCATGAAGGCGCCCCGGAACGGCTCGCCGTCGACGGTGCCCTCGACCTTCACGAGGCCGCGGGTGCCGAAGAGCTCCGCGGATCCGGGCAGCTGCGCGCAGGTCCAGGTATCGCCCTCGCGGACCTTGCCGAGGACGGAGGTGAAGGTGAGATCGAGCGGGGTGGTGTGGTCTGCCATGGTGACTCCGTTCAGACGAAGGCGCCGACGAGGGCGCCGATGATGACGAGCTTGGCCAGCCAGTCGGTGAAGTGCACGGCGGCGACGGCGAGCGGGGTGTTCTCGTGCACGACGGAGCCGAGCAGCAGCACCGCGGGGAGCACCGCCAGGGCGAGCCCCAGCAGGGCGCCGGCGCCGGCGCCGTGCCACCCGCCGGCGGCCATGAGCCCGAGGACGAGCAGCGAGACGAGCAGGCTGCGGAGCACTACGAGGAGCATCTGCACGAGGGCGGGGATGCCGGGACGCGCGGTGCTGCTCGACGCGATCAGCCGGGCGACCGGCGGTGCGGCGTAGAGCACCGCACTGGCGACGAAGGAGACGATGGTCGCGAGCGCGACGCCGAGGAGAGCCATGCGAACCCCTTTCAGTACCAGTGAGTACTAATGACCGTAGTCCGGCGATTTAGTCCCGTCAAGTACTAAAGTTGGACCCATGCCCGCTGCCCCCCGAACCCGAGGCCGCCCACCGGGTCTGGCCGGACCGGCGCTGCTCGCCGAGGCGCGGGCCGTGTTCCTCGAACGCGGCTACGCCGCCACGACGATGGACGAGATCGCCGCCCGCGCCAGGATCTCGAAGAGCTCGCTGTACCGCGAGCATCCGTCGAAGTCCGAGCTCTTCGCCGCGGTCGTCGCGGACTGGGCGGCGTCCGGCCGGGACGCGACGCGGCCCATGCTCGAACGGCTCACTGCGGCGGCCGAGCCGCGGGAGGGCCTCGCCGAGCTCGGCCACGGCATGCTGCGCGGCATGCTGTCGCCGCCCGTCGTCGAGATGCGGCGCCTCGTGATCACCGAGGCGAAGGTGCAGCCCGAGGTGGCCGCGGCCTACCGCCGGGACAGTTGGGAACGCAACGTCGACGCGCTCGCGGCGGCGTTCGGCGAGCTCCACCGCGCCGGTTCGCTGACGGTCGGCGATGCCCGGGCCGCGGCGGCCGAGTTCACCTGGCTCGTGGTGGGCGCGCCCCTCAACTCCGCGCTGCTCGGCGAGCGTTTCGACGGGCTCGACGCCCACGTGACGAGCGCGGTCGCAACGTTCCTCGCCCGTTACGGCGCTCCGAGCCGCTAGTCGCCGGCGGCGGTCGGATGCCGCATCCGCTCGCGGGCACCTGCGCGACTCGCGGAATACCCCCAGAGGGTATATGGTTGGGTCTCGCAGAGGTACCCCCACGGGTACGAACGGCGAGAAGGAGAAGGCGATGACCGCGAACGAGTACCAGGTGACGGGGATGACCTGCGGGCACTGCGAGCTGTCCGTCCGCGAAGAGGTCGGCGAGCTCGCCGGCATCCAGGACATCCAGGTGAGCGCCCAGACCGGCCGCCTCGTCGTGACCTCGGCCGAGCCGATCGACGACGCCGCCGTGCTGGCGGCCGTCGAAGAGGCCGGCTACTCGGCCGTCCGCGTCTGATGCGGGTCGGGGCGCGTCTCGCCCTCTCCGGGGCCGCACTGGTGGTGGCCTTCGGCGGCGCCTTCGCGCTCGCCGGAGCCGTCGTCCCGGACAGCCTCGTGGCGGCCTGGGCGGAAGGAAGCGACATGGAAACACACGGTGAAGACCAGAACGCGCATGGCGGCACCGGCGCGGGGGCCTCGGCCGCGCACGCGCCGAACGGGGTCTCGATCGACGCGGGCGGCTTCCTGCTGGCGCAGCTCAGCGCGCCGCGCGCGGTCGGCGAGCCGGGCGAGCTCAGCTTCCAGGTGCTGGATGCCTCGGGCGACCCCGTCACCGACTACACGACCTCGCACGAACGCGAGCTGCACACGATCGTCGTGCGCTCCGACGGCGCCGGGTTCCGGCACGTGCACCCGACGCTCGACGAGGCGAGCGGCACCTGGTCGCTGCCGTGGGAGTGGGACGCGGCCGGCAGCTACCGCCTCTACGCGGACTTCACCCCCGCGGGCGACGGCGCCGAGGGCGTCACCCTGAGCCGCTCGATCAACGTGGCGGGCGAGCTCTCGCCCGTCGACCCCGAGCCGAGCCGATCGAGCGAGGTCGACGGCTTCGTCGTCACCCTCGACGGCGAGCTCGTGGCGGGCGCCGCGAGCGAGCTCACCCTCACCGTCGAGCGCGACGGGCGGCCCGTCACCGCGCTCGAGCCCTACCTGGGCGCATTCGGCCACCTCGTGGCGCTCCGCCAGGGCGACCTCGCGTTCCTGCACGTGCACCCCGAGGGCGAGGAGCCCGAGGCCGGCTCGACCGGCGGCCCGGAGATCGCATTCGCCGCGACCGCGCCGACCCCCGGCCGCTACCTGCTCTACCTGGACTTCCAGGTCGACGGCGAGGTGCGCACGGCCGAGTTCGTGCTCGACGCGGCGTCCGCAGCAGCGGGAGAGGATCACTGATGAGCAGCACAGCGCCCCTCGCGGGCGGCACCGGCATCGAGCTCGAGATCGGCGGGATGACCTGCGCCTCGTGCGCGAACCGCATCGAGCGGAAGCTGAACAAGCTCGACGGCGTCGAGGCGACGGTGAACTACGCCACCGAGAAGGCCAAGGTGACGGTGCCCGAGGGCTACGACCCCGCGCTCCTCATCGCCGAGGTCGAGAAGACGGGCTACACGGCGCTGCTCCCGGCACCCGCGAAGCCCGAGCGCGCCGGCGCGGGCTCGGGCGCGGCGGATGCCGCCGACGACCCCGAGCTGCGCTCGCTCCGCCAGCGGCTCATCGGCTCGATCGTGCTGACCGTCCCCGTCATCGCGATGGCGATGATCCCCGCGCTGCAGTTCACCTACTGGCAGTGGGCCTCGCTCGCCCTCGCCGCCCCGGTGATCGTCTGGGCGGCGTGGCCGTTCCACAAGGCCGCGTGGACGAACCTGAAGCACGGCGCCGCGACAATGGACACGCTCATCTCGATGGGCACCTCGGTCGCGCTGCTCTGGTCGCTCTACGCCCTCTTCTTCGGCACCGCGGGCGTGCCCGGCATGACGCATCCCTTCGAGTTCACGATCGCGCCGTCCGACGGCGCCGCGAACATCTACCTCGAGGTCGGCGCGGGCGTCACGATGTTCATCCTCGCGGGCCGCTACTTCGAGAAGCGCTCGAAGCGGCAGGCCGGCGCCGCGCTCCGCGCCCTGCTCGAGCTCGGCGCCAAGGAGGTCTCGGTGCTGCGCGACGGCGCCGAGGTGAAGATCCCCGTCGAGGAGCTCGCGGTCGGCGACGAGTTCATCGTGCGCCCCGGCGAGAAGATCGCGACCGACGGCGTCGTCGTCTCCGGCAGCTCCGCCGTCGACGCCTCGATGCTCACGGGCGAGTCCGTGCCGGTCGAGGTGACCGCGGGCGACCCGGTCACCGGGGCCACGGTGAACGCGGGCGGCCGGCTGGTCGTGCGGGCGACGCGGATCGGCGCCGACACGCAGCTCGCCCAGATGGCGAAGCTCGTCGAGGACGCGCAGACCGGCAAGGCCGAGGTGCAGCGACTCGCCGACCGCATCTCGGGGGTCTTCGTGCCGATCGTGATCGTGGTCGCCGTCGTCACGCTGGGGGCGTGGCTCGGCGCGGGCTTCCCCGTCGCCGCGGCCTTCACCGCCGCCGTCGCGGTGCTCGTCATCGCCTGCCCCTGCGCGCTCGGCCTCGCGACCCCGACCGCCCTGCTCGTGGGCACGGGCCGCGGCGCGCAGCTCGGCATCCTGATCAAGGGACCCGAGGTGCTCGAGTCCACCCGCAAGGTCGACACCGTCGTGCTCGACAAGACCGGCACGGTCACCACCGGCAGGATGACCCTCGTCGACGTGATCCCCGAGTCGGGCGTCGACCGCGCCGAACTGCTCCGATTCGCGGGCGCGCTCGAGGATGCCTCGGAGCACCCGATCGCGCAGGCCATCGCGAAGGGGGCCACCCAGGAGGTCGGCCGGCTGCCCGTGCCCGAGGACTTCGCGAACGTCGAGGGCAAGGGCGTGCAGGGCATCGTCGACGGGGCATCCGTCGTCATCGGCCGCGAGTCGCTGCTCGCCGACTGGGCGCTCGAACTGTCCGAGGAGGTCGGCGCGGCCAAGGCCCGCGCCGAGGGCGAGGGGAAGACGGTCGTCGCCGTCGGTTGGGACGGCCGGGCCCGCGGCATCCTCGTCGTCGCCGACACGGTGAAGCCGACGAGCGCCGAGGCGATCGCCCAGTTGAAGGGGATCGGGCTGACCCCCGTGCTCCTCACGGGCGACAACGAGGCCGTGGCACGGCGGATCGCCGCGGAGGTCGGCATCGAGCACGTCTACGCCGAGGTCCTGCCGCAGGAGAAGGTCGCCGTCGTCGCCCGGCTCCAGGCGGAGGGCAAGGTCGTCGCCATGGTCGGCGACGGGGTGAACGACGCCCCGGCGCTCGCCCAGGCCGATCTCGGGCTCGCGATGGGCACGGGCACGGATGTCGCGATCGAGGCATCCGACCTGACGCTCGTCCGCGGCGACCTGCGCAGCGCGGTCGACGCGATCCGGCTGTCGCGGAAGACCCTCGGCACGATCAAGACGAACCTGTTCTGGGCCTTCGCCTACAACACCGCGGCGATCCCGATCGCGGCGCTCGGCATGCTCAACCCGATGCTCGCCGGTGCGGCGATGGCGTTCTCGAGCGTCTTCGTCGTCGGCAACAGCCTGCGCCTGCGCGGCTTCCGCAGCGTCGCCAAGGACTGAGCGGCGCTCCGCACCCCATCCCGCACCATCCGAGAACACGAAAGGCACGACGACCATGACGAACGACACCCAGAGCGGATCCTGCTGCAGCACCGGCATCACCCCGGGCGACGCCGCGCACGCCGCGGCGGTCACGGGGCACGGCAGGGCGAACCTGCTCGGCGGGGGCGCCGACGACGAGACCACCTGCCCGGTGATGGTGGGCAGCCGGGTCAGCAAGGTCGCCGCCGAGGCGGCCGGACTGTTCCGCGACTACGAGGGCGAGCGCTACTACTTCTGCTGCGCCGGCTGCGGGCCCGCGTTCGATTCGGACCCGGCGAAGTACGCCGCGAACGTGGCGTAGGCCGCGAGGGCGGCGCCCCGGACGTTGTGGGTGGCCGGGGTCCGAAGCTCCCCCGAACCTGCGGACCACGCCGGCCACCTCAATTGCTCTGTTTCCACCTCAGGGCGAAGCGTTACAGGCGGATTCAAGATTTTCTGAGAAATCTCGTCCGGCCCGGGACGCGGCGCTCGTCAGGGCCGGGTCGCGACCTCGAGCAGCTCGAGCAGGTGCCGGTACGGGCGGCCCGTCGCCCGGGTCATCCCGATCTCGCAGGTGCGGTTCGCGGAGACGTGCCAGTCGGCGTCGGCGGCGATCACCTCGGCCGCCTCGCGGGCTGTCGCGCTCGCCGTGAGCTCTGGGTGAAGCAGCCCGCGGTCGCCGGCGAAGGCGCAGCAGCTCCAGTCGTCGGGCAGCACCACCTCGGCCGCGACGGCGTGCGCGATGCGGTCGATCGCGCCGCCCGCGCCGAGCGCGGCCGTCGAACAGGTGTGGTGCACGGCGACCCGGCCGACGGGGGCAGTCACCGCGAGCGCCGGCAGGATCCGCTCGGCCGCGAACTGCGTCGCGTCGACGAAGCGCAGCGCGGGCGCGTCGCGCCCCGCCGCTGCGGCGAGCTCCTGCATCGTCGCGAGGCCCTCGGTGCAGGATGCCGCGTCGCACACGATCGGCAGCCGGCCGCCGTCGCTCGCGGCGAGGAGCGCCGGTAGCACCCGCTCGGTCATGGCCGCGTAGCCGTCGAGGAAGCCCTTCGACTTCCACGGGGTGCCGCAGCAGAGGGAGCCGATGCCCTCGGGCACGACGAGCTCGAGGCCGGCGCGCTCGGCGAGCTCCAGGAGGGCCGCGGTCGCGCCGATGCCGCCCGGCTCGGGGCCGAACATGGTGCCGATGCACGCGGCGAAGAACACGGCGTCGGCCGTTGCGGGATCGCCGCCGGGCGCCGGACGTTTCGTGCCGCCGCGGGGCAGGCCGCCGTCGTAGGCGGGCACGGTGTCGCGGCCGAGGAGCGCCCGCCCGACGGCCGTGGCCGCCGTCGGCAGCGCCGCGGGCAGCGCGTTCGCGACCGTGAGCGCCGCCCCGCCGAGCCGGGTGACGGGCCCCCAGGCCGCGGCGGCGGCCGACCAGCCCGCGTTCAGGACCGTGTTCGCCCGCTCCGCCCGGAGCCGGCGCACGAGGTCCCCGGTGTTGATGTCGACCGGGCAGGCGATGGCGCAGAGCCCGTCGACGGCGCAGGTCTGCTCGCCGTCGTACTCGTAGTCGTCGCGCAGCTCGGCGGCGAGGGCCGTGTCGCCGGCGGCCTCGGCGCTCGCGATGTCGCGGCGGAGGGCGATGCGCTGCCGCGGCGTGAGGGTGAGGTCCTTGCTCGGGCACGTCGGCTCGCAGTAGCCGCACTCGACGCAGCGGTCGACCTCGGCCTCGACGGTCGGCACGAGCTTCAGACTGCGCAGGTAGGAGCCGGGCTCGTCGGACAGCACGACGCCCGGGTTCAGCAGTCCGCTCGGGTCGAAGAGCCGCTTCACCTCGCGCATGATCTCGTAGAGCTCGTCGCCGTACTGGCGGCGCACGAACGGCGCCATGATGCGCCCGGTGCCGTGCTCGGCCTTGAGCGAGCCGCCCTGGGCGAGCACGAGCTGCACGAGGTCCTCGGTGAAGCGCTCGTAGCGGGCGAGCTGCTCCGGGTCGTCGAAGCGCTCGCCGAGCATGAAGTGCAGGTTGCCGTCCTTCGCGTGGCCGAAGATGACGGAGTCGTCGTAGCCGTGCTCGGCGAAGAGCTCGATCAGGCGTTCGCACGTCGGCAGCAGGCGCTCGACGGGCACGACGATGTCCTCCAGGAGGGCGGTGGTGCCGCTCGGACGGGCTCCGGCGACGGTCGTGTAGAGGCCCTTCCGCACGTGCCAGAGCGCGGCGCGCTCGGCGGCGTCGCTCGTGAAGGCGGCGGGCGTCGCGAGCGGCAGCGCGTCGAGGAGCGGCGCCGCGCCGGCCAGGGCGGATGCCAGCTCTTCCGCGGTCTCGGCCTGGTACTCGACGAGCAGCGCCGTGTGCCCGTCGACCGCGAGGGCCGCGATCTGCGCGGGCACGTCGGCGGCGCGCTGGGCGACGAGCAGGGACGTGGCATCCATCAGCTCGATCGTCGCCGCGCCCGTGGCGACGAGCTCCGGGAGGGCCGCCGTGGCGTCGCGGAGGGAGGGCAGCACGAGGAGCGCGGTCGCCGCGCGGGGGAGCAGCGGCACGGTGTCGAAGACGGCCTCGGCGACGAAGGCGAGCGTGCCCTCGCTGCCGACGACGAGGTGCTCGAGGATGCGCAGCGGATCGGCGAAGTCGAGCAGGGCGTTCAGGCCGTAGCCCATGGTGTTCTTCATCGCGAACTGCTGCCGCACGCGCGCGACCGCCGCGGGGGAGGCGAGCAGGCGCTCGCGGAGGCGCAGCAGCCCGGCGTGCAGCTCGGGCTCGCGGGCGGCGAGGAGCTCGGCGGCATCGGGCGCCCCCGTGTCGAGCACCGTGCCGCTCGGCAGCACGAGCCGGAGCGAGGCGATCGTGCGGTACGCGTTCTGCGTGATTCCGCAGGCCATGCCGCTCGAGTTGTTCGCGATCACGCCGCCGATCGTGCAGGCGATCTCGCTCGCCGGGTCGGGGCCGAGTTTGCGGCCGTGCCGCGCGAGCCGCTGGTTCACCTGGCGCACGGTGGCGCCGGGTTCGACGCGGACGGTGCGGCCGGACTCGCCGACGCGGATGCCCCGGAAGCGCGCCCGGGTGTCGACGAGCAGCTCGTCGGTCACCCCCTGGCCGGAGAGGCTCGTGCCGCCGGAGCGGAAGGTCACGCTGCAGCCGGCCGCACGCGCGGCGGCGAAGACCGACGCGACGGCCTCGGCGTCGTGCGGGGTGACGACGGCCTCGGGGACGAAGAGGTAGTGGGAGGCGTCGTGGGCCTTCGCGAAGCGGTCGATGGAGCGCACGCTCACGGTGGCGCGCTCGCCGAGGAGGGCGGCGTCGAGGACGCTGGCGACGGCGGCAGGCGACATTGGCTGGCTCCCGGATTCGGTGAAGGCAGAATTGTTAGACAAGTATACCGAGGCGTTCGGGCACGTAGACTGACGCGCGGCGGAAGGGCGAGCGCATGGTCGAGGGGATCCGGGTCACCGGCGTGGTCGACGCCGTCGCCGAGGCGCTGCGCGCGGCCACGATCGGCGGCGAGCTCGAGCCCGACCGCGCGGTCACCGAGGCCTGGGTCGCCGGCCGCTTCGCCGTCGCCCGGCCGAGCGCCAAAGCCGCGATCGAGAAGCTCGTCGCCGAGGGCGTGCTCGAGCGCACCGCCCACCGCAGCGCCCGCGTCCGCCGCCTCGACGCCGACGCGGTGCGCGACGTCTACCGCACGCGCCGCCGCATCGAGAGCGCGGCGATCCGCGAGCTCGCGGAGAAGCGGACACGGCCGGATGCCGCGGCCGAGGCGGATGCCGAGATCGCCGCCCACCTCGGCGGCTCGAGCGTCGACATCGTCGACCCCGACCTGCGGTTCCACTCGGCGATCGTCGACGCCCTCGGCAGCGAGCGCACGAGCCGCGCCTACCGCTCGCTCACCGAGGAGGTGCGGCAGTGCATGGCGCAGGTGCAGGGTCGCGGGCTGATCTCGGTCGACACGATCCTGGCCGAGCACGAGCGGATCCTGGAGCTCATCGCGGCGGGCGACGGCGAGGCCGCCGTCGCCGTGCTCGCCGAGCACCTCGGCCGGGCCGAGGAGCGCCTGGCCGCCGCGGTCGCCGCGCCGTAGGGCGCCGCCCCGCTTCGACGAGCTCAGCGAACCAGGGGCGGCTCAGCGGACCAGGAATCCGCGGGTGCAATCCGGGCGAACCGGGTTAGCGTGGAACGAAGATGCGCCGCGCATCGTCGCGACGCGACGTTCCGGGGGGAGACGCATGTACTACAGCACGGGCAACTACGAGGCGTTCGCCAGGCCGCGCAAGCCGGAGGGGGTCGACCGGAAGTCGGCCTGGTTCGTGGGGGCGGGGCTCGCCTCGATGTCCTCCGCGCTCTTCATGATCCGCGACGGGCAGCTGCCGGGGGAGCGGATCACCATCCTCGAGCGGCTGCCGCTGCCCGGCGGCGCGCTCGACGGCATCAAGAAGCCGGAGAAGGGCTTCGTCATCCGCGGCGGCCGCGAGATGGAAGACCACATGGAGTGCCTGTGGGACGCGTTCCGCACGGTGCCCTCGCTCGAGATCGAGGGCGCGAGCGTGCTCGACGAGTTCTACTGGCTCAACAAGGACGACCCGAACTACTCGCTCTGCCGGGTCACCGAGCAGCAGGGGCAGGACGCGCACACGAACAACCTCTTCGGGCTGAACGACACCGCGCAGAAGGACATCGTGCGCATCTTCCTCGCCACCCGCGAGGAGATGGAGCGCAAGCGCATCGACGAGGTCTTCTCGAAGGACTTCCTCGAGAGCAACTTCTGGCTCTACTGGCGCACGATGTTCGCCTTCGAGGAGTGGCACTCCGCCCTCGAGATGAAGCTCTACCTGCACCGCTTCGTGCACCACATCGGCGGACTGCCCGACCTGTCCGCGCTGAAGTTCACGAAGTACAACCAGTACGAGTCGCTCGTCCTGCCGATGTACCGCTGGCTGCTCGACCAGGGCGTCACCTTTCACTTCGACACGCAGGTCACCGACATCGACTTCTCGATCGACGGGGACGAGCCGGATGCCCCGAAGCGCGCGACCCGCATCCACTGGGTGCAGGGCGGCGTCGAGGGCGGGGTCGACCTCGGCGAGGACGATCTCGTGCTCGCCACGATCGGCGGGCTCACCGAGAACTCCGACGAGGGCGATCAGCGCACCCCCGCGAAGCTCGACGAGTCGCCGGCGGCCGGCTGGGCGCTCTGGCAGAACATCGCGGCGAAGCATCCGTCCTTCGGCCGACCGGAGGTCTTCTGCGGCGACATCCAGAAGACGAAGTGGGAGTCGGCGACGGTGACGACGCTCGATGCGCGCATCCCCGAGCACATCCGCCGCATCGCGAAGCGCGACCCGTTCAGCGGCCGCGTCGTCACCGGCGGCATCGTCACCGCCCGCGACTCGGCGTGGCTGATGAGCTGGACGGTGAACCGCCAGCCGCACTTCAAGCAGCAGCCCGCCGACCAGATCGTGGTCTGGGTGTACGGGCTGTTCGTCGACGTGCCGGGCGACTACACGGGCAAGACCCTGCAGGAGTCCACGGGCGAGGAGATCACCCGCGAGTGGCTCTACCACCTCGGCGTGCCGGCGGAGGAGATCGACGAGCTCGCAGCGGAGGCGGCGACGTGCGTGCCGGTCATGATGCCCTACGTCACGTCGTTCTTCATGCCGCGCGCGGCGGGCGACCGGCCCGACGTCGTGCCCGCCGGTGCGGAGAACTTCGCCTTCATCGGCCAGTTCGCCGAGACCACCCGCGACTGCATCTTCACGACCGAGTACTCGGTGCGCACCGGGATGGAGGCCGCGTACCGGCTGCTCGGCGTCGACCGCGGCGTGCCGGAGGTGTTCGGCTCGACGTACGACGTGCGCTGGCTGCTGAACGCGACGAGCCGACTGCGCGACGGGGCCGAGGTGGAGCTGCCGGGGCCGAAGTTCCTCCGCGAGCGGCTGTTCGCGAAGCTCGACGGCACCGAGATCGGCGAGCTGCTCACCGACTACGCGCTCATCCCCGAGCGCGGGGCGACGACGAAGCGCGAGCGCACGGACGACGCGATCGAGTGAGCGCCCCGCGCTGACCCGCTGAATCGCTGACCCGCTGAACCGCTGACCCGCTGAACCGCTGACCCGCTGAACAGACGAGTTGCCCGACTTCCATGAAAGTCGGGCAACTCGGGGGTTCCCGATGAACTCGGGGGTCCCAATGCGGCGCGCGCGCCGTGCTGCCGGCGCGCGCGGGGATCACATCGGGGGCATCAGCACGCTGTCGATCAGGTAGACCGTCGCGTTCGCGGTGTGGACGCCGCCGCAGATGACGTTGGCGTCGTTGACCTTGAGCGAGTCGCCCGAGCCGGTCACGTCGACCGTGCCGCCCTGCACCGTGGTCTGGGTGCCGACGACCTCGTCGGGCGAGAGCTGACCCGGGACGACGTGGTACGTGAGGATCGAGGTGAGCGTCGCCGAGTCGGTCTTCAGCGACTCGATGGTGGCCGGGTCGATCTTCGCGAACGCGTCGTCGACGGGCGCGAAGACGGTGAACTCGTCGCCGTTCAGCGTGTCGACGAGGTTCACGTCGGGGTTCAGCTGACCGGAGACCGCCGCGACGAGGGTCGTCAGCAGCGGGTTGTTCGACGCGGCGACCGCGACCGGGTCCTGCGACATGCCGACGATCGAGCCGGCGCCGTCGGGCACCTGCTCGGCGTAGGCCGCGCAGCCGGAGCCGACGAGGTCGGCGGCGGGGTCGGTCTCCATCGACTCGGCCGAGGGCGTCGACTCCGTCTTCGGGGTCTCCTCGTCGCTCGAGCCGGACGATGCGCCCATGCTGCAGCCGGCGAGGCCGAGCGAGGTGATCGCCGCGAGGGCGACGAGGGCGGATGCGGTGCGAGTACGGAACGTGCGCATGGACTTCCTCCTTCGGATGCGTCGTCCCGGGACGGGCCGACACCGGGGGTTCGGAGGCATCCGCCGATCGGATTGGACGAATCGCGGATGCCTCGTCGGATGCGCTGCGGATGCCGCGCCGGATGCTGCGTCGGATCCCGCCCGGCGGCCTCGGCCGGGACGGCTGCGGGCGCCCCGGGCCATCCGATCCGGCCGCCGCTCCGAATCCCTCGCAGCCCAGTCGTCGCCCACCGGAATCGAGGCCTCCCATGATCGCACTCGCCCTGATCGGCCTGGCGGGGGGTCTCATCACCGGGATCTCGCCGTGCATCCTCCCCGTGCTGCCCGTCATCCTCCTCTCCGGCGGTGCGCAGAGCGCGCGCAGCACGGCGTCGCCCGGCCAGGACCCCGACGGCGTCGCGGCCGCAGCCCCGCCCGGCCCGAGCCGGTGGCGCCCCTACCTCGTCATCGCCGGCCTCGTCGTGAGCTTCAGCCTCATCACCCTCGCCGGATCGCTCGTGCTCGGCCTCCTAGGCCTGCCCCAGGACGTGCTCCGCTGGGCCGGCCTCGTCGTGCTCGTGCTCATCGGCATCGGCCTCATCGTGCCCCGCTTCGAGGAGCTGCTCGAGAAGCCGTTCGCCTGGATCCCCCGGCGCAGCGTCGGCACCGAGGGCAACGGCTTCATCCTCGGGCTCGTGCTGGGCACCGTCTACGTGCCGTGCGCCGGCCCCGTGCTCGCGGCGATCACCGTGGCCGGCTCGACCGGCCGAGTCGGGGTGGAGACCATCGTGCTCACCGTGACCTTCGCGATCGGCGCGGCCGCCCCGCTCCTCCTCTTCGCCCTCGCCGGCCGCCGCGTCGCCGAGCGCGTCGCGGCGTTCCGCAAGCACCAGCGCGGCGTGCGGATCACCGGCGGCATCGTCATGATCGCGCTCGCCGTGGGGCTCGTCTTCGACCTGCCCGGGGCGCTGCAGCGGCTCGTGCCCGACTACACCGGCGACCTCCAGCGCCAGCTCGCACAGTCGGAGGAGGTCACGAAGGCCCTCGACCTCGGCGGGCTCGTCACCGACGAGAACCGCGAACTCGACCAGTGCACGAACGGTGCCGCCGAGCTCGAGTCCTGCGGGCAGGTGCCCTCGATCCGCGGCATCCAGCAGTGGTTCAACACCCCGGGCGGCGCCGCCGTCGACCTCGACGAACTGCGCGGCCGCGTCGTGCTGATCGACTTCTGGGCGTACTCCTGCATCAACTGCCAGCGCTCCATCCCGCACGTCGTCGCCTGGGACGAGGCCTACCGCGACGCCGGACTCAGCGTCGTCGGCGTGCACTCGCCCGAGTACGCCTTCGAGAAGGAGCCGCGCAACGTCGAGGCGGGCATCCGCGACTTCGGCATCCAGTACCCCGTCGCGCTCGACAACGACCTCGCGACCTGGACGAACTTCCGCAACCGCTACTGGCCCGCCCACTACCTCGTCGACGCCGACGGCGTCGTGCGCCAGGTGTCGTTCGGGGAGGGACACTACGCGGACACCGAGCGGCTGATCCGCGAACTCCTCGAGGACGCCGATCCCGGCGTCGCGCTGCCCGCCCCGACCGAGGTCGCCGACGAGACCCCCGACGCGGGCTCCACGACCCCGGAGACCTTCCTCGGCACGACGAAGCAGGCGAACTTCGGCGGTGCGGAGGCGTACCGGCGCAGCACGAGCTCGTTCGCCTTCCCCGAGGAGCTCCGCGACGACGCCTTCGCCCTCGACGGCGCGTGGTCGCTCGACACCCAGTCGATCGCGCCGACGGGCGGCGGACCCGCCGCCGTGCGGCTCTCCTACCTCGCCCGCGAGGTGCGGATGGTGCTCGGCGGCGAGGGCGTCGTCACCGTACGCGACGGCGACGAGACGCAGCGGATCGAGATCTCCGGCGTCCCGCGCTCCTACCGCCTCCACCAGTCCGACGCCCCCGAGCGCGGCACCCTCGACGTCACGGTCGAGGGCGACGTGCAGGCCTACTCCTTCACCTTCGGATGATCCAGCTGCTCGAACGACCTCGTGCCGAACGGGCCTCGCCCGGCCGGGCGTCTGACATGCTTGGACGCGTGAGCGACGACGTTGGTGAGCAGCAGGAGCGATCGCTCGACGCGCTCCTCGGCGACGTGGCGACGGGCGACCGGGCCGCCTTCGGCGAGCTCTACGACCGCACGGCGCCGCGGGTGTTCGGGCTCGTGCGACGGATCCTCGTCGACGCCGCCCAGGCGGAGGAGGTCACGCAGGACGTGTTCCTCGAGGCCTGGCAGAACGCGGCGCGCTTCGACGCCGGTCGCGGGGCGGCCGTCGCCTGGCTGCTGACGATCGCGCACCGGCGCGCCGTCGACCGGGTGCGCTCCGCGCAGGCCGCCGCCGACCGCGACCTCAAGGCCGGCGTGCGCGAGCTCGCGTCCCCGCAGGAGGATGTCGCGGAGCGGGTGGAGCTCCGCGTCGAGCACGAGCGGGTGAGCGTCGCGCTCGCCGAGCTCAGCGAAGCGCAGCGCACCGCGCTCGCCATGGCCTACTACGAGGGCAAGAGCCAGTCCGAGATCGCGGTCGCGCTCGAACTGCCCCTCGGCACCGTGAAGACCCGATTGCGCGACGGCATGATCCGCCTGCGCCACCTGCTGGGGGTGACCTCATGACCGCACCCGACGAGTCCCGAGCTCCCGACGAGTTCGGCCCGCCCGACGCGGAGCTGCGCGCCCTCGCCGCCGCGTACGCGCTCGATGCGCTCGACGGCGAGGAGCTGCGCCGCTTCGAGACCGAGCTCGCCCGATCGCCCGAGCTGCAGGCCGAGGTCGACGCCTTCCGCGTCGTCGCCGCCGGCCTCGGCGAGGACGTGCCCGAGCTCGCGCCGCCGCCCGCGCTGAAGGCGTCCCTGTTCGACCGCCTCGACGAGACGCCGCAGCTGCCCGTGACGGATGCCGGGCAGGCGCCCGCTGCGCCTACGCCCGCTGCGCCTACGCCCGCTGCGCCTGCGCCCGCTGCGCCTGCGCCCGCTGCGCCCGCCGAGCCCCTGCCCGCGCCCGTCGCGCCGGCGCCGCCCGTCGACGAGCTCGCCGAGCGCCGCCGTCGGCGTCGCCTCGTCGCCACGCTGACCGCGGCGGCCTCCGTCGCGATCCTCGTGATCGGGGTCGCGGTCGGGATCGGCTGGTCTGGCCCGAACGGCTGGGGCGCGCAGCGCGAGATGGCGGCGATCGAGGCCGCCGCCGACGCCCAGAGCCAGACCGTCGAGGTCGCGGGCGGCGGTGAGGTGACCCTCGTCTGGTCGGCCGAGCTCGGACGCAGCGGACTCGCGGCGAGCGGGCTGCCGGAACTCGGACCCGACCACGTCTACGAGCTCTGGTACATCGACGAGTCCGGCCCGGCTCCGGCTGGCGTCCTCGCGGACGGCGCGGACCCCTGGCGGGTGCTCGACGGCGACTTCACCGACGGCGTCCTGGTGGGGATCACGGTCGAACCGGCGGGCGGCTCCGAGCAGCCCACGACGGAGCCCATCGCCGCGGTCCAGACGTGAGCGCGACCGACGCTCCCGACGCGCTCGAGGAACTGGCCCGCGCGGTCGCCGCCGACGACGAGCTCCGTCGGCGGCTCCAGCGGCGCACCCTGACCGTCGTCGTCGCGAGCCAGGTGCTCGGCGGGGCCGGCCTCGCCGCGGGGGTCACCGTGGGCGCCCTGCTCGCGCAGGAGGTCCTCGGCAGCGACGGGCTCGCCGGCGTCCCGACCGCGCTGTTCACGCTCGGCTCCGCGCTCGCCGCCTTCCTCGTCGGCCGGATCACCCAGCGCCGGGGACGCCGGCTCGGGCTCGGACTCGGCTTCGCCGCGGGCGGCCTCGGCGCGGCCGGCGTCGTGATCGCCGCGGTCGCCGGCAACGTGCCGCTGCTCTTCCTCTCGCTGTTCGTCTACGGAGCGGGCACGGCGACCAATCTGCAGGCGAGGTACGCCGGCGCCGACCTCGCGACCCCGCGCAGCCGGGGCACCGCGGTCAGCATCGCGATGGTGTCCACGACGCTCGGCGCGGTCGCCGGTCCGAACCTCGTCGAGCCCCTCGGCCGGCTCGCGGAGTCGTGGGGCATCCCGGCGCTCGCGGGGCCGTTCCTGCTCGGCGGCGCCGCCTACGTCGCCGCCGGCGCGGTGCTGCTCGCGCTCCTGCGCCCCGATCCCTTCCTCCTGGCGCGCCGGCTTCCGGATGCCGAGACCCCCGCGGCCGAGCCGGCTCCCGCGGCCGAGCCGCCCGCCGTCAGGCCCGTCGAGGCAGCCATGCCGTCAGCGGCATCCACTCCCGCCGCATCCACCGCGCCGCTCGCACCCGCGCGCCCCGGCCCGGGCGCCTACGCGGGCGCCGCCGTGATGGTGCTCACCCAGATCGCGATGGTCGCGATCATGACCATGACGCCCGTGCACATGCGGGCGCACCATCACGGGCTGAGCGAGGTCGGGCTCGTCATCGGCCTGCACATCGCCGCGATGTATCTGCCCTCGCTCATCACGGGCGTGCTCGTCGACCGGGTCGGCCGCACGCCGATGGCGATCGCCGCGGGCGTGACGCTGCTCGCGGCGGGCGTCGTCGCGGCTGTGGCGCCGGCGGACTCGCTCGGCCTGCTGATCCTCGCGCTCGTGCTGCTCGGGCTCGGCTGGAACTTCGGCCTCATCGCGGGCACCGCGCTCGTCGTCGACGCCACCGTCCCGGCGAACCGGGCGCGCACGCAGGGCACGATCGACGTGCTGATCGCGCTCGCGGGCGCCGGGGGCGGCGTGATGTCCGGGGTGGTGATGGCGGCGTCGAGCTACGCGACGCTCGCGCTCGCGGGCGGCGTCCTCTCGCTCGTGCTCATCCCGGTGCTGTTCTGGGCGAACCGGGCTCACCGCCGGGCGCAGCGGACCGGCTAGAACAGCCCCCACAGCTGGGCGAGCATCGCGACCGCGGGCACGAGCGGGAGCATGAGCCAGGCGGCGAACACCGGGGCGGCGCAGACGCCCAGCACGAGGAGCGCCAGCGCGGAGCCGACGACGCCGAGACCGTCGAGCCGGCTCATGATGCGTCCGGGAGCATCTGCGGGCACTCGCCGCCCGGCTCCGTGGACAGCTCGAAGTGCCACATCTCGTTCGCGTAGGTCTGGCAGAGCCCGTAGTCGGAGCCGTGCTGCGAGAGCCAGCTGTCGGCGTCGGTCGGCCCGATGTCGATCGCGCGGCCGGTGACGTGGTTCGAGCCCTCCGGGGTGCTGACGAAGCGCCGCGCCTCCTCGAGGCTCCCGTACTCGAGCACCGCGTCGTCGAGGAGCTGCTGCTGGTACTCGGCGCTCCGCCATCCGCTGGTGACCCGGAACTCGATGCCATCGGCTGCGGCATCCGCTGCTGCGGCCCGGGTGGCGTCGAGCAGCGCGGCGTCGAGCTTCGTGATCGCGGGGACGTCGTCGTGGAGCGAGATCCATTCCCCTTCCGGAATGTACCCGTCCTCGACATCCACGACGCCGTCACCGCTGGCACCCGAGTCGCCCTCGGCACCGGCCGCGGGCGGGTCGGCGGTGATGGGCGTGTCGAGTCCGCCGGCGCCGATCCCGCCGACGAGGCCGGGCGAGGCCGCCGCGGCGCCGATGAGCGCGGCGCCGATCGCGAGGAACGCGAGGCCGGCGGCGACGGCGGCGAGCACGGCGACGCGGCGGCGGCGGAAGACGGGATCGTGATGGGTTCGCATGCCTCGAGTCGACCGCGGCGGCCGTTGCCACGGCGTCTGCGATTCCCGATACGCGCGCGATATGCGCGGCGTCCGGGCCGGTTCAGTCGCCCGGGTTCACTCCGCGGCGGGCAGCGGCTCGATCAGGGTGGGGTCGTGCGGGTCGATCGCACGATGGCTGTTGACCCGGCGGTCGACCTCGTACTCGCGGATGGTCGGCGCGACGCGGTCGGATGCCTCGAGCAGGAAGTCGACCATCGCCTGCATGCCGCCCGCGTCGAGCTTCACCGGGTCGAGGTAGCGCTCGACCTCGTCGAGGGGCAGGTACACCGGCATGCGCTCGTGGATCTCGCCCGAGGCATCCCGCGCCTCGCGCGTGATGATCGACGCCGACACCTGCCAACTGCCGTCGTCGAGCCGCCGGGCGGTCGAGATGCCCGCCGCCGCGAGCAGCTCGCTCTCGCCGTGCAGGTAGTGCGCGTGCTTCTTGCCGGCCTCGCCCGTCCACTCGTAGTAGCCGCGCATGGGGACGATGCACCGGCCCTGGGCGAACGCGCCCTTCCACAGGCCGTTCGTCGCGACCGTCTCGATGCGCGAGTTGAACTGGGGCCGCTTCGACTCGGTCATGAACGAGGGGCGGAAGTTCCACACCGCGGGCTCGAGCCGGCGCACGAACGCACCGGACCCGCGGTCGGCGCGCTCGCGGATGATCGGGATGGTGTCGGTGGGGGCCAGGCTGTAACTCGGCTCCCACTCGGGGAAGTCGTCTTCGGCCTCGAACACCTCGGTGAGATCGTCGGCCTTCTGCGAGACCACGAACCTTCCGCACATGCTGCCTCCCGGGATCGTGCCCAGCCTGCCACCGACCGCCGACGTCCGCAGCCCCCGGGCCCGGCGGCAGGCAGACCCGGACTGGGGACGCGCGATGCCGGCCCCGCGATCCCGGGCGCGGCTACGCTCGGACTGTGTCGGGGGCGTCGTGGGCGAGACGGGTGCTCGTCGTCGAGGATCAGCGGATCATGCGCGTGCTCGTCGCCGAGGCGTTGCGGCATCGCGGCTTCGAGGTCGAGCTCGCGGCCGATGCGGCGGCGGCGCTCGAGCTGCTCGACGCGGTCGATCCCGACGTGCTCGTGACCGACGTGGAGCTCGGCAGCCGGCCGGACGGCGTCGAGCTCGCGGTGATCGCGCGGGCGGCGTCCCCGGGGATCGGCGTCGTCGTGCTCAGCAACTACGCCGCGGCGGCCGCGCGGATGCCCCCGGGCGCGGAGTTCGTGGACAAGGCGACGCTGGGCGATGCCGACGAGCTCGTCGCGGCGATCGAGCGGGCCGCGAGGGGGATGCCGGGCGCGGAGCGAGCGGGCGGCGAACGGCGGCTCAGCGCGCACACCGCGGATCTTGCCGCACCGGCATGGCCCGATCAGCCCGGATTCGCATCGCCCGACCCGGTCGTCGCGGGCCTCACCCCGCATCAGCGGAGGATCCTCGCGCTCGTCGCCGCGGGGCTCTCGAACGCCGAGATCGCCGAGCGCACCGGCTCGACCGTCCGGGCCGTCGAGCGCACGGTGAGCCGGCTCTTCGACCGACTGGAGATCGCGAACGTCCCCGCCGTCAATCCCCGGGTCATCGCGGCGAACCGGTTCAACCGCTACTTCGGCCCGGCGGCCACGTGACGGCGCCCGGCGGCCGCATGACGACGGTCGACGGTGCCGCAGCGGCGGCCGGCCGCCCCGCCGGAGTCTTCGGTCCCGCCGGCGTCTTCGGCGCCGTCGGCGCCGCCTTCGCGGGAGGGGCCTTCCTCAGCCGCTGGAGCTGGCTGCTCACGCTGCCGTTCGCCGTGACGGTGCTCGGCGGCTACGACGCAGCCGCCACGGCGTCCGAGCGAGCGGGCGGCTTCGCCGTCGCGTTCGTCGTGCACGCCGTGCTCGGCTGCCTCGGGGCGCCGTTCGCCCTGGCCGAGCGCCGGCTGAGCCGGGCGTCGGCGCGGGCGTGCGTCGCGATCGCCGCGGTCGTCGTGCTCGGCTGCGCCCGCCCCCTGCTCGTGAGCGCGCTCACGGCCTGGGCCGGGCTCCCGCCGTATCCGGCTCCGTTCGGGGTCCGCCTCGCGACGAACCTGGTCGCGGCGGCCGTCGCGCTGCCGATCGTCGCCGTCGTCGTCACGGCGCTCCGGAGGCGCGCCCAGGCCGTCGCCGCCCTGGGTCAGGTCGCGGAGGCGATGCGGGTGGGCCGGAGCGGCGGGAGCGATCTGCGTGCGGCGGCGGCCGACGAGACGCAGGCCGCCGCGGCCAGATTCCGTGCGGACCTCGGCGCGCTCGTCAAGTGCGGACGCCACGCGGATGCCGCGACGCGGGCGGCCGCACTGCGGGCCTTCGCCCGGGACACGGCCCGTTCGCTCAGCCACCGGCTGGCCGACGTCCGCCCGCCGCTGCCGCCCGGCGAGCCGGGCGATCCCCGCCCGCGCGCCGCTGGCACCGCTGCGCCGCTCGCTCCCGCGCGACTCGCCCCAGCGTCGCTCGCCCCCGCACCGCCCGGACTCGCCGTCGCGCTGCTCGTCGCGGCGTACCTGCCGTACACGCTCGCGCACGAGGGCGTCGCGGCGGCGATCGCGAGTGCGTCCGCGGCCCTCGTGATCGGCGTGCTCGGCGAGCTCGCGACCGCCCGCCTCGCGGGAGCGCCGGGTGATTCCGCCCGTGCGCGAACCCGCGCCCGCGCGGCCGTGGTCGGCGCCACCGCGACGGGCCTCGCGCTCACGCTCGGTCCGCCGCTCCTGACGGGCGGGGCGCCGGAGCTCTTCCCCGTGCTCCCGAGCTACCTCGCGGTCGCCCTCGTCGCGGGCAGCGCGAGCGAGGCGGTCCGGCGGCTCCGCCACGAGCGGGCGCAGCTCGAGCGGGAGATCGCCGCGTACACGGCGGACACCGCCGAGCACGGGCGGGCGGTGCGGGAGCGGCGGGAGGCGCTGCTCCGCGCGCTGCACGACGATGCCCAGGGCGGATGCCTCGTCGTCGCCGCGATCCTCGAGCGCGATCCCGCCGCCGCCGAGGCGCAGCGCCGATGGCGGGAGGCGCTCGCCGAGCTCGAACGGGTCGGGCGGCTGCTCGACGACGCGACGCGGGACGACGCGACGCGGGACGACCCGACCCGGGACGACGGGGCGCAGGCGGCGGGGTCCGCCTCCGCGGGCCCGGCCGGGTCGGCGGCCTTCGCCACCGTGCTGGGCGCCTGGTCGCGCGCGCTCGCCCTCGACGTCTCCGCGGCGCCGGCGGCGCTCGACCGGCTCGACCGGGAGCCCGAGCTCGGCCGCTTCGTCGTCGATCTCGCCTCGGAGGCGCTGGTGAACGCGGTGAAGCACGGCGCGCCCTCTGCGGCGGTCCGGCTCTCGTCGGTTGCCGACGGCGCCGTCCGCGTCGAGGTCTCCGCCCCGGGGCGGCTGCGTCGCGGCCGTCCGTCGTCTCCGGGCATCGGGCTCGACGCGCTCCGGCTCCGCGCGCTCGGGCTCCGGGCCGAGGAGCTGCTCCTCCTCGAGCACGACGGCCGCGTCGTGCTCCGCGCACGGCTCGGCGGCGCGGTGGCGACGCCGTCGGCGGCGCTGTCGCAACAGCCGAACACCGCCCCGGCCGGCTGAGCTCCGACGGCTACCGTGCCTCTGTCCGGGCGATGAGCGAGCCCGGGCGACGGCGGAGGGGGAGTCGATGGCCGATCTGGCGCAGCTGGTGCCGCTCGCGGCGGGGGTCGTGATCAGTCCGCTCCCGATCGTGGCGGTCGTCGCGCTCCTGCTCTCCCCGCGGGGCCGGGGGAACGGCCTCGCCTTCGCCGCGGCGAACACGGGCATCGGCTTCGCGGTCACGCTCGTCGCGGCCCTCGGCACCGCCGGCGCCGGTGCGGGCGGCGGCCACGGCGACGAGTTCATCGTGCTCGGGGTCACGGGGCTGCTCGCGATCGGCTTCGCCGTGCTCGCCCTCCTGAGCTGGCGCGGCCGGCCGCGCGGAGACGCCCCGCCGAAGCCGCCGGGCTGGCTCGCCGCGGTCGACGCCCTCACCCCCGCGCGGGCCGCCGGGCTCGGCGTGCTCATGGCGGTGACGAACTCCAAGAACCTCCCGCTCGAGCTGAAGGCGGGGGCGATCATCGGCGCCCACGACCTCGCCCCGATCGCGGTCGTCGGTCTCGCTGCGCTCTTCGCACTCGGCGCCGGGCTCGGCGTCATCCTGCCGACCGCGCTCGCCGCGACCGGTGCGCCCGCGATCACCGCGGGCCTCGGTCGGCTCAAGGAGGAGATGATCCGGCACAACGCGTGGATCATGACCGTGCTCTTCGCCGTCCTCGCGGCGGTGGAGATCGCGAGCCTCATCCATCAGCTCACGAACCTGCCGGGAGGCGCAGCATGACCGCGACCGAGCGACTCGTCGCCAGGACCGCCGCGGGTCTCGTCGGAGGCCGTTCCGACGGTGCCACGACGGTCTGGCGCGGCATCCGGTACGCGGCGCCCCCCATCGGGGCGATGCGCTGGCGCGCTCCCGCCCCCGGCGCGCCCTGGCAGGGCATCGCCGATGCCGGCGCGTTCGGTCCGGCGGCACCGCAGAACCCGAATCCTGCGGTGCCGCTCGGGCCGGACATCCAGGTCTCCGAGGACTGCCTCTTCCTGAACGTGCGGGCCCCCTCGAACGTCGGCCCGGGGGATGGGCTCCCCGTCATGGTGTGGGTGCACGGCGGCGCGTACACCTTCGGCTCGGCGTCGCAGCCGCTCTTCGACGGCCGATCGCTCGTCGAGCGCGGCGAGGTCGTGCTCGTCACGATCAACTACCGCCTCGGCGGGCTCGGCTTCGCGGAGCTCGGCGGCGTCGCGGCGAACGGGGAGCGGGTCGACGGCGATCTCGCGCTGCGCGACGTGCTGCTCGCCCTCGAGTGGGTGCAGCGGAACGCGCGGGCGTTCGGCGGCGACCCGGACCGGGTCACGGTGTTCGGCGAGTCCGCAGGCGGCGGACTCGTGACCACGCTGCTCGCCACCCCGTCGGCCGCGGGGCTCTTCAGCCGGGCGATCGCGCAGAGCTCGCCGGTGAGCTCGGTCTACGAGCTGGACCGTGCGCAGCGCGTCGGCGCGCGCCTGCTCAGCGAGCTCGGCGCGGACGACCTGACGGCCGCGCGGGCGCGCTCCGCCGAGGAGGTCGTCGAGGCGTCCGCCCGGGTCTACGCCGCGATCCCCGCCGAGGAGCCGGGCGTCATCCCGTTCGCCCCCGCCGTCGACGGCGAGCTCGTGCCGGAGCATCCGATCGCCGCCCTGCGCGCCGGCCGCGGGCTCCGAGTGCCGCTCCTCATCGGGACCAACCGCGACGAGGCGACCCTGTTCAAGTACATGAAGTCGCCGCTGATGCCGATCACGGAGCCGACCATCACGGCGATGTTCCGGGCGATGGCGGCGGAGCATCCGGGGGCCGAGCTGCCGTCGCGCGGGCAGGTGCTCGAGGCGTACGAGGGGGTGCGCCATCGCGCGCTCGGGCTCGGCATCGCGCGGGACATCGGGTTCCGGATGCCGACGGTCTGGGCCGCGGAGGGCCACGCCGCGGTGGCGCCGGTGCACCTCTACCGATTCGACTACACGACGCCGATGCTGGAGCTCCTCGGAATCGGCGCGACCCACGCGACCGAGCTCCCCTACCTCTGGGGCGAGCTCGGAGGCGGTCGGAAGGACCCGACCTTCCTGCTCGGCGGCCGTCGCCACGGGCGGGAGGTGTCGCGGCGGATGCAGGAGCGCTGGACGAACTTCGCGCACGGACGCGCGCCGGATGCCGACGGGGCGCCGAGCTGGCCCGGTTACGACGGGAGCACCAGGGCGACGCTCGTCATCGACGCCGAGGATCGCGTCGAGCCCGACCTCGACGGGGAGCTGCGCCGCGGCTGGGGCGACGAGGTGCTCGCCTTCCGCTGAGCCGAGGCCGAGGCCGAGGCCGGAGCCCCGCCCCCGGCGCGCGCTCAGTCGGGTCGCCGCCCGGCCCAGGGGTCGTAGTCGGCGATGAGGGCCTCCTGCGGCGGCCGCTCCGGCTTGGGCACGTGCTGCAGGTTCACCCGCACGCGGTACCAGAGCGAGCTCGCCCCGCGCATGCCGTCGACGAGCACGTCGGCCGGGTGCAGCGCGGCGGCGGCGGCCGGATGCCTCGTCCGCCACTCCTCGAGGGCGGCGAGCGCCTCGGGTTTCGTCTCGGTGCGGGCGAGTTCGATGAGCGGCATCGTCGAGGTGCGGCGGCCCGAGGCATCCGCGCCCCGCGGCGGCTTCTCCGCCGGGCCGAGGCGCTCGGCGAGGGCGAGCAGGCCGTCGAGCGAGCCGGCTGCGTCGTCGATGCCGGCGGCCCGATCGCCGCGCTCCGCGAAGCGGCGCAGCACGGTCGCGACCGTGAACGCCTCGGGCCTGGCGGTGCGCACCTCGTCCCAGTCGAGCGGCGTCGATACCCGCGCATCGGGGAGCGGGCGCACCGAGTACGCCGAGGCGACGGTGCGGTCCTTCGCGTTCTGGTTGAAGTCGACGAACACGGTCTCGCCGCGCTCCTCTTTCCACCAGCGGGCCGTCGCGAGACCCGGGGCGCGCTCGGCGACCTCGCGGGCGAGCGCCTCGGCGGCGAGACGCAGCTCGGGGTAGCTCCAGCGCGGCTCGATGCGCACGTTCAGGTGCATGCCGCGGGAGCCGGAGGTCTTCGGCCACGCGACGAGGCCGTGCTCGGCGAGCACCTCGCGCGCGATGAACGCGGTGTCGACGATCTGCGACCAGTCGACGCCGGGCATCGGGTCGAGGTCGACGCGGAGTTCGTCGGGGTGGTCGAGATCCTCGGCGCGGACGGGGTGCGGGTTGAGGTCGATGCAGCCGAGGTTGACGACCCAGGCGAGCCCGGCGCGCTCGCGCACGACGGTCTCCTCGGCTTCGGTGCCCGAGGCGTAGTGCAGGGTCGCGGTGTCGATGAAGTCGGGATGCTGCTCGGGGACCCGCTTCTGGAAGAACGCCTCGCGGTCGATGCCCTTGACGAAGCGCTTCAGCACCATCGGCCGGCCGCCGGCGCCGCGGAGCGCTCCGTCGGCCACGGCGAGGTAGTAGTCGACGAGGTCGCGCTTGGTGAGGCCGGCGTCGGGGAAGACGACTTTGCCCGGATGGCTCACCCGCACCTCGTGGCCGTCGACCTCGATGACCACGGCGTCGTCGGAGCGGCCCGCCATGTCACCACTCTAGGTGGTTTCAGTGCCGCTCCGGGGGTTCGCGGCTCGAACTTCCGGTCGATGCGGCCGCTCTGCCCGGGGCGTATCGTCGGTGCCGGAGGCGACATGGATCTCGAACCCGTGCTCATGAGACTCGACCGGATCGCGGGCGGCCGCGCCGCAGGCGAGAAGGCCGACGACGAGCTCGTCGAGCATCCGCGCACCCGGCGGGCCTTCAGATGGATCACCTGGTTGCTCGCCCTGGAGCTGCTCATCGGACTCGCGGCCCTGGTCGTCGCGATCGTACTGCTCGCGCAGGGCACGGTGCTCGCGTTCCCGGTGTGGATGCGCATCCTGGTGGTGCTCGGCATGACCGCGACGCTGTTCTACTTCGCCTGGCGTGCGCAGAAGGGCTACCGCTGGGCGTACTCGCGGCTGCGGCTGTTCAGCAAGATCTTCCCGGTCATCACGCTCGTGATGGCCGCCATCCCCGGGCTGTTCCCGTTCTGGATGGTGACGGAGCAGATCGTCTTCAGCCTGATCCTCATCGGCATCGCCGACTTCCTGGACAGCGACCACATGCGCCGGGTGTTCCGCCGGCCTGAGTGAGCCGGGGCGGCGTGCGCGAGTGGCGAACAGCCGAGTGACGACACGTCAGCTCTGGAGCCATTCGAGGTAGAAGCTGCCGACGCCGGCGGCGACGAGGAGGCCGCCGATGATCCAGAACCGGACCACGATGGTGACCTCGGCCCAGCCCTTCAACTCGAAGTGGTGGTGGATCGGGCTCATCAGGAAGATCCGTTTGCCGTGGGTGAGCTTGAAGTACGCCCGCTGCACGATCACCGAGCCCGTCTCGATCACGAACAGCCCGCCGATCAGCACCAGGAGCAGCTCCGTGCGGCTCACGATCGCGAGCGCCGCGAGCGCCCCGCCGAGGGCCAACGACCCCGTGTCGCCCATGATGATCTTCGCCGGGTTCGTGTTCCACCAGAGGAACCCGATGAGACCACCGGTGATGGCGGTGGCGACGATCGCGAGATCGAGGGGGTCACGCACCTCGTAGCAGCGGTAGGCATCCGCCTGGTTCAGGTTCGGATTCGCGCAGGCCTGGTTGAACTGCCAGAACCCGATGACCACGAACGAGCCGATCGCGAGGATCGACGCCCCGCCGGCGAGCCCGTCCAGCCCGTCGGTGACGTTCACCCCGTTCGACGCCGCCGTCGAGATGAGGCAGATCCAGATCACGTACAGGATCGTGCCGGCGATCGTGCCGAACACCATGAAGTCCAGCGGCAGATCCCGGATGAACGAGATCTTCGTGTCCGCCGGCGTCGTGCCCTGCGCGTTCGGGAACTGCAGCGCCAGCAGCGCGAACGTGCCCGCCACCACGACCTGCCCGGCGACCTTCGCCCAGCCGCCGAGCCCCAGGCTCTGCTTCTTCCGCGTCTTCAGGAAGTCGTCGATGAACCCGACCACGCCGAGCCCGACCATCATGAACAGCACCAGCAGCGCCGACGCCGTCGCGCCCTCACCGCTCAGCAGCGTCGCCCCGAAGTACCCGAACAGCGTGCCCAGGATGAAGATGATCCCACCCATCGTGGGCGTCCCGCGCTTCACATGATGCGACTGCGGCCCATCATCACGGATGAACTGCCCCCACCCCAACCGGGTGAACAGCCTGATGAACACCGGCGTCAGAAAGAGCGTGAAGGCCAACGACAGGGCCCCGGCAGTCAACAGTGCTCTCACGAGAACCATCCTCCCAGTCGATCGCCGAGACGACGACCGTGCACGCCCGGAGCCGTCGGCTCACGCCCAGCGGCGGAGCAGCGCCACGGCATCCCGCCCGAACTCGTCGAGGATCTCGGCCACCGGCCGCACCGAGCGCAGCAGGCCGACGCCCTCGCCTGCGTCGACGGGGACGAGGCGGTGGTCGCCGGCCGAGTTCGCTGCCGTGAACTCGGCGCGGAACCCGTCGAGCGCGTCGCCGGAGCCGCGGAGCTCGTCGACCCGCGCCGCCCACTCCTCGACGAAGGCGTTGCGCACGACCCGCTCGGGGAAGCGCTCCGGCCAGGGCAGTCCG
The DNA here is from genome assembly GCF_044917495.1 of Agromyces mediolanus. Lineage (GTDB taxonomy): Bacteria > Actinomycetota > Actinomycetes > Actinomycetales > Microbacteriaceae > Agromyces > Agromyces mediolanus_B. Next base: position 12,102 of record NZ_JAVSSI010000004.1, on the reverse strand, counting down.
AGTGCGGCGTCGGCGGCGCTCGTGTTCACGGTGTCGTCGCCCGAGGCGGCGAGCAGCACCGGTCGGGCCGAGTCCGGCGTGAGCGCCTCGGGGCTCGCCATCAGCGCCGTGCCGACCCAGGCGCCGTCGGCACCGGCCGCGAGCACGGCGGCGAGGCTCCGGCCGGACGAGACCCCGCCGGCCGCGAGCACCGTCGCACGTCCGCCGATGGCGTCGAGCACCGCGTCGAGGAGGCTGAGCGCGCCCATCCGCGGGTCGCCGTGCCCGCCGCCCTCGCTGCCGCGCGCGACGACGACGTCGACGCCGGCATCGGCCGCGACGACGGCCTCGGCCGGGGTGTACACCTGGGTCGCCGCGAGCGCGCCGACGGCGTGCACCCGCTCCACCCAGTCGAAGCGCTCGGCGAAGCCGATCGAGACGAGGTGCGGCCGGGCCGCCAGCGCGGTGTCGAGCAGCTCGGGGTCGCGGGTGAGCCCCCAGTGCACGAGTCCGATACCGAAGGGCGGAGCGGATGCCTCATCCGAGGCGTCCGAGGCGTCCGTCGCGGCATCCGCGGCTCCGAACTCCGCGAGCTGCGTCGCGAGCTTCGCCGCCGATCCCGCGCTGCCCATGCCGATCATGCCGAGCGCGCCGGCGCGCGAGACCGCGTGCGCGAAGCGGCCGCCGGCGACCCCGCCCATGGGGGCGGCGACGATGGGGACGCGGAGCCCGAGCGAGGCGGACCACTGGGTCGAGAGACGGGTCACGGCTGCACCTCCTGCTCGGCCGCCCAGCGCAGGAAGACTGGGTCGGCGGAGACAATTTGCCACTGGCCGGATTCGGGGAAGTTCACGGTGAGCTGCGGGCGTTCGACGAGGAGCTCGTCGCAGTCCTGTCGCATGGCGGCCTCCTGTCCTGGCCAATGCCCCCACGCTACGCTTCCCTCGCGCCGTATGACGCGGGCGCCGGGATGGCTGTGCGCAAACGCCGGGTCCTCGGGGTCATCGCCCCCGCACACGACGAAGGGCGGCGCTCCGAGTGGTGCACCGCCCTTCGGCGCGTCTGCCGAGGCCGCTAGAGCGTCTCAGGGATATCCAGGAGCTCGCGGGAGCGCTGAATTTCCCTGATGATGTCCGCGAAGCTCCCGCCGAAGGCAGGTCCGAGGTCGGCATCCGTGTAGACCGCCTGGCCCCAGAGACTGACGTAGACATTCACCCCGCTCGGAGTGCTCGAGTCGTTCTGCTTGGTCCACACCGTCGGAACGTTCGGGTCACCGACCGGACCGACCGGTGCGGGGGGAGCGGGCGTTTCCGCGTGCGCAGCGATCGCCGGCATTCCGAAGACGAATGCGCTGACGAGGACGCCGGTCGCGGTGAATTTGGTGAGCTGCTTCATGGGTGCGGAGTTCCTTTCACGAGTTCCCCGGACCCAGGTTTCATTCACCGATGTTCCCGAGTGCGCCGCATCAGGGTGAACACTGAACGTCTGTCGACGTGCGACATGCTCCTCCCGGGTCACTGAGCGCGTCTCCGGTAGCGTCGTCGGATGCTGAGCATCCGATGGGCGACGGTCGACGACGCGGCGGGGGTCGCCGCTGTTCATGTGAACGCGTGGCGGGTCGCCTACGCGGGGTTGATCGACCAGGCGGTCCTGGACCGGCAGAGCGTCGACGCCCGCACGGAGATGTGGCGGAACTGGATCACCCGTTCGTTGGCCGGGGAGGCGCCGGGCGGCTATGGTGATGTCGCGCATCGCCTGCTCATCGCCGAACTCGACGGAGTGATCCGCGGCTGGGCGAGCTTCGGCGGCGGACGGGACGACGACGCCGGCGAGCTCGGCGAGCTCGCCGGGCTGTACGTCGAGCCGACGAGGTGGTCGCGCGGAGTCGGCAATGCGCTGATCGAACGGGCGCAGCAGGAGCTCGCCGCAACCGGCTGGACCGACGCCTACCTCTGGGTGCTCGACGGCAACGCACGGACCATCCGCTTCTACGAGCGGCACGGCTGGCGCGCGACGGCGCCGAGAAGTTCGGTGAGGGCGGGAGCGTCGACGGCTTGCACGAGCTGCGATACGTGCGTCCGCTCTGAGCGGGTGTCTCTGAGCGGGTGTCTCTGAGCGGGTGTCTCTGGGGGATGCCTCAGGCGGATGCCTTGGAGCGGGGTGCCTGCGATCCGCCGGGTTCACAGCGGATCCGAGCCCCCGTCATAGCCCGGTCATAGGCTCGGCGCGCAGCCTTGGAACGTGTCGACGAGCACGATCGCATCGGTTCGGATGCGATGGCGGCGCGACGCGGGTGATGCGGCGACTCCCTCCTGCCGCAGCCCGCGCGCGCCGCGCTCGCGGCATGACGGTGCCGGCCGGGCTGGCCCCGCCACCGCCGGGTGATCGGGTCCCGACGATGCGGCGGGCGGCCCCCGGCGCACCGCCGCTCCGGCGCACTGCCGCCCACGGCGGGTTGCGCGCCGGGACCGCTCGGCTCAGTTCATCGAGTCCAGGATGCCGACGAGCTGCTCGAAGGTCGTCATCGGGTTGACGATCGCGAAGCGGGTGTTCGGCCGCCCGTCGTGCGAGCTCGGAGTGACGAAGGCGCGCTGCTCCTCGAGCAGGCGCGACGACCAGCGCTCGTAGTCGTCCATCGTCCAGCCCTCCCGCTCGAAGACGACGATCGAGAGCTCCGGGTCGCGCACGAGTCGGAGCTCGGGGCGCGAGCGGATCTCCTCCGCGATGCGCTGCGCGAGCTCGAGCGCGTTCGTGATCGCCGCCCGGTACGCGGCGGCGCCGTAGCTCGCGAGCGAGAACCAGAACGGCAGGCCGCGCGGCCGCCGGGTGAGCTGCACCGCGTAGTCGGACGGGCTCCACTCCGGCTTGCCCGTGAGGGTGTCGAGGTACTCAGCGTGCTGGGTGTGTGCGCGACGGCCGATCTCGGGGTCGCGGTAGATCAGCGCGCAGGCGTCGAACGGGGCGAACAGCCACTTGTGCGGGTCGACGATGACGGAGTCGGCGCGCTCGACGCCCGCGTACCGCGCGCGTGCCACGGGGGAGAGCATGCCGGTCAGGCCGTAGGCGCCGTCGATGTGCAGCCAGAAGTCGAAGTCGTCCTTCAGCGCCGCGATCGAGGCGACGTCGTCGATGATGCCGAAGTTCGTCGATCCGGTCGTCGCGATGACCGCGAAGACGTCGTCGCCGTGCTCCTCGAGCGCGGCCCGGACGGCAGCGCCGCGGAGCCGCCCGTCGGCGCCCGCCGGGACGAGCACGAGCTCGACGTCCATGACCTTCGCGGCGGACTTGTTGGAGGAGTGCGCCTCGGTGCTGCAGACGAGCTTCCACCGGGCCGGCGCGGGCAGCCCGGCCGCGGCGCGGCGCTCGCGGGCGGCCTCGCGGGCCGCGACGAGGGCGGAGAGGTTGCCGATGGTGCCGCCCTGCACGAACACGCCGCCGGCTCCGGCCGGCAGCTCGAACTCCTTCGCGAGCCAGCTCAGCACCTCGTTCTCGGCGTGCACGGCGCCGGAACCCTCCATCCAGCTGCCGCCGTAGAGGCTCGACGCCGAGACCACGAGGTCGAAGGCCATCGCCGCCTTCGTGGGCGCGGCGGGGATGAACGAGAGGTACTGGGGGTGGTCGATCGTGATGCAGGCCGGCGCGAGCACGTGCTCGAACACCGAGAGCGCCCGGGTCGCGCCGATGCCCTGCTCGTCGATCGTGCGGCCGGCGAGCCGGGTGAGCTCGGTCTCGGTCGCGGGCTTGTCGAGCGGGGTGTCGGTCGAGAGCAGCCGGCGGCGCGAGTAGTCGAGCACGAGGTCGACGATGGCCTCGGTCTCGGCGGTGACGGCGTGCATCCGCGTGGGGTCGACGGCCTCGGACGGAGCGGTGGTCCCGGCGTCGGGGGTGGTGCTGGCGGATGCGTCGGCTGCGGTGCCCATGGGTGTCCTCTCGATGGCATCGGCAAGTCTGAACCGTTCCCGGCGCTCACGCAACTTCCACGCATGAAACTCGCCGCATACGCAAAATACTCGCGGAAAGGCAAGCAATACGAATGAAGAACTGCGTCTTTCCGGAACTGCTGAGCCGGTTGCGAGGGCCCTACCGCGCCGAGTGCGCCGACGCGAGTGCGCTTGCGCGTGTCGTGAGGGCCGCGCCCGCGCCGCCGGTGAACGCCCCGACGGCGGTCCCGGCCAGGACGCGGATCGCAGCGTCGAACACGGCGGCGCGGTCCGGCGCCGGGCCGTGTGCGAGGAAGGCTGCTGCGAGGATCGATGGCAGGGCGACCGCCACGAGGACGAAGGCGAGCTCGGCGAGCACGATCGCGAGCAGATCAGCTCTCCGCACGCCGAGGTGCCGGGCATGGGCGAGCTCGTACCTCCGGGAGTGCACCGCGACCGCGAGAGTGACGGCGGCGGCCAGGAGTGCCGCGAGCGGCGCCAGCCGGGTGACGCGCGCGGGGAAGCGTTCGTCCCCTCGGAACTCGCTGCCGAGGGTGTCGTTGACCGCAGAGAGGACTGGAGGCGAAGCCGGGTCGATCCGATCAGGAATCGCCGAGGAGCGGAGGAGCGCTGCCAATTGCTCGGACTCCGGCCAGGTCGTGGCCCAGCACTCGTCGAACGGTTCCCGACCGATCGTCGGAATCACCACGGCGAAGCCGAGTCCTGGTCGACGGCCGTCATCCGGCCAATCGTAGATCCCAGCCACGGCGAGTCGTTCGCCGGAGGCGAGCGGCAGGTCCTCACCGGCCGACACGCCGAGTCGGTCTGCGACGGCGCGGGAGACGAAGGCTCCACCAGCCCGGCCATCGGTGTTCGCCGCGCTGAGGAGCGCAGGGAACGCGGGCGTCGTCTCGAACGTCGGAATGGTCGACCCCGGGAGCGCGAGGGGCGAGACGGCCGCATCGACCGCCCGAAGTGCGCCGGCCGACGTCACGCCCGACGTGGACCCGAGGACGTCGCACGTCGGCCCGTCGATCGCGTCCGCCGCCCGGAACGTCGTGATCGCTGCTCCGGAGAGGCGATAGGCGATCGCTTCGTCGATGGCGGCGCGCGTGGCCGCCCCCTCCGCGACGAGCAGCGGGAAGGTGATGAACACGAGCGCCACCCAGATCGGCACGGCTCGCGCGGCGCCGGAGATCGTGTTGCGCCACGCTTCCGTCAGCAGGGTGTCCAATCGCATGGGAAGTGCCCTCACTCGGATGGAACGTGATGCTCGAGCGTCAGCTCGCGGGAGCAGCTCGCTCGTGTTGCGGCGCTGTGCGTCGCGACCATGACCAGAAGCTCGGCAGCGGCAAGGAGGCCGAGCACCGCGTCGACCTCCGCCGCAGTCCGCTGATCGAGCTGCGCGGTCGGTTCATCGACGAGAAGGATGTCGGGCGCGGCGGCGAGACCCTGGGCCAGCATCAGTCGCTGCGCCTGCCCGCCGGACAGCGTCTCGAACGGCTGCGAGGACGCGCCGCTCAGTCCGACGCGGTCGAGGAGTTCGGCGGCGCGTCGTTCGGCCTCCAGTCGCCGCGCTCCCGTCGCGAGGACCGGGAGGGCGACGTGGTCGAGCGCGGAGCGGCCGGGCACGCCGCGTGGACGCTGAGCGATCCAGCACACCCGGCACTCCTCGCTCCATCGGATCTCGCCGGACGAAGGTCGGAGGGAACCGGCGAGGATGGCGAGCAGGGTGCTCTTGCCCGCCCCGGAGCGCCCGGTGACGGCGACCATCTCGCCGCGTGCGAACGACGCCGTGATGGGCTGGAACAGTTCGTGGCCGCCGGTGAACGCATGCGTGACGCGCTCGAGCGAGATCAGCACGGCCGATCTCCCGAGGGGGCGATCTGCACCGACCGCGGCAATCGGCCGTCGATGGGTGCGATGAACACGTGGCCGAGCTGCGACGCGACCGGTCGCACGCGGACCGGCCGACCCTCGGAGATCACGCAGCCCCGGTCGGCCACCACGTCGTAGAGCGCACCCGGCGGGATCGCGCCGACGGTCGCCGGCTCGCGCAGGATCAGTGCGACCGTCACGGTTCCTGCCCCCTCGCCGGACTCCGCCGCCCGTGCGCGGGCCGCGGCCTCCAACGCTGCGACGGCCTCCGCTTCGTCCACGAGGCCGCCGGGGGCGATGTCGAAGCGCGTCCCGTCCACGACGATGGCGCGGTCGCCGGGAAGCAGATCGCCCGGGTAGTCCGTGATCGTCGCCGACGCAGCTCGTCCGGGCAGGTCGAAGAGCGTGGTTCCGACTTCGATCGGGGCGCCGAGCGTGGCGCCGCAGGACCTGATCGTCGCCGTTCGTGCAGGGAACCAGAGCAGGTCGGATGCTCGGATCTCGCGTGCCCCGCTGGAGACGCCGGTTCGCAGGAGCTCCACTGCGGCGATCGATGCGGCGCCGAGCTCGCCATCGGCGACGACCGGGAACCCGAGGCGCTGGAGCTCCTCCTGCAGGGCGAGGACGTCGGGTCCCTCCGCGCCCGCTTCGAGATCGCGCCAGGGAGGAGTGGTGGTCGAGAGCGCCAAGCGGGGGCGGCCGTCGACCGCGATCGGCACAGATCCGGACTCGATGGTTGCTCCGCGTCGGCAGTCGAGCATGGTCACGACGCCGGCTGTCGTACTCAGGACCGCGAGGTCGGGCGTCGGCTCGATCGCGACCGAGACTGGGCGCTCGTCGAAGAACTCGCGATCGGTCACCGCTGTCTCGCCCAGGGGATCGGCGCTCGCGAGAGCGGCGGGCGTTTCGGCAGGGAGGATGAGGAAGGCCGCCACTGCTCCCGCGCACGCCGCAGTGACCGCCAGGACGGCGATCGCGGGCCAGCTTGGCCGGGGACTCATTCGACGTACGCGGTCGCCGGCTCCGCGTTGCATCGCGCGAACTCCGGCGCGCCCGGTGTCAGCGGCGGCGTGCCGAGCGCCTCGAGGTATTCGCTCCGGGTGATGTCCGCGTCGAGGACACCTGCACGTACGAGGCAGTCGACCATGAGTTCGGCTTCATCGATGCCGGCGGGGTTCCGCTCCATGAGCCAGTACTGGCCGGACGTTCGGTTGAACGACGCCTCGCACGCGGTGAGCGCAGGAGGACCGTCCTCGGTGAAGGGGCCGTCGATCGTGTAGCCCCCGCCGGGCTGGAGCTCGGTGACCTCGAACCCGGCACCGGCCGCGCACGAGCGGAAGGCGTCCTCGGCGGCGGCGAGTTCCTCGTCGGTGATCCGGCCGTCTTCGAGGATCAGCAGTTCCAGATCCGTCGTGGCGCCCGCGCGCAGTTCGCTGAGCTCATCGTCCCATCCGGGCGCATCGTCGAGGTCGGCTGGAGTCTCGGTCGTGTCTGCACACCCGCCGAGCAGCAGCAGCGCGGCGACGGCCACGCCGATTCGGAGAGCGTTCACGATACCTGGGTGCCCGAGCTCTTCCAGTCCACATAACTGATCACCATGCTGGTGCCCCTGATGCCGCCCATGCGCCGTATGTCCGTGCAGTACCGGTCGACTTCCGTGTCACCCAATGGCGCACCGAGAAGCATCCGGGCGTGTTGTACGTCGCATCGCGCTGGGTGTTGTAGCAGGTGGCCGACTGCGCCGGCGCGGCCGACGTGACGGACGCGGTGCCGGTCATGAGGGTGGCGCCCAGCGGCGCCGCAGCGGCTCCTCCGAGAAGGGCGGTCGCCCGGGTGCGTCGAACTCTCATCGGTTCTCCTTCGAAGATCGGAAATGGTATCCCGCCATGTGCGCTCAGACTCTACCTGCCTCGCCGTCTCTCCGTACAAAGAGCTCCACAGGACGATCAGTTGGTATGCCGGAAAGTCGGAGAGGCCGGCGGTCGGCGGCATGGCGCACACTGGTCGGGTGACCGCGGACGCACGACTCGACTGGCGGGCGCCCCACCCGAGCGAGCTGCAGCAGACGGTGGGCTCGCTCCGCCGCGGTCCGGGCGACCCCGCCTACCTGACCGCGCCCGACCGGGCCGTCTGGCGTGCGACGCGCATGCCGGCGGGCCCGGCCACCATGCGGCTCTCCCAGCTCGCACCGGGGGAGTTCCGCTGCGAGGCCTGGGGCCCGGGCGCCGCCGAGGCCGTCGCCTCCGCGCCGGATCTCCTCGGCGCACGCGACGACACGACGGGCTTCGAGCCGCGACTGCCCGCGCTCGCCGAGGCGCACCGGCGCAACCCGGGGCTGCGGGTGCCGCGCAGCGGCCGGGTGCTCGAGGCGCTCGTGCCCGCCATCCTGGAGCAGAAGGTCATCACGCTGCAGGCGCACGACTCCTGGCGGGTGCTGCTCCGCCGCTTCGGCGAGCCGGCCCCGGGTCCGGTGCCGCGCCCGATGCGCGTGCCGCCCGGCGCGGAGGGATGGCGGATGATCCCGAGCTGGGAGTGGCACCGCGCCGGAGTCGACCCGCAGCGCTCCCGCACGATCGTGCGCGTCGCGGCCGTCGCGCCGCGCGTCGAGGAGGCGGCCGGGATGACGGCGGCCGAGGCGCACGCCCGGCTCACCCTGCTGCCCGGCGTCGGCGCCTGGACGGCGGCCGAGGTCGCCCAGCGCGCGCTCGGCGACGCCGATGCGGTCTCGGTCGGCGACTTCCACCTCGCGAACTTCGTCGGGCACGCGCTCGAGGGGCGGGACATGAGCGACGAGGAGATGCTCGCCGCGCTCGCCCCGTGGTCGGGGCAGCGCTACCGGGTCATCCGCCTGCTCGGCCTCACCGGCCACCGGGGCCGCCCGCGGCGCGGACCGCGGATGCCGTTCGTCGACCACACCGCGCGCTGAGGCGTCGGCTCGCGCTGCTCCGGCGGCCTGCTCCGCTCGGCCGGGCTACTCAGCTCAGCCGAACCCTTCCGCTCGGCCGGACCCCTCCGCTCAGCCGACCCGGCCGGCGGCGCCCTCCTCGCCGGCCTGCCACTCGACGAGCGGCTGCAGCAGCTCCATGAGCTGCAGGGCGCGGGGGCTCGGCGTGTACCGGATCGAGACGGGGGTGGTCGCGCGGACGTGCCGCTCGAGCAGCCCGTCGGCCTCGAGCTCGCGGAGCCGGGCGGCGAGCACCCGGTCGGAGATGCCCGCGACGGTGTCGCGGTACTCGGAGAAGCGGCGCGCCCCGCGGACGCCGGCGAGCAGGATGGCGGCGTTCCACTTGCGGCCGGCGAACTCGATCGCGCTCGTGAAGCGGCGGCACGCCTCGTCGTCGATGTGCCCGAGCTCGTGCAGCCGCGCCGAGCGGCGGGCGTCGAGCTCGTCGGCCCGCGTCTCGGGGTCCGGGGAATACGCCATGGTCGCAGCTCCGTTCCATCCGGTGAAGGTACTTCCTTCGAGTAAGCAGCTTACCTGCTGGATGCGTGCCTCGCCCCATCCGAGCATGATGGACGCGACCGCCTGGAACGGAGCATGGAATGCACTACGGACGCCCACTGCAGTTCGGCACCTTCGTCACGCCCGTGAACGACCCGCCGCAGCGCGCGGTGCAGCTCACCGAGCTCAGCGAGCAGCTCGGCTACGACCTCGTGACCTTCCAGGACCATCCGTACCAGCCCGCGTTCCATGACACCTGGACCCTGCTGAGCTGGGCGGCCGCCCGCACGAGCCGCATCCACCTCGCCGGCAACGTGCTGAACCTTCCGCTGCAGCGCGAACCCGCCGTGCTCGCCCGCGCCTCCGCGAGCCTCGACCTGCTGAGCGACGGGCGCTTCGAACTCGCCCTCGGCGCCGGCGGATTCTGGGACGCGATCGAGGCGATCGGCGGCCGCCGGCTCACCCCGGGCCAGGCGGTCGACGCGCTCGACGAGGCCATCCGCATCATCCGCGGCACCTGGGACGTCTCCGAGCGCGGCCGCTTCGCCGTCGAGGGCGACTACTACCGCGTCGACGGCGCGAAGCGCGGGCCGGCGCCCGCCCACGACATCCCCATCTGGATCGGCGCGCTGAAGCCCCGCATGCTCCGCCTCATCGGCCGGGCGGGCGACGGCTGGTTGCCCTCGCTCGCGTATCTGCAGCCCGTCGACTACGCCGACTCCGCCGCGCGCATCGACGAGGCCGCGACGAAGGCGGGCCGGAACCCCGCCGAGATCCGCCGGCTGCTGAACGTCGCCGGGCGCTTCACCGGCGGGCGCGGCGGCGACGTGCGCGCCCGCGGCGGCGCGATCGAGGGCGCCCCCGCCGACTGGGTCGAGCAGCTGCTGCCCTTCGTCGTCGAGGACGGCGCGGACACCTTCATCCTCGCCGGCGACGACCCGTCGAGCATGCAGCGCTTCATCGAGGAGGTCGCCCCCGCGCTGCGGGAGGCGGTCGAGCGGGAACTCGGAGCGGATGCCTCGGCCGGCGCCGTCCGCAGCACCGCGGCCCTCGCGAAGCGTCGGCCCGGCATCGACTACGACGGGCTGCCCGCCTCCCTCGCCGCCTCGGCCATCGAGCCCGGCGACGCGAAGTTCTCCCGGGTGCGCTCGACGTACCTGCGCGGCGGCGACCCCGGTCTCGTCCTGCAACCGGCGAGCACCGAGGAGGTCGTCGAGGCCGTCGCCGTGGCGCGCGCCCACCCCGAGCTCCCGCTCGGCGTCCGCAGCGCGGGCCACGGCATCAGCGGGCGGTCGACGAACGACGGCGGCATCGTGATCGACCTGTCCCGGATGCGCCGCATCGAGGTGCTCGACGAGGCATCCCGCCTGGTCCGCATCGAACCGGGCGCGCGCTGGGCCGACGTCGCGGCCGCGCTCGAGCCGCACGGCTGGGCCCTGAGCTCCGGGGACTTCGGCGGCGTCGGGGTCGGCGGGCTCGCGACCGCGGGCGGGATCGGCTGGCTCGTGCGCGAGCACGGCCTCACGATCGACCACCTCCGCGCCGCGGAGCTCGTGCTCGCCGACGGCCGGGTCGTGCGCGCGAGCGCCGAGGAGCATCCCGAGCTGTTCTGGGCCGTGCGCGGCGCGGGGGCGAACCTCGGCATCGTCACCGCCTTCGAGTTCGAGGTCGACGAGGTCGGCGTGCTCGCGTTCGGGCAGCTCACCTTCGACGCGAGCGACACAGAAGCGTTCCTCCTCGCCTGGAGCGACTGGGTCGTGGACGCGCCGCGCGACCTCACGAGCTTCCTCATCGTGCAGCCCGGCAGCGCGAGCCGCCCGCCCCTCGCGCACGTGCTCGTGGTGGTCGACTCCGACGACGCCGACACCGTGCTCGAGCGGCTGAACCCGCTCGCCGACGTCGCCCAGCTCGTCGCGCAGGATGTGCGCTTCACGAGCTACCGCGCCATCGTCTCGAACGCGAGCGACGCGAGCCACAGCGCGGAGGGGGAGCCGCTCGCCCGCACCGGGCTGATCGGCCGCTTCACGCCGGAGTTCGCCCGCGACGCGGCACGGTTCCTGGAGAGCGGCGCGAGCTACTTCTTCCAGGTGCGCGCCGCCGGCGGGGCCGTGCACGACGTGCCCGCCGACGCCACGGCCTACGCGCACCGCGACGCGGAGTTCTCGGTGGTCGCCTTCGGCACCCCGAGCCGCCGCACGAGCGAGCGCTGGAACGAGCTGCTCGAGCCGCACATGACCGGCGCCTACCTCAGCTTCGAGACCGAGGGCGGTCCCGATCGGCTCGCCGCGGCGTTCCCGCCCGCGACGCTCGAGCGCCTGCGGCGCATCAAATCGGAGGTCGACCCGGGCAACCTCTTCCGCGACAATGCGAATGTGACCCCGGCGGACTGAGCCGGGCCCGCCAGCGCGGCGTGCCCGGCGCCCGGCATCCGGCGCACGGGAAGGGAACCCGCATGGCCTGGCTCTACCTCTCGCTCGCGATCGCCTTCGAGGTCGCCGCGACGAGCTTCATCGGCAAGACCGAGGGCTTCACGAAGCTGTGGTGGACGGTCGGCGTGCTCGCCGGCTACGGGGTGTCGTTCCTGATGCTCGCGCAGGCGGTGCGGGAGCTCGAGATCGGCATCGTCTACGCGATCTGGTCGGGCGTGGGAACTGCGGCGATCGTCGCGATCGGCGTGCTCTTCCTCGGCGAGAGCCTGACGGTGCCGAAGCTCATCGGCATCGCCCTGATCATCGCGGGCGTCATCGTGCTGAACGTCTTCGCGGGGCACTCGGCCGCGCACGCCTGACGCCGGCGGGCCCCAAGCCCCCTCGCCCGCCCACCCATCCCGGCCGCCACGCCCCCGCGCCCGCCCACCCATCCCGGCCCCCACGCCCCGGCGCC
>NZ_JAVSSI010000003.1:0-361373 GCF_044917495.1 Agromyces mediolanus | reverse complement strand
GCCGACGAACTTCGCGCTCGCGGTGGGCCCCGACATCGAGTACGCCGTCGTCCCCGCCGGCCCCGCAGGAACGCCCGACGCGACGGTGCTGCGCGAGGCCGCGGACGGCGCGGGCGCCCCGCCCGAGGTGCTCGGCGCCGAGTACCTCATCGCGATCGACCTCGTCGGCAACTACGCGAAGGAGCTCGGCTACGCGAGCGCCGAGGAGGCCCGCGCGGCGGTCAGCCGCACGGTGCGCGGCGCCGAGCTCGAGGGCGTGAGCTACGACCGGCTCTTCGACTACTACGCCGACGTCGAGGAATGGGGGCTGGAGCAGGCCTGGCGGATCCTCGTCGCCGACTACGTCACGACCGAGGACGGCACGGGCATCGTCCACCAGGCCCCCGCCTACGGCGAGGAGGACCAGCGCGTCTGCGAGGCGGCCGGCATCCCGGTCATCCTCTCCCTCGACGACGCCGGCCGTTTCCTGCCCGAGGTGAGCGACGTCGCCGGGCAGCTCTGGAGCGACGCGAACAAGCCGCTCACGCAGTTGCTGAAGGCCGAGGGGCGACTGCTCCGTCAGGCGAGCTACGAGCACTCCTACCCGCACTGCTGGCGCTGCCGGAACCCGCTCATCTACAAGGCCGTCTCGAGCTGGTTCATCCGCGTGCCGGAGTTCCGCGACCGCATGGGCGAGCTGAACCAGGAGATCACCTGGGTGCCGGAGAACGTGAAGGACGGCCAGTTCGGCAAGTGGGTCGCGGGCGCGCGCGACTGGTCGGTCAGCCGCAACCGCTACTTCGGCTCGCCGATCCCGGTGTGGAAGAGCGACGACCCCGCGTACCCGCGCACGGACGTCTACGGCTCGCTCGCCGAGCTCGAGCGCGACTTCGGCCGCCTGCCCCTGAACGCCGCCGGCGAGCCCGACCTGCACCGGCCGTACATCGACGAGCTGACCCGACCGAACCCCGACGACCCGACGGGTCGCAGCACGATGCGGCGCATCCCCGACGTGCTCGACGTCTGGTTCGACTCCGGCTCGATGCCGTTCGCACAGGTGCACTACCCGTTCGAGAACCGCGAGTGGTTCGACACGCACCACCCAGCCGACTTCATCGTCGAGTACATCGGGCAGACCCGCGGCTGGTTCTACGTCATGCACGTGCTCTCCACCGCGCTCTTCGACCGGCCGGCGTACCGCAACGTCGTGAGCCACGGCATCGTGCTCGGCAGCGACGGCCAGAAGATGTCGAAGTCGCTGCGCAACTACCCCGACGTCAACGAGGTCTTCGACCGCGACGGCTCCGACGCCATGCGCTGGTTCCTGATGTCGAGCTCCGTGCTGCGCGGCGGCAACCTCGTCGTCACCGAGGAGGGCATCCGCGAGGGCGTGCGCCAGCTCATGCTGCCGCTCTGGAGCACCTGGTACTTCTTCTCGCTCTACGCCAACACGGCGCGCGAGGGCGGCTACGAGGCATCCCGGTCGACCGCCTCGACCGACGTGCTCGACCGCTATCTCCTCGCGAAGCTCCGCGACCTCGTCGAGGCCGTCACCACCGACCTCGAGGCCTTCGACTCGCCGCTCGCGGCGCAGAAGCTGCGCGACTTCGGCGACGTGCTGACGAACTGGTACGTGCGCCGCTCCCGCGACCGCTTCTGGACGGGCGTGGAGGCCGACGACTCGGGCGCCGAGGCGTTCGACACGCTGTACACCGTGCTCGAGACGCTGACGCGCCTCACCGCGCCGCTCCTGCCGCTCGTCAGCGAGCGGGTGTGGAAGGACCTGACCGGCGGCCGCAGCGTGCACCTCGCCGACTGGCCCGACGCAGAGGAGTTCCCGGCCGACGCCGAGCTCGTCGCCGCGATGGACGCCGTCCGCGAGATCACCGGCGTCGCGCTCGCACTGCGGAAGCAGGCGGGCCGGCGGGTGCGGCTCCCGCTCGCGAAGCTCACGGTGGTCACGGCGGATGCCGCCGCCCTGGCGCCGTTCGAGGGCATCCTGCGCGACGAGCTGAACGTGAAGGCCGTCGAGATCGTCGCCCTCGCCGCCGACAGCGCCGAGGCCTTCGGCATCGAGAAGCGGCTCACGGTGAACGCCCGGGCCGCGGGGCCGCGCCTCGGCAAGCAGGTGCAGCAGGCGATCCAGGCCGCACGGAACGGCGACTGGTCGGTCGCGGCCGACGGGGTCGTCGCGGGCGGCATCGCGCTCGAAGCGGGGGAGTACGAGCTCGTGCTCGAGGCCGGCGGCAGCGCCGACGGCGAGACCGCGCTCGGGCTGCTCGCCGACGGCGGCTTCGTCATGCTCGACACGGCCGTCACGGCCGAGCTGGAGGCGGAAGGCGTCGCCCGCGACCTCGTCCGCGCGGTGCAGGACGCCCGGAAGGCGGCCGGTCTCGAGGTGGGCGACCGCATCCGGCTCGAGCTGCGACTCGACGACGCCGGTGCGGCGGCTGCGGAGCGGCACCTGGAGCTCATCGCGGGCGAGACGCTCGCGACGGCGGTCGAGCTGCTGCCCCTGCCCGCCGACAGCGCGGCGAAGCCGCTCGCCGGCGGCACGGTGGTCGAGATCGAGGTGACGCGCGCATGAGCGAGGGATACGACGACTTCGACGAGGAGGCCCGCGACGCGGCGGACGCCGTCTACGCGGCGCTCCTCGAGCGCGTCGGCGAGGCCGCCCCCGAGCGGCGCCTCGGCGCGACCCGGCGAGCCGTCGAGCTCCTGGGCGACCCGCACCGGGCGGCCCCGGTCATCCACCTCACCGGCACGAACGGCAAGACCTCGACGAGCCGGATGATCGCGAGCATCCTCGGCGCCTACGGGCTCCGCACCGGGATGCTGACGAGCCCGCACCTCGAGCGCTTCACCGAGCGCATCCTCATCGACGGCGAGCCGATCTCCGACGAGGCGATCGCCCGCAACTGGGCGGAGATCGAGCCGTACCTCGCGATCGTGGACGCCGAGCTCGTCGGCGCCGGCGAACCGCCGCTGACCTTCTTCGAGACCATGACCGTGCTCGCCTTCGCGTGCTTCGCCGACGCGCCCGTCGACGTCGTCGTGCTCGAGGTGGGCATGGGCGGCGAGTGGGACTCCACGAACGTCGCCGACGGCCAGGTCGCGGTCATCACCCCGATCGACCTCGACCACCAGTCGAAGCTCGGCGCGACGGTCGCGGAGATCGCCCGCACGAAGGCCGGGATCATCAAGCCTGCGGCGTCCGTCGTGTCGGCGGCGCAGCAGCCGGAGGCGCTCGCCGAGCTCCGTCGTGCGGCGGAGCTGACCGAGTCGAGCCTCGCCGTCGAGGGCGAGGCCTTCGCCGTGCTCGAACGGCGCCCGGCGGTCGGCGGTCAGCTCGTCTCGGTGCGCGGGCTCGCGGGGGAGTACCGCGACCTCGTGCTCCCGCTGTTCGGCGCGCACCAGGCCCAGAACGCCGCCGTGGCGATCGCCGCGGTCGAGGCGTTCCTCGGCGGCGGCTCCACTGGCCTCTCGGAGGACGCGCTGCGCGACGGCCTCGCCGCGGCCAGCTCGCCCGGCCGGCTGCAGCTCATCGGGCAGCAGCCGACGATGCTCGTCGACGCCGCCCACAACCCGCACGGCGCCCGCGCGCTCGTCGCGGCCCTCGACGAGTCGTTCGACCTCGACGAGCTCGTCGTCGTCTTCGGCGTGCTCGGCGACAAGGACGCGGTCGGCATCGCCCGCGAACTCGCCGCGAACGGCGCCGGGTTCATCGTCACGCAGCCCGACTCCGAGCGTGCGCAGCCCGCCGAACCGCTGGCCGCCGCCGTCGCGAACGCCGTGGGCGCCGAGCGGGTGCAGCTCGCTCCGCGGCTCGACGACGCGCTCGACCTCGCCCGCGACTGGGCCGCCGAGAGCGATCGTCGCGGCGTGCTCGTCGCCGGATCCATCGTGCTCGTCGGCGAGGCCATGGCGATCGCCGCCGATCGGGGGTGGCTCGCATGACGTCCGTCCGCCGGAGCCTCGCGTCCATCGTCCTCGGCTTCGAGACGATCGTCGTCTTCCTCGCCGCGCTCGTGCTCTGGGGCCTGACGCCGCCGGAGGGCGGGCCGTTCGGCCTGCCGGCGTGGGCGGCGCTCGTCACCGGCGGGGTCATCCTCGTCGGCCTCGTCGCCGCGATCGGCGGCCTCCGCTTCGGCTGGGGCTACGGACTCGGCTGGGCCATCCAGGCCCTCATCATCGCCGCCGGGCTCGTGAACCCGGCGATGTACTTCGTCGGCGCGCTCTTCGGCGGCATGTGGTGGTACTGCATGGTCACCGGCGCGCGCATCGATCGGGAACGTGCGGCCTACGCCGCCGGGAAGGAACAGGAATGACCACCGTCATCGAAGAGACCCTCGTGCTGGTGAAGCCCGACGGAGTGGCCCGCAACCTCACGGGCGAGATCCTCCGCCGGATCGAGGCGAAGGGCTACTCGCTCGTCGACATCCGCCTCGTCCAGGCCGATCGCGAGCTGCTCGCGAAGCACTACGAGGAGCACGAGGGCAAGCCCTTCTACGAGCCGCTCATCGAGTTCATGCAGTCCGGGCCGACCGTCGCCATCCGCGTCGCCGGCAACCGGGTGATCGAGGGCTTCCGCTCGCTCGCGGGCACCACCGACCCGACGACCGCCGCCCCCGGCACCATCCGCGGCGACTTCGGCCGCGACTGGGGCCTGAAGGTGCAGCAGAACCTCGTGCACGGCTCGGACTCGGTCGAGTCGGCCGAGCGCGAGCTCGCGCTCTGGTTCGGCTGAGCGCTCACATCGACGCGAACGGCGGGGTGACGATCGTCACCCCGCCGTTCGGCGTTCCGCGGCCTCCTCGAGGGGAGCGGCTCAGCGGAAGAAGTTCTGCAGGTCGAGGATCACGCGCGGGATGGCGTCCATCTGCACCTGCGCGAGGAAGATGACGATCGCGTAGCAGACGATCGTGATGAGCGGAATCCAGCCGAACCAGGACGCGGCGAGCCGCTTCACCCTGGCCGAGGCCGGGATGTTCCCCTCCCGGAGGTTGTGCAGCGTGACCACCCAGAACGTCGGGATGGTGACCGCCCAGGTGAGCATGCACCACGGGCAGAGCACGTCGAGCACGTAGATGCTCTGGTAGATGAGCCAGCCGACGAAGACGAGCGCGCCGGCGACCCCGACGTTGAGCCCGAGCCAGAACCAGCGGGCGAAGCGGGCGCCGGCGAGGATGCCCACGGCGATCGTGATGACGACCGACCACGCGGCCACGCCGATGAAGGGGTTCGGGAATCCGAACACCGAGCCCTGCCAGGACTCGAGGTTCGTCGCGCAGCCGACGAGCACGCCGACGTTGCAGTTCGGCACGTGCGTCGGGTCGATGAGCGTCAGCACCTTCTCGACCGAGAGCTCCCAGGCGGCGAGCAGCCCGAGGGCGCCGGCGACGAGGAGGCAGACGGCGAGGCCGATCGGGCGCGTGCGGCGAGCGGAGTCGGGCATGGTCGTATTCTGGCACGCCGCCACGGCTGGAGGCTGCCAGCGCCGGGCAGCGCCGGGGGCGCACCGGCCGGGTCGACGTGGCGCGTCGCGCGGGGGATTCCACCTCAGCGGCGACGAGCGTGCGATAATCGGAGGGAAGTCGGTTCCGACCACCCTGGTCCGGCGCCGGCGAAGGCTTTGAGGATGCCCAGGCATCCGAGACGCGGCGAACCCGCCGCATGTCGCGGCCGCGGCAGCTGCCGTCCGGTCGCAGAGAAGATTTGGCGGTCACCCGGAACGGGACCGCTCCGAGGAGTACGGAGGCCGGCCGACGAGGTCGGGCCACCGGTGTAGGAGTGCACCAGAGATGGTGGAAGGCAACAACGAGAACCCCACGAACGAACCCGGCCGCGGGTCGAAGCGACTCGGAGGGCTGTTCGGCTCCCGACGAGGCGGTCGGCGAGCGACGCTCGGGCCGCGCGTCGAGGAGCCCGCTGCCGCGGAGGCGTCCGCCGCCGAGCAGCCGGCTGCGGTCGACGCACCGAGCGCTCCGGCGGTCGACACAGCGACGGATGTCGCGGTGACGCCGCCGACCGTCGACACGGGCTCCGGCGAGCCCGAGGCCTCGTCGGCCCCGGTCGAGGCGGCGCCCGCGAGCGCACCCGACGACGCTCAGACCGCCGAGTCCGCGGCGGACGACGCCCCGGTCGCCGCGGCCGAGCCGGAGCCTGAGCCGGCCGCCGAGCTGCGGCCGATCACGGGTCCGATCTCGACGACCTCCCTGATCTTCCGCGCCCCGCCGGTGCTCGTCGTGCCCGAGCGCACGGAGCCCGACTCGGACGGCGACGGCGACGACTCCTCAAGCGTCCGCCGTCGGACCCGCCGCCGCAGCGGCGAGGACACGCGCTCGAACGGCGACGCGCCGGCGAACAACGTCGTGAAGGTGCGCAAGCCCCGCGAGCCGGAGCTCATCACCGAGCCGCAGAAGGTCAAGGGCTCGACCCGGCTCGAGGCGAAGAAGCAGCGCCGCCGCGACGGCCGCGACGCCGGCCGTCGCCGTGCCGTGATCACCGAGTCGGAGTTCCTCGCCCGCCGCGAGGCCGTCGACCGGCAGATGGTCATCCGCCAGAAGGGCGGACGCATCCAGATCGGCGTCCTCGAGGACAACGTGCTCGTCGAGCACTACGTCGCCCGCAACCAGGACGCCTCGCTCATCGGCAACGTCTACCTCGGTCGCGTGCAGAACGTGCTCCCGAGCATGGAGGCCGCCTTCGTCGACATCGGCCGCGGCCGCAACGCCGTGCTCTACTCCGGCGAGGTCGACTGGGAGGCCGCCGCCGAGAACGGCGAGAAGAACCAGCCCCGCCGCATCGAGCTCGCCCTGAAGCCGGGCGACCGCGTGCTCGTGCAGGTCACGAAGGACCCGGTCGGGCACAAGGGCGCGCGGCTCACCAGCCAGATCTCGCTGCCCGGTCGCTACCTCGTGTACGTGCCGAACGGCTCGATGAACGGCATCAGCCGGAAGCTGCCCGACACCGAGCGCGCTCGCCTGAAGAAGATCCTGAAGGAGGTGCTGCCCGAGAACCAGGGGGTCATCGTGCGCACCGCCGCCGAGGGCGCCACCGAGGAGCAGCTGACCCTCGACGTGAACCGCCTGATCTCCCAGTGGGCCGACATCTCCTCGACGCTCGAGAAGGTGCAGGCGCCCGCGCTCCTGCACTCCGAGCCCGACCTCCTCATCAAGATCGTCCGCGACGTCTTCAACGAGGACTTCCAGAAGATGATCATCTCGGGAGACGAGGCGCGCGAGACCATCGAGCGCTACCTCCGGCAGGTCGCCCCCGACCTCCTCGAGCGCGTCGAGGCGTACTCGGGCGACAAGGACGCGTTCGACGAGTTCCGCATCTCCGAGCAGATCGAGAAGGCGCTCGACCGCAAGGTCTGGCTGCCGTCGGGCGGCTCGCTCGTCATCGACCGCACCGAGGCCATGACCGTGGTCGACGTCAACACGGGCAAGTTCGTCGGTTCCGGCGGCAACCTCGAGGAGACCGTCACGAAGAACAACCTCGAGGCGGCCGAGGAGATCGTGCGTCAGCTCCGGCTGCGCGACATCGGCGGCATCATCGTGGTCGACTTCATCGACATGGTGCTCGAGTCCAACCGCGATCTCGTGCTCCGCCGGCTCATCGAGTGCCTCTCGCGTGACCGCACGAAGCACCAGGTCGCCGAGGTGACCTCGCTCGGCCTCGTCCAGATGACCAGGAAGAAGCTCGGTCTCGGGCTGCTCGAGTCCTTCAGCGAGCCGTGCGAGACGTGCGCGGGCCGCGGCATCATCGTGCATCACGAGCCGATCTTCCGGCACCGCGCCCCGCAGCAGCAGGTGGAACGCCGCCGCGGCCGGGGCGGCAACGGCGGCGGGAACGGCGGCGGGCAGCAGCGCGAGACGTCGCAGGCGTCCGCGGAGCCCAAGGCCGGTGCCGCGGGCACCCACGGCATCACCGAGGACGCGAAGCACGCCCTCGCCCAGATCGCCGCATCGACCATCTCGGGCGGCGAGCAGCGCGAGGCGGACACCGCGGCGGAGGCCCAGCAGCCGGCCGCGGCCGAGCCTCGGGCGTCGCGCCGCCGCGGCCGCCGCCGTGCGAGCGGCGGTGCGCAGGCGGGGGAGCAGGAGAGCGGCACGATCGCCGAGACCGGCGACGCGCGCCCGGCGCGCGAGGAGCGCGAGCGCAGCGGCGACCCGAGCCGTGCCGCTTCCGCCGAGGCCGGATCCGCTCCCGCGGTCCCCGTGATCGAGCTGCCCGAGGCGCCCGTGCGCACGAGGCCGAGCACCCCCGTCGATGCGGGCAACCTGCTCGACTCGGTCCTCGACGCGCTGCCGGCCCCGAAGAAGGCCGGCGAGGGCCGCGCCCGCAGCCGCCGGGTGAGCACGGCGTCGAGCGCCGGCGGCGAGTCGCCGGTGATCACCCGCCCCCAGGACGACTGATCGATCGGGTCACGCCGAGGCGCGGCGCTCCCGGCGCTCCCTCGGTGTGACCCGCAGCCCGCTCGCGCGGAGCCGTCGAACCAGTTCGCGCGGCTCGACGGGCACGGCCCCGGCCGCCACGAGCTCCTCGTAGCGCTCGGCGGGCACGTCGTAGTGGTCGAGATCGAAGCCGCGCGGCGGCAGGCCGGTGCGCTCGGCGAAGGCCTGCAGCTCGGCGATCGAGACGTCGCTCACGAGGTGCGCCCACACCGTGCCGTGCTTCGGCCACATCGGCGTGTCGATGAGGACGGTCATGCGCCGATCCTATGCCTCGTGCCGCTCCCGGCGGCCCATCGCCGCCCTTCGGACTCGCCGGGCCCGCGTGTTTGCGAGGCTCTGCGGCATCCGGTAAACTCGACCGTTGGTGCCGCCGCTTATCCCGGCGTGCCCGACAGTTTTCTGGCAGTCATCACCCTTCTTTTCCCGCTGGGGCGACCGCGCAGTGACATCCCATGAGACAGACGGAGCCCTCGAGGCTCCCCGGAGTTAGGTACGAGTAGTGGTTTACGCAGTAGTGCGCGCCGGCGGTCGGCAGGAGAAGGTCGAAGTCGGCACCATCGTGACGATGGACCGCGTCAAGGCGGGCGAGGACGGCAAGGTCCAGCTCGTCCCGGTCCTCCTCGTCGACGGCGACAAGATCACCTCCGACGCCAAGTCGCTCGCGAAGGTCACGGTCACCGCCGAGGTCCTCGAGGACCTGCGCGGCCCGAAGATCGTGATCCAGAAGTTCAAGAACAAGACCGGCTACAAGAAGCGCCAGGGCCACCGTCAGGAGCTCACGCGCGTCAAGGTCACCGGCATCAAGTAACGACCAGGCTCGCAAGGAGAGACTGACATGGCACACAAAAAGGGAGCGAGCTCCACTCGCAACGGTCGTGACTCGAACGCCCAGCGCCTCGGCGTGAAGCGCTTCGGCGGCCAGGTCGTGAAGGCCGGCGAGATCATCGTCCGCCAGCGCGGCACCCACTTCCACCCCGGCGCGAACGTCGGCCGTGGCGGCGACGACACCCTGTTCGCCCTCGAGGCGGGTGCGGTCGAGTTCGGCGCGAAGGGCGGCCGCAAGGTCGTCAACATCGTGGCGGTCGGCGAATAGTCGATCGCACTATCTCGTGAGGGCGGGCTTCGGCTCGCCCTCACGTGTTTCCGAGCAGAGCTCGGAGAGAGGATGGCGCAGCATGGTCAGCTTCGTCGATGAGGTGCGCCTGTTCGTGCGCGCCGGCCACGGAGGCAACGGCTGCGTCTCGGTCCGTCGGGAGAAGTTCAAGCCCCTCGCGGGCCCCGACGGCGGCAACGGGGGCGACGGCGGCGATATCGTGCTGGTCGCCGATCCGCAGGTGACGACGCTCCTGACCTACCACGGACGTCCGCACCGCACCTCGCCGAACGGTCAGCCCGGCATGGGCGACAACCGCTCGGGCGTCACCGGGGAGGACGTGATCCTCCCGGTGCCGGTCGGCACCGTCGTGAAGAACGAGGCGGGCGAGGAGCTCGTCGACCTCGCCGAGCCCGGGATGCGCTTCGTCGCGGCCCAGGGCGGCCAGGGCGGCCTCGGCAACGCGGCGCTCGCGACGAACAAGCGCAAGGCGCCCGGATTCGCGCTCCTCGGCACGCCCGGCTTCGAGGGCGAGATCGTCCTCGAGCTGAAGACGATCGCCGACGTCGCGCTCGTCGGGTTCCCCTCCGCGGGCAAGTCGAGCCTCATCGCCGCGATGTCGGCCGCGCGACCGAAGATCGCCGACTACCCGTTCACCACGCTGCACCCGAACCTCGGCGTCGTCGAGGCCGGCGACCACCGCTTCACCGTCGCCGACGTGCCCGGGCTCATCGAGGGCGCGAGCGAGGGCAAGGGCCTCGGCCTGGAGTTCCTCCGTCACGTCGAGCGCTGCTCGGCCCTCCTGCACGTGCTCGACTGCGCGACGCTCGATCCCGGACGCGATCCCCTCACCGATCTCGACGTCATCCTCGCGGAGCTCGCCGCCTATCCGGTGCCCGAGGGGCAGCTGCCGCTGCTCGAGCGCCCGCAGCTCGTCGCCCTGAACAAGGTCGACGTGCCCGAGGCCAAGGAGCTCGCCGACTTCGTGAAGCCCGAGCTCGAAGCGCGCGGCTACCGCGTCTTCGAGATCTCGACGGTGAGCCACGAGGGCCTCCGCGCGCTCGGCTTCGCGCTCGGCGCCGTCGTCGACGAGGAGCGCGCCCGGGCCGCGGCCGCGCCCGAGCCGGAGCGGATCGTCATCCGCCCGCGGGCCGTCAACGCACCCGAGTTCGTCGTCCGGCCCGAGGGCGGCAGTTACGGCACCATCTACCGCGTGATCGGGGCGAAGCCCGAGCGCTGGGTGGCCCAGACCGACTTCGCGAACGACGAGGCCGTCGGCTACCTGGCCGACCGGCTCGCCCGGCTCGGCGTCGAGGACGAGCTCGTCCGTGCGGGCGCGACGGCCGGATCGGCCGTCGTAATCGGACCCGGCGCCGGGATCGTCTTCGACTGGGAGCCGACGCTCACCTCCACCGCCGAGCTCATCACCTCCCCGCGCGGCACCGACGCCCGGTTCGACGACGGCCGGCGCGCGACGCGGGCCGAGCGCCGGAGCGACTACCACGACCGCATGGACGCGAAGGCCGAGGCCCGCGCCGAGCTCGAGCGCGAGCGGGAGGCCGGCATCTGGTCCGACGAGGACCAGGGATGACCCCGCTCGACCGCCGCGACATCGGCGCTGCGACCCGGATCGTCGTGAAGGTCGGCTCCTCGTCCATCAGCGGCGACAACGCCGGGCAGATCGCGCCGCTCGTGGATGCGCTCGCCTCGGCCTACGGCCGCGGCGCCGAGGTCGTGCTCGTCTCCTCGGGCGCGATCGCGACGGGCATGCCCTACTTGAAGCTCGACGCCCGGCCCGACGACCTCGCCACCCAACAGGCCGCGGCATCCGTCGGTCAGAACCTCCTGGTCTTCCGGTACCAGCAGTCGCTCGATCGCTACGGCATCGTCGCCGGGCAGGTGCTGCTCACCGCCGGAGACCTGGAGAACGCGACGCACCGCTCGAACGCGCAGCGGGCCATGGAGCGGCTCCTCGACCTCCGCATCCTCCCGATCGTGAACGAGAACGACACCGTCGCCACGCACGAGATCCGCTTCGGCGACAACGACCGCCTCGCGGCCCTCGTCGCGCAGCTGATCGGGGCCGAGCTCCTCGTGCTCCTCTCCGACGTCGACGCCCTCTACACGAAGCCGCCGCACCTGCCCGGGGCGGAGCGGATCGCGCGCGTCCCGTTCGGCGACGCCCTCGACGGCGTCGAGATCGGCTCGGCCGGCCGGGCCGGCGTCGGCACCGGCGGCGCGGAGACGAAGGTCTCCGCGGCGCGCATCGCGGCGGAGGCGGGCACTGCGGTGCTGATCACGGCGACGCCGCTCGTCGACCGCGCGCTGGCGGGCGACGATGTCGGCACCTGGTTCGACCCCGGCCCGGGGCGTCACACGAGCGCCGAGGCGGCCGCCCTCGCCTAGGCTTGGGGCATGCCCGATCTCGATCTGCAGGTGCTCGACGGCCGCTTCGCGGCGGCGAAGGATGCCTCCCGCGCGCTCGGCCGCGCCACGACCGCCACGAAGGACGGCGCGCTCGAGCAGGTCTCGCGTCTGCTCCGCGAGCGGGTCGACGAGATCGTGGCGGCGAACGCCGGCGATCTCGAGGCCGGCCGCGCCCAGGGGCTCTCGACCGGACTGCTGGATCGGCTGACCCTCGACGAGCGGCGCATCGGCGCCATCGCCGACGCGGTGCTCGAGGTCATCGGGCTCGACGATCCGGTGGGCGAGTCCGTGAGCGGTCGCTCCCTGCCGAACGGCGTGCGCATCGACCAGGTGCGGGTCCCGCTCGGCGTCGTCGGCGCGATCTACGAGGCGCGCCCGAACGTCACGATCGACATCGCGGTGCTCGCACTGAAGAGCGGCAACGCCGTCGTGCTCCGCGGCGGCAGCGCGGCGGAGCGCACGAACGCGGTGCTCGTGCGACTGCTCCGCGATGCGCTCGACGCCGCCGGGCTCCCCGGCGACGCCGTGCAGACGGTCGACGACTTCGGCCGCGACGGCGCCACCCACCTCATGCAGGCGCGCGACTACGTCGACGTGCTGATCCCGCGGGGGAGCGCCGGGCTCATCCGCGCCGTCGTCGAGCAGGCGAAGGTGCCGGTCATCGAGACGGGCGCCGGCGTCGTCCACATGTTCCTCGACGAGAGCGCGCGGGAGGACTGGTCGGTCGAGCTCGTCCACAACGCGAAGGTGCAGCGCCCGAGCGTCTGCAACGCGCTCGAGACGCTGCTCGTCCACCGCGCCGCCGCGGAGCGACTGCTGCCTCCCGTGCTCGCGCGGCTGGAGGCCGCGGGCGTGACCGTCCACGCCGACGAGTCCGTTCGCGCCCTGCGTCCCGACCTCGCGCCCGTGGCCGAGGAGGACTGGGCGACCGAGCACATGAGCCTCGAACTCTCGGTCGGTGTCGTCGACTCGCTCGACGACGCGCTCGAGCACATCCGCCGCTACTCCACGAAGCACACCGAGTCGATCGTGACGAACGATCTGGCGAATGCGGAGCGCTTCCTCGAGGAGGTCGACGCGGCCGCCGTCATGGTGAACGCCTCGACGCGCTTCACCGACGGCGCGGAGTTCGGCTTCGGCGCGGAGGTCGGCATCTCGACGCAGAAGCTCCACGCGCGCGGGCCGATGGGACTCCCGCAGCTCACCAGCACCAAATGGCTGGTCCGGGGCGCGGGGCACGTGCGCGGCTGATCCGTCGAACCGTCTCCGTACTCGGTAGACTGGACGGAGCGTTCCGCGCGAATCCCGTGCGGGCAACGAAAGGATTCCACGAATGAGCCTGATGGCCGTTGTTTTCGCCGAGACGGTGCACGCGCGGGAGCTCCCCGTCGAGACCTACGTGTACGGGCTCATCGCGCTCATCGTGTTCTTCGCGCTCGGCATCGTGACGTACTCCTACCGCGACGTGGCGAACCGTCACCGCTCGAAGGCCGAGGCATACGCGAAGCGCCACGGCGGGAGCGAGCACGGCGGTCACTGAGGGGCCTCGGAATGAGCGGTGATCGCCGCCCCAGAGTGGGGGTCATGGGCGGTACCTTCGATCCGATCCACCACGGTCACCTGGTGGCCGCGAGCGAGGTCGCCCAGTCCTTCGATCTCGACGAGGTGGTCTTCGTGCCGACGGGGGAGCCGACGTACAAGACGGTCGTCACTCCGGCCGAGCACCGGTACCTCATGACGGTCGTCGCGACAGCCTCGAATCCGCGGTTCACCGTGAGCCGGGTCGACCTCGACCGAGGCAAGCCGACCTACACGATCGACACCCTGCGGGACATCCGCGCGCAGCGTCCGGACGCCGATCTGTTCTTCATCTCGGGCGCCGACGCGATCGCGCAGATCCTCTCCTGGAAGGACGTCTCGGAGCTCTGGGAGCTGGCGCACTTCGTGGCGGTGACGAGGCCCGGGCATGTGCTCTCCGTTTCCGGGCTCCCGGAGCAGGACGTAAGCTTGTTGGAGGTTCCGGCGCTGTCGATTTCCTCGACCGACTGCCGAGACCGCGTGAACCGGGGATTCCCGGTGTGGTATCTGGTGCCCGACGGTGTCGTCCAGTACATCTCGAAGCACCATCTGTATCGGAGTGTCGAATGACGTCGCAGGATCCGCCGCTGACTCGGCGCGAGGCGCGTGAGCGCGAGCGGCTGCTGCAGGAGCAGGCGGCCGGCGGTGCGGAGCGCGCCCCGGAGTCCGGTCCCACGCCCGCGGCCGAACCCGCGACACCTCCCGCGACGACGAAGCCTGCGGCCCCGCCCGTCCCGGTCCCCGCGGCCCCGCAGCGCGTCGTCCAGACCGGTCCGAGCGCCTTCGCGCCGCCGCCCGCCAAGCCGGCGGTCCAGGATGCCGCGTCGGCCGAGCCCGGCGGGCCTCGACCGGCATCCGCTCAGCCCGGTTCGCGCGGCACGCCGGAGCGCACGCTCACCCGGCGCGAGCTCCGCGCGATGCTCGACTCGCACCAGCTCGACGAGGTCGACGACGCCGAGGCGATCGACGACCCGGCTCCGAGCGCCGCTCGATCGAGCGCCACGCCGGCGCCGTCCGCCCCGGCCAGGCCCGCACCGCCCATCGCCGAGGAGTCCGATTCCACGGCGACGTCGGTTCGTCCGACCGCGTCCGACGCATCCGCCGAGCCGGCCACCAACACCGGTCACTGGAGCCTGCAGATGCAGGCCGACGACGACGCCGAGGCGGAGCCGTTCGACCAGCTGCTCAGTCGCGGCGGGGTGTCGCGCGGCGTCCCGACCACGACGAACGCGCTCATCCTGCCGTCTCTCCCGGACGGCGCCACGATCATGCCGCCCGCGAACGCCGGCGACGACGTGATCGTCACCGGGTCGATCGATCTCCCGCGCAGCTACGGCGCGACGGGCGTCCACCCGAGCCAGGTCGACTCCTCGGACATCGACCGGCTCCTCGACCACGTCGAGGACGCCGCGACCGCCGGTGTCGCGCCGGTCTCGGCCACCAAGGCGATCAGCACCCAGACGCACTCCAAGCAGATGATGGCGCCGCCGAAGAAGGACGGCGCGAACGTGCCCCTCGTCCTGGCGATCACCGCCGGCGTCCTCGCCCTCGGCGTCGTCGCCACCCTCGTCATCGGCGCCGTCTTCCGGCTGTTCTGAGCGACCATGACCATCCGCCCTTCCACCGCTTCGAAAGCGAGCGCATGACCGCTTCTCAGCACGCCCACGATCTTCTCGCCGTCGCCGTCCGCGCGGCGGATGCCAAGGGCGGTGAGGACTTCGTCGCGCTCGACGTGTCGGAGCAGTCGCCCTTCACCGACGTCTTCCTGCTCGTCACCGGGTCCTCCGAGCGCAACGTCGTCGCGATCTCGGAGGGCGTCGAGGACGCCATGCTCGAGGCCGGGTCGCGTACGCTCCGCCGGGAAGGTCGTGACGGGGGCCGCTGGGTCCTGATCGACTTCGGCGACGTCGTCGTGCACGTCTTCCACGGCGAGGAGCGCATGTACTACGGACTCGAGCGTCTCTGGCTCGACTGCCCGGCGATCCCCGTGGCCGAGCTCGTCGCGCACGCGCCCGGCGCGGGGGAGTGAGGCCCGCTCGGATTCGCGAGCGCGCCCAAGGTGGTGTAATCTGAATCTGTTGCCGCGAGAGCGGAAACACCAGGGGTGAAAGCCCCGATGGGTCTGTGGCGCAGCTGGTAGCGCACCTGCATGGCATGCAGGGGGTCAGGGGTTCGAGTCCCCTCAGATCCACCAAGAACCCCCGGACTTCCTCGGAAGTCCGGGGGTTTTCTCGTGCCCGGGGGCTTTCTCATGCCCGGGCCGATGTCGAGTCCGGACCGACGGTCCCGCGGCATCCGCGCGCGTCTTCGCTTCTTCAGAGCCGAGGGAAGTCGTCCGCCGTGAAGCGCTGCTCGGCATCGATCCCGGCGGTGTTCAGACGCACCTCGAAGCTCGCGCCCCACCAGCTCGGACTCGTCGCGGTCGTATTGACGAACTGCTGGCCGCCCGCGCCCGTCGAGAAGCGGACCCTGACGGACACGCCAGCCGGGCTGCGGGTCTCCAGCTCGACGGCGCCCCACTCGTCGGTGACGGCATCCTCGACCTCCCAGCCGGACGCGCGCAGCGCGTCCGCGAGCGCGGCGAAGTCCGGCGAGGCCGACGTCGCGCGCGCGAAGCGCGCCGTGATCGCATAGCAGTCGGTCGTCGCCGTCCGCCAGGGGCAGTCACGTGCGGAGCGCGCCCGCGCCTCCGCGCCCGTCCAGTCGTTCGGTGCGATCTGCGCGCGAACCGTGGCGAGCGCACGCTGGGTCGCCTCGTACCGCTGTCGGTCGAGCTCGTCCCGGGCGTCGGCATCCCGCGCCGCCACCGCGGCGAACGTGTCGCCGTCGGCATCCTGTGCCGTCGCCTGGAGCCCCACTCCGGCCACGCAGCTCCCGATGATGGTGAGCGGGACGACGAAGGCGGCGGTCCAGGCCACGATCTCGCTCGTCCGGCGCCGGCCCGGTCCTTCCGTCGCGGCCGGTCGGGCGCGAAGACGCACGGCGATGACGAGGACCGCGCTCCAGCAGACGAGGGCGGCAGCCGCGCCGGCGGCCATCACCCCGGTCTCGATCGCGGACGGCAACCGCCCGCCCGTCATGGCGTCGAGCATCGACGGCAGCGGCGCGCCGTCCGTCGCACCGGGCATGGCGGCGCCCACGCAGCTCCACCCCCACCAGACGACGAACAGGAGGGGGACGATCGGGAGCGGAGCGCTGCGATACCCCGCCCGTCGAAGCAGGAACCGGGGGAGCGCGCCGAGCAGTGCGGTGCCCGGGACGAGCACGACCGACGCCGGGATGAGTACGAGGCTCTCCCAGCCTCCGTTGCCGAACAGCCCGTGGAGGCAGACGAACGCGGGCACGAGCCAGTTCATCCACGGCCAGATCACCCACGTGAACCGCGCGATCGCCGAGTCGCTCATGCCCGAGTCACGTCCTCGCCCGTCGTGGGCCGACCGAGCGCCGCGGCTCGGGCCTGAATCAGGTCCATCGTCTCGATGATCCACGCCCACGTCCCAGGATCCGCGGTGCTGAGCGGCCGATTGGAGAACAGGAAGACCCGACCATCCACGATCTCGAGATCCGCGGAACGGAGGCCGAGCTGCGACAGCAGTTGGTCGTCGACGAGTCTGCGGGCGGCATCCGCGTCGCGCTGCCAGGTCCAGAGCTCGAATCTGCCGCCATCGGGCGACTCGAGCCGCGTCGGCGTCCGCGCATCGAACGCGGACGCGATCCGGTCGTCGAAGAGTCCCTTGTTCCGCTTCCCGTCGAGCAGCAGGGCCGGGACGGGGTGGGCGAGTGGAGCCGTGGCGTAGCCCCACTCCCAGACGGAGCGGGTGCCGCGATAGCCCACGGTCACGTAGCGATAGTTGCCCACCTCCAGGCGCCCGTCCGGCCAGCGGACCACGTCCTGAGCTTCACGTTCCCCGCCACGGGAGAAGAGCTGTCCGGGGTGCGCCGGCTCGCCGAGGGACGGCGTGTACTCGAGCCGGTTGTCCTCGGCGAACCGTCCGAGCCGATAGCGCAGCTCCGGGGCCCGCCGGTGGTACCGGGACGCCGCGATCACGATCCACCCGCAGAGTGCGATTGTGGCGAGCAGGATGACCGCAGCGGCGATCGCCCAGCCGGCGCCGTGCTCGAGGGAGAGGAGCCCGAAGAGCACGGCAGTCGGGAAGCCGAGCAGGACGGCGATCGTCATCGCGCAGCCGACGCCGACCCGGGAGACGCCCCCGCGGATGCCCAGTTCCTGCTCGAGTCGACGCGCGTGCGCGGTCACGCTCGAGCGAGCGACGTGCTCGGTCAAGGAGCGGTCGTCGAGGGGAGCGAGGCGTTTCGGGCTGCTCGAACTCACGAATCGGATCCTTCCCGCACTGCTCGACCGGACTGGGCGAGGCCCCTGCGTCAGCAGACGGTCCGGGTCGCCACCCGATTGCTCAGCGCACCGGTCCCCCCGAGCAGGGTGAGCGAACTCGCTCCCACTCGGTCGAGGCTGTCCCGCACCGGCACGGGAAGGCACTCGAGCCTCGAGAGGTAGAGCGGCGCCTTCGCTGCACCGGCGGCCGCAGCGCCGGTCAGCGCGTCGGGGAAGAGCGCCCCGGACGCGAGGAAAGCGCGCTCCGACGAGGGGAACGCCTGCTGATTCAGCAGCACGCTCGTGAGGTACCGGTCGGCGCCGCCGTATCGCTTCGTGGTGAACGACTTCGCGAGGGCGGTCTGGATCCCGCTCGAGACGACGCCGGTGCCGCCTGCGATTCGCACTTCGCGGATCTTTGCGCGGTCGAGCGTCGCCTTCGTCGCCGAGTCGAGGCTCTTCGCCGTGCCGTCGACGAGCAGCACCGGCGCGCTCGTCGCACCCGCCGCGGCAGCCGCAGAGAGCGCATCCGGATAGTCGCGGCCGGTCGCGAGATACGCGTGCGCCGCAGTCGGGAAGGCGGCCGCCGCGATCCTTCGCGACGTCTCGTAGCGGTCGACCCCGCCGATCCGGGTCGTCGGCGCCAGCGCCTTCAACGCTGTTTCCACCTTGGCGTTCACGGCGCCGGTCGCCCCGACGACGACGATCCGGGCGGGAGCGAGCCGCTTGATCTCCGCGGACGTCGCAGGGCTGAGCGTGCCCGGGACCGTGAGCAGCAGCGGCCCGCCCTGCGCTGCGGCCGCCGGTGCTGCGCTCAGCGCATCCGCGAAGGTGGCTCCCGACGCCACGTAGACGACGGGAACACCCGACTTCGGGTAGGAGGCCTTCGAGATCGCCACCGCGGTCGCGTACCGATCGGCGCCGGCCAGGCGGTTCGTGCTCGAGGTCGAATCGATGCGCGGATCGCCGAACCAGTCCCGGTAGATCCGCCAGAAGTTGCGGTTGCCGTAGGCGGAGCAGCTGTCGCCCGTACCGTACATGTTCGCGAGGGCCGCCGCGTTCGGCTGATACGGCGTGTAGTAGTAGAGCGCGGCGGTCGCGGCGTTCTGGATCGTGACGCTGCCGGTGCCGCAGCTCGCGTTCGGGTTGTACGCGATCTGATTCGCCTTGCCCACCTTCAGCCAGGTGAAGGAGCCTTCGGGGTTCCCGTACCAGGTGAGCTGGCGCGCCGCGGCGAAGACCTGGTTGAAGAAGCCGTAGTACGTCGAATCGCACGCGGCGGTATCGGGGCACCCGAAGCCCATCGCCTTCCGCAGGATCGCCTCCGTCGGAGCGGGGTCGCTCACGAGCGACTGTTCCTTCTGCAGCGTGGTGAGAATGACCCTGGCGCTGATGCCGCAGGCGCGCTGCACTTTGAAGATGATCCGGGCCGCGGATTCGCCCTTGGCGCCCGGGTAGCTCGTGCAACTGCCCCAGCTCCAGGTGCGCGTCGGGGTGTCGAGCTTCAGCCTCGCGAGGCAGAGCGAGTTCTCGCAGCTACCGACGACCTGCTGCAGGAAGGTCTGGATCTGGGCCTCCGTCATGGCCGACCCGTCGCGGAAGTTCCGATCCGAGATCAGATTGCCGGGCGTGAAACCCGACGCGCCAGCAGTGGCTCGCATCGTGTCGGCGTCCTCGGGCCCCGCCTGCGGGACGGGCTGCGACGTCTGCTCATCCTCCTGCTGGATCTCCTCCGCCTGCTGCTGGATGTGCGCGTCCTGCAGCTGCGTCTCGGTGGCCGAGTCGTCACCGGGGGCGTCGGCCGGCATCGCGAACGCCGGCGACGTTCCGATGCAGAGCACCGCGGTCATGGCGGCGATGGCCAGGGTGAGTTTGCTCATGTGGATACCTCGCGAAGCAGACGGGGGTGCCGCCTGTGCAGACGGGTGCTCTCGACGATACCGTCGCCTCATGGCTTTCCGGGGTGCAGCCTCCGGATGTCGCGATCGCGTCAGGAGAGTGGTCAGCCGAGGCCGAGTCGCGCGATCGTGGCCTCGACCGCGTCGCGCGGTGAGCCGTGCACGTCGACCAGGATGCCGCGCTCGTCGGGATGGAGCGGTTCGAGCGTCTCGAGCTGGGAGTCGAGGAGGGAGCTCGGCATGAAGTGGCCGGTCCGCTGCCCGAGCCGTTCGGCGATGAGTTCGCGTGGGCCGGCGAGATGCACGAAGACGACCTCCGGACGCGCGAGGCGGTCGCGGTAGGCGCGCTTCAGCGCCGAACACGTGATCACCGCGGGTCTGCCGGCCGCGCCGTGCTCATCGATCCACTCGGCGACCCGGGCGAGCCACGGCCATCGATCGTCGTCGCTCAGCGGCGTGCCGCCCTCCATCTTCGCGACGTTCGCCTCGGGGTGAAGCTGATCGCCCTCCTGGAGGTCCCAGCCGAGCCGCTTCGCGATGAGTTCGGCGAACGTCGTCTTGCCGCTCCCGGAGACTCCCATGACGACGAGGACGGGGACGTGCGCGGTCGGGGCGGGGCGATCCGCGGGGAACTGGGATGAATCGGAGTTGATGATGGGCACCTTCCGGTTGCGTGCCATGGCTGGGGCCGCTCGATGCGGCGCGGGTGGAGTCGGGTCGTGGCGGACACGACCCGGGCGAGTTCCTAGTGCCGCTCGAAGACGAGCTCGCCGCGGGCGAAGGTCCGGTCCACCTGGACGGCGTGGAGGTCCGCGTCGGCGACCTCGCGCAGATCGGTGTCGAGGAGCACGAGGTCGGCGAGGAGGCCGGGCTCGAGTCGACCGCGCAGTCCGTCCTGACGGACCGCGTACGCCGCGCCGCTCGTGGCGGCGCGGAGCGCGCTGTCGCGCGAAAGCGCCTCAGCCGGGAGGAACGGCTCGGTGGAGTCGCCCGGATAACTCCGGTTCACCGCGACGTGCATCCAGTCGAACGGGTTCGGCGTCGTCACCGGCCAGTCCGAGCCGAAGGCGAGCGGCACCCCGGCGAGCTCGAGCGAGCGGAACGCGTAGTGGTGGCCGTGCAGCGACGGGTCGAGGAAGGGCAACGTCAGCTCGACCATCTGGGCGTCGGCCTGCGCCCAGTACGGCTGGACGTTCGCGATGACGCCGGCATCCGCCATCCGCGCGATGAGCCCTGGGTTCAGCAGCTGCAGGTGGGCGAGCTGGTGGCGGCGATCGCGCGCGGGCGACAGCGCCTGCGCCGCCTCGACCATCGCGAGGAACTCATCCGTCGCCCGATCGCCGATCACATGGGCGTGCAGGTCGAAGCCGGCCCGGTGCAGCTCGGCGACCACCGGTGCGAGTTCCGCGGGGTCGAAGAAGGTGATCCCGCGGTTCGGTTCGGCGTTCCCGCTGCCCGTGGGATCGAGGTACGGGACCGAGACGGCGCCGGTCAGCGTCTCGCAGACGCCGTCGTACATGATCTTCACGCCGCTCGCGCGGAAACGCTCCTCGTCCGCGAAGGCGGCGCGGCGTTCGACGAGCTCCTCGACGGCGTCCGCGGGGTTCGTGCGGGGCAGCCAGAGGTTGCCCGTCACCTGGCCGCGCAGCGCGCCGGAGTCGATCGCCCGGCGGTAGCTGCGCTCGACGTCGGTCGTCGGCACGAAGTCGCCGACGATCGCCTCCTGCCAGCCGGTGATGCCGAGCGAGAAGAAGCGCTCCTGGCCGGCGAGCAGGCCGGCGAAGCGGGTCTCCTCGTCGAGCGGTGGGATGAGCTCGGCGACGAGGAGCATCGCCCCCTCGTGCAGGAGGCCGTTGGGCGCCCCCGCGGCGTCGCGCTCGATGCGTCCGCCATCCGGGTCCGGCGTGGCCCGCGCGATCCCGGCCCGGCGCAGCGCTGCGGAGTTGACCCAGGCGCTGTGACCGTCCTTGTTCGAGAGGTACGCGGGGCGAGCGCCGGTGAGCCGATCGAGCTCCGCGAGCATGGCACCGGTGTCGGCGAAGTGATCGAGCGACCATCCGCGACCCACGATCCAGTCCGCGTCGGGCGTCCGACGGCAGTAGGCGTCGATGAGTTCGAGCGCGTGCGCCCGCGACCGGCTCGACGAGAGGTCGCACCGGGCCAGCTCGATACCGGACTCGACGAGGTGCACGTGCGCATCGGTGAATCCGGGCAGGAGGCTTCGACCGGCCGCGTCGAGCACCTCACCGCGAGACGGTGCGAGTTCCGACATCGGCACGATCTCGGTGATGCGCTCCCCGGAGATCCTGACGGCGTGGCGCCGTGCGCCGCCGTCGAGGAGCGGGAGCGTGCAGTCGGCGATCGTGAGCTGGGCGGTCATCAGCGGGTCCCTCCCGGGGTCGTCATTCGGAGCCGACCAGTGCGCGCGCCGCGCTCGAGGCCGAACCGCCTCGGGCGAGCACGGCGGCGGCCAGCGCGAGCAGTGCGAGCGTCGCGATCAGCATCACGGCGGCCATCGCCGCGAGTTCCGGGCGCAGCCCCGAGCGCAGCGAGCTCAGCACGTACACCGGCCAGGGCGTGTTCCCCGTGGTCTGCACGAACGCCGAGATGATCGTGTTGTCGAGGCTCAGCGTGAAGGCCATCAGCGCGCCGGCGCCGATCGCCGGAGCGAGCTGGGGGAGCAGGATCTGCCGGAAGCTGTTCCAGCGCGTGGCGTAGAGGTCCTCCGCGGCTTCGGAGAGCGCCGGGTCCAGGCCACGAACCCGGCCCCGGACGAGGAACGACACGACCGCGGTCGCGAAGAGGGAGTGCCCGATCGCGAGGCGCAGGATGCCGTCGTTCAGCAGCGTGATGCCCCAGTCGACGCTCAACGAGGTCAGCCACGGCATCAGCGAGACCGCCTGGACGATCTCCGGGGTGACCAGCACGAGCGCGAGCACTCCGATGATCACGGACACGATCGTCCCCGTCCGCACGCCGATGGCCACGCCGAGGGTCGATCCGAGCAGGGTCGCGAAGAGCGTCGCGACGACGCTGGACCGGAGCGAGACGCCCACCGCGTGCAGGATCTCGGGGGAGTTGAACGCCGTCTGGTAGGCGTTCAGCCCGAAGCCCTCCCAGGCGCCGAGCAGGCGTCCGGAGTTGAACGAGTACACGAGGATGACGAGGAGCGGGGCGAAGAGGAAGACGAGCACCAGGATCCCGAAGAGCCGGAGCGACAGCTCCGTGGCGCGGTCGCGCCGTGCGCGCGTCATGCGGACACCTCCGATGCGGTCCGTTCGGTCGAGCGGCGGACGTCGCGCTCGATGGGAAGGCGTCGGCGCGCTCGGAGGATCGCGCCGCAGGCGATGCCGACGGCCCCCACGAGCACGACGCTGAGCAGGGTGATCAGAATGAGCGTCACCGACATCGCCGAGCCGAGCGCCCAGTTCTGCCCCTGCTGGAACTGCCCGGCGATCATCTGACCGACCATGTTGCCCTTGGCGCCGCCGAGCACCTGTGCGGTGATGTAGTCGCCCATGAGCGGGATGAACACGAGCACCACTCCGCCCACGATCCCGGGGGCCGCGAGCGGCAGGGTGACCTGCCGGAACGTGCCCCAGCGCCCGGCGCCGAGGTCCTTGCTCGCCTCGCGCAGCGCCGGGGTGAGCCGCTCCATGGCGACGAAGATCGGCAGGATCATGAGCGGCAGGTAGTTGTAGACCACGCCGAGCTGCACCGCGCCCTTGGTGTAGAGCATCGAGAACGCGGCGTCGACGAGGCCCAGTTGCCGGAGCAGCACGGTCACCGGGCCCTCCGGCGCGAGCAGGATCTGCCAGCCGAGCGTGCGGATGAGGAAGTTGGTCCAGTACGGCACGAGCACGAGCGCGAGGACGACGTAGCGCCACCGCGGCGTGACCTTCACCGCGAGCCAGTAGGAGAAGGGCACGGCGATCAGCAGGCAGATGACCGTGCCGATCACCGCGATCTGCAGGGTGTTCGCGAAGGTCAGTAGGAAGGCCCCGCTCAGCGCCTCGCCGTAGCGGTCGAGCGAGAGCACGGAGTTGTCGTGCGTCCCGTACAGTCCGGGCTTCTGCCCGAAGCTGTACCACACGACCACCACGATCGGGACGATGAAGAAGAGCAGCATCCAGATCCCGCCCGGCACCGCGAGCAGCGCGGAGGCCCCGCGCCGCTCGCGTCCGGTGTTCCGAGTTCTCGCCATCCGGCTCATGCTCCCGCGCGCGCCTTCATCTCGGCCACGATCTGCATGCGCGTCTCCTGCGCGGCGTTGATCTGACCGGTGTACATGCGCTGCTTCTCCTCCTCGGACGGGAAGATCATCCCGAGGAGCGGCGCGTCCTCGGCGGCGAGCTGGCTCTCCGCCGCGCCGATCCCGGTGCCGTAGCCGACGTACTCGGTGTTGCGCACGGCCTGCTCGAGGCCGAGCGAGTAGTCGATGAACTCGTAGGCCGCGTCGATGTTCTGCGCACCCTTCACGATCGCCCAGTTGTCGGTCCAGAGGTTGGTGTCGGGCGTGGGCAGGACCCACTTCCAGCGATCGGGCTCGGAGCTCGCCATGATGCCGCGCCGGGCCTCGCCGTTCCAGGTGTGCACGAGGGCCTGCGATCCCTGGGGGATGGCGCCGCTTCCGGGCGCGGAGTCGAAGGCCGAGATGTGCTGGGCGAGCTCGTCGACGAGGAAGGTGCGGATCTTCTCCAGCTCTCCCTTGTCCTGGGTGCTCTGGTCCCACCCGCGCGCGAAGCACAGGATGGCGCAGATCTCGCCCGGGTCGTCCGCGAGCGAGGTGCGACCGCTGGCCTCGTTCTTCGCCGCGTCGATGAAGTCGTCCCACGAGACGAGCTCGCGCGTGATGACGCGGGTGTCGTAGGCGAATCCGGTGGTGCCCCAGTACTTCGGCACGGTGTACGTGTTGTCGGGGTCCCACGCCTGGCCGAGGAACGCCGCGTCGATGTTCCCGAGGTTCTTCAGTCTGCTCAGGTCGAGCTTCTCGAGCAGGTCGTTCTCGGCCATCTGCGGCACGAAGACGCCGGTCGGGATCACGATGTCGTAGCCGCTCGTCCCGCGAGCGGCGACGAGCTTCGCGATCATCTCCTCGTTCGAGGAGTAGGAGTCGATCGCGACGCCGGATGCGAAGCCCTTCACGTTCTCGGGGGCGTCGTAGCCGGACCACGAGTAGACGCGCATCGTGCCCGAGCCGCCGCCGGAGCCGGATCCACCGCTGCCGGCATCGCCCGGGGCGCACGCGGCGAGGGCGAGGGTCGCGCCAGCACCGACGACGCCACCGAGGAAGAGTCGGCGTGTGATCTCACCCTCACGGGAGCGGGGGACGAGGATCCGGGGGATGCGCTGATCGGTCATGTGTGTGCTCTCCTTCGAGTTCGGACGGCGGGTGCCGGTTCAGGCGGCGAGTGCCGCGGGGAAGACCGCGACGTGGTCGGGGGTCCAGTCGGCGACGACCCGGTCGCCGACGCCGAAGCGCCGGGGTTCCGAGACGCGGGCGGACCGAGTGAGGAGCGTGCGGCCCGAGGTGGTGCGGACCACGTACTGGCGGGAGTCGCCGAGCGTGTTGACCGCTTCGACGACGCCGGCGCAGGCGTTCACCGGCACCTCGCCGAGCTCGGGGCGGAGCGAGATCGCCTCCGGTCGGATCGCGACGGTGCCCTGGAACCCGGCGGCGGGCGCCGTCTCCGGCAGGAATCGCACGCCGTCGCCGTCGACGAGCAGCCCGCGCTCGGCGCGCACGTCGTCGAAGAAGTTCTGCTGCCCGACGAAGCCCGCGACGAAGCGCGTGGCGGGACGCTCGTACACGAGCTCGGGCTCGTCGAGCTGTTCGATGCGGCCGCCGTTCATGATCGCCACCCGGTCGCTCATGGCGAGGGCCTCGCCCTGGTCGTGGGTGACGAACAGGAAGGTCGTCCGCAGCCGGGTCTGGATGAGTCGCAGCTCGATCTGGACCTCTTCCCGCAGCTGTCGGTCGAGTGCGGCGAGCGGCTCGTCGAGGAGCAGCACCCGCGGGCGGTTGACGAGGGCGCGTGCGAGCGCGACCCGCTGCTGCTGCCCGCCCGACAGCTCGGCCGGCTTCCGGTCGGCGAAGCGCTCGAGGCGCACCAGCTGCAGCGTCTCGGTGACGCGCTCGGCGATCTCGGCCCGGGGCACTCGCCGCTGGCGCAGCCCGTAGGCGACGTTCCCCGCGACGGTGAGATGCGGGAAGAGCGCGTACGACTGGAACACCGTGTTGACCTCGCGCTTGTTCGCGGGCAGTTCGGCGATGTCGACGCCGTCGAGCACGATGCGTCCCGCGTCGGGCTGTTCGAAGCCCGCGATCATCCGGAGCGTGGTGGTCTTCCCGCAGCCGGAGGGCCCGAGGAGCGAGACGAACTCCCCGGGGCGCAGGACGAGGTCGAGCGAATCCACGACCGGGGTCCCGCCGAACCGCTTCGTGACGCCTCGGAGTTCGAGGGTCGAGCCGCTCGTCGGTTCCATGCTCATCGCGTTCTCCTGTTGACCTCGTTGAAACTCAGGCCCTGCTGAACGCTCTGGGGGATCGATCAGGCCGGGACTTCCGATTATGTTTATATGTAGGTCATATTTCAAATCGAACGGAAACGGGTCGGACATTACTTTGCACGGGACTCTCCGAGATAATCGGGGGATGGATGCAGCGTCGCCCGGGTCATCAGCCCTCCACGAGCGAGTGATCGAGACCCTCGGCGCCGAGATCGTCTCCGGACGCCTCGCGGCAGGCGAACGCATCCTCACCACCGACGTCGCGGAGCGCTTCAACGCGTCCCGCTCCGCGCTCCGCGAGGTCGTGCGCGTCCTGGAGTCGATGGGGCTCGTCGAAGTGCGACGCCGGGCCGGGGTCGAGATCCTGCCGCGCGAGCGCTGGAACCCCTACGACCCGCGACTCATCCGGTGGCGCCTCGCGGGCCCGGAGCGGCTCGACGTCCTGCACGCGCTCAGCCAGCTGCGCAGCGGCGTCGAACCGCTCGCCGCCGGACTCGCCGCCGAGCATGCGACGGCCGAGCAGCGATCCGCGATCTTCGCCGCGGTGGCCGGGATGGCCGAGCAGTCCCGCGAAGCGGACGAGGCGCCCTATCTCGACCACGACCTCGCCTTCCACGCCGCTGTCCTGGATGCCTCGGGGAATCACTTCCTCGCCGCCCTCGGGCCGGTCATCGGCGAGGTCCTCCGCGGCCGCACGCACTACGACCTGATGCCGCACGAGGCGAACCCCACCGCGCTCCGACTGCACCAGGAGGTCGCGTTCGCCATCGCCGAGGGTCGCGCCGACGAAGCATCCCGAGCCATGGCGGCCATCGTGACCGAGGCCTCCCACGCGGTGCAGAACGTCGTCGCGGACGTGCGTCCGCGGACGGACGCGCGATGACCGCCGAGCTCACCCCCGAACTCGAGGAGGCGATCCGCCTGGGCTACGAGCGCCGGGACCGGGCGGACATGGCCCCGACGATCCGGTACTTCGCCGAGCTCCTCGCCGCCCACCCGGACCACCCGGTGCTCGTCTACGAGCTGGCGGGCGCCTACGACACGGCGGGCGAGGAAGCGGTCGCGCGCGAACACTACGAACGGGCGCTCGACCTCGGCCTCGAGGGCGATGTGCTCCGTCGCTGTCTCTGCCAGTACGGCAGCACGCTGCGCTGGCTCGGCGAGCTCGACGCGTCGCGCGACGTCCTCGATCGCGCGCGTCGGGAGTTCCCGGACTCCGACGCGGTGCGGATCTTCTCGGCGCTGACCCGGCTCGAGGCGTCCGATGCGGACGGCGCGGTCGGCGAACTCCTCGAGGTGATCACCGGGCACGCCGAGGCCACCGACCTCGGGCGGTGGGCCGTCGGTCTCCGTGGCCTCGCAGGCTGGCTGGCGGCGGGGCGACCCGCCGACTAGCTGCGGCCCCGGCCGGGCGGACTAGGCGAGCGAGAGGAAGAGCTTCTCGACCTCGTCGAGGCTGAGCTTCGCGCCGCCCTCAGCGCCCGAGGCCCGGCCCGTCGCACCCTCGATCTCGTCCGCTTCGCTCAGGCAGTCCTGCATCGCGTGCGAGATGATCAGGAAGCCCGCCCGGTCGAGGGCGCCCACGACGGCCGAGAGCCGCTGCACGACCTCACGGCAGTCGGCGCCCGACTCGACCGCTTCGATGACCCCGGCGAGCTGCCCCTGTGCGCGCTTCAGGCGGTTCGCGACCAGGCGGTCAGCGGGCTGCGGTGCGCTGGGCGAGTGCGTGTTCGTCATCGTGCCTCCATCGTCTCGGGTGCCGCGACGGCCGCGGCGCTGCCGGCGGACCAGGTGCGGTACCCGCCGTCGAGGTTCCTCGCATCGACGCCGTGCTGCATCAGGAGGCGCGCGGCCGTGTGGCCGCGTTGGCCGACCTGGCAGTACACGATCACCGGCGCGTCCGGGAGCTCCTCGAGTCGTTCGCGGATCTCGTCGAGCGGGATGCCGAGCGCACCGGGAATGGCGCCCGCCTCGCGCTCGGCGTCGCTGCGCACGTCGACGACCGTCGCCCCGTCGCGCTGCAGCGCTCCGAGCTCGTGCCACTGCACGGTCGTCGTGGTGCCGGTGCGGAGGTTGTCGGCGACGTACCCGAGCTGATTGATCGGGTCCTTCGCCTGTCCGTACTGCGGCGCGTACGCGAGTTCGAGTCGCGCGAGTCGCGATGCGGTGATCCCGCCCGCCATGGCGACCGCGAGGACGTCGATGCGCTTGTCGACCCCTGCGCCGCCGACCGCCTGCGCGCCGAGGATGGCATCGTCGGCGGGATCGATGAGGAGCTTCAGGGCCATCCGCTCGGCTCCGGGGAAGTAGCCGGCGTGCGAGGTCGGGTGGGTGTGCACGACGCGGAACGCCCGACCGGCCCGACGCAGCCGCCGTTCGGACCAGCCGACGCTCGCGGCGGAGAGCCCGAAGACGCGAACGATGGCGGTGCCGAGTGCGGGGGAGTTCCCCTCCTCGCGGCCGGCGATGACATCGGCGGCCGTGCGGCCGTGCCGGTTCGCGAGCCCGG
Organism: Agromyces mediolanus; assembly: GCF_044917495.1. Classification (GTDB taxonomy): domain Bacteria; phylum Actinomycetota; class Actinomycetes; order Actinomycetales; family Microbacteriaceae; genus Agromyces; species Agromyces mediolanus_B. The sequence continues at coordinate 332,587 of NZ_JAVSSI010000003.1, read as the reverse complement.
CCATCGCGACGAGCGTCTCGGCGCCGTCGGGCCCGAGCTTCTCGACGCCGTCGCCCACCGCGTACACCCGCGGGTCGCTCGTGCGGTTCGCCTCGTCGACGGCGATGCCGCCGTTCGCGCCGAGCCGAAGACCGGCCGCCCGGGCGAGGGAGGTGTTGGGCGCCGCCCCGCTCGCGTTCACGATGAGATCGGGACGCACGGTGAGCCCGTCGCTCAGGAGCACCTCGCCGTCCGCGACGGAGCGGATCTCGGTCGAGGTGCGCAGCTCGACGCCGTTCGCGCGGAGTTCGTCCTCCACGAGCACCGCCAGCTCGGGATCGAGCGTGCCGAGCACGTGCGCGCCGCGATGCACGAGCGTCGTCGCGACGCCGCGGCGCACCAGGTTCTCCGTGGCCTCGAGCCCGATGTACCCGCCGCCGACGACGAGGGCGGTCTTGCCTGCATCGCCGGCGAGGAGCGCGGAGATCGCGTCGACGTCGTCGACCGTGCGGAGCGTGTGCACCGGAACCCCGTCGGCGTCGATCGGGTGCGCCGTCGCACCGACGGCGAGGATCAGCACGTCGTAGTCGAGCTCGACGAGCGAGTCGCTGCGGTGGTCGACGACCTCGACTCGGCGCTCATCGAGATCGAGCGCGAGCACCTCGTGCCGGGTGCGGACGTCGAGCCGGAACCGGGCGGCGAGCGACTCCGGCGTGTGCAGGAGCAATTCGGCGCGGTCGGCGATCTCGCCGCCGACGTAGTACGGCAGGCCGCAGTTCGCGTAGGAGACGTAGTCGCCCTGTTCGAGCACGACGATCTCGGCCGCTTCATCGAGCCGCCTGAGTCTCGTCGCCGCGGACATTCCACCCGCGACGCCGCCGATCACGATCACCCGCACGATGCTGCTCCTCTCGTGCGGCGCAGGTGCGCCGCAGTTCCGTTGTGTACAGTGTAGGCCATACCCCGGGGGTATCCGGGACGGAACAGAGGAGTGCGTATGTGTTCACCGGTCACCTGCAGGCGGTGCGGGAAGACGACCTGGTCGGGATGCGGCCAGCATGTCGCCGAGGTGAAGCGCCGGGTCCCCGCCGGTCAGTGGTGCGACGGTGCGCACGAGCCCGCCGAGTCGGGCGGCGGATTCTTCGCGAAGCTCTTCGGCCGCGGCTGAACTCCCGGAAAGGCCGGAGGCCCGACGAACGTGGTCGTCGGGCCTCCGGTGTGGAGCGGTTCGGGTCGCTCGCTCAGGGGCACGCCCAGTAGCCGACGCCGTCGTACACGATCCACTCCAGCGTCTCCGCGGGGCAGGGTCCGCAGTTGCTGTTGTCCGGTCGTGGCGACGTCGGCTGGGGTGCAGCCTCAGCAGGCGCCGGAGCGGCCGCGGGTGCGGCCTCCTCGGCGGAGCCACCCGACCACGAGCCCTCGTCGTCTGACCAGGAGGTGTCGTCGGCCTCCTCGTAGACGACCTCGGCCTCGGCCTCGGCTGCGGCAGCGGCTTCCGCCGCAGCAGCGTCGGCCGCGGCCTTCGCTGCCGCAGCATCAGCTGCAGCCTTCGCCGCGGCAGCGGCGCGAGCCGCTTCGAGACGGGCGTCGTGATCGGCTTGTGCGCTCGCACGGTACCCGGAGACATCCGTCCCCGGGTTGTCGCCGAAGCCCGCCGCGTGCACCGCGACCGCTGGCGCGGCCGCAGGCTGGGCGGCTTGGGCCGCGATGCCGGGCACGAGTGCACCGGCGAGGATGAACAGGGCGACGACAGTGGGTTTCATACCGCGTGTCCTTCCGTGCATGCACAGCCTCACAGCGGTCGCCGTGAGGCGAACGGTGACTGATCCGAGGGTTGGACACCTGCATTCTCCGACCGAACGGTCGATGAACACGGGCGTCCGCGCCTCAGGCATGCGCGGTACGACGTCAGCTTCGAGCGGGTACTCTCAGCCTCTCGCCCCCGAACGAGTTCCCATCTGCTTTCGATTCTGGCCGAAGGCGCGGGCCCGGCGATACCCCTGTACGTAGCCAGTTCAGGGGGCACGAGGGGGTCTTCGTCTTGACCGGGCATCGCAGCCGACCCCAGAATGGGGGACGTATCGCTGATCGGACCGGAGGCAACGATGACCGAGACCGCTCCCACGTCTGCCCTTCCCGATCCGCTCGGCACGGGCGTTCCCGCACCGGCTCAGGGCCCCGTTCCCGACCGTCCCGCGGCACCGCCGTCCGCCGGCAGGTGGAGCCGGGACCTGCGGTTCATGCTCGTCGTGCTGGCCGCGATCGTGGCGCTGTTCCTGGCGTTCGCGCTCCTCGTCGCCTTCGCCCCGAACGGCGCCGCCATCAGCGCGCTCGCGATCATCGCGGCGCCGATCGCGACGATGGTCGCCGCATACTACGGCATCTCCCTGGCGCTGAAGCAGGTCGCGGACGCCCGGGAGGCCGCCGAGACGGCCGACGCGCGGGCACGAGCGGCCGAAACCAGCGCGCGCGAGTCCGACGCCTGGGCCGCGCAGATGGAGTCCGGCCTGCGGGTCGCGGTGGCGAAGCTCCGGGATGCCGGGCGCGACACGAGCGACGTCGAGCGCGCCGCGGGCACGCCGGCCGAGTTCTTCTGAGCCCCGCCCGCGCGCCCGCGCTCCGCTACACCGCGGCGATGAGCGAGATCGGGTGCTCGATGCACCCGGCGACGAAGGTGAGCAGCGCCGCAGCCTCGGCGCCGTCGCAGACCCGGTGGTCGAAGCTCAGGGTGAGCTCCGTGACCGTCCGCGGGACGACGGCGCCGCCGACCACCCAGGGTCGCTCGATCAGGCGACCGACCCCGAGCATCGCCGCCTCCGGATGGTTGATGATCGCAGCCGAGCCGTCGACGCCGAGCGCGCCGTAGTTGTTGAGTGTGAACGTGCCCCCGCGGAGCTGGGCCCTGCCGGCCGCGACCTCGTCCGGCAGGGCGGAGATCGCATCCCGGAGCCCGCGGAGCCCGAGCGTGTCGGCGTTCGCGACGACGGGGACGAGCAGTCCGCGCGGACTCTGCGTCGCGATGCCGAGATGCACCGCCCCGTGCTGCACGATCTCCTCGCGCTCCGCGTCGAAGCTCGAGTTGAGCAGCGGGTGCCGGCGGAGACCCGCGACCACGAACGACGCAAGCAGGGCGCTCAGGCCGAACCGTTCGCCGGTCGCCGCGAGGAGCTCGCGGCGGGCCTCGACGAGACGCGAGGCGTCGACGTCGAGCCACACCGTGGCGTCGGGGATCTCGCGTCGGGAACGAGTGAACTGCGCGGCTGCGGCACGACGCATCCGATCGAGCGGGATGCGCTGGTCGACGGCCCGTCCGGGAGCCGCTGCCGAGTCGAGCGGAGCGGATGCCGGAACGGGCCGCTCCGACGCCGCACCGCTGGTCGCCGCGCCGTCGGACTTCGAGGCCCGGCGCGCCTGCAGCGCGGCGTAGTCCTCGACGTCGCGCCGGAGCACGAGGCGATCCGGGCCGCTGCCCTCGAGCCGGCTCGCATCGAAGCCGTTCTGGCGGGCGAGGCGACGCACGATCGGCGACACGACGGGGGAGCGCCGGCTCGGGTCGAGCGCGGGCGGCGACGTCGTGCCCGCCCGCGCAGCGCCGCGCCGGCCGAATCGCGCCGGGGCATCCGCCGCTCGCACCGTCGCTTCGCTCGCCATCGTCCCGTAGCCCACGAGCACCGCGCCGGACCCCGCCTCCTCGGCCGTCACCTCGGCGTCGGCGCCGATCACCGCCGGGCGCGCCGACGTGGCGACCGCGTCGGTCTCCGCACCGCTCGACTCCAGGCTCAGCAGCACGGCACCCTCGTGAAGGACTTCCCCGACCTCGCCGCCGAGCCGCTCGACGACACCCGCGTACGGGCACGGCAGCTGGACGACGGACTTCGCCGATTCGAGCTCGACGACGGGTTGATCGATCGCCACGGTGTCGCCCGGCGCGACGAGCCAGGCGACGATCTCCGCCTCGGTGAGGCCCTCGCCGAGGTCGGGCAGCAGGAAGTCGCGGCTCATGCGAGGTCCCAGTCCCAGCCGGCGAGCGCGTGCAGCACCCGATCGACCGTCGGCAGATGGAAGGCTTCGAGCTTCGGCGAGGGGTACGGGATGTCGAAGCCGGCGATGCGGAGCACCGGCTCGGCGAGCCAGTGGAAGTTCCGCTCGGTCACCCGGGCCGCGACCTCGGCGCCGTAGCCGCCGAACTGGGCCGCCTCGTGGATCACTGCGGCGCGCGAGGTCTTCCGCACGGAACGGCTCACGGTCTCGTCGTCGAAGGGGGAGAGGCTCCGCAGATCGACCACCTCGATCTCGAGCCCCTCCGCCGCGGCCGCCGTCGCGGCGTCCAGCGCCGTCTTCACCGTGGGGCCGTAGGCGAGCAGAGTGACGTCTGCGCCCTCGCGGAGCACGAGCGCGCGGTCCATCGGCGCGGTGGTCACCGGGAGCGCGAGTTCGGCGCGCGCCCAGTACCGGCTCTTCGGCTCCATGAAGATGACCGGGTCGTCGCTCGCGATCGCCTCGCGCAGCATCGAGTAGGCGTCGGCGGGGTTCGACGGGGTCACCACGGTGAGCCCCGGCGTCGCGGTCCAGTACGCCTCCGAGGAGTCGGAGTGGTGCTCCACCCCGCCGATCGCGCCGGCGCACGGGATGCGGATGACCATCGGCAATGTGAGCCGGCCCTTCGTGCGGTTCCGCATCTTCGCGACGTGCGAGACGATCTGCTCGAATGCCGGGTAGCTGAACGCGTCGAACTGCATCTCGACGACCGGGCGCATGCCGTACATCGCCATCCCGACGGCCGTGCCGACGATGCCGGACTCGGCGAGCGGCGAGTCCCAGATCCGTTCCTCGCCGAACGCCGCCTGCAGGCCGTCGGTCACGCGGAAGACCCCGCCGAGCGGGCCGACGTCCTCGCCGTAGACGACGACGCGGTCGTCCTCCGCCATCGCGTCGCGGAGCGCCCGGTTCAGTGCCGCGGCCATCGTCACCGGGCCGGCGACGGCGCCGGTGTCCGCGTCGGACTCGACCTCGGCGAGCGCGCTCACTGTGCCGCTCCGGCGGCCTCGAGCTCCGCGGCGAGGCGCTCGCGCTGCTCGGCGAGCTGCGTGCGGGGCGTGCCGTACACGTGCTCGAACAGTTCCATGGGCGCCGGTTCGGCCTCGATCGACATCGCCGCCCGGGTGCGGGCCGCGAGCGCCTCCGCCGCGTCGGTGATCTCGCCGCGCAGCTCCTCGCCGAGGGCGCCCTCCGAGACGAGGTACTTCTCGAGCCGCTCGATCGGGTCCCGGCGCTTCCAGTGCTCGACCTCGCGCTGCTCGCGGTACCTCGTCGGGTCGTCGGAGTTCGTGTGCGACTCCACACGGTAGGTGACGCCCTCGATGAACGTCGGCCCGAGGCCCGCGCGGGCCCGCTCGACGGCGGCGCGGGTGACGGCGTACACCGCCGCCACATCGTTCCCGTCGACGTGATAGCCGGGCATCCCGTAGCCGACGGCCTTGTCGGCGAGCGTCCGGGCGCGGGTCTGCCGCGAGAGCGGCACGCTGATGGCGTACTGGTTGTTCTGCACCAGGAAGACGGTCGGCGTCTGCCAGACCGCGGCGAAGTTGAACGCCTCGTGCGCGTCGCCCTCGCTCGTCGCGCCGTCGCCGAGGAAGGCGAGCGCGGCGATGGGGTCGCGCCGGAGCCGGGCGGCGTGCCCGAGCCCGACGGCGTGGAGCGCCTGCGTCGCGAGCGGGGTCGCCTGGGCCGCGGTGCGGTGCGCCCGCTGGTCGTAGCCGTTGTGCCAGTCGCCGCGGAAGGACACGAGGATCTCGGCGGGGTCGATGCCACGGGTGAGCAGGGTGATGCTCTCCCGGTACGTCGGGAAGAGCCAGTCGGCGGCGTCGAGGGCGGAGACCGCGCCGATCTCGCACGCCTCCTGGCCGAGCGCGGAGGGGTAGGTGGCGAGCCGGCCCTGCCTGGTGAGCGCGGTGACCTGCACGTCGAATCGGCGGGCGATCACCATGCGGCGGTAGAGCTCCACGAGCGTCGCGAGCTCGGGGAGGGCGAACCCGCCCGTGTCGCGGCCGGTCACGGCGTGGCCGGCGTTGTCCAGCAGCCGGAGCGGTTTCTCCGGGGGGAGCGTGCGGGTGGGCGGCAGCTCGACGTTGAGGCTCATGACGCCATCGTGGAACACCGTGGCGGCGCGTCGGCGCCGTGTCGCGCAAGCGTGAACGTTCGGCACTCGGCCGGCCGAAGACGGGACGATCGTCCGCCGCGGAGGAGCTCAGCTGCGCCAGATGTCCAGCGACTGCGCGGGCGGTCTGCCCTCGATCTCAGCGAGGATGAGGTGCGAACGGGTCGACACGACGCCCGGCATGTCGTGGATGTCGCGGAGGATCGCCTGGCTCAACTGCTCGTGGTCGGGCGCGCTCACGGTGAGGATGATGTCGATGTCGCCCGAGACCGCCTGCACCTTCTCGACGAAGGGGAGGGTCGCGAGCTGGTCGACGATCTGCTCCCAGGGGACGTCGCCGACGCGGACGACGACGAGCGCCGAGATCTCGAGCCCGATCGCCTTCCGATCGATCTGCGCGCCGAACCCGCTGATGACGCCGCGGCGCTGCAGCGCCTGCAGCCGGTTGTGGGCGGCCGTGCGCGAGACGTGGACCCGCTCGGCGAGGGTGCGGACCGAGAGCCGGCCGTCCCGGCTGAGTTCGGCGACGATCCTCCGATCGATGTCGTCGAGCGGCTCGCGATGCGACTGGTGCGTGGTCATGGCTCCTGCCGGGGTCTTCTTCGTCCTCGAGGCTCAGCGTACCCCGGTGACCCGCTCGGCGCGCCGCAGCGACTGCCGCAGCGGCAGCTCCAGGACGGTGCGGGGGAGCAGGCGGCGGACGATCGCCACGACCCGGAGCCAGCCGTCCCCGGCGCGGAGCACCCGGGGGTCCGACGAAAGCCCGTAGCCGGTCCGGATCGCCGCGGGCAGCAGCGCGACGGTCACGAGGCGCACGGGCGGCAGGAGCAGACGCAGCGGCCCCGGGAGCACGCGGGCCTCGAACAGCGCGCGGGCCACGGCCCGGGCGTCGTCGCCGACCTCGAGCCCGGCGACGCGCGCGGTCCACCAGGCGTCGAACTCCGCCCGGGTCTCCGGCCAGCCGGCGCTCGTCGCCTGGAGCTGCCCGCCGAGCGCGCCCAGGCGGCGGACGAGCACGTCGGCCTCCGCGGGCGGCAGCGGACCCGCGAGCCGTTCGTGGAGCTCGAGGGTCACGGCCGCGATCGTCGCGGCGACCCAGCGCGGCGCGTCCGGATCGAAGGCGCTGTACCGGGTCCCGTCCGGCGCGCTGCGTCCGTGCACGGGCCGGTGCCGCTCATCGACGCGCCGCGCCATCCGCTCGGCGAGCTCCGGGCTGCCGAAGCCGATCGTGTAGAGGTAGTCGAGCGTCCCGAGCAGCCGGTCGAACGGGCGGTCCGCGAAGTCGCTGTGCCGGGCCACGCCGGCCGCGACCCGCGGATCGGCGAGCTGGAGCAGGATCGCGGCGGCCCCGCCGACGAGCAGGCTCGCGTCCGCCGCGTGCCTGCGGAACACTTCGGTCTCGTCCTGCGCCACCGCTTCAGTGTGCCGTGGGATGCTCGATGCTTCCTGACGCTCGGCCCGGCCGGCGCTCAATACCAGTTGACCGCCTCGGAATGCGCCCACGCCCCGCACGGCGCCCCGTACCGATCGGAGATGTAGGCGAGTCCCCATTCGATCTGCGTCGCCGCGTTCGTGCGCCAGTCGGCGCCGGCGGTCGCCATCTTGCTCCCCGGGAGGGATTGGGGAATGCCGTAGGCGCCGCTCGAGGTGTTGTAGGCGTCCGCCCGCCAGCTCGACTCCCGGGTCCACAGCAGCACCAGGCACTGGTACTGGCCGTCGCCCCAGCCGTATCGGGCCACGGCCTGGCGGGCGTAGGCCTTCGCACCGTCCGGATCGACGACGACGCCGGGCGGCGGCGCGGGGGTCATCCCGCCGTTCGCCTCCGTCTCGGCGGCGGCGCGCGCGTCCGCCTCGCGTTGCGCGTCCACCCCGATCTGGTAGCGGCGCTCGAGTTCCACGGAGCGGTCGCGGAGGCTCGCGAGCTGCGCGTACAGGGTATCGAGGGTCGCCTGCTGCGCCGCGAGATCGGCTTCCGCCTTCTCGTGCGCCGCCTCAGCGGCATCCGCCCGGCTCCGGGCCTCGTCCGCGAGCCGGGTGCGCTCGGTCTCCGCGACGTCCGCCTGCGCGCTGAGGGCCTCCGCGTCGGCCTTCGCCGAGACGGCGGCCGCAGCGATGCCGGAGGAGAGGTCGGCGAGCCGTTCGGTGCGCGAGAGCGCCATCAACGTGCGGCTCGGATCGGCACCCGCGCGCGGGTGGGCGCTCTCGCTCAGCAGCGTCAGCAGCGCATTCGTCGAGCCGGAGCGCGCGAGCAGGGACGCGGTCCGGCCGAACTGGGCTCCGGCCGCCTCGGCGTCGGCGTTCGCAGCGCTCGCCGACGCCGCCAGGTCCCCGGCGTGCGCGGTGGCCTGCGTGAGCGCGGCGTCGGCCGCGGCGGACTCGGCGGCCGCGGCGACCGCCGCATCACCCAGGCGTCCGGACTCGGCCTGGAGCGAGGAGACCAGCGAGGCGATCCGGTCGGACTCCGCCTCCCGGGTCGAGACGTCGGACTTCGCCGCCTCGACCTCGTCCCAGCTCGGGTAGTCGGCGGCGGTCGCGGCGGAGGGCGCGGCGACGGCGAGGACGCCCCCGAGCACGAGAGCGGCGCAGATCGCCGCGCCGCGATGGGACGTGCGGCGAAGACGCATCAGGAACCACCTCCGCGGTCGTCGGCCCGGCGAGTCTACCCGCGGGCTCCCGCGCGGCGGCGTGGACACGCCCCGTAGACTCGATGGCCATGCAGCGAACGCGCGCGGGCCTCCTCGCTCTCCTGGCCGTCGCGACCCTCGCGGTCTCGGCCTGCGGGGCCGCGCCGGCGGCGTCGCCGAGCGCCGAGCCGATGCCCTCCTCGCCGAGCCCGACGACACCGCCCCCGCCGCCGACCGCCGCCGAGTGGGCCGCGGACCGGATCTCCGCGATGTCGCTCGAGGAGAAGGCCGCGTCCCTGCTGATGCTCCACGCACCCGGTATCGAGGCCGCTCCGCTCCGGGCGCTCGCCGAGCAGGGCATCGGCGGGTTGATCCTCATGGGCGACAACATCCCGGACGACCCGGCGGCGCTCGCGGCGCTCACCGCCGCCGTGCAGCCCGATCCCGAGGCGCGCACCCTCATCGCGGTCGACGAGGAGGGCGGCGACGTGCAGCGGCTGCCGTGGGACCCGGCGCCCGGAGCGTCCGAGCTGCGCGACGGTCCGGCCGCCCCGGTCACCGCGGCGTTCGCTCAGCGCGGCGACGTGCTCGCCGCGGCCGGCATCGACGTGAACTTCGGCATCGTCGCGGATGTCACGGACGACCCGGACTCGTTCATCTTCGACCGGGTCCTCGGCACGGATGCCGCGTCGGCGGCGCCGCTCGTCGCGGCCGCCGTCTCCGGCGAGCACGGACGGGCGGCCTCCACGCTGAAGCACTTCCCGGGGCACGGGCAGGCGCCGGGGGATTCGCACGAGAGCCTCCCGACGAGCCCGCTCGACCTCGCCCAGTGGCGTTCGATCGCGGCGCCGCCGTTCCAGGCCGGCATCGACGCCGGCGCCGAGCTCGTGATGACCGGGCATCTGGTGTTCCCCGCGGTCGACGCCGCGCCGGCCTCGCTGTCGACCGAGTGGCACCGGATCCTCCGCGAGGAGCTGGGCTTCTCCGGCATCGTCGTCACCGACGACATGCTGATGCTGCAGCACAACGGGCTCGCCGACTACCAGGACCCGAACGAGAACGCCGTGCGCGCCGTCGCCTCCGGGTCCGACCTGCTCCTCTACGTGCTGCCCGCCGATCCGGCGGAGTTCGGCATCTCCGTCGACGGGCTCGCCACCGCGATCGCCGACGCGGTCCGCGCCGGGCGGATCCCCGAGGCGCGGCTGGACGAGGCCGCGCTGCACGTCCTGACGCTCCGCCGCGCGCTCGTCGAGGGCTGACCCGCGCCGCGGACGCCCGAACAGCCGCGGACGCTTGAGCAGGGGAGTTCCGAGAAATTTCGTATGCATTGGAATACATCTCGGGATTCCATGCGTTGTCATCGAAGCGGGCCGACCCGGCCCCGACGAATCGACATCGGAGACCACCCTCATGACGACGACCGCACCCACCATCGAGATCCCCGGCTACCGCGCCGGCACCTGGACCATCGACCCCGCCCACAGCGAGGTCGGCTTCCAGATCCGCCACCTCATGATCAGCAAGGTGAAGGGCAAGTTCGAGCGCTTCGACGCGACCTTCGTGACCGCCGAGAACCCGCTCGACTCGAGCGTGACCGCTTCGGCCGAGGTCGCCTCCGTCTCGACCAACGAGCCGAACCGCGACGCGCACCTGCGCACCGGCGACTTCTTCGAGGCCGAGACCTACCCCACGATCGACTTCGTCTCGACCGGCGTCCGCGTCGAGGGAGGCGACTTCAAGGTCGACGGCGACCTCACCATCCGCGGCATCACGAAGCCCGTCACCTTCGACTTCGACTTCGGCGGCTTCGGCGGCGACCCCTACGGCAACTACAAGGCCGGCGCCACGGCGAAGGCCGTCATCAACCGCGAGGACTTCGGCCTCCACTACAACGCCGCGCTCGAGACCGGCGGCGTGCTCCTCGGCGACCAGGTGACGATCACCCTGGAGCTCCAGGCGCAGCTCGCGCAGTAGTCGCGACGAGACGAGGAGGGCCGGGCGCTGCGATCGCCCGGCCCTCCTCGCGTCTCCGCACGTCTCCTGACGCCCCGCGCCGGAGGCCGCCGGATCAGCTCGCCCGGTCCAACTCGGCGAGCTCCAGCGACCAGAACGACGCCCAGCGCTCGAACGCTGGCCGGAACTCGTCGAGCGCGGGCATCGCGTCGAACGCTGTGACCTCGATGCCGACGGCGCCCCGGCGCGGCGGCCGGCGCTTCCAGGTGCCGACCACCTCGCCGTCGGCGATGAGGAGCGGCAGGAACAGGCCGTTCTTGCCCGGCACGACCCGGAGCGCGTCCGCCTCCGTGCAGAACGCCGAACGGTCGCCGTAGCCGAGGAAGTACTCGTCGAACGGCGCGAGCACCTGACGCCCGGCCGGCGCGTCCGGCACCGGAGCCGCGTCGGCGGCGACGAAGCGCTCCCCATCGAACGCCGTCACCGTGTCGCCCGCGGCGGCGACGCCGGTGCGCGCCTGCGCCATCGTGAGGCCGCCCCACCACGCGAAGTCCCGCACCGACACCGGGCCGTGGCCGCGGGCGTAACCGAGGAAGAAGCGCGCGAGCGCCTCCTCGTCGTCGAGAGCCGACCCGGGTGCCGCAGGCGACCACTCGTCGAGCAGCGCGAACCGCTGCCGTGCGCGGGTCTCGATCGGCCCGCAGCAGAGCAGCCCCTCGTTCGCGAGGCGCCAGAGCAGATGGTAGCCGCGCTGCCCCTCGATCGGGATGCCGGCCCGCTCCCACGCCGCCTGCAGCTCCTCGCGGGTCGCGGAGCGGCCACCCTCGAGCTCGGCGACCGCGACGGTCCGGGCGCGCGCCGCGACCTCGTCGTCGATGCCCTCCCGCCGGTGGATCGTCGCCGCGCGCTGCAGCACGCGCTCGGCGGTGAGCTGCAGGATCGGTCGGAACAGCTGCGGCGCCACGAAGTGGAGGGTGCCGCGCATCGGCCACGAGCGGAGCAGCTGCCCGGCATCGATCGCGGCGTCGATCGCCTCCTCGTCGCTGCCGGGCACACGAGCGCCGAGCACCCATTTCGCGGCCGCGAGGTCCTGCGCCTGCACGCAGACGAGCCGATCGATCGCCGCAGCCGGCGAGGGGAAGCCCTCGTCGAGCCCCTGCGCGGCGAGCCGCGACGCCCGAACGGCCCTGGTCGCGGCATCCGCCGCCGGAGGAGTCGTCATACGCCGAGTCTGCTCGACCCCGCCGACGCCGCCCTGGCGACGCCCCGGCCGCGGGCGCGATAGACTGGGAGGCTGTGCCGCTCGGCACAGCACCCCCACCACCTCCAGGAGGCCCCGCCGTGCTCGCCGTCACCGATCTCGAGATCCGCGTCGGCGCCCGGCTGCTGATGGAGGACGTCTCGTTCCGCGTCAGCCCCGGCGACAAGATCGGCCTCGTCGGCCGCAACGGCGCCGGCAAGACGACGCTGACGAAGACCCTCGCGGGGGAGACCCTGCCGACGGGCGGCCGCATCGACCGTTCCGGAGAGATCGGCTACCTTCCGCAGGACCCGCGCTCCGGCGACCCGGAGATGCTCGCGCGCACCCGCATCCTCGACGCCCGCGGTCTCGGCACCCTCGTGCTCGGCATGCGCGAGGCCTCCGAGCAGATGGGGTCCGACGACCCCGCCGTCGCCGAGAAGGCGATGAAGCGGTACGGCACGCTGACCGACCGGTTCACGGCGCTCGGCGGCTACGCCGCGGAGGCCGAGGCGGCATCGATCGCCTCGAACCTGAACCTGCCCGACCGCATCCTCGACCAGCCGCTGAAGACGCTCTCGGGCGGTCAGCGCCGCCGCATCGAGCTCGCCCGCATCCTCTTCTCCGACGCCGAGACGATGATCCTCGACGAGCCGACGAACCACCTCGACGCCGACTCGGTGGTCTGGCTCCGCGAGTTCCTGAAGAACTACCGCGGCGGCGTGATCGTCATCAGCCACGACGTCGAGCTCGTCGGCGAGGTCGTGAACCGCGTCTTCTACCTCGACGCGAACCGCTCGATCATCGACGTCTACAACATGGGCTGGAAGCACTACCTGCGCCAGCGCGCCGCCGACGAGGAGCGCCGCAAGAAGGAGCGCGCCAACGCCGAGAAGAAGGCCGACGCGCTGCGCCTGCAGGCGGCGAAGTTCGGGGCGAAGGCCTCGAAGGCGGCGGCCGCGCACCAGATGGTCGCGCGCGCCGACAAGCTCCTCGCCGGGCTCGAGGAGGTGCGCGCGGTCGACCGCGTCGCGAAGCTGCGGTTCCCGACCCCCGCCGCGTGCGGACGGACGCCGCTCCAGGCCTCCGACCTCTCGAAGAGCTACGGATCGCTCGAGATCTTCACCGCCGTCGACCTCGCGATCGACCGCGGCTCGAAGGTCGTCATCATCGGCCTGAACGGCGCGGGCAAGACGACGCTGCTGCGCATCCTCGCCGGCGTCGACCAGCCCGACACCGGACAGCTCGAGCCCGGGCACGGCCTGCGCATCGGCTACTTCGCGCAGGAGCACGAGACCATCGAGGTCAAGCGCACCGTGCTCGAGAACATGGTGTCCGCCTCGCCCGCGCTCACCGAGACCGAGGCGCGCAAGGTGCTCGGCTCGTTCCTCTTCACGGGCGACGACGTGCACAAGCCCGCCGGGGTGCTCTCCGGCGGCGAGAAGACGCGTCTCGCGCTGGCGATGATCGTCGTCTCGGGGGCGAACGTGCTGCTCCTCGACGAGCCGACGAACAACCTCGACCCCGCGAGCCGCGAGGAGATCCTCGACGCGCTCGCGCACTTCGAGGGCGCCGTCGTGCTCGTCTCGCACGATCCGGGAGCCGTCGAGGCGCTGAACCCCGAGCGGGTGCTGATCCTGCCGGACGGCGTCGAGGACCACTGGAGCGCCGAGTACCAGGAGCTCATCGAGCTCGCCTGAGCCCGGTCGGCGCGGGTCGGCGCCGGCGCGCCGCTCAGCGCCGGTCGAGGATCTCGTCCTCCGCGTCCGCGTCGTGGTCCCGCTTCGCGGGCTCCTTCCGACGCGGCGCCCGGTGCTGGGTTCTGGCGGCTCCGGCCGCGGCATCCGTCGGCACGCCCTCGTCGAGGCCGGCCTCCTCGCGCGCCTTCCGCTCCTGGTTGGCCGCCCAGCCGAGCCCGATGAAGGCGAGCAGCGCGAAGACGTACCACTGCAGGGCGTAGGACAGGTGCGGGCCCTCGTCACGCTCCGGGCGGGGCGCGGCGAGCGGCGGTTCGGCGGCGTCCGCGCCGTCCTGGACGAGGATGCCGTACGCCCCCGTGTAGCTCGGTGCGCCCACGCGATCGGCGAGCTCCTCGAGGTCGATCGTCGCGAACTCGCGCCCGGTGGACGTGCGTCCGGCGATCCGGCCCTCGCCGGCCTTCAGCCGGGCGGTCACCTCGACCTCGCCGCTCGGCGGCGGCGGGACTTCGCTCGGCCGGCCGTCGGAGTTCTGCGCGACCCAGCCGCGGTCGATCATGAACACGTCGCCGTTGTCGAGGCGGAAGGGTGTCACGACCTCGAAGCCGGTGGTGCCCGAGAACGGCCGGTTCCGCACGACGACCTCGTCGTCGACGAGGTACTCGCCGCGCAGTTCGACGACCTGCCAGCGCTGATCGACGTCGAACGCGTCGAGCTCGGGCAGCGCGTCCGCGAGCGGGATCGGCTGCGCGTCGTAGTTGGCGTCGATCCTGGCGACCTCGGCGAGGGCCTCCGCCCGTCGGTTCAATTGCCAGGTGCCGAGCGCGGAGCAGACGATCGCGAAGACGATCACCAGCGCGAGATACCCGGCCCAGCGCGGGGCGATCAGGAAGCGCCAGCGGCTCATTCGTCTCCTCCGGGGTCGGCGGTCGGCGCGGCGAACCTGCTCACGGCGACGGGGAAGCTGCGGGCTTCGACGAAGCCGCGCAGGTAGTCGACGTGGGCGTCGCAGGCGAGCCAGATCTTGGTGCGGCCGTCGGTGTGGATGCGCGGGTTGCTCCACTCGACGCGCCACTGGGCGGGCGCATTGCAGCCGGCCCGCGAGCAGATCGCCTCGGCGGGACCGCCGCCCAGACCGCCGATCATGCCACGCCTCCGCGGGGCGAGTCGGGGCCGCCGTCGCCCCGGTCCTCGCCACCGGGCTGAGCGCCACCCTCGGTGCCGCCGCCGTGCGCGCCACCCTCGGCGCGGCCGTCGGCGGCGTCGTACCGCGTCGGCGCGGCGGGGAGCGCACGATCGGGGGAGACGATCTGCCCCGCGCGGCCCGAGCCCTGCGCGTTCGCGAGCACCACCGCGACGTACGGCAGGAAGATCGCCCCGGCGGCGAAGACGACGAGCCACCAGCCCTGCGCGAAGAGCATCGCGAAGATGCACCCCACGCGGATCGTCATCGCGATCGTGTACTTGAGCATGCGCGCGCGCCGCTCCTGATCGGGGGAGGGCGGCAGCGACGTGATCGACTGCTGCTTCATGGTGATCGCCGGGCTCTGACGGCGCTCCTCCCGTCAAGCCTACGTCCGTCGCGGCCGTGCGGATGCCGGGAATGGACGACGTTCTATGCTGGGACGGGCCTCGGGCGAGGCCCGCCATCTTTTCCGACTCGAATGGAGCCGACATGACGACGAGCCGCACCGTGCTGGTGACCGGGGGAAACCGGGGGATCGGGTACGCGATCGCCGAGGAGTTCCTCGCCCAGGGCCACCGGGTGGCCGTCACCGCGCGCTCGGGCGAGGGCCCGGCCGGCTCGCTCACGGTCCGTGCCGACGTCACCGACTCCGCGTCGGTCGACCGCGCGTTCGCCGAGATCGAGGCCGAGCTCGGCCCGGTCGAGGTCGTCGTCGCGAACGCGGGCATCACCCGCGACACGCTCCTCATGCGCATGAGCGACGAGGACTTCGAGCAGGTCGTGGACACGAACCTGGGCGGCGCGTTCCGCGTCGTGAAGCGCGCCTCGAAGGGGATGCTCAAGGCCCGCTACGGCCGCATCGTGCTCATCTCGAGCGTCGTCGGCCTCTACGGCTCCGCCGGCCAGGTGAACTACTCCGCCTCGAAGGCCGGCCTCGTCGGCATCGCCCGCTCCCTGACCCGGGAGCTCGGCGCCCGCGGCATCACCGCGAACGTCGTCGCCCCAGGCTTCATCGAGACGGACATGACCGACGCGCTGCCGGAGGCGCAGCAGGCCGAGTACAAGAAGAACATCCCCGCGGGCCGCTTCGCCGTGCCGAGCGAGGTCGCGAAGGTCGTCGCGTGGGTCGCCTCCGACGACGCCGCCTACATCTCCGGCGCGGTCATCCCCGTCGACGGCGGCCTCGGCATGGGGCACTAGGCGCGACGACCATGGTCGATCTCCCGACCCGCTTGGATGTCTCGGGTGCCGAGTTCGTCCGCATCGACGCGCCCGAGCCGATCGCGTGCTGGACCGCGAGCATCGAGCCCGCAGGAGACGGTCGGCTGCGTTCGGTGAGCGTCATCATGGATCCCGTCGCCCGACCGGGGGAGGACGTACTGCAGCTCGCGGGCGTCGTCGTCGCCCGCTTCGAGGAGCTCGCCGGCGCCGCCGCCGAGTACCTGCAGCAGCGGCTCCGCGAGGTGGAGTACGGCTTGAGCGGAGCGGAGCTCCTCGAGCTGCAGAGCGCCGAGCCGCCGTTCGGCGAGCCCGAAGCAGCGCTCTGGTCCGACGGGAGCTGGATGCTGCGCTTCACGGAGTCGCGTCTGGCGCTGGCGGATCCCTACGGCATCGGGGTGCTCTTCGAGGGGACCAGCCCGTGCGCGGTCGAAGACTTCTCGGACGTGGACCCGGCCTGATACCGGCGCCGGAATGCCGGGGCGCTATCCCGCGTCCGCGAGGCCGGCCAGCGGCAACAACTGCGAGAGATCCGGACGGTCGATCACGACGTCGGCCCGGCTCCGCACGACGGGCTTCGCGCAGAACGCGACGCCGAGCGCGGCGGTCTCGAGCATCCGAAGGTCGTTCGCGCCGTCGCCCGCCGCGACCGTGCGCCGGAGCGGGATGCCGCCCTCCGCCGCCCACTCGGCGAGCGCGACGGCCTTCGCCTCCGCGTCGATGATCGGGCCGAGCACGCGCCCGGTGAACCGCCCGCCCTCGATCTCCAGCCGGTTCGCGCGGCAGTGATCGAGGCCGAGCCGCTCGGCGAGCGGGTCGAGGAGCTCGTGGAACCCGCCGGACACCACGCCGATGCGCCCACCGGCCGCGTGCACACCGGCGATCAAGCGATCGAGTCCCGGCGTCGGGGTCATCCGTTCCCGCACGCGGGGGAGGATCGAGGCATCCAGTCCGGCGAGCGTCGCCACCCGCTCGCGAAGGCTCTCCGCGAAGTCGAGCTCGCCGCGCATCGCGCGCTCGGTGACCGCCGCGACGTGCGCGAGGGTGCCCGCCTCTTCGGCGAGGAGTTCGATCGCCTCTTCGCGGATGAGCGTCGAGTCCGCGTCGAGCACGACGAGGGGGCCGCGCGAGGCGGCCGGGGCTCCGGCGCTCACGCGCGAGCCCGGATGCGCGAGCCCTTGCCCACGACGGTGATGCCGCTCTCGGTGACGATGAAGCCGCGCGCGAGGTCCTGCTGACGGTCGATGCCGACCTCGGCGCCCTCCTCGACGACGACCTCCTTGTCGAGGATGGCCCGGCGCACGGTGGCGCCGCCCTCGATCCGGGCCCGGTCGAAGAGGATCGAGTCCGCCACGTGCGCGCCGGAGCCCACCATTGCCCACGGCCCGATGACGCTGCGTTCGAGGTGCGCGCCGGAGATGACCGAGCCGAGCGAGACGATCGAGTCGATGACGGTGCCGAGGGCGCCGCGGGCGTCCCTCGTGAACTTCGCCGGAGGCGAGTTGAGCTGCTGGCTGAAGATCGGCCACTCCCGGTTGTAGAGGTTGAACACGGGCAGCACCGAGATGAGGTCCTGGTGCGCCTCGAAGTACGAGTCGATGGTTCCGACGTCGCGCCAGTAGTAGCGGTCGCGGTCGGTGGCGCCGGGGACGTCGTTGCGCTGCAGGTCGTAGACGCCCGCGCGCCCCTCCTCGACGAAGGCCGGGATGATGTCGCCGCCCATGTCGTGGCCGGAGTCGGCGCGGTCGCCGTCGCGCTTGACGGCCTCGATGAGCGCGTCGGCGTCGAAGACGTAGTTGCCCATCGAGGCGAGCACCGACCCGGGCGCGTCGGGGAGGCCGACCGGGTGGGTCGGTTTCTCCAGGAAGCGCGAGATGCGGTCGGGCTGCTCGGCGTCGACCTCGATGACGCCGAACTGGTCGGCGAGCGAGATCGGCTGGCGGATGGCCGCGACCGTCGCGGCGGCGCCCGACTCGACGTGGGCGTCGACCATCTGCGCGAAGTCCATGCGGTACACGTGATCGGCGCCCACCACGACGATGAGGTCGGGCCGCTCGTCGTGGATCAGGTTCAGGCTCTGCAGGATGGCGTCGGCGGAGCCGGAGAACCAGCGCTTGCCGAGCCGCTGCTGGGCGGGCACCGAGGCGACGTAGGAGTTCAGCAGCCCGCTCAGCCGCCAGGTCTGCGACACGTGCCGGTCGAGGCTGTGCGACTTGTACTGGGTCAGCACCACGATCTGACGCAGCCCCGAGTTCAGCAGGTTGGAGAGCGCGAAGTCGATCAGGCGGTACTGCCCACCGAAGGGCACGGCCGGCTTCGCACGGTCCTCGGTCAGGGGCATCAATCGCTTGCCCTCGCCGCCGGCGAGGACGATCGCGAAGACCTTGCGCGCAACCATGGTCCCCAGCGTAACGAGCGCGGGCCGGATTCGTGCCCTCCGAGTCGATCCGAGTCCGCCGTCGCGCCACCGCGCTGCGATAGCGTGGCGGCATGCTGGTCGATCTGCTCACCAGGGAGTACCCGCCGGAGGTCTACGGCGGGGCCGGCGTGCACGTGGCCGAGCTCGTGCGCGCGCTCCGCCGCGACCTCGACGTCCGGGTGCGCTGCTTCGGCGCCCCCCGCGAGGAAGAGGGCACGTTCGCGTACACCCCGCCGGTCGAGTTCGCCGGGCGGAACGCCGCGCTCGGCACCATGGGCGTCGACCTCCTGATGGCGGACGACGTCGCCGGGGCCGACCTCGTGCACTCGCACACCTGGTACGCGAACCTCGCCGGGTTCACGGCGAAGCGCCTGCACGGGATCCCGCACGTCGTCACCGCACACAGCCTGGAGCCGCTCCGGCCGTGGAAGGCCGAGCAGCTCGGCGGCGGCTACCGGCTCTCCTCCTGGGCGGAGCGCACCGCCTTCGAGGACGCCGACGCGGTGATCGCGGTGAGCGAGGGGATGCGCCGAGACCTCCTGCGCGCCTACCCGGCGATCGACCCCGCCCGCGTCCAGGTCGTCTACAACGGCATCGACCTCGACGACTGGGCGCCGAACGACGACGCCGCACTGGTCCGCTCGCTCGGCGTCGACCCCGAGCGGCCCGCGATCGTCTTCGTCGGCAGGATCACCAGGCAGAAGGGGCTGCCGTACCTCCTCCGCGCCGCCCGGCGCCTGCCTCCGGAGGCGCAGCTCGTCCTCTGCGCGGGCGCCCCGGACACCGCGGAGATCATGAGCGAGGTGACCGCGCTCGTCGAGGAGCTCCGCCGCGAGCGCGACGGCGTCGTGTGGATCGACCGGCACCTCCCGAGGCCCGAGCTCACCGCTCTGCTGACCGCGGCGACCGCGTTCGTCTGCCCCTCGATCTACGAACCTCTCGGCATCGTGAACCTCGAGGCGATGGCCTGCGGCGCCGCCGTCGTCGGCACCGCCACCGGCGGCATCCCCGAGGTGGTGGCGGACGGCGTGACCGGGGTCCTCGTCCCGATCGAGCAGGCCGACGACGGCACCGGCACCCCGCTCGACCCGGAACGCTACGTCGCCGATCTCGCCGCCGCGCTCGAGCGCGTCCTCGCCGATCCGGCGGAGGCGAGGCGGCTCGGCGCCGCGGGCCGTGTCCGGGCGGAGGAGCACTTCGGGTGGACGGCGATCGCCGAGCGCACCCGCGAGGTGTATCGGGACGCGCTCGCCCGCTGACGGGGGCGCGGCGGTGGGCCGTCGGGCCCTCCCGCTGCCGATAGCATGGATCGCATGGCGAGCACGGTTCTGAAGTTCAGCGATGTGTCGGTGGTCCGCGACGGGAACACCATTCTCGACGGGATCGACTGGACGGTCAGGGCCGATGAGCGTTGGGTCGTCCTCGGCCCGAACGGCGCCGGCAAGACCACGCTGCTCCAGATCGCCGCCGCGGCGATGCACCCGAGCTCCGGCGAGGCCGAGGTGCTCCTCGAGTCGCTCGGCAAGGTCGACGTGTTCGAGCTCCGGCCGATGATCGGCTTCGCCTCCTCGGCGATGGCCCGCAAGCTCCCGAAGACCGAGACGGTGCTCGACGTCGTGCTGACCGCGGCGTACTCCGTCGCCGGCCGCTGGAACGAGGAGTACGAGGAGATCGACCTCCGCCGCGCGCAGCGGGTCCTCTCCGAGTGGGGCCTCGAGCGCTTCGCCGACCGCCGCTTCGGCAGCCTCTCCGACGGCGAGCAGAAGCGCGTGCAGATCGCCCGTGCCGTGATGACCGACCCCGAGCTCCTGCTGCTCGACGAGCCGGCCGCGAGCCTCGACCTCGGCGCCCGGGAGGAGCTCGTCGGCCTCCTCGGCGGCTACGCCTCCTCGAGCGCCTCCCCGGCGATCGTGATGGTCACCCACCACGTCGAGGAGATCCCGCAGGGCTTCACGCACGCGCTGCTCCTGAAGCAGGGCCAGGTCGTGGCATCCGGCCCGTTCGGCGAGGCGCTCACCGCCGAGACGCTCAGCGAGACCTTCGGCCTCCCGATCGAGCTGAGCGAGAACGACGGCCGCTTCGCCGCGCGGGCGACCGCCTGAGGGCGGCTTCCCGCTGCATCTGCTAAACTCGTGAGCTGGCCCGAGGGCCACCGAGCTTCCCTGCCGTCGTACTGCGCCAACCGGGCGGTCGGCCGCGGCGGCGGAATCCCCATCCATCTCGACTACTGATCAAGGAAGTCTTCATGAAGACCGACATCCACCCCGAGTACAACGCCATCGTCTTCCGCGACCTGGCGTCGGGCGCCACGTTCCTCACGCGTTCGACCGCGACGAGCGACAAGACGATCGAGCTCGACGGTGTCACCTACCCGGTCATCGACGTCGAGATCTCGAGCGAGTCGCACCCGTTCTACACGGGCAAGCAGCGCATCATGGACTCGGCCGGCCGCGTCGAGAAGTTCAACCAGCGCTTCAAGGGCTTCGGCGGCTCCAACTAAGACCGTCGCGACACGGGCGGGCGACCTTCGGGTCGCCCGCCCGTTCGTCGTTCCCGGGGTGCCCGCGACGGGGAGACCAGGGACGGGCCTCAGCGGGATGCCCCGTGGCAGGCCGGGATGCCCCCTGGCCGGGAGGTCGCGTGACCGGTTCCGCGGGCGAGCACGCGCTCAGCGCAGCGGCCAGGCCCCGACCGCGACGAACTCCGGCTCCCCGTTGCGCCGGCGCCAGTCCTGGTAGCTCTCGGCCTGGAGCCTCGCCCACTCGACCTGGCGCTCGTGCAGCTCCGCCGCCGCGAGCGCCGCGACCTCCGGGTATGCGCGGGCGATCGCCTGCGCCACCCGGCCCGCCGCGGTCGCGTCGGCACCGGCGTCGTGCGCGTCGACGAGTTCGACCCCGTAGTGCGCCGCGGCGGCCGTCAGGGTGCGCTTGCCGCGCCGGTAGCGGTCGACCGCCTTGTCGATGACGAGCGGGTCGATGACGGGCCAGGGCCCGGGCAGGGGAGTGGTGCCGTAGCGCTCGGCCTCGCGCGACAGCACCGAGAGGTCGTACGCGGCGTTGTAGGCGACGATCGGCAGGCCGCGGGCGGCGGCGTCGGCGAGGGCGGCCACGATCTCCGCGACCGCGCGCGCCGCCGGCATGCCCTCGGCCCGCGCCCGTTCGGTGGAGACGCCGTGGATGAGGCTCGCCGCGGTCGGGATCTCGACGCCCGGATCGGCGAGCCAGCTGCGCTGCTCGATCACCCGGCCCTCGCGATCGAGCACGCCGACGTAGGCGGTCACGATGCGACACGTATCGATGTCGATGCCCGTGGTCTCGAGGTCGAAGACGGCGAGGGTGTCGGCCCAGTCGGCGGTGGCATCGATCATGGCGTCACCCTACGTGCGGCCTCCGACAGCTCGGGCGAGCCGCGCCGTAGACTGGAGAGGATGACCCCCTCGCCGTACGCCGCCCTGCTCGAGCGCATCCCCGTGCGCGAACACCGCGCCACCGTGCTGGGCACGACGACCGCGTGGTGGGAGTACGGCGAGCCCGGCGCACCCGTGATCGTGTTCGTCCACGGCTTCCGCGGCGACCATCACGGCCTCGAGCCCATCGTCGCGAACCTGCCCGGCTTCCGCATCATCTCGCCCGACCTGCCCGGCTTCGGCGAGTCCGAGCCGCTCGCGGGCGCCCACGACATCGACGGCTATGCCGCGTGGCTGTCGGCGTTCATCGAGTCGCTGTCCCTCGGCGGCGCGTACACGCTGCTCGGGCACTCCTTCGGCTCGATCGTGGCCTCCGCGGCCGTCGCGGGCGGGCTGCGCCCGGAGCGGCTCGTGCTCGTGAACCCGATCGGCGCACCGGCGCTCGAGGGTCCCCGCGGCATCATGACCCGTCTCGCCGTCGCGTACTACCGGGCCGCCGCGGCCCTCCCGGAGCGGGCCGGCTTCGCCGTGCTGAAGAGCCGGGCGATCGTGCGCGTGATGAGCGTGACGATGGCGAAGACGCGCTCGCGCGAGCTCCGCCGCTTCATCCACGATCAGCACGACCGCTACTTCTCCGCGTTCAGCGACCGCGACAGCCTGCTGGAAGCGTTCCGCGCCTCCGTCAGCCACGACGTGCGCGAGTACGCCCCGCGGATCGACGTCCCGGTGCTCCTCGTCGCCGCCGAGCGCGACGACATCACCCCGATCGCGGCGCAGCACGTGCTCGTCGAGCGCTTCCCCGACGCGCGGCTCGAAGTGATCCCCGAGGTCGGGCACCTCATCCACTACGAGGCGCCGGGCGACGCCGCCCGCCGGATCCTCGGCTTCGTGCCGCACGGAGCGGCCGCGTGAGGATCGTCTTCGACTGCAGGTACACCCGCATCGGGCAGCACGACGGCATCAGCCGGTTCACGGCCGGCCTCGTGGGCGAGCTCGGCAAGCGGCATCCGGTCACCATGCTCATCAACGACCACCGCCAGCTGGAGCTCCTGCCCGAGCTGCCCTGGCAGCTCGTCAGCGGGCCGACGAGCCCGCTCGAACCGTTCGTGGCGCTGCAGGTGAAGCGGTTGAAGCCCGACCTCGTCTTCTCGCCGATGCAGACGATGGGCTCGCTCGGCCGCGACTACCGGCTGCTGCTCACCCTCCACGACCTGATCTACTACGAGAACCGCACGCCGCCGCGGAACCTGCCGTGGCCGGTGCGGATCCTCTGGCGCCTCTACCACCTCGCGTGGTGGCCGCAGCGGGTGCTGCTGAACCGCGCAGATCGCGTGGTCACCGTGTCGGAGACGACCGCGGGGCTCATCGCCGAGCACCGCCTCACGAACCGCGAGGTCACCGTCGTGCCGAACGCGGCGGACGAGCTCGGCCGACCCGAGCTGCCGCGGCGGCGGCCCGCCCGTCCGCGCCTCGTCTACATGGGCTCGTTCATGCCGTACAAGGGCGTCGACACGCTGGTCCGGGCGGCGGCGAAGCTGCCCGACCACGAGCTGCACCTGCTCAGCCGCATCGACGACGAGGAGCGGCGCCGGCTCACCCGGCTGGCGCCCGACGCCCGCATCGTGTTCCACGACGGGGTCAGCGACGAGGAGTACGCGGAGCTGCTCGCGGGCGCGACCGCGCTCGTGCACGCCTCGCGCGCGGAGGGCTTCGGCATCCCGCTCGTCGAGGCGATGCGGCTCGGCACCCCCATCGTCGTGAGCGACATCCCGATCTTCCGGGAGATCGGCGGCGACGCCGCCAGCTACTTCGACCCGGCCGACCCCGGCGACCTCGTCCGCGCGCTCGACGAGCTCGAGCGCGACGAGGCCTGGGAGCGGCGCTCGGAGCTCGCGGTCGCGCAGGCGGCGCAGTACACCTGGGCCGCGTCGGCGGAGCGGCTCCTGGAGCTCATGCAGCGCACCGTCGCGGAGCAGGGCGGTCGCGGCCGCTCGCATCGGCGCCGCTGAGCCCAGTCGCCCTTGAGTCCCGGCGCCGCTGAGCCCCGGTGCCGCTGCGCCCTGGCGCCACGCCCGACCTGTCTCGACGCACGTCGTGCGTTGCGGCAGCGCACGGACGCGCGAGGAGTCAGTCTCCGGTGCCGGTGAGCCGCTCGGGCTCGACGAGCTCGAGCGCCTCGTCGACGACCCGCACGAGATGCACCGATCCGTTGTCGATGCGGTAGCCGGGACCGGGGAGGGTCCAGTCGCTGAGGTGCAGGATGAGCGAGTGGATGACGCCGCCGTGCGCGACTGCGAGCACCCGTCCGCCGGGATGCCGCCGGGCGAGCGCGAGCAGCGCCGCGGAGCTGCGTTCGATGACCGCCGACCGCGGTTCGAGCCCCTCGATCGTCGCAGCCGACGCCTCGAGCTCGGCGCGGCCCGCGGGGTCGAGCCCCTCGAGCGCGCCGTGGCGACGCTCGACGAGCTCCGGCACGTGCACCGGCTCGGCGAGGCCGAGCCCGGCCGCCATCATCGACGCCGTCTCGGCCGCGCGCGCGAGCGGGCTCGCGTAGATCGCATCCCACGGCTCGTCGCGGAGCGCCTCCGCGGTCGCGGCAGCCTGTCGCCGCCCGGTGTCGTTCAGCGGGATGTCGGTGAGCCCCTGGATGCGCCGCTCACGGTTCCAGTCGGTCTCGCCGTGCCGGACGAGCGCGATCGTGACGGGCTGGAGCGGCACCCTGCTGAGCTCGGTCATCCGACCATGCTCGCAGATGCGCCCGCGTGTTCACGACGCGAGGGCATCGGTTTCACGACGCGAGGGCATCGGCGATCGCGGTCAGGGTCTCGGTGGTGCCGGCGTCGATCTTCACCGTCGCGCGGCCGTCGCCCTTCGTCTCGCCGCGGTTCACGACCACGATCGGCAGCCGGCGACGACGGGCGAGCTCGATGAGGCGGATGCCGGAGTTCACGACGAGCGAGCTGCCGGCGACGAGGAGCGAATCGGCCGCCTCGACGACGCCCGCTGCGGAGCGGAACGTCTCGACCGGCACGAACTCCCCGAAGAACACGACGTCGGGCTTCAGCATGCCGCCGCAGACGGTGCACTCCGGGATGCGCATGTCCGCGACGTCGTCGACCTCGACGTCGCCGTCGGGGTTCGTGCGCACCGCGCGCTCGAGCTCCGGTTCGAGCCCGGGGTTCAGTGTCGTCAGCCGCTCGGCGATCGCCTCCCGGGCGAAGAGCTGGCCGCAGGCGAGGCACACGACGCGGTCCATGCCGCCGTGCAGCTCGACGACGCGGCGGCTCCCCGCGCGACGGTGCAGACCGTCGACGTTCTGCGTGACGATCCCCGTCGCGACGCCGGCCGCCTCGAGACGGGCGAGGGCGAGATGCCCGCCGTTCGGCCGCGCGGAGCCGAAGGAGCGCCAGCCGAGGTGGCTGCCCGCCCAGTAGCGCTTCCGCGCCGGTTCGGAGCCGAGGAAGGTCTGGAACGTCATCGGCGTGCGACGCGGCGCGCCCTCGCCGCGGTAGTCGGGGATGCCCGAGTCGGTGCTCACCCCGGCGCCCGTGAGCACGGCCACCCTTCCGGCGCCGAGCACCTCGACGGCGCGCTCGATGCCCGCCACGATCGGCTCCGCAGTGCTGGTGCTCACAGGGCTCCCTTCCACGGCTGCGACCAGCCCGTGTCCCACGATGGTAAACGCCGCACTTTTCCAGTTTGTTTCCTCGGGTGGCAGGCTGGACCTCCGGGAGGACCACTTGCACATCGAACGAGTGCGCGACGCGGCATCCGACGCCGTCGCCGACTACGCGAACCTGACCGACGTCGCACTCCGCAGCACCGCCGAACCGGAGCGCGGCATCTACCTGGCCGAGTCCGCGAAGGTCATCGCCCGCGCGCTCGCGGCGGGCCACCGGCCCCGCTCCGTGCTGATGGAGGAGAAGTGGCTCCCCGGCCTCGAGCCGCTGCTCGCGGCGTACGACGTGCCCGTCCACCTCGCCGACGCCGCCCAGTTGGAGGAGATCACCGGCTACCGGGTGCATCGCGGCGCCCTCGCCGCCTTCGAGCGCCCCGAGCTGCCCGACCCCGCCGAGCTGCTCCGCGGCGCCCGGCGGGTGGTGGTGCTCGAGGACATCGTCGATCACACGAACGTCGGGGCGATCTTCCGCAGCGTCGCCGGACTCGGCGCCGACGCGGTGCTCGTCAGCCCGCGCTGTGCCGACCCGCTGTACCGGCGGAGCGTCCGGGTGAGCATGGGCACCGTCTTCCAGGTGCCGTGGACGCGCCTGCCGGACTGGGACGAGGCCGTGCCGCTCCTGCACGGCCACGGCTTCGAGATCGCGGCCCTCGCGCTCGCCGACGACGCGGTGTCGCTGCGCGCCCTCGCGGCGGATCCGCCGGAGCGCCTCGCACTCGTCTTCGGCGCGGAGGGCGACGGCCTCAGCCGGCGCGCCCTCGCCGCGGCCGACCGCATCGTCACGATCCCGATGCTGCACGAGGTCGACTCGTTGAACGTCGCCGCCGCCGCGGCCGTCGTCCTGTACGCGCTGACCGATCTCCAGCTCGGGCACGGCTCCGGCGGCTAGGCTCGCAGGCGATGACGACCCACGCTCCCGGCCGCGAGGCCGAGTCCGACGCCGCGCTCACGGGCGACCGCCCCGCCGACCCCGCGGGCGGCTCCGACGCCGCCGCGGCACGGCTCGCCAGGGCGAAACTGTACCGCCGCCGCCGGATCGTCGTCTTCAGCGCCCTCGCGCTCGTCCTCGCGCTGCTCGTCTCGGGCGGCGTCTACGCGGGACGGGCGCTCGGCGCTCCGATCCCGGCAGCGGTCCCGCTCGTCACGGCGCCGCAGCCGGTCGCCGCCGCGGCCCAGCAGCTCGCGCTCCCCGGCTTCGGCGGCTACGCGGTCGGCGCCGTCGGCTTCGACGGGCTCCTCGCCACCGGCTCCGCGGATGCCGCCCTGCCGACCGCGAGCATCACGAAGATCATCACCGCGCTCGTCGTGCTCGACGAGCATCCCGTCGCGGCGGGGGAGGGCGGTCCGGACATCGCCTACACGGAGGCGGACGTCGAGCTCTACTGGGACATGATCGCCCAGAACGGCTCGGTCGCCCCGGTGGAGCCCGGCATCTCGCTCACCCTCGTGCAGAGCCTCGAGGCGATGCTGCTGCCCTCCGGGAACAACTACGCGATCTCGATCTCGAACTGGGCGTTCGGCTCCCAGGAAGCGTTCCTCGAGCGGGCGCGGACCTGGCTCGCCGACCACGGCTTCGCGCACACCGCCATCGCCGACTCCAGCGGGCTCTCGCTCGACAACACCAGCACCCCGGCCGAGCTCGTGCGGCTCGGTGAACTCGCGCTCGAGAACCCCGTCGTCGCGGCGATCGTCGCGACGCAGGAGGTCGAGCTCCCCGAGCTCGGGCCGATCGAGAACTCCAACAAGCTCCTCGGCAGCCGCGGCGTGGACGGCATCAAGACGGGCACGACCGACGACGCCGCCAATCTGCTCTTCTCCGCGGACGTCACGGTCGGCGAGGAGTCCGTCACGATCGTCGGGGTGCTCCTCGGAGCCCCCGACCACGCGAGCCTCCGGGCGGCGGTCGCCGCGCTGCTCGACAGCGTCGCACCCGGGTTCCGCGAGGTCACCGCATTCGACGAGGGCACCGATCTCGCGAGCTATGCGACCCCGTGGGGGCAGACCGCCCACGCCGAGGCGAGCGAAGCCGCGCGGCTCCTCGTCTGGAGCGACACGCCCGTCGAGGTGTCCGTGGACGCGGAGTCGATCACCACGGCCGCCGACGGCACCGAGGTCGGCAGCGCCACGGTCACGGCGGGCTCGCGATCGGTCGTCGTCCCGCTGCGGCTCGACGCCTCGGTCGAGGATCCGGGCCCGTGGTGGCGGCTCGGCAACCCGGGCGCGCTCGACGCACCGGTCGCCGCGCGGCACGACTGATCGGGCCGCGCTCCGCGGGCGGCCGGGTCAGTCGGCGGCGCGCTCTTCGTTCGCGGCGTACGGGCCGGCAGCCGGTCGCTTGGCCGTCACCGAGTCGCCGGACGACTGGTGCCGGATGCGCCGGACGACCCACGGCACGAGGTACTCCCGCGCCCAGGCGAGGTCCTCGACACGAGCGGTGCGCCAGCTCCGGGCGGGCAGCGGCTCCGGAGTCGAGGGCTCCAGCTCGTTCTCGACGTTGAGGGTCGCGAGCACCATGCGCGCCACGGTGTGATGGCCGAGCGCGTTCAGGTGCAACCGGTCGGGGGCCCACATCCGCTGGTCTTGGATCTCCGTGAGGGCCCACTGATCGGCCACGAGCAGGTCGTGCTTCGCCGCGATGGCGCGCAGGTTCTCGTTGTAGATCGCGACCTTGCCGCGGATGCCGCGGAACACGGGGGAGAAGCCGACGTCGACCCCCGTGAACAGCACGATCGTGGCGCGGTCGCGGGAGAGCCGCTCGACGGCGTACTCGAAGCGGGCGGAGATCTCGTCCGGGTCGGTGCCGGGCCGGATGACGTCGTTCCCGCCGGCGGAGATCGTGATGAGGTCGGGCCGCAGCGCGAGCGCGGGCTCGATCTGCTCGTCGATGATCTGCTGGATGAGGCGTCCGCGGATGGCGAGGTTCGCGTAGGCGAAGTCGTCGTCGCCCTGCGCGAGCACCTCGGCGACTCGGTCGGCCCAGCCGCGATGTCCGCCGGGAACCGTGGGCTCGGGATCCCCGATCCCCTCGGTGAAGGAGTCGCCGAGCGCGACGTAGCGGGACCAGGGATGGCGCTGCGCGGACGTCGCTGGCGGCGTGGATTCGTGTGACGTTCCTCCGACTGGCATTCCTCCATTCTGCACACGCCGCCGACGCACCGCGGCAATCGGGCCGGCGTCGTCGCCGCGCCAGGCCCGGTCGGCGGTGCGGCTTCGCTCGTGTCGGATGCCTCGGGTAGCCTCGTATCCTCATGAGCTCAGTGATTCCGAACGGCGCCCACCCGGGCACCTCGGCCGCCGAGCACCTCTCACCGTCCTATCCCGAGCGCGCCGCCTGGGGCACCGCCTCCAAGCTGCGCGCCTGGCAGGCCGAGGCGCTCGAGCACTACCTCGCCGAGCTCCCGCGCGACTACCTCGCCGCTGCGACCCCCGGCGCCGGCAAGACGACCTTCGCGCTGCGGCTCGCCGCGGAGCTCCGCGCCCGTCGCATCGTCGACCGCATCACCGTCGTCGCCCCCACCGACCACCTGAAGCGGCAGTGGGCCGACGCCGCCGACCGCGTCGGCATCCGCCTCGATCCCGGGTTCCGCAACGCCCACGGCCGTTCGGCGCGCCACTTCCACGGCGTCGCCGTCACCTACGCGCAGGTCGCCATGCGCCCCGCGCTGCATCGCGAGCTCACCCTGTCCGGCCGGAGTCTCATCATCCTCGACGAGGTGCACCACGGCGGCGACACGCTCTCCTGGGGCGACGCCATCCGCGAGGCCTTCGAGCCGGCGACGAAGCGCCTCTCGCTCACCGGCACCCCGTTCCGCAGCGACACCGCGCCCATCCCGTTCGTCGACTACGCGCCCGACGCGAAGGGCATCCGCGTCTCACGCACCGACTACGCCTACGGCTACGACCGGGCGCTCGCCGACGGGGTCGTCCGTCCCGTCATCTTCATGGTCTACGCCGGCCACATGCGCTGGCGCACGAAGGCGGGCGACGAGATGGAGGCCCGTCTCGGCGAGGACAACACGAAGGACATCACCTCCGCCGCGTGGCGCACGGCGCTCGAACCGAGCGGGGAGTGGATCCCGGCCGTGCTGCAGGCGGCGAACCGCCGGTTGAGCGAGGTCCGGCAGTCGATCCCGGATGCCGGGGGGCTCGTGCTCGCGACCGACCAGACCGTCGCCCGCGCGTACGCCCAGCAGCTCGAGCAGATCTGCGGCGAGCCGGTCACGGTGGTGCTCTCCGACGACAAGGAGGCCTCGGCGAACATCGAGGCGTTCTCGGCGTCGACGAGCCGGTGGATGGTCGCGGTGCGCATGGTGTCGGAGGGCGTCGACGTGCCGCGGCTCGCCGTCGGCGTGTACGCGACGAGCTCCTCGACCCCGCTCTTCTTCGCCCAGGCGATCGGGCGCTTCGTGCGCGCCCGCCGCCGCGGTGAGACTGCCTCGGTGTTCCTGCCCAACGTCCCGGTGCTGATGGCGCTCGCGAGCGAGCTCGAGCGCCAGCGCGATCACGCCCTCGACCGGCGCGACGGCGACGGCGGCGACGACCCGGGCCTGGAAGACGGCCTGCTCGAAGCGGCCAACCGCGAGGAGAAGGCGTCCGACGAGCTGTCGGCGGAGTTCACCTGGCAGGCGATCGCCTCCGACGCCACCTTCGACCGGGTCGTGTACGACGGCACCGAGTTCGGCACGCTCGCGGAGCCCGGCAGCGACGAGGAGTTCGACTTCATCGGCATCCCCGGTCTGCTGGAGCCGGAGCAGGTATCCGAGCTCCTCCGGCACCGCCAGGCGCGCCAGGCCCGCCGTGCGGGCGAGCGGCGCAAGCAGACCGTCGCCGACGAGGAGCACGCCGAACCCGTCGCGCTGTACCGCACGCTGAAGGAGCAGCGGGCGCTCCTGAACAGCCTCGTCGGCCTCTGGGCGCGGCAGACGGGCGAGCCGCACTCGCAGGTGCACGCGCAACTCAGGCGCGTCTGCGGCGGTCCTGCCGTCGCCCAGGCGACCGTCACCCAGCTCCAGGCCCGCATCGAGTTCGTGCGGAAGCGGCTCGGCGCCCGCTGACGCCCCGGCACGCCGGGGTCGATCGCCGCTCGCCCGGGGCGGGACGCCTCAGTCGCGGGCACCCGCGAGCACGACCGGCTCCCGGCTCGCGTCGCCGTCGGCGAAGGAGGCCGCGTCGAGCGCGCGGAGCAGGTCGTCGGCGAGGTCGTCGACGTGCTCGAGCCCGATCGAGAGCCGCACGACGCCCGCTGCCGGCTTCGCCTCGCCCGCGACCGGCCGGTGGGTGAGCGACGCGGGGTGCTGCACGAGCGAGTCGACGCCGCCGAGGGAGACCGCGTGCGTGACGAGCTCGCAGGCCTCGACGAAGCGCTGCGCTGCCGAGAAGCCGCCCGCCAGATCGAGCGCGATGATCGCGCCGGGCCCCGACTGCTGCCGCCCGATGAGGCCGGCCGGATCCTGCCCCGGGAGCCCGGGGTAGTGCACGGCCGCGACGGCGGGGTGCGCGGCGAGGCGCTCCGCGAGCTCGCCCGCGGTCGCCTGCTGGGCGCGCACGCGCACCGGAAGCGTGCGCAGGCCGCGGTGCAGCAGGTACGCCGCGAAGGGATGCAGGAGACCGCCCGTGAGCGCGCGCACGCGCCGGAGCCGGCCGACCCACTCCGCGTCGCCGGCGATCACTCCGCCCATGACGTCGCCGTGCCCGCCGAGATACTTGGTGGCGCTGTGCAGCACGAGGCTCGCGCCGTGCTCGAGCGGTCGCTGCAGCACCGGGGTCGCGAAGGTGTTGTCGACGAGCAGCGTCACCGTCCCGGCCGCCCGGGCGAGCACGGCCAGATCGACGAGCTCGAGCGTGGGGTTCGCGGGCGTCTCGACGACGACGAGTCCCGTCTCGGGTCGGATCGCCGCGGCGACCTCGTGCACGGTCGCCCACGTCACCTCGGTGCCGAGCAGCCCGGTGTCGAGCACGTGATCGGTGCCGCCGTACAGCGGGCGCACGGCGACGATGTGCGGGCGACCGGCGCTCGCGGAGGCGATGAGGAGCGCCGAGAGCGCCGCCATCCCGCTCGCGAAAGCGACGGCGCCCTCGGCGCCCTCCAGCTCCGCGAGCGCGGACTCGAACCGCGCGACGCCGGGCTGCCAGAGCCGCTGGTAGACGGCGGAGCGATCGGCGCCGAGATCCTGGCCGCCGGCGAGCTCCTCGTACGACAGCCCGCCGAGCTCGACGGAGGGGAGCGGATTCGTCGTGGAGAGGTCGAGTGGAGGAACATGGGAGCCGAGCTCGCGCACCCCGTCCATTCCAGCGTGGACGGCGCGGGTCTCGAAGCGGGACGTCGGTGTCTGCATTCCGCCAATGAAGCAGGATCTGCGAGAATCGGCAAGTAGTGTCGCAGAAACTCGCGAACTGGTATCTTGAGTCGCAGATTCATCGATCTTCGACCGAGAGGACAGAGCGATGGCGCAGAAAGCCGAACTCGACCGCGTCGACCGGGCGCTCATCGCGGCGCTCTCCTCGAACGCCCGCGCCTCGGGCGCGGCCCTCGCCGCGGAGGTCGGAGTCGCCGAATCGACGGTGTCGCTCCGCCTCCGCCGTCTGCAGAGCCTCGGCATCATCCGGAGCTTCCGCGTCGACGTCGACCTCGCCGCGCTCGGCGTCTCGCTGCAGGCGCTCATCGCCGTCCGCCTCGTGAAGCACGACCGGAGCGAGATCGACGCCTTCCGCCAGGCGGTGCCGCACCTTCCCGGCGTCCTCGCCGTCTTCCACATGGCCGGAGCCGAGGACTACCTCCTGCACGTCGCCGCCCGCGACGCCGAGGAGCTGCGCGAGTTCGTGCTCGCGCACCTCACCGGCCACCCCGCCGTCGCGCACACCGAGACGAACCTCATCTTCGAGTACGCCTCGGGCGACGGCTGGCAGCACCTCGTCGGGTGATCGCGGTAGTCGGGGCCACCCCGACGCTTCGGCGCACCGAAGGACGTTCGGGAATCCGAAATGCTGCGAATCCCGCCGTTTCGGGCCGATCCGACCGGCGCCACCGGTAGCTTTGCTGAGGCCGCGAACGCGGCCCACGCGATGGCGCGGGCTGCACGGGCGAGTCGTGCGCCCGCGAGAAGGAGCAGCATGAGCGAGCCGCAGGGCACCGCCGCAGATCGCGCCAGATGGCGCCGCTACCTGGCCGACGAGCGAGCCGAGGCCGCCGTCTACCGGGAGCTGGCCGCGCGCCGCGAGGGGGAGGAGCGGGAGATCCTGCTCGCCCTCGCCGCAGCGGAGGGACGCCACGAGGCGCACTGGCTCCGTCTCCTCGGCGGCGACGAGCAGGGCGTGCCGCGCGCCGACATCCGCACCCGGATGCTCGGCGCCCTCGCCCGGCGCTTCGGATCCATCTTCGTCCTCGCCCTCGCCCAGCGGGCGGAGGCCCGCTCCCCGTACGCGAGCGACCCCGACGCGACCGCAGCGATGGCCGCGGACGAGCGCATCCACGGCGAGGTCGTGCGGGGCCTCGCCGCCCGCGGCCGACGCCGTCTCGCCGGCACCTTCCGCGCCGCCGTGTTCGGCGCGAACGACGGGCTCGTCTCCAACCTGGCGCTCGTGCTCGGCATCGGCGCGACCGGGGTCCCCGCGCCGGTCGTCCTCTTCACCGGGGTGGCGGGACTCCTCGCCGGCGCCCTCTCGATGGGGGCCGGCGAGTACGTGTCCGTGCGGTCGCAGCGCGAGCTGCTCGAGGCATCCGCCCCCGACCCGAGCGCGCGCGAAGCGCTACCCGACCTCGACATCGACGCCAACGAGCTCGCCCTCGTCTACCGCGCCCGCGGCATGGAACCCGAGGAGGCCGCCGAGCACGCCGCCCTCGTCGTCGCGCGCGTGCACGCCGTCGAGCAGCACCCGACGCCGACCGACGCGCTCGGCGTCGCCGAGCACGACGACGAGGCCGTCGGCACGGGACTCTCCGCCGCGATCTCGAGCTTCTGCTTCTTCGCCTCCGGGGCGCTCATCCCAGTGCTGCCGTACCTGTTCGGGATGACCGGGCTCCCCGCCGTCCTGCTGGCCACCGTGCTCGTCGGCATCGCGCTCCTCGCGACGGGCGCGACCGTGGGGCTCCTCTCCGGCGCCTCGCCGCTCAAGCGCGCCCTCCGCCAGCTCGCGATCGGGCTCGGCGCCGCAGCCGTCACCTACGTGCTCGGCCTCGCCTTCGGCACCACGATCGGCTAGCGTGGCGACTCGTGCCGCCGAGCGGGCGGCATGAAGGAGGTCGCAATGCCCGTCGCACTCGTCACCGGTGCCGGACGCCGCACCGGCATCGCCCACGCGATCGCCGTCGCCCTCGCGGAGGCCGGCTGGGACGTGGCCGTGACGAGCTCCGCCGAGCGCGACCGGGAGGTGCCCTTCGGCGGCGACCCCGACCGCGATCCGGACGCGCTCGAGCGGGAGCTCGTCGCGCACGGGGCGCGGACGGTGCGGATCGACGCCGACCTCGCCGACCCGGACGCCCCCGCCCGCCTCCTCGCCGAGGTCGGCGCGGAGCTCGGTCCGGTCACGGCGCTCGTGCTCTCGCACGCCTACAGCGTCGACTCCGGACTGCTGGACACCACGCTCGAGAGCTTCGACCAGCACTTCGCGGTGAACACGCGGGCCGCCTGGCTCCTGATCCGCTCGTTCGCCGCGCAGCTCCCGCACGGCGGCGGCAGCATCGTCGCGCTCACGAGCGACCACACCGTCGGCAATCTGCCCTACGGGGCGAGCAAGGGCGCGCTCGACCGGATCGTCATCGCAGCGGCGCGCGAGCTCGGCGGCCTCGGCATCCGCTCGAACGTCGTGAACCCGGGCCCGGTCGACACGGGCTGGATGGACGACGACACCCGCGCCGCGCTCACCGCCGCCCAGCCGAGCGGCCGCCTCGGCACCCCGGAGGACGCCGCGCGGCTCGTGCGCTTCCTGGTCTCGGATGACGGCCGGTGGATCACCGGGCAGCTCATCCACAGCGACGGCGGCTTCTCGGTCTGAGCCGGACGGCCGCCGCCCTGACGGAGAGGTCGCCGTCAGGGCGCGGTCACGAAGTCGATCAGCTCCTCGACCCGGCCGAGCAACGACGGCTCCAGGTCTCCGTAGCCGCGCACCCGGCCGAGGATGTGCTGCCAGGCACGCGCGATGTCCGCCTGCTCGGCGTGCGGCCAGCCGAACGCCGCGCAGATGCCGTGCTTCCACTCGGTGCCGCGGGGGATGACGGGCCACGCCTCCACGCCGAGCCGCTGCGGCTTCACCGCCTGCCAGACGTCGATGTACGGGTGCCCGACGACGAGCACATGCGCTCCATGCGGGCCGCGGGCGACGGCGTCGGCGATGCGCTGCTCCTTCGAGCCGGGCACGAGGTGGTCGACGAGCACGCCGACCTTGCGTCCCTTCCCGGGGCGGAACTCGGCGAGCGTCTCCGGCAGCACGTCGACGCCCTCGAGGTACTCGACGACGACCCCCTCGACCCGCAGGTCGGCGCCCCAGATCTTCTCGACGAGCTCGGCGTCGTGGCGACCCTCGACGAAGATCCGGCTCGGCAGCGCGACCTTCGCAGGCCCCGCCTCGGCGACGAACGACCCCGAGGCGGTGCGCAGGCGCCCGGTCTGGACCTTGGGCTTCGGCGCGACGAGCCGAACCGCTCGGCCGTCGAGGAGGAAGCCGTGCCCGAGGGGGAACAGCCGGCGCCCGCCGAATCGGTCCTCGAGCACGACGTTGCCCTGCTCGATGCCGAGGATCGCCCCGCAGAATCCGGACTCGGCGAGCTCCACCACCAGATCCCGCTCGGCCGCGACCTCGGGGATCGTGGTGCGCCCCCTGGCCTTCCAGTCGCCGGCGAGCACATCGCTGCCGTAGCGGTCGTGGGGGTCGGATCCGAAGGGCGGGGTGGCGGGCACCGGTCGAGGGTATCCGACCGCGCCCGCCCTCGGGCGGAGACACGACGACGGCCGCGCGAGACGCGGCGACCCGTCATCGGAAGTCCCGGGAGCGGTGCGGCGCCGTGACGATGAGCTGCTCGAACCGGTCGACGACGAGATTCGTCACCCCCTCCGGGCTCCGCTCCAGGATGCCTCGCACGACCATCGCCGGCGCCTCCCGCGCGATGCGGCGGTAGCGGTTCCAGACGCCGACGCCGGCGATGACGTTGAGGGTGCCCGACTCGTCTTCCAGGTTCAGGAAGGTGATGCCCGAGGCGGTCGCCGGGCGCTGCCGGTGCGTGACGACCCCGCCGACCTCGACGCGGCGGCCCGACTCCACCGCCCGCAGCCGGTCGATCCGCACCGCGCCGCGCGCATCGAGCTCGTTGCGCGCGTGCCGGATCGGATGGTCGTCGGGGGAGATGCCCGTCGCCCAGAGGTCGTACACCACCTGCTCGGCCTCGCTCAGGATCGGCAGCAGCGGCGGCTGCACCACCACCACGGAACCCGGCAGGAACTCGGCCCGGTCCTGCGCGGCCTCGCCCGCGAGCCAGAGCGCCTCGCGCGGTGCCAGCCCGAAGGCCTCGAAGGCCCCGGCGGCGGCGAGCGCCTCCAGCTGCTCGGTGTCGAGGGCGGCGCGGCGCGCCACGTCGGGCATGTCGCGATAGGGGCCGCCGGACTCGCGTTCGGCGACGATGCGCTCGGCGACCGCCGTGCCGATCGAGGCGACGTCGGCGAGCCCGAGTCGCACGGCGAACCCGGCGTCGCGACGGTGCGCGGCGGAGCGGTCGGGCGCCGCCCGGTCGAAGTCGCCGATCGGGGGCTGCTCGGCGTCGAGGCAGCCGTCCAGACCGCTCGGTCGTCGGGCCGGATCGCCGAGCGGGCCCGTCGCGTCCGCCCGGTCGAGCGGTTCCAGCCCCGCGTGCACCTCGGAGCGGAGGACGTCGGGGCGGAGGATGCGCACGCCGTGCCGTCTGGCATCGGCCGTGAGCGTGTGCGGCGAGTAGAAGCCCATGGGCTGCGCCCGGAGCAGCGCGGCGAGGAACGCGGCCGGGTAGTGCAGCTTCAGCCACGAGCTCACGTAGACGAGGAGCGCGAACGCCAGTGCGTGGCTCTCCGCGAAGCCGAAGTTCGCGAAGGCCTCGATCTTGCCGTAGATCGCGTCGGCGTCGTCCTGGGAGAGGCCGTTCCGCGCCATCCCCGCGTAGAGCTTCTCCTTCAGCTCGGAGATCTTCTGCACGCCCCGCTTCGAGCCCATCGCCCGCCGCAGCAGGTCGGCGTCGGCCGCCGTGCAGTCGCCGACGGCCACGGCCATCTGCATGAGCTGCTCCTGGAAGAGCGGCACCCCGAGCGTGCGCTTCAGCACGGGTTCGAGCTTCGGGTGCAGGTAGCTCACGGTCTCCTCGCCCGTGCGCCGACGGATGTAGGGGTGCACCGCGCCGCCCTGCACCGGCCCGGGCCGGATCAACGCGATCTCGACCACGAGGTCGTAGTAGCAGCGCGGCTTCAGCCGGGGGAGCGTGCCCATCTGCGCCCGGCTCTCGACCTGGAACACGCCCACCGAGTCGGCCCGGCAGAG
Organism: Agromyces mediolanus; assembly: GCF_044917495.1. Lineage (GTDB taxonomy): Bacteria > Actinomycetota > Actinomycetes > Actinomycetales > Microbacteriaceae > Agromyces > Agromyces mediolanus_B. The sequence continues at coordinate 295,536 of NZ_JAVSSI010000003.1, read as the reverse complement.
CATGTCGTAGACGGCCGGCTCCTCCTTCGGGATGGAGTGCAGCTCCCAGTGCTCGCCGGTGCGGGCCTCGATCAGGTCGAAGGCGTACTGCAGGGCGGCGAGCATGCCGAGACCGAGCAGGTCGAACTTCACGAGGCCCATCCAGGCGCAGTCGTCCTTGTCCCATTGCAGCACCGTGCGGCCGGGCATGCGGGCGTGCTCGATGGGGCAGACCTCGCCGACGGGCCGATCGGTGAGCACCATGCCGCCCGAGTGGATGCCGAGATGCCGCGGGAAGGTCAGCAGCTGCTCGGCGAGCTCCACCACGGGACCCGGGATGTCGTGGTCGTCGGTCTCGACGACGGCGCCCCAGCGTTCGACCTGCCGCGACCAGGCATCCTGCTGACCGGTGCCGTAGCCGAGCGCCTTCGCCATGTCGCGCACGGCCGCCTTCGGCCGGTAGCTGATGACGTTCGCGACCTGGGCGGCGTTCTGCCGCCCGTACTTCGTGTAGACGTACTGGATGATCTCCTCGCGGCGGTCGGAGTCGAAGTCGACGTCGATGTCGGGCTCCTCGTCGCGCAGCGCGGAGAGGAAGCGCTCGAAGGGCAGGTCGAACTTGATCGAGTCCACCGCGGTGATCCGCAGCGCGTAGCAGACGGCCGAGTTCGCGGCGGAGCCCCGGCCCTGGCAGAGGATGCCTCGACGGCGCGCCTCCGCGACGAGGTCGTGCACGATCAGGAAGTAGCCGGGGAAGTCCTTCTGCTCGATGACCGCGAGCTCGTGATCGAGCCGCCGCCGCACGTGGTCCGGCACCCCCGGGTAGAGCTCCTCGGCCCCCTGCCGGACGAGCTCGCGCAGCCAGCTCATCGGCGTGTGCCCGTCGGGCACCTCCTGCCTCGGCAGCCGGGGCCGGGCGCTGCGAAGGGTGAAGCCGAGCTCCTCGGCGAGCACGACGGAGCGTTCGACCGCTCCCGGATAGCGGGCGAAGCGGGCGAGCATCTCGGCGCCGCTGCGCAGGTGCTGCTCGTTCGAGGCCGGCAGCCAGCCGTCGAGCTCGTCGAGGCTGCGCCTCGCCCGGACCGCAGACAGCGCGTTCGCGAGACGGTGCTCGCCCGGGGTCGCGTAGTGCACGGCGTTCGTCGCGAGGAGCGGCACCCCGGCCCGGGCGGCGAGCGCCGCGAGCTGATCGTTCGCCCGCTGGTCGCCGGGATGCCCGTGGTCGAAGAGCTCCACCACGACCTGCTCCCGGCCGAACAGCGCGGTCAGCCGGTCGAGCTCCCGCCGCGCCGCGTCCTCCCCGTGCTCGGCGAGCGCCCGCCGGACCGGGCTCTTCCGGCATCCCGTCGGCACGACCCACTCGCCGTCGGCCTGCTCGGCGAGCCGTTCGAGCTCATAGACGGGCCGCCCCTTCTCCCCGCCCGCGAGCTGGGCGCCCGTGATCGCCGCGGCGAGCCGGTGGTAGCCGGCCTCGCCGCGGGCGAGGACCAGCAGGTGCTCGCCCTCGGGATCGGCCGCGCCCAGCTGCGGGGCGGACAGGCCGAGCGAGAGCTCGGCGCCGTAGACGGTGCGCAGCTCGGGGAAGCTCTCGGCGGCCTCGGCGAAGCGGACGATGCCGTAGAAGCCGTCGTGGTCGGTGATCGCGAGCCCGGACAGACCGAGCCGGCGGGCCTCCTCCACGAGCTGCTCAGGCTGGGAGGCGCCGTCGAGGAAGCTGTAGTTGGAGTGCACGTGCAGCTCGGCGTAGGGCACGACCGGGCCGTTCGGGGCGACAAGGCCCTCCGCAGGGCGGTACGGGGCGCGCTTGCGGCTGAAGGCCGGCCCGTCGCCGCCGTCGGCGATGAGCTTCGAGGGCCTCGGCCGGCGCCGGTCCGAAAGCCGGCGCTCGAGCTCCGACCACGGGATCTCCGGGTTGTTCCAGCCCATCAGTCGTACCTCGCCTCGGCCCACCAGCCCTCGGCGTCGCGGAGCAGCAGCCAGGCGCAGCCGTCGTGGTCGACGAGCTGGAAGCGGTGCACGCGCCGCGCCCGCTCCGGGTCCCACCAGCGCTCGACGACCGGCCAGGGGCCGGCCCAGGCGCGCACCTCGGCGGGTTCCGTGCCCACGAGGGCGAAGGCGGCGGGCGGCGAGCCGATCGCCCCGCGCTCGTCGATCGCGACGGAACCGCCCGCGGCATCGCGGAGGAGCACCGGCACCGGCTCGTCGAAGACGCTCGCGGGGGCCCGGGCGGGCAGGGTTCCCGGCCAGGGGCCGGGGCGGGCCGCCGGTGCACGGTCCCCCCACGGCACGAGCACCTGGCGATCGCCGAGCAGACGGCCACCGCCGACCGTCGCGGTGACGACGCCCTCGTGGCCGAGGAGCCCCTGCACCCGGGTGAGGGCGTGGTGGACCCGTTCGTCGGGGCCGCCGCCCCAGAGGCCCGGCTCGTGGTCGCCGGTCGAATCCAGGCGTTCGGGGACGACCCGCACACGGGTCACCGCCGCGGCGAGCCCGGCCTCGGCGCTGCCCGCCCCCTGCAACTGCCAGCGGACCCGGTCGAGCACCTCGGCGGCGGTGAACCAGCGCGGGTGCAGCCAGCTCCGCCCCGAGTGGCCGCCGCGGTCGTCCTCCAGCTCGATCCGGAGCGCCGTGCACACGAGCCGGGACTCCCGGATGCGGTCGATGAAGCGTTCGGCCGACACGCGGAACGCGAAGGCGAGCTGGTCGATGCGATCGATCGGCGGCTCGAAGCGCTGCTCCACCTCGAACTCCGGCGGGGGCGTGCGAGCCGCCACCTCGGACTGCTCGCGCCCGGCCGCACGGGCGTGGGCGAACGCCCCCGCCGGGCCGAAGCGCCGCCGCACATCGTCGGCCGGCAGCGCCGCGAGCTCGCCCAGGGTGCGGACGCCGAGCCGGAGGAGCAGCGTGCGGGTGCGCTGCTCGACGACGAGCGAGACCGGCAGCGGCGCGAGGAACTCGGCCGAGCCGCCCTCGGAGACGATGCCGACGGGGGAGCGCAGCGCGGTGCGGGCGGCCTGCTCCGCGGCGAACGGGCCGTCGGCGATGCCGATCTTCGCGCCGGGGATGCCGAGCGCGGCCACAGTGTCGAGCAGGGCCCCCGCCGCCTGGGCCTCGCCGCCGTAGTAGCGGACCGGGCCGCGCGCCCGCATCGCGAGCGTGCCCGGGCGCACGATCTGCACGGCGGGCACCGCCTCCTCCACTCCGCGCACGACCGGCTCGAACGCGCGGTGGTCGAGCACGGGGTCGTAGGGGAGCACGACGAGCTCGGGGGAGCGGTACTGCGCTTCGCGGAGCCGGATGCCTCTCGACACCCCGTCGCGTCGGGCCGTGGAGGAGCAGGAGTGCACGGCGCCGGCCTCGACGAGCGCGATCGGCCGCGCCGGATCGATCCCGGCCTCGCGGCCGGCGGCGAAGACCGGCCAGTCGGGGCACCAGAGCACGATGGTGCGGGTGCGCCGGGTCATCCCGCCCGCCGTTCCCCGGCCGACGGCCGGACCGCGGCCAGCGGCGGGGCCGCGACGAAGCCGCGCGCCCCCTCGGCGAGACGGAGCCGCGCCCGGCGCCCGCTGGCGAATCCGCCGCGACCCGAGGCGCGCACGAGCAGTTCGTGATCGGCGAGCAGGCCGTGCCCGCGTTCGAGCCCGCTCCAGCCGCTCGACTCCACGCCGAGGCTCACCTCGCTGCCGGGCCAGTCGCCGTCGACGAGGAGCGCCGAGCCGCGCTCGCGGAGCCGCGCGGCGAGCCTGGACGCCTCGGCCGGCTGCACCCGTCCGCCCGGGCGGACGGCGACGAGCGGGATGGCCTCGGCGAGCGTCGCGACGACGGTGAACCAGTGCCGGCCCGGGCGCGGCACGAGCGCGAGACGGTCGAGGTCGAGGCCGAAGCGTTCGGCCGCCTCGATCCCGAACTCGGGGATGCCGACGACGGCGCACCAGCGCCCCGCGGCGCTCGCCTCCGCGAGGAGGGCCATGAGCAGCGAGCCGGACCCGCGTACCTCGGTGACGGTGCCCTCGCGCACGGTTCCGCCTGGCAGGAGGGCGTTGAAGGCGGGATGGGTCGGCAGCGCCCGCCCCTCGAGCTTCGTCGCCTGCATGCCGTGGATGCGGCTCTGCAGCTCGGCGACCCGCTCGAGGCGGGTGCGCTGGGGAAGGGTCGAGGTCACCCCTTCAGTTTCGAACAGAGATTCGAATTCAGCAAGTCCGGAATCGAACAGGTATTCGAGTCTCCGAATGGACGAGCGCCCCCGGAAAACAGACGACCCCGGAAACGGACGATCCCGGACAAAGGACGGTCTCGAGGAACAGGCGATCCCGGGAAAGTCGACGGCCCCGGAAATGCGAAAGGGCCGGATCTTTCGATCCGGCCCTTTCGACCCACGTGCGCGAGGGGGGACTTGAACCCCCACGCCCTATACGGGCACTAGCACCTCAAGCTAGCGCGTCTGCCAATTCCGCCACCCGCGCGTGGTTTCCCGCTGATCTCTCAGCGGGCCGTAGAAGACATTAGCACGGTTTCGGAGGGCTGTTTGACCACTCCGGGGCCCAGCGGCATCCGTGTTCGGGAAAGCGCAGATCACCCGGCGGAAACCCGTCTTCGGCCCCCGCAGCGCGGGCAACTCCGGGGGAGTGGGGAAGAACGAGGCGGGCACGATAGCGTGGAGCGCATGGCCGAGGCAGCAGCGACGAACCCCGACGAACTCGACGAGACGGCGAGCATCGCGCAGGAGCTGATCCGCTTCGACACCACGAACTACGGCGAGGGCCGCGCGAACGGGGAGCGGGAGGCCGCCGAGTACGTCGAGGCCAAGCTCGCCGCCCTCGGTCTCGCCCCGCAGATCTTCGAGTCGGCGCCCCGCCGGGCGAGCGTCGTCGCCCGGGTGCCCGGGCGGAACCCGGAGAAGCCGGCCCTCGTCCTGCACGGGCACCTCGACGTGGTCCCGGCCGATCCGCGCAACTGGAGCGTCGACCCCTTCGCGGGCGAGGTGCGCGACGGCATGCTCTGGGGACGCGGCGCGGTCGACATGAAGGACATGGACGCCATGATGCTCACGGCGCTCGGCGACCTCCTCCGCAGCGGCCGCCAGCCCGAGCGCGAGCTCGTCGTCGCCTTCTTCGCCGACGAGGAGGCCGGGGGCGACTACGGCGCCCACTGGATGGTCGAGCACCACCCCGAGCTCTTCGCCGGCGCCACCGAGGCGATCAGCGAGGTCGGCGGCTATTCGATCACCGTCGGCGGCACCCGCGCGTACCTCCTGCAGACGGGCGAGAAGTCCCTGCTCTGGGTGCGCCTCGTCGCGCGGGGGACCGCGGCGCACGGCTCGCGCCTGATCCACGACAACGCCGTCACGAAGCTCGCCGAGGCGGTCGCACGCATCGGGCGCACCGAGTGGCCGCTGCGGCTCACCGGGACGACCACGGAGCTCCTGGCGGCGATCGCGGGCGTCCTCGGCGTCGATCCCGAGCAGGTCTCGCCCGACGAGCTCGCCCTCGCCACCGGCTCGGCATCCGGCTTCATCACCGCGACCCTCCGCACGACGACGAACCCGACGCTGCTCGAGGCCGGATACAAGCACAACGTCATCCCCGACCGGGCGGAGGCGCTCGTCGACATCCGCACGCTCCCCGGCGAGGAGGAGCAGGTGCTCGCCGCGATCCGCGAGCTCGCGGGCGAGGACGTCGAAGTCGAGATCGTGCACCGCGACGTCGGCCTCGAGGCATCCACCACCGGTCCGCTCGTCGACGCGGTCGCCGGCGCCATCGCCCGGCACGACCCCGGAGCGCCGGTCTTCCCGTACCTGCTCTCGGGCGGCACCGACAACAAGGCGCTCTCCCGGCTCGGGATCGCCGGCTACGGCTTCGCACCGCTCCGCCTCCCGGAGGGCCTCGACTTCCCGGCGATGTTCCACGGCGTCGACGAGCGCGTGCCGCTCGACGCGCTCGCCTTCGGGCACCGCGTGCTTCGCGACCTGCTGCTCGAATACTGAGCCCTCCCACGGAGGGGGCTTACGATCGTCTCCGTCGCCGCACGCCATCGACCGAACGGACACACGACACGTGATCGAAGCCCTCATCCTCGGGTTCGTCCAGGGACTGACCGAGTTCCTCCCCATCTCCTCGAGCGCGCACCTGCGCATCCTCGGCGAGCTGCTCCCCGGGGCGCAGGACCCGGGGGCCGCCTTCACCGCGATCACCCAGATCGGCACCGAGGCGGCCGTCGTGGTCTTCTTCTGGCGCGACATCGTGCGGATCATCTCGCACTGGTTCGGCTCCTTCACCGGCCGGGTGCCCCGGAACGACCCGGACGCCCGGATGGGCTGGCTGATCATCGTCGGCTCGATCCCGATCGTGGCGCTCGGCGTCCTCTTCCAGGACGAGATCGAGACGACGTTCCGCTCGCTCTGGATCGTCGCGACGATGCTCATCGTCTTCGGCGTCATCCTCGGCCTCGCCGATTGGGCAGGCCGCAAGACGCGCACCCTCGAGCAGCTGAACGTGCCCCACGGCATCCTCTTCGGCCTCGCCCAGGCACTCGCCCTCATCCCCGGCGTCTCGCGCTCCGGCGGCACGATCTCGATGGGGCTCTTCCTCGGTTACGAGCGCTCCGCCGCGGCGCGCTACGCGTTCCTCCTGGCGATCCCCGCCGTGTTCGGCTCGGGCTTCTACCAGCTCTTCAAGAGCATCGGCGAGCCGAGCGTCTACGGGCTGGTCGAGACGGGCGCCGCGACGCTCGTCGCCTTCGTGGTGGGACTGCTCGTCATCGCGTTCTTCATGAACTACATCTCGAAGCGCAGCTTCCTGCCGTTCGTGATCTACCGGATCCTGCTCGGCGGGCTGCTCTTCGTCCTGCTCGGCACGGGCGTGCTGAGCGCCTGATCCGGGAGGGCGGACCTCGCCGGCGCTTGGGGAGCGCTCAGCCCTCGCGCGGCCGCCAGGGCTCGTCGCCGGCCGGACCGTCGCCGCGACGGCGCAGGTAGCGCTCGAACTCCTTCGCGATGGCCTCCCCGCTCGCCTCGGGAGCGTCGACCGCGTCGCGCGCCTCCTCGAGCTGGGCGATGTAGGCGGCCATCTCGTCGTCGTCGGCCGCGAGCGCGTCGACCCCAGCCTCCCAGGCCTTCGACTCGGCTTCGAGCGAGCCGCGGGGGATCGACAGGCCGGTCAGCTCCTCGAGCTTGCCGAGCAGGGCCAGCACCGCCTTCGGCGACGGGGCGTTGTGCACGTAGTGGGGGACCGAGGCCCAGAGCGAGACCGTCGGGATGCCGGCCCGCTCCGCCTGGTCGGCGATCACGCTGAGGATGCCGACGGGGCCCTCGTAGCTCGAGCGCTCGACGCCGAGCGAGGCGCGCACCTCGGGGTTCTCGCTCGACGCGAAGACCGCGAGGGGGCGGGTGTGCGGCGCGTCGGCGAGCATCGCACCGAGCAGCACGATGCCGTCGATGTCGGCCGCGAGGGCGGCGTCCACGAGCTCCGCGGTGAACGCCTTCCAGCTGCGCGCCGGCTCGGCCCCGAGGAGCACGTGCAGGTGCTCGGCGCCGGGCCCGCTCACGGGCTCATCGGCGCTCTCCGCGTCGGGCTCTCCGCCCGGGCCGAGCAGGGCGGCCCCCGGCCACTCGATGCGGCGGACGCCGTCGTCGCCCGCGACGATCGACGGGCGCGAGAATTGGAAGTCGAAGTACAGCTCCGGGTCGACCGCGGCGCGCTCGACGAGCCCCAGCCGGCCGACGAGGAGCTTCGCGGCCCCGGTCGCGGCCTCACCGGCGTCGTTCCAGCCCTCGAACGCCACGACGAGGAGTCGCCCGCCTTCGAATCCGACCGGATGGTCCACTGGCGTCGCCCCGCTTCCATGCCCCGGACGATCCGGGTTCGATTCCACAATAGGCGCTGCCCGTAGACTTGCCCGTTGTGACCACTCGCCTTCCCGCCGCCGTCCTCTGGGATATGGACGGCACGCTCGTCGACACCGAACCCTACTGGCTCCGCGCCGAGGCCGAGCTCGTCCGCTCGTTCGGCGGCGTCTGGACCGATGAGGACGGGCTGCAGCTCGTCGGCGCCGGCCTCTGGGACTCGGCCGCCGTGTTCCAGCGCGCGGGGGTGGAGCTCACCGCCGACGAGATCGTGCAGCACCTGACGGGGCGCGTGCGGGAGCAGATCGTCACCGACGGGGCGCCGTGGCGCCCCGGGGCCCGCGAGCTCCTCCGCGACATCCGCGACGCCGGCGTCCCCACCGCCCTCGTGACGATGTCGCTCCGCTCCATGGCCGAGGACATCGTGGCGGCCACCGGGTTCGAGGCGTTCGACGTCCTCGTCGCCGGCGACATGGTCGACCACCCGAAGCCCCACCCCGAGCCTTACCTCCGCGCCGCCGAGGCGCTCGGCGTCGACATCGCCGCGTGCATCGCCTTGGAGGACTCGCCTCCGGGCGTCGCCTCCGCGGTCGCGTCCGGCGCGTTCGCCGTCGGCATCCCGCACATCGCCTCGCTCGACGAGAGCGACGCCCACGTCCTCTGGCCGACGCTCGCGGAGCGCTCGAGCCTGCACCTGTTCGAGGCTGCGAGCGCCCACCTGGCCGCGCGCCCCGACGCCGATCGGTCCGAGGAGGCCAGCGCGTGAACGAGAGCCGCGGAGAGCGGAGCGGACCCTTCCGGGTCGGCGACCGCGTGCAGCTCACCGGCCCGAAGGGCCGGATGCACACCATCACCCTGGAGCCCGGCAAGGTCTTCCACTCGCACAAGGGCGGCATCGCCCACGACGCCGTCATCGGCCTGCCCGACGGCTCGGTCGTCGCGAACGAGGTCGGCGTGGAGTACCTTGCGCTCCGGCCGCTCCTGAGCGACTTCGTCATGTCGATGCCGCGGGGCGCGGCCATCGTCTACCCGAAGGACGCCGCGCAGATCCTCGCGCAGGCCGACGTGTTCCCCGGCGCCACCGTGGTCGAGGCGGGCGTCGGATCCGGGGCGCTGTCCCTCTGGCTGCTGCGTGCGATCGGACCGGAGGGCCGGCTGCACTCCTTCGAGCGCCGCGACGAGTTCGCCGACGTGGCCCGCGGAAACGTCGCGACCTTCCACGGCCGCGATCCGGAGAACTGGTCGATCACGCTCGGCGACCTCGCCGAAGCCCTGCCCGAGACGGTCGCCGACGGCTCGGTGGACCGCGTGGTGCTCGACATGCTCGCGCCGTGGGAGTGCATCGGCGCGGTGTCGCGGGCCCTGAAGCCCGGCGGTGTCGTGCTCTGCTACGTGGCCACCGTCACTCAGCTCTCCCGGGTCGCCGAGGCCATCCGGGCCACGGGGGAGTACACCGACCCCGACGCGAACGAGACCATGGTGCGCGGCTGGCACGTGCAGGGCCTCGCGGTCCGTCCGGACCACCGGATGATCGCCCACACCGGCTTCCTGATCACCGCCCGCCGGCTCGCCCCCGACACGATCCTGCCCGAGCTCAAGCGCCGCCCCTCGAAGACCGAGTTCAGCGACGAGGACGTGGAGGCCTGGACCCCTGGCGCCCTCGGCGAGCGGACCGTCAGCGACAAGGCGCTCCGCAAGCGCGTCCGCGCCGCCGACACCGCGGCCGGCCACGCCCGCGCCCCCATCGACGAGGCCCCCGGCGATGCCGGGTAGGCTTTCAACGCTCACCGCCTCGCCGGCGGAATCCGTGACCGTGCCCCAGAATCGAGGATCCGTGCGCTCGTCTCTCGCGCTCATCGCCACCGGCGTCGTCGTCGTCGCCCTCACCGCCTGCTCGACCGGCCCCGCGCCGCTCGCGAGCCCGGGCGCCTCGACCGAGGCGGTCACCGTCACCGGCGAGCTCGGCTCCGAGCCGAAGGTCGAGTTCCCCACGCCGCTGACCCCGACGAAGACGCAGTGCGAGGTGCTGACGGAGGGCGAGGGCGACCGCATCGCCGACGGCCAGCTCGTCGAGGCGGCCTTCGTGGTGTACGACGGCGGCACGGGCGAGCGCGTCGGCGGCGCCGGCTACGAGGGCGCCGGCGGCACGCCGCTGGTCCGCGGCACCACCCAGTCGAATCTGGCCCTCGACAAGGGCCTGAGCTGCGCGCGCGAGGGCTCGCGCGTGCTCATCGCCGCGGCCGACTTCGACGCGTTCGGCACCGGCGAGGCGACTCCCGGCGCCGACCCGGAGAACGGCGCGATCATCGTGCTCGACGTGCTCCGCGCCTTCCCGACGAAGGCCACGGGCGCCCCGCAGCTCACCCGCGACGGCTTCCCGGCCGTCGTGCTCGCTCCCGACGGCACGCCCGGCATCACCGTCCCGAAGACGGATCCGCCCGCCGATGCGAAGGAGCACTCGCAGGCCGAGACGCTGAAGGCCGGAAACGGCCCGGCCGTCGCGGAGGGCGACACCGTGATCGTGCAGGTCACCGGCGTGAACTGGGACGACAACTCGGTGCTGCCGGGCTCGACCTGGGAGGCCGGGCAGCCGAGCGCGGTGCTCGCGACGAGCGACGTGACGAAGACGTCGACCCTGCCCATCGGCGCGGTCTCCGCGTTGATCGGCGCGAAGGTCGGCTCGCAGATCGGCGTGATCGTCCCGCCCGCCGAGGCGATCTCGACGAGCAGCCAGGCGCCGTCGCAGTCCGCCCAGTTCTTCGTCATCGACATCCTGGGCGTCGTCTGAGCCGCGCGCGCCGGCGCGCCGCCGCCGGTTCAGTATGATCGCTGCTGTGGCGGAGAAGTCTCGGGGAACGCCCCGCATCCAGGTCGAGGACCGCCTCTTCAGCCTCGTGCTCGCGCTGCTCGCGACCGAGACCGGGCTGCTGAAGTCGGAGATCCTGTCGACCGTGCGCGGTTACGCCGAGCGCTACGACCCCGCGGGGGCGAACGCCAGTCTCGAGCGGCAGTTCGAACGCGACAAGGACGAGGTCCGGGAGCTCGGCATCCCGCTCGAGACGATCGAGTCGCCCGACCGCCCGGGCGACAACCAGTCCCTGCGCTACCGCATCCCGAAGGGCCGCTACGACCTGCCCGACGAGGTCACGTTCACTCCCGACGAGCTCGCGCTGCTCGGCCTGGCCGCCGAGGTGTGGCGCGAGGCATCCCTCTCGTCCGACTCGCAGCGCGCGCTCACGAAGCTCCGCGCGCTCGGCATCGAGCCGCGCGAGCCGGTGATCGGCTACGCCCCGCGCCTCCGGGTCCGGGATGCCGCGTTCGAACCGCTGCGGCAGGCCCTCGACCGCCGGCAGGCGGTGTCGTTCCGCTACTTCAAGCCGGGGGAGCCGGCCCCGAGGCTCCGCCGGGTGGAGCCGTACGCCGTCGTGCTGCACGAGGGGCGCTGGCACCTGCACGGGCGCGACCGCGATGCCGCGGGCCTGCGCACCTACCTGCTCTCACGCATCGTCGGCCCCGTCGAGGTGCTGCCCGGCGTCGCCTTCGACGCGCCGCCCGCCGATGTGCAGGACCGGATCCTCGGCGAGCTCGAGGCGCTCCGGCTCCAGCACACCGCGGATCTCGCGGTGAGCGCCGGCAGCGACGCCGAGGTCAGGCTCGGCAAGCGCGCCGCCCTCCGGGACGACGACCAGGGCGTGATCAGCCTGCACTACACCGATGCCGAGATCCTCGCCGACGAGCTCGCCGCCTACGGGCCCGAGGTCCGCGTGCTCGCACCGGCGACGCTCCGCGACGCGGTCCGCGCGAGGCTCGCGATCGTCGCCGAGGCGCACGACGGGGGAGCGGACGCCTGATGGTCGCACGGAAACCGCTGCGAGCGTCCGACAAGCTCGTCTTCCTCCTCTCGTTCGTGCCGTACCTGCTCGAGCGTCGCGTCGTCGACGTCTCGGAGGCCGCGGAGTACTTCGGGCTCAGCGAGGCCGAGATCCGCGACGCCGTGCGCCTGATCGCCACCTCCGGGCTGCCGGGCGAGACGGGCACCTACCAGCCGAACGACCTGTTCGACATCGACTGGGACTCCTTCGAGGACGACGACGTGATCGTCATCGTGCACCACGTCGCGATCGACGACGCCCCGCGCCTCTCCGCCCGGGAGGCGAGCGCGCTCATCGCCGGCCTCCAATACCTCTCGGCGTCGCCGGAGAACGCCGGCAGCGTCCGGCTCGCAGCGCTCCTCGAGAAGCTCCGGCTCGGCACGACCGGCGCCCCCACGCAGCTCGCCGTCGCGGAGTCGGAGGCGGATGCCTCCCTCGCCCGGATCCGAGAGGCGGTGGCCGCGGGCCGCCAGCTCGAGTTCGACTACCGCAACGCCCTCGGGGAGCGCGCGCGGCGCCGGGTCGACCCCCTCCGGATCGCCTCGCTCGGCGCCGACTGGTACCTGCAGGCCTACGACCACGGGCGCGAGGACATGCGGAACTTCCGCATCGACCGGATGACGGGGCTGCTCGTGAGCGAGCTCCCGATCGACGACCACAGCGGACGCGAGCTGCCCGACACGCTCTTCCACGGCTCGGAGAACGATCTCGACGTCGTGGTCGATGTGGCGGAGGACACCCTGCCGCTCCTCGCCGACTACCTGGCCGACTCGAGCAGCGAGCCGGCGGGCGACCGGCTGCGGGTGACCCTCCGGGTCGCGCACTACCACGGCCTGAAGCGTCTCATCGCGGGGCTCCCGGGACTGGTCACCGTCGTGGCGCCGCCGGAGGCGCGCGCCGCGGTCGCCGAGTGGGCCCGCGCCGGACTCGCCGGCTACGACGGACCGGACGTCCCGAGTGGCGACTCGCCCGCGGGGCCGACCGGCTAGACTGTTCACCACGAGTTTCCGAACATTGGACGAGCACCCATGTTTCAAGGTTTCACCGGCTGGCACGCGCTGATCATCCTGGTGGTCATCCTGCTGCTCTTCGGCGCGCCCAAGCTGCCCGCCCTCGCCCGCAGCCTCGGCCAGTCGATGAAGATCCTGAAGAGCGAGGTGCGCTCCGACCAGACCGGCGACGAGGCCGGCGACGGCACGGCGAAGTCCTCCGAGGAGCAGTCCAAGGCCGGAAGCGCAGACTCCGGCAAGAACGGCTGATCTCGCGTGACCGCGGTGAGAGAGCGCGGTGAGAAGAACCGCGAGAAGCGGATGTCTCTCGGCGCGCACCTGATCGAGCTTCGCAAGCGGCTGTTCATCTCGGCCATCGCGATCGTCGTCGGCGCGATCGGCGGCTGGGTTCTCACCGACCTCTTCGTGTGGGATGCGATCCAGGAGCCGGTGGACCGGGTCGCCGAGGCGACCGGCAAGCAGGCGGAGATCGTGTTCCCGACGATCGGCAGCGCGTTCGACCTGCGCCTGCAGATCGCGTTCACGATCGGCATCGTGCTCTCGAGCCCGGTCTGGCTCTACCAGATCTTCGCGTTCCTCGTCCCCGGGCTGAACACCCGCGAGCGCAAGTTCACGCTGGCGTTCTTCGCATCGGCCATCCCGCTCTTCCTGCTCGGCTGCGCCGCCGGCTGGTTCGTGCTGCCGAACATCGTGAAGGTCATGACGAGCTTCGTGCCCGACAGCTCGCCGGCGTGGCTCACGGCGAAGGAGTACGTCGACTTCGTCCTGAAGCTCGTGCTCGCGATCGGCGTGGCCTTCGTCGTGCCGGTCTTCATCGTGCTGCTGAACTACGCGGGCATCTTCAGTGCGGCGGCGATCCTCAAGGCGTGGCGCGTCGCCATCCTCGTGATCATCCTGTTCACGGCGATCGCGACCCCGTCGGCCGACGTCGTGTCGATGTTCCTCCTCGCGATCCCGATGATCCTCCTCTACTTCGTCGCCTGGTTCCTCTCATTCCTCCACGATCGCCGTGTCGCGAAGCGGAATGCCGCCGAGTTCGGAGCGGCTGTCTAGGCTGGACTGGTGACGAACCCCTCCCCGTCGGAGCGGTACGCGCTCTCGCGGCAGCAACGCAGGCAGCCACGGATCGCGGAGTTCCAGGCGACGATCCGATTCGACCTCGATCCGTTCCAGCGCGCCGCCTGCGGGGCGCTCGACGAGGGTCGCAGCGTGCTCGTCGCCGCGCCCACCGGCGCGGGCAAGACGATCGTCGCGGAGTTCGCCGTGTTCCTCGCGATGCAGGAGTCCGGCGACAAGGTCTTCTACACGACCCCGATCAAGGCGCTGTCGAACCAGAAGTACCAGGAGTTCGTCGACGCCTGGGGTGCCGACCAGGTCGGACTGCTGACAGGCGACACGAACGTGAACTCGAGCGCGCGCATCGTCGTGATGACGACCGAGGTGCTCCGCAACATGCTGTACGCCGACTCGCCCCTCCTCGACCGGCTCGCGTACGTGGTGATGGACGAGGTCCACTACCTCGCCGACCGCTTCCGCGGGGCCGTCTGGGAAGAGGTCATCATCCACCTCCCCGAGGCGGTGCGGCTCGTCTCGCTGAGCGCGACCGTCTCGAACGCCGAGGAGTTCGGCGACTGGCTCCAGGCCGTGCGCGGCGACACCGACGTCATCGTGTCGGAGGAACGACCGGTGCCGCTCGAGCAGCACGTCCTCGTCCGGCAGAAGCTCCTCGATCTCTTCGATTCCTCCGGTCAGGCGGCGACCCACCGCGTGAATCCGGAGTTGAAGCAGCTCGCCCGGGCGAGCGGACGGTCCCTCGGCGGGCGCTCGCAGCGCGGGCAGCGGGGGAGCGACCGGGGCCGCTACCATCGCGGCCAGCAGGGCGGCCAGGGGAGCGGACGGATGGACCGCCCGGAGCTCGTCGCGATGCTGCAGCAGAAGCACCTGCTGCCGGCGATCGTGTTCATCTTCTCCCGTGCCGGCTGCGATCAGGCCGTCCGCCAGCTGCTGCGGAGCGGCCTCCGACTCACCGAGGCGCACGAGCGGGACGAGATCCGCAAGATCGTCGAGGCGCGCGTGCGCACCTTCCGCGACGAGGATCTCGCGGTCCTCGGCTACTGGGAGTGGCTCGAGGGGCTGCAGCGCGGCGTCGCGGCCCACCACGCGGGCATGCTGCCGGCGTTCAAGGAGATCGTCGAGGAGCTCTTCCAGCAGAAGCTGCTGAAGGTCGTCTTCGCCACGGAGACGCTCGCCCTCGGGGTCAACATGCCCGCCCGTTCGGTCGTGCTCGAGAAGCTCGAGAAGTTCAACGGCGAGGCCCGGGTCCCGATCACGCCGGGGGAGTACACCCAGCTCACCGGCCGCGCCGGGCGCCGGGGGATCGACGTCGAGGGCCACTCCGTGATCCAGTGGGTCGAGGGCCTCGACCCCGAGGCGGTCGCGGCGCTCGCCTCGCGTCGCAGCTACCCGATGAACTCGAGCTTCAAGCCGACGTACAACATGGCGGTGAACCTCATCGACCAGTTCGGTCGCGAGCGGACCCGGCAGATCCTCGAGCTCTCCTTCGCGCAGTTCCAGGCCGACCGGGCGGTCGTCGATCTGGCGCGGACCCTGCGCAAGCAGGAGGAGTCGCTCTCCGGCTACGAGCAGGCCATGCGCTGCCATCTCGGCGACTTCGCCGAGTACGCGGGCATCCGCCGGAAGATCGCCGAGCTCGAGCGCTCGCAGGCGAAGGGCAATCCGACCCACGCGCAGCGCGAGCGGATGCAGCGCGAGATCACCGGCCTGCGGAAGGCGCTCCGCGCGCACCCCTGCCATGGCTGCGCGGAGCGCGAGGCGCACGCCCGCTGGGCGGAGCGCTGGTGGCGGCTGCGCAAGGAGCACGACCAGCTGCAGTCGCAGATCCGTACCCGCACCGGGCAGGTCGCGAAGCGCTTCGACCGGGTGACGGAGGTGCTCGAACGCCTCGGCTACCTCGAGCGCGACCGGCACGGGGCTCTCGTCTCGACGCCGGACGGACGCATCCTGAAGCGCATCTACGGCGAACGCGACCTCCTCGTGGCCGAGTGCCTCCGTCGGGGCCTCTGGACGGAGCTCGACGCCCCGGGCCTCGCCGCGATGGCGGCGGCGCTCGTCTACGAGCCCCGGCGCGACGATCGCGGCGTCGAGTACCGGCTTCCGCGCGGCGGATTCCGCGAGGCCTTCGCGCGGACGAGCGACGTGTGGTCCGAGCTCGACGACCTCGAGCGGGATCATCGCCTGAACGGCCCTGAGCAGCCGTCTCCCGCGCTCGCGCAGGCGATGCACGCCTGGGCTCGGGGTGTGCCGCTCGGCGTCGTCCTGGAGGACATCGAGCTCGCCGCCGGAGACTTCGTGCGGCTGACGAAGCAGGTGATCGACCTGCTCGACCAGATCTCGATCGTGGCCGACTCCGCGCTCGCCGTCCGCGCCCGCGACGCCATCGACGGGGTGCGGCGCGGCGTCGTGATCGACACGGTCGTGTCGTGACCCGCTCCGCTCCCGCGGACGCGGCCGACCCACAGCTTCCAGCGCCTAGGATCTCCCTCGTGCCCGACCGCCCCCGTCCGCTCCTGCCCTGGTGGGCCGCGCTTCCCGTCGCCGTCGGCGCCGCCTTCGTCTACGACCTCGGCTTCCCGGGGGCGAGCATCTGGCCCCTCGCGTTCGCCGGCATCGCCCTCGCCCTGCTGACGCTCATCGGGCGGAGCATCGGCGGGGCGCTGCTCATGGGCTACGTCTTCGGCGCCACCTTCTACCTCGTCGACGTGTCCTGGACGGGCCGCTACCTCGGGCCCATCCCGTGGCTCGCCCTCTCCCTCTTCGAGGCGGTGTTCGTCGCCGTCGGTGCGCTCGCGATCGCCCTGGCGTACCGGTGGATGCCCCGAGCCGCCCCCGGCCGGTTCGGACGGCTCGTCGCGCTCCCCGCGCTCGTGGCCGGCCTCTGGGTGCTGCGGGAGAACGTCGTCGGCTCGGTGCCCTACGGCGGCTTCCCCTGGGCACGGGCCGCGCTCAGCCAGTCGGAGAGCCCGTTCGCGGAGCTCGTCTCCTGGGGCGGCTCGACCGGGCTCGGCTTCGTGATGGTCTTCCTCGTCGCGGCCGCGATCGAGTGGGTCCGCGCCCGAGCCTGGGCCGATTGGCGGGGCGCGCTGCCCGTCGCCGCGACGCTCGTCGTCGCACTCCTGCTGCCGGCCTGGCCCACGACGCCGAACGGCGAGCTGCGCGTCGCGAGCGCGCAGGGCAACGGCCCCGCCGGCTACTTCGACGAGCGCGAGCCCGGCGAGGTCTTCCGCAGTCAGCTGGAAGCGACGGAGCCGATCCTCGACGCCGAGGACGTGGACGTGCTGCTCTGGCCCGAGGGCTCGGTCGACCTCGATCCGCTCGGCAACCCGTCCGCGGCCGCCGCGCTGGACCGGATCGCCGAGGAGATCGACGCCCCGTTCATCATGAACGCCGTGAGCTACCGCGACGAGAAGTACTTCAACACCTCGATGCTCTGGCGGGCGGGGGAGGGCGCGACGGCGTTCTACGACAAGCGCAACCCGGTGCCGTTCGGCGAGTACATCCCCGATCGCGACTTCTACATGCTCTTCGCGCCGGATCTGATCTCGCTCGTGCAGCGAGGCTATTCGCCGGGCACCAATCCGCCGGTCTTCGATCTCGACGGCACGCTCGCCGGGCTCGCGATCTGCTTCGACGTGATCTACGACGGACTGATCTGGGAGGGCGCGCGCGACGGTGCGGAGGTGTACCTCCTCCAGACGAACAACGCCGACTTCCGCGGGACCGACGAGAACCTGCAGCAGCTCGCGATCGCGAGGCTCCGGGCCATCGAGACGGGGCGTTCGGTGGTGAACCTGTCGACGGTCGGCACGAGCCAGGTCATGAACCCCTCGGGACGCACGATCGACGGGCTCGAGGCGGATGTGCCCGGCGCGATGCTGACGGACGTCGAGTTGCGGACGGGGCTCACGCCCGCCGTCTTCCTCGGCCCGTGGGTTCCCGGCTCGATCGGCCTGCTGGCGTTCGCGGGGCTCGTCGCCGCGGGGATCGCCGCCCGGCGTCGGCGGAGCTGAAGCATCCGCGGGCCTAAAGCATCCGCGGGCCTGAAGCATCCGCTCGGCGGAGCTGAGGCATCCGCCCCGTCGTCACCCCGATCTGCTGCGGAGACGACGAACGCCCCGCTCGAGGCGGGGCGTTCCGTGGTTCGCGGGAGTCGGCGCTCAGGCGCCGATCTTCTGCTGCCCGCGACGTGCGCGCAGGTAGCTGAGACGCTCGGCGAGCAGCTCCTCGAGTTCGGGGATGGTGCGGCGCTCGAGCAGCATGTCCCAGTGGGTGCGGGCGACCTTCTCGCCGGAGCGGTCGACCTCGACAGGCTTCGAGTCCACGAGCAGCGTGGCCTCGGCACCGCAGAAGCGGCACTCCCACGTCTCGGGGAGCTCGGCTTCGGTGGAGAAGACCATCACGGTCTCGCGCTCGCAGGTCTCGCAGCGGTAGGTGTACTCGGCGCGGTCGGCGAACACCACACCGTCTTCGCTCTGCAGACTCTGCGAACCGATTCGCATGCCTCGAAGGCTCCGGTCGGCCATGGTGGGCTCCTCTCGATCGCTTACAGTTCTAAACGATCAAGCTGGGCGTTCCCTTGCCAGCGGCCGTGCAATTGTCGGGGAATTCTCAGTGTTCGGCGAGGAGCTCGAGCGCGATGTCCGCCCGATCGGTCACGATGCCGTCGACGCCGAGGGCGAGGAGCCGACGCATGTCGATCGGATCGTTCACCGTCCAGACGTGCATCTCGGCCCCGACGTCGTGCAGGGCGCGGAGGAAGCGCGGAGTGACGAGCCGGATGCCGTTCGCCCGCTCCGGGATCTGCAGCGCGTGCGCGCCGCGGAGCGCCCGGACGAGGAGGGGCCGGCTGCCGCTGAGCGCCGCCGAGCGCGCTGCGAGCACACCGGAGCCGCCCGCGGACGTGGCGACGCCGGGAAGGGCGGCGGCGAGGCGGCGACGACGGGCCTCCGAGAAGCTCGTGAGGAGCACCCGGTCGGCGGAACGAGTGCGGCGCACCGCCTCGATCGTCGGCTCGAGGGCGCCCTCGGTCTTCACGTCGATGTTGAACCGGGTCTCGCCGAAGCCGTCGAGCGCCTCGGCGAGGCTCGCGAACCCCTGCCCGTCGCCGAGCTCGACGCGCCGGAGTTCCGGCATCGTCAGCTGCTCGACGCGCACCGGGCGGCCGGCGACGCGCTCGAGCGTCGGGTCGTGGGCGATCACCGCGATGCCGTCGTGCGAGACGTGCACATCGGTCTCGACGTGGGTGACGCCGATCGCGACGGCTTTCGCGAAGGCGAGCAGCGTGTTCTCGGGAGCCTCGAGGGCGAGCCCGCGGTGCGCCAGCACACGCGGAATCCCGCCCTCGAAGTACGCCGTCGTGACGTCGTCGCTCACTGCGGAGGCTGTCCCTCCGAACGCGCGCCGGGCGCCCCGCCGGGGGTGAACGCCTTGCCGATGCCCTTCAACGCCTCGGTGAGCTCGCTCGGGACGATCCAGAGCTTGTTCGCCTGGCCCTGCGCGAGCTGCGGCAGCGTCTGGAGGTACTGGTAGGCGAGGAGCTTCGGATCGGGGTCGCCCTCGTGGATCGCCCGGAACACCGTCTGGATCGCCTCGGCCTCGCCCTGCGCACGGAGCACGGCGGCCTTCGCATCGCCCTCGGCGCTCAGGATCTCGGCCTGCCGACGGCCCTCCGCCTCGAGGATCGCGGACTGCTTCGTGCCCTCGGCGGTGAGGATCGCCGCGCGACGGTCCCGCTCGGCACGCATCTGCTTCTCCATCGAGTCCTGGATCGACACGGGCGGGTCGATGGCCTTCAGCTCGACGCGGGACACGCGGATGCCCCACTTGCCGGTCGCCTCGTCGAGCACGATGCGCAGCTGACCGTTGATGTTGTCGCGGCTCGTGAGCGCCTCTTCGAGGTTCAGCCCGCCGACCACGTTCCGGAGGGTGGTCGTCGTGAGCTGCTCGACGGCGCCGAGGTAGTTCGCGATCTCGTAGGTCGCCGCACGCGCGTCCGTCACCTGGAAGTAGACGACCGTGTCGATCGAGACGACGAGGTTGTCCTCGGTGATCACCGGCTGCGGCGGGAACGAGACGACCTGCTCGCGCATGTCGACGAGCGGGCGCAGCCGGTCGATGAACGGCACGAGCACATTCAGCCCGGGCGTGAGCGTCTTGTGGTACCTGCCCAGTCGCTCGACGACGCCCGCGTAGGCCTGGGGAATGATCCGGATCGATCGGGCGATGACGACGATCACGAAGATCGCGATCGCCGCCACGACGATCGTGACGATGATGGTGGGGACGTCGATCACGACGCGGCGCTCCTCTCTACCGGCACGACGACGGCCGTCGCGCCATCGATGCCGGTGACGAGAACCTTCTCGCCGACCGCGACATCGCGCTGTTCGGTGATGGGGGAGAGCCTGGCCGTCCAGGTCTCACCGTTCTGCAGGCGGACCTGTCCGCCGTTCTGGGTCACGGTGCTCACGACCGCGCCGTCGGCGCCGATGAGCGCGTCGATGTTGCTCCTGGCCGGGTCGCCACCGCGTCTGAGCCTGCGGAGGAGCGGCGGCCTCAGTGTGAAGATGAGGACGACGGCGACGATCGCCGCGACCAGGAACTGGACCCACCAGGGGATGCCGAAGGCGCCGGAGACCAGGCCGGCGACGCTGCCGAGCGCGAGCATCAGGAACGTCATCTCGAGGGTGAAGACCTCGATGGTCGCGAACGCGAGGATCAGCACGATCCACGCGATCCAGGCGTACTGGGTCAGTACATCCACTTTCCTTCTCCTTCGAACGCCCCATTCGAAACTAGCAGCCCGGCTCCGGCATACGGGGATTGATATCCTCGGGTTCGGCGTCCGTTCGGCCGCCCGTATCGACCCCCGAGGAGTCCGCCAGTGACCAGCCCGCTCGCCCCCGCTTCGCTCGACGGCAAGGTCGCGCTCGTGACCGGTTCGTCCCGGGGCATCGGCGCCGACACGGTGCGGTACCTCGCCGCCGCCGGCGCCGCGGTCGTCGTGAACTACCGCAGCAAGGCGCCGCGCGCCGACAAGGTCGTCGCCGAGATCGTGGAGGCCGGCGGCCGTGCCATCGCCGTCGGCGCCGACCTCACCGACGCCGCCTCCGTCGCCGCGATGTTCGAGCGCACGGTCGAGGAGCTCGGCCGCGTCGACATCCTCGTGCTGAACGCCTCCGGCGGCATGGAGAGCGGCATGGGCGAGGACTACGCCATGCGGCTGAACCGCGACGCCCAGCTGAACGTCGTCGAGCAGGCCCTGCCGTTCCTCGCCGACGGCGCGCGCATCGTGTTCGTCACGAGCCACCAGGCGCACTTCATCCGCACCACGCCGACCATGCCCGAGTACGAGCCGGTCGCGCTGTCGAAGCGCGCCGGCGAGGACGCGCTCCGCGCGAAGCTGCCCGAGTTCGACGCCGCGGGCATCGAGTTCGTCGTCGTCTCCGGCGACATGATCGAAGGCACCATCACCGCGACGCTGCTCGAGCGCGCGAACCCGGGGGCGATCGCCGCCCGCCGCGAGGACGCCGGCCGCCTCTACAACGTCTCCGAGTTCGCCGCGGAGGTCGCGCAGGCCGTGCTCGACCCGATCCCGGCCGAGCACACCCGCCTCGTCGGCGACGTCTCGGGCTTCGCCCCCGAAGCCTGACGGGCGGCCCAGGCCACGACGAAACGGCCGGTGGCGGCAGCGAGGGTTTCGCGCCCGGCCGTCGACGTCCCTGCTCGGATCAGGCGGTGACGCCCTTGCCGAAGGTGAACGCGCGCACGATCTGCACGATGCCGAGCACGATGAGCGCGACGCCCGCGAAGATGAACAGCACCACGGCGCCCCAGAGCGGCGAGAACAGCAGCACGATGCCGGCCACGACGCTCAGGATGCCGAAGAAGATCGCCCAGCCCTTCGAGCCGGAGTCGCCCGACTGCACGAGCGCGACGATGCCCTCGACGATCCACAGGATGCCGACGAAGAGGCCGAGGAACAGCCCGAGGATCACGGCGGACTCGCTGGGGTTCGCGAGCACGATCACGCCGCCGATGACGAAGAGGACGCCGAGGATGATGTCGAGCGCCCTGGCTCCGCCCGAGATCCCCTTGGAGAAGATGCCGAGGCCGAGGTAGGCGAGGCCCGCGATGATGAAGTAGATCCCGAACAGGATCGTGATCACGACGGCGGAGTTCTTCGGCCAGAAGGTGATCAGCAGACCGAAGATGAGCGCGACGGCACCGGAGATGCCCAGGGTGGCGCGCACCGTGTTGATGGCGGACTTCGTCAGGTCCTTCGCATCGAGCGAGAACGAGGCGAAGACGCCGTCCGACTGGGGCGTTGACATGAGCAGTTCCTTTCTCACGACTGGGAGATACGGGGCCAGGCTAGGCCTCCCTGGAAGCTGAGTGTCGGATGTGAAGCCGCGCGTCGCGATGCGACCCCGCGCGACGCGCGGTAGTCCGGGCCGGGCAGGTGCCGGTGTCGGCGGACTACGCTAGCGTCGCTTCACGTGCAGGGGAGTGGTCGACCGGGGCTCGACCGCCCCACGACGTCGACGGGAGACGAGTGACCGAGCAGTCGGGGGAGTCGGAGCGCGCGCAGCAGCGGCTCGCCGATCTCGCGCGTCTGCGCCGGGTCCGCGACCGCATCGACCGCGAGTACGCGCTGCCGTTGAACGTCGACGAGCTCGCCCGCGGGGCGAGCATGTCGGCCGGCCATCTCAGCCGCGAGTTCAAGGCGGCGTACGGCGAGTCCGTCTACAGCTACCTCATGACCCGGCGGATCGAGCGGGCGATGGCGCTGCTGCGCCGCGGAGATCTCAGCGTCACCGAGGTGTGCTTCGAGGTCGGCTGCTCATCGCTCGGCACGTTCAGCACCCGCTTCACCGAGCTGGTCGGGGTGTCGCCGAGCGCCTTCCGCGCGCAGGTGTCCGGGCCGCTCGAGGGGGTGCCGTCGGTCCTCGCGAAGCGCGCCACGAGACCGATCAGGAATCGAGAAGCGCGCCCGAATCCGCAGCGGCTAGCGTGACGACCATGGACATCTCGATTCAGTACACCTTCCTTCCGCACACGGATGCCGAGGCATCCCTCGCCTTCTACCGTGATGTGCTCGGCCTCGAGCTCCGCAACGACGTCGGCTACGACGGCATGCGCTGGCTGACCCTCGGCGCGCCCGAGCAGAGCAACTCGGTCGTGCTCTACCCGCCGAACGCCGACCCCGGCATCACGGAGGAGGAGCAGCGCACCATCGCCGAGATGATGGCGAAGGGCACGTTCGCGAGCATCGTCCTCGCCGCCGCCGATGTCGACGCGGCGTTCGACCGAGTGCAGGCGAGCGGGGCCGAGGTCGCCCAGGAGCCCATCGACCAGCCGTACGGCGTCCGCGACTGCGCCTTCCGCGACCCCGCGGGCAACATGGTCCGCATCCAGCAGCCGAGCTGAACGACGCAGCCGATCCGACCCCAGACCTCACGCCCTACGATCAGTAGCCAAAGCCGACCCGCCGAGTGATGGAGCACGCATGACCGACGCCGCCACGACCGAGCACGCCGCCGACCAGCACGAGCGCATCCGCGTCCGCGGCGCCCGCGAGAACAATCTGAAGGACGTGAGCGTCGAGCTGCCGAAGCGGAGGCTCACGGTCTTCACCGGCGTCTCGGGATCGGGCAAGAGCTCGCTCGTCTTCGACACCATCGCGGCCGAATCCCGGCGCATGATCGACGAGACCTACAGCGCATTCGTGCAGGGCTTCATGCCCTCGGTGCCGCGACCCGACGTCGATGTCCTCGAAGGGCTCACCACCGCGATCATCGTCGACCAGGAGCGGCTCGGCGCGAACCCGCGCTCGACCGTCGGCACCGTCACCGACGCCAACGCGATGCTGCGCATCCTCTTCAGCAAGCTGGGCCGGCCGTACATCGGCGGCCCCACGGCGTTCTCGTTCAACATCCCGACGCAGCGGGCGAGCGGGGTGATGACCGGGCCCGGCGGCGAGAAGAAGATCGTGAAGGACGCCATCTACCTCGGCGGCATGTGCCCGCGGTGCGAGGGCCGGGGGCAGGTGTCCGACCTCGACCTCTCGCAGATCGTCGACGAGACCAAGTCGCTCAACGAGGGCGCGATCATGGTGCCGGGGTACACGGCCGACGGCTGGATGGTGAAGGGCTTCTCCGAGTCGGGGTTCTACCCGGCCGACAAGCCGATCGCGCAGTTCACCGAGAAGCAGCGGCACCTCTTCCTCTACGGCGAGGTGACGAAGGTCAAGATCAGCGGCATCAACATGACCTACGAGGGCCTCATCCCGAAGATCACGAAGGCGATGCTCTCGAAGGACCTCGATGCGCTCCAGCCCCACATCCGCGCGTTCGTCGAGCGCGTCGCGTCCTTCGCCGTCTGCCCGGAGTGCGACGGCACCCGCCTCACCGAGGGGGCGAGGTCCTCGAAGATCGCAGGAATCAGCATCGCCGACGCGTGCCGGATGCAGGTCACCGACCTCGCCGAGTGGGTGCGCGGCCTGGAACTGCCCGAGGCGGGCCCGCTGCTCGGCGCGCTGAGCGCCAACCTCGACGCATTCGTCACCCTCGGCCTCGGCTATCTGAGCCTCGAACGCCCATCGGGCACGCTCTCCGGCGGCGAGGCGCAGCGCATCAAGATGCTCCGGCACCTCGGCTCCTCGCTCACCGACGTGACGTACGTCTTCGACGAGCCGACCATCGGCCTGCACCCGCATGACATCCAGCGCATGAACGGCCTGCTCGAGCGGCTCCGTGACAAGGGCAACACCGTGCTCGTCGTGGAGCACAAGCCCGAGACCATCGCGATCGCCGACCACGTCGTCGACCTCGGCCCGGGCGCGGGCAGCAACGGCGGCGAGATCTGCTTCGAGGGCGACGTCGACGGCTTGAAGCGGAGCGGCACGCTCACGGGACGGCACCTCGACGATCGCGCGACGATCAAGCCGGAGGTCCGCACGTCCGATGGGGCGATCGAGATCCGGGGCGCGAACGAGCACAATCTCCGCGACGTCGACGTCGACATCCCGCTCGGCGTGCTCACCGTCGTGACCGGGGTCGCCGGCTCCGGAAAGAGCTCGCTCATCCACGGCTCGGTCGCGAAGCGCCCGGGAGTCGTCTCGATCGATCAGGGCGCCATCAAGGGCTCGCGCCGCAGCAACCCGGCGACCTACACGGGATTGCTCGAACCCATCCGCAAGGCGTTCGCGAAGGCCAACGGCGTGAAGCCCGCGCTCTTCAGCGCGAACTCCGAGGGCGCGTGCCCGAGCTGCAAGGGCTCCGGCGTGATCGTCACCGAGCTCGGGTTCATGGACACCATCGAGACCCCGTGCGAGGACTGCGGAGGCAAGCGGTTCCAGGCCGGGGTGCTGGAGTACAAGCTCGGCGGACTCGACATCACCGAGGTCCTCGATCTGCCGGTGGCGCAGGCGCGCGAGTTCTTCGCGAGCGGGGAGGCGAAGATCCCGGCGGCCGTCGCGATCCTCGGCCGCCTCGCCGATGTCGGGCTCGGGTACCTGACGCTCGGGCAGCCGCTGTCGACACTCTCCGGCGGCGAGCGTCAGCGCATCAAGCTTGCGATCGCGATGGGGGAGACGGGCGACATCTACGTGCTCGACGAGCCGACCACCGGTCTGCACCTGGCCGATGTGGAGAACCTGCTCGGGCTCCTCGACCGGCTCGTCGACTCGGGCAAGTCGGTCGTCGTCATCGAACACCATCAGGCGGTGATGGCTCACGCCGACTGGATCATCGATCTCGGTCCCGGGGCCGGACACGATGGCGGACTCGTGGTGTTCGAGGGCACACCGGCCGAGCTCGTCGCATCCAAGTCGACGCTGACCGGGCAGCATCTGGCCGAGTACGTCGGGGCGTAGGCGTCGGCGTCGCGACCCCGGACTCCAGCGAGCGAAGGCCGACTTCGTCCCGCCGTCAGAGCCTGCGCGTCAGCTGTCAGAGCCTGCGCGTCATCTGGATGCGGCGCCCGTACGCGTCGAGACCCAGCGCTGCTTCGATGGGAGGAAGACGGCGCTCGAAGTCGGATGCCGGCTCGGCCTCGATGAAACCGTGCTTCGCATAGAACGGGCCGTTCCAGGGCACGTCGGCGTAGGTGCGGAGCGTCAGCGCTCGATGGCCGCGCGACGCCGCCTCCGCGACCGCCGCGTCGAGGAGCAGCCCGCCGATCCCGCGGCGCCCGCAGTCGGGACGCACCGAGAGCTGCTCGAGATGCGCCTGTCCCTCGATCTCGAGGACGTGCGCGAAGCCGACGATCGGCGGCGACTCGCCCGTTAGGTCACTCGACTCGGCCACGAGCGTGAACCCGGGAGCTGCGGCACGCGCTTCAGCGGAGGTCTCCGGGGGCCAGTCGCTCGCGTGGAATCGGTCGATGAACAAACGATCCGCGTCGCGTTCGATCTCCTCGGTCGCGGCGAAGTCAGACGCCGAAGCGAGACGTACGGTGCAGCTCATCCTCCGACGCTATCGCGGTCATCGACCGAATCGGAGAAATTACTACCAGAACGGAACAAATCTGAGTAGGATCTGGCACACGGAACGGGGGAGCGGCATGGAACTCATCGCATGGCTCGGCGGCTTCATCGCACTGCTCGCAGCGGGAACTGCACTGCTCGCGCTCCGCTCGCGTCGTACTCGCGGCCGGCCTGGAGAGCAGGATGCGACGATCACGGGGGAGCGCACGCACAGCGACGCTCTCGCGGCCGCGCACACCGCCGGTGAAGCGCTCGGGCCGCATTGAGCGAGCCCGGGCATCTGCTCGTCTCGGCGAGCTACTTCTTCGAGAGCGTCGAACGCGCGCGGGAACTGGGATTCGACGCACGGGCGCACCATCTCGTCGACCAGGCGCGCATCCCAGGCGCAGATTGGCGCGAACGGCAACGCCGACTAGACCAGGTGCTCGGAGATGCCGTTCAAGCGGCGACCGTCCTGCAGCCTCCAAGAGGAGGCGACGGCATCGAGCTCGTACTGCGAATCAGCTTCATCTCCGACGGGACCGAGCAGCTCGGCTATGCGCTCACGAGCGAGTTCCTGCACACGTGGGCCGAACTCGGCGGAGCCATCCACATCGACAGCTGAGCGCGCATGCTCTGCATCAGTCGTCGCTCGCGACTGCGCTCGTCTCGGAGAATCGGCCGGGGTGAATCGCCCCGGCGTACCAACGACCGTGAATGACCGGCAGATCGACCATTGCCTCGCCGTGAAACGGAGAGGCGTAGTCATGTCCGTAGCCAGGGCTCGAGATCAGCAGCTCGAGTAGCTCGCGGTCCGACTTCGACGTGTCGACCGCGAAGCGAACCAACTGCACCCACATGAACGTCAGTCGGTCGAGATGCACGACGTCCCAGCCGGTGATTCGCAGCGCTGCCATTCGATGAATGTAACGCCTGTCGGGCCGCCGTCGGACGGGGTAATCATGCGCCGATAATGCACATTATGTCCGAATAGGTTTCGAAGGCACGGGGAACCGCTCGCCCCTTACCCCGTGCCGTGCTCGCCTCACCTACGCTGAGGACCAGCCTGGAAGCTGACCGCGATGCACGCGGTCGCAACGCGAGGAGGAACACGATGGGCGTGGCATTTCCGACGGGCTCGGTTTCCCTGACGACCCCGAACGGCGACATCGTCATTCTGCGCATCTGCGATCTGTGCGGTGCGACCGTCGTCGAAGCCGACGACACCGATCTCGCCTTCCACAAGCGCTGGCATCAGCTCACCGGGTCCGGCAACTGGGTCGACCCGTCGACCGGTCGGCTTCATACGCTCGGGAGCTCCTCGGCCCCGAGCGCGTGATTCTCGTCGTGACCGATCGTCACTCCCCCAGCGGTTTCCGCATCTGCTGCGTCGTCACCGTGTACCCGCTCGAGGAGTACAGCCCGATCGCGGGCGCGTTGCTGCCGAACACATTGAGCTCGAGCGCTTCGACCCCGGCCGCCAGCGTCGCCTGCTCGACGGCGGAGAGCAATGCCCGACCGAGGCCGGAGCCGCGCCGTTCCTCGACGATCTCGAAGGCATAGAGGAACGCGACCCCCGCCGCCCCGCGCGGGTGATCGAGCCCGACCCATGCCCGGCCGACCGGCTCACCGTCGTCGTCGAGCCCGAGCAGGAGCAGCATCCGCGGTGTCGCCACGCCGTCGGGGAGGAGAGCGTCGTTCTCGCCGCGGGCGCGCTCGATCGCGCCATCCGCAGCCCAGGCACCGCTCGCGATCTGCTCGGCCGCGTACTCCTCGGCGACACCCGTCTGCCACTCCTCGTACTCCTCGGGCGTCATCGCCCGCAGTGTCACCGCTCCCATGCGCCTATCCTGACACCGAGTCAGCGCGGAGCACCCAGACGCCGGACTCCTCGACGTTGCCGACCGGGTACTCGAACGCCTCCGTGCCGAGCAGCGCGAATCCGGCCTTTCGGCAGATCGCATTGGATGCCTCGTTCACGACTCGCGGATAGGCGTAGATCGACACGCTCGTGTCGTGACGGCGCACCTCCGCGACGAGTGCGCGCAGCGCCGCCGTCGCGATGCCCTGCCCCTGGTATGCGCTTTCGACGGCCCAGCCCGTCTCGACCGCGGCCTCGCCGTGATGCTCGTGCGGCCAGTAGCCGATCGACCCGACGCCCTCCGGATGCCCATCGACCACGATGCGGAACACTCGCGCGGTTCCCGTCCGCCACTCCCCCAGGTACTTCTCGTGGCGGCGAACGAGCGCCTCCGGCGTCTCCGGCCCGCCGAGATACGCGGTCATCTCGACGGTGTTGCTGCGCTGCAGCGTCGCAAGATCATCATCGTTCCAGCGTTGGAGTCGCACCTCGGTCATGCGAGTATTCGACCATGGACCGCTGACATCGCCCCTCCCCGGGCGCGACGTGAAACGGAGAAGCGTGGAGCTTTTGGTGCATCGCCGCCGTTCCCCGACCGCCCGCGCGCAGGATGCGGCTCCTCGCCCGGCCACCTGCCTCCTCGACGGCGCGCACGCCCGCGCCGGCTTCGACGTGAGCGAGGTCTCCCGCCGTATCGGCGACGGCGACGCGCTCTGGCACCGCGCCGCGGTGGACCTGCTCCGGTGGCGGGTGAAGACGCGCAGCGGTTTCCGCGTGCCCGACGGCGCGCGGGCGAGTGCGGGAGAGTCGCTCTCGATCCGCGCGGGCGCATTCGGGTGGACCGTCGAGGAACCGGTCCAGGTGATCGCCGTCGTCGACCGGCCCGACATGGTCGGCTTCGTCTACGAGACGAGGCCGGGGCATCCGCTCGACGGCGACGAGGCCTTCCTCCTCGAACGCGCACCGGACGGGATCGTCCTCACCATCCGCTCGCGCTCGCGCGCAGCGCGCAGCGGACCCTGGCGACGGGCCTACCCGCTCCTTCGGATCGCCCAGCGCGTCACCCGCTGGCGGTATCTCCGTTCGCTCCGCTGAGCACCCCGAACCGCGGCTCAGCGATCCGCCGCTGCGCGCTCAGTGATCCGCCGCTGACCGCTGCTCGTACCGGTCGAGCCGGCGCCCCTGCGCCGGCATACCGAGTTCGTTCAGCGGCCCGGACGTCGATCGCTCGGGAAGCCGGTCCGTGGTCGGACACGTCATCACGATGTTCCCGGAGATGTCCTCGAAGGAGTGCTCGAAGACCGCGTGCCCGCAGACCGGGCACGGTCGCGCACGGAGCTCGGCCGCGTCGGCCTGCTCCACGCCGCCGGTCATGGGCGGGGCGCCGAAGATCGGCTCGAGTGCGGAATCCACTCGATCGAAGAACCTGGTGAAAGCGTTGCCGTCGACTGGGCGGCTCGCCGTTTCGCGTGCCATGGGCGGATGCTACGCCCCCGCGAGCGGCGCCGCCACCCCGAGCCGCTGCCTAGGCTGGACGCATGACCTCCGTAGTTCCGAGCTCAGCGACCATCATCACCGGCGGCACCCGCGGCATCGGCGCGGCCATCGCCGAACGCCTCGCCGGCAGCGGGCACTCGCTCCTCCTCACCTACCGGAACCGGGACGACGAGGCGATCGCGCTCGCCGAGCGCCTCCGCGCACGCGGTGCCCACGTCGAACTCCTCCGCGTCGATCTCGCCCACCTCGACGCGGCCGCGGAGGTCCTCCCGACCGCGATCGCGCACTTCGGCACGGTGACGGGGCTCGTCAACAACGCGGGTATCACCGGGCGGATCGGCGGATTCCTCGACGCCCCGATCGAGGAGAGCGAACTCGTCTTCCGCGTCAACGTGCTCGCGCCGATGGTGCTCACCCGCGACGCGATCCGGCACATGTCGACCGAGCTCGGCGGCCGCGGCGGCTCGATCGTGAACATCTCCTCCGGCGCTGCGACGAGCGGCTCCCCCAATCGCTACGTCCCGTACTCGATGAGTAAAGCCGCGCTCAACGTCCTCACGCTCGGCACCGCGAAGGAGTTCGCGCGCGCCGGCGTCCGCGTGAACACCGTCTCTCCGGGTACGACGCGCACCGAGATCCACGCGGATGCCGGCCGGCCGAACGCGCCCGAGGAGCGCGCCGCGTCGATCCCGATGGGGCGAGCCGGCGAACCGCACGAGATCGCCGGCGCCGTCGTCTACCTCCTCTCCGAGGACGCGAGCTACACGACGGGCGCCGACATCCGCATCAGCGGCGGCAACTGATCCGACGATCGCGCGCTCGTTCAGGCATCCGGAAGACCAGGCGTCACGCCTCTCCGAAGCCCGATTCGACGAGCTCCGCAAGCGCATCCACCGCGGGCCCGCCCTCGGGATCCGCGCTCGCGATCACGACCTCGGCCCCTTTCGTCAGACCCATCGCCATGATGGCGAGGAGACTCTTCGCATTGGTGCCGTTCACCGTCACCGGCTGCGCGAACGTGCTCGCGAGCTTCACGAGCTCCGCCGCGGGTCGGGCGTGCAGCCCGTCCGCGTTGATGAGCCGCACCGTCCGCTGCGGACCGCCCCCGCCGGCCGAAGGGTGCGCATCGGCGACCGGCGAACCGGATGCCGGCCCAGGGGCCTCGTCGACCCCGGACGCGCTCCGCGCCGCCGCGACGACCGCCTCGAGGTCGTCGCCCGCCTGGGCCGCGACCGCTGCGGCGACCCCGCCCTCCACGAGCGGAGCATCGACGATCCGCACCCGGTCGCGCTGCTCCTCGTCGAGGAAGTCGAGCGCCGTCTCGGCGGTGAGGATGGCCGAACCGAGGTCGCACAGCACGACGACCCCGCGACCGGCATCCGCCTCGTCGATCGCGGCGCTCACCCGATCGAAACTCGTGCCGATCCGACCGTCGTCGGTCCCGCCCGCAGCGATCAACGCGGCATCCGGCGCCATCTGCCCCGCGAGCTCGACGAGCCCCTCTGCGATCTTCGCGGAGTGGGAGACGAAGACGAGGCCCACCCGTCCTTCGGCCGCCACCCCTCAGTCCCCCGCCGCCGCTTCCGCGGCGTCCGCGGCAGCACGCAGCAGCAGCGCCGACGACTCGGCCCCGGGATCGCGATGCCCGGCGGAACGCTCGCCGAGATAGCTCGCCCGCCCCTTGCGGGCCACGAGCGGCTCGGTCGCCACCGCACCGGCCTCGGCGGCGCTCGCCGCGGCCTCGAGCACGGTGCGCGCGTCGGCGCCCGCCTCGGCCGCGGCATCCGCCGCCTCGACGGCGGGCGTCCACGCGTCCACCATCGTCTTGTCGCCCGACTCCGCCTTGCCGCGCGCGACGATGCCGTCGCGCGCGGCGGTGAGCACCGCGGCGATGGCGGGGCCGTCGAGCGAGGTCGCAGAGCCGGCCGCCATCGCCCCCTTCAGGTAGGCGGTGCCGTAGAGCGGTCCGGCCGCGCCGCCGACGGTCGAGATCAGCGTCGTCGCGACGAGTTTCAGCACGTCGCCCGGCGTCGATCCCGCCGCCAGGTCGTCGAGCTTCGGCAGCACGGCCTGGAACCCGCGATCGAGGTTCTCGCCGTGATCGCCGTCACCGATCTCGCGGTCGAGGGTGATGAGTCTGATGCGATTGTCCGCGACGGTCTCCGCGCTTCTGCGCACCCAGTCGACGGCCCAGGTGATGTCCAGCCCCACGCCCAGCCCCTCCCTACCGGCCCCAGCGGAGCGCGGCCGTCTGCACGGGCGCATCCCACAGTTCGATCATCTCGTCGTCCAGCTTCAGCAGGGTGATGGACATGCCCTGCATCTCGAGCGACGTGATGTAGTTGCCGACGAGCGAGCGCACGACCTCGATGCCGTGCTCG
This sequence comes from Agromyces mediolanus, assembly GCF_044917495.1. Taxonomy (GTDB): domain Bacteria; phylum Actinomycetota; class Actinomycetes; order Actinomycetales; family Microbacteriaceae; genus Agromyces; species Agromyces mediolanus_B. The sequence goes on along the minus strand of NZ_JAVSSI010000003.1, from coordinate 263,553 downwards.
GCGAGCGCCTCCGCCGCGCGACGGTAGGCGAGGTAGAGCTCCACCTGCGGCGTGCCGCCCATGCCGTTCACGAAGAGCAGCACCCGGTCGCCCGAGGCGTACGGCAGGTCTTCGATGATCGGGCCGAGGAGGCGATCGACGAGCCGATCGGCCGGCTCGAGCTTGATGCGCTCGCGTCCGGGTTCGCCGTGGATGCCGATGCCGATCTCGATCTCGTCCTCGGCGAGTGTGAAGCTCGGCTCGCCGGCGTGCGGCACGATGCAGGGCGTGAGCGCGAGGCCCATCGACCGGGCGTTGGCGTTCACCCGCTCGGCGACCGCAGCGACGCCGTCGAGCGAGTCACCGCGCTGGGCGGCGGCTCCCGCGATCTTCTCGACGAGCACCGTGCCCGCGACCCCACGGCGACCGGCGGTGTACAGCGAGTCCTTCACCGCGACGTCGTCGTTCGTCACCACGGCGCGCACCTCGATGCCGTCGGCCGCGGCGAGGTCGGCGGCCGTCTCGAAGTTCAGCACGTCGCCCGTGTAGTTCTTCACGATGTGGAGCACCCCTGCGCCCCCGTCGACGGCCTTCGTCGCCGCGAGGATCGGGTCGGGCGTCGGCGAGGTGAACACGGCGCCCGGCACGGCCGCATCGAGCATGCCGTAGCCGACGTATCCCGCGTGGAGCGGCTCATGACCGCTGCCGCCGCCGCTCACGAGTCCGACCTTGCCGGCGACCGGCGCATCGGCTCGCACGACGAAGATCGGGTCGTATTCGACTCGCACCAGGTCGGCGTGGGCGGCCGCGAAGCCCGCCACGGACTCGTCGACCACGCGCTTCGGGTCGTTGATGATCTTCTTCACCGCAAATCCCTTCCCCGCAGGGCCGCGCGGCGTCGCGCAGAGGGCACCGACGCCGCAACGGCAGTACCGCCAACCTACGCCCCGGCGCGTGGTTCAGGTAAGGGGGCGGAACGGAATCGCCCGTGACGCGACCGAGGGAGCGCTCTTCCGCAGCGCCCGGCTCTGTGACTAGGGTGAGGACTATCACCGCCCTTGGGCGCGGCCCGCGGGCTCAGCGAAAGGATGGGTAGTCAACGTGGACAATCTCGGGGTCTTGTTCCTCGCGGAGCTCGTCGGCACGGCGATGCTCGTACTGCTCGGCACCGGCGTCGTCGCCAACGTCGCACTCGTGCGCACGAAGGGCTTCAACGGCGGCTTCCTCATGGTCAACATCGGCTGGGGCCTCGCGGTCTTCGCCGGTGTCGTCGTCGCCTACGCCTCGGGCGCGCACATCAACCCGGCGGTGACCCTCGGCCTCGTCGCCAACGGGGCGACCGAGTTCGGCAATGCGGCGATGGGCACGACCGTGCCGGTCACCTTCCTGAGCATCATCACCTACATCGGCGCCCAGCTCATCGGTGCCATCATCGGCGCCGTGCTCTGCTGGCTCGCGTACAAGCAGCACTTCGACGAGGAGCCGGAGCCGGCGAACAAGCTCGGCGTGTTCTCGACCGGTCCGGCGATCCGTTCCTACGGCTGGAACCTCGTGACGGAGATCATCGGCACCTTCGTGCTGGTGTTCGTCGTCATCGGCTTCGGCCGCAACGGCGACGCATCCGGCCTCGCCGCCCTCGGCGCGCTCCCGGTGGCGCTGCTCGTGATCGGTATCGGCGCCTCCCTCGGTGGCCCGACCGGCTACGCGATCAACCCGGCCCGTGACCTCGGGCCGCGCATCGCGCACGCCATCCTGCCGATCAAGGGCAAGGGCTCGAGCGACTGGGGCTACTCCTGGGTGCCCGTCGTCGGCCCGATCATCGGCGGCGTCCTCGCCGGCTGGGCGGCGATCTTCGCCCTGCCGATCCTCGGCTGAACCGCTCGGGGCCGTCCTCTCGGAGGACGGCCCCGAGTCGTTCCGACCGCCTGAATCTCAGCACCACCACGACGGCGACCGCCGGAAGCGGCCGCGAGAGGAGCCAGTTCCATGGCCGACTACATCCTGTCGATCGATCAGGGCACAACGAGTACCCGCGCGATCATCTTCGACAAGGCGGGCTCGATCGTCTCGACGGGCCAGCTCGAGCACGAGCAGATCTTCCCGAAAGCGGGTTGGGTCGAGCACGATCCGTTGGAGATCTGGAACAACACCCGCGAGGTCATCGGCCAGGCACTCGGCAAGGCGGATCTCACCCGGCACGACATCGCCGCGGTCGGCATCACCAACCAGCGCGAGACCGCGGTCGTCTGGGACAAGAACACGGGTCAGCCGATCTACAACGCGATCGTGTGGCAGGACACCCGCACGCAGGACATCGTCGACCGCCTCGCCGCGGACGGCGGCGTGGAGCGCTTCAAGGCGGATGTCGGCCTGCCGCTCGCCACCTACTTCTCGGGCACCAAGATCGTCTGGATCCTCGAGAACGTCGAGGGTGCGCGCGAGAAGGCGGAGGCCGGCGACCTCCTCTTCGGCACGACGGACTGCTGGGTGCTGTGGAACCTCACCGGCGGGGCCGACGGCGGTGTGCACGCGACCGACGTGACGAACGCCAGCCGCACGCTCTTCATGGACCTCGAGACGCTGAGCTGGCGCGACGACATCCTGGAGGCCTTCGGGGTGCCGCGCTCGATGCTCCCCGAGATCAAGAGCTCCTCCGAGGTCTACGGAACGGTCGAACCGTCGAGCCTGCTGCGCGAGGTGCCCGTCGCCGGCATTCTGGGCGACCAGCAGGCGGCGACGTTCGGCCAGGCGGCCTTCGACCCGGGCGAGTCGAAGAACACCTACGGCACGGGCAACTTCCTCATCTTCAACACCGGCACCGAGATCGTGCACTCGAAGAACGGCCTGCTCACGACGCTCGGGTACAAGCTCGGCGACGACGCGCCCCACTACGCGCTCGAGGGCTCGATCGCGGTCACCGGCTCACTCATCCAGTGGCTGCGCGACAACCTCGGGCTCATCTCGAGCGCGCCGGAGGTCGAGGAACTCGCGAAGGGCGTCGAGGACAACGGCGGCGCCTACTTCGTGCCCGCGTTCTCCGGCCTCTTCGCGCCCTACTGGCGTCCGGATGCCCGCGGCGCCCTGGTCGGCCTCACCCGCTACGTGAACAAGGGCCACATCGCCCGCGCCGCGCTCGAGGCGACCGCCTTCCAGACCCGCGAGGTGCTCGACGCGGTGAACGCCGACTCGGGGGTCGAACTCAGCGAGCTGAAGGTCGACGGCGGCATGATCGCGAACAACACGCTCATGCAGTTCCAGGCGGACATCCTCGGCGTGCCCGTCGTGCGGCCGGTCGTCGCGGAGACCACGGCACTCGGCGCGGCCTACGCGGCCGGCCTCGCGGTCGGCTTCTGGTCGAACCTCGACGAGCTCCGCGCCAACTGGCAGGAGGACCGCCGCTGGGAGCCCGAGATGGAAGCCGACGAGCGCGAGCGCCAGCTCCGACTCTGGAAGAAGGCCGTGACGAAGACCCTCGACTGGGTCGACGACGACGTGCGCTGAATCGACTGTCCACGACGCACGGATGCCCCGCACGAGCGTGCGGGGCATCCTCGCGTCCGATCGCCGGAGTGGGAGCTCAGCGCTGCGTCGCAGCCACCCACTCGCCGAGCCGGCGCTCCGCGGCGCCGGAGTCGATCGCCTCCTCGGCGACGGCCATCTTGTCGCGGAAGCGGTCGATGATGGCGCGCTGCACCTGCGTCGGGTCCTTCGCGAGCTCGAACGAGACGAGCCCCGCGGCCGCGTTCAGCACGACGATGTCGCGGATTGGGCCGCGCTCGCCCGCGAACACCCGGTGCACGATCTCGGCGTTGTGGGCCGCGTCGCCGCCGACGAGGGCGCTGATGTCCGCCCTCGGGATACCGAGGTCGCGCGGGTCGAGGTCGTGCTCCTTCACGGTTCCGCGGGACACCTCCCAGATGTGGGAGTGCCCGGTGGTGGTGAGCTCGTCGAGACCGTCGTCGCCGCGGAAGACGAGCGCGGTCGCTCCGCGCGTCTGGAAGACGCCGACGATGAGCGGCACCCGGTCGAGATGCGCGACCCCGACGGCGGATGCCTCGGGCCGGGCCGGATTGCAGAGCGGGCCGAGGAAGTTGAACACCGTCGGCACGCCGAGCTGCGAGCGCACCGGACCGGCGTGCCGGAAGCCCGGGTGGAAGGCACCCGCGAACGCGAAGGTGATGCCGGCTTCGCCGAGCACCTCGGCCACGCGCTCGGCGGGGAGCGAGAGATCGATGCCGAGCGCTGCGAGCACGTCGGAGGATCCGGAGGCGCTGCTCGCGGCCCGGTTGCCGTGCTTGATGACCGGCACGCCCGCAGCGGCCGCGATGACCGAGGCCATCGTCGAGACGTTCACCGTGCCGAATCGGTCACCGCCCGTGCCGACGATGTCGAGCGCCATCGGGTCGACGGGCAGGGGCAGGGCGTGCTCGAGGATCGCGTCGCGGAAGCCGACGATCTCGTCGACCGTCTCCCCCTTCACGCGGAGCGCGACGAGGAATCCGGCGAGCTGGGCCTCCCCCGCCTGACCGGTCATGACCTGCTCCATGCACCACGCGGCGTCCGACACGCTGAGGTCTTCGCCCTCGAGAAGGGAGCTGATGATCGCGGGCCAGGTGCGTTGATCCGTCATGGCTTCGATCCTACTGTCGCGGATTCACGGCGAATTCCCGGTGATCCCGCAGCACAACTGAGGGTGACCTTACTTCAATGGACGGACACGGCTTGCCCTCCTGACGAAAACTCAGCGCTGGTTTCAGCCATAATGGAGGGGTGACGAGCACCTCTATCACTCCTCAGGCGAGCATGCCCGTGATCAATCGGCCCAACACCGTGGCGGTGGGGACGATCGTCTGGCTCGGCAGCGAGGTCATGTTCTTCGCTGGCCTCTTCGCTATCTACTTCACGCTGCGGTCGACGTCGCCCGAGCTCTGGACGTTCGAGGCGGGTCGCCTGAACTTCCCGTTCGCGCTGACGAACACGATCATCCTCGTGCTGTCGAGCTTCACGTGCCAGTTCGGCGTCTTCGCCGCGGAGCGCATGCAGCCGTACATGACCGGCGCCTGGTACAACCCGCTCAAGTGGGGCATGGTCGAGTGGTTCTTCCTCACCTACGCCATGGGCGCGGTCTTCGTCGCCGGCCAGATCTGGGAGTACGCCACGCTCGTCAGCGAGGGCATCGCGATCGATTCGAACGCCTACGGCTCGGCGTTCTACCTCACCACCGGCTTCCACGGCCTCCACGTGACCGGCGGTCTCATCGCCTTCCTGCTCGTCATCGGCCGCGTCTTCGCGGTCAAGAACTTCGGCCACAAGGAGGCGACGAGCGCCATCGTCGTCTCGTACTACTGGCACTTCGTCGATGTCGTCTGGATCGGCCTCTTCCTCGTCATCTACGTGCTCAAGTGACCACCCCGAGACGCCGACGCAGCATGTCCGAGAACAGAAAGAGCCCTATGAACCGCCAGAAGCGACGCACCGGCCGCCGGCATCCGCTCGCCACCGTCGCCCTTCTCGCCCTGGGTCTGGTCTTCACCGGCGGCGCCTACGCGGCGTTCAGCACCGGCACGGCCCAGGCCGAGTCCAGCGCGAACTCGCAGCAGACGATCGACGAGGGCAAGAAGCTCTTCCAGGCCAACTGCGCCACCTGCCACGGCCTCGAGGCGCAGGGCACGAAGGAAGGCCCGAGCCTCATCGGCGTCGGCGCCGCGGCAGTCGACTTCCAGGTCGGCACCGGTCGCATGCCGATGCAGATGCAGGGCCCGCAGGCGCAGCAGAAGCCGGTCCAGTTCACCGATGAGCAGGTCAAGCAGCTCGCGTACTACGTCGCCTCGCTCGGCCCGGGCCCGGACATCCCCGCCGACCACCTCACCAACGGCGGCGGCGACGCCGCGAACGGTGCAGAGCTCTTCCGCATCAACTGCGCCATGTGCCACAACGTGGCCGGTGCCGGTGGCGCGCTCACCGAGGGCAAGTTCGCTCCCCCGCTGACGGACGTCTCGGGCGTGCACATCTACGAGGCCATGGTCACGGGCCCGCAGAACATGCCGGTGTTCAACGACATGAACATCTCGCCGGAGGACAAGCGCGACATCATCACGTACCTCAAGTACGTGCAGGACAACCGCTCGCCCGGCGGCTTCGAGCTCGGCTCGATCGGCCCGGTCGCCGAGGGTCTGTTCATCTGGATCTTCGGTCTCGGATCGCTCGTCGCGATCACCGTGTGGATCACCGCGAAGTCCAACTGACGCACCCCGGCATCGAAGAAGCTTTACAAAGGAGAACCATGGCTCAGGACGACCACAGCGGCACGGACGTCGCCGCTGCCGACTCGTCGCACGCCGCGCCCGCCGCTTCGCCGGGCACCGCGCTCATCGCTCAGGACGCGTTCGAGAACCCGGGCTTCCCGGCCCACCGCCCGCGCGTCACCGACGAGGACCCGAAGCGCGAGAAGCGGGCCCAGCGCACGGTGTACACGCTCTTCTACCTGTCGATCGTCGGCAGCGTCTGGGCCATCGCCGCGTACATGCTGTTCCCGATGGAGTCGAACAACGTCGGCGACGTCCGGTTGAACAACCTGTTCATCGGCCTCGGCGCGACCCTCGCCCTCCTCGGCATCGGCTTCGGCGCCGTGCACTGGGCGAAGTCGCTCATGTACGACGTCGAGCTCGTCGACGAGCGTCACCCGGTCGGCGGCTCCCCCGAGACGCAGGCCGCCGCGGTGAAGGTGTTCCAGGACGCCGATCGCGAGTCCGGGTTCTCCCGCCGCGCGGTCATCCGCAACAGCCTCATCGGCGCACTGCTGGTCTTCCCCCTCCCCGCCGTCGTGCTCTTCCGCGGGCTCGCCCCGCAGGACCAGAACCCGATCGAGCTGCTCAGCCACACGATGTGGAAGAAGGGCACGCGCCTCGCGCTCGACCCCTCGGGCGCCCCGATCAAGGCGTCCGACGTCACCATGGGCAGCGCGTTCCACGTCATCCCCGAGGGCCTCCAGGACCTGGAGCACGGCAAGCTCGACGAGAAGGCCAAGGCCGCCGTCCTGCTCATGCGCCTCGACCCGAAGGACCTGAACGAGCTCCCCGAGCGCAAGAACTGGTCGTACGACGGCATCGTCGCGTACTCCAAGATCTGCACGCACGTCGGCTGCCCGGTGGCGCTCTACGAGCAGCACACCCACCACCTGCTGTGCCCCTGCCACCAGTCGCAGTTCGACGTGTCGAACCACTGCGAGGTCATCTTCGGCCCGGCCAAGCGGCCGCTGCCGCAGCTGCCGATCGCCGTCGACGACGAGGGCTACCTCATCGCGCAGAGCGACTTCACCGAACCTGTCGGCCCGAGCTTCTGGGAGCGTCATTGAGCACCGCAACCACCAACGCCCCGGAGAAGCGGTCGTTCACCGCGGCGGCGTCCGTCTACATCAACGAACGCACGAGCATCGCGGGCTTCGTCAAGGAGCTCGGCCGCAAGGCCTTCCCCGACCACTGGTCGTTCCTCCTCGGTGAGGTCGCGCTCTTCGCCTTCGTGGTCGTGCTCATCTCGGGCACGTTCCTCACGTTCTTCTTCCAGGCCTCGATGGCCGAGGTGCACTACAACGGCTCGTACGTGCCGCTGAAGGGCGTCGAGATGTCGGTCGCGATGGCGTCGACGCTCGACATCTCCTTCGACATCCGCGGTGGCCTCTTCGTCCGCCAGATGCACCACTGGGGCGCGCTGCTCTTCGTCGCCGCCATCGGGCTGCACATGCTGCGCATCTTCTTCACCGGTGCGTTCCGCAAGCCGCGCGAGCTCAACTGGGTGATCGGCTTCGTGCTGTTCATCCTCGCGATGGCCGAGGGCTTCACCGGGTACTCGCTCCCCGACGACCTGCTCTCGGGCAACGGCCTCGCGATCATCAACGGCATGATCAAGGGCTTCCCGCTCGTCGGCACCTGGATGTCGTTCCTGCTGTTCGGCGGCGAGTTCCCCGGCACCGACATCGTCGGACGCCTGTACACGCTGCACATCCTGCTGCTGCCCGCGCTCGTGGTCGCCTTCGTCGCGCTGCACCTCGTCTTCGTGGTCGTGCACAAGCACACGCAGTACGCCGGCCCCGGCAAGACCCCGCAGAACGCGGTCGGCCCGCCCATCCTCCCGGTGTACGCGGCCAAGGCCGGCGGCTTCTTCTTCATCGTCTTCGGCGTCCTCGCGCTGATCGCGTCGCTGTTCACGATCAACCCGATCTGGAACTACGGCCCGTACGACCCGTCGCCCGTCTCCGCGGGTACGCAGCCCGACTGGTACATCGGCTTCGCCGACGGTGCGCTGCGACTCATCCCGCCGGGCTGGGAGTTCGTCTGGCTCGACCGCACCTGGTCGTTCAACATCCTGGTCCCCATCATCGCGATCGGCGTCTTCATCGTCCTCGCCCTGATGTACCCGTTCATCGAGGCCTGGGTGAAGGGCGACAAGCGCGAGCACCACATCGCCGACCGTCCCCGCAACGCTCCGACGCGCACCGCGATCGGCGCCGCCGGCGTCACCTTCTACGCGGGCCTCTGGGCCGCGGCGAGCTCCGACCTCCTGGCCACCCACTTCTCGCTGACCATGGAGGGCGTGATCCACGCGCTGCAGGCCGTGGTCATCCTCGGGCCGTTCGTCGCGTACTTCATCACGAAGCGCGTCTGCATCGCCCTGCAGAAGAAGGACCGCGAGATCGTCCTCCACGGCTTCGAGTCGGGCCGCATCGTGAAGCTGCCCGGTGGTGAGTTCATCGAGGTGCACGAGCCGCTCGACGAGTACGAGCGGTGGCGTCTGGTGAGCTTCGAGACCTACGAGCCGCTGATGCTCCGTCCGAACTCCCGCGGCAAGATCACCTTCGGTCAGCGCCTCCGCGCCGGCATGTCGCGCTGGTTCTTCGAGGACCGGATCGCTCCGGTCACGAAGGGCGAGCTCGAGGCCGGTCACGGCGAGCACCACTGAGCCGACCGCTCAGCATCAGCTCGGGCACCGCATGACCATTCAGACCCTGTCTGAGTGGCTGCGGTGCCCGAGCTGTTTCGCATTTCCGCTCGAGGCGGTCCCACCACTGCAGTTGCGCTGCCCCGCGGGGCACAGCTTCGATGCGAACAAGCGCGGGTACCTGACCGCACTCGGTGCCGCTTCCGCCGGACTCCGGGGCGACGACGCCGCGATGCTCGACGCCCGTGCCCTCGTGCACGATGCGGGCTTCTTCGATCCGCTGAAGCGCGCACTCGCCGAGATGCTGCGCGAGCACTCCCCTGATGCGGCACCGCGCATCCTCGACGCAGGATGCGGCACCGGGCACTACACCGAGACCGCCCTCGACGCGTTCGGTGCCGCGCGACCCGCCGTCGGCGGCACGGCCGCCGTGGTCAGCGAGACGGGCGAGGCGCCCAGGGTGCTCGCGATGGACCTCTCCCCGGCTGCGGTGCTGCGCACCGTCCGCCGTCGTCCGGCCTCCGTCGACGGACTCGTCGCAGACACCTGGCAGCCGCTGCCGATCCGCGATGCCTCGATCGACGTCGTGCTCGATGTCTTCGCACCGCGCAATGCGACGGAGTTCCGGCGTGTGCTGCGTCCCGGCGGCCTGCTGCTCGTCGTGGTCCCCCGTCCGGAGCATCTCCAGGAGCTTCGCGCCGAGGGGCGAGTGCTGCAGATCCCCGAGGGGAAGGCGGACAGCCTCGTCGACGAGCTCGCCCCGGCCTTCCGGCTCCGGTCGGCGCAGCACGTGGGCGCGCAGTTCCCGCTCGAGCAGGATGCCGCTGCTGACGACGCGCTCGCGGCTGCGATCATCGCCATGGGCCCGTCAGCCCATCATCGGACCCAGGAGCCTGCAGCGGGCGCCCTGGCGCTGCCAGAGGCCATCTCACTGTCCGTGGACGTGCTCGCGCTCGAAGCCACGGCGTAGAACGAGCCGCCATTTCCCGCGCCAGTGCGCCACTCCCGCGGCGCCGGGCCGCTCCCCGCGCCAGCGCGCCACTCCCGCGGCGTCGCGCCACGTGTGGTGGAGCAACGAGCCGGAAGTGGCGCTGACGCCAGCGGTCCGCGACCCCGGTGCACCACTCCCCATCGCTCGCCGATTCTCCACGCCCACCACGAGCCGGCGCCGCACTTCCACCACGCGCCGGCGCAGCACACGCCAGCGCGCCGACGCAGCACTCCCCCGCGCGCCGGTGCCGCACCCCGGCACGCCCCCTCGCACCGGCGGCCGGCATTCGACGTCCTACGGCTGACACACGCGAAACGGCCCGGCATCCTCGTGGATGCCGGGCCGTTCGAAACGCGATGCGTCAGCGGGCGAAGTTGCCGCGGTAGTACTCGTAGACCCAGCCGACGAGCGAGATCAGCACCAGCGGGACCGCGATGAACGAGATCCAGAAGCCGACCGCGAGGCCGAGGAAGCCGAGCGCCGCCGCACCGGCGAGCACGATCGGCCACCAGCTCCACGGGCTGAAGAAACCCAGCTCCGGGTCGCCGTCGTCGATGTTGGCGTCGAGACGGTCCTCGGGGAGCTCGGCGCCCTGCGCCTTGTGCACGCGTCCGAGGTAGAACGCGATGAAGGCGGACAGGATCGCCGCGAGCGAGATCGCGATCGTGCCGGCCCACTCGGGGCCGCCGTTCACCTCGATGCCGCTCGCTGCGGTCCACACGCCGTAGACGGCGGCGATGGCTGCGAGGAAGACCGCGAGGATCCAGAAGAGGACGACATTGGCGCGCATTACTTGATCTCCTCCGTGGCGGCGTCGTACACCGGAGCCTCAGGGGCATCCTTGGCGGGTCCGATGCCGACGGGCACTCCCGCCTCCGGGTGGTTGAGGTCGAACGCCGGGCGCTCCGAGCGGATGCGCGGGATCGACGTGAAGTTGTGCCGCGGCGGCGGGCAGCTGGTGGCCCACTCGAGCGAACCGCCGTAGCCCCACGGGTCGTTGACCGTGACCTTCGGCGCCTTCCGAGCCGTGATGTAGACGTTCAGGAAGAACGGGATCAGCGAGATGGCCAGGATGCCGGCACCGATCGTCGACAGCTGGTTCATCCAGGTGATGTTGTCCTCCGGCAGGTACGAGTAGTACCGACGGGGCATCGCGACGACGCCGAGCCAGTGCTGCACGAGGAACGTCGTGTGGAAGCCGATGAACAGCAGCCAGAAGTGCCACTTGCCGAGCGTCTCGTTCAGCATCTTGCCGGTCCACTTGGGCCACCAGAAGTAGAAGCCCGCGAACATCGCGAACACGACCGTGCCGAACACGACGTAGTGGAAGTGCGCCACGACGAAGTATGTGTCGGACACGTGGAAGTCGAGCGGCGGCGAGGCCAGGATGACACCGGTGAGGCCACCGAACACGAAGGTGATCAGGAAGCCGAGCGACCAGATGAGCGGCGTCTCGAAGGTGATCGAGCCGCGCCACATCGTGCCGACCCAGTTGAAGATCTTCACGCCGGTCGGCACCGCGATCAGCATCGTCATGAGCGCGAAGAACGGCAGCAGCACGGAGCCGGTGACGTACATGTGGTGCGCCCAGACCGTCACGGAGAGCGCCGCGATGGCGATCGTCGCGTAGATCAGGGTCTTGTACCCGAAGATCGGCTTTCGGCTGAACACCGGGAAGATCTCGGACACGATGCCGAAGAACGGCAGCGCGATGATGTACACCTCTGGGTGGCCGAAGAACCAGAACAGGTGCTGCCACAGGATGACGCCGCCGTTGGCGGGATCGTAGATGTGGGCGCCGAACACGCGGTCCGCACCGGCGGCGAGGATCGCGGCGGCCAGCACCGGGAACGCCATCAGGATGAGGATCGAGGTGACGAGCGTGTTCCAGGTGAAGATCGGCATGCGGAACATGGTCATGCCGGGGGCGCGCATCGTCACGATGGTCGTGATGAAGTTGACCGCACCGAGGATGGTGCCGAAGCCGGAGAGGCCGAGGCCGAGCATCCAGAGGTTGCCGCCGACACCCGGTGAGAACGTCGTCGACGCGAGCGGCTGATAGGCGAACCAGCCGAACGACGCCGCGCCCTGCGGGGTGAAGAAGCCGGCGACCGCCATGAGCGAGCCGAAGTTGAACAGCCAGTAGGCGAAGGCGTTCAGACGCGGGAAGGCCACGTCGGGGGCGCCGATCTGGAGCGGCATGAGCACGTTCGCGAAGCCCGCGAAGAGCGGCGTCGCGAACATCAGCAGCATGATCGTGCCGTGCATCGTGAAGAGCTGGTTGTACTGCTCGCGGGTCTGGATGATCTCCAGGCCCGGCTCGAACAGCTGCGCGCGGATGATGAGGGCCATCACGCCGCCGATGCAGAAGTAGATGAACGAGGTGATCAGGTACATGTACCCGATGACCTTGTGGTCGGTGGAGGTGATCCACTTGACCAGGACGTTGCCCTTGCGCTCGACCTTCGAAGCGCCGAACGGCAGGCTCGACGACTGCGGTCGAGCCGGTGCGGTCGTGGTGCTCATTCGGCTTCGTGCTCCTCTTTCAGTTCGGGCGCGCCCGTGCCGGGCAGGTTCTGGTTCCGGTCGTACTCGTTCGACAGCTGGCCCTCCTGGCCCGCGTCGCGGAGCGACTGGATGTAGTCGTCGTACTCGGCCTGCGAGACGACCTCGACGTTGAAGAGCATGAGCGAGTGGTACTCGCCGCAGAGCTCGGCGCACTTGCCGGCGTAGGTGCCCTCGCGCTCGGGGACGAACGACATGTAGTTCGTCTTGCCCGGGTACATGTCCTTCTTGTAGAGGAAGTCGACGACCCAGAACGAGTGGATGACGTCGCGCGACTCGAGCTCGAGCTCGACGTTCGCGCCGACCGGCAGGTAGAGCGTGGGCAGCGCGGCCTGGTCGACCGAGCCGGCGGGCCCGTTCGGGTCGAGCTGGGCCTGGATGCCGGGCGAGTAGACGTCCTCGTTGACGTAGTTGAAGTCCCAGGCCCACTGCTTGGCGATGACCTCGACCTTGACGTCGACCTCGTCAGCCGTGAAGCGCTTCTCGATCTCGGCCTGGTCGCGCGCGGTGAAGGCGAAGAAGCCCAGCACGAGGATGAGCGGCACGATCGTGTAGAAGACCTCGATCGGCATGTTGTACCGCAGCTGCACGGGCAGACCGGTCTGGCCCTTGCGCCGGCGGTAGGCGATGACGGCCCAGATGGTGAGGCCCCAGGTGATGACACCCACGATGAGCAGCACGATCCAGGACGTGACCCAGAGGCCGGAGACGCGCTCCGTGTGGTTGGTCGCGGGCGCCTCGCCCTCGATGAATCCGGGGAGGAAACCGTTCAGCTGCGCCTGGGTGCACCCGGCGAGAACGAGGCTGAGCGACGCTGCGATCGGAACTGCAGCCCATCGGAGTCGGCGATTGTTGCGCACCGGAGACCTTTCGGGAGACTCGAAGGCGCTTCACAGGGAAGCGCGGTGATCGGTGTCTAGCCTACTCCGACTCCGCGCCCTGGGTGTGCACCCGGAGCGGATGTCGCGATCGGAATCCGGTGGATTTCGGGACGGATCTGCGGAAAAACACGCGAGGGAGGCCGCGATGCGGCCTCCCTCGGAGCGAGTTCTCCGGTCGGATCAGTGGAACGAGTCCCCGCAGGCGCAGCTTCCCTGCGCGTTCGGGTTGTCGATCGTGAAGCCCTGCTTCTGGATCGTGTCCTCGAAGTCGATCGTCGAACCGTCGAGGTACGGCACGCTCATCTTGTCGACGATGACCTCGACGCCGTCGAAGTCGACGACCGCGTCGCCGTCGAGCATGCGCTCGTCGAAGTACAGCTGGTAGATGAGGCCCGAGCATCCGCCGGGCTGCACGGCCACGCGCAGGCGGAGGTCGTCGCGGCCCTCCTGCGTGAGGAGGCTGCGCACCTTGTCGGACGCGGGCTCGCTCAGCTTGACGCCGTGCGTGGTCTCGGTGATGGTCTCGCTCATCTCACTCCTCAGTGATCTCGCCGTTCTGACGACGATTGTACGTCCACTCCGTAGAGCGTCGGCTGAATGCAGGATATTCCCGGCTCGCGACGCGCGCGGCGGCGCGAGCCGGGCATCCGTCAGGCGCCGCGGGCGTTCAGCCGGCCGAACAGGAGGGCCTCGCTCAGCAGCGCCCGCTTGAACACGCCGAGATGGAGCGACTCGTTCGGGCTGTGGGCCCGCGAGTCCGGGTCCTCCACGCCGGTCACGAGGATCTGCGCGTCCGGGAACTCCTCCACGAGCTCGGCGATGAACGGGATCGAGCCGCCGACGCCCGTGTCGACCGGCGCTCTCCCCCAGGCCTCGGCCATGGCCGCGCGGGTCTCGGCGACCGCCCAGCCGCTCGTGTCGACGAGGAAGGCCTGACCGCGGTCGACGTCCTCGAAGCTGAGCTTCGCGCCGAAGGGCGCGTGCTGCTCGAGGTGGGCGCGGAGCGCCTCGAAGGCGGCCCCGGCATCCTGTCCCGGGGCGATCCGGGCGCTCACGCGGACGCGCAGCGACGGGATCAGCGTGTTGGAGGCGTTCGCGACGTCCGGTGCATCGATGCCGGTGACGGTGATGGCCGGCTGGGCCCAGATGCGGTCGAGGATCGAGCCGCGGCCGATCGGGCTGACCCCGTCGAGCAGTCCGGCCTCTGCGCGCAGCTGCGCCTCGTCGTACGCCGGGATGTCGAGCTCGGCGTGCGCGAGGCCCTCGACGGCGACGGAGCCGTCGTCGTCCCACATGGTGCCGAGCATCCGGATGGCGGCGAGCATCGCGTCGGGCACCGCCCCGCCGAACATGCCGGAGTGCGAGGCGTGCGCGAGCGTCTCGACCCGCAGGTTGAAGGCGACGGCACCGCGCAGCGCGACCGTGATCGCGGGCGTGTCGATGTCCCAGTTGCCCGAGTCGGCGACGATGATCGCGTCCGCCTCGAGCAGCTCGCGGTTCTCGCGGAGGAAGTTGCCGAAGGAGCGGGAGGCCCACTCCTCCTCCCCCTCGATGAACACCGAGAGGCCGAGATCGAAGTCGCCGGATGCCTCCGCGAACGCGCGGATCGCACCGATGTGGGCCATCACGCCCGCCTTGTCGTCGGCCGCGCCGCGGCCGTGCAGGCGGTCGCCGCGCTGGGTGGGCTCGAACGGCGGCGTGTCCCAGTCCTCGTCCTTGCCGGGCGGCTGCACGTCGTGGTGCGCGTAGAGGAGCACGGTGGGGCGCCCGTTCCGCGCGGCGCGGCGCGCGACGATCGCGGGCTGGCCGAGCTCGGAGCCGTCCTCGACCGGCGCGCGGCGGATCTCGACGAGCTCGAACACGCCGGTGCCGCGGAGCAGTTCCGCCACGGCCTCGGCGCTCTCCGCGACGTGGGCGGGGTCGAACGCGGGCCAGGAGACGGAGGGGATCCGGACGAGCCGGCCGAGCTCGGCGACGACGCCGGGGAAGGCCGAATCGACGGCGGATCGGATCGCGTCCGCGTTCGGCGTCGTGGGCTCGGCGGATACGTGGTTCGTGGGGTCGGTCATGCCGGTAATCTTAAAGGTGAACCGATTCGAGGAATCCAGTGGCCAAGCAGCAGAAGACCGAGCAGGCGTCGACCGAGACGCTCGACGAGACGCAGGAGCGTCTGAAGAGCGGCGGCAAGGGCGCCCCCACCCCGACCCGAGCCCAGCAGGAGGCCGCGCGCAAGCGGCCGCTCGTGCCATCCGACCGCAAGGAGGCGGCCAAGCAGGCGCGCGCCAAGGCCGCAGAGGCGCGCGAGCGCGCCCGGGTCGGCATGGCGATGGGCGACGACAAGTACCTCCCGGCCCGCGACCGCGGTCCGCAGAAGAAGTTCGTGCGCGACTACGTCGATGCGCGCTTCAGCGTCGGCGAGATCCTGATCCCGGTCATGTTCCTCGTCATCATCCTCACCTTCGTGCCGAGCGCCGAGGTGCAGGCCATCAGCATCCTCGTGCTCTGGGCGTTCTTCGCGATCGCCGTGGTCGACTGCGTCATCCTCGGCTACGTGCTGACGAAGAAGCTCCGCGCGAAGTACGGCGACAAGGCCGAGCGCGTGCGCTGGTACGCGGCCATGCGCGCGCTGCAACTGCGTCCGCTGCGGCTGCCGAAGCCCCAGGTGAAGCGCGGGAAGTACCCCGCCTGACCCCGGTCACGACGAAGGGCCCCGTCCGAGCGACGGGGCCCTTCGTCGTTCCACGGCGCGGACACGGAGGCATCGGCCCAGTCCCGAGCAGCGACCAGCTCAGCGGGCGAATGCGCCGAGCCGGATGAGCGGGACGCGCGTCTCCTCGTCGGTCATGGAGCCGTGCTGCCCGACCATCCGCTCGGGCGCCCGATTCGCCTCCCGCGCGTCGTAGTAGGCGACGCCGGCGCGCGCCGCGACGAGGACGTCGCCGATCCGGGGCCGCACCTCGTCGTCGACGACGGGTCCGTAGAGCCCGGCGGCGATCGCCTCCTCGCGGGTCAGCACCCAGGCGCGCTTCGACTCGGCCTCCTGCCAGCGGGCGACCAGCCGATCGCGTTCGGCTGCGGGGAACGTCGGGTCGAACCAGAGGGACAGGCAGCGCGGCTCGCCCCCGATGTGGCGGATGCCGTCGAGGAGCGCCGGCCGCGCGTCGATGTGCACGTGCCGGTGCTCGGGGACATCGACGACGCCGTGGTCGGCGGTGACGAGCATGCCGACGTCGCGGGGCAGGCGCGTCGCGAGCGCGGATGCCTCGCCGTCGAGCTCCTCGAGGGCCGCGAGCCAGCGGTCGGACTCCCAGCCGTGCGCGTGGGCGAGCTGGTCGAGCTCGGGGACGTAGAGGTAGACGAGGGTCGGCTCGGGTCGGGCGACCGCCTCGAGCGCCGCGGCGAAGCGATCGGCGAGGCTCGCCCCGGACCGGTACTCGGCGCCCCGAAGCACCGCCCGGGTGTAGCCGCTGTCCGCGTAGCGGGGCGCGCCGACGGCGACCGCCCGGACGCCGAGCGCCGCGGCCCGTTCGAAGAGCGTGCCGCTCCGCTGCCAGCCGTCGGGGAGGAGTCCCTGCTCCCAGCCGTTCAACTGGTTCGCGAGCACGTCCCGCTCCGGCTCGAGCACGCGATATCCGACGAGCCCGTGCTCGCCCGGCATGACCCCGGTGGCGAAGGAGGCGATCGCGGCGGCCGTGGTCGACGGGAACACGGTGCGGATCACGTCCCGCTTCGCCATCCGCCCGGCGAGGAAGCGGGCGTGGCCCGCCCGTGCCTGGAGGTTCGCCGCGCCGAGTCCGTCGACCAGCAGCACGATCGCCGATCTGACTCCGGGAAGACCGAAGGCGCCGCCTCCCCCGGTGACGGCCGCGAGCGAACTCGCGAGCACCCCGGCAAGCCGCGGGGCCGTGTCGTCCGTCACCGGTAGCATTGCAGGCATCGCGCCCAGTCTGACACAGGCCGGGCGCGCCCCTGTTGCCTCGCGCGCGAGCGCCTCGACCGAGATTGACGGATGACCCGAGCACCCCACGACCCCGAGCAGTCGCCCATCGCCGAGCGCATCGAAGACGTCGACGTCGCCGCCGAGATGCAGGGGTCCTTCCTCGAGTACGCGTACTCGGTCATCTACTCCCGCGCCCTGCCCGATGCGCGCGACGGTATGAAGCCGGTGCAGCGGCGCATCCTCTACATGATGAGCGACATGGGCCTCCGGCCCGACCGGGGCCACGTGAAGTCGGCCCGCGTCGTCGGCGAGGTCATGGGCAAGCTCCACCCGCACGGCGACTCGGCCATCTACGACGCCCTCGTCCGTCTCGCGCAGCCGTTCACGCTCCGGGTTCCACTCGTCGACGGGCACGGCAACTTCGGCTCCCTCGACGACGGACCGGCCGCCGCGCGATACACCGAGGCGCGCCTCGCTCCCCCGGCGATGTCGATGACCGAGAGTCTCGACGAGGACGTCGTCGACTTCGTCCCGAACTACGACAACAGCCACCAGCAGCCCGAAGTGCTCCCGGCGGCCATCCCGAACCTGCTCGTGAACGGTGCCAGCGGCATCGCCGTGGGCATGGCGACGAACATGGCCCCGCACAACCTCGTCGAGGTCGTGCACGCGGCGAGGCACCTCCTCGAGTACCCCGATGCGGGACTCGACGAGCTCATGGAGTTCGTGCCCGGCCCCGATTTCCCCTCGGGCGGCACGATCGTGGGGCTCGCGGGCATCCGCGACGCGTACGCCACCGGCCGCGGCTCGTTCAAGACCCGGGCCCGGGTCAGCGTCGAGCAGCTGACCGCCCGCAAGGCCGGGCTCGTCGTCACCGAGCTGCCCTACCTCGTCGGCCCCGAGAAGGTCATCGAGAAGATCAAGGACGGGGTCAACGCCAAGAAGATCACCGGCATCTCCGACGTCACCGATCTGACCGACCGCAAGCGCGGACTCCGACTCGTCATCGGCATCAAGACGGGCTTCAACCCGCAGGCGGTGCTCGAGCAGCTCTACCGGCTGACCCCCCTCGAGGACTCCTTCAACATCAACAACGTCGCCCTCGTCGACGGCCAGCCGCAGACGCTCGGCCTCCGCGAGCTGCTGCTCGTCTACGTCGGCCACCGCGTCCGGGTCGTCACCCGCCGCAGCGAGTTCCGGCTCGCCCGCCGCCGCGAGCGGCTGCACCTCGTCGAGGGCCTCCTCATCGCGATCCTCGACATCGACGAGGTCATCCAGGTCATCCGCACGAGCGACGACACCGATCAGGCGCGGCACCGCCTCCAGGACGTCTTCGACCTCAGCCAGCTGCAGGCCGAGTACATCCTCGAGCTGCGTCTGCGCCGCCTCACCAAGTTCTCCCGCATCGAGCTCGAGGCCGAGCGCGACAAGCTGCAGGCCGAGATCGCCGAGCTCGAGGAGCTCCTCGGCAGCGAGGCGCGCATCCGCGCTCTCGTCTCCGACGAGCTCGAGCAGGTCGCCGAGCTCTACGGCACGCCGCGCCGCACCCTGCTCACCGAGGCGAAGACGCTCCCCGCCGGCGCCTCGCGCAAGGCCGTCGCCGCCTCGCTCGAGCACGCCGACGTGCCCTGCCGGGTGTTCCTCAGCGTGACCGGTCGTATCGCCCGCGTCGACCGGCCCGAGGGGGAAGACGCGCTCGTCATCACCGTCCCGGCTCGGCGCAGCAAGCACGACGCGGTCGCCTCGACGCTCGACACGACGAGCCGCACCGAGATCGGCGCCATCACCTCGACCGGGCGGCTCATCCGGTTCTCCCCCCTCGACCTGCCGACGCTGCCCGCGAACTCCGTGCAGCTCGGCGCCGGCGTGCGCATCGCCGACTACCTCGGGCTCGCCGACCGCAGCGAACGCGTCCTCGCGATCGTCTCGCTCACGAGCGAGCAGCCGATCGCACTCGGCACCAAGCAGGGCGTCGTCAAGCGCGTCGCGCCGGGCGGGTACCCGAACCGGCCCGACTTCGAGGTGATCTCGCTGAAGCCGGGCGACGAGGTCGTCGGCGCGGTCCAGGGCGGGGACGACGACGAGCTGGTGTTCATCGCGAGCGACGCGCAACTGCTGCACTTCTCGGCGTCCTCGGTCCGCCCGCAGGGCTGCCCGGCCGGCGGCATGGCGGGCATGAAGCTCGCCGCGGGCGCTCGGGTGCTCTCCTTCACGGCGCTCTCCCCCGCCGAGGTCGAGACGGCCGTGGTCGTCACCATCGCGGCGACGAGCGACACGCTGCTCGGCGCAGACCCCGGGGCGGCGAAGGTCTCGTCGTTCGAGGAGTTCCCCGGCAAGGGCCGGGCGACCGGCGGTGTGCGCGCGCAGCGCTTCCTGAAGGGCCAGGATGCGCTCACCGTCGCCTGGGCGGGTCCGGAGCCGGCGTACGGTCTCGGCGCGGACGGCTCGGTTCGGGCGCTCCCGGAGCCCGGCGCCAAGCGCGATGCCTCGGGCGTCCAGCTCGACGCGGTGGTCAGCACCGTCGGTCGGCGCATCGGCTGACGCCTTCCGCGCTCGGCGCGGTATCCGCTCGGCACCCCGCGACCGGGATGCCGAGGGCGCCGTCAGGCGTCGATGCGCTCCCGGCTGAGTCCTGTCGCACTGTCGACGATGAACTCCTTGCGCGGGGCGACCTCGTTGCCCATGAGCAGCTCGAAGATGCGACCGGCGTTCTCGGCATCGGCGAGGTTCACCCGGCGAAGGGTGCGGTGGTGCCGGTCCATCGTGGTCGAGGCGAGCTGCTCGGCATCCATCTCGCCGAGCCCCTTGTAGCGCTGGATCGGGTCCTGATACTTCTTGTTCTGCCGCTTCAGCGTGCTGAGCAGCCCGTTCAGCTCGGCCTCGGAGTAGGTGTAGATCGTCTCGTTCGGCTTGGATCCCGGGTTCTGCACGACGACGCGATGCAGCGGCGGGACGGCGGCGAACACGCGCCCCTCCTCGATCATGGGCCGCATGTAGCGGAAGAACAGCGTCAGGAGCAGCGTGCGGATGTGCGCGCCGTCGACGTCGGCGTCGCTCATGATGATGACCTTGCCGTAGCGCGCCGCGGAGAGGTCGAAGGTGCGCCCCGAGCCGGCTCCGATCGTCTGGATGATCGCGGCGCACTCGGCGTTGCCGAGCATGTCGGCGACCGACGCCTTCTGCACGTTGAGGATCTTGCCGCGGATCGGCAGGAGCGCCTGGTGCTCGCTGTCGCGCGCGAGCTTCGCAGTGCCGAGGGCGGAGTCGCCCTCGACGATGAACAGCTCGCTCTGCGCGACGTCGCTCGAGCGGCAGTCCGCAAGCTTCGCGGGGAGCGAGGAGCTCTCGAGGGCGTTCTTGCGGCGCTGCGTCTCCTTGTGGGTGCGCGCCGAGATGCGCGCCTTCATCTCCGAGACGATCTTCTCGAGCACGAGCGAGGTCTGCGCCTTGTCGTCGCGCTTCGTCGAGGCGAAGCGCTCGCCGAGCCGCTTCGTGATGACCGAGGAGACGATGGAGCGGACCGCGGGCGTGCCGAGGACCTCCTTCGTCTGGCCCTCGAACTGCGGCTCGGGCAGTCGCACGGTCAGCACCGCGGTGAGCCCGGCGAGGATGTCGTCCTTCTCGAGCTTGTCGTTGCCGACCTTGAGCCGCCTGGCGTTCTGCTCGACCTGGGTGCGCAGGAGCTTCAGCAGGCCCTGCTCGAACCCGGCCTGGTGGGTGCCGCCCTTCGGCGTCGCGATGATGTTCACGAAGCTGCGCACGACGGTGTCGTAGCCGGTGCCCCAGCGCAGGGCGATGTCGACCTCGCAGGTGCGCTCGACCTCGGTGGGGATCATGGCGCCGCCCTCGGACAGCACGGGCACCGTCTCGGTGAACCGGCCCTCGCCGGTCAGCCGCCAGATCTCGGTGACGGGCCCGTCGCTCGCGAGATGCTCGACGAATTCCGAGATGCCGCCCTCGAAGTGGAAACGGTGGGTCTCGGGCGCCTCGCCGCGTTCGTCGACGACGGTGAGTCCGAGGCCGGGCACGAGGAACGCGGTCTGCCGGGCGCGGCCCAGCAGCTCCTCGATCTGGAAGCTCGCGCCCTTCGTGAAGATCTGCGGGTCGGCCCAGTAGCGCACGCGCGTGCCGGTGACGCCCTTCTTGACCTTGCCGACGGCGTCGAGCGAGCTCGCCTGCTCGAACGGGGTGAACGGTGCGTCGGGGTCGGGACCGCCGGCGTCGGCGAAGCGGCCGGGCTCGCCGCGGTGGAACGACATCGCCCAGGTCTTGCCGTCGCGGTCGACCTCGACGTCGAGCCGGGACGACAGCGCGTTCACGACCGAGGCGCCGACACCGTGCAGACCGCCGGAGGCGGCGTAGGAGCCGGAGCCGAACTTGCCACCCGCGTGCAGCTTGGTGAACACGACCTCGACGCCGGTGAGCCCGGTCTTCGGCTCGACATCGACCGGGATGCCTCGAGCCTGGTCGCGCACCTCGACGCTGTCGTCGGCGTGCAGGACGACCTCGATCTCGCGCCCGTGGCCGGCCAGCGCCTCGTCGACCGAGTTGTCGATGATCTCCCACAGGCAGTGCATGAGCCCGCGGGAGTCGGTCGACCCGATGTACATGCCGGGTCGCTTGCGCACGGCCTCGAGGCCTTCGAGCACGGAGAGGTGGCGGGCGGAGTAATCGGAGCTCACGTCGGTCAAGCCTAGTGACCGCCGCGGACACTCCCGCGCAGGCGCTGCGCTCTCAGCGAAATGCCCGGGAATGCGGAAGGGACGCCGCATCCCTCGTGTTTTGATTGATGCACACGGAAGTCAGAGCGCGAACGAAGGAGGAGCTATGACCCAGCAGACCGAGGCGAACGATGCGGTCGACGTCGAGCGTACCTACGAGCTCACCGCGCTCGACCGCTGCGACGCATGCGGCGCTCAGGCGTACATCCGCGTCGTGGTCGCGAACGGCGAACTCCTCTTCTGCGCCCACCACGGCCGCAAGCACCAGGAGAAGCTCTCGCAGATCGCCCAGTCCTGGCACGACGAGTCGGACCGCCTCCTCGTCGACGCCCGCGACTGAGCCCGCACTTCTCAGAACTTCACGAAGAACGCCCCGGCCGAGGCCGGGGCGTTCTTCGTATCGAAGGGCGGTCACCTGCTGGACGCTCAGGCCTCCGGCGCGAGCTCGATGCCGGCGGCGCGAAGCTGAGCCTGCCGGGCGGCGGCCGCGTAGGCATCGATCGCCGCGGCGGCCTCCCCCGGCTCGTACGCCAGCCCACGGCGCTCGGCCATGATCCGGAGGAGCGCATCGGCGAACGCCGGGTTCTTCGCGAGGACCGGCCCGTGCAGGTGCGTGCCGATCACGGAGCCCATGACGACGCCCTCCTGGCCCGAATCCCGCCCGTTGCCCGCGCCGGCGCGCAGACGGCCGAGCGGTGAGCCCTCGGCCCCGACGTAGTCGCGCGCATGGTTCTCGAAGCCGACGAGCCGCCCGAAGCGGGGCGAGGCGACGACGACGTCGCCGGTCACGCGACCGTCGCGGGGCACGGCCCGCCCGGGCAGGATGCCGAGGCCCTCGAGCGAGCTGCCGTCGCGGTGCTCGACGCCCCAGCCGAGCAGCTCGAGCCCGGTGCCGATCCCGAGGATCGGCACGCCCTCGGTGCCCCAGCGGCGCAGCTCCTCGTGCATCGTGCGCAGCACGTCACGGCTGCGCTCGAGCGAGGCGTCGCTGCCGGATCCGAGGACGACCGCGTCGACCTCGCCCGGCAGCTCGGCGGCCCGCTCGACGCTGACGGTGCGCGCGGCGATGCCGGCCCACTCGGCTCGTCGCTCGAGGACGGTCGCGTTCTGCGCGTCGCCGTTCGTGTTCTGCGTTCCCGGCAGGAGCGAGACGATCGTGAAGGTCATTCCGCCTCCGTCAGTCCGAGATGGGCGCGGGTCCGGCGCATCGAATCGGCGGTGAAGACGATCGTCTTCACGCCGTGCTGCGGCGGCGGTGCGGCGAGGAAGTCGTCGAGCGCACGGTGCAGCTCCGGCTCGACCCGGTCGATCACGACGCCGTCGTACGCGAGCATGAGGGCGGCCTCGGCCGCCTTCGATCCGCTGACGATCGAGACGCGACCGAGCGAGGAGGCGTCGACGGGCCAGAAGTACGAGGGATCGCGCACGTCCGAGCCGACCGCGAAGAGGATCTGCTCGGTCCCCGTCGGGATCGCGTCGATGTTGAGCTGATAGCTCGCCGGGTTCTGCACGAGGACGAAATCGACGTCCTGATCACGGACGCGGACCCGCTCACCCCGGCCGAACACCGGCGGGATGCTCGAGAGCGCCGCGGCGGCGGTCTCCGCCGAGAATCGATCGCCGAGCACCGCCTGGGCGGTCGCGTAGGCCGCGGCCGCGTCGACGGCGTAGTGGATGCCCCGGGCGGGCAGGCCGACGGGCCGCTCGGCCCCGTGGTCGGAGAGCACCGCGGATGCCCCGTCGACGCGTTCGACGCGCACGCCCGCGGTGGCGTCCAGGCGGCGCTCGCTCGTCTCGGTGTTGCCGAGCCCGCGGGGGGCACCGGCGAGCACCTCGTCGGACACGCCGAAGCGGCGGACCGCCACGCCCGGCGCGACCCGCGCGGCGAGCCGTTCGAGGTAGGCGTCGTCGGCGTTCACCACGATCGCCTCGCCGGCGCGGGCGGCGATCCGCGCCAGCATCCCGGCGACCATCTCGGAGTCGTGGAATCGGTCGATCTGATCGACCATGACGTTCGTGAGGGCGACGACGCGGGCATCGACGCCCTGCATGACGAGCGCGCCGTGGCCCTCGTCCATCTCGAGCACCGCGACGTCGCCCGGCACACGGCCGCGCCAATCGGCCTGCTCGAGGAGCGCCGAGGTGAGTCCCTGACTGATGTTCGCCGTCGACGGGTTCGTGAAGATGGACACGCCGTGGGCCCGGAGGATCGCGACGAGCATCTTCGTCGTCGTCGATTTGCCGCTGGAACCGGAGACGACGACGAGTCCCTGCGGGAACCCGGAGAGCGTCCGCTTGAGGTAGCCGGGCGCGATGCGGTTGACCACGAGGCCCGGGATCGCGGAGCCGCCGCCCGGCTTCCTCAGCCGGGCGGCGATCCGAACGAGCTTGCCGACGGCGATCGCCGGCGCGTAGCGCACCGCCGGCCTACTCGAGGTAGTCCCGCAGCGACTGCGACCGCGACGGGTGCCGCAGCTTCGCCATCGTCTTCGACTCGATCTGGCGGATGCGCTCACGGGTGACCCCGAAGGTGTCGCCGATCTGGTCGAGCGTCTTCGGCATGCCGTCGCCGAGCCCGAAGCGCATGCGGATGACTCCCGCTTCGCGCTCGCTCAGGGAGTCGAGCAGCGACTCGAGCTGCTTCTGCAGCATCGTGAAGCCGACCGCGTCCGCCGGGACGACCGCCTCGGTGTCCTCGATCAGGTCGCCGAACTCGCTGTCGCCGTCCTCGCCGAGCGGGGTGTGCAGCGAGATCGGCTCGCGCCCGTACTTCTGCACCTCGATGACCTTCTCGGGGGTCATGTCGAGCTCCTTCGAGAGCTCTTCGGGCGTGGGCTCGCGCCCGAGGTCCTGCAGCATCTGCCGCTGCACGCGGGCGAGCTTGTTGATGACCTCGACCATGTGCACGGGGATGCGGATCGTGCGGGCCTGGTCGGCCATGGCGCGGGTGATCGCCTGACGGATCCACCAGGTGGCGTAGGTGGAGAACTTGAAGCCCTTCGTGTAGTCGAACTTCTCGACGGCACGGATGAGGCCCAGGTTGCCCTCCTGGATGAGGTCGAGGAACTGCATGCCGCGCCCGGTGTACCGCTTCGCGAGCGAGACCACGAGACGGAGGTTCGCGCCAAGCAGGTGGCTCTTCGCCCGCTGCCCGTCCTTCGCGACCCACTGGAGCTCACGGCCGAGCTGCGAGCGCTTCTCGGCGTCGGACATGTGGGAGAGCTTCTCCTCGGCGAAGAGGCCCGCCTCGATGCGCATCGCGAGCTCGACCTCTTCGGCGGCGTTCAGCAGCGCCACCTTGCCGATCTGCTTCAGGTAGTCCTTGACCGGGTCGGCGGTGGCGCCGGTGATCGCGGCGGAGTAGACGGGGACCTCGTCCTCGTCGTCGGCGGCGCGCAGCACGAGCGCTCCCGTCGGGTGCGGCTCGGCCGGGATCGGCTTCGCCTCCTCGTCGGTGTCTGCGTCGTCGGCGGCGACCTCGGTGTCGTCCGTCTCGACGTCCTCGACGACGACGTCCTCGCCGTCGAGCTCCTCGTCCTCGCCGTCGTCCTTCGCCTTGGCCTTCGACTTCGTCGAGGCCTTCGCGGTGGCGGTGCGCGCGGTCTTCGACGCGGTCGTGGCCTTGGGGGCGGCCTTCGCCGTGCCCGCCTTCGCGGCGGCGCGCTTCGTCCCGGCTGCTGCGGGCTTCTCGACGGATGCCTCCGCCTCGGCCGTGGCAGTCTTCGTGGACTTGGTTGCCATAGGTGTTGACCCTCTCCTCGTCGGTGCGCTCGCGACACGACGACGGTGCTCGGCATGTTCGGCTGCCCGGTGTTTTCGGACACTACGAGGACCCATGTCAAGTCCGCAGCGAATGCGATCGAGATCGCCTCGGCCGACCAGAACGGGTCCTGCCTACAATTATACCAGCGAGCCGTCGGTTCTCGGTGCGTCCGGCCCGGTTCGACCGCGCGCGCCCCTCGAAGAATGAGAACGTCTCGGCATCCGAGCGTATTCCGTCGCAGCCTCAGACGGGGTGCGGCGGCTCCTCGTCGGAGGAACGCCGGAACGCGAGGAACTTCTCGAGCTCCGCGGCGATCTCGTCGGCCGTCGGCACCTCGCCGTCCTCGTCCGTGAGCGGAGAGCGCAGGCTGGTGCCCGCCATGTACGCGTCGTACCGGTGCTCGAGCGTCGTCACGAGCTTCGCCAGCTCCTGGTTCTCCGCGACCTGCTCGTCGATGCGGGCGACGAACTCCCTCCCCTGCTCGCGAAGCACCTCCGTCGGGAAGATCAGGCCGGTGCCGGCGCTGATCGCCTCGAGCGCCGAGATCGCCGCCGCCGGGTACTCCGTGTCGCCGAGGTAGTGCGGCACGAGCAGGACGAAGCCGGCGACCGGGAACTCCGACTCCTGCAGGCGGTACTCGACGAGGTGCAGCGCGTTCGCCGGCACCTGCGTCGTCGGCCGCCAGACCGACATCGTCTCGATCAGCTCGCTGCGATTGCCGCTCACGGTGACGCCGATCGGACGCGTGTGCGGGACAGGCATCGGAATCGCGTTCAGCCAGCTGAGCGACGCCACCTCGAACCGCTCGACGAGATCGAGCAGGGCACGGGAGAACCGCTCCCACTGGAAATCGGGTTCGAAGCCCGTGAGGAGGAGGAACGGCCGGCCGAGCTCGTCCTTCGCGAGGTCGAGCCCCAGCCGCGCCGGGCGGTAGTCGGTCAGATGATCGCCGTCGAAGACGATCACTGGGCGGCGGGCCCGGTAGTCGAGGAGTTCGTCGGCGTCGAACACGGCCACCTCGACGGTGTCGAGCGTCGAACGCAGGTACTCGGTCGTCTGGGCGACGGCCCCGCCCGCGTCGGCGAAGCCCGTCAACCCGGCGACGAGCGGCAGCCCGGGAGGCACCTCGACCGCGGGGTTCAGCTCGTACAGGGAACGGGGGTCGCGCATGCTCCCAGCCTACTGAGGCCCGCCGGAGCGACCGCCGATGCGGCCGACCGCCGTGCACGCCCAGAGCGAACACCGCGCCGCGTAGCATCGAAGCCATGCCGATTCCCGCACTCTCGATCTCCTCCTCCCCTGCCTCCGATTCCTCGGCCGACGTCATCCTCCTCGCCTCCCGCAGCAGCGACGACGGGCCGGTGCTCCTCGCGGCGCCGGGCTTCGAGTGGGCCGCCGCGCCGCTCCGGGCGCTGGGGGCGAAGGGTGCCCCCGAGGAGCTCGTGCGGCTCGCCGACCCCGCCGTCGAGGGCCGGATCGTCGCCGTGGCCGGGATCGGCGGCGTGGCCGACCCCGACGCCCTGCGACTCGCGACGGGCAGCGCACTGCGCCAGCTGAGTGACGTGACGACCGTCGCCATCGCCGTCCCCGCGGCATCCGCCGCCGAAGCGGCCGCTCTGCTCGAAGGCGCCGCGCTCGGCGCCTACCGATTCAACGAGTACCGCTCGACGCCGAAGCCGGCGGTCTCCTCGATCGCCCTGCACACGGCGCTCGATGAGGAGGAGCTCGGACTGGAGCGTGTACGCGCCGTCGCCGAAGCGGTCGCCTCGACCCGCGACCTCGTGAACCTCTCCCCCTCCGAGTTGTACCCGGCCCGCTTCGCCGAGATCGCCGCCGAGGCCGCGCGCGCCGCCGGCGTCGACGTGAAGGTGTACGAGGAATCCGAGCTCGAGGAGGGCGGCTTCGGCGGCATCCTCGGCGTCGGCCAGGGCTCCGCCCGGGGCCCCCGCCTCGTCCGGCTCGAGTACGCCCCCGCGGGCGCCACCACCTCGCTCGCCCTCGTGGGCAAGGGCATCACCTTCGACTCCGGCGGCCTCAGCCTGAAGCCCATGCAGTCCATGGTCGGCATGAAGGGCGACATGGCCGGCGCCGCCGCCGTGATGAACGCCACGGTCGCGCTCGCCCGGCTCGGCGTCCCCGTGCACATCACCACGTGGCTCTGCCTCGCCGAGAACCTGCCCTCCGGCACGGCGATGCGGCCGAACGACGTCCTCCGCATCCGCGGCGGCAAGACCGTCGAGGTGCTCAACACGGACGCCGAGGGTCGACTCGTGCTCGCCGACGGCCTCGTCGCCGCGAGCGAGGAGCAGCCCGACGCGATCGTCGACGTCGCGACGCTCACCGGCGCGCAGATGGTCGCGCTCGGCGGCCGGATCTCCGGGCTGATGGGCGAGGACGGCCTCGTGCAGCGGGTCCGCGACGCGGCCGCCGCCGTCGACGAGGCCGTGTGGCCGATGCCGCTTCCCGCGCACCTGATGCCGCTCCTGAAGTCCGACGTCGCCGACCTCGCGAACACGAAGCTCGGCGGCATCGTGCCCGGGATGCTCCTCGCCGGGGTGTTCCTCCAGGAGTTCGTGGGCGAGCGCGACGGGTCGAAGATCCCGTGGGCGCACCTCGACATCGCCGGCCCGGCCGACAACGGCGGTTCCGGGTGGGGCTTCACGAGCGGCGGGCCGACCGGGATCGCCGTGCGCACCCTCGTCCGGCTTGGCGAGGAGCTCTCCGCGGAGTAGTAAGGTCGAACCGGGGCGAAAACACTCGCCCCGGTCACTCGCCCCGGGCACGAACCCGGGAGCGGTCCGTGTCGCAGATCTGATGCGCGAGGGAGATACCGGTTTGTCCGAGCAGAACTTTGACATCGTCGTCCTGGGCGGCGGGAGCGCCGGGTACGCGGCGGCCATCCGAGCGGTCGAGCTCGGCATGACCGCCGTCGTCGTCGAGAAGGACAAACTCGGTGGCACCTGTCTGCACCGCGGTTGCATCCCGACGAAGGCGCTGCTCCACGCCGCCGAGGTCGCCGAGTCCGCGAAGGACTCCGCGAAGTACGGCGTCAAGACCTCCTTCGAGGGCATCGACATGCCCGGAGTCACCGCGTACCGCGAGGGCATCGTCGCGAGCAAGTGGAAGGGCCTCCAGGGTCTGCTGAAGGCGCGGGGCATCCCGGTCGTCGAGGGCGAGGGCCGCCTGGTTGCGCCGAACACGGTCGAGGTCGCCGGTGAGCGCTACGTCGGAAAGAACGTCGTGCTTGCGACCGGCTCGTACTCGCGCTCGCTCCCCGGTCTCGAGATCGGCGGACGCGTCATCACGAGCGAGCAGGCGCTGCAGCTCGACTTCGTCCCCGGCAAGGTCGCCGTGCTCGGCGGCGGCGTCATCGGCGTCGAGTTCGCGAGCGTCTGGCGCTCCTTCGGCGCCGAGGTCACCGTGATCGAGGCGCTCCCCCACCTCGTGCCGAACGAGGAGGAGTCGATCTCGAAGCAGCTCGAGCGCGCGTTCAAGAAGCGCGGCATCGACTACTCGCTCGGCATCCGCTTCCAGAGCGTCACCCAGAACGAGTCGGGCGTCGTCGTGACGCTCGAGAACGGCACCACGATCGAGGCCGAGCTGCTGCTCGTCGCCGTCGGTCGCGGCCCCTCGACCCAGGGCCTCGGCTTCGAAGAGGCGGGCATCCAGATGGACCGCGGCTTCGTGCTCACGAACGAGCGCCTCGCGACGAACGTGCCCGGCGTCTACGCCATCGGCGACATCGTCCCGGGTCTGCAACTCGCGCACCGCAGCTACCAGCAGGGCATCTTCGTCGCCGAAGAGATCGCGGGCCTGAACCCGATCGTCGTCGAGGACGTCAACATCCCGAAGATCACGTACTGCGAGCCCGAGGTCGCCTCGGTCGGATACACCGAGGCGAAGGCCGGCGAGAAGTTCGGCGCCGAGCAGGTCACGAGCTACGAGTACAACCTCGCGGGCAACGGCAAGAGCAGCATCCTCGGCACGAGCGGTTCGATCAAGGTCGTCCAGGTCAAGGAGGGCCCGATCGTCGGCGTCCACATGATCGGCGGCCGCGTCGGCGAGCTCATCGGCGAAGCCCAGCTCGCCGTGAACTGGGAGGCGTACCCGGAGGACATCGCGCCCTTCATCCACGCCCACCCCACGCAGAACGAAGCGTTCGGCGAGGCCGTGCTGAAGCTCGCCGGCAAGCCGCTGCACGCGATCTGACCCCACCCGCTCCATAATCGGACCGCACAAGGCGTCCAACGCTGTGAAGGAGACAAGCGAATGAGCCAATCAGTCAGCCTCCCGGCACTCGGTGAGAGTGTCACGGAGGGGACGGTCACGCGCTGGCTGAAGGCCGTCGGCGACCGCGTGGAGGTGGACGAGCCTCTGCTCGAGGTCTCCACCGACAAGGTCGACACGGAGATCCCGTCGCCGGTCGCCGGCGTCATCGAGGCGATCCTCGTCCAGGAGGACGAGACCGTCGAGGTCGGCACCGCACTGGTCACCATCGGCGACGGCTCGGCTCCCGCTGAGGCCCCCGCCGCTCCGGCGGCCGAGGCCCCTGCTGCCGAGGCCCCCGCTGCTCCGGCACCGGCCGCTCCGGCAGCCGAGGCCCCTGCGGCTCCGGCACCGGCCGCCCCGGCGCCTGCTGCCGAGGCCCCCGCCGCTCCGGCACCCGCCGCTCCGGCGCCTGCTGCCGAGGCGCCCGCGGCACCGGCACCCGCCGCCCCGGCTCCGGCTGCCCCGGCCGCCGAGGCCCCCGCCGCTCCGGCTCCGGCTGCCCCGGCCGCCGAGGCCCCCGCCGCTCCGGCACCCGCCGCGCCGGCCGCCCCGGCCCCGGCACCCGCAGCTCCGGCTGCCCCGGCCGCTGAAGCTCCGGCACCCGCGCCCGAGGCGCCCGCCGCTGGCGGCTCGCACGCGGGCCCGAGCGGATACGTGACCCCGATCGTCCGCAAGCTCGCGAGCGAACAGGGCGTCGACCTCGCCAGCGTCACCGGCACCGGCGTGGGCGGCCGCATCCGCAAGCAGGATGTGCTGCAGGCGCAGAACGCCCCCGCAGCGGCGGCCTCGGCCCCCGCCCGCACCCCGCTCGAGACCTCGCCGCTGCGCGGCACCACGCAGGCGATGACCCGTCTGCGCAAGGTCGTGGCCGAGCGCGCCGTCGTCTCGATGCAGTCGACCGCGCAGCTCACCACCGTGGTCGAGGTCGATGTGACCCGTGTCGCGAAGCTCCGCGACCGCGTCAAGGGCGAGTTCCTCCAGAAGACCGGCAACAAGCTCTCGTTCCTGCCGTTCTTCGCCCTGGCCGCCGCCGAGGCGCTCCGCGCCTACCCGATCATCAATTCCACCGTCGAGGGCGACTCGATCGTCTACCCGGCGCAGGAGAACATGAGCATCGCGGTCGACACCGAGCGCGGCCTGCTCACGCCGGTCGTGCGCGACGCGGGCGAGCTCGACATCGCGGGCCTGGCTGCGCAGATCGCCGACCTGGCCGAGCGTACGCGGAACAACCAGCTGAAGCCCGACGAGCTCTCCGGCGGCACCTTCACGCTGACCAACACGGGTTCGCGCGGCGCGCTGTTCGACACCCCCGTGGTGTTCCTCCCGCAGACCGCCATCCTCGGCACGGGCACGGTCGTGAAGCGCGCCGTCGTCGTCTCGCAGGACGGCTCGGACGCGATCGCGGTCCGCTCGATGGTGTACCTCGCGCTGTCGTACGACCACCGCATCATCGACGGTGCGGACGCGGCCCGCTTCCTCACCGCGGTGAAGGAGCGGCTCGAGGAGGGTGCGTTCGACGCCGACCTCGGCATCTAGTCGAACAGCTCCCGCAGACGCCATCCGGCCTCGCTCCTCATCATGAGGAGCGAGGCCGGTTCGCTGTCAGCGCCGACCACCTCGACATCGAGGAGCACCGCTCCGCCCATCGTGCCGGCCATGGCGATCGTGCCGAGCTCGTACTGGACGCGGGGCTGCGCTCCCCCTTCGGCGATGCGCACGCGATCGGCGCTCTCCAGCGCCGACCCCGGCTGCACGACCTCGGCGAGGCACTCCCGGTCGGCCGCCGCGATGCAGCTCTCCCGGATCTCGAGCAACTCCGCGGCGATGGCCGGGTAGTCCTCGCCATCCCCCGCGGGCGCGCTCCCGGATTCGGACTCCGGCTCGCCCGCGGACGTGCCCCCGGGCTCCGACTCGGGCTCGGGCTCCGACTCGGGTTCGGGCTCGGGAATCGGCATCGGGGTGGCAGTCGAGGCTGCCGACCGTGTCGGCGCGCCGCGTTCGGCCGACGCTCCACGCTCGGGCGGGACGAGCGTCAGCATGAGCACCGATGCGGCGGCCGCGGTCAGCGCCCCGACGACGACCGCGCCCCTGCGGCGCGCGACGAGCTGCGTCACCCGCTCCCGCCACTGCCCGAGCCGGAGCACTCCGAGCAGGGGGGTCTCCGCGGCCAGCAGCTCCCCGATCGCGGCGTTCCGTTCCGGCTCGCGTTCACGCCGGCGCGATGTCGCCCGGCTCCCACGGCCGTGCCGCTCGAGCGCCGCGCCAGGATCCGGCGCGACCACCGCATCGAATCCGGCTCGAGACGGCGCGAGCCGCGGAGCGTCGGCACCGGTGGGCGGACGACGCGGCTCCCCGGCTCCGTTCACGGGGGCGGCCACCGCCGCGCGGAACAGCTCCTGCTCGAGCGCCAGAGCGAACGACTCGAACGGGCGCGCGTCGAGGCGGGCACGGGCGAGATCGGCGACCCGTGCGAGTGCGGCCGACGGTGCGCTGGCACCGATCACGAGGACGAGGAGGTCGACCAGCGCCGCATGCGCCCGCCGCTCCTCCGCCGTCCGTTCCGCCGACGCGGGGCCGAGACGGACCAGCTGCCCGAGCCCCGTCAGCCGTGGGCGCCCGGTCGCATCGAATCGCACGTCGGCCATCGACAGACCCGGAAGCGCGAAGCCGGCGCGCGCGAGGGCGCCGACCGCCGCCACGATGGGCGCGAGGGCGGTGACCGCCTCACCCGGGGAGAGTCGCCGGTGCTCGAGCACGCCGGCGAGACGCTCGCCCATGACCGGCTCGACCACGAGGCAGACGCGACCGTCGGGCAGGGTGAAGACGTCGAAGGCCCTCGGCAGCGCCCCTCCGCCGAGCGCGGAGTACGCCTCCAGCTCGACGGTGACGGTCTCGTCGTCGATGTCGTGGCCGTAGACGCGCAGCGCCACGGGCTGCGCCGTGGCCGCGGCGGGCCGGGCGCCCCGAACGGTCGCGTCAGCGTCGAACACGGCACCGTCCGCCGCGTCCGGAACCGCCAGGTACACCTGCGCCCGGGCGCCCACCGCGATGCGCCGCACGATGCGATAGCCGCCGACGAGACCCCCTGGGATCACTGCGCTCCCGGCGCCGATGGATGCGGCGGCTCCCGTGACGCCGTCGAGCGGCTCCCGCGGCTCCGCCCAGGGGGAACGGCCCGACGGAGCGGCCGCCGCTGCGGCGACGGCGTCGATCTCGCCCCGTCGGGGGCGCCCTGGTGCACGGCGACGCGCCCGTCGTCCGCGCGGCGTGTCGTGGGTGTTCTGCTGCTCCATTCCTCGATGCTGCAAGGCGCGCACGCCCGTCTCCGCGCCGCGCGCCCGGTCGGTGGAGAGGCGGTCGCTCGAGCCGGCTGTGGACGAGAGCCACCGCGGGGTCGACGGTGTCTAGACTGATCCGCATGCTCGACTCTGTCGTCACGGGGCTAAGCGCCAACTCCGTGCCGTACGAGGAGGGACTCTCCCTCCAGCGCGCCGTCCATCATGCGGTGGTCTCCGGAACCAATCCGGGCACCGTCATCCTGCTCGAACACGAACCGGTCTACACCGCCGGGAAACGCACGAGTCCCGACGAACGACCGAACGACGGCACACCAGTCGTCGAGGTCGATCGCGGTGGCAAGATCACGTGGCACGGCCCGGGTCAGCTCGTCGGGTATCCGATCCTCCGCCTCCCCGAGCCCATCGACGTCGTCGGCTACGTCCGCCGCCTCGAGGACGTGCTCATCGCCGTGCTCGCCGAGCTCGGCGTCGCGGGGCGCCGAGTGGAGGGCCGCTCGGGCGTCTGGGTGGGCGACGGCGTCGACGAGAAGATCGCCGCCATCGGCATCCGCGTCGCCGACGGCGTGACCATGCACGGCTTCGCCCTCAACTGCTCGAATTCGCTCGAACCGTACGAGAAGATCGTCGCGTGCGGCATCCGCGATGCCGGCGTGACGTCGATCTCCCACGTCCTCGGACGCACCGTGCGTCCGATCGACGTCGTCGAGCCGGTGCTCCGCCACCTCGAGGCCAGCGAGGGGGCGGCCGCCGCATGAGCGCCGAACCGCAGGGGCGCCGTCTGCTGCGCCTCGAAGTCCGCAACGCCCGGACGCCGATCGAACGCAAGCCGGAGTGGATCAAGACGAGGGCGAAGATGGGGCCCGAGTACCGCGCTCTGCAGTCCCTCGTGAAGAGCGAGGAGCTGCACACCGTCTGCCAGGAGGCCGGCTGCCCGAACATCTACGAGTGCTGGGAGGACCGCGAGGCCACCTTCCTCATCGGCGGGTCCCAGTGCACCAGACGCTGCGACTTCTGCCAGATCGACACCGGCAAGCCCGCCGAGTACGACGCCGACGAGCCGCGCCGGGTCGCGGAATCGGTCGTGCGGATGCAGCTGCGCTACTCGACCGTCACGGGCGTGGCCCGCGACGACCTGCCCGACGGCGGCGCGTGGCTGTACGCCGAGACCATCCGGCAGATCCACGCCCAGTCGCCCGGCACGGGGGTGGAGATCCTCGTCCCCGACTTCAACGGGGAGCCGGAGCTGCTCGGCGAGGTCTTCTCCGCTCGCCCCGAGGTGTTCGCGCACAACGTCGAGACGGTGCCGCGCATCTTCAAGCGCATCCGTCCGGCGTTCCGCTACGAGCGCTCGCTCGACGTCCTCACGCAGGGCCGCGAGACGGGGCTCATCACGAAGTCGAACCTCATCCTCGGCATGGGCGAGGAGCGGGCGGAGGTCTCGCAGGCCCTCCGCGACCTCCTGGAGGCCGGGACCGACATCATCACCATCACGCAGTACCTCCGGCCGAGCCCGCGGCATCTGCCGGTGGCGCGCTGGGTGCGGCCGGAGGAGTTCGTGGAGCTGAAGGCGGAGGCCGAGGAACTCGGCTACCTCGGTGTGCTCGCGGGACCGCTGGTGCGGTCCTCGTACCGGGCGGGCCGGCTCTGGGCCCAGTCGATGCGGGCGAAGGGCCGGCCGCTCCCGCCCGAGCTCGCCCACCTCGCGGACCCGGAGCTGGGCTTCGCGCAGGCGGTCGGCTGACGGCTGGGATGCCCCGACGGACTCCGGTCCCGGCGGGGGCCGCACGCGGGCCGCGAACACGGTCTGCAGCGGCCCCCGCCGCCGGTATCCTTGACGCATGGCACGCACCAAGGACTCCGCGTCCTCCTCCAAGGAGCCCGGCCGTCTGAAGCAGATGTGGCAGGTCTTCCAGATGACCCGCCGCTACGACTCGACCGCGCAGTGGCTCATGCTCCTCGGCTTCCTCGCCCCGATCGCGGTGACGCTCGGACTCGCGCTCTGGCTCAGCGAGGGCAACGGCTTCACGATCGCGCTGTGGGTGGTCGCGGGTGTCCTCGCGGGCCTCCTGATCGCGATGATCATCCTCGGCCGTCGCGCCGAACGCGCCGCGTACTCCCAGATCGACGGCCAGCCCGGTGCGGTCGGCGCGGTGCTCCGCAGCGGCCTCCGCGGCGGCTGGGTCGGCAACGAGATGCCGGTCGCGGTCAACGGCCGCACGCAGGACGCCGTCTACCGCGCCGTCGGTCGCGGCGGCGTCGTGCTCATCAGCGAGGGGCCCGCGAGCCGCACGCAGCGCATGCTCGACGACGAGCAGCGCAAGGTGGCCCGCGTGCTGCCGACGGTCGACGTCACCCTGGTGTCCGTGGGACACGAGGAGGGCGACGTCGAGTTGCACCGCCTCGCGGCGACGCTCCGCAAGCTCAAGAAGACCCTGACGAAGCCCGAGGTGCTCGCGGTGTCCAACCGGCTGAACTCGCTGCAGAGCTCGCTGCCGATCCCGAAGGGCATCGACCCGCTGAAGGTGCGCCCGCAGCGCGGCAAGCTCCGCTAAGCCGGCGCCGGGTCCTCGATTTCACGCGAACGGGGCGGTCTCCTGAGGGAGGCCGCCCCGTTCCGTTGCGAAGAGGATGGCTGCCGGTCAGCGGCTGCGGATGAGGACCGTTCCCGCGACCTTGTCGTGGAAGCCGCGCTGATCCGAGTCCCAGACGAGCGCGGGGACGACGATCGCGAGCAGCAGCGAGCGGACGATCGGGCGACGGATGCCGATCCAGCCGCCCTCGAGCGGCACGACCGCCATGCCGAGGACACGATGGCCGATGCTGCCGCCGATGGTGGGAATGAAGACGATCTGGAGCACGACGAACACGAGCGGCGTGACGAAGTTGTACGCGACCGAGTCGTAGGGCGTCACGAGCAGCGCGAGGAGCATCGCGCTCGCCCAGTCGATGACGAGCGCGGCGATGCGGCGACCCACCCGGGCGACCGAGCCGCGGCCCGATTCGGGGAGCCCGAGCCGCTCCCCCGGCCATCTGCTCGGCTGGAGGTCTCCGAAGGTGGTGGGCTTCGCGTCGGGCATCCTTCGATCCTAGCGATGGCCGGCTGTGTAACATGCCGGAAACATTCGCGTCACGGCGGGGAAACCGCCCGCGGATACCGTCGGTGACGGCTGCTGGCCGCCCCGGAGATTCCGGACTTCCCGCCCGCCCCCTTGGAGAGTCGTCGCATGTTCACTGATTCGTCTGAAGTCCTCAAGTTCATCACGGAGACCGAGGTCAAGTTCCTCGACATCCGGTTCACCGATCTCCCGGGCGTGCAGCAGCACTTCAACATCCCGGCGTCGACGGTCGACGAGGACTTCTTCACCGTCGGGCAGCTCTTCGACGGCTCCTCGATCCGCGGCTTCGCGTCGATCCACGAGTCCGACATGCAGCTCATCCCCGACGTGTCGACGGCGTACATCGACCCGTTCCGCGCCGAGCGCACGCTCATCATGATCTTCGACATCTACAACCCTCGCACGGGCGAGATCTACGCGAAGGACCCGCGCCAGGTCGCGAAGAAGGCCGAGAAGTACCTCGCCTCCACCGGCATCGCCGACACCGCCTACTTCGCCCCCGAGGCCGAGTTCTACATCTTCGACGACGTCCGCTACGAGGTGAACCAGCACACGAGCTTCTACTCGGTCGACTCCAGCGAGGGCGCCTGGAACTCGGGCCGGGTCGAGGAGGGCGGCAACCTCGCCAACAAGACCCCCTTCAAGGGCGGCTACTTCCCCGTCTCGCCGGTCGACCAGCACGCCGACCTGCGCGACGACATCTGCCTGAAGCTGATCGACGCGGGCCTCCAGCTCGAGCGCAGCCACCACGAGGTCGGCACCGCCGGCCAGGGCGAGATCAACTACAAGTTCGACACGATGGTCCACTCGGCGGACGACATCCTGAAGTTCAAGTACATCGTGAAGAACACCGCCAACGAGTGGGGCAAGACGGCGACGTTCATGCCGAAGCCGCTCTTCGGCGACAACGGCTCGGGCATGCACACGCACCAGTCGCTCTGGAACGACGGCAAGCCGCTGTTCTACGACGAGGCCGGCTACGGCGGCCTGTCGGACATCGCCCGCTGGTACATCGGCGGCATCCTGAAGCACGCCCCGGCGCTCCTCGCCTTCACGAACCCGACGGTGAACTCGTTCCACCGTCTCGTGCCCGGCTTCGAGGCCCCCGTGAACCTCGTCTACTCGGCGGGCAACCGCTCGGCGGCCATCCGCATCCCCATCACCGGGACGAACCCGAAGGCGAAGCGCATCGAGTTCCGCGCCCCGGACGCCTCGGGCAACCCGTACCTCGCGTTCGCGGCGCAGCTCATGGCGGGCATCGACGGCATCAAGAACCGCATCGAGCCGCACGAGCCGGTCGACAAGGACCTGTACGAGCTCCCGGCCGAGGAGGCCAAGTCGATCCCGCAGGTGCCGGGCTCGCTCGACGCCGTGCTCGACGCGCTCGAGGCCGACCACGACTTCCTCCTCGAGGGCGGCGTGTTCACCAAGGAGCTCATCGAGACCTGGATCGACTACAAGCGCGAGAAGGAGCTGAAGCCGCTGGCTCAGCGCCCGCACCCCTTCGAGTTCGAGCTGTACTACGGCGTCTGAGCTCCGGCTCGGTCGCGACGAACGCCCCGCACGCTTCGGCGTGCGGGGCGTTCTCCGTTCGGCGGATGCTCCGGCGGCGGTGGAGCGGCGGCCGAGCCGTCAGGCGGACGACGCAGGGATCTCCCGCACCTCTGCGGTGCGCGCTCCCCCGGCATCGCCGGTGTTCACTGTGCCCTTTGGTTCGATGAGGACCGCGTGCACCTCCGCGTCGGCTCGGGGGCAGTGCTCAACGCCCTTCGGCACCACGAACACGTCGTTCGGGCCGAGGACGACGTCGAGGTCGCGGAGCTGGATGGTCAGCTCGCCCGAGACGACGAGGAACAGCTCGTCGGTCTCGGGGTGGCTGTGCCAGACGAACTCGCCGAGAAGCTTCACCACCTTCACGTCGTAGTCGTTGATGCTCGCGAGGCGGTGCGGCTGCCAGGGCTCGCCGACCGCGGCGAGGGCGGTCAGCACGTTGCGGACGTCGTCGTTCATGTCGCCATCGTAGGGGGCGGCGCGAAGTGGCGGGGATGCCGCTGCCGCGCGTTTGCCCCCTTGTGCGCGAACGGCACTGGACGCCACGATGTGAGCAGGTCGGCGATCGCCGGCGCTCGTTTCGAGAAGGGGCCGCTGATGGCTGGGAAGTTCGAGCTCTACACCGACGCGCGAGGCGAATGGCGCTTCCGTCTGAAGGCCGGAAACGGCGAAACCATCGCGGTCTCCGAGGGCTACAGCTCGAAGTCCGCCGCTCAGAACGGCATCGAGTCGGTCAAGAAGAACGCGCCCGACGCGCCCGTCGTCGAGGTCTGAATCCCGGACTCCGGAACCCCGCGCCGCCCCATGCCGCGCGGGGTTCCGGCCCGTCGGGAGTCGGGTGCCATCAGCGCGTCGGCTCGCGCCCGGGTTCGACCCCGTAGAAGTCGCGGTCGAAGATCGCGCGCGACCTCCTCGTGAGCTGCAGGTAGTCCTGCTCGAGCTGCGCGGCGGAGCCGGGCGGATAGCCCATGAGCCGCGCCACGCCCTCGAGCTGCGTGCGCTCGACGGGCAGCACGTCGGTCGTGCGATCGAGCCAGAGGGTGAGCGCCGACCGGGCGCGGGAGGCGAAGATCCAGGCCGCGCGGAGCGTCTCGGCGTCGTCGGCGCCCACGAGCCCGGCCTCGACTGCCGCCTGCAGCGCGTCGAGCGTCGACGTCGTGCGGAGCGCCGGCACCGCGGCGGCGTGCTGGAGCTGGATGAGCTGCACGAACCACTCCACGTCGCTCAACGAACCGCGGCCGAGCTTCAGGTGCCGGGACGGATCGGCGTTCTGCGGCAGCCGCTCGTTCTCGACCCGCGCCTTGATGCGCTTCACCTCGCGCACGGCCTGCTCGGCGATCGACGCCGGGTAGCGCACGCCGTCGGCGAGCTCTCGGAAGTCGTCGAGCAGCGCGGAATCCCCCGCCACCCCGCGCGCCCGGAGCAGTGCCTGCGCCTCCCACGTCAGCGACCAGCGGGCGTAGTAGGCCCGGTAGGCGTCGAGCGAGCGCACCATCACCCCGTTCCGGCCCTCCGGGCGGAGGTCGGCGTCGAGCTCGAACGGGAGACGGGCGTCCTCCGTGAGGCGGCCGAGCTCGGAGACGATCTTCAGCGCAACCCGGTGCGCGGCGTCGCCCTCCAGCGCCGCCGGACGGTAGACGTAGATGACGTCCGCGTCGGAGGAGATGCCGAGCTCGCGCCCGCCGAACCGGCCCATGCCGATCACCGCGAACTCGATGCCGTCGCCCACCGCGCCCGTGGGCGCGTTCGCGGATGCCTCCGCGGCCCCCGCCCGACGGATCACGGCCACCATCGCCGCCAGGTGATTCTCGGTGACGTCGCTCAGCCCGTGGCCGAGCTCCTCGACGCTGCAGACGTCGAGGATGCCGGCGAGGGCGAGGCGCAGGACCTCGCGCCGGCGGATGGCGCGCAGCACGGTCGCCGCCGCATCCGCCTCGCCGTGCCGGGCGAGCACCGCCGCCGTCTCGTCGCGGAGCGCGGTCAGGGTACGCGGCCGCAGCTCGTCGAGGTCCTCCAGCCAGGCGACCGCCTCCGGCGTGCGCTCGAGCAGCTCGCCGACGAAGCGCGAGCCGGAGAGCACCCGGGTGAGCCGCGACGCGGCGTCGGAGGAGTCCCGGAGCAGCCGCAGGTACCAGTGCGTCGTGCCGAGCGTGTCGGAGAGCCGCCGGAAGGCGAGCATGCCGTAGTCGGGGTCGGCGCCTTCGGCGAACCACGAGATCAGCACCGGCATGAGGTGGCGCTGGATGGTGGCGCGGCGGGAGACGCCCGCGGTGAGCGCCGCGATGTGGCCGAGCGCGCCGCGCGGGTCGCGGAAGCCGATCGCCGCGAGACGGGCCTCCGCCTGCGCGCTCGTCAGCTCGAGCCCGCTCGCCGGCAGCGCCGCCACGGCCGAGAGCAACGGGCGGTAGAACAGGCGCTCGTGCAGGCCCCGCACCCGCTGCCGGGTCGCCTGCCACAGCGCGACGAGGTCGGGCGCGTTGCGGGCCAGCCCGCTCGCCCGGGCGAGCACCCGGAGCTCCCCCTCGTCGCGCGGCATGAGGTGAGTGCGACGCAGGCGAGAGAGCTGCAAGCGGTGCTCCAGCACGCGGAGCAGCCGGTAGTCGTGAGCGAACTCCCCCGCCTCCTCGCGCCCGACGTAGCCCCGGTCCGCGAGCGCGGCGAGCGCCGACAGGGTCGCCCGCTGGTGGATGCCGTCGTCGCTCGCCCCGTGCACGAGCTGCAGGAGCTGCACGGTGAACTCGATGTCGCGCAGCCCACCGGGGCCGAGCTTCAGCTGCACGTCGACCTCGTCGGCCGGGATGTGCTGCGTCACGCGCTCGCGCATCTGCTGCACCGACTCGACGAAGCCGTCACGACCCGAGCTCGCCCACACCATCGGGGCGAGCGCCGCGACGTAGCGCTCGCCGAGCCC
The DNA here is from genome assembly GCF_044917495.1 of Agromyces mediolanus. Taxonomy (GTDB): domain Bacteria; phylum Actinomycetota; class Actinomycetes; order Actinomycetales; family Microbacteriaceae; genus Agromyces; species Agromyces mediolanus_B. Next base: position 222,633 of record NZ_JAVSSI010000003.1, on the reverse strand, counting down.
CGCGTCGCCCGCGAGCGGGCGGGCCTTCAGCAGCGCCTGGAACTCCCAGCTCTTGGCCCAGCGCTCGTAGTACTGCACGTGCGACTCGAGCGTGCGCACGAGGGCGCCGTCCTTGCCCTCGGGCCGGAGGTTCGCGTCGACCTCCCAGAGCGGCGGCTCCACCGCGGCGTCGTCGATGAGCCGGCTCGCGACGACCGCGAGCCTCGTCGCGATCTCGACCGCGCGCCCGTGCGGCACGGCGTCGGCGTCGGCGGACTCCGCGACGTAGATCACGTCGACGTCGCTCAGATAGTTCAGTTCCCGCGCTCCCGCCTTGCCCATGCCGATGACGGCGAGGCGGGTCGCGCGCACGTCCTCCGCCGGGTAGCGCCCCGGCGCCGCGGGCTCGCCGTCGCGGCGTCCGACGAGCCGGCGGGCCGCTACGAGCGCCGCGTCGAGCGCGGCGCCGGCGAGGTCGGCGAGGCCCGCGGCGATCGTGTCGACCGCTTCGAGGGCGCTCACCCGCGTCAGGTCGTACGCCGCGACGCCGACGAGCAGTCGACGGTAGCGGAGGCGGATGGCCCGTGCCGCCGCGTCGGCGTCGAGCGGACCGGGGCCGAGCTCGTCGATCGCCGCGACGAGCACCGCGCGCGCCTCGGACTCGCCGAGCGGCGGCTCCGGCTCGCGCTCGAGCACGTGGAGCTCGTCGGGATTGCGCAGCAGGAACTCGCCGAGGCCGCGCGACGCCCCGAGCACGCGGGCCGCACGCTCGGCGACCGCGGGCCGTTCGAGGAGGCGGCGGACCGCGGCCGGTGCGCGCTCGTGCAGCCGCTCGAGCGCGGCGAGCGCCTCATCGGGGTCCGCGGCGGCGGCGAGGGCGTCGAGGAGCGCGGGGAGCTCCACCTCCGCCGCCTCGGACAGCCGCGACAGTCCCGCGCGGGCGCGCTCGAAGTCGTCGAAGCCGGCCCGGGCGAGCCCGCTGTACGGCGCCGCCTGCCGAGTCATCCGGTCAGAGGATCTCGAGGTTGCGCGTGAGCTCGAACGGCGTCACCTGCGAGCGGTAGTCCTGCCACTCGGCCCGCTTGTTGGCGAGCACGTAGCGGAACACCTCCTCGCCGAGGGTGTCGGCGACGAGCTCGGAGCGCTCCATCTCCTCGATCGCGTGGTCGAGGCTCGCCGGCAGCGGGCTGTAGCCGAGCGCCCGGCGCTCACGGTCGCTCAGCATCCAGACGTCGTCCTCGGCCTCGGGCGGCAGCTCGTAGCCCTCCTCGACGCCCTTGAGCCCGGCGGCGAGCAGCAGCGAGAAGGCGAGGTACGGGTTCGCGGCGGAGTCGATCGCGCGGTACTCGACGCGCGCGCTCTGCCCCTTGTTCGGCTTGTAGAGCGGCACGCGGACGAGCGCGGAGCGGTTGTTGTGCCCCCAGCAGACGAAGCTCGGCGCCTCGCCGCCGCCCCAGAGCCGCTTGTAGGAGTTCACGAACTGGTTCGTGACGGCGGAGATCTCGCCCGCGTGCCGGAGCAGGCCCGCGATGAACTGACGGCCGATCTTCGACAGCTGGTACTGCGCACCGGGCTCGTAGAAGGCGTTCTGGTCGCCCTCGAAGAGCGAGAGGTGCGTGTGCATGCCGCTGCCCGGGAACTCGGAGAACGGCTTCGGCATGAACGTCGCGTAGACGCCCTGCTCGATCGCCACCTCCTTCACCACGGTGCGGAAGGTCATGATGTTGTCGGCCGTCGTCAGGGCGTCGGCGTATCGCAGATCGATCTCGTTCTGCCCGGGCCCGGTCTCGTGGTGGCTGAACTCCACCGAGATGCCGAGGTCTTCGAGCATGCGGACGGAGCGGCGGCGGAAGTCGTGCGCCGTGCCGCCCGGGACATTGTCGAAGTAACCGGCCGAGTCGACCGGCTGCGGCCCCTCCGGCCCGTACTTCGAGGACTTCAGCAGGTAGAACTCGATCTCGGGGTGCGTGTAGAAGGTGAAGCCGCGATCGGCCGCCCGCGCGAGGGTGCGCTTCAGCACGTTGCGGGGGTCGGACACCGCCGGCTCGCCGTCGGGCGTCGTGATGTCGCAGAACATGCGCCCGGTGGGGTCGATGTCGCCGCGCCACGGGAGCGTCTGGAACGTCGACGGGTCGGGGTACGCGAGCAGATCGGACTCGTAGGTGCGGCTGAGCCCCTCGATCGCCGAGCCGTCGAAGCCGATGCCCTCGGTGAAGGCGCCCTCGACCTCCGCGGGCGCGATGGCGACCGACTTCAGGGTGCCCACGACGTCCGTGAACCACAGCCTGATGAACTTGACCCCTCGTTCTTCAATGGTCCGGAGAACGAAGTCGCGCTGCTTATCCATCCACACCCTCTCTCGCACCTCTCAGCGTACTGGGTCGGGCCGGGCGGGACCGGCGGGCTGTGACAGACTGACGGCATGTCAGAGCAGAACCCCTACGGCGGGGCATCGGCCTCGGGCGGGCCCAAGCGCGTGCGCACCCGGCACTTCCACAACGCCAAGCGCGACGGCATCAAGATCACGGGTCTCACGAGCTACGACCAGCTCACGGCGCGCATCTTCGACGAGGCCGGCATCGACTTCCTCCTCGTCGGCGACTCGGCCGGCAACAACGTGCTCGGCTACGAGACGACGCTCCCCGTGACCGTCGACGAGCTCATCCCCCTCACCCGCGCGGTCGCCGGAGCGGTGCAGCGCGCGTTCGTCGTCGCCGACATGCCCTTCGGCTCGTACGAGAACGGGGCCGAGGAGGCGCTGCACACCGCGGTCCGCTTCATGAAGGAGACGGGGGCGCACGCGGTGAAGCTCGAGGGCGGCGAACGCAGCCACAAGCAGATCCGGCGCATCGTGCAGGCGGGCATCCCGGTGATGGCGCACATCGGCTACACGCCGCAGAGCGAGCACGGCCTCGGCGGACACATCATCCAGGGTCGCGGCGACGGGCTCGAGCAACTGCTCGCCGACGCCGTCGCCGTGCAGGAGGCGGGGGCGTTCGCGGTCGTGCTCGAGATGGTGCCCTCCGAGGCGGCCCGCCAGGTCACCGAGCGGCTCGAGATCCCCACCATCAGCGTCGGCGCCGGCCCGCACACCGACGGGCAGCTGCTCGTCTGGACCGACTGGGCCGGACTCACCCCGGGCCGCATCCCCAAGTTCGTGAAGCAGTACGCGAATCTGTCGGGCATCCTCGGCGACGCGGCGCAGGCCTGGCGGCAGGATGTCTCGGCCGGGGTCTATCCCGGACCCGAGCACTCGTACGAGTAGCCCGAGCCCGAGCAGGCTCGGAGACGAAGGAAGGGCGGGCGCTTCGGCGCCCGCCCTTCCGCGGTCTCAGTCCTCCGCGGCGTCCTCCGCGGCCCACTTCTCGCTGTTGGCGCGCAGCTTCTCGAGCGCGTGCTCGGCCTCTTCGCGGGTGTCGAACGGACCGACGCGATCCGCCGACTGGGAGACGAAGCCCTGCTCGACCTCGCCCGTGCGCATGTTGTACCAGAACCGGTGCTCGATGTCCTCCGTCATAGGCTGATCCTATGCCCAAGGACCCCGCCGGCCATCTGATCCCCGGCCGACTGCCCGCGCCCCGTCAGGTGCCCGCCGCGATCGTCCGCCCCGAGTACGTCGGGCGCGCGGCACCGCGGCCGAACACCGGCGGCGACCGCTACTCCCCGGAGGAGGTCGAGCGGATCCGCGCCTCCGGTCGCATCGCCGCAGGGGCCATCGAGGCGGCGTCCGCGGCCATCCGTCCCGGCGTGACGACCGCCGAGCTCGACCGCATCGTCCACGAGTACGTCATCGGCCACGGCGCCTACCCGTCGACGCTCGGCTACCGCGGCTTCCCCGCGTCGAGCTGCACCTCGGTGAACGAGGTCATCTGCCACGGCATCCCCGACGACACGGTGCTGGACGAGGGCGACCTCGTGAACCTCGACGTCACCGCCTACCTCGACGGCATGCACGGCGACACGAACGCGACCTTCCTCGTCGGCGATGCCGCAGAGGAGACCCGCCTCCTCGTCGAGCGCACCCGGGAGGCCCTCGCCCGGGCGATCAAGACCGTGGCCCCCGGCCGCCGCGTGAACGTCATCGGCCGCGCGATCGAGGCCTACGCCAAGCGCTTCGGCTACGGCGTCGTCCGCGACTACACCGGGCACGGCGTCGGCCGCGCGTTCCACACCGGGCTCGTGATCCCCCACTACGACGCGCCGGAGCACGACACGATCATGGAGCCGGGGATGGTGTTCACGATCGAGCCCATGCTGACGCTCGGCACCACCGAGTGGGATCTCTGGGCCGACGACTGGACGGTCGTGACCCGTGATCGCTCGCTCACGGCGCAGTTCGAGCACACCCTCGTCGTGACCGAGCGCGGCGCGGAGATCCTCACACTGCCCTGATCGGCGTGCCGCCATCGGGCCGCACCCGGCCGTGCCGCGATAGTGTGAACGCCATGACGCAGGACCTCGCGATCGGCATCGACATCGGCGGAACCGGCATCAAGGGGGCCGTCGTCGACCTCGCGAGCGGCGAGCTCGTCTCGCCCCGCCGCAAGGTCGCGACCCCCGAGGGCGGGCGCCCGAGCGACATCGTCGAGGCGACGAGCGCCCTCCTCGAGGAGTTCTCCGACGCCGGCGGCGACGGGCTGCCGCTCGGCGTCTGCTTCCCCGCGGTGGTGAAGCGCGGACTCACCCTGTCGGCGGCGAACGTGTCGCACGAGTGGATCGGCCTGCACGCCGAGGAGCTCTTCGAGCAGGCGCTCGGCCGGGACATCCACTTCATCAACGACGCGGATGCCGCGGGCGTCGCGGAGCTCCGATACGGTGCCGCGCGCGGGGTGGAGGGCCTCGTCATCCTGACGACGCTCGGCACCGGCATCGGCTCGGCGTTCCTCTCCGACGGCGTGCTCGTGCCGAACACCGAGCTCGGGCACCTCGAGCTCGACGGCGACGACGCGGAGCACCGTGCCGCGTACTCGGCGATGGAGCGCGAGGAGCTCGACTGGGCCGAGTGGGCGGCGCGCCTGCAGCGCTACTACGCGCACCTCGAGATGCTCTTCTCCCCCGACCTCTTCATCGTCGGCGGGGGCGTCTCGAAGCACCACGAGCAGTTCCTGCCGCTGCTCGACCTCACGACGCCGATCGTGCCCGCCGTGCACCGGAACAACGCCGGGATCCTCGGCGCCGCATCGCTCGCGGCCGACTGAGCAGCGCCGCCCCTGCGCCCGGGTGGAAGTGGTGCGAGCGGGCCGGCTGATACGCCGGGTTCTGTTCACCGGGCGCTTGCGCGGCACCGGCTGGACGGCCATCTCTCTCGGGACTGCGTTGCCGCAGCCCTCTAGCGGCCTACCCGGGAACGGGACGGGCAGCCCCATCGTTCCCTGTCTGGCCTTGCTCCGGACGAGGTTTACCGAGCCGACCGCGTCACCGCGGCCGCTGGTGGGCTCTTACCCCACCGTTTCACCCTTACCGCGGGCCGAAGCCCGAGGCGGTCTGTTTTCTGTGGCACTGTCTCGCGGGTCACCCCGGGTGGGCGTTACCCACCGTCCTGCCCTGCGGAGCCCGGACGTTCCTCGGCGCCCGATCGCTCGGGCGACGCGACCGTCTTGCCGACCCGCTCGCCGGGCCAGTCTACCGGGCGGCGTCCGACGCAGGTCACCCGGGCCGGATTCAGCCGCCGGATCCGGTCAGAGCCCGGACTCCTCGGTGCGGACGAGGATGCGGTCGCACTCGGGGCACTGCACGACGTCGTCGGGCGCGGAGCGCCGCACCGCCTCGAGGTCGCTGCCGGTGAGCGTCATCGTGCAGCCGCTGCACGTGCGCTGGCGCAGCAGCGCGGCGCCGACGCCCGCGCCGCGCTCGCGTCGCTGCTCGTAGAAGGCGAGGAGCGCCTCGGGGACCTCCGCGGCGACCGTGCCGCGGTCGCGGACGGCGTGCTCCCGGTCGGTCTCGATCCCGGCGGCGGCCTCCGCGCGCTCGGTCTCGAGCCGCTGGAGCTCCACCGCGATGCCCGCGCGCTCGTCGTCGATCGCGGCGACCGCCGACTCGGCGCCCTCGACGCGTTCCATGACGACGAGCTCCTGGTCCTCCAGGTCGGAGAGCCGTCGACGGAGCGAGACGAGCTCGGACTCGAGCGCCGCGACATCCTTCACCGAGGAGGTGTGGGTCAGCCGCTCACCGTCGCGGGCGATGCGCGCCTCGACCATCTCGACGTCGGACTCGAGCCGCTTGAGCTCCGCCCGGGCGTCTTCCAGCACCCCGAGCGCCTCGGCCCGCGACCGTCGGACGCCGTCGTCGCGGCTCGCGAGCTCGGCGAGCGGCGCCGACTGCGGGAGGCTGCCGAGGCGGTGCGTCAGCTGGGCGATGCGGGTGTCGATCGCCTGGAGGCGCAGCAGCGTCTCCTGTTCGGCGGGGCTGGCCTTCACGTGGTGCTCCTCGTGGGATCTGCGGTCGGGGTGGGGTGGATCACTGGACCACCTGGAAGTCCCAGGGGTCGGTGCGGAGTTCGGAGACGACGACGTCGAGCTCGGGCAGCGCCTCGCGCAGCTCGGCGGCCGCGCGGTCGAGCCACAGCCACTCGCTCGCCCAGTGCGAGACGTCGAGGAGGGCGGGGCCGCCGGCGAGGAGGGCCTGCTCGCGGGCCTCGGAGGCGGGGTGGTGGCGGAGATCGGCGGTGACGTAGACGTCGGCGGCGCGGACGGCGGGGTCGGCGAGCAGCGAGTCGCCGGCACCGCCGCAGACGGCGACCGTCTCGACCGGGTCGTCGAAGCCGCCCGATGCGCGCACGCCGGTCGCGGTGGGCGGCAGCAGTTCGGCGAGCTGCCGGGCGAGTCGGCCGAGCGTCGTCGGCTCGGCGAGGCGACCGACCCGGCCGAGGCCGGTACGACCGTCGGCGGACGGCACGATCGGCCGGAGGTCGAGCAGCCCGAGCCGCTCGGCGAGGACGGCGGAGGTGCCGGTCTCGACGACGTCGACGTTCGTGTGGGCCGCGAGGAGCGCGCAGCCGCCGCGGATGAGCCGGGCGAGGATCGCGCCCTTGTAGCGGTCCTCGGCCACGGTGGTGACGCCGCGGAGCAGGAGGGGGTGGTGCGAGATCACGAGGTCGAAGCCGCCCTCGAGGGCTTCGTCGATGGTCGCCTGCACGGCGTCGACGACGAGCAGGATGCGCCGGACCGGGGCCTTCGGGTTGCCGGCGACGAGCCCCGCGGCATCCCATGGCTCCATGCCGGCGATGGGCCAGCGGCGCTCGACGACCTCGAGCACCTCGCCGAGCGTGCGCGTCATACGCGGGCGACCCGGCGCTCGGTGCCGGTGATGATGGCGGGGTCGCGATCGTCCACGGTCGTCCTCACCTTCCCGGCCGCGCCGGATACGCGGGCCCGTGCCTCGGACCATCGTATCGTCAGCGCGAAGGGCTCACTCCGACGGCGCCGGGTCGGCGCACGCCGGGGTGATCCTGCCGCGTCGTCGTCCCGTCGGCGCAGCCGTCAGCTTCCGCTGAGCGGCCAGACCTCCACGACGCCGTGGGCGACGGCGCACGGAGTGTCCGCGACCATGGCGACGGCCTGGTCGAGGCTGTCCGCCTCGATGAGCATGAAGCCCGCGAGCGGCAGTTCGGCACTCATGAAGGCGCCGTCCTGACGCTGAACCCCGCTTCCCTCGGGGTTTCGAACCTGCACCGGGTTCCCCGCGCGTCCGATCCGGGCTCCGCCGCGGCTGAGTCGTTCGTCGTGGGCGTGCGCCTCGTCGCGAACGGATGGCGCCGTCCGGTCGTACCCCGCTTGATCGCCGTACCCGATCGTGATGAATGTCGCCATGGGTGATCAGCCTCTCTGCTTCTCCGCCGTTGATGGACGGGTGCTCGTGGAATCGGAGGGGCATGGATCGACCGCGTCGTCGAGCGGCACCAGACCGTCACCGAACCCGGCATCTGATTGCTGTCTGCAATCGGTAGCAGCGTACCCTACACTGGTTGCATGCCGCTATCGGTTTACGGAGACGCGCCGGTCGAGCACCTCACGGTGCCGGGCGGGCGATCGGGATGCCCCGTCAACATGACCGTCGAGCTGCTCGGGGATCGCTGGTCCCTGATCGTCCTGCGGGACATCATCTTCGGAGGCCACCGGCACTTCCGGGAGCTCCTCGACAATTCGCTCGAGGGGATCGCCTCGAACATCCTGTCCTCCCGCTTGACCAAGCTCGTGGAGGCGGGTCTCCTCACCCGCAACGAAGACCCGAGCCACCGGCAGAAGATCGACTATCGGCTCACCGAAGCGGCGATCGAGTTGATCCCGGTTCTCGCGCAGCTCGGCGAGTGGGGTGCCCGCTGGCTGCCCACGGCGCCGGAACTCGCGATCCGTGCGCAGATCCTCGCCGATGGCGGTCCCGACCTGTGGGACCGCTTCATGGACGAGCTCCGCGACGTGCATCTCCGCGGGAAGCCATCGCCGGCCGGCGGCGTGATGGCGGAGATCTCCGGCGCCTACGCACGCGCGGCGGCGGACGCCTCCGCAGCGGTCTGAGCGACGAGGTGCGGTGGGCCCGGCCGGGCTCGAACCGACGACATCCACGGTGTAAACGTGGCGCTCTACCAACTGAGCTACAGGCCCGCACGCGAAGCGCGGCGAGGCCCAATCCTACCGGCCGGCGCGGCGCCGGGTCGTACACTCGCGGTATGCGCAGCGACGCCGACGACGCGACCGCCTCGACCGACGACGCCCCGGCATCCGTCGCCCAGGAGCGGCGCGCCGAGACCCGGTGGCCGGCGTTCGCCGGCATCGTGGTCGCCGCGGTGCTCACCGCCCTGGTCCAGCAGCCCGAGACGGCCGTCGGCCGGACGATCGGCCTCATCGCGCTGGCGGCGATGGCGGTGCCCCTCTTCGTCATCAACCCGCACCGGCTCGACCGCCAGACCGAGTGGTCGCGGGTGCTCGCGATCGTGTTCTCCGCGGTGCTCGTGCTGGTGAATCAGCTCGGCGTCGCGAACGTCGTCGTCCGGCTCGTGGACGGCAGCGCCGACGGCGCCTCGGTGCTGCTCGAGGCCGCCCAGGTCTGGGTCACGAACGTCATCGCCTTCGGCCTCCTGTACTGGGAGCTCGATCGCGGCGGCCCGGTCGCGCGCGGCACGCTCGCGCGCAGTGCGCTGCCGGCGGCGGACTTCGCGTTCCCGCAGGACGACGAGGAGGACGCCTCCCACGAGGTCGCGGTCGCCTCGTCGAGGCGCGGCGACTGGCGCCCGGGGTTCGTCGACTACCTCTACGTCTCGCTCACGAACACGATGGCGTTCAGCCCGACCGACGCGATGCCGCTGCGCAGCCGGACGAAGCTCCTGATGTCGGTGCAGGCGCTCACGGGATTCGTGCTGCTGGCGCTCGTCATCTCGCGGGCGGTGAACATCCTCGCCTGACAGCCGTCGCTCCGATCCGCCGTCGGGCCGGGACGCCGTCGCGACTCAGAGCCCCGCGATCGCCTCGCGATACGCGGCGAGCGGCCGCGCCTCCCCCGGTGCGCTCGCGAACGAGGCGCGGATCCGGCCGTCCCGCTCGATCACGAAGCTCGCACGCGACGCGGTGCCGGCATCCTCGCGGAACGCGCCGTAGGCACGGGCGACCTCGCCGTGCGGCCAGAAATCCGCGAGCAGCGGGAAGTCGAACCCCTCCTGCTCCCCCCACGCCCGCAGCGCGAACTTCGAGTCGACCGACACGCCGACGAGCTCGACCTTCGCGTCGCGGAAGAGCGGGAGGTGGTCGCGGAGCTCGCAGAGCTCCCCCCGGCAGATGCCCGAGAACGCGAGGGGGAAGAAGACCAGCGCGACCGGCGCGCGGGCCGTCAGGGCGGCGAGCGAGACGGGTGCGCCGTACTGATCGGGCAGGGTGAAGTCGGGCGCCTGGGCCCCGGACGGCAGGATCATTGATAGCGTCGCTTTCGGTGATGGCGCCCGAGCCATGGCCGGTCGGACCGGCAGGCGGCGGGCATAGAATCACTAGGATGGCGTGGTGCCGCTCGGGCGAGGAGTCCGCTCGGCGCGCACACGCACGAACCGCTTCATGAGACTACTGAAAGAGGTCGAGTGTGACTGTCAACGACCAGGACCCTTACTCGGTCGACGCCATGGACTCCGATCCCGAAGAGACGGGTGAATGGGCTGAATCCCTCGACGCGCTCGTCGAGGCGAAGGGCCACCAGCGGGCTCGCGAGATTATGCTGAGCCTGCTCAAGCGCTCCAAGGAGCTGCACCTCGGCGTGCCGATGGTGCCCACCACGGACTACCTCAACACGATCGCCCCGGAGAACGAGCCCGAGTTCCCGGGCGACGAGGAGATCGAGCGCCGCTACCGCGCCTGGATCCGCTGGAACGCCGCCGTGCTCGTGCACCGCGCCCAGCGACCGAACATCGCCGTCGGCGGCCACATCTCGACCTACGCCTCGAGCGCGGCCCTCTACGAGGTCGGCTTCAACCACTTCTTCCGCGGCCAGGACCACCCGGGCGGCGGCGACCAGATCTTCTACCAGGGCCACGCCTCCCCCGGCATGTACGCCCGCGCCTTCCTCGAGGGCCGCCTGAGCGGCGACCAGCTCGACGGCTTCCGCCAGGAGAAGTCGCACGCCCCGAACGGCCTCTCGAGCTACCCGCACCCGCGCCTCATGCCCGAGTTCTGGCAGTTCCCCACGGTGTCGATGGGGCTCGGCCCGATCAACGCGATCTATCAGGCGCAGCTCAACAAGTACCTGACGAACCGCGGCATCAAGGACGCCTCGGACCAGCATGTCTGGGCCTTCCTCGGCGACGGCGAGATGGACGAGGTCGAGAGCCGCGGTCAGCTCCAGGTCGCCGCGAACGAGGGCCTCGACAACCTCACCTTCGTGATCAACTGCAACCTGCAGCGCCTCGACGGCCCCGTGCGCGGCAACGGCAAGATCATCCAGGAGCTCGAGAGCTACTTCCGCGGCGCCGGCTGGAACGTCATCAAGGTCATCTGGGGCCGCGAGTGGGACGACCTCCTCGCCCGCGACCACGAGGGCGCCCTGCGCAACCTGATGAACGTCACCCCCGACGGCGACTACCAGACCTACAAGGCCGAGTCCGGCGCCTACGTGCGCGAGAACTTCTTCGGCCGCGACCCGCGCGCCCTCGACCTCGTCACGCACCTGAGCGACGACGAGATCTGGGGCCTGAAGCGCGGCGGTCACGACTACCGCAAGGTCTACGCCGCGTTCAAGGCGGCGACCGAGCACAAGGGCCAGCCGACCGTCATCCTCGCGAAGACGATCAAGGGCTATGGCCTCGGGCCGGCGTTCGAGGGCCGCAACGCGACCCACCAGATGAAGAAGATGACGCTCGAGAACCTGAAGACGTTCCGCGACTCGATGCGCATCCCCATCACCGACGCCCAGCTCGAGGAGAACCCCTACCTCCCGCCGTACTACCACCCGGGCGGCGAGGACCAGGCGATCCAGTACCTGCACGAGCGCCGGCGCGACCTCGGCGGCTACACCCCGGAGCGCCGCACCTCGCACACCGCGATCTCGCTGCCCGACGACTCGGCGTACGCGATCGCGAAGAAGGGCTCCGGCACCCAGGAGATCGCCACGACCATGGCGTTCGTGCGGCTCCTGAAGGACCTCATGCGCTCGAAGGACTTCGGCCACCGCATCGTGCCGATCATCCCCGACGAGGCCCGCACCTTCGGCATGGACGCGTTCTTCCCGAACGCGAAGATCTACAACCCGAACGGCCAGCACTACACCTCGGTCGACCGCGAGCTCCTCCTCGCCTACAAGGAGAGCCCGCAGGGTCAGATCATCCACGTCGGCATCAACGAGGCCGGGGCGCTCGCCGCGTTCACGAACGTCGGCACCTCGTACTCGACGCAGGGCGAGCCGCTGATCCCGATCTACGTGTTCTACTCGATGTTCGGCTTCCAGCGCACGGGCGACGCGATCTGGGCGGCCGGCGACCAGATGGCGCGCGGCTTCATGATCGGCGCGACCGCGGGCCGCACCACGCTCACCGGCGAGGGCCTGCAGCACGCCGACGGCCACTCGCTGCTCCTCGCGGCGACGAACCCCGCGGTCGTCTCGTACGACCCGGCCTACGGGTACGAGATCGGGCACATCGTGCGCTCGGGCCTCGAGCGCATGTACGGCGGCGCGCACCCCGACCCGAACGTCATGTACTACCTCACGGTGTACAACGAGCCGATCGTGCAGCCCGCCGAGCCCGAGGGGGTCGACGTCGACGGCATCGTCCGCGGCATCCACCGCATCTCGCAGTCGCAGGTGCAGGGCCCGAAGGCCCAGCTCCTCGCCTCCGGCGTCGCCGTGCCGTGGATCCTCGAGGCGCAGCAGCTCCTCGCCGAGGACTGGGGCGTCGCCGCCGACGTGTGGAGCGTCACCAGCTGGTCGGAGCTCAACCGCGACGGCCTCGCAGCCGACTCGCACAACTTCCTGAACCCCGACGCCGAGCGCCGCGTGCCGTACCTCACGCAGAAGCTCTCGGGCGCGGCCGGACCGTTCGTCGCGGTGTCCGACTTCATGCACGCCGTGCAGGAGCAGATCCGCCCGTACGTGCCGGGTCAGTACGCCACGCTCGGCGCCGACGGCTTCGGCTTCTCGGACACCCGCCCGGCGGCCCGTCGCTTCTTCAAGATCGACGGCCCCTCGGTCGTGGTCCGCACGCTCGAGCTCCTCGCGGAGCGCGGCGAGGTCGACCGCTCGCTCGCCGCTCAGGCGATCGAGAAGTACCGTCTGCACGACGTCAACGCCGGCACCACGGGGTCGGCCGGCGGCGAGAGCTGACGGGCGAGCTGCATTGGCGACGAGGCCCCGGACGAAGGCGGAAACGCTCGCGTGGTTGCGCACCATCTCGGGCGAGCTGGCCACTCAGACGCTGAAGCGTCTGGAGGACACGCTCCCCTGGTACGGTGACATGCCGCCGAGCCGCCGTTCGGCCGTGGGCCTCGTCGCGCAGGCGGGCATCACCTCGTTCATCTCGTGGTTCGACGACCCGCGCTCGACGCCCTGGATCGCCGCCGACGTCTTCGGCGCGGCCCCTCGGGAGCTCCTCCGCTCGGTGAGCCTGCAGCAGACGCTGCAGCTCATCCGCGTGGTCGTGGAGGTCGTCGAGGAACGGGTGAAGGACGGCGGCGAGCCGCTGCGCGAGGCGATCCTGCTGTACTCGCGGGAGATCGCGTTCGCCGCGGCGGACGTCTACGCGCGCGCGGCCGAGGCACGCGGCCTCTGGGATGCCCGGCTCGAGGCCCTCGTCGTCGACTCGATCCTCTCGGGCGAGTACGACGACGAGCTGCCGAGCCGGATCGCCGCGCTCGGCTGGCACGGGCACGGCGAGGTCGCGGTGCTCGTGGGCACGGCGCCGAAGCAGTTCGATGTCGACCAGATCCGTCGCGCGGCCAGGCACATGCACGCCGACGTACTGATCGGCGTCCAGGGCAATCGGCTCGTCGTCGTGATCGGGCGCGCCGACCCGCAGGCCCGCGAGGGCGGCGAGGAGACGATCGGCACCGCTCCCGCGCTGAGCTTCCTCGAGATCGCGACGCAGCTCGAGCCGCAGTTCGGCGCCGGGCACCTCGTGCTCGGTCACGAGGTGCCGAACCTGGTGGATGCCTCGAAGAGCGCGAAGGCGGCGCTCGCGGGCTTCGCCGTGGCGCGCTCGTGGCGGCACGCCCCGCGCCCAGTGCACGCCGACGATCTGCTTCCCGAGCGGGCGCTCGCGGGCGACCCGCTCGCCCGGGCGACCCTCGTGCACCGCATCTACCGGCCGCTCCAGGCGCACTCCACCGAGTTGTTGACGACGCTCTGGAGCTACCTCGACAACGGCCGCTCGCTCGAGGCGACCGCGCGCGAGCTCTTCGTGCATCCGAACACGGTGCGCTATCGCCTGAAGCGCGTCTCCGATGTGATCGGCTACGACGCCACCGGCGCCCGTGAGGCGCTCATCCTGCAGTCGGCGCTCATCGTCGGCTCGATGAGCGATCACGAGGCCCAGCCGCGCCGTCGCGCCTCGAGCTGAGCCCGGCGTGCGATCGGATGAGCCCGGCCGCCATCGAAGCTTCTGTACCCCGCGCACAAGGGTTCTTCGCAGACCTTGTGGCGTGTGCACACCCATGACCGTCCAGGCGTTGGCAGACTAGTCGGGTGATCGTCGTCGTCTGCCCTGGACAGGGCTCGCAGACCCCCGGATTCCTCACCCCCTGGCTCGAGGACCCGGCGCGCGCCGCGCGCCTGGCCGAGCTCTCGGCCGCCGCCGAGCTCGACCTCGCCGAGCACGGCACGGTGAGCGACGCCGACACCATCCGCGACACGAAGGTGGCGCAGCCGCTCATCGTCGCGGCCGGCATCCTGACGCTCGAGGCGCTCTTCGAGGGCGGCCGGGCGAGCGGCGTCGGCGGCATCGCCGGGCACTCGGTCGGCGAGATCACCGCGGCCGCGGGCAGCGGCGTGCTCGACGCCGCCGAAGCGATGCGTTTCGTGGCGGCGCGCGGTCGGGCGATGGCGGATGCCGCGGCCGAGGTCGCGACCGGCATGAGCGCCGTCCTCGGCGGCGACGAGCAGGAGCTGCTCGCCCGCCTCGCCGAACTCGGTCTCGAGCCGGCGAACTACAACGGCGGCGGGCAGATCGTCGTCGCGGGCGCGATCGACGCGCTCGAGCAGCTGAAGGCGGAACCGCCGGCCGGCTCGCGGGTGATCCCGCTCCAGGTCGCGGGCGCGTTCCACACCCGCTACATGCGACCGGCCGTCGACCGGCTCGCCGAGGTCGCCGCGACGCTCGCGCCCGCCGACCCCGCCCTCCCGCTCTGGACCAACCGCGACGGCAGCGCGGTCGCGTCGGGCTCCGAGTTCGTGGAACTCCTGGTCGGGCAGGTCTCCTCCCCGGTGCGCTGGGACCTCGACATGGCCGCGTTCGCCGAGGCCGGCGTCACGGGCATCATCGAGCTCGCCCCCGCCGGTGCCCTCGTCGGTCTCGCGAAGCGTGCGCTGAAGGGCGTGCCGACCGTCGCGGTGAAGACGCCCGACGACCTCGCCGCCGCCGCCGAGCTCATCGCCCAGGCCTCCTGAGCCCCGACCCCCCGAGTAGAAGCAGAGAAGAGCCGAACCGCATGACCAAGCCGACCCTGCAGCAGTCGCACGGCCCCGCCTACACGCGGATCTACGCGATGGGCGCCGCCCGCGGCGAGCACGCGGTGCCGAACGACGAGCTGATCGGCCCGATCAACTCCTCCGACGAGTGGATCCAGCAGCGCACCGGCATCGTCACCCGCACCCGGGCGAGCGCCGCGGTGAGCGCCCTCGATCTCGCGACCGAGGCCGCGGAGGAGGCGATCGCCAAGTCCGGCATCTCCCCCGAGCTCATCGACCTCGTCATCGTCGCGACGATCTCGAACGTGCAGCAGACCCCGTCGATGGCCGCCGTGCTCGCCGACCGCGTCGGGGCGAACCCCGCGGCCGCGTACGACACGAACGCGGCCTGCGCGGGATACGCCTACGCCGTGGCCCAGGCCGACGCCCTCATCCGCACCGGCGTCGCCCACTACGCGCTCGTCATCGGCGCGGAGAAGCTCTCCGACGTCGTCGACCCGACCGACCGCAGCATCTCCTTCCTCCTCGGCGACGGCGCCGGCGCCGCAGTGATCGGCCCGAGCGACTTCCCCGGCATCGCACGCACCGTCTGGGGCTCCGACGGCTCCAAGGCGGGCGCGGTCGGCATGAACCGCACCCTCGTCGAGTTCCGAGACGGAGACGGCGAATGGCCGACGCTCCGCCAGGAGGGCCAGACCGTCTTCCGCTGGGCGGTGTGGGACATGGCGAAGGTGGCGAAGCAGGCGCTCGACGCCGCCGGCGTCACGAGCGCCGACCTCGCCGCGTTCATCCCCCACCAGGCGAACATGCGCATCATCGACGAGTTCGCCAAGCAGCTGAAGCTGCCCGAGTCGGTCGTGATCGCCCGCGACATCGCGACGACGGGCAACACCTCGGCCGCATCCATCCCGCTCGCGACGCACCGCCTGCTCGAGGAGCACCCCGAGCTCTCCGGCGGCCTCGCGCTGCAGATCGGCTTCGGCGCCGGACTCGTGTTCGGCGCCCAAGTGGTGGTTCTTCCCTGAACCACCGGTCCCAGTCCCTCTAGACTGTGTCTCGGTCAAACGAGACACCCCTGCAAGGAGAAGAACCATGGCATTGTCCAACGAAGAAGTGCTGGCCGGCCTGGCCGAGCTCATCAACGACGAGACCGGCATCGCGACCGACACGGTGGAGCTGGACAAGTCGTTCACCGATGACCTGGACATCGACTCCATCTCGATGATGACGATCGTCGTCAACGCCGAGGAGAAGTTCGACGTCAAGATCCCCGACGAAGAGGTCAAGAACCTCAAGACCGTCGGCGACGCCGTCAGCTTCATCGTCAAGGCTCAGGCCTAGGCATCGCGACGAGCGGGCCGCTTCCGGCGGCCCGCTCGCACGGTCCTCGTCCCGTTTCCTCCCCGGAGTGTTTTCGTCATGACCAAGAACATCGTCGTCACCGGCATCGGTGCGAGTTCCCCGCTCGGCGGCACCGCGCCCGAGAGCTGGGACGCCCTGCGCGCCGGCGTGTCCGGCGCCCGCAGTCTCGAGCACGAGTGGGTCGAGAAGTACGAGCTTCCCGTCACCTTCGCGGCCGAGGCCATCGTGCGCCCCGAGGCCGTCCTCGAGCGCCCCGTCGCCAAGCGACTCGACCCCGCCTCGCAGTTCGCGCTCATCGCCGCCAAGGAGGCGTGGGCCGACGCCGGTGCGCCGGAGGTCGACCCCGAGCGCCTCGGCATCGACTTCGCGACCGGCATCGGCGGCGTCTGGACGCTCCTCGACGCCTGGGACACGCTGCGCGAGCGCGGCCCCCGCCGGGTGCTCCCGATGACCGTGCCCATGCTGATGCCGAACGCCGCCGCGGGCAACCTCTCGCTGCACTTCGGCGCCCGTGCGTACGCGAGCACCTACGCGAGCGCCTGCGCCTCGAGCACCGAGTCGCTCGTGAACGCCGTGAAGCACCTCCGCGACGGCCTCGCCGACATCGTCATCGCGGGCGGCACCGAGTCCGCCATCCACCCGATCACGATCGCCTCGTTCGCCTCGATGCAGGCCCTCTCGCGGCGCAACGACGACCCGGCGCACGCCTCGCGGCCGACGAGCGTCGACCGCGACGGCTTCGTCATGGGCGAGGGCGCGGGCGCGCTCATCCTCGAGACCGAGGAGCACGCGAAGGCCCGCGGCGCGAAGATCTACGCCTACGTGGTCGGCGGCGGCGTCACCGCGGACTCGTACCACATCACCGCCAACGACCCCGAGGGTCGCGGCGCGGCTCGTGCGGTGGAGCTGGCGCTCGCCCAGGCGGGCGCCTCGCCGGACGAGGTGACGCACATCAACGCCCACGCGACGTCGACCCCGGTCGGCGACCCGAACGAGTACCAGGCGCTGAAGACCGTGTTCGGCGACCGCATCGACGACATCCCCGTCTCGGCGACGAAGGCCTCCACCGGCCACCTCCTCGGCGGCACGGGCGCGCTCGAGGCGATCTTCACGATCCTCGCGATCCGCGACCGCCAGGCGCCGCCGACGATCAACCTCACCGAGCAGGACCCCGAGGTCCCGTTCCGGGTGTCCGGCGAGCTGCAGGACCTCGGCGCGACGGACCAGCTCGCGATCTCGAACTCCTTCGGGTTCGGCGGGCACAACGCGGTCGTCGCGTTCCGCTCGGCGTAGCACCTCCGCCTCGACCGAGGCGCATGACGAAGGCCCCGGTGGGTTCCCACCGGGGCCTTCGTCATCGGGTCGCCCGCTTCGCTCGTACGGCCGCCGGGATTCCTCGTCCGACCTCCGCGTCGCGCCGCGAGCGACCCGCGGCATCCGCTCATCCCACCTGGTGCATCCAGACGACGGGAGCGAAGTCGCTCGCATGGCGGAAGGGCTCGAGCTCGTCGTCCCACGCCTGCCCGAGCGCGAGCCGGAGCTCGCGGTGCAGCTCGAGCGGGTCGTGGCCCGCGAGTTCCATGGCGTAGCGCACGCGGTCCTCGGGGACGACCGCGTTCCCGGCGCTGTCGGTCTGTGCGAAGTGGATGCCGAGCGCGGGCGTGTGCATCCAGCGGGCGCCGTCGCTGCCGGGCCCCGGGTCCTCGCTCACCTCGAAGCGGACGTGGTCCCAGCCGCGCAGCGCGGAGGCGAGCCGCGCGCCGTCGCCCTGGGCGCCCTCCCAGACGAACTCGGCCCGCATGCTGCCGCGCAGGACCGGCTGCTCCTGCCAGTCGAAGTTCACGGGCACGCCGAGGGTGCGGCCCGCCGCCCACTCGAGGTGGGGGCAGATCGCTCGAGGCGAGGAGTGCACGAACAGCACGCCTCGCGCGGCGCGCGTGGCCCGCGTGAGCTGTTCAGCCATCTCTACTCCGTTCTCTAGGTGCGTCTTCCCCTACGACCTCGGAACGAAACGGGTGGCTTCTTCGATTGTGCGACGGCATGGCCGTCACCCGCGATTATGCCCCGCATCAGGGCGGAAGACAAGAATCACGGCGCGTCGCGCGGGAAGCGCGCCCTCGGCCGGTGAACTGTATGCTCGGTGAGGAGTTCTCTCACCTCGATCGGAGGCGCACGATGGCCGTTCGCGAAGCACTCCTCGCGATCCTCGGACTTGGTCCCGCCTACGGCTTCGCGCTGCACGGCGGGCTCGCCGAGCGCACGGGCGGACGGCGGGCGATCAACGTCGGCCAGACGTACGCCACCCTCGACCGCGCCACGAAGTCGGGGCTCATCGCACCCGCCGGCACCACCGACGACGGCCTCCCGCTGCACGCCCTCACTCCGGCCGGGCAGGCCCTCGCGGACGCCTGGGTGTCGGGCGCCGACGCCGCCGGCGCGGACGCCTGGGACGAGACCGTCGACCGCGTCCTCATCGCCGCGTCGCTGCCGGGGACCGCGCTCGCGCCCATCGTCACCGCGGAGCGGGAGCGGTGGCTCCGACGACTCGAGACCGCGCACGCGGATGCCGCGGCGGCGTCGGGCGCGGACAGCTCCCCCGCGACCGAGGCGCCGGGCGATCCGGAAGCGACCTCGCAGGCGCACTCGGCGAAGTTGCGGGGGCTCGCCGCGGCTGCGGATGCCGCACGCGCCCGGGCGGCACTCGCCTGGCTCGACGAGGTCGCGGCCGTCGCGGCATCCGGCGATCCAGCGTTCGCGCCGTCCCTCGTGCGTCCGCGACGCGGCCGCCGACGCACGGCGACCCGCGAGGACGTTCAGCCCTCCGCCAGCGCGTAGCTCTCGACGACGGCGAGATCCAGCGGGAAGTCGATCGGGAAGTCCCCGAACAGAAGCCTGCCGGCCTCCGCGGCGCAGGCGGCGACCGCGGCGGCGACCTCGTCGACGCACTCGGCCGGGGTGTGCACGATGATCTCGTCGTGCAGGTAGTAGACGAGGTGCGGGACCGCCGCGAACACGGGCCCGGACGCCTCCGCGCGCCGGCCGCCGGGCGCCATCGCGGCCAGCCGGGAACGGAGTGCCGCCATCCAGCACAACGACCACTCGGCCGCGCTGCCCTGGACTACGAAGTTGCGGGTGAACCGGCCCCAGTCCCGTGCGGAGCTGCGGGCACGCCGTTCATCGCTCGGACTCGCGTCCGGCTCGCTGGCCCGGTGCTGCACCTCGCGCCAGCTCGACGGCGGAAGCGGGGACGAGCGGCCGAGGTTGGTCGTCACGGCGGCGCCGCGCTCCCCCTGCGCCGCCGCCCGATCGACGAGCGCCATCGCCCGCGGGAAGGCCCGAGCGAGCCGGGGCACGAGTCGTCCGCTGTCGCCCGTCGTGGCACCGTACATGGCGCCGAGCACCGCGATCTTCGCCTGATCGCGCTCCTCGACGACGCCGGCTTCGACGATGCCTCGGTAGACGTCGCGGCCGCGTGCCGCGTCGGCCATCGCCTCGTCATGGGCGAGCGCCGCGAGCACGCGCGGCTCGAGCTGCGCGGCGTCGGCGACGACGAGCCGCCAACCGGGATCCGCGACGACGGCGCTGCGCACGAGCTTCGGCAGCTGCAGGGCCCCGCCCCCGGACGTCGCCCAGCGGCCGGTCGCGGTGCCGCCCGGCACGTAGTCGGGCCGGAACCTGCCGTCGACGATCCACTCGTCGAGCCAGGCCCAGCCGTTCGCACTCGCGAGGCGCGCGAGCTTCTTGTAGGCGACGAGCGGCTCGATCGCGGGGTGCTCGTGCTCGCGCAGCTCCCAACGGCTCGTGGACTCGACGGGGATGCCCGCCGCGCGGAGGGCGCGCAGCACCTCGACCTGGGAGTCGAGGTTCAGCCCCGGCGCCTCGAGCTCCCGGCGGACCTCGACCGCCAGCCGCTCCATGCGCTCGGGCTTCATCCCGGGCCGCGGCCGTGGCCCGAGCGCGCTCTCGAGCACCGCTTCGTGCACGTCGCGGCTCCACGGCAGCCCGGCGGCGTGCAGTTCGGCGCCGATCAGCGCCCCGGCCGACTCCGCCGCGAGGAGGAGGCGCATCGCCCGCGGCCTGGCGCTGCCGGCGGCGAGCCCGCGCTGCCGCACGTCCTCGGCGAGCACCTCCTCGATGCTCGGCCCGGTCGACGCGGTGCCGCGGTCGCCCCCGTCGAAGTCGTCGAACTCGAACAGCGCCGTCCCCGCGGCGACCGGAGCGGGGGCGAGCTGACCGGCGCGGAGCCGGGCGATCCAGGCGGGAGCGGGGGGCGAGCCGGCCTCCCGAGCGGCCGCCGTGTCCGTCGAGTGGTCGAGGATCGCGGCGGAGAGGAGGAGGTCGTCGCAGCGTTCGACGCGCACGCCGGCCGCGAGGAGCTTCGGGTACCACTGCCGGGTGTCGCTCCAGACCCAGCGCGGCGAGGCATCCCGCTCGAACGCGGCGACGGCCGTCGCGAGCTCCGCCGCCGCGACCACCGCGAGCGGCGCAGCGGGCGCGTCGGGGTCGACGAGGGCGATCAGGCCGTCGTCGCGGGGGCCGATCGCGATGCGCACCTCCCCAGTGTGGCGGACGCCGGCGACATCGGCCCGCCGCCGCGACCCTCCGCGCACCGGGCGCGTGTCGGCGGTCGGAGGCATCATGTCCGCATGACGACGAGCGCGAACCCGGAGGCCGGGCATGGCTGAGGTGAGCTTCCGCTGCGGCCACGGCGGCGACCCCGAGCGGGGCGCCGTGCGCCTCTCCCGCGTGTGCCCGCTGTGCATGCTGATCGCCGAGACCCAGCGCTCGCGCGGCGAGCTGCTGCGCCGGGCGGCACCCCCGGAGCGCGCGCGGCTCGGACGCGAGACGCGCATCGGGGCCGAGTACGAGTGGCGGTGCGAGCGCGGGCACGACCGCTACCGGGCGACCGTGCGCGAACAGCTCACCGGCACCGCGTGCGCGAAGTGCCGGAGCAGCGCCGGAGCGCCCGCGGCCCGCCGAGAGGCCGGTGTCGCGTTCATGAACCCGGGCCTGCGCACCCGCACCTCGATGACGGAGCAGCGGCTCCGGGCCCTCCTCGGGGCGCGCATCCGGCTCCACCACCGGGTGAACGCCGTCCGGGTCGCGCGCACCTTCTTCGGGCGCAGCGAGGTCTGGCCCGACATCCTCGTGCCCCAGCTGCGCATCGCGATCGAGTACGACGACCCCGGGCGCTCGCGTCGCGCCCACCTGGGGCTGAAGGAGGCCTCCGACCGGGAGAAGGACGAGGCGCTCGCCGAGGTCGGCTGGGACGTCATCCGGGTCCGCGGCGGCGGGCTCGAGGCGCTCGGCCCGAACGACGTGGTGTGCCGCACCGTCGACGCCCGTGTGGCCGACGAGATCGTCGCCCGCATGGTGGGCCTCCGCGGTGCCGCCGCCGTCGACGCGCTCGCCGTGGCGGAGTCCGCGTGACGCGGGTGCAGGCACGGGTGCGGCCGTGGGTGCGGCCTGACGCGACCGCGGCCGCGGGCGCCGTCGCGGGCGCGGGCGCGGGGGTCATTCGCGCCGGCTCGTCCGATGAGCGATGCGGCGGGTGACCGGTGCCGATAGGGTGAACGCACTCCCGTTTCCCTGCCAGCCGAGAGGTTCCGCGACGTGCTGCTCCCCTTCCTCATCGTCGGAGGCGTCGGGCTCGCCCTCCTCCTCGTCTCGCTGATCCTCGGCGACATCCTCGACCACTTCGAGATCGGCGACGGCGCGATCTCCGGCACGGCCCTCGCCGTCGGTCTCGTGGTCTTCGGCGCTGCCGGCACGCTCACCGCGTCGCTCGGCCTCGAGCTCGTGTGGGCCTACGTGCTCGCCGCCGTGCTCGCGGTCGTCGCCTACCTGCTGAGCGTGCTCGTGGTGCGGAACCTCACCCGCAGCTCCGACGGCGCCCCGGTGTCGGCGCTCGGCCTCACCGGCGTCGCCCGCTCCGACATCTCCCCCGCGGGCGGCGAGGTCAGCCTCGACGGTCCCGGCGAGATCGAGCGCCGCCTCGCCTACTCCGAGCAGCCGATCGCCGAGGGCGCGCGAGTGCGCGTCGTCGAGCACGCGGGCAGCCGGGTCAAGGTCGTCGCCGACTGATCCGCCGGGCGAGCCGGCCTCGGCGCGCCCCACGAACTCCCCCAGGCGCCCGACGCGCCGACCCCCATCCCGAACCGAGAAGGAACCACATGCTCGACCCGACACTCATCCAGGTGATCGCGATCATCGCGCTCGTCATCGCCCTGCTCGGCCTGCTCGTCTTCATCGCCCGCCGCATCCGGCGCGTCCCGCCGAACGAGGCGCTCGTCATCGTCGGCCGCGGCGCCGGCCGCGCCTCGCCGGAGCAGGCGAGCGGCCAGCGCGTCGTGATCGGCGGCCGCACTTTCGTCTGGCCCATCCTGCAGCAGGGCTTCTCGATCTCCCTCGAACAGCGCCAGATCGGCATCACCGTCGAGGGCGTCGACAAGAACCGCATCAAGATCGCGATCAAGGCCTCCATCAACTTCAAGGTCTCCGGCAACGAGGACGGGGTCCGCCGCGCCGCGCAGCGCTTCCTCTCCCAGCAGCAGCTCCTCACCGAGATCATCAAGGAGTCGCTCGAGGGCTCGCTCCGCTCGATCGTCGGCGACATGACCATCGAGCAGATCATCTCCGACCGCAAGAGCCTCTCCGACCGCGTCGTCTCCGAGACGAAGACGGACCTCGTCGAGCAGGGCCTCCAGGTCGACCTGCTGAACATCTCGGACATCTCCACCCCGGGCAGCGACTACCTCGCGAACCTCGGCCGCGCCGAGGCGGCCCGGGCCCGCCAGGTCGCCGAGATCAGCGAGGCCGAGGCCGCGCGGGCGAGCGAGTTCGCCCGCATCGAGGCCGCCGAGCAGATCGCCGAGCGCCAGAAGGCGCTGAGCCTGCGCCAGGCCTCGATCAAGGCCGAGACCGACCGCGCGAACGCCGAGGCCGAGGCATCCGGCATGCTCGCGAAGGCCGAGCAGGACAAGCTCGTCGCGACGGAGGAGCGCTCGGCGCTCGCCGAGCAGGCGCTCGTCACCCAGGAGCGCCTCGACATCGATGTGCGCAAGCCCGCCGAGGCAGAGGCCTACGCCGAGGTGCAGCGGGCCAACGCGCAGCGCGACGCCGCCAACGCGGCGACCGAGGCCGACGCGTACAAGCGCACGAAGATCGCCGAGGCGAACAAGGTCGCGGCGGTGCAGGATGCCGAGGCCGCAGCGACCTCGGTGCGCTTCGCCGGTGAGGCCGAGCGCGACCGTCAGGTGGCGCTCGCCGCCGGTATCCGGGCCGACGGCGAGGCGAAGGCCGCGGCCATCCAGGCCGAGGGTCTCGCCGAAGCGGCAGCGACCGACGCCAAGGCGCAGGCGCTGAAGAAGTACGGCGAGGCCGCCCTCGCGCAGGAGATCATCTCCCGGCTCCCCGAGATCGTGCGGGCCGCCGCCGAGCCGATCTCGAATATCGACACGCTCACCGTCGTCTCGACCGACGGCGCGAGCGCGGTGACGAAGACCGTCGGCCAGGTGCTCGGCGAGGGCACCGAGGTCGTGAAGTCGCTCACCGGGCTCGACGTCTCGTCGATCCTCGCCGGCCTCGCCGGCGGCGCGGTCGTGAAGCAGGCCGAGGAGCCCGCCGCGGCGAAGTAGCGAGCCGCAGGCGCAGCGCGGGCTCCGGCGACGATCGTCGCCGGGGCCCGTTCGCGTCCGTCACGACCGCGCGGCTACGCCCAGCCGAGCTCCCCGAGCTTGGCGTCGTCGAGCCCGAAGTAGTGGCCGATCTCGTGCACGAGCGTGATGCGCACCCGGGCGCGGAGCGCGTCGAGGTCGGCGCTGTGCTCCTGCATGGTGTTGCGGAACAGCGTGATGCGGTCGGGCAGCTCGCCGAAGCCGTAGGTGCCGCGGGTCTTCAACGGGCGGCCGCTGTACAGACCATAGAGCCGAGGCCGCTCCCCCGGTGGCTGGTCCGCGACGAGGATGGCGACGTTCTCGAGGCCGCGCACCATCTCCTCGGGCAGCGAGTCGTAGACCTCGCCGACCATCCGCTCGAACTCGTCCTCGGAGATCTCGACCATGACTCGATTCTGCCCCGGCGCGGGCCGCAGGGCGAGCCGAGCGGCGCTGCGTGCGACGCATTGCCTCCCGCTGCACTCCGTAGGGCGGACGGGACTTGAACCCGTGACCGATGGATTATGAGTCCACTGCTCTGACCAGCTGAGCTACCGCCCCCTGCGCCGGTCAGTCCTCGCGGGCCGCCGACGCGGGATCGGTGGCCGGGTCGGCCACCGTCTCCCCACGATACAGACTCTCGAACGTCGTGAGCGTGCGCTGGATGTCGTGCGCCTCGATGAGGCGCATCGAGCCCTCCTTCAGACGCAGGAGCTCCTCGGGCTCGGCCTCGAGCACCGTGCGGAGCTTCGCCGCCAGGTCTTCGGGGTTCGACGGTTCGAAGAGGTAGCCGTTCTCGCCGTCGTGCACGAGGTGCGGGAGCGCCATCGCGTTCGCGGCGACGACGGGCAGGGCGGACGCCATGGCCTCCATCGTCACGATCGACTGCAGTTCGGCGATCGAGGGCATCGCGAGCACCGTCGCGCGATGGTAGGCGTCGCGGAGTTCCTCGTCGGTCACGCGTCCGGTGAACGTCACGCGGTCGCCGAGCCCGAGCTCCTCCGCGAGGTGCTGCAGGTTCTTCAGCTGGTCGCCGCCGCCGACGATCTCGATCTTCGCGTCGAGCTCGGCCGGCAGCAGGGTCGCGGCGCGCAGGAGCACGTCGATCTGCTTCTCGCCCGTCACCCGCCCGACGAAGAGGATGCGGTTCTCGGTGCGCGGCGCCCAGTTCGGCGAGTACTTGTGCGCGTCGATGCCGCAGGAGATCGCGTGGACGCCGCGGAGCCCGGTGTAGCGCTCGAGGAACTCGGCCGCCCGGCGGGTGGGCGTGGTCACGGACTCGGCGCGGCCGAAGGTGCGCCCGGCCGCCTTCCAGGCGAGGCCGACGGCCCAGACCTGCCACGCCTTCGGGATGAGCGTGAACTCGAGCATGTTCTCGGGCATGAAGTGGTTCGTGCCGACGAGGCGGATGCCGCGCTTCTCGGCCTCGATCGAGAGCCCGCGGCCCACCACGATGTGCGACTGGAAGTGCACGACGTCGGGCTGGACCTCGTCGAGGATGCGTGCGGAGTTGCGCTTGATGCGCCACGGCAGCGCGAATCGCAGCCAGTCGTGCGGGTACCAGCGCCAGCTGTAGAGCCGGTGCGCGACCATCTCCTGGCCCTCGTGGACCTCGTTCCAGGTGCCGTGCTTGCGGCTCGCGGCGGGTGCCACGACGTGCACCTCATGTCCGCGCTCGACCAGTCCGGCGGCGAGCCGCTCGGCGAAGCGGGCGGCACCGTTCACGTCGGGGGCGAAGGTGTCGGCTCCGATCAGGATGCGGAGCGGTCGCTTCGCGGCGGTGCCGAGCTCGGCGGGCGCCGGATCGGAAGAATCTGACACGTGGGAGGTTCCTCACAGTTCGAGCGTCGGGACGGTTCGTCCCCCTGGTGGGCGCGCGAGGGTCAGCGCGGCTGCAACCGACCTTAGTCTACGCATCCCGCGGCAGCCCGCCCGGCGCGCGCATGTCATCCGCGGGGATGACCTCGTCGGTCCTCGGGGCTCAGAGCTTCGTCTGCGGATGGTTCCGCGCGAGCATGAAGACGCCGAACACCGCGATCGCCCCGGCCAGGATGAACACCGGGATGGCCCAGATCGGCGCCTGCGATGCCTCCCCGAGCACGACGATGCCGATCGCGACGGCGACCATCGGGTCGACGACGGTGAGGCCCGCGATCACGAGGTCCGGCGGGCCGGACGCGTAGGCGTTCTGCACGAAGTACGCGCCGAGGCCGGTGGCCGCGAGCAGCGCCACCACGCAGAGGAGGGTGATCCACTCGAAGTCGCCCTGCTGGATGCGCCCGAGCACCACCTTCGCGAGCGTCGCGACGAAGCCGTACACGACGCCGGCCATGATGACGTAGAAGATCGCGCGCACCCGCTGGCGGAAGAGGAAGAACGCGAGCCCGGCGAGCACGAGCACGACGGCGAGGATCACGAGGATCGTGATGAGCTGCTGCTCGGTGACGGGCTTGTCGACGGCCGTGAAGGCGGCGACGCCGACGAAGAGGAACACGCCGCCGACACAGAGCGCGATCGCCGTGATCGCCTTGCGGTTCAGCTTCACGTGGTTCACCTTCGAGTTCACGATGGAGGTGATCACGAGGGCGATCGCGCCGAGCGGCTGCACCACGATGAGCGGGGCGAAGTAGAGGCTCGACAGCTGGAAGACGACCGCGAGGCCCAGCATGAGCGTGCCGAGCACCCAGGACGGGCGCGCGAGGAGCAGCGCGAGCTGCTTCAGGTTGAGTCCCTTGCCGAGGCTGTCGGTGGTGTGCGACTCGACCTTGACCACGCCGCGGTGCTGGAACTGCGCCCCGAGCGACAGGAACACGGCGCCCGCGAGCGCGAGCGGGATGCCGATGAACTGGTGCGGGTCGAGGGCGATCTGCTCGGTGAGTTCGCTCAGGTCCGGGTCCACGACCTCGACCCTACCTGCTCGTGCCTCGATATCCTTGCCGAATGGCCGTGCTCCCCATTCGAATCACCGGCGACCCGGTGCTGCACTCCCCCGCCCGTCCCGTCGAGGCGATCGACGACGAGATCCGCACCCTCGTGGCCGATCTCTTCGAGACGATGGACGCCGCCCCCGGGGTGGGGCTCGCCGCGCCGCAGGTCGGCGTCGACCTGCGGGTGTTCACCTACGGCTGGACGGATGAGGAGGGCACCCGCTGGCGCGGGGTCGCCATCAATCCGGAGCTCCTCGTCTCGCCGCCGCCGCCCGGCGAGCCCGACCTCGACGAGGAGTCCGAGGGCTGCCTCTCCTTCCCCGGCGAGCGGTTCGGGCTCCGTCGCGCCGAGCGTGCGGTGCTCCGCGCCACCGACCTCGACGGCGAGCGCTACGAGATCGACGCGCACGGCTGGCTGGCGCGCATCTTCCAGCACGAGTACGACCACCTCGACGGCGTCCTCTACACCGACCGGCTCTCCCACGCCGACCGCAAGATCGTCGCGAAGCTCACGAAGAAGCTCGGCTGGGGCCGTCCCGGCGTCTCCTGGATGCCGGGCGTCGACGACCTCGAGGGCTGAGCGCGCTCAGGTCGACGCGCTCAGGTGAAGGCGCGGATGGCCGCGGCGACCGCCGCCGCGGCCACGACGGCGACGATGAACGGCGCCCGGATGGCGTAGAGCGCCGCCGCGACGATGAGCGCGGGCACCCGCGCGTCGATCACGACCGCCTGGCCCGCGCCGAGCGTCTGCACGACGATGAGCGCCGCGAGGAGCGCGACCGTCAGGAGGTCGGCGATGCGCGCGGGGCGCTCGCGCTCGAGGAAGCCGACCGGCACGAGGTAGCCGCCGAGCTTCAGCGCGAGCGTCGCCGCGGAGGCGATCAGGATGAGGTGCCAGGTCGTCATGCGCGGCGCCTCCGATCGAAGAGGTCGAACCAGCCCACGACGAGGGCGACGACCGCCGCGATCAGCACGGGCAGCCCCGGCATGACGAACGGCATGACGACCGCCGCGACGACGGCGGCGCCGACGGCGACGGCGCCGGCCTGGAAGCGCTTCAACCGGGGCCAGAGCAGGCCGAGGAAGGCCGCTCCGGCCGCGGCATCCAGCCCCCAGGCCCTCGTGTCGCCCATGGCGTCGCCGATCAGGGCGCCCGCGAGGGTCGTCAGGTTCCAGCCGATGAACACGATCGCGCCGGTCAGCCAGAAGCCGAGGCGCGCGTTCTGCGGCAGCTTCTGGGCGAGGGCGACCGCCGTGGACTCGTCGATCGTGATCCACGCGGCGAAGACGTTCTTCGCCGGGCCGCCGCCGACGAGCGGCTTCATCCGCATGCCGTAGACGACGTTGCGGATGCCGAGCATCGCCGCGGTCGCGATGGCCGAGCCGCCCGCGGCCGCGCCGCCGGCGGCGAGGACGCCGACGAGGGCGAACTGCGAGCCCCCGGTGAACATCACCAGGCTGAGGAACACCGTCTGCCAGACGTCGAGGCCGGCCGCGACGGAGAGCGCGCCGAAGGAGATGCCGTAGATCGCGGTCGCGACGCCGACGGCGACGCTCTCGCGGATCGCGCGGCTGCGCTCGACCGCTCCGTCGACGACGTCGTCCGGCACGAGCTCCGCCGCGTCATCGCCGGCTGGGCGTTCCTCCACTGCACCTCCTCGCGCGCGTGCGCGCCGGTTCGCAGCATACCCCGGCGCCGGATGCCGTCCGGCTCAGGCGGCCGGCGCCCCGAACGTCAGCACCCGGGCGATGTCCTCGGCGGGGCGCTGCTCGCCCGCGAGCACCTCGAAGTCGAGGTGGTTCTGCTGCGGCACGACCGGGCAGGTGACGAAGTTCGTGAAGGCGCACGGCAGCGCATGCAGGTAGTTGAAGTCGATCACGTCGATGCGCTCGCCCGCCTCGTCGGCGAACTGCAGCTCCACGACCCGCCCCGCGCCGTAGGTGGTGCGTCCGCTCGTGAGATCGCGCAGATGGGCGACGGGCTGCACGCCGTGCGCCGTGTCCTTGCCGATCAGCGCGAGCTCGTACGTTCGAGCGTCGTGCTCGAACCGCAGCGTGCCGATCCGGGCCGTCGTCTCGCGGACGCCGGTCTCGACGGTCGGCTGCTCGACGTCCTCGCGCGCCGCCGGCGTGAAGCTCGCCGGGATCCGCCACGCGGGGTCGTAGTCGTAGGCGGTGAGGCCGGAGAGGTCGGTCTGCGCGGAGACCTGGGGGTCGCGCACGCGGATCGCGTACAGCGGGTCGCCGCCGTCGCTCGTGCGGACGATCGTCTCGACCTCGTTCCGGCCGAAGTACACCGCGGCGCTCCGTCCGTGCCCGTAGGTCTGATTGCGACCGGGGCGGATCTCCACGGGTCCCGACGGATACTCGCCGTCGATGGCCAGGTTCTCGCCCTCGGCCGGCGGCGTGTAGATGATCCGGCCCGCGTCGACCGACCAGCTCCCCGGCAGCAGCTCGAACGTCTCGTCGCGCGAGGCGTCGGTCAGCCAGTACTGCGCGACGAGCGCGGTCCAGCCGTAGGGCCGGCCGAGCTCGGCCACGCGCGCGTGGCGCCACTCGCGCCACTGTCCCTCGAGGTGTTCGATCGCTGGCATCGGGGTGGTTCCTTCTCTCGTGGTGGTGCGTGGTGTGCGTGGTGTGCGTCGTGCGCCCGGGCTCGGGCGGTCAGCTCGCGGCGGCGGCCGCGCGGTGGATGAACCCGCAGATCTGCTCGAACGAGTCGGCGCTCGCCCGGGCGTTGCCGCGCGGGGTGCCGCCGTTCGAGTAGTGCACTCCGGAGACCGGGTGCACGCGCTCGATGTCGGTGCTCGGCAGGTGCGGGAGGCCGATGCCGTGTCCGGCGTCCTCGTAGTCGAGGTGCAGCCGCTCGGCCCGGTGGCCGTGGCGCGCGAGCGTCGCGAAGACGATCCGGGATGCACCGCTCGAGGGCCAGGCGCGGTCGTCGAGGCCGGACACGCAGGCGACGGGGCCGGCGAAGCGCTCGATGGGGATCCGCGAGGCGAGCGCGAGCCGGCGGTCCCGCAGCCCGTCGACGTAGACGTCGGCGTGCCGTGTGGGCGGCGGCGCGTCGTTCCACGGCTGCCAGGCGACCTCGGCGTTGTCGTGCCAGAGGTGCTCCAGCGGCTCGCCGCGGAGCGTCCAGCTCGGTCCGTCCCAGCCCTCGGCGGGATCGGCCGCGCCCTGCGCGCCGAACACGTACGCACCCGGGACGAAGCCGGCGACGGCGAGGATCCGCTCGGGGAAGGTCGCGGCGAGCAGCAGCGACAGCTCGCCGCCGCGCGACTGCCCGGTGACGACGGGCGCGCCGCCCGCCGGATCGAGCTCGCGGCGCACGAGCTCGATCGCCCGCTCGAAGTACTCGAGCGGCGTGCGGGAGAGGAAGTCGGGCAGGCCCGGTCCGCGGAAGTAGCCGAGCGCGAGGGCCTGGATGCCGCGGGCCGCGTACTGCGCGGCGCGCGCCTCGTTGATTCCACCGCCGGACCCGTTCAGCACGATCGCGGTCGGGAACGGGCCCGAACCCGCGGGACGGAAGAGCGTGCCGACGAGCCCGTCGTGACGGAGCTCGCGGCGCTCGACGCCCGGGACGAGGAGCTGCTGCACGAGCTCGGCGTGCGCCTCGGCTCCGCCGGCGCCGGTCGCGCCGAGCTCCGGGATGCCGGTGCCCGGCTCCTCCCGCGCGTGCAGGCGAGTCACGAGCTCCGCACCGACGTCGAGCGGCTCGGCGGAGCCGGTCGTCCCGGGCTCCCGCCGCTGCGCCCAGCAGAGGCCCATGGCGTCGGCCGTGCGGAAGTCTCCCGAGACGGGGGCGTCCCGGTCGAGGTCGATCCGGCCGGAGGCGTCGGCGAGGTAGCTGGCCTGCGCGGCCCAGTCTCCGCCGGCGCGCCTCGTCGTCCCCCGGATGGTCACGAGCGCACCGGGCGCCGCCCCGCTCACCACGATCGTGCGGCGCTGCCAGAGGGGCGCCACCCGCGGATCCACCCGGAGCTCGAGGGCGGCGCTCATCGCGCACCGCCCGGGGCATCCGCGTCGGCCTCGAGCCAGGCCGCGGTCGATCCGTCGACGGCGACCCGGCCGGCGAGCAGCGCCGTGCGGGACGGCAGCGCGTCGAAGCGGGCGGGCAGGTGGCCGCCCGCGGCCCGCCACTCCTCGGCGAGCCGCGCCGTGCCGGCGGCGACGTCCATGCCGCCGATCGCGGCGGCGTCCACCGCGATCAGCAGCGCGCCGCGCGTGCCGTCGGCCGCGCCGCGGCCGCCGGTGGCGACCCCGGCCAGGAGCTCCACGACGAGGCCGGTGAGTGAACCGAGCAGCGTCGGCGGCACGAGTGCGGCGAGGCGGGAGGCATCCGTCGTCGGCGTCCCCTCGGCGTCGATCCCGAGCCCGTCGGCGAGCGGAGCACCGTGCTCCCGATGGCGGCGCAGGGTCGCCATCGTCGCCGGCGCGGTCGCGTAGTCGACGACGAGGGGCGGGCCACCGTCGCGCGGGACCGCGATCGCGAGCGGATTCGTGCCGACGACGGCGGCAGTGCCGCCCCACGGGGCGACGATCGGCGGGGCCTGCGCCGCGAGGAGCGCGACGAGGCCCTGCTCCGCCAGCTCGCGCCCGGCGAGTCCGAGCACGCCGAGCGCCCCCGCAGCGCGGATCCCGACGATCGCCGAGCCGTGCGCGCGCGCCCGCTCCGCGGCGGCGCGGGTCGCCCGGGCGAGGGCCAGGATGCCCGGGCGCCCCGTCGCGTCGACCGTCGCCGCCGTGAGCGCCGACGGCTCCGCGCTGACCTCGTCGGCCGCGTCCGGGGTCGCCGCGGTCACCGGCGCGAGTCGCTCGAGATCCCGGCGGAGCATCCCGATACCGAAGTCCGGCAGCCCGAGCAGCTCGGCCTCGACGAGCCAGCGCGCCGCCCGATCGAGCTCGGCGGGCGCCGCGTCCGGTGCGGCGCGGCGCAGGCGCTCGCGGACGAGGAGCTGCGCGGCCTCCGCCTCGAGGTGGTGCGTCATCCCGGCCCCGCTCAGTACTTCACCCACGGCACGAGCTTCCGCTCGAGGTACCCCTCGAGTGCGGTCGCCGCGTAGCCGAGCGCCGAGATCGTCACGATGCCGACGTACATCTTCGAGACCGCGAACGTCGACCACGAGCTCCAGATGAGGTACCCGAGTCCGCTCTGCGCGCCCACGAACTCCGACGCGGCGATGATCACGAAGGCGCCGCCGGTCGCGAGCTTGATCCCCGTGAAGATCGACGGCAGCGCGTACGGCAGCGACACGGTGAGCCGGCGCTGGATGCGCGAGGCGCCGTTCGCCCGCGCGACGTCGTCGAAGAGCGGCGGAGTCTGCATGACCCCGCTCATCGTGTTGAAGAAGAGGTAGAAGAACACGCCGATCGCGACGATGACGTACTTGCTCGTCTCGCCGAGGCCGAAGATGAGGAGCAGCAGCGGGTAGATCGCGACCTTCGGGATCGGCAGGAGGCTCGAGAACACGGGCTCCAGCAGCAGGCGCACCGAGCGCACCGAGCCGAGGAGGAGACCGAGCAGCACGCCGGGGATCGCGCCCAGGACGAAACCGACGGCGATCCGCGAGAGGGTCATCAGGATGTCCGTGACGAGCTGCCCGGAGACGAGCAGGGTCACGAAGGTCTCGACGATCGCCGTCGGCGCCGGGAAGAAGCGCGCGTCGAGGATGCCGAGGCGGCTGAGCGCCTCCCAGACGACGAGCAGCAGGATCGGCGTGTACGGGCCGATGCGACGGATCCAGGGCGATCCCCGCTCGGCCGCGACGGCGGCGGCGAGACGCTCCCGGATCTCCGCCCGGTCGGCGTCGGTGACGGGGACCGCGGCGGCGGCCGGGGCGCCCGCCGGATCGGCGGTCGTGGTCGACTCGGTGCTCACTGCGGCACCACCTCCTCCGCCGCGGCATCCCCCTCGAGCAGGTTCCACAGCTGGTACGTGATCTCGCCGTAGCGCGGGTCGCGGCGCAGCTCGATGATGTCGCGCGGCCGGCCGAAGGGGATGTCGACCTCGGCGATGATGCGGCCGGGGCGGTGCGACATGACCACGACCCGGTCGGCGAGCGTCAGGGCCTCGTCGACGCTGTGGGTGATGAAGAGCACCGACTTCTCCGTCTGCTCCCAGATGCGGAGCAGCTCCTGCTGGAGCGCGACCCGGGTCTGCTCGTCGAGCGCGCCGAAGGGCTCGTCCATCAGCAGCACGCTGCCGTCGTCGGCGAGCGCTCGGGCGACCGAGGTGCGCTGCCGCATGCCGCCCGAGATCTGCGACGGGTAGTAGCGCGCGAACTCGGTGAGCCCGACGAGGTCGAGGAGCTCGGCCACCCGCTCGCGCCGCTTCGCCCGGGGGACCCGGCGCAGGCGCAGCGGGTAGGCGACGTTCTCCTCGACCGTGAGCCAGGGGAACACGCCGTGCTCCTGGAACACCACGGACGGCCGGCTCTGCGTCTCCACGGTGCCGAGACTCGGCTTCTCGAGCCCGGCCGCGATGCGGAGCAGCGTGCTCTTCCCGCAGCCCGACGGGCCGAGCACGCAGACGAACTCCCGCTCGCCGACCTCGAGCGAGACATCCTCGAGGGCGACGAGCACCTCCTCGCGGTCCTCGGCGCTCGGGTAGGCCTTCCAGAGCCCCTGGACGGAGATGCCGCTCAATTGGAGGCGGCCGCCGACGAGGCCTCGGCCGAGGCCTCCTCCAGCAGGTCGGCGCGGAACACCTGCTCGATGCCGGAGTCGCCCTGGAATTCGAGTGCACCGCGGTCGCGGAAGAAGGCCTCCTGACGGGCGACGTCCTTCCAGTCGATCGCGCCCTCGGGGTCCTGCACGGTGAGGCCGATCGAGGTCAGCGTCTCGACGGGGAGATCGGTGTACTGGGCGATGATCTCCTGGTCGGCGGCGTCCTGCCAGCCGCCGTCCGCGAGCTCCTGCACGGCCTTCAGGTACGCGGAGGTGAACGCCACGACCGCGGCCGGGTGCTTCTCGACGTAGTCGGTGTTGAAGACGAGGGCGCCGAGCTCGACGCCCGCCTGGTAGTCGACGTCGAGGATCTCGTGGCCGAGGCCCTGCGCGATGACCGCGGAGGAGATGGGCTCGATCGACCAGGTGGCGTCGATGGAGCCGTTCGCGAGCGCCGGCGGGATGTCGCCGGGGCTGAGGTTCACGAGCTCGACGTCGTCGAGGGAGAGGCCCGCCGACTCGAGGGCGAGGTGCACGGAGTAGATGCCGAAGCCGCCGTCGCCGGGGATGCCGATCTTCTTGCCCTTGAGCTGCTCGGCCTCGGTGATGCCCGACTGCTCGGAGGCGAGGAGGGGCGAGGGGTTCTTGCCCGACTCGGGGATGCGCGAGACGCTCGCGATGACCGAGAGGGAGGCGCCGGCCTTCGTCGCGTTGAAGAGCCCGGCGCCCCAGGTCGCACCGCCGGCGACGATGTTGCCGGTGGAGACCTGCTGGTACGTCTCCCCCGAGCTGCCGCTTTTCGAGATGAGCTCCACCTCGACGCCCGCGTCCTCGAAGTAGCCCTTCTCCTCGGCGAGGAAGAACGGCGCGTAGTCGGCGTAGGGCGAGTAGAGGAAGGTGATCTTCGGCGCGTCCTCGGCGGTCTCGCTCGCCGGTTCTCCCCCGCCCGCGCTGCACGCGGTGAGGAGGGCGGCGCTGGCGAGGAGGGCGATGCCTCCGACGAGACGGCTGCGGGTGCGCATGTGGAGCTCCTGGGGTTCGGGGGGACCGCGGGCGGGGGCCCGACGGCGAACCGCCCCAGCGGGGCGGACCCGGCGCGTGGAGCGGACACTCAGGAATGTACCGATCGCACGGCCGCCCCGCTGGCGGGCTCGTCACATTGGGTCACGCGCCGGAACGTTCCTTCAGCGACGGCCCGGCGCCCGAACCGCGCGGCGCCCGAGCCGCGCGGCACGCCTCGCGCGGACGAGCGGCGCGCAGGAAGCCCGGCGCCTCAGCTCTCGGTGAGCTGGCAGACCAGGTCGGCGACCCAGCCGTACTCGTAGTCGTCGTTCCCGAAGACGACCGGCGTCGCGTCGTAGGCGATCACGTCGCGGAGCTCGATCGTCTCCATCCGTTCCGGTTCGAGGGCGGTCGGGTCGTTCGAGAAGCCGAGCCGCACGAGCACGCTGCCGCAGTCCGCCTCGGTGAAGACCGCGCTCTGCCAGCACCCCTCGACGTAGCTCGCCGGGCAGAGCGCGCCGTAGCGCCCGTCGCCGTAGTTCTCGAGCGCCGCCGGGAAGGTGTACAGGGTCTCGCCGGACTGGAGCCGGTCGACCGGATCGATCTCCGGCCCCGCCCACGACGTCGCTTCCGAGTCCGCGAGCACCACCGCGAGCTCCTCGCCGAAGGTCGCGGCGGCGATGCCGACGGGCACCGAGAGCACCAGGAAGAGCGCGGCGGCGCCACCGGCGATCGCCGCGATCGCGCCCCCGCCCACCCCGTGCGCCGGGCGGCTCGGCGGCGTCGGTGGCGTCCACTCCGTCGGCGGCACCGCTCCGGGCGGTGGGAAGTACGGGTCCATCCCGCGATCCTATGACCCCGGGGGCGCCCCGCGCCCTCACCCGAGCGCGGGGCACGCCGGAGTCAGAGCACCTTCGAGAGGAAGGCCTTCGTACGTCCGTGCCGGGGCGCGACGAGCACCTCGTGCGGGGTGCCGTGCTCGACGACGACGCCGCCGTCCATGAAGGTGACGGTGTCCGCGACCTCACGGGCGAATCCCATCTCGTGGGTCACGACGATCATCGTCATGCCGCTCTCCGCGAGCGACTTCATCACGTCGAGCACCTCGCCGACGAGCTCGGGGTCGAGCGCGGAGGTCGGCTCGTCGAAGAGCATGAGGTCCGGCTTCATCGCGAGCGCCCGGGCGATCGCGACGCGCTGCTGCTGCCCGCCGGAGAGCTCGCGCGGGTAGGCATCCGCCTTGTCCGCGAGCCCGACCCGTTCGAGGAGCTCGAGCGCGCTCTGCCGCGCCTCGGCGCGCCCGGCGCGCTTCACGAACACCGGCGCGCAGGTGATGTTCTCGAGCGCCGTCATGTGCGGGAAGAGGTTGAAGCGCTGGAACACCATCCCGATGTTCTCGCGCTGCGCCGCCGCCTCCGCGGGCCGGAGCTCGTGCAGCCGATCGCCCTGCTCCCGGTAGCCGATGATCGTGCCGTCCACCTCGATGCGCCCGGAGTCGATCGACTCGAGGTGGTTGATGCAGCGGAGGAACGTCGACTTGCCGGAGCCCGAGGGCCCGAGCAGGCAGCTCACCTCGCCCCGCCGCACCTCGAGGTCGATGCCCTTCAGCACGTGCGTGTCGCCGAACGACTTGTGGACGTCCTGGGCGCTGACCTTGATCTCGGTCATCGACCGTCTCCTTCCGAGGTTCCGGTGCCGCCGGCGCGCGCCGCGGCGTCGCCCGCTGCCGGGGCCGGCGCACCGGGCCCGAGGGGGGCCGCCGCCTCGGCGACGCGCCTCCGCCGCTTCGACGGCGCGGCGTGCCCGAGCTGACCGCGCGAGAAGTGCTTCTCGAGCCGGCTCTGGCCGACCATCATGATCGAGGTGAAGAAGAGGTACCAGACCGAGGCGACGAGCAGCAGCGGGATGGGGTTCAGCGTCGCCGCCGAGATGTCCCGCGTGCGCGTGTACAGGTCCCAGCTGAACGGCACCGCGGTCACGAGCGAGGTGGTCTTCAGCATCGAGATCACCTCGTTGCCGGTCGGCGGGATGATGACGCGCATCGCCTGCGGGATGACGACCTTCCGCATCGTGAGCCACCAGCCCATGCCGAGCGCGGAGGCGGCCTCGGTCTGCCCCGGGTCGATCGAGAGGAGCCCTGCCCGCACGATCTCCGCCATGTAGGCGGCCTCGTTCAGCGCGAGGCCGAGCACGGCGATCCAGAACA
Source organism: Agromyces mediolanus (assembly GCF_044917495.1). Classification (GTDB taxonomy): domain Bacteria; phylum Actinomycetota; class Actinomycetes; order Actinomycetales; family Microbacteriaceae; genus Agromyces; species Agromyces mediolanus_B. The sequence continues at coordinate 185,746 of NZ_JAVSSI010000003.1, read as the reverse complement.
GCGGGATCACGTCGACGGTCTCGAGGACCACCCACGGCTCCATGAACGGCAGCCCGAGGTTGATCGTCTGGTAGATCGAGCTCAGGAGCCCCCAGAACACCAGCTGGACGTACACGGGGGTGCCCCGGAAGAACCAGATGACGCCCCAGGCGATCGCGCGGAGCACCGGATTGTCGGTCTCGCGCATCACGGCGAGCACGATGCCGACGATCACGGCGCCGAGCATCGCGAGGAAGGTGAGCGCCAGGGTCACGCCCGCAGCCTGGATGACGCGGACGTCGAACAGGTAGAGCGCGAAGGCGGGCCAGTCGTAGGCCTCCCGCTGCGCCGCGTCGATGACGAACGCGAGCAGCAGGAAGATGAGCGCGAACGCGAGCAGGTTCCGCCACGGATGCCGGAGCGGCACCGCCTGGATCGGCTTCGGTCGCGCCACCGGGACGGCGCGGGTGATCTCGGTCACGACGGGACTACTCCGTGCCGGCGTTCACGGTGATCGCGTCGAGCCGACCCGCCTCGACGCCCCAGAACTCGAGGATCTGGTCGTAGGTGCCGTCGTCGTGCAGCTCCTGCATCGCCGCGGCGAAGGCCGCCACGAGCTCATCGTTGCCCTTCTTGAAGGGGGCGCCCGCGGGGAGCGTCTCGTAGATCTCCGAGCCGACGAGCTTGTCGCCGCTGTTCTTCACCGCGTAGCTCACGACGGGCGAGTCGGCGACGAACGCGAAGGCGCGCCCGAGGGTGACGGCGGCGACCATCTCGTCGGTCGTGTCGTAGCCCATGATCTCGATCGTGCCCTTGCCCTCGGCGACGCAGCGCTTCTCCACCTCGGGGAGGTAGTAGAGCGGCGCAGACCCGCCGTTCGGCACGGAGATCTTCTGCCCGCAGATGTCGAGCTCGTCGCTGATCGGGTTCTCCTTCAGCGAGCCGAACTGGTTGCCGGCGAGGAAGAAGTCGACCATGTCGAAGTTCTCCTGGCGCTTCACGGTGTCGTAGTAGCCCGCGATGCCCGAGTCGTACTTGCCGAGCTCGATCTTCGGGATGATGTTCTCGAACTTCGAGATCTGGTTGTCGGGCTCGAGCCCGAGCTTCACGATCGCCGCGTTCATGAGGTCGACCTCCCACCCGATGGGGTTCCCGGCGTCGTCCTTGAACTCGTTGGGCGGGTAGGTCGCGTCGACCGCGAGCACGAAGGTGCCGCGCTCGGCGATGTCGACCGGCAGCAGCTTCGCGGCGGCGTCGCTCTTCTCGATCGTCGAGAGGTCGACCGCCGTGTTCGCGGACTCCGCGGCGCCCTCGGCCGCCTGCTGCTCGGCGTCGGCGGCTGCGGTGCATCCGCTCATGGCCAGCACGGTGAGGGCGGCCGCGGCGATGAGGCTCTTCTTCATTTCGGTTCCTTCGGTTGGGGGATGGATCGGGCGATGGATGGTGGGGCGGGATGCCGCTCAGGCGGGAACGACGTCGGCGGCGTGCACGAGCGCCCCGTCGACGTAGACCTGCGCGGCGCGGGTGAGGTGGATCTCCTGCGGCGGCGCCGCGAACGGGTCGCGGTCGGCGACGACGAGGTCGGCGAGCTGGCCGGGCGCCACGCGCCCGAGCTCCTCGGCCCGGCCGTTCGCCTCGATGCCGCCGAGCGTGTAGGCGCGGAGCGCGACGTCGAGGGCGAGGCGCTCCTCCTCGAGGAAGACCCGCTCGCTGTAGTCGGGGTGGTCGGCGGGCACCTGGCGGTTCACGGCGACGTGGATGCCGAGCCACGGGTCGGCGGAGGTGACGGGCCAGTCGGAGCCGCCGCAGAGGTGGCTGCCGGCGCGGTGCAGGGAGCCGAAGGGGTACTGGTGGCGCACGCGCTCCTCGCCGAGGAACGGCACGGTCAGCTCGACCATCTGGGGGTCGTAGCTCGCCCAGAGCGGCTGCATGTCGGCGGACGCGTTCAGGGCGGCGAAGCGCGGGACGTCGGCGGGGTTGATGATCTGGATGTGCGCGAGCAGGTGCATCGTCGTCGACGCCTCGCCGTTCGCGCGCCGGGCGGCCTCGATCGCGTCGAGGGCGCCGCGGACGGCCTGGTCGCCGAGCGCGTGGAAGTGTACCTGGAAGCCGAGCCGGTCGAGCTCGGTGACGTACTCCGGCAGCTTCGCCGGGTCGACGAAGGCGATGCCCGCGTTGTCGCTGTGCCGGCACTCCTGGCCGGGGACGAGGTAGGGCTCGATCATCGCGGCCGTCTGGTTCTCGGCGACGCCGTCCTGCATGATCTTCACCGTGTCGGCGCGGAAGCGGCCGCCGGCGACGGCGGCGCGCTTCTCGAGGAAGGCGGGGATCTGCTCGAGGCCGCGCGAGCGCTCCCACCAGAGCGCGCCGTTCACCCGGGCGATCAGCTCGCCGCGCTCCTCGGCCTGCCGGTACACGTCGTAGAAGAGCGGGCTGTGGTTGCCGTACTGCCCGATGAGCGCGTCCTGCCAGCTCGTGATGCCGTACTCGACGAGCTTCCGCTGCCCGACGCGGAAGCCGGCGTACATCTCCTCGAAGCTCGGTTCGGGCGCGTGCTTCAGCGCGAGCATGCGTGCGCCCTCGTGGAGCGTGCCCGTGGGCTCCCCCGCGGCGTCGCGCTCGATGCGACCGTCGGCGGGATCGGGCGTGTCGCGGTCGATGCCGCATCGGCGGAGGGCCTCGGCGTTCACCCAGGCGCTGTGGTGGTCGCGGTTCGAGAGGATGATCGGGCGGTCGTCGCAGATCGCGTCGAGGTCCGCGCCGAGCGGGGCGCCGCCGGGGAAGGCCGCCTGCTGCCAGCCCGCACCGATGATCCACTCGACGTCGGGGTTCCGCTCGACGTAGCTGCGGACGAGCTCCAGGTAGTCCTCACGGGTGTAGCCGTCGGAGAGGTCGCAGCCGAGCATCTCCATACCCGCCTCGACGGGGTGCACGTGCGCGTCGTTCATGCCGGGGTGGAGGAGGCGGCCGTCGAGGTCGACCACCTCGGTGTCCGGTCCGATCGCCTCGAGCACCTCCTCGCCCACGAGCGCGATGCGGCCGTTCACGACGCCGACGTGCGTCGGCCCGGCGTGGTAGCGCTCCCCGTCGAACAGCGCGCCGTTCGTGAACGCGAGATCGAGTGCGTCGGTCAACCCTGACTCCTTGGTACTCTGACAACCGTTGGCATTCCGACGAACTTAATCGTTTAAGGAATGACGGGTAGCCTATTGTCGGGCACCAGGCTTGTCAAAGCGCGCGACGACGCGCCTCCGGCTTCGCGCCCCCACTTCGACGACGGCACACCCCGGAAGGCAGGCGTGGGAACGACACTCAAGGACCTCGCGACGCACCTCGGCATCTCGGCCGCGGCCGTGTCGATGGCGCTGAACGGCAAGCCCGGCGTCTCGGACCAGACGCGCGACGAGGTCCGGCGGGCCGCCGACGAGCTCGGCTACCGCCCGAATCGCACCGGGCAGGCGCTCCGGCTGAACCGCACCAACACGATCGGCGTGTACTTCCCCTCGACCGTGATGGAGTACTCGCTCTACTTCGCCGAGATCATGCGCGGCGTCGTCGCCGGCCTCGCCGACACGGAGCTGTCGCCCCTGCTCCTGCCCTCGGCCGGGGAGACCGGCAACGTGCGCGACTTCCCCGACGTCGACGGCGTCGTCGTGGTCGAGCCGCACGCCGACGACCTCGGCATGTTCGAGCTCCTCCGGAGCGACCGGCCGACCGTCTGCATCGACCCGCCGCCGGCATCCGCCGCACCGCCGTGGGGCATCGTGGAGGCGGACGCCCCGGCGGCGACCGTCGACAGCCTGAGCCACATCGTCGCGCGCGGCGCCGCGCGACCCGGCCTGCTCTCGATCGAGTCCGTCTCCGAGTGGAGCCGCACGATCGACGCGAGCTACCGGGACTGGTGCCGCGCCCGCGGCATCGCCCCCGCCGTCATCGCCATCACCGCCCGCCAGAGCAACGAGGAGATCCTCGAGCTGCTCGAGCGCGAGCTCGCCGCCGAACCGCCGTGCGACGGGCTCTTCGTCTCCGGCGACGCCGTCGCCCCGCGCATCGCGGGTCTGCTCCGGACGATCGGCCGCGCCCCCGAGGACGGCTTCCCGCTCGTCTCCGGCGTCGACAGCACGATGATGGAGTTCCACACGCCGCCGATCACCGCGATCGATCTGAATCCGTACGGCTACGGCATGCACGCCGCACGGATGATGGCGACCCTGCTGGAGGAGGCGTCGCGTCCGGCGGAGCCGCGCGTCGAGAAGCTCCCGGCCCCGCTCGTCGTCCGCGGCACCTGACGTCATCCCGCGGTTCGGCGCCCACCGCCGGCGGACGACCGCGCGGCCATCGGCTCCGGGTGCCGGGCGCGAGCGAGCGCCGTGCCCTCCCGGATGATCGGGGGATGCAGCCGGAAGGGGCACGGCGGGCCGGTGAACGGCCCTGCGGGGCGGTGTCGGCCACCCCGCCACCCGCTCCGCAGCGTAGTCCTTTCAGCCCGCCGCCGACACGGGCGAATGCCACTCGTCCGCGCAGGCGCTCACGCCCGCCGGGCGCCCGTGCACGGCGGAAGGCGGCCTTCGGCACCCGGGCGAAGAAAAACGGCCCGGCCTCCGAAGAGACCGGGCCGCAGGTGCTCCCCCACTTGGACTCGAACCAAGAACCTATCGGTTAACAGCCGATTGCTCTGCCAATTGAGCTATGGAGGATCGCTTGTTCAGCGACGACTACTCTAGCAAAACCCCGCCCACTCTCCCAATCCGAGCGAAGCTCGCCACTCAGTAGCCGTGCTCGAGGTCGATCCGCCCGACGAACCGTCCGTCGCCGAGGAAGGCGCGCACGTTCTCGGCGACCCGCTCCGCGTAGAGCGGCGCAGTCATCTCCTCCGTATCGGCGACGTGCGGGGTGACGAGGCAGTGCTCGATCGCCCACAGCGGATGCCCCGCGGGCAGCGGCTCCGGATCGGTGACGTCGAGCCCGGCGCCGCCGAGCCGGCCGTCCTCGAGGGCGGCGACGAGCGCCTCCGTCTCGATGACCGCGCCGCGCCCGACGTTCACGACGATCGCTCCGGGCGCGAGCGCGGCGAGCACTCCGGCATCCACGATCCCGCGGGTGTCCTCCGTGAGCGCCGCCGCGACGAACAGGAGCTCGGCGCCCGACACCGCCTCGGCCAGCCGATCGACCGTCACGGTCCGCTCGGCCCCCGGAACCGCCCCTGGACGACGGCGCACGACCGTCGCGCGCACGCGGAACGGTTCGAGGAGCCGCAGCAGCTCGACTGCGACGCCGCCCGCACCGAGGACGACCACTTCCGCGCCGTAGAGGCTCCGGCCGCGTTCGTCGGGTTGCCACGTGGTCGCCGCGGCGCGCCGAGGCAGCTCGCGCAGGAGCGCGAGGGCGAGCGCGAGCGCGTGCTCCGCGACCGGCTGCGCGTACGCGCCCTTGCCGCTCGTCCACGTGCGGCCGTCGCCGCGCGCCTCGCCGAGGAGGCCCGCGAAGGCGTCCACGCCGGCCCACGGCAGCTGCACCCAGCCGATCCCGCGCCGCTCCCGGAGCACGGCCGCGAGTTCGGCGGCGCCGTCGTTCGCGGTCCAGACGATCCCACGCGTCTCGTCGCCGAGCGGTGCGAGCACGCCCCCGGCCGACTCGACGGCCGCCACGAGTTCCGCCGAGGCATCCGGGAGCACCGCGATCGGGCCGGGCACGGGACGCGCCGCAGCCGCGTCGGGCCCGCTCGTGGCGTCGAGCGGCGCCGCATCGGCGGCGCCCCGGACCGAGCGGTGCCGCGCTCCCCCGTCGTGCCCGCTCATGCGAGGCCCGTCATGCGAGCGGCGAGTCGAGGTCCTCGATGACCGCGTGGCCGCCGTCGAGGGCGCCCGCGAGCGCCTTCACGTACGGATGGCGCGGGTCCGAGAGCACCTCGTCGATCGTGCCGAGCGCGACGAGCGCCCCGTGGTCGAGCACCGCGATCCGATCGGCGATGCGCCGGAGCACCGGCAGATCGTGCGTGATCACGATCGCCGAGAACGTGCGGCTCTGCCGGAGCTCGTTCACGAGCTGCGCCACCGAGTCGCGCACCGTGAGATCGATGCCCGCCGTCGGCTCGTCGGCGATCAGCAGGCGCGGGTCGAGGACGAGCGCCTGCGCGAGGGCGACGCGCTGGCGCTGCCCGGCGGAGAGCTCGTACGGGTACTTGTCGAGGAAGCCGAGCGGCAGCCGGACCGCGTCGACCATCGTCGCGACCCGCGTCGCGAGCGCCCGGGCGTTGTAGTGGTGGTCGCGCTCCAGGATCGGCTCGGCGACGATCTCGCGCACCGAGCGGTCGGCGGGCAGCGCGTCCGCGGCGCCCTGCGCCAGATACCCGACGTGCAGCGAGAACGCGCCCTGCTTGCGCCGCGGGAGCTTGCGCAGACCGTGCCCGAGCACCGTGGCGTCGCCACCGGTGATCACCGGCTGCCCGTCACCGGCGCGCGGGTCGAGGAACGACCCCGACAGCACCCGCGCGAGCGTCGACTTGCCGCTCCCGGCGCTGCCGAGCAGGCCCAGCACCTCCCCCGGCGCGAGCTGCAGCGAGAGCCCGTGCAGGGCCACGTGCGCGGGGCTCGGGCCCTTCGCCGGGTACTCGACCGACAGATCGCTCAGAACGACGGGCTTCGTGTGGGCCGCGTTGCGCATGCTCACCCGGCCTCCCGGAGGCGACGGAGCTCGGCGCGGCGCGCCGCCTGCTCCACCGGGTCGGGGACGGGCAGGGAGGCCAGCAGGCGCTTCGTGTACGGGTCGCTCGGCGCGCCGAGCACCTCGGCACCGGTCCCCTCCTCGACGAGCTCGCCGTGGTAGAGCACGGCGATGCGATCGGCGAGCAGGTCGACGACGGCGAGGTCGTGGCTGATGAACAGCGAGGCGAAGCCGAACTCCCGCTGCAGCTCGCGGAACAGCTCGAGCACCCGCGCCTGCACGGACACGTCGAGGGCGCTCGTCGGCTCGTCGGCGATCAGCAGCTCCGGCTCGAGCGCGAGCGAGCGGGCGAGGCTCGCCCGCTGACGCTGCCCGCCGGAGAGCTCGTGCGGGTACCGATCGCCGTACGCGCGCGGCAGCTGCACCGCCTCGAGCAGCTCGTCGACCCGGGCGCGGGCGTCGGCGGCATCCGCTGCCCGCCCGTGGATGACGAGCGGCTCGGCGACGCACTCGGCGATGGTGAGCAGCGGGTTGAAGCTCGACGCCGGGTCCTGGAAGACGAAGCCGATCCGGCTGCGGCTCGGGCGGAACTCCCGCTCGCGGATGCCGTTCATCTCGTGACCGAGCACCTGCAGGGAGCCGCCGGTCACCTTCGTGAGGCCCGCGATGGCGCGGCCGATGGTGGTCTTGCCCGAGCCCGATTCGCCGACGAGGCCGAGCACCTCCCCCGGGCGGATGACGAGATCCACCCCGTCGACCGCGCGGAAGCCCGGACGGCCGAACCGGCCCGGGTAGACGATCTCGAGCCCGCGCGCCTCGACGACGGGCGTCGCGCCCGCCCAGCCCTCCGCGCGGGCCGCGACGCGCTCGGCGGCGCTCGCCGTGCCGTGCCCGACGTGCGGGACCGCGGCGAGCAGCGCCTTCGTGTAGTCGGCCTTCGGCGCGGCGAACAGTTCCCGCACGCCCGCCTGCTCGACGAGCTCGCCCTGGTACATCACGGCGACCCGGTCGGCGAGATCGGCGACGACGCCCATGTTGTGGGTGATGAGCACGATCGCCGTGCCGAACTCGTCGCGGCAACGACGCAGCAGGTCGAGGATCTCGGCCTGCACCGTCACGTCGAGCGCCGTCGTGGGCTCGTCGGCGACGATGAGCCCCGGGTCGAGCACGAGCGCCATCGCGATCACGATGCGCTGCTTCTGCCCGCCCGAGAACTGGTGCGGGAAGTGGTCGACGCGGGTCTCAGGGTCGGGGATGCCGACGCGGCCGAGCATCTCGATCGCCTTCGCCCGCGCCTCCTTCTTCGAGACGCCGCCGTGCGCCCGAAGGCCCTCCATGATCTGCCAGCCCACGGTGTACACCGGATTCAGCGCCGTGGAGGGCTCCTGGAAGACCATCGCCACGTCGGTGCCGCGGATCTCCCGCAGCTGCTGCTTCCCGAGCGAGATGACGTCGCGCTCGCGCGTGCCCTCCCGGTTCGAGAGCAGGACCGCGCCGCTCGTGGTGGCCGTCTCGGGCAGGAGCCCGAGGATCGTCTTCGCGGTGACGGTCTTGCCGCTGCCGGACTCGCCGACGATGGCGAGCACCTCGCCGCGCGCGACCTCCAGCGACACGTCGTCGACGGCCTTCACCGCTCCGGCGTCGGTGGCGAAGGACACGCCCAGGTGCTTGATCTCGACGACCGCGCTCATCGCTTGACCTCGATTCCGTGTTCGTCGAACGTTTCGCCGTTCTCGAGGCCGCCGAGGCCTCCGGGTCCGGCCGAGAGGGTGCCGCCGGGGACGACGGAGGTCTCCGCCACCTCGCCGGCGGCCTGAGCGACCCGGCGCCGGCCGCGCAGCCGCGGGTCGGCCAGGTCGTTCAGGCTCTCGCCGACGAGCGTGATGCCGAGCACCGCGAGCACGATGGCGAGACCCGGGTAGAGCGAGGTCCACCAGATGCCGCTCGTGACGTCGGAGAGCGCCTTGTTGAGGTCGTAGCCCCACTCCGCGGCCGCCGTCGGCTCGATGCCGAAGCCGAGGAAGCCGAGGCCCGCGAGGGTCAGGATCGCCTCGGAGGAGTTCAGCGTGAAGATGAGCGGCAGGGTGCGGGTGGCGTTGCGCAGCACGTGGCGGAACATGATCCGGCCGTTCGAGGCGCCGAGTACCTTCGCCGACTCCACGTAGGCCTCCGCCTTGATCCGCACGGTCTCCGCGCGGATCACCCGGAAGTACTGCGGGATGAACACCACGGTGATGGAGAGCGCCGCGGCGAGGATGCCGCCCCAGAGGCTCGACTGACCACCGGAGATCATGATCGACAGCGCGATCGCGAGCAGCAGCGAGGGGAACGCGTAGATCGCGTCGCAGACGACGACGAGCACCCGGTCGAACCAGCCGCCGAAGTATCCGGAGACGAGTCCGAGGAGCACGCCCGCGATGATCGAGGCGATGACAGCGACGATGATCACGAGGAGCGCGGTCTGCGCGCCCCAGATCACCCGGGACAGCACGTCGTAGCCGCCGACGGTGGTGCCGAACGGGTGCTCCGCCGAGGGGGCCTGCTGGCTGCCGAACGCGCCGTCGGCGCCGCGCAGCTGGGCGAAGCCGTACGGCGCGAGGAGCGGCGCGAAGATCGCCGTGAGCACGAAGATGCCCGTGATCACGAGGCCGGCGACGAGCATGCCGCGCTGGAGGCCGACGCTCTGGCGCAGCTGGTGCACGACGGGGAGCCGGTCGCGGAGGCGCCGCTTCGGCGCGGCGACGGGCGTGGCGGTGGTGGCGGTCATCTCAGTACCTCACCCTCGGGTCGATGAGCGCCGCGATGATGTCGACGACGAAGTTGGTGAGCGCGACGATGACCGCGAGCATGGCGACGATGCCCTGCACGGCGGCGAAGTCGCGGGCCTTCAGGAACTCGGCGAGCATGAAGCCGAGCCCCTTCCACTCGAAGGTCGTCTCGGTCAGCACCGCGCCGCCGAGGAGCAGCGCGATCTGCAGGCCGATGACGGTGACGATGGGAATGAGCGCCGGACGGTAGGCGTGCTTCGTGACGAGTCGGCGCTCGGCGACGCCGCGCGAGCGGGCCGCGTCGACGTAGTCGGTCGAGAGCGTGCCGATCACGTTCGTGCGCACGAGGCGCAGGAAGACGCCGGCGGTCAGGAGGCCGAGCGCGATCGCCGGGAGCACGGCGTGCCGGAGCACGTCGCCGATGACGGCCGGATCGCCCGTGAGGAACGCGTCGATCGTGTAGATGCCGGTGCTGAACGGCAGGAACTGCATCTCAAGCTCCGAGCCGGTCGACGCCCGCCCCGCGACGGGGAGCACGCCGAGCCACACCGAGAAGACGAGCTTCAGCAGCATGCCGGCGAAGAAGACCGGGGTGGCGTAGCAAAGGATCGCGAAGACCCGCAGCACCGCGTCGCCCCAGCGGTCGCGCACGTAGGCGGCGACCATGCCGAGCGGGATGCCGACGATGAACGCCACGAGCAGCGCGTAGACCGCGAGCTCGAGGGTCGCCGTGCCGTACGTCACCAGGATCTCGACGACGGGCCGGTTGTCGCCCGTGGTGCCGAAGTTGCCGGTGAAGATCTGACCGAGGTACTCCACGTACTGCACGAACCACGGCCGGTCGTAGCCGGCGTTGTGGATCGCCTCGGCGAGCTGCGCGGGCGGCAGCTTGTCGCCGAGCTTCGCGGTGATCGGGTCGCCGGTCGCCCGCATGACGATGAAGACCACCGTCACGAGGATGAATACGGTCGGGATGATCAGCAGGGCGCGCATCGCGATGTACCTGCCGAGGCTGCTGCCGCCGGAGGATCTCTCCTGGCGCCGGGGGGCGCCGCCCTGGGTGTTCGGCGGCGCGGTCGTCGTTGAGCTCATGTTCGCCTATCGTCGGGACGGAACGAAAGGCGGCCCGCCCTCGAAAGAGGCGGGCCGCCCGTTCGGTTCTTCGGAAACCTTACCGGCTGTCGGGGATCAACCCTTGGCCAGCGCGGCGTAGCGGAACTTGAACGACGCGTCGAGGGTGTCCTCGGCGCCCGTCACGTCGGCTCCGACGACCGCGACCTGCGCGCCCTGGAGGTACGGCACGGTCGACAGGTCGGCCGCCACCTTCTCCTGGATCTGCTCGATGAGCGCGGTGCGCTCGGCCGGGTCGGCCGTGACCGCCTGCTGCAGGATGAGGTCGTTGACCTCCTGGTTGTTGTAGTGGTTCGCCAGGAAGTTCTCGATCAGGAAGAACGGCGTGAGGTAGTTGTCCGCGTCCGAGTAGTCCGGGAACCAGCCGAGCTGGTAGGCCGGGTACACGTCCGAGCTGCGGTCCTTCGAGTACTGCACCCACTCGGTGGTCTGCAGGTTCACCTTGAAGAGGCCGGATGCCTCGAGCTGGTCCTTGATGAGCGCGTACTCGTCACCCGACGACGGGCCGTAGTGGTCGTTCGAGTACTGCAGGTTCAGCTCGACCGGCACGGTCACGCCGGCAGCCTCGAGGCTCGCCTTCGCCTTATCGGCGTCGGGGCCGCCGTTGCCATCGCCGTAGAGCGGCTTCAGCGCGTCGACCTGGCCGGTGAGGCCCGCCGGGACGTAGGAGTACAGCGGGGTGTAGGTGCCCTTGTAGACCTGCGTGGCGATCTCGTCGCGGTCGATGAGGTCCGCGACCGCCTGGCGGACGGCGAGCGCCTTGGCCGGGTCGGCCTCAGGCGTCGTCGCACCGTACGGCTGGGTGTTGAAGTTGAAAACGATGTAGCGGATCTCGCCGCCGGGGCCGTCGACGACCTTCACCTTGTCGTTCTTCTTGAGGTCGTCGATGTCGGTCGCGGAGAGGCTCCGGAACGCGACGTCGATGTTGCCCTCCTGCACGTCGAGCTTCAGGTTCGACGAGTCGGCGTAGTACTTGACGTTGACCTTGTCGGTCTTCGGCGCGCCGAGGATGCCCTCGTAGTCGGGGTTCGCCGCGTACGAGATCAGCTCGTTCATCTTGTAGCTCGTGATGACGTACTGGCCCGCGAAGGCCTCGCCCTTGACGATCTCGTCGTCGGTGGTCAGCGCGTCGGCCGAGAAGACGTCCTCGTCGACGATCGGACCCACCGGGCTCGAGAGGATCTGCGGGAAGATCTGGTCGTTCTCGCTCTTCAGGTGGAAGACGACGGTGGTGTCGTCGACCGCCTCGACCGAGTCGAGGTTGTAGAGCAGCGACGACGGGCCGTTCTCGTCGGCGATCTTCAGCTGCCGGTCGAACGAGAACTTCACGTCCGAGGAGGTGAGGTCGTTGCCGTTCGCCCACTTGAGGCCCGGCTTGAGCTTCACGGTGTACTCGGTCGGCGCGGTGAACTCCGCGGACTCCGCGATGTCGGGCTCCACGTCGGGGCTGCCGTACGGGGTGTTCATGAGGAACGGGAACACCTGGTTCATGACGGCGAAGGAGCCGTTGTCGTACGAGCCGGCCGGGTCGAGCGTCGTGATCTTGTCGGTCGTGCCGATGGTGATCGAGTCACCGCCGCCGCCCGATCCGTTCGAGCCGCCGGCGGAGCAGCCCGCGAGGGCGAGCGCCGCGATCGAGAGGCCGGCGACGGCGACGATGCCGCGACGCGCGGTGGTGGATGCGGATGTCATATCCGGGTCCCTCTTCCTGTCAGAGTTCATCGCGGGCTCGCGCCTGGTCCGGCGCACGCCCGCGATTCGATATCCCCAACACCTAGCACAGTGGGAATGGAAACATGCACGGCCGGGTGCGCAGGCGGAGGAATGTTTACCGATCTGCAACCAAGCGCGCAAGGGATGCGCGTGTTTGCACGGATGGACGGATGGCCCGGCTCACTCCGCGCGGAGTGCCACGCGTTCGCGGTCGATCTCGACGATCGCGCGCTGGAGCATCTCGTAGCTCGCCCGGTCCTCGCCCGCGAGCCGGGTGAGCCGCCCCATGAGCTCGACCTTCTGCCGCAGCAGCTCCCGGTCGACGAGGGAGGAGAGCACGCCGCGCACCCAGCCGGCGATCGCCGCCTCGTTCCGCTGCGGCACGGGGAGCACCGCCAACTGCTGCACGATCCCCGCGAAGGGGGCCGGCACCTGCGCGATGACGCGATCGACGGAGATCGCCTCGACTCCCCCGGCGAGGACCGCCGCGATGCCGTCGCGGACGACCGCGAGCGAGGGGTTCTCGAAGCGGGCCTCGACGGCGTGCCCGAGGAGCGCCGGATCGGCGGATGCCGGGTACTGCAGCATCGCCTGCAGCACCTCGCGCTCCAGCCTGGTCGAGGGGTCGTTCGGGAGGTCCGTGATCGAGAACGGGCGCACCGGGGCATCCGCCTGCTCGCCGCGCTGCTCGCCGCCCGGCGCGCCCGAGGGGCGACGCTCGCCCGGCCCGCGCTCCCGCTCCCCCGAGCGGCTGCGGCTCGTCGCCGCGCGCACGGCCCGACCCACCTCGCCGAGGTCCATGCCGAGCATGCGCGCGAGCTCGCGCGAGTAGCCGGGACGGAGCGCGGGGTCGCGGATCTCCGCGACGACGGGGGCCGCCTGCCGGAGCGCGGACACCCGGCCCTCGACGGTGTCGAGGTCGTAGCGCCCGACGATCTGGCGCAGCACGAACTCGAACATCGGCACCTTCGTGTCGACGAGGGTGCGCACGGCATGATCGCCACGGGCGAGCCGCAGATCGCAGGGGTCGAGCCCGTCGGGGGCGACCGCGACGAAAGTCTGCGCGGCGAAGCGCTGCTCCTCCGCGAAGGCGCGCATGGCCGCCTTCTGCCCCGCCTCGTCGCCGTCGAAGGTGAACACGACCTCGCCCACCCCGGAATCGTCGCCGAGCACGCGGCGCAGCACCTTGATGTGGTCGACGCCGAACGCGGTGCCGCACGTCGCGATCGCGGTCGTGACGCCCGCCAGGTGGCAGGCCATGACGTCGGTGTAGCCCTCGACGACCACGACGCGCTGCGAGCGGGAGATGTCGCGCTTGGCGAGATCGAGCCCGTAGAGCACCTGCGCCTTGTGGTAGACCGCCGTCTCCGGGGTGTTCAGGTACTTCGGCCCGTTGTCGTCCTCGAGGAGGCGCCGGGCGCCGAAGCCCACCGTCTGACCGGTCACATCGCGGATCGGCCAGACGAGCCGCCCGCGGAAGCGGTCGTAGACGCCGCGGTCGCCCTGCGAGACGAGCCCGGCCGCGGCGAGCTCCTCGGTCGAGAAGCCGCGCCCGCGGAGGTGCTTCGTCAGCGCGTCCCAGCTCTTCGGCGCGAAGCCCACGCCGAAGCGCTTCGCCGCCTCGGCGTCGAAGCCGCGCTCGCCGAGGAAGCGCCGGCCCACCTCGGCGATCGGCTGCAGCAGCTGCTCGGCGAAGAACTCCGCCGCCGCCTGGTTCGCGGCGAGGAGCCGGGCCCGGTTGCCGTGGTCGCTCGCCTGGCCGCCGTCCTCGTAGTGCAGCTCGTAGCCGATGCGCCCCGCGAGCCGCTCGACCGCCTCCGTGAACGAGACGTGGTCCATCTTCTGCAGGAAGCTGTACACGTCGCCCGATTCGCCGCAGCCGAAGCAGTGGTAGAAGCCGACGCCCGGCCGGACGTTGAAGCTCGGACTGCGCTCGTCGTGGAAGGGGCAGAGGCCCTTCATCGAGCCGACGCCGGCGGACTTCAGACTCACGTACTCGCCGATGATGTCGGCGATGTTCGTGCGGGATTTCACCTCTTCGACATCGCTCTGTCGAATTCGGCCCGCCATGCTCACATCCTATGCTCCGCCGGACCCTCCGGGGCCCGATGCCACCGCGTCGTCACCGCGTCGTCGCCGCGCTTCAGCGCTGGACGAGCCGCTCGTGCCAGGCGAGGGCCGACTGATCGGTGAGGCTCTGGACCTGATCGACGACGACCCGCTTGCGCGCGGCATCGTCGGGCGCGGCCCGCCAGTCTTCCGCGAGGCCGGGATCGAGGTGCCGCTCCCCCGTCTCGAGGAGCACCTCGGCGAGCGAGGTCAGCACCTCGCGCTGCTGCCGGTAGATCGGCTGACGGGTGTTGCGCGACATCACGAACGCGGCGACGATGCCCTTCAGCACGGCGATCTCGGCCTGGATCTCGCGCGGCACCACGACGTCGCCGTCGAAGCGGATGAGGCTCGCCACGGGGAAGGCCGCGCGGGTCGCCTCGGTCGCGGCATGGGCGAAGCGGCCGATCAGCTGGCTCGTGAGGTTCTTCAGCCGGGCCTGGTCGAGCCGGCTGCCGCTCCACTCGTCGAGCCAGGCGTCGAGCGAGTCGAGCCGGTCGAACGCGGCCATCAGCTCGTCGTGCGAGTGCTGCCCGCCGATCCACTCGTACATCGAGGCGACGAGCTCGTCGTGGTCGACCCGGCTGCTGAGGGCCGCGACGTCGAGGTAGCCGTTGACGACGGCGTCCTCGAAGTCGTGCACCGAGTAGGCGATGTCGTCGGAGAGGTCCATGACCTGCGCCTCGATGCAGAGCCGGCGCTCCGGTGCGCCCGCGCGGAGCCACTCGAACACGGCCACGTCGTCGTGGTAGAAGCCGAACTTCTGCCGCCCGGAGGGATCGGCCACACCCTGCTCCTCGGGCCACGGGTACTTGCAGCTCGCGTCGAGGCTCGCGCGGGTGAGGTTCAGCCCGAAGCTGCGCCCGTCGGCGTCGAACACCTTGGGCTCGAGGCGGGTCAGGATGCGGAGCGTCTGCGCGTTGCCCTCGAAGCCGCCGATGTCGGCCGACCAGGCGTTCAGGGCCTTCTCGCCGTTGTGCCCGAACGGCGGATGCCCGAGGTCGTGCGCGAGGCAGGCGGTGTCGACGACGTCGGGGTCGAGCGCGAGGTTCGCCGCGAGCTCGCGGCCGATCTGCGCGACCTCGAGCGAGTGCGTCAGGCGGTTCCGTGCGAAGTCGAGGCCGGCCGTGGGGCTCAGCACCTGCGTCTTCGCCGCGAGCCGGCGCAGGGCGCTCGAGTGCAGGAGCCGCGCGCGGTCACGGGCGAAGTCGCTGCGGCGCGAGGAGTGCTCCTCGGGCAGCTGGCGCTCCGCATCGGCCTCGCCGTACCCGCCGAACAGCTCCGCGCCGCCGAAGAGGCGGTCGCCGAAGGCCGGGATCGTCACGCTCAGCCGCCGCTCGTGTCGAGCTCGGCGTCGACGAGCGTCACGCGGTCGTGCCCGGCGAGCTCCTGCGAGTCGAGCCAGCCGTCGGGCAGGGCCGGGTTCTTCGGCGTGCCGGCGCGACCGCGCGGGCCCTCCGCCCCCTCGCCCGGGTACGGCATCGACCAGTCGAGCGTGCCGAGCAGGTCGTCGAGCATCTGCAGGGACTCGACGGTCGCGAGTCGGGCGCGGAGCTCGCCGCCGACCGGGTAGCCCTTGAAGTACCAGGCCACGTGCTTGCGGATGTCGCGGCAGCCGCGCTCCTCGCTGTCGAAGAACTCGGCCAGGAGCTCCGCGTGCCGCCGGAACGTCTGCGCGACCTGCCCGAGGCTCGGCTGGTACAGGCCCGCGCTGCCGTCGGCGAGCTCTCCGCGGAACCCTGCGGCGAGATCCCCGAACAGCCACGGCCGACCGAGGCATCCGCGCCCGACCACGACGCCGTCGCAGCCCGTCTCGGCGACCATGCGGAGCGCGTCGTCGGCCGACCAGATGTCGCCGTTGCCGAGCACGGGCACCGAGGTCACCGTCTCCTTCAGCTTCGCGATCGCCGACCAGTCGGCGTGGCCGGAGTAGAACTCCGCCGCCGTGCGCGCGTGCAGCGCGATCGAGGCGACGCCAGCGCCCTCGGCGATGCGCCCCGCCTCGAGGTAGGTCAGGTGGTCGGCGTCGATGCCCTTGCGCATCTTCACCGTGAGCGGGATGTCGCCCGCGGCTCGCACCGCGCCCTCGACGATGTCGCGGAACAGCCCGTTCTTCCACGGCAGCGCGGCGCCGCCGCCCTTGCGCGTGACCTTCGGCACCGGGCAGCCGAAGTTCAGGTCGATGTGGTCGGCGCGGTCTTCGGCCACGAGCATCGTGACCGCCTCGGACACGGTCTTCGGGTCGACGCCGTAGAGCTGGATCGAGCGCGGCGTCTCGGACTCGTGGTGGGTGATGAGCCGCATCGACTCGGGCGTGCGCTCGACGAGCGCGCGGCTCGTGATCATCTCGGAGACGTAGAGGCCGGCGCCGAACTCGCGGCAGAGCCGGCGGAACGCCGTGTTCGTGATGCCCGCCATCGGCGCGAGCACGACGGGCACGTCGAGCTCGAGGGCGCCGATCGTGAGCGGCTTGGCGGTGGTGGGGATCGTTGACATCCCTTCGATTCTTCCAGATCAGGGCTCGCAGGCCGCCCGTTCCCGCACGGCGCGTAGGATTCGAACCGGATCGAGCGTTGTGGAGGACGAGATGACGGACGCACCCCGAACCGGTGTCGAGCGGGTCCGGGCCGACGCCGCGGCCCGCGGACTCGAGATCGAGGTGATCGAACGTCCCGCCGCCCGGAGCCTCGAGGAGGCGGCCGAGCTCCTCGGCATCTCCCCCGGCGACATCGTGAAGTCGCTCGTCGTGAAGCGCAGCGACGGCAGCTACCTCTTCGCCCTCGTGCCCGGCGGCCGCAAGATCAGCTGGCCGAAGCTCCGCGCCCTCGTCGGCGTCAACAAGCTGCAGCTGCCCGACGCCTCGCTCGCCCTCGCGGCGACCGGCTACGAGCGCGGCACCATCACGCCGCTCGGCTCCACGACCGCGTGGCCCGTGTACGCCGACGAGACGATCGCCGGACGCCGGGTCTCGATGGGCGCGGGTGAGCACGGTCGCAGCCTCTTCGTCGACGCCGACGCGCTCATCGCCGCGTACGGCGCGACGGTCGCCGACCTCAGCGACCCCGAGTAGCCCGGTCCGGCGGGTGGGAATGCCGCGCGAGGTCCGTGCGTTCGCATCGATGTGAGCTCTCCTATCAAGATCGACATCTGGTCCGACATCGCCTGCCCCTGGTGCTACATCGGCAAGCGCCACTTCGAGGCGGGCGTCGCCGCCCTGGGCGAGGACGCCCCCGAGATCGAGGTCGAGTACCACTCCTTCGAACTCGCCCCCGACACGCCCGTCGACTTCGAGGGCAGCGAGATCGACTTCCTCGCGAAGCACAAGGGGATGCCGGCCGAGCGCGTCCAGCAGATGCTGCAGCACGTGACCGGCGTGGCCGCGAACGCGGGCCTCGACTACGACTTCGACGCCCTCCAGCACACGAAGACGCTGAAGGCGCACGAGCTGCTGCACTTCGCGAAGTCCGAGGGCCGCCAGCTCGAACTGGCCGAGCGCCTCTTCCGGGCCTACTTCACCGAGGGCCGCCACGTCGGCCGCATCGACGAGCTCGTCGCGCTCGCCGCGGACGCCGGCCTCGACGCCGACGCCGCCCGCGAGGCGCTCGAGTCCGGGCGCTTCGCCGCCGCCGTCCAGGCCGACATCGCGCAGGCCGGGGCCTACGGCATCAACGGCGTGCCCTTCTTCGTCATCGACGGCAAGTACGGCGTCTCGGGCGCCCAGCCCGCTGAGGTCTTCGGGCAGGTGCTCACCCAGGTCGCGGGCGAGCGCGACGGAGCGGTCGCGTGACGAGCCCGGAGCTCGCGAGCGACGCGACGACGGATGCCCCGGCCGGCACGGCGCCGGCCGAGGCATCCGCATCGCCCTTCACGATGCTGCCCGGCGCGCCCGGCGCGATGGTCTGCGAGGGCGATGTCTGCTTCGTCCCGGGCACGACCCCGGCGGAGTAGGGCCACCCTTCCCTCCGGCCACTGAACGATATATCGTTGAGTATCGTTCGATCGCAGGCCAGGAGGTCATCATGAACGGACAGCGCCCGAGCGGCGGATTCGGCGGAACGGCTTTCGGCGGCGACGGCCCCGGCCAGGTGCTCTGGGAGGCGATGTCGCAGCTGCGCTCCTCGATCGACCCGCGCGCGGGCTCGAGCCGGATGGCGCGCGGCGACGTGCGGCAGGCGGTGCTCGCGCTCCTCGCCGAGGAGCCGATGCACGGCTACCAGATCATCCGCGAGATCGAGGAGCGCAGCGGCGGTGCGTGGAAGCCGAGCGCGGGCTCGGTCTACCCCACGCTGCAGCTCCTCGCCGACGAGGGCCTGATCTCCGCCGAGGAGCTCCGCGGTCGCAAGACCTACTCCCTGACCGAGGCCGGTCGCGCCGAGGCGGAGGCCGGTGCCGACCGCCCCGCGCCCTGGGAGACGGGCTCGCGCAGCGCGGCGCCGCACGCCGCGCTCTCGAAGGCCGGCATCGAGCTCGCCTCGGCGGCCGCGCAGCTCGGCCGCACGGGCACGCCCGAGCAGGTGGCGGAGGCCGTCCGCGAACTCGACGACACGCGCCGGCGGCTCTACTCGATCCTCGCCCAGGGCTGAGCGGGTGTCGCCCAGCGTCTCCGACGGCGCCGTCGCGTCCGGCGAAGCCGACGAACGCGCCCGGCGCGCCCGATCGCGGCGCATCCTGCGCTTCGCGGCGCGGCAGCTCGTCCAGCTCTGGTGGTTCGAGCTCGCGCTGCCGAAGCTCGGCCTCGGCGGCGTCTCAGAGCGCACCCGCGCGGCTCGCATGCAGCGGCTCGCCTCCCGCTTCCGCGGGCTCGCCGTGGAGCTCGGCGGCCTCATGATCAAAGTCGGGCAGTTCCTCTCCTCCCGGCTCGACGTGCTGCCGCCCGAGATCACCTCGGAGCTCGAGGGCCTGCAGGACGAAGTGCCCGCGGTCGCCTTCCCCGAGATCCGCGCCCTCGCCGAGCGGGAGCTCGGCGCCCCGCTCGGGCGCGTCTACGCGAGCTTCGACGAGACGCCCGTCGCCGCCGCCTCGCTGGGCCAGGCGCACCGGGCGCGACTCGCCGCCGCGGACGCGGACGACGCGGGCTTCACCGACGTCGTGGTGAAGGTGCAGCGCCCCGGAATCGACCGCATCGTCGCCGTCGACCTCGCCGCGCTCCGCCGCATCGCGGGTTGGCTGCGCCGGGTGCGGATCGTCGCCGACCGCGTGGACGCCCCGGCGCTCGTCGAGGAGTTCGCCACGACGAGCCTCGAGGAGATCGACTACCTGCACGAGGCGGCCAGCGCCGAGCGCTTCGCGGAGTCCTTCGCCGACGACCCGCGGGTCGCGGCCCCCGACGTCGTCTGGGAGCGCACCACCCGCCGCGTGCTGACCCTCGAGGACGTCACCGCGATCAAGATCAACGACACGGCGGCGCTCCGGGCCGCGGGCGTCGACCCGGCCGACGTCGCCCGCGTCTTCGCCGAGGTCATGTTCGACCAGGTGTTCACGCACGGCTTCGTGCACGCCGACCCGCACCCGGGCAACCTCTTCGTGACGCCGCTCGCCGGGCCGGCCGCCGCGGGCGACGGCGACGGCGACGCGGGCGACGGTGGCACCGCGTGGCGGCTCACCTTCGTCGACTTCGGCATGATGGCCGAGGTCCCGGGCGAGCTCCGCTCCGGCCTGCGCGCGCTCGTGATCGCCGTCGCGGCCCGCGACGGCCGCGGCATGATCGACGCCGCGCGGGAGATCGGCGTGCTGCTGCCGAGCGCCGACACCGGCGAGCTGGAGCGCGCCCTGTCCGCCCTCTTCGAGCGGTTCGGCGGCATGGGCTTCGCACAGCTGAAGGACGTCGACCCCCGCGAGTTCCGCGAGTTCGGCACGGAGTTCGGCGACGTCGTGCGCTCGCTCCCCCTGCAGCTGCCCGAGCATCTCCTGCTCCTCATCCGCGCGATGGCGCTCACCTCGGGCATGTGCAGCGGCCTCGACCCCGAGTTCAACGTCTGGGACGCCGTGGAGCCCTACGCCACGCAGCTGCTCCGTGAAGAGGGCGGCGGCGTCGCGCGCGGGTTCCTCGACCAGGCGATGACGAGCGCCGGCATCCTCTGGGGCATGCCGCAGCGCCTCGACTCCGTCGTCACGAAGGTCGAGCAGGGCCGGCTCTCCTTCGACACCTCGCGCCTCGAGCGGCGCCTCGACCGGCTCGAGGGGGTCGCCAGACGCGTGGTGTCGGCCGTGCTGTTCGCCGCGCTCGTCATCGGCGGCGCGGTGCTCCTCGGCTCAGCACCTGGGCTCGGCTGGACGCTCATCGGCCTGTCCGTCCTGCCGCTGCTGCACGCCCTCCTCGCGGGGCTCTTCGCGCGACGCGGCCCGCGGTGAGGCTCGGCTAGGCTGCCTGCATGGGGGATCGCGGATTCGCGTCGGCGTCGACGGCGACCGCGAACGGGCTCGCCCTCGCACTCGCGCCGGGGCTCGCACCCGACGGTCCCGACCCGCGGCCGAGCTTCTTCCACGGCTTCGCGACCGAGCCGCAGCTCGTCGCCCGCGGCCTGCTGACCCTCGCCGACCTCACCGCCACGAGGTACTTCAAGTACACCCCGACGACGCAGCGCGATCCCGTGCTGACCGCGCACGGCGACCGGCTCCGCGCCGAGGTGTTCTCGGCCTGCAACAGCGTCTACGCCAGGCTCGATCTGCTCGCGAGCGGGCTCGACGGCGGTGAGGTGTCGCACGGCACGACGAACGTCGATCTGGGCCTCGCGACCAGGCAGGCGCTCACCTCGGTGGGCCGGGCGGAGCTCCTCCACCTCGATGTCGGCGTCGACGGGCTCGCGCTCGCGACCCCGGAGCGGACCGAGTTCGAGCGCCCCGTCGAGATGCCGGCCCGCTGGATTCCGGCGTTCGGCAACGTCGCCGAGCTGCACCGCCGGCTGCGCCTCGCATTCGAGCTCGATCGTGCGGGTGCCCGGGCGCTGCTGCACTCGCTGCCCGCCACGACGGCCGCCGGCGCGAGCGGCTGGCTCACGCCCACCCCGACCGGCGCGCGGCTCGCTCCCCGTCGGACGGCCGGCGCAGTGCACGTCCAGGGGCTCCATCGGCTCGCGGCGCTGAAGCGACTGCTCCCCCACGTGCATGGCCTCGCCGTCTACGGTCCGGCCGACGGCGAGCCGGGGGCGACCGCCGTCGAGGTCGCCCTCCCCCACGCCCGTCTCCTCCTCGGGCTCACGGTCGAGGCCTGGCGCGGCTTCTCGGGCGAGGGCTCGCTCGTCGCCGCCCTCGCCCCGCCCGACGTCGCCGAGCACGCCGCGCTGCTCTCGGCGCTGCTCGCCTTCGAGCCCGTGATCGACGTCGACCGGCTGCAGCGGGAGTCGGGCCTCAGCCGCACCCAGACCGAGTCGGGCCTCGCCGTGCTCGCCGCCTCGGGCCGGGTGGGCTGGGACGTGCGGACGAACGCCCACTTCCATCGCGAGCTGCCCGACGATCCGGCACGGGTGACCCGTGACCACCCCCGGGTCCGCACGGCGCGCCGGCTCGCGGCGGAGCGACGGGTCGCCCCCGGCGATGCGCCCGGGGATTGGCTCGTCGCGGGCGGCACCGCCGCGGCTCCGGCGAGCTACCTGGTGCGGATCGCGGATGCCGGGAGCCGCTGCAGCTGCACCTGGCAGCTCGCCGGCGGCCGAGACCGAGGACCCTGCGCGCACGTGCTCGCCGTGCGCATCGTGATGGAGGAGAACGCATGACCGACGCCCTCGCCCGCTCGCTCGAGCTGTTCCGCGAGCTCGGCTGGGCGCAGGCCCGGCTCGCCGACGCGCCGACCCTCCCCGTCGGCACCGCGGCGCAGCAGCGGGAGGCCAGTGCGGGCCTGCGGCGCGGCGAGTGGACCGAGTGGGCGGAGCACGACGGCGGCTTCGTCCGCGCCTCCCTCGTCGGCGAGACCGAGCACGGGATGCTCGCGCTGTTCGCGGTACGCACGGGGGTCGACGCCCGGCGGGCCGAGGACGTGCTCGGCGGGGCCGGCGTCGTCCCGGACGAGCTCGCGACCGAAGTGCTCGCGAGCCGCGGCCCGGAGTTCGCGACCGCGTTCATCGCCCGTGCCTGCCGTTCGAACCGGCGCGCGTGGGAGCACTCGAGCTCGGTCCACGCCGGCCGCGCGGTGCGCCTCGTGCACCGGCTCGAGCTTCCCGTGCCCGAGAGCGTCGAGTACCTGAAGGACTGGGCGGTGTACGCGGCGCTCGCCCTCGGCGAGGAGGCCGAGCTGTTCCCGGGCGATCGGGGAGGGATCGACGCCGAGCTCATCCGCTCCCGCTTCGCCGAGCACGTGCGCGTCGGCGTCGCGGTCGGCGCACCGGCCACCGGACCGTTCGGCCGGGCGGTCGCCGCGGGCACCGCAGCCGGCTGGATCGAACGGGACCAGGCGGTCGAACTCGTGCTCGTCGCCCTCGACGCCGCCCAGCGCCCCGGCGATCGGAAGGCGTGGGCCGGCGCCCTGACCGACGCGCTCGCACTGAGCGATGCGGAGCTCGTCGCGCACGCCGGCGCGCTGCTGGGGCCGCTGAGCCACGCCGAGGCGCCCGTCGTCCTCACGCTCGCACCGGCGCTCATCGAGCACGGCGACCCCGACGAGGCATCCGAGGCGCTCTCCCTCGCCCTCGCGACCAAGCCGAAAGCCGCCCGGCGCGCCGTGCTGGACGCGGCCGCGCGGCGGGCGAGGCCGCTCACCGGCGAGCCCGGCGACACGGCGCGGCTCGCGCTCGCCGAGGTGGCCGCGGGACGGGATGCCGGTCTCGCGAAGTCCGCGACCGCGCTGCTCGAGCGGTGGGGTCTCACGGGCGAGGACGCCGGCGCGGCGCGCGACGAGCCGGAGGCGGTCGCGTGGACGCCGACGCCGCCGATCTGGGCGGTCCCCCGCTTCGTCCCGGCCGAGGCGACGAGCGATGCGCTCTCGGAGGCGGCCGAGCGCCTCGCCTCGCGCCCGGAGAACGCGGTCGACCTCGAGGTCGACCGCTTCCTCGAACTCGCGAACACCGTCGCCCGTGCCGACCCCGAGCGTGCGCGCCTCGTGCTCCGCGGTCTGAAGCCCGGCTGGCGGGCGGGCGTCGGCGCCGTCGCCGACTGGGTCGCCGGCACGCCGATCCGCTCGCTCGACCGTCTCGTCGGCCCGGACGGTGACGACTGGCGCCGGGACGTGCACTACGGCCCGACGACCGCCCGCGAGGCCGCCGTCGCCCAGCGCCTGGGCGAGGTGCCGACCCTGCTGTCGACCCCGAGCTGGGACGACCTCCGCATCGATCCCGCCGACTTCCTCGCTCGACTGCACGCCTACCGCGAGGTCGGCGCCGCCGCGAGCGAGGCCGATCTGCTCCTCGCGCTCCTTCGACTCGACCTCGGACTCGTCGTCCCGGCGCAGCTCGACGAGCTCGCGGGGCTCGATGTGCCGGTCGTGCTGCAGTCCGGGGCGCCCCTCGCGAGCGCTGCGGGACCGGCCGCACTGGCGTACGTGCTCGATCCACTGCGCGAGCCCGCGCTCGTCCAGGACGAGGACGGCGACTGGGCGCGGGCAGACACGGCGCTGCCGGCCTCCCTCGCCGGGTTCCCGCCGCGACTCGATCCGGCCCGCTACGGCTGGGGCACCGCGTACGAGCTGCCCGGCTGGGACGACGGCGCGTACTTCGGCGACTGGTCGGAACCTGGGAGCGGATTCGCCTGGCGCCAGCTCGCCCGGCGCGGCCGCCCGCTCGGCCCCAGGCTGGCCGCCGCGATGCTGGGCGGGCTCCGCTCCCCGCACGAGCAGGCCGCGGGCGCCATGTTCCAGGCCGTACTTGAGGCGTGGGAGCGGGGGCTCCTCCGCCCCGGTGTCGCCGAGCTCGGCCTCATCGAGCGCGGCGGCCCGAGCGGGGCGGCGCAGCTCGCCCGCGTGGCCGGGGAGCTCGCCGAAGCGGGCCTGGGCTCGCTCGCCTGGCCGCTCCTCGACCAGACCGTCGCCGCGTCCGTCGCGGCCGTGCGCATGATCCCCGGGACGGCGGAGCTCGTCGAGACGATCGATGCCCTGCTGCCCGCCGCCCTGGCCGCGGTCGCCGACCGTGCCGCCGACCCCTCGGTGCTCGATCTCCCCGGCACCCGCGCGCTCGCGGCCCGAAGCGGGTCGTCGCGCGCCGTCGCCGCCGCGCGAGCGGTCGTCGCCCGGCTGCCCGAGCCGAGCATCCCCGCGGTCGCCGCAGCGCCCGCGGAGCCCGGGATCGACCTCGATGACGTCTGGCCCACGGGCGACGGCGAGGGCGAGGCGATCGACGACGGCGTCGAGCCCACGGCGACCGTGCTGACTCGCGGCTCGAAGCGCTTCGTCCCGCTCGAGTTCGCGCTCCCGGACGCCCCGGACCTCCGCTACCGGGCGCTCATGGCCTGGTCGTACGCGCTCGACCGCGAGGGGCAGCTCGACGCCGAGACGGTCGAGGGCGAGGCGCGCCGCTGGATCGAGTGGGATGCCGCGGCGCACCGGCTCTCGGTCTCCGAGTTCCGCGACCGGAGCACAGGCGGCAACGGCCCGCGCAGCGACGGACTCCAGCCGCCGCTCACCGTGCTCATGGTGTCGGTCGTGCTCGCCTCGCTGTGCTCCGACGTCGAGTCGCGGTACAGCGTCGACGCGATGGTGGCCAGGCGGGCGTTCTCCGCGGCATCCGTCCGGCTCGCGGCCCGCCGCCTCGTCCCGCTTCCGGAGTTGACGCCGGCGCGCATGATGGGCTCCATCGAACGCGAGCTCCGCGCGCTGCCGGTGCTCTGGCCGCTGCTCACCGAGTCGGTCCGCTTCGCGGCGGCCCAGCCGAAGCCGCCGGCGTGGCTGAACCGGGTGCTCGACGTCGCGCTCCTCCGCGCCCCCGTGCTGCGCGCCGCGGCGGCGAACGGCCGGATCCCGGCGGAGGACGCCGCATGGCCGGGCCTCGCCGAGATCGCGGCGCGGTCGGGCTCGTCGGCCGCGCTCGTGAAGGCGCGCGCCCTGCTCGGCGAACTCGGCCTCGGCTGACGTCGCGTCGACCTGCTCCGGCCCCGGCCCGGGGCTCAAGCCCGGCTGGACTACCCGGCCGTGGGCGCGTCGACCGCCCCGCCGAATCGCCGGGTGCGGCTCGCGTACAGCTCCACCGCGCGCCAGAGGTCGATGCGGGAGAAGTCGGGCCAGAGGGTGTCGAGGAACACCATCTCGGCGTAGGCCGACTGCCAGAGCAGGAAGTTCGAGGTGCGCTGCTCCCCCGAGCTGCGCACGAAGAGGTCCACGTCCGGCATGTCCGGCTGGTAGAGCCGTTTCGAGATCTGCTTCTCGCTCACCGCGGAGGGACGCAGGCGACCGGCCGCGACGTCGTCGGCGATCGACCGCACGGCGTCGGTGATCTCGTTGCGGCCGCCGTAGTTCACGCACATCGTGAGCGTGAGCACGTCGTTGCCCGCCGTCAGCCGTTCGGCGAACTGCAGCTCTTCGATGACCGACTTCCAGAGCCTCGGCTTCCGCCCGGCCCAGCGGATGCGCACGCCCCACTCGTTCAGCTGATCGCGACGGCGGTGCAGGACGTCGCGGTTGTAGCCCATGAGGAAGCGGACCTCGTCAGGGCTCCGCTTCCAGTTCTCGGTGGAGAAGGCGTAGACGGAGAGGTGCTTCACCCCGATCTGCACGGCCCCCGCGACGACGTCGAGCAACGCGGCCTCGCCGGCCTTATGCCCCTCGATGCGCGTCAGCCCCTGGCGGTTCGCCCAGCGGCCGTTGCCGTCCATCACGACCGCGACGTGGTTCGGCACCGCGCCCCGCGGCAGCTCCGGCGGGTAGAGGCCCGTCCAGTCGATCGGGCGGTACGGCACCGCGTCGCGGTGGGTGTAGGGCTTCGGGGTCACTGGATTCCTGTCTGGGCTGGGGTGCTCGGCGCCGCCCGATCGGGCGCGCGGCGCGCGGCGGGCTCGTCGGCGTCGCGGCTGACGTGCGGCAGGGAGCGGAGCCCCCGCTCGAGATGCCACTGGGCGTAGGCGGCGACGATGCCGGACGCCTGGTTGCGGTCGCGCTCCGGCGCCGCCTCGGCGCGCGCCCAGTCGCCGGTGAGGAGCGCGCCGAGCAGCGCGATCGTCGATCGTTCGATGCGGGGCGCGCCGGGCGGGGCGCACTCGTCGCAGACGATGCCGCCGAGCTGCACGACGACCGCCCGGTGCTCGCCCGGCTTCGCGCAGCGCGAGCAGTCCTCGAAACTCGGCGCCCAGCCCGCGAGGGCGAGCGCCCGCAGCAGGTAGGAGTCGAGGGTGAGTCCCGGCCCGTGCTCGCGTCGGGCGAGGGAGCGGAGCGCGCCCACCAGCAGCAGGTACTGCTGCAGGGATCCCTCCGCCTCCGTCACCCGGTCGGCCGTCTCGACCATCGCGTTCGCCGCGGTGTAGGCGGCGTAGTCCTGCGAGATCTCGGCCCCGTAGGAGCCGAGCGACTCGGCCTGGGTGATCACGTCGAGCGTGCGGCCCTCGTAGAGCTGCAGATCGGCGACCATGAACGGCTCGAGCCGGGCCCCGAACTTCGACGCGGTGCGCCGCACGCCCTTCGCGACCGCGCGGATCTTGCCGTGACGCCGGGAGAGCAGCGTGACGATGCGGTCGGCCTCGCCCAGCTTGTGGGTGCGCAGCACGACGGCTTCATCTCGGTACACGGGCACCCGACGATTCTCCCACCTCCACCCGGGCGAACCGCCGGAACACGGGGCCATCCGACGCATCCGCTTGCGAGAATGGGCGGGTGGAGACCTCGCAGTTCATGATCCCGCTCTGGCTGGACCTCACCGCCGTCGGCCTCGGCGGCGTGCAGGGCGCCCTGTTCGCCTCCGGCTTCCGCGGCGAACGCCGGCTCGACCTGCTCGGCGTCGCGATCGTCGGCATCGTGATGGGCTTCGGCGGCGGAATCATCCGCGACCTCCTGCTCAACCAGCCGATCGGCGCGCTGCAGAGCAACTGGTACCTCGTCACCGCCATCGCGGCCTCGCTCGTCGGGATGCTGCTCGCGGGGCCGCTCACGCGCCTGAACGGGGCCATCGTCGGTCTCGACGCCGTCGTCATCGGCATGTTCGGCGCCTTCGGCACCTCGAAGGCGCTCGGGCTCGGACTGCCGATCCTGCCGGCCGTCTTCGTCGGCGTCGCCGCTGCGGTCGGCGGCGGCATCCTGCGCGACATGCTCATGAGCCTGCCGGTCGCGATCATGCACGTCGGCTCGCTCTACGCGGTCGCCGCGGGCGCCGGATGCCTCGTGCTCGTCGTGCTCGACCTCTTCCACGTGCCGATCTTCATCGCCGGCATCGCGTGCGTGGTCGTCACGAGCATCATCCGCTGGCTCGCGGTGATCTTCGACCTCTCGCTGCCCGAGCAGCGCATGCTCTACCGCCGGAAGGTCGCCACCGAGACCGGCGTGCTCCCCGTCATCCGCCGCTGACCGCGCGACGACGAACCGCCCGCGTCCGGCGGACGCGGGCGGTTCGTGCAGGCGCTGCGGCTCAGACCGCAGCGAGCTCCGGCTCGGACGCGACGGCGACGCCGCGCAGCGCGCGGTTCACCGAGGAGACGACGGCCTTCAGCGAGGCGGTCGAGATGTCGGCGTCGATGCCGACGCCCCAGAGCACCCGGCCTTCGACCTCGAGCTCCACGTACGCCGCCGCGACCGCGTCGCCGCTCGCGGCGAGCGTGTGCTCGACGTAATCGCGGAGCTTCACGTCGACGCCCTCGGCGCCGAGCACCGCGAGGAACGCGGAGATCGGCCCGTTGCCGCTCGCGTCGGCGTCGACCCGCTCCTGCCCGTCGCGGAGCCCGACGCGCACGTTCACGACGCCGTCGAGGGCGCTCTCGGTGCGCAGGCTCAGCAGCTCGAAGCGGCCCCACTTCTCGTCGGGGCGCGACTCGGGCGCCGGGAGGTACTCGTCGGTGAAGATCCGCCAGATCTCCTCGCTCGTGACCTCGCCGCCCTCGGCGTCGGTCTTCGCCTGGACGACCCCGGAGAACTCGATCTGCAGCCGCCGCGGCAGTTCGAGGGCGTGATCGCTCTTCAGGAGGTACGCGACCCCGCCCTTGCCCGACTGCGAGTTGACCCGGATGACGGCCTCGTAGCTGCGCCCCAGGTCCTTCGGATCGACCGGCAGGTACGGCAC
The DNA here is from genome assembly GCF_044917495.1 of Agromyces mediolanus. GTDB lineage: Bacteria > Actinomycetota > Actinomycetes > Actinomycetales > Microbacteriaceae > Agromyces > Agromyces mediolanus_B. The sequence continues at coordinate 157,266 of NZ_JAVSSI010000003.1, read as the reverse complement.
CGCCCACTCGAGCTCGTCGACGCTGACGCCGGCCGCCTCGGCCTTCGCCTCCATCGCCTCGAAGCCCTTCTTGATGGCGTCCTGGTGCGAACCGCTGAACGCCGTGTAGACGAGGTCGCCCGCCCAGGGGCTGCGCTCGTGCACGGGCAGCTGGTTGCAGTACTCGGCGGTGCGCTTGATCTCGTCGAGGTCGCTGAAGTCGATCTGCGGATCGATGCCCTGCGTGAACAGGTTGATGCCGAGCGCGACGAGGTCGACGTTGCCGGTGCGCTCGCCGTTGCCGAACAGGCAGCCCTCGATGCGGTCGGCCCCGGCGAGGTAGCCGAGCTCCGCCGCCGCGATCGCGGTGCCGCGGTCGTTGTGCGGGTGCAGCGACAGGATGACGTTCTCGCGGTGCGCGAGGTGGCGGCTCATCCACTCGATCGAGTCGGCGTACACGTTCGGCGACGCCATCTCGACCGTCGCGGGCAGGTTGATGATGACCTTCCGCTCGGGCGTCGGCTCGAACACCTCGAGCACCTGGTTGCACACGTCGACCGCGAACTCGAGCTCGGTGCCGGTGTAGCTCTCGGGCGAGTACTCGTAGTAGACGGCGGTGTCCGGGATCGTCGACTCCATCTCGCGGCACTTGCGCGCGCCGTGCAGGGCGATGTCGATGATGCCCTGGCGGTCGGTGCGGAACACGACCTCGCGCTGCAGCACGCTCGTCGAGTTGTAGAGGTGCACGATCGCCTGCTTCGCGCCGGCGATGGCCTCGTAGGTGCGCTCGATCAGGTGGTCGCGCGCCTGGGTCAGCACCTGGATGGTGACGTCGTCGGGGATCGCGCCGTCGTCGATGAGCTGGCGGACGAAGTCGAAGTCGGTCTGGCTCGCGCTCGGGAAGCCGACCTCGATCTCCTTGTAGCCCATCTTCACGAGCAGCTCGAACATGACCCGCTTGCGCTCGGGGCTCATCGGGTCGATGAGGGCCTGGTTGCCGTCGCGGAGGTCGACCGCGCACCAGCGCGGCGCCTCGGTGATGCGCCGATCGGGCCAGGTGCGGTCGGGCAGCTCGACGCGGAGCTGCTCGTGGTACGGACGGTACCGGTGCACGGGCATCGGGGACGGCTTCTGGGTGTTCTGCATGGTGCTCTCTTCTCGCTTCAGTCCGGTGGCAGCCGACGACGAACTCCGCAGCGAGGGAGGCCTAAGACGAGGACTCGCTGCGGCAGCTAAGGAGAAGCAGGCCGTGAAGCACGGAACCAGGGTAGCACCGCGACGGAGAAGGGCGGAACCGGAGCATCCCCCACGGAGCTCCGGTCCCGCCCGGGCGGGCACCCCCCTGGTGCCCGGTCTGGTGGCCGGTCGGCCTGCCCCGCTCAGTCGGTGGCGAGGGCGACGACCGGCGAGACGCGCACCGCGCGTCGGGCCGGGGCGATCGAGGCGATCGCCGTGAGCAGGCCGGCGGCGACGATCAGGATGCCGATCATCGCCCACGGGATGCCGGGGAAGATGAACACCGGCTCACCCTGCGCACCGCCGAGCAGCGCCTGCGCGCCCGCCCAGCCGTAGACGAATCCGAGCACGAGCCCGGTGATCGTCGCCGCGATCGTGAGCGCCGCCGCCTCCGCGATGATCATGCCGCGCAGCTGGCGCGCCTCGAAGCCGAGCGCGCGGAGCAGCCCGAGCTCGCGGGTGCGCTGGAGCACGCTGAGCGAGAGGGTGTTCACCATGCCGATCGCGGCGATGAGCGCGCTGAAGCCGATCAGCACCGCGAAGACCGCGATCGTGACGTTCAGCATGCCTTCGACGCCCGCGAAGACCTCCGGCTGCGCCTCGATCGCCGCGTGGATCATGGCGCGGTACGACTCCATCGTCACCGAGAAGGTCGTCACGAGCGTGACGCCGATCACGAGTCCGATGGTCATGCGGGACGAGCGCTCGGGGTTGCGGACGGCGTTCTCGGCGGCGAGCCTGGCCGCCGGGGTGCGGCCGAAGATGCGGCCGACGAGCCGGAGCACGGGCGGCATGACGAGGTGCGCGGCGAGCACGACCCCCGAGAAGGAGAGGACGCCGCCGAGCAGCCCGATGAGGACGCCCTCCGGGCGCACCAGCCCGACGACGATGCCGGCCGCGAGCAGTCCAGCGCCGAGCACGATGAGCACGACGGCGGCGATGTTGCGGCCGCGCCGGCGGACGAGCTCCTCGCGGTCCGACTCGACCGACTGGCCGATCGCCTCGATCGGCCGCACCCGCAGCACGCGACGCGAGCCGACCCACGAGGCGAGCCAGGTGGTGAGGACGACGGCGATCGCCGGAAGCAGCACCGAGACGTTGACGTACTGGTACGCGACATCGGGCATGACCCCGGTCGTGACGGCGACGCGCTGGAGACCGAACGCGGCGAGCGTGCCGAGCACGATCCCGATGGCTGCGCCCGCGAAGCCGACCGCGAGCCCCTCCCGGGCGATGCGACCGCGCTCGGCGCGCGCCGAGGAGCCGATGAGGCGGAGCAGCGCGATGAGCCTCGTCCGTCCGGCCACGACGGTGGCGACGGTGTTCGAGGTGACGATCGCGCTCACGTAGATCGCGATCACGATGAACACCCACGCGAGCACCTGCAGCATGAGCGCCACGGTGTCGCTGTCCCCGGTGACCGAGTCGGCGGCGATCGCGACGGCGAGCATGCCGGTGACGTGGAGCAGCAGGACGCCGAAGGTCCCGGCGAGCACCGCGACGAGGAGCGTGGGCACCTGGTCTTTCAGTCGGGCGCGCATCAGGCCGCGGTCTCCATGGAGAGCATGAACGTCGCGATCTCCTCGGGCGTGGACCGGCCCGCGTCGCGCACGATCCGCCCGTCGGCGAGGTAGAGGATGCGGTCCGCGTGGCTCGCCGCGATCGGGTCGTGGGTGACCATCGCGATCGACTGGCCGTAGCCCGCGCTCGCTCCGGCGAGGAGCCCGAGGACCTCGCGCCCGGTGCGGGAGTCGAGGTTGCCGGTGGGCTCGTCGGCGAAGACGAGGTCGGGGCGGGTCGCGAGCGCGCGGGCGATCGCGACGCGCTGCTGCTGACCGCCCGAGAGCTCGTGCGGCCGGTGCCCGAGCCGATCCTTCAAGCCGAGCACCTCGTAGAGCTCCTCGATCCACATGCGCTCGTCGAGACTGGGCTTCCGCCCGTCGAGCTCGAAGGGCAGCAGCACGTTGCCGCGCACGTCGAGCGTGGGCACGAGGTTGAAGGACTGGAAGATGAAGCCGACCCGGCGGCGGCGGAGCACGGTGAGCGCACTGTCGGGCAGCGAGGTGATCTCGGTGTCGCCGAGCCACACCTGGCCCGAGCTCGGGGTGTCGAGGCCGGCCATGATGTGCATCAGCGTCGACTTGCCGGAGCCGGACGGGCCCATGATGGCGGTGAACTCGCCCCGGCGCAGGCCGAGCGAGACGTCGTCGAGCGCGGTGACCTGGCCGGAGCCGCTGCCGTAGCGCTTGCCGAGAGTGGCGACGCGGGCGATGAGACCGAGGTCTGAGGGTTGGATCTGCATGTCTTCGACGCTACGGATCCGTGCCCGACCGGGGCATCCGGCCGGCGGATGGTCTGCCGTCATCCTGCAGGATGACCGTGGATCCGTCGCAGGTCGGCGTGCCGCTGCCGGATACGCCTCAGAGCTCGTGCTCGTAGGCGAAGACGACGAGCTGCACCCGGTCGCGGAGGCCGAGCTTCGCGAGGATGCGGCTGACGTGCGTCTTCACGGTCGCCTCGCTCAGGTACTCGCTCGCCGCGATCTCGGAGTTCGAGAGCCCCTTCGCCGCGAGGGCGAAGATCTCGCGCTCGCGCGGGGTCAGCTCGCCCCAGGCGGGCGGCGCCGGGCTCCGCTCGCTGCCCCGCCCGGCGTGGGCGATGAGGTTCCGCGTGGCGTTCGCCGCGATGACCGCGTTGCCCTGATGCACGGTGCGGATCGCGGCGAGCAGGAACTCCGGGTCGGCGTCCTTCAGGACGAAACCGCTCGCCCCGGCCCGGATGGCGCGCGCCGCGTTCTCGTCGAGGTCGAAGGTCGTGAGGACGAGCACCCGCGGTGCCGGGTAGCCGCCGCGGTCCGCATCGGCGATGATCCGCTCGGTCGCGGCGATCCCGTCGAGCACCGGCATCCGCACGTCCATCAGCACCACATCGGGTCGGGCGCGGGCCGCGAGGGCGGCGCCCGCGGCGCCGTCGGCCGCCTCCCCGGCGAAGGAGAGGTCGGGCTGCGATTCGATCAGCATGCGGATGCCCGCGCGGAACAGGGCCTGGTCGTCGATCAGGCAGACACGGATCTCGGTCATCTGGCGCTCCCCTGCTGGGCCGGGATCCGGGCGATCACCCGGAACCGGTCGTCATCGGTCTCGATCGTGAGCTGTCCGCCGGTGAGCTGCGCGCGCTCGCGCATGCCGGGGATGCCGTGGCGCGCGCCGCGCCCGCCCGATCCCGCGTCGCCCGGACGGACGTGGTTCGTGACGGTGGCGACGACGCCGGCCGGGTCCCAGTCGAGCACGACCCCCACCGGCTGCGCCGCGTCGCCGTGCCGGAGCGCGTTGGTGAGCGCCTCCTGCACGATGCGGTAGACGGCGATCTGATGCCCGGTGCCGAGCTCGACGCGCGGACCGCGCTCCACCAGCTCGACGTCGAGGCCGGCGGTGCGGAGCTGCGCGAGCAGCTCCCCGAGGTCGTCGAGCACCGGCTGCGGGGTATCGGTCTCCGCGTGGCGGAGTTCGGCGAGGAGCATCCGCACGTCCCCGAGCGCGCCGCGCGCGACGCCCGCGATCGTGCCGAGCGCCTCGACCGCGGTCTCCGGCCGGGTGCGTGCGGCGAAGCGGGCGCCGTCCGCCTGCGCGATGACGACGGCGAGCGAGTGCGCGACGACGTCGTGCATGTCGCGGGCGATGCGGTTGCGCTCCTGCTCGACGACGTAGCGGTACTCGGCGAGCTCGCGCTCGCGCAGCGCCACCTCCTCGCGGCGGCTGATCTCGCGCGAATCCCGGACGGCCCGGACGAGGAGTCCGGCGGTCCAGCTGAGGACGAGCACCGAGATCGCCGCGATGAACGCCACGCCGAGCCACAGGGTGAGCGCGACCGCGTTGTCCGGGGCGAAGAGGAACTCGCTCTGCGCGAGCGCCGGCTTCAGCAGTCCGAGGTACAGCGTCGCGACGACGGAGCCGACGCCCGCGGAGGCGAGGCCGAGCCACTTCACGATCGGCATACCGTGGGCGGCCGTCGTGTACAGCACCCCGAGCACCGCGACGTCGTACAGCTGGAGATCGCGGAGCGCTCCCATCTGCACGACGGCGGCGATCCACGCGATGCCGAGCGACCAGCCGGGCGAGAGTCGACGCACCGCGAGGGCGCCGGCGAAGCCGGCGAGGGCGAGGAGGTCGACGACGTTGCCGAGGAGCGCGAGCGGGAGGCAGAGCAGCGCGAAGACGCCGGCGAGGACGATGTCGGTCGTCAACCGCCCCCGGCTCAGAGTCGTGCGCATCGAACCACCGTACGCCCCGCTCCCCCGCAGCTCACGCCGATCGGCCCGGAATCATCCTCGAGACGGACCGTCGGGGCATCCGCCCGCCGTCCGCACGCCGGCCTCAGAAGCCGAGGCGGCCGAGCTGCTTCGGATCGCGCTGCCAGTCCTTCGCGACCTTCACGTGCAGCGCCAGGTAGACCTTGCGGCCGAGCAGCCGCTCGATCTCGGCGCGCGCAGCGGCGCCGACCTCCTTCAGCCGGGCGCCGCCCTTGCCGATGATGATGCCCTTCTGGCTGTCGCGCTCGACGATGAGGTTCGCGTAGACCTCGACGAGGTCCTTGTCGTCCCGCTCGATGAGGTCGTCGACCGTCACCGCGATCGAGTGCGGCAGCTCGTCGGAGACGCCCTCGAGGGCCGCCTCGCGGACGTACTCGGCGATCCGCTCGGTGACGTCCTCGTCGGTCGTCGCCTCCTCCGGGTAGAGCGGCTGGCTCGACGCCGGCATGAGCGCGAGCAGCTCGTCGACCAGCACGTCGAGCTGCTCGCCCCGGGGCGCCGAGACGGGCACGATCGCGTCCCACTCGCGCAGCCCGGACACGGCGAGGAGCTGCTCGGCGACCTTCGCCTTCGAGGTCGCGTCGGTCTTCGTGACGATCGCGACCTTCTTCGCCCGCGGGTACTGCTCGAGCTGCTCGTTGATGAAGCGGTCGCCCGGGCCGATCGGCTCGTTCGCCGGCACGCAGAAGGCGATCACGTCGACGTCGCCGAGCGTCGTCTGCACGAGGGCGTTCAGCCGCTCGCCGAGCAGGGTGCGGGGCCGGTGCAGGCCCGGCGTGTCGACGAGGATCAGCTGGCCGTGCGGCCGATGGACGATGCCGCGGATGGCCCGACGGGTGGTCTGCGGCTTCGAGCTCGTGATCGCGACCTTCTCGCCGACGAGCGCGTTCGTGAGCGTCGACTTGCCGACGTTCGGCCGGCCGACGAAGGAGGCGAATCCTGCACGGTACTCAGTCACGGTGGTGCTCCTGTTCTGCGTCGCCCGCGAAGGCGGCGGTCGCGTCGAGCAGCGCGGCGTCGGCCTGCACGAGCACGGTCGCGATCCGCCTGCGTCGGCCCTCGGTGCGCTCGGCCTCGAGCTCGAGCCCGCTGGTCGTCGCCCGGTCGCCGGACTGCGGCAGCCGGCCGAGCGCCTTCGCGAGCAGGCCGCCGACGGTGTCGACGTCCTCGTCCTCCAGTTCGAGTCCGAAGAGCTCGCCGAGCTCGTCGATCGCGAGCCTGGCGCTCACCCGGTAGCGTCCGTCGCCGAGGGCCTCGACCTCCGGGGCCTCACGATCGTACTCGTCGGAGATGTCGCCGACGAGCTCCTCGATCAGATCCTCCATCGTCGCGAGCCCGGCGATGCCGCCGTACTCGTCGACGACCATCGCGAGGTGGTTCGAGTTCGTCTGCATCTGCCGGAGCAGGGCGTCGGCCTTCATCGAGTCCGGCACGAACTCGGCCGGGCGCGCGAGCTCGCCGACGGTCAGCCCCTCGGCGTCGAGGGGACGCTCGAAGCCGAGCTTCGCGAGATCGCGGAGGTACAGGATGCCCGTCACGTCGTCGGAGTCGAGCCCGATCACGGGGATGCGCGAATAGCCCGCCTTCAGGAAGACGCTCATCGCCTGCGGCAGGTGCGCCGTCGCGTCGATCGTGACCATGTCGGTGCGCGGCACCATCACCTCGCGCACGACCGTGTCGTTGAACTCGAAGATCGAGTGGATGAGCTCCCGGTCGCCCTCCTCGAGCACGTCGAGCTCCGTCGCCTCGTCGACCATGCTGAGCAGCTGCTCCTCGCTCGAGACGCCCGCGAAGCGGATGCGGCCCGGCGTCACCCGGTTGCCGAGCTGCACGAGGGCCCCGGCGAGCGGGCCGAGCAGCACCCGCAGGAAGTGCACGAGCGGGGCCGTCAGCCGGAGGACGAGCGCCGAATGGGCCCGCCCGACGCTGCGCGGGCTCGCACCGACGAGCACGAACGAGACCGCCGTCATGATGAGCGCCGACCACAGCAGCACGAGCCAGGGGTTGTCGAGGATGCTCGCGAACGCGAGGGTCACGAGCACCGCGGCCGTGGTCTCGGCGAGGATGCGCATGAAGTTCACGGCGTTGACGTGGGCGCCGGTGTCGTCGGCGATGGCCGCGAGCGAGCGCTTCGCCCGGGCGCGCTCGGCGAGTTCGGCGATGTCGGCGCGCGAGCTCGAGCCGATCGCGGAGTCGACGGCCGCCATCAGGCCGCCGAAGGCGACGAGGACGAAGGCGGCGACGAGGAAGTACCAGGGTTCCATCGCTAGCGGCGTCGCTCCTGCATCGCGAACCCGACGAGGATGTCGCGCTGGATGCCGAACATCTCCTTCTCCTCGGCGGGCTCGGCGTGGTCGAAGCCGAGCAGGTGCAGGATGCCGTGCGCGGTGAGCAGGAGGAGCTCGTCGGTGACGGTGTGCCCCGCCGCCTTCGCCTGCGACTCGGCCACCTGCGGGCAGAGCACGATGTCGCCGAGGAGGCCGGGCGGGGTCGGCTGGTCCTCCGAGCCCGGACGGAGCTCGTCCATCGGGAAGCTCAGGACGTCGGTCGGCCCCGGCTCATCCATCCATTGCACGTGCAACTGCTCCATCGCGCCCTCGTCGACGAGGACGATCGCGAGCTCCGCATCCGCGTGCACGTGCATCGCGTAGAGCGCGTAGACGGCGAGCCGCTGGATGGCGGCCTCGTCGACCTCGATCGCCGACTCGTTGTTGATCTCGATGCTCATGCCTCGGTCACTTCGCCTTTCTCGGCAGGTGGTCTCTGGGCCCGCCGCTCGCGCCGCGTCCGCGGCGCTCGGCGCGGTTCGCGAACTCGCGGGCCTCGGCCCGCTCGTAGCGCTGTGCCTGCTGGCGCTGGTCGAACTCCGTGTACGCGTCGACGATGCGGCCGACGAGGGTGTGCCGCACGACGTCGTCGCTCGTCAGCCGGGAGAAGGCGATGTCGTCGATGCCGTCGAGGATGCGGGTGACGATGCGCAGGCCGGACGCCCCGCCGGGCAGGTCGATCTGGGTGATGTCCCCCGTGACGACCATCTTCGAGCCGAAGCCGAGCCGGGTGAGGAACATCTTCATCTGCTCGGGCGTCGTGTTCTGCGCCTCGTCGAGCACGACGAACGAGTCGTTCAGGGTGCGCCCGCGCATGTACGCGAGCGGCGCGACCTCGACCGTGCCCGAGGCGAGCAGCTTCGGCACGAGCTCCGGGTCCATCATCTCGTTGAGCGCGTCGTAGAGCGGGCGCAGGTACGGGTCGATCTTGTCGGTGAGCGTGCCCGGCAGGAAGCCGAGCCGCTCGCCCGCCTCCACCGCCGGACGGGTGAGGATGATGCGGCTGACCTCCTTGCGCTGCAGCGCCTGCACGGCCTTCGCCATCGCCAGGTAGGTCTTGCCGGTGCCCGCGGGCCCGATGCCAAACACGATGGTGTGCTCGTCGATCGCGTCGACGTAGGCGCGCTGTCCCTCGGTCTTCGGGCGGATCTGCTTGCCGCGGCTCGCCACGATCACCTGTCCGAGCAGTTCCGAGGGCTTCGCGCCGGGGTCGTGCTTGAGGATGCGGGCCGAGCTCGTCACCTCGGTCGTCGTCGGGTCCTGGTCGCGGCGGACGAGCGCGAGCAGCTCCTCGATCAGCCGGCGCGCGCGGAGGCGCTCGGTCTCCTCGCCGCGGATCGAGATCTGGTTGCCGCGCACGTGCACGGTGACGCCCGGGTACTCGCGCTGGATCTGGGCGAGCAGGCGGTCCTGCGGTCCGAGGAGGCGCACCATCTCGATGCCGTCGATGCGGAGCAGCTCCTCGTCGGGGCGGGGACGCTCGTCGGCGTCCAGGTCATTCATCGGCTCAGCCGGCAAGCGTGCGCTCCTCGAGGCCTCCGGCGAGGACGTGCGCGTGCACGTGGAACACGGTCTGGCCCGCGCCCGCACCGGTGTTGAAGATGAGTCGGAACTGGCCGTCGGCGAGCTCCTCCGCGACACCGTGCGCGACCTCGACGAGCTCGGCGAGGAGTGCGGGGTCGCCCGCGGCCAGTTCGGTGACGTCGCGGTAGTCGCCCCGCTTCGGGGTTACGACGACGTGGACGGGCGCCTGCGGTGCGATGTCCCGGAACGCGATGACCCGATCGGTCTCGGCGACGATCGTCGCGGGGATCTCACGGGCGGCGATGCGCTCGAAGACGGTGGGGTCGGCGGCCTGGGCGGTCATGGGTCCATCGTAGCGACGGATGACTCACCACCGCCCGAGTCGTGCGCTGAGCAGCGCGATCGCCGCGGGGCCGGCCGTGGAGGTGCGCAGCACGTTCGGCCCGAGCCGCACCGGCTCCGCGCCCGCCGCGGTGAGCCGGGCGAGCTCCTCGGGCGCGACGCCGCCCTCGGGCCCGACGAGGAGCGCGAGCTCGCGCTCGTCGAGCTCGAGCTCCGTCAGGCGCGCCTCGGCACTCGGCTCGAGCACGAGGAGACGCGCCCCCGCGAGGAGCCCGGCGAGCCCCGCCGTCGGGGTCGCCGCCTCGACGGCCGGCACGCGCGAGCGGATGGACTGCTTGCTCGCCTCCCGGGCGATCGTCGCCCACCGCTGCCGCCCCTTCTCGGCCTTGGGTCCGTCCCATCGGGACACGGAGCGGGCGGCGGCCCACGGCACGATGCGATCGACGCCGAGCTCGGTCGCGGCCTGCACGGCGAGTTCGTCGCGATCGCCCTTCGCGAGCGCCTGCACCAGCACCAGGGCGGGCCGCGGCGGCTCCTCGAACGAGACCTCCGCCGCCTCGACGGTGAGCTCGCCGGACTCGCTCGCGACGACCTCGCCGCGCACGACCGTGCCCCGCCCGTCGCCGACGGCGATCCGCTCGCCGACGCGCACCCGGGCGACCTGCAGCGCGTGCCGAGCCTCCGGGCCCGTCAGCCGCACCACATCGCCCGGGGCGACCGAGCCGAAGTCGGCGCCCTCGTCGAGGTAGAGGCTCGCCATCTCAGCCGAGGAACCGGTCGCGGAGCTTCGCGAAGAGCCCCTGCTGGAAGTGCGCGAGCTCCGGCTCCTTCTGCTTGCGGGAGCCCGCGAGCTTCTCGACGAGCTCGCGCTCCTTGCCGGAGAGCTTCGTCGGGGTGAGCACGTGCACGCCGATCCGCAGGTCGCCGCGCCCGTTGCCACGGAGCCGCGTGACGCCGCGGTCCTTCACGGTGAGCACCTCGCCCGACTGCAGCCCGGGCTTCAGCTCGAGCTCGACGTCGCCGTCGAGGGCGTGGACCGTCGTGCTCGTGCCGAGGATCGCGTCGGTCATCGCGACCTCGAGGGTGCAGAGCAGGTCGTCGCCGTCACGGCTGAACACGTCGTGCGTCTTCACCTTCATCTCGAGGTAGAGGTCGCCGTTCGGGCCGCCGGCGGGGCCGGCCTCGCCCGAGCCCGGCATCTGCAGGCGGAGCCCGGTGTCGACGCCGGCGGGGATGTCGACCGGCACCGTGCGGCGCGCCCGGACCCGGCCCTGGCCCTGGCAGCTCACGCAGGGCGTGGCGATGATCGTGCCGTAGCCGCGGCACGAGCCGCAGGGGCTCGCGGTCACGACGTTGCCGAGGAGCGAGCGCACCGTGCGCTGGATCTGCCCGGTGCCGTGGCAGATGTCGCACGTGACGGGCGAGGTCCCCGGCGCGCAGCAGCTGCCCTGGCAGGTCTCGCAGACGACGGCCGTGTCGACCTCGAGCTCGCGGTGCGTGCCGAAGATGACCTCCTCGAGGCCGAGCTCGACCCGGATGAGCGCATCCTGCCCGCGCTCGCGCCGGGAGCGCGGCCCCCGGCTCTGCTGACCGCCGCCGAAGAAGGTCTCGAAGATGTCGCCGAACCCGCCGAATCCGGCCTGGCCGCCGAAGCCGCCCTGACCGCCGAGGTCGTACTGCTGGCGCTGCTTGGGGTCGGACAGCACGTCGTAGGCGTGCGTCACCTCCTTGAAGCGCTCGGACGCCTCGGCCCCGGGGTTCACGTCGGGGTGCAGCTCGCGGGCGAGCCGTCGGTACGCCTTCTTGATCTCGTCAGGGGTGGCGTCGCGGGAGACGCCGAGGACCTCGTAGTGGTCTGCCACGGAGGGCGGTTCCTTTCGATGGGTGCCGGGGGCCGGCGGGTCGATGAGGGCGGCGGGTCAGTGCTCGCCGAGCGCTCGGGAGAGGTAGCGGGCGACCGCGCGCACCGCCGCCATGCTCGTGGTGTAGTCCATCCGGGTCGGACCGACGACCCCGAGCCGCGACAGGTCGCGCCCGGCCACGGCGAAGGAGCTCGCGACGACCGAGGTCTCGCCGAGCCCGAACGGCGCGTTCTCGCGGCCGATGCTGACGGCGACGCCGTGCTGGTGGTCGGCCGCCATCTCGCCGAAGAGCTTCAGCAGCACGACCTGCTCCTCGATGGCCTCGATGACGCCGAGGATCGACCCGGCGAAGTCCTGCTCGGTGCGGACGAGGTTCGCAGCTCCCGCGACGACGAGGCGGTCGCCGCGCTGCACGCGCGCCTGCTCGGCGAGCGTCGTGGCGAGGGTGTGCAGCACCTCGGCGTGGCGCGGGTCGAGCTCGGGGACCTCCCCGGACAGCGCCTGCGCGGCCTCGGCGAGCGTCCGCCCCGCGGCGAGCTCGTTGAAGCGGGTGCGGAGCGCGGCGAGCGTCTCGTCGTCCACCGGCGAGACGAGCTCGGCGACGCGCTGCTCCACCTGGCCGGAATCGGTGATCAGGATGCAGAGCACGCGCTCCGGCGCGAGCGAGACGAGCTCGACGTGCCGCACCCGCGAGCTCGCGAAGCTCGGGTACTGGACGACCGCGAGCTGGTTCGTGAGCTGGGCGATGAGCCGGACGGTGCGGGCGAGGAGCTCGTCGAGGTCGCTCGACTCCCCGAGGAAGGTCTCGATGGCGTGCCGCTGGGCCTGGCTCAGCGGGCGCAGCTCGCTCAGCTGGTCGACGAAGACGCGGTAGCCCTTGTCGGTGGGGATGCGCCCAGAGGAGGTGTGCGGTGCCGCGATCAGCTCCTCCTCCTCGAGCAGCGCCATGTCGTTGCGGATGGTCGCGGCGGAGACGCCGAAGGCGTGTCGCTCGACGATCGTCTTCGACCCGACGGGCTCGCGGGAGGCGACGTAGTCCTGCACGATCGCACGGAGCACGGCGAGTCCTCGATCGGAGACCATCTGCCCCACCTCCCGTCGATTGGCACTCGTCTTCTCGGAGTGCCAATCCTACCGCGACATCCTGCGCCTCGGGCATTGCGACGCCCCACGCGCGGCGCTACGGTGATCCCGAGTCCGCGAGCCGTCCCCCGAACGGGTCTGCACGAGCCGCGGCCGATCCCCAGCCCCGAAAGGCAAACGCCATGACCGACCCCAACGCACAGACGCCCGACCCGAACGTGCCGCCCCAGCAGCCCGTCCCGCCGCAGCCGGCCGCCACCGCCGGGCCGCTCCCGCAGGACCAGGACATCCAGTGGGCCTCCTTCGCCCACCTCGGCGGCATCCTCGGCTTCCTGCCCTCGCTCATCATCTGGCTGGTGTTCAAGGACCGCGGCCAGTTCACGAACGTCGAGGCGAAGGAGGCGCTGAACTTCCAGATCACGATGCTCATCGGCTACGTCATCGGCGCCGTGCTCTCGATCATCCTCATCGGCGGCCTCATCTCGCTCGCCGTGTGGGTCATCTCCATCGTCTTCTCGATCATCGCCTTCCTCCGCGTGAAGGACGGCCAGCACTACCGCTACCCCTTCGCCCTCCGGCTCATCAAGTAGGCACGAGGCCGCACCGACCGCGCCCGCCGCGGTCCGTGCGCAGACGGCGCGCCGGACGGACCTACCGCCCGGCGCGCCGTTTCTGCCAGCATGGAAGCGATCCGACCATCCACCGCCCCGGCGGTGCAGCCGAGGAGGCAACCCATGACCGACGTGCCCACCCCGCCGACCCCGCCGACGCCGCCTCCCCCCGGACCGCCGGCCCCGCCGCCCGGCAACCCCTACCAGCAGACGCAGCCGCTCAGCCCGGCCGACGAGAAGCTCTGGGCGACGCTCGTGCACATCGGCGGCATCTTCTTCGGCTTCATCCCGGCGCTGCTCGGCTACCTGCTGCTGAAGGACAAGGGCCCGTTCGTGCGCGCGCACACCGCCACGGCGCTGAACTTCCAGATCACGATGCTCATCGCGAGCGTGGTCGGCGGCGTGCTCTCGATCGTCATCATCGGCTTCTTCGTGCTCGCCGCGGTCGCCGTCGTGGTGATCGTGTTCAGCATCATCGCCGCGATCAAGGCGAACCAGGGGCAGCCGTACAGCTACCCGCTGACGATCAAGTTCGTCAGCTGAGCCGAGGCTCCGCGGAATCGCCCGTCTCCCCAGCGGAGGCGGGCGATTCGCCGTTTCGGCAGCGCCGCGATCCTCCGGCGAGCCGCAGTCTTCCGGCGCGACGCAGACTTCCGGCGTTCCGGCGCGGCCGCAGTCTTCCCGCGCGACCTCAGTCGAGGAGGCGGCGGACGACGGCGTCGGCGAGCAGGCGCCCGCGACGGGTCAGGGTGAGCCGCCCGGCGAGCGCCGCGCGCGGATCGACGAGTTCGTCGGCGATGAGCCCGGCGACCGCGCGGCGCCCGGACTCGCCGAGGGAGGCGATCTCGAGGCCCTCCCGGATGCGGGTGCCGAGGAGCACCCGCTCCGTCTCCCGCGTCGGGGCGTCGAGGGTCTCGCGTCCGACGGCCGGCGAGACGCCCGCCGCGATCCGATCGGCGTAGGCCGCGGGATGCTTCGCATTCCACCAGCGCACCCCGCCCACGTGGCTGTGCGCCCCGGGCCCGACGCCCCACCAGTCGTCGCCGCGCCAGTAGCCGAGGTTGTGCCGGGAGCGGTGCTCGTCGCCGCGCGCCCAGTTGCTCACCTCGTACCAGCCGTAGCCGGCGGCCTCGAGCAGCTCGTCGGCGAGCTCGTACATGTCGGCCGCGAGATCATCGTCCGGCGCCGCCAGCTCGCCCCGCCGCACCTGCCGGGCGAGCTTCGTGCCGTCCTCGACGATGAGCGAGTACGCGCTCAGGTGATCGGGGGCCGCGGCGATCGCCGCCTCGAGGCTCGTGCGCCAGTCGTCCAGCCGCTCCCCCGGCGTCGAGTAGATGAGGTCGAGGCTCACGTCGAGTCCGGCCTCGCGGGCCCACCCGACGACGAGCGGCACCCGGGCCGGGTCGTGCGTGCGGTCGAGCGTCGCGAGCACGCTCGGCACCGCCGACTGCATGCCGAAGGAGACCCGGGTGAACCCGCCGTCACGCAGCTCGGCGAGGTAGCCGGCGTCGACCGAGTCCGGGTTCGCCTCGCTCGTCACCTCGGCGCCGTCCTCGATCCCGAAGGTCTCGCGCGCGGCATCCAGCATCTCGACGAGCTGCGCGGCCGGCAGCAGCGTCGGCGTCCCGCCGCCGAAGAACACGGTGCGGAGCGGCCGCGACGGCAGACCGGATGCCTCGAGCGCACGCGCCCCGAAGCGGAGCTCGCCGATCGCCTGCTCGGCGTAGTCCGCCTGCCGGGCGCCGCGCAGCTCGCTTGCGGTGTAGGTGTTGAAGTCGCAGTATCCGCAGCGGACGCGGCAGAACGGCACATGCACGTAGAGGCCGAGCGCGCGCTCGGCGGCGCCCTCGGCGGCGTGGCCGGGCAGCAGGCCGTCGGCGGGCGCGGGGTCGCCGAGCGGGAGCGGTCCGCCCACGGCTCAGACGAAGGCGGGATGCAGCGCGCGCAGCTCCCGCTGGGTGAGCTCCCGCCGCCGACGGCGGACGGCCGGAGCGACGACGGCGCGCGCGCCGCCCGCGGTCTGCAGCACCGATCGGATGACGAGCCAGACGCTGTCGTCGTCGCGGCGCTCGAGCACGAACGACTCCTCGCCGCTCTCCTCGCCGTCGGCCGTCGTGCCGTAGGCGAAGCCGATGCGATCGGGCTCGTCGATGACGTACACGACGAGCACGTGCGTGTCGTGATGACCGAACCGGCGCTGCGAGCGCAGCGTCGCCGTCATCCCCGCGGCGAGGTACGGAGTGCCGTCCGCGGCGAAGCGCTGCTCCGTGTGCGGCTGCGCGCCCGCCGCGGGAGCACCCTCGGCGTCGTAGGCGATGCCCGTGTACTGGGTGCCGGTGCCCGCGGTCACGTCGAGCACCTCGAAGCCCGCGCCGCGCTGCACGCCCCAGGTCATGAGCTCCTCGGCGGCCTTCTCGAACCGCTCCCGGCCGGAGCCGATCTTGACGCTGTCCTCCGCCGGGCGGTAGCCCTCCGGCGGGTAGCGGAGCAGATCGGGCGCCTGCGTGGCCCCGATCGCCCCGTACGTCACCGACTGGTCGGTGAACGAGCTCCGTCGCTTCATGACGCGCTCCCTACTTCTTCTTTCCGTCCTTGGCGGACTCGGTGTCTCCCGAGAGCGCGGCGATGAACGCCTCCTGGGGGACCTCGACGCGCCCGACCATCTTCATGCGCTTCTTGCCCTCCTTCTGCTTCTCGAGGAGCTTCCGCTTGCGGCTGATGTCGCCGCCGTAGCACTTCGCGAGCACGTCCTTGCGCATCGCGCGGATGGACTCGCGGGCGATGATGCGGGCGCCGATCGCGGCCTGGATCGGCACCTCGAACTGCTGGCGCGGGATGAGCTCGCGGAGCCGCCCCGTCATCAGCACGCCGTAGGCGTAGGCCTTGTCGCGGTGCACGATGGCGCTGAACGCGTCGACCTGCTCGCCCTGCAGCAGGATGTCGACCTTCACGAGGTCGGCGGCCTGGTCGCCGGACGGCTCGTAGTCGAGCGAGGCGTAGCCCGCGGTCTTCGACTTCAGCTGGTCGAAGAAGTCGAACACGATCTCGCCGAGCGGGATGTTGTAGCGGATCTCGACCCGGTCCTCGCCGAGGTACTCCATGCCGAGCAGCGTGCCGCGGCGGGACTGGCAGAGCTCCATGATCGTGCCGACGTAGTCCTTCGGCGCGAGGATCGCGGCGCGCACCATCGGCTCGCGCACCTCGGCGATCTTGCCGCCCGTCGGGAACTCGCTCGGGTTCGTCACGGTGACGGTCTTCTTGTCTTCCGTGGTCACCTCGTAGACCACCGACGGGGCCGTCGCGATGATGTCGAGCCCGAACTCGCGCTGCAGCCGCTCGGTCACGATCTCCAGGTGCAGGAGTCCGAGGAAGCCGGCGCGGAAGCCGAAGCCGAGGGCGACGGAGGTCTCGGGCTCGTAGACGAGCGCGGCATCCGACAGCTTCAGCTTGTCGAGCGCCTCACGGAGCTCCGGGTAGTCGCTGCCGTCGATCGGGTACAGGCCCGAGAAGACCATCGGCAGCGGTTCGGTGTAGCCGGCGAGCGGCTCGCCCGCGGGCTTCACCGCCGTGGTGACGGTGTCGCCGACCTTCGACTGGCGCACGTCCTTCACGCCGGTGATGAGGTAGCCGACCTCCCCGACGCCGAGCCCCTTCGTGGGCGTCGGCTCGGGCGCGCTCACGCCGATCTCGAGGATCTCGTGGGTCGCCTTCGTCGACATCATCTGGATGCGCTCGCGCGGGTTCAACTGGCCGTCGACCATGCGCACGTAGGTGACGACGCCGCGGTAGCTGTCGTAGACCGAGTCGAAGATCATCGCGCGGGGCGGGGCGTCGGCGTCGCCGACGGGGGCGGGGATGCGCTCGACGACCCGGTCGAGGAGCGCCTCGACGCCGAGGCCGGTCTTGCCCGAGACCTTCAGCACGTCCTCCGGCGAGCCGCCGATGAGCTCGGCGAGCTCGCGCGCGTACTTCTCCGGCTCCGCGGCGGGCAGGTCGATCTTGTTCAGCACGGGGATGATCTCGAGGTCGTTCTCGAGAGCGAGGTACAGGTTCGCGAGCGTCTGCGCCTCGATGCCCTGCGCGGCGTCGACGAGCAGGATGGCGCCCTCGCAGGCCGCGAGCGAGCGGGAGACCTCGTAGCTGAAGTCGACGTGACCGGGCGTGTCGATCATGTTGAGCGCGTAGGCCACGTCGCGTCCCGAGTCGTCGGCCACGGCCCACGGCATCCGCACCGCCTGGCTCTTGATCGTGATGCCGCGCTCGCGCTCGATGTCCATCCGATCGAGGTACTGCGCCCGCATGTCGCGGTCGGAGACGATCCCAGTGATCTGCAGCATCCGGTCGGCGAGGGTCGACTTGCCGTGGTCGATGTGCGCGATGATGCAGAAATTGCGGATCAGCGCAGGGTCGGTGGCAGCAGGCACCGGCGGGTTCACAGCTCTCGGAGACATCGGTCGATTCTCCCATGACTTCGGGTGCGACTTTCGACGGATGCCCCGGTCAGGCCGCCGGGGCTACGCTGAGGCGCATCATGGCCGTCCTCGAAGCCCCCGCCGACGAGCGGGTGCAGCCCTCCGCGCTGCGCCCGGTCTTCATCGCGCTCCGCGCGGGGCTGCACGTGCTCGTCGTGGGCCTCGCACTCTTCGTCGTCGTCCGCGCCCTGCTCGCCGACGACGGCCTCGAGGTGCCGGTGACGGTGCTCGCGATCGTCTTCCTGGCCTGGTACGGGGCCGGCGTCGCCGCCGCGCACCGCCATCTGCCGGTCTGGGCGCGCGTGCTCTGGCTCATCGGCCTGCTCTCGCTCTGGGCCGCGCTCAGCGTGCTGACGCCCGACGCGGCCTTCCTCGCGTTCCCGCTCTTCTTCCTCGAGCTGCACGTGCTCGCGGCATCCATCGCCGTCCCGCTCGTCGTCGTCACCTTCGCCATCTCGGTCGCGAGCACCACGATGCACCTCGGCTTCGAGCCCGGCAGCGTGCTCGGCCCGTTCATCAGCGCCGGCGTCGCGATCGTCATCGGCCTCGGCTACCGGGCGATGGCGCAGGAGACCCGGGAGCGCCAGGCCCTGATCCTCGACCTCATGGCCACCCGCGAGGAGCTCGCCGCGGCGAGCCGCGAGGCCGGCACGAAGGCGGAGCGCGAACGGCTCGCCCGCGAGATCCACGACACCGTCGCGCAGGGACTGTCGAGCATCCAGATGCTGCTCCACGCGGCCGAGCGCGACGTGCAGGATGAGCGCACCCGGGAGCGGCTCGAGCTCGCCCGGGAGACCGCCGCGGAGAACCTGCGCGAGACGCGCCGGTTCATCCGGGAGCTCACCCCGGCCCCGCTCGACGGCCGCGGGCTGCCCGCCGCCCTGCAGCGCCTCGTCGACGCCGCGAACGCGCAGGCGAGCCAGTCGGGCTCCCCGCTCCGGGCGAGCTTCACGACGAGCGGTGAGGCCGGCCCGCTGCCGATGGCCGTCGAGGCGACGCTGCTCCGGATCGCGCAGGGCTCCCTCGCGAACGTCGTCGCCCACGCGAACGCCGCGCACGCGGAGCTCACCCTGAGCTTCCTCGGCGACGAGGTCGCGCTCGACGTCGTCGACGACGGCGTCGGCTTCGATCCGCGCAAGGTCGGCGCGGGAGACGGATTCGGGCTGCCCGCGATCCGGCGCCGCGCCGAGCGGCTCGGCGGCACCGCCGATGTCGAGTCCGCGCCCGGCGAAGGCACCGCCGTGGTCGTGCGCATCCCGGTGGTGACGGCATGATCCGACTGATGCTCGCCGACGACCACCCCGTGGTGCGGGCCGGCATCCGCGCGATGCTCGAGGCCGATCCCGAGCTCGGCGTCGTCGCGGAGGCTGGGACCGCGGCCGAGGCGGTCCGCCTCGCCGAGGCGGGCGGGGTCGACCTGGTGCTGATGGACCTGCAGTTCCCCGGCGAACTCCAGGGCGCCGAAGCGACCCGCCGCATCCGTGCGCTCCCCGACGCTCCGCGCGTGCTCGTGCTGACGAACTACGACACGGACGCAGACATCCTCGGCGCCATCGAGGCGGGCGCGAGCGGCTATCTGCTGAAGGATGCCCCGCCCGAGGAGCTGCTCGCCGCGGTCCGTCTCGCGGCGGCCGGCGAAGCGGCGCTCGCACCGGCCGTCTCATCGCGGCTCGCCGCCGCGGAGGGTGCCGAGCAGCGCCTGACCGCACGCGAGGCGGAGGTGCTCACGCTCGTCGCCGAAGGGCGCTCGAACCGCGACATCGGTCGCGCCCTCTTCCTCAGCGAGGCGACGGTGAAGAGCCACCTCGTGCACATCTTCACGAAGCTCGGCGTCGGCTCACGCACCGCGGCGGTCGCCCGCGCCCGCGAGCTCGGCGCGATCCGGGCGGGGTGACCATGGCTCGCGCGCGCGTCGTGCTCGTGCACGGCATCCGCACCTCGGCGACGATGTGGCGCGCGCAGCTCGACGCGCTCGCGCGCCACGACGTCGAGGCCGTCGCCGTGGACCTGCCCGGGCACGGCAGCCGGATCGGGGAGCCGTTCACGCTCGATGCCGCGATCGGCACGATCGCGGACGCGCTCCGGCCGGACTCGCTCGACGCAGGCCCGCTCCGCCCGGACTCGCACCGCGCGGACGCGCTCCGGCCGGACTCGCTCCGCGGCGACACGACCTCGGACGGGGACGCGACACCGGGCGGCGGCGACGGACCAGCCGCGCCCAGAAGCCCCACCCCGCGGCTCCTCGTCGGCCTGAGCCTCGGCGGCTACCTCGCGGTCGAGGCCGCGGCCCGGCACCCGGTGCTGCTCGACGGGCTCGTGGCGGCGTCCTGCGGCACGCGGCCCCGCGGCGTCGGCCTCCGCGGCTACCTCGCGCTCGCCGACGCGATCGGCCGACTTCCCGACCGCGGACGCCGGCTCAACGACGGCTTCGTGCGCCTCATGCTCTCCCCCGCCGCGGCGCGCGACGTCGTCGCCGGCGGGGTCGCGCTCGACGTCATGCGGCCGGCGCTCACCGCTGTCGGCACGATCGACCTCGAGGCATCCCTCCGCGCCGTGCGCTGTCCGGTGTGGCTCGTGAACGGGCGGCTCGACCACTTCCGGCTGGAGGAGCGCCGTCTCGCCGGCGCGGTGGCCGACGGCCGACTCGTCGTCGTGCCGGGGGCCACGCATCTCGTGAGCCTCAGCCGACCCGAGGCGTTCACCGCGGTCGTGCTCGACGCCGTCGCCGAGCTCGAACGGCGCGCGGCCGTGCGCCCGCGCTCGCCGCGATCCGATCGCAGCGGCCGCTGACCCTGCACCGGCCTCCGATCCGCGCCGGCCGCTGACCGTGCGCCGGCCGCTGACCCTGCGCCGGCCCCCGATCCGCGCCGGCCCCTGACCCTGTGCCTGCCTCTGATCCGCGCCGTACGGGACCTCGACACCCGTCCGGCCGCTTTGGTACCGCCAGGGTGGAACTGGTATCGTTGCCTGTTGGCTTGCGTGTGGGTCCCACCCCGCACGAAACGTCGCGGCGGCCCCTCTACCGTTCGCGGCACATCCCGTACCGCACGACAACGAAAGAATCCACGTGGCAAACATCAAGTCGCAGATCAAGCGCATCCGCACCAACCGCAAGGCCGAGGAGCGCAACAAGGCCGTCAAGAGCGAGCTCAAGACCGTCGTCCGCGCTGCGCGCGAGGCGATCGCCGGTGGCGACAAGGACAAGGCGACCGCCGCCGTTCGCGTCGCGAACCGCAAGCTGGACAAGGCCGTCTCCAAGGGCGTCATCCACAAGAACCAGGCCGCGAACCGCAAGTCGGCGATCGCGAAGCAGGCCGCCGCGCTCTGAGTCGCAGCAGTTTCCTCGAAGGCCCCGCTCCGGCGGGGCCTTCGTCGTTCCCAGCCCCGCCCCCGCACTACGTCCCACCCCGCCCGCCCGCCCGCGCCTGCCCAGCCCACACTCGCCCGGCCCCGGCCGGCCCTCCCGCGCCGCGCCTTGCCATCCCCGCCCGCGCCGCGCCTTGCCGCTCCCGCCCGCGCCCCGCTCTGCGAGGTGCACGACGAATCGCGGGGCGCGCACGTCTGCGGCGGCGCGCCGCTCCATTCGTCGTGCACCTCGCAGCGCTGCGGGTGGCGCGAGTGGCCGCCGGAGGCGGAGACGGAGGCGGAGACGGAGACGGAGGCGGCAGGCGCGGGGGCCGACCGGCGTGCGGAGGCAGGCGCGGGGGCGGGCTGGGGCGCGGGGGCGACGAGGAGCAGCGGCAGCGGGGGCGGAGCCGGGCGCCGGGCCGGAGCCGGCGTCGATGATGCGCGCTGGGCGACCCCTCGGCTCAGGCCCGGCCGCGCGCGGCGATGATGCCGATGAGTCGCTCGAGCGCGAACACCGGATCGCGCTCGGCGCCCTTCACGGCGGCGTCGGTCGCCGCCAGGGCCTCGATGGTGCGGGCGAGGCCGGCGTCGTCCCAGCCGGCGAGGTCGCGACGCGCACGATCGACCTGCCACGGCGCCATGCCGAGGGAGGAGGCGAGCTGCGCGCCGCCGCCGCGCGCGCCGGACACCTTCGCCATCGTGCGCACCTTCATCGCGAACGCGGCGACGATCGGCACCGGGTCGGCCCCGCTGTCGAGCGCGTGCCTGAGCGCGATCAGCGCTTCGCCGTGACGACCGGCGAGGGCGGCGTCGGCGACAGTGAACGCGGTCGTCTCGACCCGGCCGCCGTAGTACTTGGCGACGAGCTTCTCGTCGATGTCACCCGGGGAGTCCGCCATCAACTGGCGGCACGCCGCCGAGAGCTCGGCAAGGTCGTCACTGAAGGCGGCGACGAGCGCCCGGAGCGCCGTCGGGCTCACCTTGCGCCCGGCGGTGCGGAACTCCGTCGCAGCGAAATCCTGCTTCTCGGCGTCCTTCTTCAGCTCCGCGCAGACGATCTCGATGCCACCGCCGGATCCGGCCCGGATGGCGTCGAGGAGCTTCTTGCCGCGCTGGCCGCTGCGATGGCGGAGCACGAGGGTCGTCGACTCCGCGGTCTGCTCGAGGTAGTCGAGCGCGTCGAGGAGGAAGTCGTCGCTGGCCTTCTCGACCCCGCTCACGCGGATGAGGCGCGGCTCGCCGAAGAGCGACGGGCTCGCGAGGGTCAGCAGCTCGCCGCGCCGATACGCATCGGCCTCGAGGTCGCTCACCTCGAGCGCCGGATCCTCGGCGCGGAGGAAGTCGCGCAGCATGCCGATGGCGCGCTCGGCGAGCACGTCCTCCGGACCGGCGACGAGGACGACCGGCGCGGGCCGGACGGCGTTCCACGCGAGCTGCGGGATGGCCGCCTTCGCCTTCGGTGCGGCGCGTGCCGCGGTGCGTGCCGCCACAGTCTCCTCCTGCCCGGCGGGATGCGCCGGCTCGACCTCCAAGTCTAGGCCGGAGTCTACGGCGACCCGCCGTCACCGATGCCGAACGGCCGGTGACGCTCATCCGAGGTGGCACCTCGCCCGCCACCATCGGCAGCGCCCCATCGGCCAGGGCCCCGGCGCCGCGCTCGCCCCAGAGCCGGAGCGCCCCGTCGTCGGCTGCGAGGAACACCGTCCCCATGAGATCGGTGCGGGCCACGCGCGCGCCCTGCCGCTCGAGCAGTTCGAGCAGACTCGCGGTGGGGTGTCCGTAGCCGTTGTCCGCGCCGACGCCGATGAGGCCGACCGCGGCACCGATCCGCTCGTACAGGCCGTCGTGCTGGTCGGCAGAGCCATGGTGCGCGACCTTCACCACGTCGAACCCGCTTCCGGGGCGCGCGGCGTCGAGCCGCTGGGCGACGCCGATCTGCGCGGTCTCGCCGAGATCGCCGAGGAAGAGGCCGCTCGCGTCCGGTCCGTCGATCGCGAGCACGACGCTGGCATCGTTGCCCGGGCGCGTGCGGGGCTCCGGCCAGAGGACCTCCCAGCTCGCCTCGCCGAGCTCCCCGTGCCGGCCGGCCTCGACCTGCACGCTGGACGCACCGCCCGCGACGAGCGGGCCGAGCGCCCGGTCCGAGCGGCCGCCGTCGAGCGGGCCGTGCAGCACCGCAGCGACCCGCCCCGCGATCGCCGGGACTCCCCCGACGTGGTCGGCGTCCCAGTGCGTGAGGACGAGCAGGTCGATGCGTTCGACGCCCGCCACGTCGAGGCATCGCTCGAGCGCAGAGGGGTCGGGCCCGGTGTCGATGAGCATCGTCCGATCCGCCGACCTCAGGAGCACGGCGTCGCCCTGTCCGACATCGCACGCGGCCAGGAACCAGTCCGCCGGCCGGAGGAGCCCGGGCAGCACTCGCGCGCCGATCGCTCCGCCCACCGTGCCCGCGGCCACGAGCAGCACGAGGGCGAGCGAGCCGAGCGCCAGCGGAAGACGCTGGCGACGACCGAGCGCGAGCCGGAGGGCGAGCATCGTGGTGGCCGCGAGGAGAACCGCCCCGGGCGCCCCCGGCGGCCAGGGCAGCTGCGCCACGGGGAGGGCGGAGGTCGCGTGCGCGAGCGCCGCGATCCAGCTCGCGGGCACCCAGGCGAGCTGCGCGAGTGCGAAGCCGACCGAGGGCAGCACCGGCAGCACCAAGCAGGCGAGGAGCCCGAGCACGGTCCCGAGGGGAGCGGCCGGTGCCGCGAGCACGTTCGCGGCGACACCCCCGAGCGGGATGGCCGGTTCGAGCAGGACGAGGATCGGCTGACAGGCGAGCTGCGCCGCGAGCGGGACCGCGAGCACGAGGGCGACGGGAGCGGGCATCACCCGCGCCAGGCGATCCGCGAGGGGCGGCGCGAGGAGCAGGAGCCCCGCGGTCGCGGCGACCGAGAGGGCGAAGCCGAAGTCGCCCGCGTACCAGGGGTCGACCACGAGCAGCACGATCACCGCCGTCGCCAGTGCGGGAAGACCGCCGCCGCGTCGCCCGCGCGCGAGCGCGACGAGCAGCACGAGCGCCATCGCCGCCGCACGGACGACGCTCGCCTGCGGCGTGACGAGCACCACGAAGCCGAGCAGCGCTGCGATCGCGACGACGACCCGTGCCCACCGCGGCGCCCGGCAGCGTGCCGCGATCCCGAACGCCGCCGCGGTCACGATCGCGCAGTTCGCGCCCGAGACCGCGGTGAGGTGGCTGAGCGAGCTCGCCTTCATCGCCGCGTCGAGCTCCGCGCCGACCGCACCTTCGTCGCCGATGGCGAGGCCGGGCACCAGCGCTCCGCCGTCGCCGCCGAGCGCCGCCGCCGCCACCACGAACCCGGATCGGAGCGGAAGCGCCCACCCAGCCCACCACGGCGGCGCGGCGACCGTGTCGACCGCACCGCCCCTCAGTCGCCACGCGGCGCGCTCCGGCGCCGGCTGCGGACTCACCCGCGCCGAGAACCCGACCCGCGAGCCGAAGCCGATCCGCGCAGGCTCCGCCTCGAACTCCGCCACGACGCGCACCGGGCGCACCGCGATCCCATCGACCTCGAGGACGCGAGCGTCCGCCCGGAGCCGGCCCGCTGTTCGCGCGTCGTCGCTCGGCTCGGCTCCGCCGCCGAACCCGGCCGCGCGAGGCGCACTGACGAGTTCGACGAGGACGTGCACGCTCGCCGCCCGCGGCGCCTCTGCGAGCGGGCCGCGCTCACGGTCGGTCAGCGCGATTCCGGCGCTCGTCGCAACCACTGCAGCGCCCGCGCAGGAGACGAGGAGCACCGTCGCGACCGCACGACGTCGGCGGAGCACCGCGATGAGCGCGCCCACGGCGCCGAGCCAGCAGAGCGCCGGCACGACGCGCGGATCGATGCTGAGCTCCGGAGCGCGCACCGCACCCCAGGCGACCGTCCAGATGACGAGCGCAGGTACCGCGAGCCGAAGATCCCGGACCGTCGGGCGGCCGCCGAGCGGACCGGGAGCACCGCCGCTCACAGCACCGCCGCTCACAGCGCCACCCGGTCGACGAGCCCGGCGAAGACCGCGTCGCCGATCCCGGCGACCTCGAGGAGCTGCTCGACGCTCGTGAACCCGCCGTTCGCGGCGCGCCAATCGAGGATGCGCTGCGCGAGCGCGGGCCCGATGCGCGGCAGCGTGTCGAGCTCCGCGAGCCCGGCGGTGTTCAGCCGGACGACCCCGGGCTGCGCCGCACCGTCCGGCGCTGCGACGGGGCCCGCCGCCCCGGGGCTCCCGGGCGCCCCCGGCGGGGGCGCCTCGCCGGGCCGGGGGACGACGAGCTGCTCGCCGTCGGCGACCGGTCTGGCGAGGTTCACCCCGCCCGGGTCGGCGTCGGGAGCGAGCCCGCCCGCCGCGGCGATCGCGTCGATGACGCGGGCGCCCGGCGCGAGCTCGACGAGCCCGGGTTCGTCGACGGCCCCGAGCACGTGCACTAGGAGCACGGGAGACGAGGCGGTGCCCGTCAGCTGCTCCCCCACCGCGGCCGACTCCGCCCCGGCCGCGTCTGCGGTGCCCGGTTCCGCGGGAGCCCCGCCGCCGCGGACCGCACCGGCATCCCCTCCACCCGATCCGAAGAACGACAGCAGCGCCGCGGCCGCGATCGCCGCGATGAACACGACGACGGCCGCGCCGACCGCGATCCGGGTGCGCAGCTGGGTTCGGTGCGCACCCGGTGCGAGCAGGTCGAGCGGATCGTCGGGCGCTGCGGAGCTCGATCGCACGCCGCTCGGGAGTTCGGGCATGCGACGACGCTAGGACCCCGTCGCAGCACGACCGTCGGCGACGTCCCCATCAGTGGGCGGAGCGGCATCCGCCCGGGGTGTGGAGGACGGCTACCCGCGCGTCGCGATGTTCACGAGCTTCGGCGCGCGCACGATGACGTTCACGATCTCGCGCTCGCCGATCGCCCGGGCGACCGCGGCGGACTCGCGCGCGAGCCGCTCGAGCTCCTCCGCCGAGACCTTCGGCGAGACCTCGAGGCGGTCGCGCACCTTGCCGTCGACCTGGACGATCGCGGTGACCTGCTCCTCGACGAGCAGCGCCCGGTCGGCCTTGCGCCACGGCACGAGCGCGACCGACGGCTCGTAGCCGAGCCGCTGCCACATGTCCTCCGCCGTGAACGGCGCGAACAGGTCGAGGATCATCGCGGTGACCTCGGCGGCCTCGCGCACGGCGGCGTCGGCCGGGCCGGGGCCCTGGTCGATGGCCTTGCGGGTGAGGTTCACGAGCTCCATCAGGCGCGCGACGATGACGTTGAACTTGTACGACTCGGCGAGGCCCGGGGCATCCGCGAGGAGACGGTGCGTCGCGCGCCGCAGCGCGCGGTCTCCCGTCGACCAGTCGACCTCCGGCGCGCTCGTCACGTCGTGCGCGACGCGCCAGGCGCGGGCCAGGAACTTCGCCGATCCGACGGGCGAGACGTCGGCCCAGTCGATGTCGTCCTCCGGCGGCCCGGCGAACGCGAGCGTCACGCGGAGCGCATCGGTGCCGTGCGCGGCGAGCTCCGAGGCGAACTCGACGAGGTTCCCCTTCGACTTCGACATCTTCGAGCCGTCCATGAGCACCATGCCCTGGTTCAGCAGCGAGGTGAACGGCTCGGTGAAGGTGAGGTAGCCGAGGTCGAACAGCACCTTCGTGATGAAGCGCGAGTAGAGCAGGTGCAGGATCGCGTGCTCGACACCGCCGACGTACTGGTCGACCGGCGCCCACTTCTCGGCCTCGGCCGGGTCGAACGCCCGCGTGTCGTCGTTCGCGTTCAGGTACCGCAGGTAGTACCAGGAGCTGTCGACGAAGGTGTCCATCGTGTCGGAGTCGCGCTTCGCCGCACCGCCGCACTTCGGGCAGGCGACGTTGACCCACGCCTCGGCGGCGCCGAGCGGGCTCGTGCCCTTCGGCTTCAGGTCGAGCCCGGCCGCGTCGGGCAGCCGCACGGGCAGTTCCGACTCGGGGACCGGCACCTCGCCGCACTCGGCGCAGTGGATGATCGGGATCGGCGTGCCCCAGAAGCGCTGGCGGGAGATCAGCCAGTCGCGGAGGCGGAAGTTCTTCGCGGCGCGACCGGTGCCGCGCTCGTCGAGGATCTCGATCGCGCGACGGATCGCGTTCGACTTCGACAGCCCGTCGAGCGGACCGGAGTTGATCAGCCGGCCCTCGCCGGTGAGCGCCACGCCCGTGGCGGCGGGGTCGAGCGGCGGCAGGTCGTCGGGCTCGATCGCGTTGCCGTCGGCGTCGGTCGGGATGACGGGGATGACGCCGGTGACGGGCGCGTTCGTGTCGACGACGACGCGCACCGGCAGCTCGAAGGCGCGGGCGAAGTCGAGGTCGCGCTGGTCGTGCGCGGGCACCGCCATGATCGCGCCGTGGCCGTAGTCGGCGAGCACGTAGTCGCTCGCCCAGATCGGCAGTCGCTCGCCGTTCAGCGGGTTGATCGCATAGCGTTCGAGGAAGACGCCGGTCTTCGGCCGGTCGGTCGCGAGCCGGTCGATGTCGCTCTCGGCGCGCACGGAGTCGAGGTAGCCCTCGAAGTTGCGCTGCACCTCGGCCGAGGCGCCGCCCGCGAGCTCGGCGGCGAGCGGGGAGTCGACGGCGACGACCATGAAGGTCGCGCCGTACAGCGTGTCGGGGCGGGTGGTGAACACGGCGACGCGCTCGTCGCGGCCCTCGATCTCGAAGTCGACGTCGGCGCCCGAGGAGCGGCCGATCCAGTTGCGCTGCATCGAGACGACCTTCGACGGCCAGGTGCCCTCGAGCTGGTTGAGGTCGTCGAGCAGCCGGTCGGCGTAGTCGGTGACCCGGAAGTACCACTGGGTCAGCGCCTTCTTCGTCACGACGGCGCCGCAGCGCTCGCAGTGGCCGTCGACGACCTGCTCGTTCGCGAGCACGGTCTGATCGTTCGGGCACCAGTTGACCTGGCCGGCCTTGCGATAGGCGATGCCCTGCTCGTAGAGCTTCAGGAACAGCCACTGGTTCCACTTGTAGTACTCGGGGTCGCTCGTGTGCAGCTCGCGCGACCAGTCGAAGCTCGGCGCGTACTGGCGGAAGGAGCGCTTCTGCTGCGCGATGTTCGCGTAGGTCCACTCGCGCGGGTCGGCGCCGCGCTTGATGGCCGCGTTCTCGGCGGGCAGGCCGAAGGAGTCCCAGCCGATGGGGTGCAGCACGTCGAAGCCCTGGTGGCGCCAGTAGCGGGCGGCGATGTCGCCGAAGCCGAACGCCTCCGCGTGGCCCATGTGCAGGTCGCCCGAGGGGTACGGGAACATGTCGAGCACGTACTTGCGGGGGCGGGTGTCGCCCTCGCGGCCCGCGCGGAAGAGCTCGCGCTCCTCCCACACCGGAAGCCACTTCTCCTGGATGGCGGCGAAGTCGTAGGCGTCGGCGTCGGGGCGCGGCACGGATTCCTGCTCGTTGACCACGTGACTCTCAATCGTGCGTATCTGCGGGGTGGGATCGTGGGCGCGACGGAAGCGCGCTCGATGCGAGCTTCCAGCCTATTCGATCGCGGCGTCAGGGGCGGCGCCGAGCGCCTCGAGCAGCGCCCGGGCCTTGACCCGGGTCTCCTCGACCTCCTCCTCGGGCACCGAGAGCGCCGTGATGCCGCCGCCTGTGCCGATGGAGGCGCCGGTCGAGGTGACGACGATCGAGCGGATCACCATCGCGAGGTCCGCCCCGCCGTCGACCGACAGCGTGCCGAACGCCCCCGAGTAGACGCCCCGCTCGCCGGCTTCGAGCTCGTGCAGGATGCGCATGGCACTCTCCTTCGGCGCCCCCGTCATCGAGCCGGCGGGGAAGGACGCGGCCACCGCGTCGACGGCGTCGAGGCCGGGCCGGAGCCGGGCGGACACGGTGGAGACGAGCTGGTGCACCTGCGGGTACTCCTCCACCGTGTGCAGGCCGCTCACCCGGACGCTGCCGAGCTCGGCCACGCGCGAGAGGTCGTTGCGCATCAGATCGACGATCATGAGGTTCTCGGCGCGCTCCTTCTCGCTCGCGAGGAGCTCGGCGCGGAGGGCTGCGTCGCGGACCGGGTCGGGATGCCTCGGCCGCGTGCCCTTCATCGGCTTCGTCGACACGACGCCGCCCGGCTCCACGAGCAGGAACTGCTCCGGGGAGGCGCTGACGAGCGCGGTGTCGCCGAAGCGGAGCAGGCCGCCGTGGTGGCTCCGGCTCGAACGGCGCAGCCGCCGGTACAGCGTCACCGGGTCGAAGCCGCCGTCGACGTCGATGCGGTTGGTGAGGCAGAGCTGGTACGCGTCGCCGCGGGCGATCGCCTCCTGACAGGCGAGGATGCGGCGCCGGTACGCCTCCGGCGCGTGCCGCCAGCGGGGCGCGCCCGGACCGGCCATCGCCGCACCCGCGGGGACGGCCGACGGGGGCTCGGGCGCGGCGGTCTCCGGCAGTTCCGCGATCGCCGCGGCAGTGCGCTCCGCCCAGGATGCCTGCAGCGCGACGAGCGCGGGATCCGCCTCGTCCTCCAGCCACTCCAGGCGCATCTCGCCCGCACCGTGCTCGAACACGATCGCGCGATCGGCGAAGAAGAAGGCCGCGGCGGGCGCGCTGCTCGGCGCGGCGGGAAGCGCCAGCGCCCGAGCGCCGAACTCGTAGCCGAGCCAGCCGATCCAACCGAGCGGCGTCGTTCCGGGGTCGCCCGCGCGCAGCCCGCTCAGCTCCCCCGGGTCGCCGAGACCGGCGCGGAGCCGCTCGAAGACCGCCGAGGGCGGCGCCTCGTCGTCGACGACGAGCACCGCGGCGCCGTCTCGGGGAACGGCCACGACGCTCGCCCCGGACGTGGCATCGGCTCCGGAATCGAGCCACGCGGACACGGGGGCGTCGCCGGCGAGCTCGAGGTGCACGAGCTCCGGGTCGCGCCACCCGGGCAGCGGTCGGCGACGGAGGCGTCGGGGCATCCCCTCAGCCTAGGGCGCGCGAGGCGCGGCCGAGCGCAGTGCCGCCGCCGACGGCACAGCCGAGCACGAGCTCGCGGTCCACGAGCCCCGGCGCGACCGGCGTGTGGGAGATGAGCACGACCGAGCGGCCGGATGCCGCGCCCAGCAGTTCGGCGAGGAGCGCCTCGGCCCGAGCCCGGTCCACGCTCGCGGTCGGCTCGTCCAGCACGAGCACGTCGAAGTCCGCGAGCATCGCCCGCGCCAGCGCGATCCGGTGCGCCTGCCCACCGGACACGAGCGCACCGCGCTCGCCGACCGGCGCATCGAGGCCGCCCCGCTCGCGCATCCACTCGCCGAGCCCGACGCGTTCGACGACCGCCTCGAGCTCGGCATCGCTCGCCGTGTCGCGGGCGAAGATCAGGTTCTGCCGGATCGACTCGTCGAAGAGCCACGGTCGCTGCTCGACGAGCCCGATCCGGTCGCGCAACCGATGGGCGTCGAGTTCGCGAGCCTCGACGCCGTCCAGCCGGTACGAGCCGCCGTACTCGAGGAAGCGCACGAGCACATGGGCGAGGGTGGTCTTCCCGCTCCCGCTCGGGCCGCGCACGAGCACCCGCTCCCCCGGCGCCACGTCGAGATCGACGGGTCGGAGCGCGGCAGGCCGCCCGGATCCGGCCGCACCCGGCCAATCCGCGCTGACGCCGCGAAGCTCGAGCCGCGGCGCCCCGCCGTCGGGCAGCGCGCGGGGCGACGTGCTCGGCACCGGGAGCTCCGGGGGAACCTCCGCGGGCACGGCGTCGGCGACCCGCTGCGCGGCCGAGCGGGCCACCCGCCAGGCCGCGGCCGCGGGCGGAACGGCCGCCGCGACCTCCGCGATGGCGAGCGGCACGAGCGCGAGCACCGCGAGCGTCGGCCCGTCGATCGATCCGCCGGACAGGAGCGGGGCCGCGAGTCCGAGCGCGACGGCCGCACCGACCCCGCCCATCGCCGCGACGGATGCGGCGACGGCGCCCGACGCGACGGCCCGGGCCCGCGACACCCGGCCGAGCTCCGCGGCGACGCCGTCGATCCGGTCGAGATCGGCCTCGGCGGCGCCGTAGGCGACGAGCAGCTCCCGCGTCCGGAGGTGCTCGACGACGGCCTGCTGCAGCCGGCCGCGCAGCGGCGCCAGCTCCCGATCGGCGCGCGCGCCAGCCCGGTGCTGCGCGAGGAGCGCGAGGCCGATTCCGGCGACGAGCACGAGCGACAACCCGGCCGCGGCCCCCGGCGCGAGGAACGCGATCCCGGCGACCGCCGCGAGGAGGACCACGAGCGCGCTCACGACCGGCTGGACCACCCGCAGGGCGAGGTTCTGCAGTTCGTCGACGTCGCCCACGAAGCGGGCGAGGAGTTCGCCGCCGCGGGTGGCCGGCACCCCGTCCGGCGCCACGGGCAGCATCCGCTCGTAGACGCCGGCGCGGACCGCGGCCAGTTGGCGGAACGCCGCGTCGTGCCCGGCGAGGCGCTCGAGGTAGCGGAACACCGCCCGGGACAGGGCGAACGCCCGCACCCCGACGATGCCGAGGGAGAGGAACAGGATCGGCGGCTGCTCGGCGGCCCGGGTGATCAGCCAGGCGCTCGCCGCCAGCAGCGCCACCGCGGACGCGCCGGAGGCGATCCCGGCGAGCACGGAGGGCAGGAGCCGCCGGAACGGCGGCATCGCCTCGCGCAGCACGCGGCGGGTGGCGGGCTCAGTTCGCGACACGGACGGCCTCCCGGAGTTCGACGACGCGATCGGCTGCGGCGACGAGCGCCGGCCGATGGCTCGCCACGAGGACGCCCGTGCCGCGTGCGGCGAGCCGCCGGACGGCGTCGGCGAGCCTGGCCTCGTGGTCGGCGTCGAGCGCGGAGCTCGGCTCGTCGAGGACGAGGAGGCGCAGTCCCTCGGCGCGGGCGCGATGCCAGGCCCGGGCGACCGCGACGCGCTGCTGCTGGCCGCCGGAGAGACCGGCGCCATCGGCGCCGATCGGATGCCCGCCGTCGAGTCCGACGGCGAGCTCGGCGAGCGCCTCCGCGAGGAGGGCCTCCGGTGCGCTCTCGCTGCCGAGCCGGACGTTCGAGGCGACGGTGCCGGCGCGGAGCATCGGCTGCTGCGCGGCCCAGGCGAGCCGCGAACGTGCGGCCGCACCGGCGGGCACGCCGTCGACCAGGGCACGGCCCTCCGCCTCGGCGAAACCGAGGAGGGCGGCGATGAGGCTCGACTTGCCGGATCCGCTCGGGCCGACGAGCGCGACCACCTCGCCGGGCGCGATCTCGAGGTCGACGGGCGCGGCGACGGGTCTGCCGTCGCGGAGCGCCGCGAAGCCGTCGAGGCGGAGCACCGCCGCCTCGTCGCCGCGCACCGGTCCGGGCGCGCCCGACGTCGCGGTCGGCGCCGTCGCGGCATCCGCCCGTTCCCCCGCCTCGATCCGGTCGAGCGCCTCGCCGGAGGCCTCAAGCCCCTCGGTCGAGGCGTGGAAGGCCGCGCCGACGTTCCGCAGCGGCAGGAACACCTCGGGGGCGAGCACGAGGACGAACAGCCCGGCGAGCAGGCCCATCTCCCCGGACACGAGTCGGAGCCCGATCGAGACGGCGACGAGGGCGATCGAGAGGCTCGCCCCGAACTCGAGCACGAAGCCGGAGAGGAAGGTCACGCGCAGTACCCGCATCGTCTTGCCGCGGTACGCGTCGGTCGCGCGGCGGATGCGGCCGAGCTGCCGTTCCGCGCGGTTGAAGACCACGAGCGTGGACAGGCCGCCGACGATCTCGAGGAAGGCGGTCGAGAGCTGCTGCAGGCCCTCCCACTGGCGCTGCTGCACCTGCTTCGTGGCCAGCCCGATGAGCGCCATGAAGATCGGCAGCAGCGGCAGCACGATGACGAGGATCAGCCCCGAGAGCGGGTCGGCGAGCCAGACGGCGACGAGGAGGATCGGCATCGCGACGACGGTGAGGACGAGCTGCGGGAGGTAGCGCCCGAAGTAGTCGTCGAGCGCGTCGAGGCCGGGACCGAGGAGGGTCGCGAGCCGCCCGGTGCCGGCCGGCTCCCCGGCGCCGCGGTCGACGGCCTCGAGCACCGCCCGGCGGAGCTCCGACTTCACGCGCACCGCGCCCGCCGCGCCGGACCACTCCCACACCCAGGCCGCGAGCGAGCGGACGAGCACCGAGCCCAGCAGCAGGAGCATCACCCAGCCGAGCTCCGCGAACGGGACGCCCGCCACGAGATCGGTGACGAGGCGGGCGAGGCCGTACGCGAA
This sequence comes from Agromyces mediolanus, assembly GCF_044917495.1. Taxonomy (GTDB): domain Bacteria; phylum Actinomycetota; class Actinomycetes; order Actinomycetales; family Microbacteriaceae; genus Agromyces; species Agromyces mediolanus_B. The sequence goes on along the minus strand of NZ_JAVSSI010000003.1, from coordinate 123,989 downwards.
GCCGATGACGGCGAGCGCCTGGACGAGGGCCACCGCACCGCCCGCGGCGAGGAAGCCGCGGGCGGCGCCGGAGCGCCGGATGAGGCGCGGATCGAGCGGTTTCACGTCAGTGCGCGGCCGCCTCGATGGTCTGCCTCGTCACGCGCTTGCGGAAGATCCAGTACGTCCACGCCTGGTACGCGATCACGAGCGGCAGGAAGATCAGCGCCGTCCAGCTCATGAACGTGAGCGTATACGGTGTGCTCGACGCGTTGACGATGGTCAGGCTGTTCGCGGGATCGTTCGACGCGGGCATGACCTCCGGGAACAACGCCGCGAAGAGCCCGACGACGGCCGCCGCGATCGTGAGCGCCATGAGCCCGAAGGCGAGCCCCTCCTTGCCCCGCATGTTCGCGAGCACGCCGCCGATGAGGGCGACCGCCGCGACGCCCGCGAGGGCCCAGAACCAGGCGGAGCCCTGCGCGACGCCGGTCCAGAGGAGGAAGGAGGCGGCCACCACGATCGTGATCAGCCCGGCCCGCGTCGCGAGGCGCTTCGCCCGGGCGCGCAGCTCCCCCTCCGTCTTCAGCGCGATGAACACGGCGCCGTGGGTGAAGAAGAGGAGCAGCGTCGTCGCACCGCCGAGGAGGGCGTAGGGGTTCAGCAGGTCGAACAGCGTGCCGATGTAGTTGTGGTCCGCGTCGAGCGGCACGCCCTGCACGATGTTCGCGAAGGCGACGCCCCAGAGCAGCGCCGGCACGGCCGAGCCGACGATGATCATCCGGTCGAACCAGGCCTTCCACTGCGACTCCGGCCGTTGATGCCGGTACTCGAACGACACGCCGCGGGCGATGAGGGCGAGCAGGATCAGCAGCAGCGCCAGGTAGAACCCGGAGAAGAGCGTCGCGTACCACTCGGGGAACGCGGCGAACAGCGCGGCGCCCGCGACGATCACCCAGGTCTCGTTGAGATCCCAGACGGGCCCGATCGTGTTGATCATGACCCGGCGGTCGGTGTCGTCCTTCGCGAGGAAGGGCATGGTCATGCCGACGCCGAAGTCGAAGCCGTCGAGCACGAAGTAGCCGACGAAGAAGAAGGCGACGATCCAGAACCAGAGCACGGCGAGATCCATGGCGAACTCCTTCTAGTAGACCGTCGAGGGCTGCTCGACGCGTCCGGTCTCGGGGTCGGGGGCGCCGATCTCGGGCGGCCCCTTCTTGACGGCGCGGATGATGAGGCGCACCTCCACGACGGCGAGGATGCCGTAGATCAACGTGAATGCGGTGAGCGAGATCAGCACGTCGAGGCCGGTGACGTTGGGCGACACCGCGGACTCGGTGAACATCTGGCTGAACACGATCCAGGGCTGCCGGCCCATCTCGGTGAAGACCCAGCCGACGATCATGGCGCCGAGCGAGAGCGGGAAGCTCCAGATGGCGACCTTCCACACCCACTTCTGCTTCGGCATCCGCCCCTTGCGGGTGAGCCAGAGGCCGACGACGGCGACGAGGACGTGCGCCATGCCGAGGCCGATCATCCAGCGGAACGCCCAGTAGGTGACCCAGATGATCGGGGTGTAGTCGCCGGGGCCCCAGAGCTCGGTGTACTGGGCCTGGAGGTCGTTGATGCCCTCGACGCAGCCGTCGAGGCTGTGCGTGGACAGGAGCGAGAGCAGGTACGGGACCCGGATGGAGAACAGCTCGTTGGTGCCGTCCGGGGTGCCGAGGGTGAAGATCGAGAAGGAGGCGTCGGCGCCGCAGACGGTGTCGTAGGTCGCCTCCGCCGCGGCCATCTTCATGGGCTGGGTGGCGACCATCGCGAGGCTCAGCTGGTCGCCGAAGAACGTGGTCAGGGCGCCGGAGACGATCATCGCCCAGAGACCGAACTTCAGCGCGGGACGCATCGTGTCGAGGTGCTGGTTGCGGGACAGGTGCCAGGCGGCCGCGGTGATGATGAGGCCGGAGGAGACCATGAACGCCGCCGCGATGGTGTGCGGGAACGCCGCGAGCGCCACCGGATTCGTCAGCACGGCCCAGATGTCGACGAGCTCCGCACGGCCGCGTTCGGCGTTGAGCTCGAACCCGACGGGGTTCTGCATCCACGCGTTCGCCGCGATGATGAAGTACGCGGAGACGATCGAGCCGACCGCGGTGACCCAGATCGTCGCGAGATGCAGTTTCTGCGGCAGCCGGTTCCAGCCGAAGATCCAGAGCCCGATGAAGGTCGCCTCGAGGAAGAACGCCAGGAGGCCCTCGAGCGCGAGCGGGGCGCCGAAGATGTCGCCGACGAAGCGCGAGTACTCCGACCAGTTCATGCCGAACTGAAACTCCTGCACGATGCCGGTGACGACGCCCATCGCGAAGTTGATGAGGAAGATCGAGCCGAAGAATCGGGTGATGCGGAGGTACTCGACCTTCGCGGTGCGCACCCACGCCGTCTGGAAGATCGCCGTCGTGGTGGCGAGTCCGATGGTGAGCGGGACGAACAGGAAGTGGTAGACGGTCGTCAGTCCGAACTGCCACCTGGCGAGCAAGAGCGGATCGAGCAGATCATTCACAGGGTGCCCCCTTCGCGGCCGTTCCGGGCCCGAGCGGATGACTTCTACACTTCGTAGAAGCGTGCGATGCCCATTCTTCTACTCGATGTAGAAGAAGCGCAAGTCACGCAGTACGATGAAGCAATGGCAAGCCTTGGCGAACTCGAGCGAGCGGTGATGGAAGAGCTCTGGACGAGCGATGCCGCCCTCACCGCCAACGAGCTGCGCGACCGCCTGGTCCTCGCAGGATCCGACAGCGGCCGCGCCCCCGCGACCACCACCGTCCTGACGGTGCTGTCCCGCCTCGAGCGCAAGGGCTTCGTCGCCCGCTCGCGCGACCAGCGCCCGCACCGCTACCGCGCCCTGCTGAGCCGGGCCGAGCACACCGCCGAGCTCATGCACGAGGTGCTCGACTCCTCGCACGACCGGGCCGGCGCCCTCGCCCGCTTCGTCGGCACCGTGTCCGCCGGCGAGGCGCAGACCCTCCGCCGCCTCCTCGACGAGCTCAGCGCCCGGCGCTGACCATGCTCGTCGTCGCGGCCGTGCTCGCCGCCCTCGCGATCACGCTCGCGTGGCCCGCCCCGCTCGCCCTCGCGAGCGCCGCCTGGCCCGCCCGGGCGCCCGCGCTCGCCCTCGTGCTCTGGCAGGCGATCGCCCTCGCCGGCGGGTTCTCGATGATCGGCAGCCTGCTCGCCTTCGGCGCCTCCGCGTCCGGCTCGCTGCTCGGCGGGCTCGACGACCTGCTCCCCCATCTCGTCGACGGACCCATCCCCTCGCACTACGGCGTGTTCGAGATCGCGGCGCTCACCCTCGCCGCGGGGCTCGCCGTGCACCTCGCCCTGAACCTCGCGCTCACCACGGTCTCCGCCGAGCGCGAGCGCCGCCGTCAGCACCAGCTCATCGACCTCCTGAGCGAGCCGCTGCCGGGCCTGCCGGGCACGCGCGTCCTCGCGCACCCGGTCCCCCTCGCCTACTGCGTGCCCGGGCTCCGCACGGCGACGGTGCTCACCGACGGGCTCATCGGCGCCCTCGAGGACGACGAGCTCGCCGCGGTCGTCGCCCACGAGCGGACGCATCTCGAGCAGCTGCACCACCTGGTGCTGCTCTCGTTCCGCGCCTGGCACAGCGCCCTGCCCTGGTTCCCGATCGCGAACCGCGCCGAACGCGCCGTCTCGACGCTCACCGAGATGCTCGCCGACGACGGCGCCCGGCGCACGACCGGTGCCGAGCCGCTCCGGCGCGCGGCCGAACGCCTCGGCGCCGACGTCGAGCCCTTCGCCTACGCCGACGCCGGCGGCGTCCGGCCCGATCCCGACCTGCTCGAAGCGCGGCTGCGCCGCCTCGACGGGCCGATCGAGCCGCTCCCCCTCGTCGAGCGGGCCGGCATCGTCGCCACCGCGATCATCCTCGTCGCGACGCCGGTGGTCTCGATGTTCGCCATCCTCCGCTGACCCGGCCGTTCGAGCCGCGGCCGCGTCACCCCACGGTAGGGGGCTGCGCAGGACGGAATCCCTCCCCGGTCGGATGTTCTCCCCAGCCGGGCGCCCTAGGCTCGTGGACGATGAACGAGCTGCTCGATTGGATCCTCGACACCGTCCAGAGCGTGGACCCGGTGCTCCGCACCGCCCTGGCCGGGATCGGCATCATGCTCGAGACCTCCGTGCTCATCGGCCTGATCGTGCCGGGCGACACCATCGTGATCGTCGCCTCGACGGCCATCGAGGACGGCACGCAGTACGTGGCGATGCTCGTCACCGTGATCATCGGGGCGCTCATCGGCGAGAGCATCGGATTCGTGCTCGGCCGCTGGTTCGGGCCCCACATCCAGACCTCCCGCCTCGGCCGACGCATCGGCGAGGCGAACTGGGAACGCGCCCAGCGCTACCTCGATCGCCGCGGCGGGCCCGCGGTCTTCATCTCCCGCTTCCTGCCGGTGCTGCACTCGCTCGTGCCGCTCACCGTGGGCATGAGCACCATGAGCTACCGCCGCTTCCTCGCGTGGACGGCGCCCGCGTGCACGATCTGGGCCGCCGCATACACGAGCGTCGGCTGGCTCGCCGCGGGCAGTTACCGCGAGCTCAGCCGGGAGCTGCACTGGGCGGGCTACCTCTTCGTCGCCGTCATCGCCGTGTTCCTCCTCGTCGTGTGGCTCGCGAAGAAGCTCATCCTCCGCTCGGAGGCCCGTCACCTGGAGCTCGACGAGTCAGGCGACGCGGTCGCGGGAACGCCCGGCGGGACGGCGCACGTCGAGCCGGGCTCGCCCGAGGCCGCCGCTCGAACGGCGGAAGGGCCGGAGCCCCGGGCCTGACCCCGGCCGCTCCGACCCTTCCCGATGCCGCGCGTCAGAACAGCGACTTCTCGGCCAGCCAGTCCTTCGCGATCTGGTCGGCCGACTGCTGCTCGTTGACGCTCAGCGAGTTGAGCGCGACCAGGTCTTCCGGCGTCAGCGCGGCGCTCACCGTGTTGATGACCTTCGCCATCTCGTCGGTGACCTTCTCGCTGACCACGGGCACGACGTTCGAGGCGAGGAAGAGCCCCTCCGGGTCCTCCAGCGTCACGAGGTCGTTCGCGGCGATGTTCGGGTCGGCGCTGAAGATGTTCACCATCTGCACCTGGTCGTCGACGAGCGCCTTCAGCGTCAGCGGGCCGCCGTTGTCCTCGATCGGCGTGAACGCGACGTCGACGCCGTAGACCGACTTCAGCCCCTCGGGACCGTACGGCCGCGTCGCCAGCTCGGAGTTGCCGCCGAGCGTGATCTTCGTCGTGACGTTCTTCAGGTCGGCGAGGCTCTTCACCTTGTTCGCGTCCGAGAAGGCCTTCGTCACGTTGTACGAGTCCTGGTCGGTCGCCGGCGACTGGTCGAGCACGCGCAGCCCCGACGGCAGCGCGTCCTGGAGCGCGGCGTACACGTCGTCGCTCGTCGTGGCCGTCGTGTCCTTCTCGAAGAACTGCAGCAGGTTGCCGGTGTACTCGGGGAAGACGTCGATCGCGCCGTCCTCGATCTCCGGCATGTAGACCTCGCGCTGCCCGATGCGGAACTGGCGGTCGACGGTGAAGCCGTTCTCCTCCAGCGCCTGAGCGTAGAGCTCGGCGATGATCTCGTTCGAGTAGTAGTCCTGCGAACCGATGACGATGGTGTCGCCCCCGGAGCCGCCCGGCGAGGACGACTCGTCGAGCGGGTCGCCTCCGGAGGCGCAGCCTGCGAGGGCCGTCATCGCTCCGACGGCGACGGCCGCCAGGGCGATGCGGAGGGTCTTGCGTGCCGTGTTCATACTGGATTCCCTTCGGTGATGGTGCGACGGGCAGGGGTGCGCTTCCGCGCCGGCTCGGTGCCCGTGCGGGCGGAGCGGGCGAGACGCACCCCGGTCGGTGTGACGAGGCGCTGCAGGATGGCGAACGCGCCGTCGACGAGGAGGGCGAGCAGGATGACGAGGAGGGAGGCGCCGAGCATCTGAGCGTAGTCGCGCGTCTTCAGCCCCTCGAAGATGAAGCGGCCGAGTCCGACGTCGGCGAGGTAGGCGGCGAGCATCGCGGTGGCGATCACCTGCAGCGCGGCGGAGCGGATGCCGCCGACGACGATCGGCATGCCGATCGGCAATTCGACCTTGCCGACGATCTGCGTCTCGCGCATGCCCATCGCGCGCGCCGCGTCGATCGTGCGGCGGTCGACGGACTCGAAGCCGGCGTACGCGCCCGCGAGGAGCGGCGGGATCGCGAGGATGACGAGCGCGAGCACGGGCGCGCGGAGCCCGATGCCGAGCCAGAGCCCGAAGAGCGTGAGCACGCCGAGCGTCGGCAGGGCGCGCAGCCCGCCGGAGACCATCACCGCGAGCTGTTTGCCCCGGCCCGTGTGGCCGATGAGGCCGCCGACCGGGAGCGCGATGACCGCGGCGATCGCGAGCACGACGGCGGAGACGGCGAGGTGCTGGCCGAGCCGGGCGGCGATCCCGGCGGGGCCGCCCCAGTTGGCCGGGTCGAGGATCCACCCGATCGCGTCGGCGAAGAGGTTCATGCCGCCTCCCGCGCCTCGACGGGCGTCGGCGACGGGGCGGCGCCACGGCGCGATGGCGCGCTCCGCCGCGACCAGGGCAGCAGGAGCCGCCCGCCGAGCACGCTCAGCGCGTCGAGGATGAGCGCGAGCACCATCGTCGCGACGATGCCCGTGACGATCTCGGCGACGATGCCCCGCTGGAAGCCGTCGGTGAAGAGGCTGCCGAGGCTCGGCACGCCGATGACCGCGCCGACGGTGACGAGGCTCACCGTGCTCACGATGACGACGCGGAGCCCCGCGAGGAGCACCGGGCCCGCGAGCGGCAGCTCGACCGCCCAGAACCGCCCGGTCGCCGAGTAGCCGACGGCCGTCGCGGCGAGCCGGGTGTCGGGCGAGACGGCGTCGAACGCGTCGGCGGCGGTGCGCACCATGACGGCGATGCCGTAGAGCGTCAGCGCGACGACGAGGTTGAGCGGCGAGCGGATGCCGAAGCCGGTGATCGCCGGCAGCGCGATGAACAGCGCCAGCGAGGGGATCGCGTACAGGATGCCGCAGAGCGTCAGCAGCACGCCCCGCGCCCACCGCTGGCGGTGCGCGAGGTAGCCGATCGGGATCGCGATCACGAAGCTCAGTATGATCGCGGGCACCGACAATCCGAGATGCACGAGCACGAGCTCGCCCACCTGCCCCAGGTTCTGGAGGAGCCAGTTCACGGCTCGAGGACTCCCGCCGGGCGCCCGTCCTCGTCGACCACCACGCGGCGGCCGTCGACGTCCTCCACGCGGAGCCGGCGGCGCCCCCGGTCGGCGCCGACGAAGCCGCTGACGAAGTCGTCGGCCGGATTCGCGAGGAACTCCGCCGGGGTGCCGGACTGCACGACCTCGCCACCGGTGCGGAGCAGCACGACCTGATCGCCGAGGAGGAACGCCTCGTCGATGTCGTGGGTCACGAATACGACCGTCTTGCCGAGCTCGCGCTGCAGCCGGCGGAGCTCCTGCTGCAGCTCCTGCCGCACGAGCGGGTCCACCGCGCCGAACGGCTCGTCCATCAGCAGGATGTTCGGGTCCGCGGCGAGCCCGCGCGCGACGCCGACGCGCTGCTGCTGCCCGCCCGAGAGCTGCGCCGGGTACTTCGGCGCGAGCGAGGCGTCGAGCCCCACGGTCTCGAGCAGCTCCATCGCCCGGGCACGGGCGGCGGCGCGGCGCGTCCCGCTGAGGAGCGGGACCGTCATGACGTTGTCGAGCACCGTGCGATGCGGCAGCAGCCCCGAGTTCTGCATGACGTAGCCGATGGAGCGGCGCAGTCGCACGGGGTCGACGGTCGCGACATCCGTCCCGTCGATGAGCACGGCCCCGGAGCTCGGATCCACCATCCGGTTGATCATCCGGAGCAGGGTCGTCTTGCCGGACCCCGAGGTGCCGACGAGCACCGTGGTCGTCCGCGGCGGGACGATGAGGTCCACGCCGCCGACCGCGAGGGTGCCGTCGGGGTACTGCTTGGTGACGCCGCGGAACTCGATCATGTATCGCTCTCCCCCGCTCGGCACATCCGAACGCGCGACGACAAGCCAAACATCATTCCGCCGAGCGGGCAACGCCCTTGGCGGCGCGGCGTGCGTCCGCTATGCGGCGGATTCCACCCTGCGGTGCACCTCGAGCACGTCCTCCAGGTAGTCGCGCACGACGCGCTTCGCCTCGCGCAGATAGCGCTCGTCGCCCTCCGGGTCCCGCGTGAACGCCCGGTTCACGAGGGAGTCGACGAGCTCGATCGCGATGCCGAGGCGGAAGCGGAGCTCCTCGCCGTCGGCCACCTCGCCGAATTCGGCCTCGATGACGCTCGCCAGCCGGTCGGCGAACTCGGGCTCGAGGCCGTCGTCGCTGAGCTCGCGCTCCGATCCGTGCACGACGCCGAAGCCCGGCTCGTCGCGGTACAGGTCGATGCACGCGTCGACCGCGAGCTCCACCGCATGCCACCAGCCCTCGAGCTCCGCGCCGTCGAACAGGTCGGCGACCCGCTCGCGGTAGCGGCGCACGGAGCGCTCGCGGAGGGCGTGCAGCACCGCGACCCGGTCGGGGAAGTAGCGGTACACCGTGCCGATGGACGCGCCCGCTCGCTCCGCCACCATCTGCGTGGTGAGCCGTTCGAAGCCGACCTCGTCGACGATCTCCGCAGCGGCGTCGAGCAGCGCATCGAGGCGCTGCGAGCTGCGACGCTGGGTCGGTTCGGTACGGACGGCACGCTTCCGAGCGTGGTCGGTACCGAGGATCAGGTCGACGTTCGACACGAAACCTCCTTGGACTTGCCTGGCTACTTTACCTGGCCGAGCGCGCCCGACCGACCGAACCGCGGGCGCGGGGGCGGTTCGACCCGGCTGGGCATGCATGACAGACTGAGGGGATGCCGGCGAGTCCCCCCACCCCGCCCGGACCCCGAGAGCGGACGGCCCGGCACGGCGCCGCACGCTTCGAGGACTGGGTGCACGAGGTGCGCGAGCGGTTCGCCAGGCGCCGCGGGCACGTGCCGACGGTGGTCCCCTACACGGGCTACGGCTCGACCGACTGGGTGCGGGTGTTCTGCCGGGTGCTGCTGTCGAAGCCCCGCACGGGCGACGAGCCGAGCGGCCGCCGGCGGCGGCGCCCCGGCCAGGAGAGCATCCGCGGCTGGCGGAGCTTCACGAGCGTCCCGGTCGGCGACGTGCCGGTCGTCATCCGCATCGGCGAGGTCCGCATCGAGGTCCTGGCCGATCGCGGCGGCGTCGTCGACACGAAGATCCCGGTCGAACTCGCGCCCGGCTGGCACCGCGCCGTGCTGTCCACGGAGGGCGCCGCCGAGGTCGAGGCACCGATCCTCGTCGTCTCGCCCGAGACCGACTTCGGCATCATCTCCGACGTCGACGACACGGTCATGGTGACGGCGCTCCCCCGCCCGCTCGTCGCGGCGTGGAACACCTTCGTTCTCGCCGAGCACGCCCGCATCCCGACCCCGGGCATGGCGGTGCTCTTCGAACGGCTCGCGCGCTCGCATCCGGGCGCCCCGGTGATCTACCTCTCCACCGGTGCCTGGAACGTCGCGCCCACCCTCACCCGCTTCCTCTCGCGGAACCTCTTCCCCGCCGGCCCCCTGCTCCTCACCGATTGGGGGCCGACGCACGATCGCTGGTTCCGCAGCGGCCGCGCGCACAAGGAGCAGAACCTCCGCCGTCTCGCCGAGGAGTTCCCCGGCATCCGCTGGCTGCTCATCGGCGACGACGGGCAGCACGACGAGGAGCTCTACGCGAGCTTCGCCGAGGAGCACCCCGACCGGGTGGCCGCCGTCGCCATCCGCCGGCTGTCGACCGGCGAGGCGGTGCTCGCCGGCGGGCGCACGAAGACCGGGGAGCACGACGACGCGATCCCCTGGGTCTCCGCGAGCGACGGCTCCTCGCTCGCCGATCGTCTGGCCGAGGCCGGGGTGCTCACCGGCCGGGGCGCCTCCGCCGACTGAGCGAGCGCAGTGCGGCCGCGGCGCCGCGCCTCAGCCGCGCCGCGCGCCGGACTGCGCGCGCGAGCGCCGGAATCGCAGCAGCCCGCGGTTGACCTGCCGGGCCCAGAACGGACCGCGATAGATGAACGCCGAGTAGCCCTGCACGAGGGTCGCCCCCGCGTCGAGGCGATCCTGCACGTCGGCGGCGGTCTCGACCCCGCCCACGGACACCACGCAGAGCTCGGCCGGCACCTCGGCGCGGATGATCCGCAGCACCTCGAGCGAGCGAGCGGCGAGCGGCGCGCCGGACAGTCCGCCGGCACCCTTGGCCTCGACCTCGTCGGCGGGCGTCTTCAGGCCCTGCCGGGAGATCGTCGTGTTCGTCGCGATGATGCCGTCGAGGCCGAGTCGCAGCACGAGCGCGCAGATGCGGCGCACCTCCTCGTCGGCGAGGTCGGGCGCGATCTTCACGAGGAGCGGGGTCGAGCCCGCAGCCGCGCGCACGGCCTCGAGGAGCGGCGCGAGCGCGTCGAGCTCCTGGAGACCGCGGAGCCCCGGGGTGTTCGGCGAGCTGACGTTCACGACGAGGTAGTCGGCGAAGGGGGCGAGCACGCTCGCGCTCCGCTCGTAGTCGGCGACCGCGTCCTCGACCGCCGTGACGCGGCTCTTGCCGATGTTGACCCCGAGCACCGGGCGGTGCGTGCGCCGGGAGAGGCGGGAGAGGCGACCGGCCGCGGCATCCGCCCCGCCGTTGTTGAAGCCCATCCGGTTGATCAGCGCACGGTCGGCGACCAACCGGAACAGTCGGGGCCGCTCGTTGCCGGGCTGGGCGATCGCCGTGATGGTGCCGACCTCCACGTGGCCGAAGCCGAGGTTGCCGAGGCCGCGCACCGCGTAGCCGTCCTTGTCGAACCCGGCCGCGACGCCGAACGGCGAGGGGAAGCGCAGCCCGAGCGCCTCCACCGCGAGCGAGGGGTCGGGGCCCGTGAAGCGTTCGACGAGCCGTCCGACGCCGAGCGTCGGGAGCGCGCGGATCACGCGGAAGGCGAGGTGGTGCGCGTCTTCGGGGTCGAGCTTCGACAGGAAGAGCGAGAAGAGGAGTCGATACATGCCGGAGCCAGGCTACCGGAGGCGGCGCGCCGGCACGTGCCGTCGGCGGCGCACGCCCGCCGCGCGCCTCACTCCACCGGGCGGGCGGGCAGGCGCCCGTGCTCCTCGCGGAGCTGCGCGATCGCGGCGTCGAAGTCGTCGAGCGACTCGAACGCCTGGTAGACGCTCGCGAAGCGCAGGTACGCGACCTCGTCGAGCTCGCGGAGCGGCGGCAGGATGGCGAGGCCGATGTCGTTCGCCTCGATCTGCGAGGCGCCCGTGGACCGGATCGTCTCCTCGACCTTCTGCGCGAGCACGGCGAGGTCCGAGTCGGTCACCGGTCGGCCCTGGCAGGCCTTCCGCACGCCGAGGACGACCTTCTCGCGGCTGAACGGCTCGACGACGCCGGAGCGCTTGATGACGACGAGGCTCGCCGTCTCCGTGGTGGAGAAGCGTCGCCCGCACTCGGGGCACTGCCGACGGCGTCGGATGGACAGGCCGTCGTCGCTCGTACGGGAGTCGATGACGCGCGAATCTGGGTGGCGGCAGAACGGGCAGTACATGGTGTGCCCAGCCTACCCTCCGCTTCAGGACCGGATGCGGCACGGGCGCGTCGCCCGGCAGGCGCCGGCGGCCGCTCAGCCCTCGCCGGGGAAGCGCGCCGTGACGGCCTCGCCGTGGGCGGGGAGGTCCTCCTCGGCGGAGAGCGCCGCGATCACCGGGGCGACCTCGCGCAGGGCCGCCTCGTCGTAGCGCACGAGCTGCTGGGGGCGGAGGAACGTCGCCGCAGAGAGCCCCGAGGAGTGGCGCGCCTGTCCCCCGGTCGGCAGCACGTGGTTCGAGCCGGCCGCGTAGTCGCCGAGGCTCACCGGCGAGTACGGGCCGAGGAAGATCGCCCCGGCGTTCTCGATCCCGGCGAGCACGGCGTCGGCGTCGCGCACCTGGATCTCGAGGTGCTCGGGCCCGAAGGCGTTCGCGAAGACGGCGGCCTGCGCGAGGTCGTCGACGAGCACGACGGCGGACTGGGCGCCGCCGAGCGCGGCCCGCACGCGCTCGCGGTGCTTCGTGGCCTCGGCCCGGACCCCGAGCCGCTCGAGCACCCGCCCGGCGAACTCCTCGGAATCGGTGACGAGCACCGAGGCGGCGAGTTCGTCGTGCTCGGCCTGGCTGATGAGGTCGGCGGCGACGAAGTCGGCGTCGGCCGCGTCGTCGGCGATCACGAGGATGTCGGTGGGCCCCGCTTCCGCGTCGATGCCGGTCACGGCGGCGACGACCCGCTTCGCGGCGGCGACGTAGACGTTGCCGGGACCGGTGACCCGCTGCACCGGGTCGAGGCCGAGTTCGTCGACCCCGTACGCGAAGGCGCCGATCGCGCCGGCGCCGCCCATCGCGTAGACCTCGGTGACGCCGAGGAGCGCCGCGACGGCGGCGACCGTCGGGTGGATCCGCCCGCCGTGGGCGGCCTGGGGCGGGGAGGCGAGCGCGATCGACGCGACACCGGCGGCCTGCGCGGGAACGACGTTCATCACGACGCTCGAGGGGTAGACGGCCTTGCCGCCGGGCACGTACAGGCCGACCCGGGCGACCGGCTGCCAGCGCTGCTCGACCACCGCGCCGTCGCCGAGCACCGTGCGAGTGGGCGCCGGCACCTGGGCGGCGCTCGCGGCCCGCACCCGCTCGATCGTCGACTCCACCGCGCGACGGACCTCGGGATCGAGCGCGTCGAGCGCCTCGCGGAGCTCGGCCTCGGGCACGCGGATGGCCGGCGGGCGCACCCGGTCGAGCCGCTCCGCCTGCTCGAGGAGCGCCGTCGCACCGTGCTCGCGGACCTCCTCCACGAGCGCCCGAGCCGTGTCGAGCGCCGCCGACACGTCGGTGCCGGCGCGGGGAACGAGCGCGAGCAGCTCGCGCTGGGTCGGACGGGTTCCGCGGAGATCGATCGTTCGCAGCATCAGGGCTCCAGCCTAGCGAGGCCGGGGCGCGCGCCGCGCCGGCAGGACGGGCGGCTCAGCTCAAGCAGTTGGGGCCGAGCAGGCTCTTCAGCTCGCCGTAGAAGTCCGCGGTCACCCGCACCGGGTGCGGCACCTCGAACACGCGCGCGGTGCCGCCCTTCACGAGCCGGAGCCGCACCTCGGTGTCGCCGCGATGCCGCGCGAGCACTTCGCCGAGGGCGGTGATCGTGTCGGTCGTCGCCCGCACGTCCTGGAGGGAGATCATGACGGGACCGCTCTCGTCGCCCTGGCCGAGGTCGGGCGTGAACACGCTGAACGCGTGCAGGTTCATGCCGTCGTCGCGCATGCTCACCCGGCCCCGGACGACCGCGATCGAGTCGGCCTGCAGCCCGGGCGCGAACTCCTGGTACGCCTTTCCCATGAACATGACCGTGATCTCGCCCGAGAAGTCCTCGACCTGGATCATGCCGTACTGGTTGCCCGAGGACTTCGCGATGCGGTGCTGCACGCTCGTGACGAGGCCCGCGACCACGACGGTGTCGCCGTCCTGCGTGTGCTCCGAGCTCGTGAGATCTGCGATCGACGTGGAGGCGTGCTTCGCGAGCGGCACCTCGAGGCCGGCGAGCGGATGGTCGGAGACGTAGAGCCCGAGCATCTCGCGCTCGAAGGCGAGCTTCGTGCTCTTCGGCCACTCGGGACGGGGCGGCACCTGCGAGGTCACCTCCGACTGCTCGCCCTCGTCGAAGAGGTCGTCGAAGTTGAAGCCCGCCTGACCGGTCGCCTCGACCCGCTTGGTCGCCACCGCGCCGTCGACGGCGGATTCGTGGGTCTCCACCAGCGCTCGCCTGGTGTCGCCGAGCGAGTCGAACGCACCGGCCTTGATCAACGACTCGACGGTGCGCTTGTTGGCGACCTGCAGCGGCGACTTCTTCAGGAAGTCGTGGAACGACTCGAAGCGTCCCTTCTCGTCTCGTGCGGCGCGGATCGCGTCGACCACGTTGAAGCCGACGTTGCGGACAGCGCCGAGACCGAAGCGGATGTCGTCGCCGACGGCGGCGAAGAAGCCGATCGACTCGTTGACGTCGGGCGGGAGCACCTTGATGCCCATGCGTCGGCACTCGTTCAGGTAGAGGGCGAGCTTGTCGCGCGCATCGCCGACGCTCGTGAGGAGCGCCGCCATGTACTCGGCCGGGTAGTGGGCCTTCAGGTACGCGGTCCAGTAGCTGAGCACGCCGTAGGCGGCCGAGTGCGCTTTGTTGAAGGCGTAGTCGGAGAAGGGCAGCAGGATGTCCCAGAGCATCTTGATCGCGCCCTCGGAGTAGCCGTTGTCGATCATGCCCTGCGAGAAGCCCTCGTACTGCTTGTCGAGCTCCGACTTCTTCTTCTTGCCCATCGCGCGGCGGAGGATGTCGGCCTGACCGAGCGAGAAGCCGGCCACCCGCTGCGCGATCGCCATCACCTGCTCCTGGTAGATGATGAGACCGTAGCTCGTGTCGAGGATGTCCTTCAGCGGCTCGGCGAGCTCGGGGTGGATCGGCGTGATCTCCTGCAGCCCGTTCTTGCGCAGCGCGTAGTTCGTGTGCGAGTTCGCACCCATCGGGCCCGGACGGTACAGGGCGATGACGGCCGAGATGTCCTCGAAATTGTCGGGCTTCATGAGCCGGAGCAGCGACCGCATCGGCCCGCCGTCGAGCTGGAACACGCCGAGCGTGTCGCCGCGCGACAGCAGGTCGTAGGCCGGCTGGTCGTCGAGCGCGAGCTCCTCGAGCACCGGGCGGAACCCGCGGTTCGCCTCGATGTTGTCGAGCGCGTCGTCGATGATCGTGAGGTTGCGCAGCCCGAGGAAGTCCATCTTGATGAGCCCGAGGGACTCGCACGCGGGATAGTCGAACTGCGTGACGATCTGGCCGTCCTGCTCCCGCTTCATGATCGGGATGATGTCGATGAGCGGATCGCTCGACATGATCACGCCGGCGGCGTGCACGCCCCACTGGCGCTTCAGGTTCTCCAGGCCGAGCGCCGTGTCGAAGACCGTGCGGGCTTCGGCATCCGTCTCGATGATCGCCCGGATGTCGCCCGCCTCCTTGTAGCGGGGGTGGTCCTTGTCGACGATGCCCGAGAGCGGGATGTCCTTGCCCATGACCGCGGGCGGCATCGCCTTCGTCAGCTTCTCGCCCATCGAGAAGGGGAACCCGAGCACGCGGCCCGAGTCCTTCAGCGCCTGCTTGGCCTTGATCGTGCCGTAGGTGACGATCTGCGCGACGCGCTCCTCGCCGTACTTCTCGGTGACGTACTTGATCACCTCGCCGCGCCGGCGCTCGTCGAAGTCGACGTCGAAGTCGGGCATGGAGACGCGGTCGGGGTTCAGGAAGCGCTCGAAGATGAGCCCGTGCTGCAGGGGGTCGAGGTCGGTGATCTTCATCGCGTAGGCCGCCATCGAGCCTGCGCCGGAGCCACGGCCCGGCCCGACCCGGATGCCGTTCTCCTTCGACCAGTTGATGAAGTCGGCGACGACGAGGAAGTAGCCGGGGAAGCCCATCTGGCTGATCACGCCGACCTCGTAGTCGGCCTGCTTGCGGACGTCTTCGGGGATGCCGCCCGGGTACCGGAGGTGCAGCCCCTTCTCGACCTCCTTCACGAACCAGCTCTCCTCGTTCTCCCCCGCCGGGACGGGGAAGCGCGGCATGTAGTTCGCGCTGGTGTTGAACTGGACGTCGCAGCGCTCGGCGATCGCGAGCGTGTTGTCGCAGGCCTCGGGGTGATCGCGGAAGAGGTGCCGCATCTCGGCGGCGGACTTCAGGTAGAACTCGTCGGCGTCGAACTTGAAGCGGTTCGGGTCGTCGAGCGTGGAGCCGGACTGCACGCAGAGGAGGGCGGCGTGGCTCTTCGCGTCGTGCGCGTGCGTGTAGTGCAGGTCGTTGGTCGCGACGAGCGGCAGCCCGAGGTCCTTCGCGAGACGGAACAGGTCGTCCATGATGCGCTTCTCGATGCCGAGACCGTGGTCCATGATCTCGCAGAAGAAGTTCTCGCGGCCGAAGATGTCGCGGAACTCCGCCGCGGCCTTCACCGCCTCGTCGTACTGGCCGAGCCGCAGGCGCGTCTGCACCTCGCCCGAGGGGCAGCCGGTGGTCGCGATGAGCCCCTTCGAGTAGGTCTGCAGGAGCTCGCGGTCCATGCGGGGCTTGAAGTAGTAGCCCTCGATGGAGGCGCGACTCGAGAGTCGGAAGAGGTTGTGCATGCCCTCCGTCGTCTCGGAGAGGAGCGTCATGTGCGTGTAGGCGCCCGAGCCCGAGACGTCGTCGCCGCCGCCGTCGCCCCACCGCACGCGGGTCTTGTCGCGCCGATCGGTGCGCGGAGTGAGGTACGCCTCGGTGCCGATGATGGGCTTGATGCCGGCGTCGGTCGCCTGCTTCCAGAAGTCGTAGGCGCCGAACACGTTGCCGTGGTCGGTGACCGCGACGGCCGGCATCTCCTGGCCTTGCGCGGCCTTGATGAGCTCCCCGATTCTCGCGGCGCCGTCGAGCATCGAGTACTCGGAGTGCACGTGCAGATGAACGAAGGAATCGGCGGCCACGGGGCTCCTCTTCGGATGGTGCTGGTGGTGGATCTGGGGTGTCTGAGAGTCTACGGCGAGCCGCCCACACTCGGCCCGGCCGCACGCCGCGGCGGGCGTCAGTCGGCCCGCAGCACCTCGAGGGCGTGCGCGAGATCCGCCGGATACTCCGACTGGTAGGTGGCCCACTCCCCCGAACCCGGGTGCACGAAGGCCAGCTGCTTCGCGTGCAGCCACTGGCGCTCGAGCCCGAGCCGGGCCGAGATGGTCGGGTCGGCCCCGTACATCGCGTCGCCCACGCACGGATGCCGCTGCGCCGCCATGTGGACGCGGATCTGGTGCGTCCGGCCGGTCTCGAGGTGGACCTCGAGCAGGGAGGCCGACGGGAACGCCTCGATCGTCTCGTAGTGGGTGACGGCGTGCTTGCCGTCGGCGACGACGGCGAACTTCCACTCGGACCGCGGATGGCGTCCGACCGGCGCGTCGATCGTGCCCGCGAGCGGATCCGGATGCCCCTGCACGACCGTGTGATAGATCTTCTCGACCTCGCGGTCGTGGAAGGCGCGCTTCAGCGCGGTGTACGCGCGCTCCGACTTCGCGACGACCATCAGGCCGCTCGTGCCCGCGTCGAGCCGGTGCACGACGCCCTGACGCTCGGGGGCGCCCGAGGTGGAGATGCGGAACCCGGCCGCCGCGAGCGCGCCGACCACCGTGGGGCCGTGCCAGCCGAGCGAGGGATGCGCGGCGACCCCGGCGGGCTTGTCGACGACGACGATCTCGTCGCCGTCGTGGACGATGCCGAGGTCGGGCACCTCGATGGCCTCGACCTCGAGGGTGCGCGGCGGCTCCCAGCTCACCTCGAGCCAGGCGCCCGCCCGGAGCCGGTCGGACTTGCCGGCGGGCGATCCGTCGAGGAGCACTCCACCTGCGGCGGCGACATCGGCCGCCTGGGTGCGCGAGAAGCCGAGGAGCTTCGCGAGGCCCTGGTCGACGCGGACGCCCTCGAGCCCGTCGGGGACGGGCAGGGAGCGGTGCTCCATCAGGACTCGCTCGGCCGCGGCGACGCCGTGCTCGCGCGGGAGCCGGTCTCGGCGTCGCCGCCCGCGGACTCCGACCCGGCCGGCGTCTGCGCCTCGGCATCCGCCGCCTCGCCGGCCTCGGACTGCTTGGTCGGACGGACCTCGCGCGAGCCGTCCAGGCCGATACCGCGGATCGTCAGGATCATGAACAGGGCCATGCTCGACACGATCGAGATGTCGGCGACGTTGTAGATCGCCGGCAGCATCCAGGGCGTCGAGATGAAGTCGATCACGTGCCCGAGCCCGAAGCTCGGCTCGCGGAACAGCCGATCGGTCAGATTGCCGAGGACGCCGCCGAGGAGCAGACCGAACACCATGGCCCACGCGACGGACTTGATGCGCCGGGCGAACCAGATGATGAAGGTGATGACGCCGGCCGCGAGGATCGTGAAGATCCAGGTCATCCCGCTCGCGAGCGAGAACGCCGCACCTGGGTTCCGGACGAACTGGAACTCGAGCACCTGCCCGAGCACCTGGACCGTCTCGCCCTCGGTGAGGTTCGAGACGACCAGGTACTTGGTCAGCTGGTCGAGACCGTACGCCACCACGGCGGCGCCGGCGAGAACCAGAAGTGCGGTGGTGGTGCCGACCTTCGCGCTGCGCTCAGGCGCCAAAGCCCTGGAAGGTGGGCGTCGACTGCTCACCCTGCGCCGAGGCGCTCACGGGGGCCGAGAACCCCTGGTTGCCCGAGACCTGCACCGGCGTCGCGGTGTCGAGCTCGCGCAGCTGGCCCTCGATGTAGCTCTTCAGCTTCTGGCGGTACTCCCGCTCGAAGACCCGCAGCTCGTCGACCCGCTTCTCGAGCGCGACGCGCTCCTGGTCGAGGATGCCGATCTGCTGACGCTGCTTGGCTTCCGCCTCGGCGACGAGGCGGGCCGCGGTCGCGTGACCCTCGGCGATCAGCGCGTCGCGCTTCTCGACGCCCTCGCGGACGTGCTCCTCGTGGAGGCGGCGCGCGAGCTGGAGGAGGTTCGTCGTGGAGGCCTGCTCGTCGAGCTCCGACTGGGGCGTCGGCTGCTGCGTCGGCACGGCGACCGTGGCCGGCTGCGCGGCCGGCTCGGTGAACGCGGCGGGCGCCGGCGCGGCCGGGGCCGCGGCGACGGGCTGGTCGCCGGAGCGGGCCTCCGCGGCGGCGAGGCGCTGACGCAGCTCCTCGTTCTCCTGGTTCAGTCGGCGCAGCTCGACGACGACCTCGTCGAGGAAGTCGTCGACCTCGTCCTGGTCATAGCCCTCACGGAACTTCGTCGCCTGGAAGCGCTTGTTGACCACATCTTCCGGAGTTAGCGCCATGGCTGCTCACCCTCAAATCTGTCGAAACTATCGAACTGTCGGATCACGTTCAGGTTACGGTACCACCCGGGTTCGGGCGACCGCAGGGCCGATCGTCTCGGCCCGCAATGCTCGCAGGAGATCGTCAGCCTGCGAGCGCGGTGACCTGCGAGAGCCAGGACACCACCGTCATCGCGACGATGACGACGAGCATGGCCAGGCTCCACGCGAGATCGAGCGCCACGGGACCGAGGCGCAACGGCGGCACGAGCCGCCGGAAGAACTTGATGAGCGGATCGGTGATCGTGTACACGACCTCCACCACCACGAGCCAGCCGCCGCGCGGCCGCCAGCTGCGGTTGAAGGTGCGCACGAGATCGAGGACGAACCGCCCCCACATCACGAAGAAGTAGATGAGCAGCAGCGTCGAGAGGATGCTCCAGACGACGGAGAGAGCGCCCACCGCCGGCTACGCGCGAGTGAAGAACGACGCATCCACGTCGTCATCGGCCTCGCCGCTCTCGCCCGAGATGACGACGTGCGCCGGCGAGAGGAGGAACACCTTGCTCGTGACCCGCTCGATCTTGCCGGAGAGGCCCTGGGAGAGCCCGCTCGCGAAGTCGATGAGGCGGCGCGCATCGTTGTCGGACATCTGCGACAGGTTGATGATCACCGGCACGCCCTCGCGGAACGACTCGGCGATCACCTGGGCGTCGCGGTACTGGCGCGGGTGCACCGTCAGGATCTCGTTCATCTCCACCTGGGGGGCGACCGGCTGGACGTGCTGCTTGCGCAGCGGCGTCACCGGCGCCTGCTTGGGGGCGGCAGCCGCGACGGGCGCGGCCTGGACGGGTGCGGCCTGCGCCGGAGCCTGCTGCTGGGGAGCGTCGGTCTCGAGCTCCTCGTCGGCGAGGCCGAGGTAGACCATGGTCTTCTTGAGCGGGTTCGACATCGCTGCCCTCCGGTGTTCTTCGTCTCTTCGAGGTTAACCGCGGTCCGGGCGATTCCCGGTGATTGCGGTGCCGATCCGCAGGTGTGTCGCACCCTCGGCGATCGCGTCGGCGTAGTCGTGCGACATCCCCATCGACAGTGCGCGAGCCTCCGGCGCGATCCGCCGGAGGCGCTCCGAGAGCTCCCGCACCCGGGCGAACGCGGGGCGCGCCGGCTCGTCGAGCGGCGCCACGGCCATGAGGCCGAGCAGTCGGAGGCCCGGGGTCTCGAGGACGTGCTCCGCGAGCGCCTCGAGCTCGGACGGCGCGACCCCGCCGCGACCGGGGTCGTCGGTGAGGTTGACCTGGACGAAGCAGTCGACGCTCGTCTCCTCGGATCGCAGCACGTCCACGAGCGCCGGCCGGTCGATCGAGTGGATGACCGAGGCGTACGCGCGCACCTGCTTCGCCTTCTTGCTCTGCAGCTGCCCGACGAAGTGCCAGCGGAGGTCGAGCCCGGCGAGCTCGGCCGCCTTCGCCTGCGCCTCCTGATGGCGGTTCTCCCCCACGTCGTGCACCCCGAGCGTCTCCAGTTCGCGGACGAGGGACGCCGGATGGAACTTCGTCACGACGATGGTGGTGAGTTCGTCCGGGGATCGCCCCGCGGCGGTCGCGGCGTCGGCGATGCCGGCGCGGACCGTCGCGAGCCGATCGGCGAGCGGGCTCACTTCAGGAAGTCGGGGATGTCGAGGTCGTCGCCGTCGTCGTCGAAGGCCGGGTCGGAGACGATCTGGTCGCCCGTGCTCGCGGTCGGCTCGGCGGAGCCCCAGCTCGCCGTCTCGACGAGCTCGTCGATGTCGATCTCGGCGATCGGGTCGCCGGGCTCGCCGGACCCGAGGACCCCGGCTACGCCCACCGCCGCACCGACCGCCGCCGGGACGGCGGCCGCCTGCTGGCGCGCCTCGACGGCCTGCTTCTGCTGCGGCTCGCCGCCGTCGAAGCCGGCCGCGATGACCGTGACGCGCACCTCGTCGCCGAGCGTGTCGTCGATGACCGCGCCGAAGATGATGTTGGCCTCCGGGTGGACGGCCTCCTGCACGAGGCGCGCGGCGTCGTTGATCTCGAAGATGCCGAGGTTCGAACCGCCCTGGATCGAGAGCAGCACCCCGTGCGCTCCGTCGATCGACGCTTCGAGGAGCGGGCTCGCGACCGCGAGCTCGGCGGCCTTGATCGCCCGATCGGCCCCTCTCGAGGATCCGATGCCCATGAGCGCGGAGCCCGCGCCCTGCATGACGCTCTTGACGTCGGCGAAGTCGAGGTTGATGAGGCCGGGGGTCGTGATGAGGTCGGTGATGCCCTGCACACCGGCGAGCAGCACCTGGTCGGCCGTCGAGAAGGCCTCGAGCATCGAGATGCCGCGGTCGCTGATCTCCAGCAGACGGTCGTTCGGCACGACGATGAGGGTGTCGACCTCTTCCTTCAGGCGCGCGACGCCCTGCTCGGCCTGCGTCTGCCGGCGCTTGCCCTCGAAGCTGAACGGCTTCGTGACGACACCGATCGTCAGGGCGCCGATCGACTTGGCGATGCGCGCGACCACGGGCGCGCCGCCGGTGCCGGTTCCACCGCCCTCGCCCGCGGTGACGAAGACCATGTCGGCGCCGGCGAGCGCTTCCTCGATCTCCTCGGCGTGGTCCTCGGCGGCGCGTCGGCCGACCTCGGGGTCGGCGCCGGCGCCGAGTCCCCGGGTGAGGTCGCGGCCGACGTCGAGCTTGACGTCCGCGTCGCTCAGCAGCAGCGCCTGGGCATCGGTGTTGATCGCGATGAACTCGACGCCGCGGAGGCCGAGCTCGATCATGCGGTTGACGGCGTTGACACCGCCACCGCCGATGCCGACGACCTTGATGACGGCGAGGTAGTTCTGGTTTGTCGACATGTCCGGCCTTCCGTGGAAACCTTGAACCTCTAGTCGAAGGTTAAAGTTTTGCTGCGTATGCAATTCCTGAACACGACGGTAGGTCCCCGCCCGCGCGGACGCCGCGATGACGCCCCGCGTGTCGCGAACGGACCCCAGGAATCATCCCTCGGACGCCGCTCCGCCCCCGGCGGGCCGGACGCGCACGGGGCGAATCACTCGGTGACGGGGCTCGTCGGGGCGGAGACATCGTACTGGCCGACCGAGTCCGGCGGCGCGTTCTTCATCAGCCCGGCGAGCACCACGGCCTTCAACGCCGAGTCGTCAGCGCTTCCCCAGACGACCGCGGCGCCGCTCGAGAGCTCGAGCCGCACGTCGTCCGCGGTCTCCGCGGTCACCCGGACCAGCTGGCCGCGGATGTCGTCCGGCAGCGCCCGGACGACCCCGGCGGCCGCACGGAACCCCGCGCCGTTCGTGGCTCCGGCTTCGATGAGCGGCTGGCCCTCCGGCCGCTCGGCCGGACGGTCGATGACCACGCCCGCGGCATCGACGAGCTCCAGCCCGTTCGCGCCCTGCACGACGCCGACCGGGGTGCGCTCGGTGATCCGGACGATGAGCGTGCCCGGCGGGACCAGCTCCGTCGAATAGGTCTCGATGAGCGGGAACGCCCGCAGGGCGGTGTTCACCTCCCCCGAGCCGATGAGCGGCAGGGGCGTGCCGAGCTCGCCGGCGAACGCCGCCTGGATCTGCTCGGGCGGGATGCGCGAGGCCCCCTCGACCCGCACCTCGCGGAGCGCCATCGCCGGCGAGTACGCGATCGCCAGGACGCCGCCCACGAACAGCGCCGCCGCACCGATGCCGATGAGCCACGCCCGCCGGCGCCGGCGCGAATGCGCGGTGAAGCGGCGCACCTCCCGCCGCTCGTAGCGGCGTCGCGCGCGCTCCGCCGCGGCCAGCGCCTTCCGCGCCGCTCTGGGATCGCTGACCGGCCGCTCCGGCCCCGCAGCGCCCCCGGGCGTCGCCGCACCGGCGGGTGCGGACTCCGCGGCCGCTCCCCCCGCGGCATCCCCCCGCCTGGCCGGGGCGAGGAGCGGGGCGACGCCGAGCGGCACCGTCGCATTCGGATCGAGCTCCTCGATCACCGGAACCGGAGCGGTCACCGCATCCGGCTCCGTGCGAGTCGGGAGCCCGCCCCGCTGCAGGGAGACGCGCGCCTCGGTCGGCTCCGAAGCCGGCCCCGGCGGCGTCGCCGGGCGCGCACGACCGGGCCGCGCGGCGCGCGGCCCGTCGAAGCCCTGAGGCCGCTTCACGCGCGCCCCGAGCTCACCCGCGCTCCCGCTCGAGCGAGGCGAGGAGCTGCGGGACGATGCGGTACACGTCGCCGCAGCCGAGCGTGATCACGAAGTCGCCGTCGCGGGCGATCTGCGCCGTGTGATCGGCGGCCGCCTGCCAATCGGCGATGAAGGCGACGCGCTCGGCGTCGTCGAAGCGCTCGCTGACGAGCGCACCGGTGACGCCGGGCACCGGATCCTCGCGGGCGCCGTAGACGTCGAGCACGACGGTCTCGTCGGCGTACTGCTCCAGCACCTCCGCGAACTCCTTCGCGAACGCCTGGGTGCGGCTGTAGGTGTGCGGCTGGTGGACGGCGATGATCCGGCCCGCGCCGACGACGGTTCGCGCCGCCGCCAGCGCCGCGGCGACCTCCGTCGGGTGGTGCGCGTAGTCGTCGTAGACGCTCACGCCGCCGACCACGCCGTGCAGCTCGAACCGGCGGCCGGTGCCGGCGAACCCGGCGATGCCGTCGAGGGCGAGCTGCGGGTCGAAGCCGAGCCCGACGAGCACCGCGAAGGCGCCCGCGGCGTTGATCGCGTTGTGCCGGCCGGGGACCCGCAGCCGCGCCCGGTACTCCGAGCCCGCGTAACTGAGGGCGAACGCGACCGGGCCGTCGGTCTCGATGTCGTGCACGCGCACGGTCGCACCCTCGGCCTCGCCGAAGGTGACCACGTTCGCGTGCGCGAGCCGCTCCGTCACGCGGAGCGCGCCCGCATCGTCGGAGGAGATCACGACGAGCTCGCGGGCGCGGTCGGCGAAGTCGACGAAGGCCTGCTCGAACGCCTCCCGCGAGCCGTAGTGGTCGAGGTGGTCCGGGTCGACGTTCGTGATGAGGGCGACCGAGGTGTCGTAGAGCAGGAAGGAGCCGTCGGACTCGTCGGCCTCGACGACGAAGAGCTCCCCGTCGCCCGCGGCCGCGCTCACGCCGAGCCCCTCGATGACGCCGCCGTTCACGAAGTTCGGCCGGGCGCCGAGGGCGAGCAGGCCGGTGACGATCATGCCGGTCGAGGTGGTCTTGCCGTGCGCGCCCGCCACGGAGACGAGGCGCCGTCCGCCGATGAGCGCCGCGAGCGCCTGCGAGCGGTGCAGCACGGGGACGCCGCGCTCGAGGGCGAGCTGGTACTCCGGGTTGTCCTGCCACAGCGCGCCGGTCACGACGACCGTGTCGACGTCGTCTCGGAGGTTCGCCGCGTCGTGCCCGATCGCGATGTCGGCGCCGAGCTCGCGGAGGGCCTGCACGTTGGCCGAGTCGCGCACGTCGGAGCCGGTCACGCGGTGCCCGTCGCCGAGCATGAGGCGCGCGATGCCGCTCATGCCGGAGCCGCCGATGCCGACGAAGTGCACGTTGCCGAGCTCGGCGGGGATCTCGGTGGAGGGGTCGGGCTTGATCGTCACGTCGGGTGGCTCTTCCTCGCTGGTCGGTGTCTGCTCGGGAGCACGATGCTCCCCTCCCACGTTACGCGCCTTCCGGCGCGTCCCGGCTCAGGCGGGCGGATCGCCGAGCGCCTCGTCGACGAGCGCGACGAACCGCTCGGTGCCGTCGCGGAAGCCGGTGCCGAGCGCGCGACGCCCCATCTCCTCGATGCGGGCGCGGTCCCCGAGGAGCGGCAGCACGGTCGAGGCGAACCACTCGGGGGTGAACTGCGCGTCGTCGACGAGGATGCCGCCGCCCGCCTCGACCACGCCGGCGGCGTTGAAGCGCTGCTCGCCGTTGCCGACGGGGTACGGCACGTACACCGCCGGGATGCCGAGCGCCGAGAGCTCGCTCACGGTCGCCGCGCCCGCGCGGGAGACGGTGAAGTCCGCGAGCGCGAGGGCGAGGTCCATCCGGTCGGCGTACGGGACGAAGCGGTAGCCGTCCACGCCCGGATCGCTCGCCTCCGCCGTGCTGCCGGCGATGTGGAGCACCTGCCAGCCGGCGGCGACGATGCCGTCGGCCGAGGCGATCATCGTGCCGTTGATGCGCCTGGCGCCGAGCGAGCCGCCCGTCGCGAGCAGCACCGGGCGCGTGGCGTCGAGGCCGAAGAACGCGGCGCCCTCCTCGCGGGTGCCCGCACGGTCGAGCGTCTCGATCTCGCGGCGGAGCGGCATCCCGACGACCCGTGCGCCGCGGAGCGGCGTGCCCGGGAAGGCGACGCCGACGCCGGCGGCCCAGCGGGCGCCGAGCCGGTTGGCGAGCCCGGGTCGCGCGTTCGCCTCGTGGATGACGACCGGGACGCCCGCCCGGCGTGCGGCGAGGTAGGCGGGCGTGGACACGTATCCGCCGAAGCCGATGACGACGTCGACGCCGTGCTCCGCGATGAGCTCCCGGACGATGCCGATCGAACGGCTGAACGCCTTCGGGAACCGGAGCGCGGCCCCGTTCGGTCGGCGCGGGAACGGCACCTTCGGGATCGTGAGCAGCCGGTAGCCGCGCTGCGGCACGAGCCGGGACTCGAGCCCTTCGGCGGTGCCGAGCACGAGCACCACGGCATCCGGTTCGCGCTCGCGGAGGCGGTCGGCGACGGCGAGCAGGGGGTTCACGTGGCCGGCGGTGCCGCCGCCGGCGAGGAGGTAGACGGTCATCGCGCGGCGCCCGCCGTCATCGGGGCCGCAGCGCCGCCTCGGAGCCAGCGCCCGCTCCCGCCGCCGTCGGGGTTCCGTGCGACCGACAGCACGATGCCGATCGCGAAGAGCGTCGTGAGGAGGGCGGTGCCTCCTGCGGAGACGAGCGGAAGGGGGACGCCGAGGACCGGGAAGACGCGGAGCACGACACCGATATTGACACACGCCTGCACGATGACCCACACCATGACCGCCGCGGTCGCCGCCTTGCCGAACGGCGTCCGGGCGCCGCGGAGCACTCGAGCGAACGCGATCGCGAGCAGCACGAACATCGCGATCACCACGATCGCGCCGATGAGTCCGAGCTCCTCGCCGATGATCGCGAAGATGAAGTCGTTCGCCGCAGCCGGCAGCCACGACCACTTCGCCGCGGAGTTGCCGAGGCCGACACCGAAGATCCCGCCGTTCGCGAGGGCGAAGGTGCCGTGCTGGATCTGCCAGCACGCGTCGACGTCGACCTTGGTGCAGCTCTCCTGCACGAAGCTCATGATGCGCTTCATCCGGTTCTCGCTCGAGAACGCCACGATGACGAAGAGGAGGCCGGCCACGAGGACGGGCCCGATCAGCAGCCGGATCCGGATGCCGACGAGGAACAGCGCGCCGATCAGCATCGCGCCCATGATCATCACGGTGCCGAGGTCGCCGCCGAGGAGCACGAGGCCGATCGAGCCGCCGCCGACGAGGAGGATCGGCAGCACGCCGTGCACGAAGTCGCCGAGCTGCGCCTGCTTCTTCGTCACGATGAGGCCGAGCCACATCACCATCGAGACCTTGATCATCTCGGACGGCTGGAACTGGAAGCCCGCGATCGAGATCCAGTTCGTGTTGCCGCCGACCTCGACGCCGAGCGGGGTGGCGACGACGAGCAGCTGCATGAGGCAGGAGACGGCCAGGGCGGGCCAGGCGAGCAGCATCCAGACCCGTTGCGGCATCCGGCTCGCGAGCAGCATCACCGGCACGCCCACCGCGGCGAAGGCGGCCTGGCGCCCGATCTGGACGAAGGCGCCGCCGTCCTCGATGCGCGACTCCACCACCGAGGACGAGAGCACCATGACGAGCCCGAAGACGACGAGGAAGAGCGTGGTGCCGAGGAGCAGGTAGAAGTCCCCCGACTCCACCTTCAGGACCCGGCCGAAGCGGATCCGGGCGGCGGCCATGCCGCGCGGCTCGGCCTGCGCGTCAGTCGCGACCGGTTCGGGGGTCGGCTGCGGTGCCATCGGCATCCGCCTCACCTCCCAGCATCGATCTGACCGCCTCGTGGAACCTGCGGCCTCGATCCGCGTAGTCGGTGAACTGGTCCATCGACGCGGCGGCCGGAGCCAGCAGGACGGTATCGCCCTGCTCGGCCACCGAGGCCGCCAGCGCGACCGCCTCGGGCATCACGTTCTCAGTGTCGGGCGCGATCACCTCGAAGAGCGGCAGTTCGGGCGCGTGTCGGCGGAACGCGGCGACGAGCTCCGCACGGTCGACGCCGATCACGATCGCGGCGCGCAGCCGTCCGACGTGCGCGGCGACCAGCGAGTCCGCGTCGACCCCCTTCAGGAGGCCGCCCACGATCCACACCACCCGGCCGAACGCCTGCAGCGAGGCCTGCGCCGCGTGCGGGTTCGTCGCCTTCGAGTCGTCGATCCAGCGCACGCCGCCGGCGACGGCGACGGTCTCGATGCGGTGCGCGTCGAGCCGGAACTCCCCCAGCGCGTCGTGGATGATCCCGACGGGCACGCCCGCCGCCCGGGCGAGCGCCGCGGCGGCGAGGATGTTCTGCACGATGTGCGGCGCATCGAGGCCGCGGGGTTCGAGCTCGGCGAGGGTGATGATCTCGAGCGCGGTGCGATGGCGGTCGTCGAGGAACGCACGATCGCAGAGGATGCCCTCGACCACGCCGAAGTCGCTCGGTCCCGGGACGTCGAGGCCGAAGCCGATGGCGCGCGCGCCCTCCTCGACCTCGGCGTCCTCGACCATGCGGCGCGTCGCCTCGTCGGCCCGGTTGTAGACGCAGGCGAGCTTCGTGTTCGCGTAGACCTTGGCCTTCGCGTCGCGATAGCCCGCGAAGGAGCCGTGCCAGTCGAGGTGGTCGTCGGCGAGGTTCAGGCAGACGCTCGCGAGCGGATGCAGCGCACCCGGCCCGCTCGTCGGGACGTGGTGCAGCTGGTAGCTCGAGAGCTCGACGACGAGCACGTCGAAGCCCTGCGGATCGCGGACGGCGTCGAGCACCGGCACCCCGATGTTCCCGCACGGTGCGGCACGGAGGCCGTTCGCCGCGAGGAACGTCGCCGCGAGCTGCGTCGTCGTCGTCTTGCCGTTCGTGCCCGTCACGAGAACCCACTCGGCGGACTCGACCTTGTCGCGGACGCGCCAGGCCAGCTCGATGTCGCCCCAGACCGGGACGCCCTCGGCCGCAGCCCACTCGAGCACCGGATGGTCCGGGTGGAACCCGGGCGAGGCGATGAGGAGCTCCGGCGCGAATGCGGACAGCTCGGCGGGCACCTCCACCAGCGGGTCGGTGACGAGCCGCGCGCCGATCACCTCGAGGATCCGGGCGCGGTCGTCGTCTCGCGCCGGGGCGAGCACGAGCACCTCGGCGCCGAGCTCGGTGAGCGTGTCGGCGACGGCGAAGCCGGTGACGCCGAGGCCGAGCACCGCCACGCGGAGCCCCGTCCAATCGGCGTGCCAGCTGGTGAGGCCGTCGAGCCGCTCTGCGGAACCGTCGGTCATCAGCTCTGGAGCCATTCGAGGTAGAAGCTGCCGACGCCGGCGGCGACGAGGAGGCCGCCGATGATCCAGAACCGCACCACGATCGTGACCTCGGCCCAGCCCTTCAACTCGAAGTGGTGGTGGATCGGGCTCATCAGGAAGATCCGCTTGCCGTGGGTGAGCTTGAAGTACGCCCGCTGCACGATCACCGAGCCCGTCTCGATCACGAACAGCCCGCCGATCAGCACCAGGAGCAGCTCCGTGCGGCTCACGATCGCGAGCGCCGCGAGCGCCCCGCCGAGGGCCAACGACCCCGTGTCGCCCATGTAGATCTTCGCCGGGTTCGTGTTCCACCACAGGAACCCGATCAACCCGCCGACGATCGCCGTCGCGACGATCGCGAGATCCAGCGGGTCACGCACCTCGTAGCAGCGGTAGGCATCCGCCTGGTTCAGGTTCGGATTCGCGCAGGCCTGGTTGAACTGCCAGAACCCGATGACCACGAACGAGCCGATCGCGAGGATCGACGCCCCGCCGGCGAGGCCGTCGAGCCCGTCGGTGACGTTCACCCCGTTCGACGCCGCCGTCGAGATGAGGCAGATCCAGATCACGTACAGGATCGTGCCGGCGATCGTGCCGAACACCATGAAGTCCAGCGGCAGATCCCGGATGAACGAGATCTTCGTATCCGCCGGCGTCGTGCCCTGCGCGTTCGGGAACTGCAGCGCCAGCAGCGCGAACGTCCCCGCGACCACGACCTGCCCGGCGACCTTCGCCCAGCCGCCGAGCCCCAGGCTCTGCTTCTTCCGCGTCTTCAGGAAGTCGTCGATGAACCCGACCACGCCGAGCCCGACCATCATGAACAGCACCAGCAGCGCCGACGCCGTCGCGCCCTCACCGCTCAGCAACGTCGCGCCGAAGTACCCGAACAGCGTGCCCAGGATGAAGATGATCCCACCCATCGTGGGCGTCCCGCGCTTCACATGATGCGACTGCGGCCCATCATCACGGATGAACTGCCCCCACCCCAAGCGGACGAACACCCGGATGAACACCGGCGTCAGGAACAGCGTGAAGGCGAGCGACAACGCTCCGGCAGTCAGCAGTGCTCTCACGAGAACCATTCTCCCAGTCGGTCGCCGAGGTGACGAAGCCCCGCCGAGTTCGAAGATTTCACGAGGATCGTGTCCCCGGGGCGCGCCTGCGCGGTGACGAGCTCGAAGGCCTCGTCCTGCGTCTCGACGAAGGCGGACTCCCCGTCCCACGAACCCTCGTTGATGGCCGAGATGTGCAGGCGCCTCGCGCCCGTGCCGACGACGACGAGCTGGGAGATGCCGAGCCGTACGGCGAGCAGGCCGATGCGATCGTGCTCGTCGCCGGAGAACTCGCCGAGCTCGCTCATCTCGCCGAGCACGGCGAAGGTGCGGGCGCCGTCCCGCTTCACCTGGGCGAGCGTCTTCAGTGCGGCGGCCATCGAGTCGGGGCTGGCGTTGTAGGCGTCGTTGATGACCGTGATGTCGTCGCGGCCGCCGAGCACCTCCATCCGGCCGTGCTCGGCGAGGGTCACGGACTCGAGCGCCTCGACGATGCCGGCGAGCGGCACGCCGAGCTCGCGCGCGGCCGCGACGGCAGCGAGGGCGTTCATGATGTGGTGCTCTCCGAGCACGCCGAACGCGAGGCGGGCGGACTCGCCGCCCGGCACGGTCACCGTGAAGTCGGTGCCGCGGCTGTGCACGCGGATGTCCGTCGCCCGCACCTCGGCGTCGTCGCCGAGGCCGAACCGCACGACGCGGGCACGGGTGAGCGCCGCCATCGGGGCGACCCGCGGGTCGTCCGCGTTCAGCACCGCGACGTCGGTCTCGAGGAGATCGGTGACCATCTCGCTCTTCGCCCGCACGGTCTGCTCGATGCCGCCGAACTCGCCGGCGTGCGCGAGCCCGACCTTCAGCACGATGCCGATGTCCGGACGAGCCATCCGCACGAGTCGCGCGATCTCGCCGACGCCGGAGGCGCCCATCTCGGCGACGAGGAACTCCGTCGACTCGGTGAGCTCGAGCATCGTGATCGGGGCCCCGACCTCGTTGTTGAAGGACTTCCGCGCGGCGACCGTCTCGCCGACCCGCTCGAGCACGGTGCGCAGCAGGTTCTTCGTCGTCGTCTTGCCGTTCGAGCCCGTGACGCCGACGATGCGGAGCCGGCCGAGGGCGCGCACGCGGGCGACCACCTCGGTGGCGAGCCGGCCGAGCGCGTCGACCGAGTCGTCGACGACGATCTGCGGCACGTCGAGCGCCAGCGGCTCCTCGACGATGAGCAGGGCGGCCCCGGCCTCGGCAGCACCTCCGGCGAAGCGGTGGCCGTCGTCGAACTCGCCGCGCTTGGCGACGAAGAGGCCGCCTCGGACGACCTCTCGGGAGTCGGTCGTGACCGGCCCGTCGACGCGGACTTCGGGATCGGCCCCGGCGGGGTGGAGCTCGCCGCCGACCGCGTCGGCGATCTCGGCGAGCGTCAGCGCGATCATGCGGGCCACCCGGCTTCGCGGAGCGCGGCACGGGCATCGTCTCTGGCGGAGTACGGGATCTTCTCGCCCTTCACTTCGTGGTAGTCCTCGTGCCCGGGTCCGGCGTAGAGGATGGCGTCGCCCTCGCCCGCGAGGTCCAGCGCCGCGCGGAACGCGGCCCGCGGGTCGGCGACCTCGTGGATCTCGCGCTCGGGGACGGCGGCGACCGCGCCGGCGATGAGGCTCGCTCGGATGGCTGCCGGGTCTTCCCAGCGGGGATGGAAGTCGGTGATGATGAGCGCGTCGGCCCCGCGGGCGGCGATGGCCCCCATCTCGGCGCGCTTCGTGGTGTCGCGGTCGCCGTCGGCGCCGAAGACCATGATGAGCCGGCCGGGGGTGAACCGCCGGATGGCGCCGAGCGTCTGCAGGAAGGCATCCGGGCTGTGCCCGTAGTCGATGTAGACGAGCGGGCCGCCATCGCCGGAGATCCGCTCGGCGCGCCCGGGGATGTACGCGCGGATGCCGCCGTCGCGCTCGAGCGCGGACGAGATCCGGTCGAGCTCGTAGCCGGCTTCGACGAGCATGACGATCGCGAGCGCCGCGTTCGCCGCCATGTACCAGCCGACGATCGGCACGGACGTCTCGAGGCGGCCGGCCGGGCCCTCGAGCACGAAGGAGGTGCTCGCGGCGAGCTCGGCGCCGATCGTCATCCGCCACTCGGCCGCGACGTCCGGGCGGGTGGTGAGGGTCGTGACCGGGATGCCGGAGTCAGCGGCGAGGCGGCGTCCCCACTCCGAGTCGACCGTGACGACGCCGCGGCGCGCCCGGTCGGGCTGGAACAGGGCGAGCTTCGCCTCGAAGTACTCGTCCATCGAGGCGTAGTCGTCGAGGTGGTCGTGGCTGAGGTTCGTGAAGCCGACGACGTCGAAGACGATCCCGTCGACCCGGTGCCGGCTGAGGGCCTGCGCGGAGACCTCGATGCCGAAGGCGCGGGCGTCGAGCTCGCGGGCGCGCGCGAGGAGCGCGTGCAGTTCGTTCGCCTCCGGGGTGGTGAGCGAGCTCGTGACCGCCTCGTCGCCGATGCGGCGCTCCGCGGTCGAGGTGAGGCCGGCGACCACGCCGAGCTGGCGGAGGATGCCGTCGAGGAGGTACACGACGCTCGTCTTGCCGTTCGTCCCCGTGACGCCGAAGAGCGTCGCGGGGTTGTCGGCGGTGCCGTGGATCCACGCCGCCACGTCGCCGAGCGCCGCACGGGCGTCGTCGACGAGCAGGACCGGCAGCCCGGATCCGGCCGCGCGCTCGGCGCCGTCCGCGTCCGTGAGGATCGCGACCGCGCCGTTCTTCGCGGCCTCGACGGCGAAATCGGCGCCGTGGGCGTTGCGCCCGGGCAGGCCGACGTAGAGATCGCCGGGCCGCACCGCGCGGCTCGACAGCGCGGCGCCCGTCACCTCGAGCCCGTCGAGATCGCCGCGCACCACCAGATCGAACTCCCCCGCGAGCTCGCGGAGCGATCTGGGATTCGGTTGCTGCGGCCGGAGTGCCGTGGGAGGCGTGCCGGTCACGAATCCAACTTTCTCACCAGCTTGCTGGCAGTTCGGGCGCCGGGGCGCCGGATGGAACGGTCCGATACTTCTTCAGCACCTGGCTCATCACATCTCGGAAGACGGGAGCGGATGCGGCGGACGAGTTCATCTTAACGGCATCGAAGATGCTGACCGAAACGACGTACTGCGGATCGTCGGCCGGCGCGTACCCCGACACCGACACCAGGTACTCGCTGCGGTAGCCGCCCTGCCCGTCCGCGACCTGCGCGGTCCCGGTCTTCGCCGCGACCCGGTATCCGGGGATGTTCCACTGCTCGGCCAGCCAGCCCTCGAGGTACACCCGCTCGAGCATCGCCGTGGTCTCGTCGGCCGCAGTGGCCGAGACGACCTCCCGCGGCGTCCGGTCGGGCTTCCCCGTCACGGTGCCGTCGGCGCGCTCGCAGCCCTGCACGAGCTGCACCGGCATCCGGACGCCGTGGTTCGCGAGCGTCTGGTAGGCGCTCGCGATCTGGATCGCGGTCGTCGTGAGGCCCTGACCGAACATCGTGGCGTACTTCGTCTGGTCGTCGGTGGCCCAGTAGTCCGGGCCGCCATGGAGGTCGCCCGGTTCTTCGGCCGGGAAGCCGACCTCGCTCTCGGCGCCGAGGCCGAAGTCGAGCATGTCCTGGTAGCGCTGCGCGTCGCTCACCCGCTCGCCGAACTGCGACATGCCCGTGTTCGAGGAGTCGATGAGCACGCCGGTCAGCGTGAGGCGCTCATCGTCGTGGTAGTCGGAGTCGTTGATGTCGGCGTTGCCGGGGGTGATCCGGTACGGGGCGACGACCCCGCTCGTGGGATCGGCCTGTCCCGCGTCGATGACCGACGCCGCCGTGAGCGCCTTGAAGGTCGAGCCGGGCTCGAAGGGCGCCGTGAACGAGCGCGAACCCCGGTCCTCCACATCGGTCGCGGAGGGGTCGTTCGGGTCGACCGTCGGCACATCCGCGACGGCCAGCAGCTCGCCGGTCTTCGCGTTCATCACTGTGACCATGCCCCACTCGGCACCGACCTCCTCGACCCGGGCGGCGAGGATCCGCTGCACCTCCCACTGGAGGTCCGCGTCGATGGTCAGCTTCAGCGTGCCGCCCGGCTCGGCCTCCTTCACGGTGCGCTCGGTGCCCGGGATGTCGACCCAGTCCTTCAGCGAGTGCAGCGACGTCTCCTCGCCGTCGACGCCGGCGAGGCACTGGTCCTGCGCCGCCTCGAGGCCGCCGGCCGGTTCGCCGTCGTCGTTGATCCAGCCGAGGAGGTTGCCGGCGACGGCGCCGTTCGGATAGATGCGCCCCGGATGCTCCTCCGAGTACACCCACGGCACCTTCAGCGCCATCACGGCGTCGAAGGTCTTCACGTCGACCTGCTTCGCCGCGTAGGCGTAGTCGGAGTCCGGGTTCTCGGCGAGGCTCTGCTCGATGACGGCGACGATCTGCGCGGCCGGGACCCCGAGCGCGGCACCGAGCTCGGTGGCGTTCTTCTCGAGCTGCCCCGGGTCCTCCGCCTCGCGCGCCTTCGCCTGCTTCGGCGAGAGCGTGATGTCGTACCGCATCACCGAGTCGGCCAGCACCGTGCCGTTGGCGTCGACGATGTCGCCCCGCGCCCCGTAGATCGTCTGCGAGGTGCTCCGCACCTGCTCGGCCTCGGCGTTGTACTCCTCGGCCCGCACCACCTGGATCTCGACGAGCTTCACGACGAAGACCGCGACGAAGGCGATGAGCAACGCCCCGGCCACGATCACGCGCCGCATCGGGTACCGGCTCGTCTGCTTCATGCCTCGTGCGCCCCCTGGTGGATCAGTGCGTGTCCGGAGTGGGCAGGGCGCCCGGCGGCACCAGCTGCGCATCGGCCCCCGAGGACGCTCCCGCGCCTGTTCCTCCGCTGGCATTGTCGCTCGGCGTCGGCTGGTTCACGAGCGGCACGTCGGTGATCAGCGAATTCGGGACGAGCGGCCCGGATGCCGCGGCACCGTCGCCGGCAGCCTGCGGCTGGCCGAGCACGGCGCCGTCGGACAGCCGCAGGTAGACGGGCGTCGTGTTCGGCACCATGCCGAGCTCCTCGGCGTTGCGGGCGAGGTTCTGCGGCGACTGCAGCGCGTCGAGCTCCTCGCCGACGATCTGCCGGTCGCGCTCGAGTTTCGTCTGCTGCACCCGCAACGAGTCGAGCTCGTAGGCGCCCTGCGTCATCGCGACGGAGAGCACGAGCTGCGCCGCGGCCACGAGGATGATCGCGCCGAGCGCGATGATCGCGTAGGCGATCCGCGGCTTCCGCCGCCGGACGGCGTCGGGCACCAGGCGGAGCCGGCGGGCCGGGGCCTCGGCGGGTGCGCCGCGCAGCGGGGCGGGCAGCGACTGGGCCGGCACAGCGCTCATGCGGCGCTCCTCACTCGTTCGGCGGCGCGGAGGCGCACCGGCTTGGCACGGGGGTTCTCGGCCTGCTCGGCCTCGCTCGCGAGCTCCGCTCCGCGGACGAGCAGCCGGAACCGGGGCTTGTGCTCGGGCAGCTCCATCGGGAGCCCCGCGGGAGCGGTGGAGCTGGACGCCGCCTGCAGCTCCCGCTTCACGAGGCGGTCCTCGAGCGACTGGTAGGAGAGGACGACGATGCGTCCGCCGACCGCGATCGAGTCGAGCGCGGCCGGAACGGCGGCGGCGAGCACCGAGAGTTCTTCGTTCACCTCGATGCGGAGCGCCTGGAAGACGCGCTTGGCCGGGTGGCCCTGACGCTGGATCGCGACCGGCGTCGCGTCGTGCAGGATCTGCACGAGCTCCCCCGAACGCGTGATCGGCTGCTCGGCCCTCGCCCGGACGATCGCTCGGGCGTACCGGGCCGCGAGCTTCTCCTCGCCGTAGTCGAGGAAGATGCGTCGCAGCTCGTCCTCGTCCGCCTCGGCGATCACGTCCGCCGCGGTGCGTCCGCGCGAGGGGTCCATCCGCATGTCGAGCGGGGCGTCCTTCGCGTAGGCGAAACCGCGCTCCGCCCGGTCGAGCTGGAGCGAGGAGACGCCGAGGTCGAACAGGACGCCCTGCACCTCGTCGTACCCCTCGCCGCGGATCGCCTCGGCGATGCCGTCGTAGACCGTGTGCACGAAGCGGGCGCGGTCGCCGAAGCCGGCGAGCCGCTCCTTCGCGATCGCGAGCGCCTCGAGGTCGCGGTCGAGCCCGATGACCGTGAGGCCGGGGAACCGCTCCAGGAACGCCCGGCTGTGCCCGCCCATGCCGAGCGTGGCGTCGACGAGGACGGCGCCCGGCGCCTCGAGGGCGGGGGCGAGGAGCTCGACCGTGCGGTCGAGCATGACTGGGGTGTGGATGCGATCGAGGTCCATGTTCCTTCTCCGATCCCGAGTGCCTCGGGTCCTGATCCCCATCCGTGACCCTGATGCGGGGAAGTGCACCAGGTGCGACGGCTGGGAGTCAGCGCCCGAGGAGCTCAGAAGAGCCCCGGGATCACCTCCTCCGCGGTCTCGGCGAACGCCGCTTCCTGCTCGGCGAGGTAGTGCTGCCACGCTTCGGCGTCCCAGATCTCGACCCGGCTGCCCGCGCCGATGACGGCGAGGTCGCGGTCGAGCCCGGCGTAGCCGCGGAGCGTGGCGGGGATCGTCACCCGGTGCTGCTTGTCGGGCGTCTCGGCGGATGCCCCGGACAGGAAGACGCGCATGTAATCGCGCGCCTGCTTGCTGGTGACGGGCGCCTGGCGGATCTTGTCGCTCATCTGCTCGAACTCGCGAGCGCTGAAGACGTAGATGCAGCGCTCCTGGCCGCGCGTGAGGACGAGGCCGCTGGAGAGCTCCTCCCGGAACTTCGCGGGCAGGATGATGCGCCCCTTCTCGTCGAGCTTCGGCTCGTACGTACCGAGAAACATCCCCCACCCCCTTTCCTCCGGCCAGGATCCAGGTGGCCCCACTTTACTCCACTCTCATCCCCCAATCAATGAAACTCCCCGGAGTTGCGAGTGTTTGGCGCCAGAGAAGTCCGGAATTCCGCGGATTTTCAGCGTGGTGGGAAGTGGAGGGAAATCACGGGAGAGGGAGGAAAACCGGGCGCGCCGCGGCATCCGCTCGTGCGACGGGGCACGCGAGCACCGCGTCAGCGCTGGCGGCGACGCACCGATCGGCGGGAATCCGGGCACGTGCGGGCACGAAAAAGCGGGCCGATCGAATCGATCGGCCCGCGGGTGGTGCGAAGTGGAGGAGTGCGGTGGAGGGATGCCCCCTGGGTCAGCCCTGTCCGTCCTGCCGGCGGTCCCAGCGGTCGTTCAGACGATCCATGAACCCCGCCTTCGGGCGCTGCTGGCGCTGACCCCGCGCAGCGTCGACGGGATCGACGGGCGACGGCTGGCCGGCCCCGCGCCGCGAGCGGGTCATCGAGAAGAGGACGCCGGCGAACATCGCGGCGAAGCCGAGGATGCCGACGACGGGGATCTGCAGTGCCACGCCTGCGATGAGCGCACCGATGCCGACGAGGGCGATCAGCACGCCGATGACCAGGCGTCGGTAGTCCACCCCGCCTCGTCGTCCGCCGACCGCCTGAACGAAATCGGCGTCGTTGCGGTAGAGATTGCGCTCCATCTCTTCGAGAAGGCGCTGCTCCTGCTCTGAAAGCGGCATCTCATTCCCCTCTTTCGGGATCAACGCATCCTACGTCGATTCTAACGCCGCTGCGCCTCGCTAGGCTAGGCGGGTGGCACACGGTTCCCGACTGGTCGACCTGGTTCACGATCGAATCGAGGATTTCCTCAGCGACCGTACCTCTATTCTCGATGCCGTATCGGGCGACCTCGCCCCACTCGGCGCATTCTCGAAGCGCTTTCTCAGCGGAGGCAAACGCTTCCGCGCGCTGTTCTGCTACTGGGGCTGGGAGGCGGCCACAGGCGGGTCGTTCGACCCGTTCGACGGGCCCGACTCGCGCGATCGCTCCCCCGTGATCGCGGCCGCCGCCGCGCTCGAACTCTTCCACGCCGCGGCGCTCGTGCACGACGACCTCATCGACAACTCGGACACGCGCCGTTCCGCCCCGAGCGCGCACCGGCTGTTCGAGCGCCTGCACGGCGAGTCCGGCTGGGTCGGTGACGGCGAGCAGTTCGGCCGCTCCGCGGCGATCCTGCTCGGCGACCTCCTGCTCGGCTGGAGCGACGAGCTCCTCGACGAGGGGCTGGAGCTGCTCGAGCAGCGCGCCGACGCGCGCGCCGCCCGCGTCGAGTTCATGCGGATGCGCACCGAGGTCACCGCCGGCCAGTACCTCGACGTCCTCGAGGAGCACGCCTGGATCGCGCAGCCCGACGAGGAGCAGCAGCTGCGGGCCGAGCGGGTCATCGTCTACAAGGCGGCGAAGTACAGCGTCGAGGCGCCGCTCGCCATCGGCGCGGCCATCGGCGGCGCGAGCCCGGCGCAGGCGGCGGCCCTCCGCGCCTTCGGGCTCCCGCTGGGGATCGCCTACCAGCTCCGCGACGACCTGCTCGGCGTGTTCGGCGACCCCGAGCTCACCGGCAAGCCCGCGGGCGACGACCTCCGCGAGGGGAAGCGCACGATGCTGATCGCGATGGCGCGCGAGCGCCTCGCCCCGGGCACCCGCCGTCTGCTCGACGAGCTGCTCGGCGACCCCGAGCTCGACGCGGAGCAGGTGCGGATGCTGCAGCAGACGCTGAACGACTGCGGCGCGGTCGACGAGATCGAGGCGCTCATCACCCGGCAGCTGCAGTCGGCGACGGCCGCACTCGCGGATGCACCGATCAGCGAGCACGCGCGCGCCGAGCTCGGCGCCCTCGCGCGCTCGGTCGCGAAGCGGGTCAGCTAGTCGGCGAGACCGCGCCGCATCGGCGCGGTCGGATCCGGGATGCCCCGGCTCGTCGATCAGGCGAGCGCCTGAGCCACCCGGCGAACCTCGGCCTTGCGTCCGGCGCGGAGCGCTGCGATCGGCGTGGTGCCGAGGCTGTCCTCCTCGCCGATCAGCCAGTCGAGCGCTTCGGCGTCGCTGAAGCCCGCATCGTGCAGGACGACCGCGGTGCCGTGCAGCTCGGGCATGGGCGCACCGTCGCGGAGGAAGTCGGCCGGCACCTTCAGCACCCCGTCGATGCGCCGGGCGAGCAGGTGGCGATCATCGATCAGTCGCCGGACGCGCCCGGGCGAGAGCTCGAGCAGCTCGACGAGGTCGGGGACGGTCAGCCACTCGGTCGCAGTTGGTTCACTCACGGACACCAGCCTGCCATGCCGGTGCCCGCTCGCGGGAGTGGCCGGTCCCGCGCCACGCGGGCGAGGGGTTTGACTCGCCCCCTCCCCTGTGCGACCGTGACGAACAGCCGGTGATCCATGCCGACGAGGGGAACCAGATGACGACACGGCCCGATCCCGAATTCGAGCGACGGCCGGATGCGGGAGCCCAGGCATCGCGGCCGAGCCTCCGGTCCCGAGCGATCGCCCTCCCCATCGCCGTGATGAGCTCGATCGCCGTGGCGCTCGGCTTCGCGCAGCCCGCGGACGCCGCGCCGCAGCCGCTCAAACGCCAGGCGAAGGCGAAGACCACCGCGAACGGCGCCGGCGCGGTCCGCTCCGTCGCGGGCGCGGTCCCCGCCGAGGTCACCGTGGCCGACGGCGACACGGTGAGCGGGATCGCCGAGCGCTACGGACTCTCCACCGCCGAACTCCTCGCGGCGAACGGCCTCGGCTGGTCCAGCCTGATCTTCCCCGGCCAGCGCCTCGTCCTCCCCGGCGGCTCGACGCCGCGCCCGAGCGACCGCGCACCCGAGATCGCCCGGCACACGGTGGTCGCCGGCGACACGATGGGCGGGATCGCCGACCGGTACGGCGTCGACCTCGACCAGCTGCTGAGCGCCAACGGCCTCGGTCGCGAGAGCCTCATCTTCCCCGGCCAGCAGGTCGTGCTCCCGATCGCGGGCTCGGTGAGCGACGCCCCCGCCGCGCCGGTGGCCGATGTCCCGAGCCCGGAGACCGCCGCGGGCGGCACGCCCGAACAGGTCACCGTCGCCGACGGCGACACCGCCTGGGACCTCGCCGACCGGCTCGGCGTGGACCTCGACCAGTTCCTCGCGGCCAACCGGCTCGGTGCGGACCCGGTGCTCCAGCCCGGCCAGGTGCTGACGGTCCCGCGCCCGGCATCCGTCGCCGTCGTCTCGGCCGTGAACGTCGTGCTCACCGAGGAGATGCGCGGGAACGCGCAGCTCATCGTCGACATCGGCCGTGCGCTCGGCGTCCCCGATCGCGGCATCGTCGTCGCGCTGGCGGCCGCCGCACAGGAGTCGGGACTTCGCAACCTCGATCACGGCGACCGCGACTCGCTCGGCCTCTTCCAGCAGCGACCGAGCCAGGGCTGGGGCACCGCCGAACAGGTGCTCGATCCGGTCCGCTCCACGACGGCGTTCTACGGCGGAGCCGGCAACCCGAACCCGGGTGTGACCCGGGGCCTCCTCGACATTCCCGGCTGGGAATCCCTGAGTGTGACCGACGCGGCCCAGGCGGTCCAGCTGAGCGCCTACCCGAACCACTACGCGAAGTGGGAGGCGCAGGCGGCGGCCTGGCTCTCCGAGCTCGGCTGACCCCCCGAGCGGGTCACGAAGGGGTTTCGATCCGTGTCGTTCCGGCGGTTCGAACCGGAACGGCATACGCCGCTTCGTAGACTTCTACGGTGACCACTGCGCCCGTCGACCCGATGCTCGGCCGTCTCATCGACGGCCGGTACCAGGTGCGCTCGCGGAT
This sequence comes from Agromyces mediolanus, assembly GCF_044917495.1. GTDB lineage: Bacteria > Actinomycetota > Actinomycetes > Actinomycetales > Microbacteriaceae > Agromyces > Agromyces mediolanus_B. Next base: position 83,835 of record NZ_JAVSSI010000003.1, on the reverse strand, counting down.
CGCCCGCGGCGGCATGGCGACCGTGTATCTCGCGACCGATCTTCGGCTCGAACGCCGGGTCGCGATCAAGATCATGCACGGCCACCTCGCCGACGACAACACCTTCAAGACCCGCTTCGTGCAGGAGGCCCGCTCGGCCGCCCGCCTCGCGCACCCGAACGTGGTGAACGTGTTCGATCAGGGCCAGGACGCCGACATGGCGTACCTCGTCATGGAGTACCTGCCGGGCATCACCCTGCGCGACCTCCTGAAGGACTACCAGCGGCTCACCCCCGAGCAGACCGTCGACATCATGGACGCCGTCCTCGCCGGCCTCGCGGCCGCGCACAAGGCGGGCATCGTGCATCGCGACCTGAAGCCCGAGAACGTGCTGCTCGCCGACGACGGCCGCATCAAGCTCGGCGACTTCGGGCTCGCCCGCGCCGCGAGCGCGAACACCGCGACGGGGCAGGCGCTCCTCGGCACGATCGCGTACCTCTCCCCCGAACTCGTCACTCGCGGCGTCGCCGATGCCCGGAGCGACATCTACGCCGTCGGCATCATGATGTACGAGATGCTCACCGGCGAGCAGCCGTACGTCGGCGAAGCGCCGATGCAGATCGCGTACCAGCACGCGAACGACCAGGTGCCGACGCCGAGCTCGAAGTTCTCCGGCGTCCCGCCCGAGCTCGACGAGCTGGTGCTCTGGGCCACGGCCCGCGACCCCGAGCAGCGTCCGGCGGACGCCCGCGTCATGCTCGACCGGCTGCGCGAGGTCGAGGGCGCCATCCGCGGTGTCGCAGGACCGGTCACCGAGCTCTACCAGCCCACCATGGTCCTCGGGGACGCCGTGGCCACCGCGGAGACGAGCGTGCTGCAGCCGCCGTCCGCGCCGGTGCCCACGACCGTCGCCCCGCTCGACGAGCAGGGCGAGGAATCCGCGGCGCTCGCCGCGCGAGCCGCCCGGCGGAAGCGGAAGGGCTACTGGCTGTTCGCCCTCGTCCTGCTGCTCGCGGGCCTCGCCGGCGGCACCGGGTGGTACTTCGGCGCCGGCCCCGGCTCGCTCGTCGCGATCCCGAAGACGGTGGGTCTCGAGCCCGCCGCCGCGCAAGGGGCGCTCGAGGACGCCGGCTTCCAGGTCGAGCCGGGCGAGCGCAACGATCCGGAGATCGCCGCGGGCCTCGTTTCCGGCACCGACCCCGGCCTGGGCGCGCAGGCCAGGCGCGGCTCCGTCGTCACGATGTTCGTCTCGCTCGGGCCGCGCATCCTCGACGTCCCCGATGTGATCGGCCTGCCGCAGGCCGATGCGCGAACCGCGCTCTCCGAGTTCGCGGTCGCCGACGACGTCGCCCAGCAGTTCAACGGCGACATCGAGGCCGGAGCGGTCATCGCGCTCCTCGACGGCGACGGCAACGCCCTGCCCGCGAGCTACCCGGAGCGCGGGGCGATCACGCTCGTCGTCTCCCTCGGCGCGGTGCCCGATGTGACCGGCATGTCGATCGGCGACGCCGAGGCGACGCTCGCCGAGGTGAATCTCGAGCTCGTCCAGGGCGACCCGCAGTTCAGCGACGAGGTCGCCGCCGACGTCGTGATCAGCGCGGAGGCCCAGAGCGATCCGATGCGACCGGGCGACAGCGTCCTCGTCATCGTCTCGAAGGGCCCCGATCTCGTCGAGGTGCCGAACGTCATCACGGGGCAGACCGTCGCCGAGGCGCGCGCGCAGCTCGAGGCGCTCGACTTCACGGTGACGTCGAACGTGCCCGAGTTCCTCGAAGGCGCCGTCGTCGCGGCGAAGCAGAGCGTGGCCGCGGGCGATCGCATCAAGCGCGGCAGCGAGATCTCCGTCAACTTCTGAGCGGCCGCTTCCGAGCGGCTGCCACCGCTGAGCCGCCGTGCCTGGTCGCACGGCCGCCGCGCTTGCTCGCACTGCGGCTGCGCGCCATCCGGTCGCTCCGCGGCGGAGGAGATTCGCGCCGTGGGAGGCGCTCCCGCAGGGGTTTCGCCTCCGCGCGCGCCGAACTCCTCCCGAGACGAACCGTCGAACCCCGAGACGCCGGAAGAAGAGACCGCTCGGAAACGCGGAACGGCGGCGCCCGCAGTGCGGGCGCCGCCGTTCAGATGGCGATCAGCGGGCGGCGAGCTCCTCCGCCACGAGGAACGCGAGCTCGAGCGACTGCATGTGGTTCAGCCGCGGGTCGCACAGCGACTCGTAGCGCGTCGAGAGCGTCGCCTCATCGATGTGCTCGGAACCACCGAGGCACTCGGTCACGTCGTCGCCGGTGAGCTCGACGTGGATGCCGCCGGGGTGCGTTCCCGCCGCGCGGTGCGCCTCGAAGAAGCCCTTCACCTCGTCGACCACGTCGTCGAAGCGACGGGTCTTGTAGCCGGTGGGGGTCGTGATGCCGTTGCCGTGCATCGGGTCGGTCACCCAGAGCGGCTGCGCGTCGGACCGCTTGATGGCCTCGAGCAGCGGCGGCAGCGCCTCCCGGATGCGGCCGGCGCCCATGCGCGTGATGAACGTCAGGCGCCCCGGCTCGCGGTTCGGGTCGAGCTTCTCGACGAGCTCCAGCATCGTCTCGGGCGTCGTCGTCGGGCCGAGCTTCACCCCGATCGGGTTGCGGACGCGCGAGAGGAAGTCGACGTGCGCACCGTCGAGCTCACGGGTGCGCTCGCCGATCCAGATGAAGTGCGCCGAGGTGTTGTACGGGGTGCCGGTGCGCGAGTCGATTCGGGTCATCGGACGCTCGTAGTCCATCAGCAGGCCCTCGTGGCCCGTGTAGAACTCCGTGCGCTTCAGCTCCTCGAAGTCGGCTCCGCACGCGTCCATGAACTTCACGGCGCGGTCGATCTCGCGGGCGAGCTTCTCGTACCTGGCGTTCGCCGGGTTGGCGGCGAAGCCCTGGTTCCACTGGTGCACCTGGCGCAGGTCGGCGAAGCCGCCCTGCGTGAACGCGCGGATGAGGTTCAGCGTCGACGCCGCCATGTGGTAGCCCTGCAGCAGGCGCCGGGGGTCGGCGGCACGGGACTCCGGAGTGAAGTCGTAACCGTTCACGATGTCGCCCCGGTAGGCCGGCAGCGTCACGTCGCCGCGGGTCTCGGTGTCGCTCGAGCGCGGCTTCGCGAACTGACCCGCCATGCGGCCCATCTTCACGACCGGCATCGAGGCGCCGTAGGTGAGCACGACCGCCATCTGCAGCAGGGTCTTCACCCGGTTGCGGATCTGGTCGGCCGTGGCGCCGGCGAAGGTCTCGGCGCAGTCGCCGCCCTGCAGCAGGAACGCCTCGCCGCGCGACGCCGACGCCAGCCGCTCGCGCAGCATGTCGACCTCGCCCGCGAAGACCAGCGGGGGCAGCGTGGCGAGCTCGGCCGACGCCGCAGCCGCGGCCTCGGCGTCGGGCCACTGGGGCTGCTGCTTGATCGGCAGCTCGCGCCAATAGTCGAGGCCCGCGATCACATCGGGATCTGCGTTCACGAAGGGCTCGACGAGCTGTTGCACTGGATGTCCTGGAGGGTCGGGCGCGCGATCGCGCGCGGGTACGAAACGACGCCGCGCTCCGCGGCGTCGTAGAACGAGCCTACCGCGCCTCGGAGGCCCGTCGTTCCTTCACAGAACTGGCGTAGACGTCCACGTATTCCTGGCCGCTCAGCTCCCGCAGTTCGTACACCAGCTCGTCGGTGACGCTGCGGAGCACGAAACGATCGCTCTCCAGTCCGTGGAAGCGCGAGAAGTCGAGCGGCTCGCCGATCACGATGCCGATGCGACGCACCTTCGGCAGCCGGGTGCCGATCGGCATCACCTCGGCCGTGCCGATCATCGCGACCGGCACCACGGGGGCGCCCGACTCGAGCACCATGCGGGCGACGCCCGTGCGCCCTCGGTAGAGCTTCGCGTCGGGGCTGCGGGTGCCCTCGGGGTAGATGCCGAGGATGCGCCCCTCGCTCAGGACCCGGAGCCCCGTGTTGAGCGACGCCTCGGACGCCTTGCCCCCGCTGCGGTCGATCGGCAGCTGACCGGTGGCCTGGAAGAAGAGCTTCGTCGCCCACCCCTTGAGCCCGCGCCCGGTGAAGTACTCGCTCTTCGCGAGGAACACGACGGGGCGGTCGACGATGAGGGGCAGGAAGATCGAGTCGATGAAGGAGAGGTGGTTGGACGCGAGGATGACGGGACCCTCGGCCGGGATCTTCTCGAGCCCGACCACCCAGGGGCGGAAGATCGCGAGGAGCACCGGCCCCACCACGATGTGCTTCATGATCCAGTAGAACACCCGAGCTCCCCGTCTCGTCCGTCGCGCCCGCCCCGGGCGGAGTCCAGCCTAGCGATCAGGCGTGCTGCTCGACCCACCCCCGGGCGAGGTCGGCGGCGCCGACCACGCCGGCGTCGTTCACGAGCTCGGCGATGACGAAGTCGGGCTCGGGGTGGTAGCCCCGCGCCGGGAGGTGGTCGAGGTAGGCCTCGCGGATCGGCTGGAGCAGGAGCTCCCCCGCGACCGCGACGCCGCCGCCGAAGACGAAGCGCTGCGGGTCGAGCACCGCGGACAGGCTCGCCGCGGCCTGCCCGAGCCACTGCCCGAGCTGGCGGAGCGCCGCCACCGCCCCGGGGTCGCCCGCCTCGATGAGTGCGCCGACGAGGGTGCCGTCGAGGCGGCCGTGCTCGGCGCGAGTGCGGGCGAGCGCCTGACCGATGCCGCCGGCGTCGGCGATCTCTCCCGCCATGCGCAGGAGCGCCCGGCCGGAGCCGTACTGCTCGAGGCATCCGTGCTGTCCGCAGCCGCAGGCGATCCCGCCGGGGACGAGCCGGAGATGCCCGAGCTCCGCCCCGGCGCCGAAGCCGCCGCGGAAGAGCCGGTCGCTCGCGACGATCGCGCCGCCCACCCCGGTGCCGATCGTCAGCATCACCATGTCGCTCACGAGGCGGCCCGCGCCGAAGCGGAACTCCGCCCAGCCCGCCGCGTTCGCGTCGTTGTCGACGACGACGGTGCCGCCCACGCGGGCCTCGAGCTTCTCGCGGAACGGCTCGTTGCGCCAGTCGATGTTCGGCGCGTAGTAGACGGTCGACTGGGCCGCGTCGATGAAGCCCGCCGCGGCCACACCCACCGCCTCGATCCCGCCCGCAGCCTGCGGGTCGGACCGGAGCCGCTCGATCATCGTGACGACCGCGTCCTCGACGGCGCCGGCGTCGCCGGCCTGGGTCGGGACCCGGTCGTGGACGAGGATCGTGCCGAGCTCGTCGACGATCGCGCCCGCGATCTTCGTACCGCCGATGTCGATGCCGATCGCGTGCGCCACGAGGCCGCCTTTCAGGGGGAACGGGAAGGTTCGCGCCGCCGCCGACGCCTGGGCGCGCGCGGGCAACGACTAGAGTGTAGTCAACCCAACGCCGAGGCCCGAGACGTGCGTCGAAGCGCGAAGGCCTCCCCGGTGCCGAAGGAGCTGCCGTGACCGAATTCGCAACGCCCGCCGTTGTCGCCGCCGACCCGCATGCGAACACGACCGATCTGCTCGTGGAACGCGTGCGCGCAACCCCCGACGCCGCGTTGTTCTCGCTGCCGACCGCCGATGGGGGCTGGTCGCCGGTGACGGCGAAGGAGTTCCACGCCCAGGTGATCGCCCTCGCGAAGGGCCTCGCCGCCGCAGGCATCCAGCCCGGCGACAAGATCGGCCTGATGTGCAAGACCCGCTACGAGTGGACGCTGATCGACTTCGCCGTCTGGTTCGCCGGCGCCGTGCTCGTCCCCGTGTACGAGACCAGCTCGCCCGCGCAGGTGCGCTGGAACCTGAGCGACTCGGGAGCGATCGCCATGATCGTCGAGACGCCCGACCACTTCAGCCGCTTCGACGAGGTCCACCCCGAGCTGCCCGCCGTGCAGCACGTCTGGCAGGTCGACCTCGGCGACCTCGACAAGCTCGCGGCATCCGGCGGCGAGGTGTCCGACGAGGAGATCGAGCGGCGCCGCTCGATCGCGAACGCCGACGACATCGCGACGCTCATCTACACCTCAGGGTCCACCGGCAAGCCGAAGGGCTGCGTGCTCACCCACGCGAACTTCGTCGAGCTGTCCCGCAACTCCGCGGTCGCGCTCGACGAGGTCGTGCTCGACCCGAACGGCGCGTCGACGGTGCTCTTCATCACCCTCGCGCACGTCTTCGCCCGATTCATCGCCGTGCTCTGCGTGCACGCCGGCGTGCGCGTCGGACACCAGCCGGACACGAAGCAGCTGCTGCCCGCGCTGTCGAGCTTCAAGCCGACCTTCCTCCTCGCGGTGCCCCGCGTCTTCGAGAAGGTGTACAACGTCTCCGAGCAGAAGGCGGAGACCGGCGGCAAGGGCAAGATCTTCCGCGCCGCCGCCGAGACGGCCGTCGCGTACTCGACCGCGCTCGAACAGGGCTCGGTGCCGCTCGGCCTGAAGCTGCGCTTCCGGCTCTTCGATGCCCTCGTGTTCAAGAAGCTCCGCGCCGCGCTCGGCGGCAACGTGAAGTACGCGGTCTCGGGCTCGGCGCCGCTCGGTGCCCGTCTCGGCCACTTCTACCACGCGCTCGGCATCGCGATCCTCGAGGGCTACGGCCTCACGGAGACCACGGCGCCCGCGACCGTGAACCTGCCGAAGCGCTCGAAGATCGGCACGGTCGGCCCCGCGCTGCCCGGAGTCGCGCTCCGCCTCGCCGACGACGGCGAGATCCAGGTCAAGGGCATCAACGTCTTCAAGGAGTACTGGAAGAACCCCGAGGCGACCGCGGAGGCGTTCGACGGCGACTGGTTCAAGACCGGCGACATCGGCTCCTTCGACGATGAGGGCTTCCTCACGATCACCGGCCGCAAGAAGGAGATCATCGTGACCGCGGGCGGCAAGAACGTCGCTCCCGCGGCGCTCGAGGACCCGATCCGGGCGAACCCGCTCGTCGGCCAGGTCGTGGTCGTGGGCGACAAGAAGCCCTTCATCTCGGCGCTCGTCACGCTCGACCCCGAGATGCTGCCCGTCTGGCTGAACAACAACGGCGAGGACGCCGGGATGAGCCTCGACGAAGCCGCCGCGAACGAGGCGGTGCACGCCGAGGTGCAGCGGGCGATCGACGCCGCGAACGAGCTCGTCTCGCGCGCCGAGTCGATCCGCAAGTTCACGGTGCTCCCCCTCGAGCTCACCGAGGCGAGCGGTCACCTGACGCCGAAGCTCAGCATCAAGCGCAACGTCATCCTGGAGGACTTCGCCGGCGAGATCGAAGCGATGTACGCGGGGACGCCGGCGACCGAGGGCATGTCGGCGATCAGCTGACCTCGCCGCCAGGTCGACGGAACGCACGAAGGGGCGCCGCGGAATCGCGGCCCCCCTTCGTCGTCGGCCGTGCCGACGATCAGAACCAGTCGGACTCGCGCACCTCGCGCATCGCCACCCGGCGCTCAGCCGGCTCGAGCCGGTCGAGGTAGAGGATGCCGTCGAGGTGGTCGGTCTCGTGCTGCAGGGCCTGCGCGAGCACCCCGGTGCCCTCGACCACGATCTCCTGGCCGTCGAGGTCGATGCCGCGCACGCGCGCGTACGGGTGCCGCGGCGTGTCGTGCCAGAGCCCCGGGACGGAAAGGCAGCCCTCGCCCGTCGGCTCCTTCTCGCCGCGCACCTCGACGAGCTCCGGGTTCAGCACGTACCCGATGCGGCCGTCCACGTTGTAGCTGAACGCCCGCAGGTTGACGCCGATCTGGGGGGCGGCGACGCCGGCTCGGCCCGGCAGCTTCACCGAGTCGAGCAGGTCCGCGACGAGCGCCCGCACGCCGTCGTCGATCGTCTCGATCGGGGCGGACGGGGCCTTCAGCACGGGGTCGCCGAAGACGCGGATGGGACGTTCAGGCACGGAGAGCTCCATTCCGGGCCCGCGATCGGCGGGCTGCGAGCGGTTCAGGGGGGCGGCGACAGCGTATCGCGACTCAGGCGGGGCGGACGACGACGAGGAGGTCCCCCGCCTCGACCTGCTGCGTCTTCGGGATCGCGACCCGCTCGACGATGCCGGCGACCGGCGAGGTGATCGCCGCCTCCATCTTCATGGCCTCGATGGAGGCCACCGCCTGACCGGCCTGGATCTCGGCGCCCGGCTCGACCTGCAGGGTCACGACTCCGGAGAACGGCGCGGCGACGTGGCCCGGCTGCGAGGTGTCCGCCTTCTCCGCGGCCCGCGTGTCCACCGTGATGGAGCGGTCGCGCACGAAGACGGGGCGCAGCTGCCCGTTCAGGATGGTCATGACGGTGCGCATGCCCTTGTCGTCGGCCTCGCCGATCGCCTCGAGGCCGGCGTAGAGCCGCACGCCCTTGTCGATCTCGATGACGTGCTCGGCGCCGGAGCGGAGGCCGTACAGGTAGTCGGCGGTGTCGACGACGGACAGGTCGCCGAACAGCTCGCGGATCTGCTCGAACTGGCGGGTCGGCGCCGGGAAGAGGAGCGTGTTCAGCATCTGGCGCCGCGCGGTGGAGTCGCCCTCGAGCGCCGCGCGCTGCGCCTCGTCGAGCTCGGCGACGCCGATGCGGACGTCGCGACCGGCGAGCACCTTGGTGCGGAACGGTTCCGGCCAGCCGCCCGGGAGGTCGCCGAGCTCGCCCGCCATGAATCCGACGACCGAGTCGGGGATGTCGTACTTCTCGGGGTTCGCGGCGAAGTCGGCCGGGTCGGCCTTCACGGCGGCGAGGTGCAGCGCGAGGTCGCCGACGACCTTCGACGACGGGGTCACCTTCGGCACCCGACCGAGGATCTCGTTCGCCGCGGCGTACATGTCCTCGATGAGCTCGAAGTCGTCGGCGAGGCCGAGCGCGATGGCCTGCTGGCGCAGGTTCGAGAGCTGGCCGCCGGGGATCTCGTGGTGGTAGACCCGCCCGGTGGGGCCGGGCAGCCCCGACTCGAAGGGGCGGTAGAGCCGGCGCACGGCCTCCCAGTACGGCTCGAGGTCGGAGACCGCGTCGAGCGAGATACCGGTGTCGCGCTCGGTGTGCGCGAGCGCCGCGACGAGCGACGACGCGGAGGGCTGGCTCGTGGTGCCGGCCATCGGCGCGCTGGCGACGTCGACCGCGTCGACGCCGGCCTCGGAGGCCGCGAGGAGCGTCGCGAGCTGGCCGCCCGCGGTGTCGTGGGTGTGCAGGTGCACCGGCACGTCGAAGCGCTCGCGGAGGGAGCGGACGAGCTTCGCGGCCGCCGCGGGACGCAGCAGGCCCGCCATGTCCTTGATCGCGAGCACGTGCGCGCCGGCACCGACGATCTCGTCGGCGAGGCGCAGGTAGTAGTCGAGGGTGTAGAGGTCCTCCGCAGGGTCGAGGAGGTCGCCGGTGTAGCAGAGCGCGACCTCGGCGACGGAGTGGCCCGTCTCGAGCACGGCGTCGATCGCCGGCCGCATCTGGGCCACGTCGTTCAGCGCGTCGAAGATGCGGAAGACGTCGACGCCCGTCGACGCGGCCTCGCGGACGAAGGCGTCGGTCACCTCGGTCGGGTACGGCGTGTAGCCGACGGTGTTGCGCCCGCGGAGGAGCATCTGGATGGCGACGTTCGGCAGCGACTCCCGGAGCGACGCGAGCCGCTCCCACGGGTCCTCGCCGAGGAAGCGCAGCGCGACGTCGTAGGTCGCCCCGCCCCAGGCCTCGACGGAGAGGAGCTCGGGGGTGAGCCGGGCCACGTAGGGCGCGACGGCGATGAGGTCCTTGGTGCGCACGCGGGTGGCGAGCAGCGACTGGTGTGCGTCGCGGAACGTCGTCTCGGTGACCGCGAGCGGCGTCTGCGCGCGGAGGGCCGCGGCGAAGCCGGCCGGGCCGAGCTCGAGCAGCCGCTGGCGCGAGCCGTCGGGCGCGGGCTGCGAGAGGTCGATCTTCGGCAGCTTGTCGACCGGGCGGACGGAGATCGGTGCCGCCCCGTTCGGCTGGTTCACCGTGACGTCGGCGAGCCAGTTCAGGATCTTCGTGCCGCGGTCCTTCGAGACCCGGCCGCGGAGCAGCTGCGGCCGCTCGTCGATGAAGGAGGTGCTGAGGTCGCCGGCGACGAAGGCCGGGTCGTCGAGCACCGCCTGGAGGAAGGGGATGTTCGTGGAGACGCCGCGGATGCGGAACTCCGCGAGGGCGCGCTTCGCGCGGGCGACGGCCGCCGTGTAGTCGCGCCCGCGGCAGGTGAGCTTCGCGAGCATCGAGTCGAAGTGCGGGCTGATCTGCGCACCGGGGTTCACGGTGCCGCCGTCGAGACGGATGCCGGCGCCGCCCGGCGAACGGTAGGTCGTGATCTTGCCGGTGTCGGGGCGGAATCCGGACGTCGGGTCCTCGGTCGTGATGCGGCACTGGAGCGCGGCTCCGCGGAGCCGGATCTCGTCCTGTCGGAGGCCGAGCTCGGCGAGGGTCTCCCCCGCAGCGATGCGCATCTGCGCGACAACGAGGTCGACGTCGGTGACCTCCTCGGTCACGGTGTGCTCGACCTGGATGCGCGGGTTCATCTCGATGAAGACGTGCTCGCCGGCGCGCTCGCCCGCGGTGTCCAGGAGGAACTCGACGGTGCCCGCGTTCACGTAGCCGATCGAGCGGGCGAACGCGATCGCGTCGCGGTAGAGCGACTGGCGGACCTCGTCGGAGAGGTTCGGCGCCGGGGCGATCTCGATGACCTTCTGGTGGCGCCGCTGCACCGAGCAGTCGCGCTCGAACAGGTGCACGGTCTCGCCGCTCGCGTCGGCGAGCACCTGCACCTCGATGTGGCGGGGCCGCAGCACGGCCTGCTCGAGGAACATCGTCGGGTCGCCGAACGCGCTGTCGGCCTCGCGCATCGCCTCTTCGAGCGCCGGCCGGAGCTCGTCGGGCGTGTTCACCCGGCGCATCCCTCGTCCGCCGCCGCCGGCGACGGCCTTCGCGAAGATCGGGAAGCCGATCCCCTCGGCCTGCCCGACGAGCCAGTCGAGGTCGCGCGACGGCGGCGTCGACTTCAGCACCGGGACGCCCGCGGCGATCGCGTGCTCCTTGGCCGTGACCTTGTTGCCGGCCATCTCGAGGACCTGCTTCGGCGGCCCGATGAAGGCGATGCCCGCCTCGGCGGCGGCCTGGGCGAGCTCCGGGTTCTCGGAGAGGAAGCCGTAGCCCGGGTAGATGGCGTCGGCGCCCGATTCCTTCGCCACCCGGATGATCTCGGAGATGTCGAGGTAGGCCCGGACGGGATGACCCGGCTCACCGATCTGGTACGCCTCGTCGGCCTTCAGACGATGCAGCGAATTGCGATCTTCGTAGGGGTAGACCGCGACGGTCTTCGCACCCACTTCGTTCGCCGCACGGAACGCGCGGATGGCGATCTCGCCACGATTCGCAACCAGGATCTTCGTGAACATGCAGGCCTCTCGGTCAGCGGGCTGCGGACGCGCACAGCGAACGCTGAGCAATCCATCGAGTCCTAACGGTAACGTATCTGTTCGTGCACGTTCTCTCGGTGAGCTCCCTCAAAGGCGGCGTCGGAAAGACGACGGTCACGCTCGGTCTCGCCTCCGCGGCGTTCGCCCGAGGCGTCAAGACCCTCGTCGTCGACCTCGACCCGCAGTCCGACGTGTCCACGGGCATGGATATCCAGGTCGCGGGGCACCTGAACGTCGCCGACGTCCTCGCCTCGCCCAAGGAGAAGATCGTCCGTTCGGCGATCGCTCCGAGCGGCTGGGCGCGCCAGAACCCGCAGTCCACGATCGATGTGATGATCGGCAGCCCGTCGGCGATCAACTTCGACGGCCCGCACCCCTCGATCCGCGACATCTGGAAGCTCGAGGAGGCCCTCGCGAACGTCGAGGCCGACTACGACCTCGTGCTCATCGACTGCGCCCCGTCCCTCAACGCGCTCACGCGAACCGCGTGGGCGGCGAGCGACCGCGTCGCCGTCGTCACCGAGCCCGGGCTCTTCTCGGTCGCTGCGGCCGATCGCGCGCTCCGCGCCATCGAGGAGATCCGCCGCGGCCTCTCCCCCCGTCTCCAGCCGCTCGGCATCATCGTGAACCGCGCGCGGGTGCAGTCGCTCGAGCACCAGTTCCGCATCAAGGAGCTGCGCGACATGTTCGGGCCGCTCGTGCTGAGCCCCCAGCTGCCGGAGCGCACCTCGCTGCAGCAGGCCCAGGGCGCGGCGAAGCCGCTGCACATGTGGCCCGGCGAGAGCGCCGAGGAGATGTCGGCGAACTTCGACCAGCTGCTCGACCGCGTGCTGCGCGCCGCGCGCATCGGCGATACCGGCGCCCCCGAGTCGCAGGCGACGCCGATCGCGACCGGCGCGGTTCCGCAGGCCGAGCTCGAGGCCCCGACGGCCTGACCCGGGGCGGCCAGCCGACACGCGCGCGGTGTCGAATCGACGCGCGCAGACGTCAGCTCCTCCCACGGAGGGCGCCGGCCGGATCGCGAGGCGGCGTGACGCCGACCGCGATCAGGAGATCTTGCGGGTCTTCGCTCCCCGACGGGCGGCGAGCTCGTCCATGGGATCGGCGGGCTGCGTGTCGAGCTCGACCAGCGTCGACTCCACCTCGCGGAGCACCTTGCCCACCGCGATGCCGAACACGCCCTGCCCGCGGTTCACGAGGTCGATGACCTCGTCGTCCGAGGTGCAGAGGTAGACGCTCGCGCCATCGCTCATCAACGTCGTCTGCGCGAGGTCGTGCACGCCGGACTCGCGCAACTGCGTCACGGCCGTGCGGATCTGCTGGAGCGAGATGCCGGTGTCGAGCAGCCGCTTCACGAGCTTGAGCACGAGGATGTCGCGGAATCCGTACAGCCGCTGCGACCCGGAGCCCGCGGCGCCGCGGACGGTCGGCTCGACGAGCTGCGTGCGGGCCCAGTAGTCGAGCTGGCGATAGCTGATGCCGGCCGCGCGGGCGGCGATCGCCCCGCGGTACCCGGTGCCCTCGTCGTGCTCGGGGAGTCCGTCGGTGAACAGCAGGCCGAGGTCGTACCGTGCGCGTTCGCTCCGATCGAGCTCGCTCATCCGTCACCCCTCACTCTGGCCGTTCCACGGCCGGACGACTCCCACGCTACCGATCCCGGAGGTCGCCGCCAAACACATCGGGCCGAACGTCACGGCGTGTCGCGGAGGGTTACTGCGGAAGCCGCGCGACGGCGGCGCGCAATGCCAGGTTGTGGATGGTTTCGAGCTCACCGGCGAGCTCCCGGGCGCGTTCGCCGGAACGCGCCTTGCCGGCCGGATCGCTGCGTCGCGCCGGGGCGATCGCCCGTTCGATGAGGGCCGCCTCGCGCTCGGCCGCGACCCGCAGACCGCGGAGGTGCCTCGGCTCGATGCCCACCGTGCGGAGCGCGACGAGCGAGCGGAGCAGCGTCAGCGCGTCGTCGCCGTAGACCTCCGCCGGGACGATCAGCGAGGCGGCGATCGCCTCGTCGAGCAGCTGCCGCGTCGCGCCCGCGGCCTCGATGAGCTCGCGCCGACTGAGTCGCCGCGCGCCGCCGAGATGGACCGCCGCGCTCGTCGCACCGGGCAGCGCCGGGGTCTCACCGCGGTCGATCGCGTCGAGGTGCTCGCGGATCACCTTGAGCGGGAGGTACTGGTCGCGCTGCAGGGACAGCACCACGGTGATGCGCTCCACGTCGCTCTCGGCGAACTTGCGGTAGCCGGCCGCCGTGCGGGCGGGCGTCACGAGCCCCCGCTCCTCGAGGAAGCGGAGCTTCGACGGGGTCAGCTCGGGGAACTCCGGCTGCAGTCGGGCGAGAACCTGCCCGATGCCGAGGAGCGGCGCACGGCCGCTCGCACCCGCGGATGCCGCGGAGGGGGTCACTCGCCGCCCGTCGGCGCCAGGTCGCGGCGGGAGGCGTAGAAGGTGAGCCGGAACTTGCCGATCTGGACCTCGGCACCGTCGGCCAGCAGGGCCGTCTCGATGCGGACGCCGTCGTAGTAGGTGCCGTTCAGCGAGCTCAGGTCCTTGACCTCGAAGGCCGTGCGGTGCCGGACGAACTCGGCGTGCTTGCGCGAGACCGTGACGTCGTCGAGGAAGATGTCGGCGTCGGGGTGACGGCCGACGGTCGTCACCTCGGTGTCGAGGAGGAACCGCGCACCGCTGTTCGGCCCGCGGCGCACGATGAGCAGCGCCGACCCGGACGGGAGCGCGTTGATCGCCTCCTGCTCCTCCGCGGTCACGTCGGTGTCGACGGCCGCGAGTTGCGCGGCTGCCTCCCGACTGAACCCGATGGTCGTGTCGTTCGCGTTGCCGAGCTCGTTCGACGAGGTGTTGGTCGTCGGCTCCGAGCCCGGCGAGTTGTCGTTGTCCGCCACGGCGTACCTCCCGCATCCAGCGTATCGGATCAGGGCCGCGGCGCCACCCGCGCGGCGCGCACCGCCCGCGCGGTCTCGATCGCGTAGATGATGCCCGCCCACCAGTAGAGGAACGCGCCCCACAGCGTGATCGCCCAGCCGATCGGCTCGCTGACGGGCTGGACGGGCGGGAACGCGAGCCCCAGCATGATCACCGGCAGCCCGAAGAAGAGCGCGAAGGTGGCGACCTTGCCGAGCTGATGCACGGGCAGCGGCCCGTAGCCGTGGCTCGCGAGGACCACCCCGAGGACGAGGAGGAAGACGTCGCGGGAGACGATCACCACCACGATCCACCACGGCACGAGACCGCCCGCGGCGAGCCCGAGGAGCGCGGCGAAGATGTAGAGCCGGTCGGCGGCCGGATCGAGCAGCTGCCCGAGCCGGGTCACCTGGTTCAGGCGCCGGGCGAGGTAGCCGTCGGCGAGATCGCTGAGGCTCGCGACGACGAGCACGATCAGCGCGCCGATGTACTCGCCCATCACGAGCAGCACGAGGAAGACCGGGACGAGGGCGAGGCGGAGCATGCTGAGCACGTTCGGGATCGTCCAGACCCGCGTGCTCACCTGTCCCTCGCGCTCCCCCGCCACGCGTCCGATCCTAGCGACGGCCGGCGACGTCGCCCGACGAGGAGCCAGCGCGGCGCGAAGCCGGGGGCTCAGAGCCGTTCGGCGAGTCCCGGCCAGGCTTCCGCGAACCGCGGGTGCAGCGGCAGCTCCGCGACCTCGGCGATCGCCACCCAGCGCAGCTCGAGGCTCTCGGGGTCGGCGATCACCGGCTCGAAGCGCCGGGTCGCCGAGGCGACGACGGTCGTGTACGACCAGTAGCCGAGATCGAGGACCGAGGTGAACCTGACCTCGACGAGCGCGCGGGGCACGCCCGCCTCCTCGCCGGCCTCTCGGACGGCGGCGTCGACGGCCGACTCGTGCTCGTGCCGCGCTCCGCCCGGGATCCCCCAGGTGCCGCCGAAGTGGCTCCACTCCACGCGGTGCTGCAGCAGGACCTCCCGCTGCGGGCTCGTGATCAGGAGGCCGGCCGCGCCGTACCTGCCCCAGTACCTCGCCCCGTCGGGGCCCTCCACCCAGGCGTCGCCGCTCGTTCCGCTCACCCGTCCAGCATCTCGCACTCCGCGGGATGCGGCGACGTAGGCTGGGCGGGTGCCCCCCTCGGAGACCGCTCGCATCGACGCCTGGCTGTGGGCCGTGCGGCAGTTCAAGACCCGTTCGGCCGCGACCGCGGCCTGCCGCGCCGGCCACGTGCGGCTGAACGGCGAGCGCGCCAAGGCCGCGCAAGCGGTGCGGCCCGGCGATGAGATCCGCGTGCGCGTCGACGGCTTCGACCGCATCCTCGTGGTGCGGGGCATCCTGGTGAAACGGGTGAGCGCGCCGCTCGCCGCCGCGGCCCTCGAGGATCGCACTCCGGCCCGCCCGCCGCGCGAGCTCGTGGCCCAACTGCCGGTGCGCGACCGCGGCGCCGGCCGCCCGACGAAGCGCGACCGCCGCGAGCTCGAGCGGCTCCGGGGCGAGCAGCGCCAGCACTGAACCGATCGACGTCACCGGACGTCGCCGCCCCGCCGCGGCGTAGCCTGGAGGCATGACGAGCGAGATCCTGCACGAGCCCGAGGCGAACCGGTACGTGCTGCGCGTGGACGGCGAGATCGCGAGCGTGCTCGACTACCGCCGGCTCGGCGACTCGATCGCCTTCGTCCGGACGTTCACGAATCCGCCGTACCGCGGCTCCGGGCTCGCGGGCGAGGTCGTCGGCTTCGCGGTCGACGACGTCGAGGCGACGAGCACCGCGCGGATCGTTCCGAGCTGCTGGTACGTCGAGGAGTGGTTCGACCGGCACCCCGATCGCCGCCACCTGCTCGAGGCGCGCGCGAGCTGAGCCCGCACGCCGCTGCTCGAGGCGCGCGCGAGCTGAGCCCGCACGCCGCCTGGGCCGCTCAGTACCAGTTCATCGACTGCGAGTGCCCCCAGGCCGAGCACGGCGAACCGTAGGCGCGCTGGATGTAGTCGAGCCCCCAGGCGATCTGGGTGGCCGCGTTCGTCTCCCAGTCGCTTCCGGCGCTCGCCATCTTGCTGCCGGGCAGCGCCTGCGGGATGCCGGTGGCACCGCTCGAGTCGTTGTAGGCCGTGTACGACCAGCCGGATTCCTTCTGCCAGAGATTCGACAGGCACTGGAACTCGCCGTCGCCCCAGCCGTACTGGGAGGCGGCGAGCCCGCGCGCCGTGGCGCGCGCGCCGTCGGGGGTGTTCGCCCGAGCGAGGGCGGCGGCCTCCTCGGCGAGGACGCGATCGTGCTCGGCGGCCAGCGCTCGAGTCTTCTCGGCCTCGGCGCGGGTCTGCGCGGTGAGGTCGACGACCTCGTCGATCGGCAGCGCCTCGTAGTCGCCGAGCGAGGCGACCGCCGCGGCGAGCCCGGCGGTGTCGACCTTGCCATCGGCGGCGGCAAGGGCTTCGTTCGCGACGGCGAGCGTGTCCTTGGCGCTGCCCTGGGCCCGGGCCTTCGCGACGCCGGCGTAGGCGCCGAGCTGGCTCGAGTCGAGCGAGTTCTGCGCGCCGAGCGCCGCGGTGGCCTCGATCCGCTGCTGGCTCTCGGCCGCGCTCTGCACGGCGAGGCCGGTGCCGGCCACGAGGCCGGCGGCGACGATCGCGCCGGCGATCGCGACCGCACGGCGGCGGCCGGTGCGGCGGGAGCGCAGCGAGCGGCGCGTCGGGCGGGGCTCGGGAAGGTCGGGGGCGTTCTGGGCGTGGGGGTTCTCAGGAGTGTTTCGCATAGGAGTCCGCGCCGGCCGGTCGGTGTTCGGGGGATCCCGGGGCCGGGCACAAGTCAGACACTCTGCACGCCGTTTCTGAAGAGTTCCTCAGCTCTTCCTGGGCAGACGGTGTGCGCGCCGCCACCGGCGATACTGGGGGGATGCCGGATCAGGCCCCCCTCCGCCCCTCGCCGAACGCCCCCTGCCCCTGCGGCGGCGGCGAATACGCCGCCTGCTGCGGTCCGGCCCTCGACGGCGCGACCCCGCCCCCGACCGCCGCCGCGCTCATGCGCTCCCGGTACACCGCGTTCGCTCTCAGCGATACGCGGTACCTGCTCGAGAGCTGGGCCGCCGCGACGAGACCGCGGGAGTTGAGCCTCGATCCGGGCACCGACTGGCGGCGGCTCGTGGTCATCGACGTCGTCGACGGCGGCGCCGACGACCCCACCGGGATCGTCGAGTTCCGCGCCGTCTTCCGCGACGCCGACGGTCGCGGCGAGCTGCACGAGCGGAGCCGCTTCGTGCGCGAGGACGGACGGTGGCGGTACCTCGACGGAGCGCACCGCGACTGACCGCCGCAGCACGGGCCGCGCCGGGACGCACAGCAGGGTCAAAGCGGATCCCGAGGTTCGCTGCCTAGGGTGGGGCTCGTGACGTCGCCCGAGAGCTCCCCGTTCGACACCGCCCCGGTCCCGTTGCCGGTCCCGATCGCGGCATCCGCGGCGCCGCCGGCGACCACGACGCCCGAGTCGCCGATGCTCACGGACCGCGCGCAGCGGGCCCTCGACACGATCGACGGGCAGACGCTCGACGAGATGCGCGCGCTCCGCGACGAGACCGAACGATTCATGCAGCGCTACAAGTTCGGCATGGACGAGGTCATCACGAAGCTCTCCATCCTCCGGGAGGAGTTCAACCAGGCTCACGACTATAACCCGATCGAGCACATCTCCAGCCGGTTGAAGTCGCTCGACAGCGTCATCGAGAAGATGGCCCGGAAGGGCATCGAGCCGAGCTTCGAGTCGATCAGCCGGACGATCACCGACATCGCCGGCGTCCGGGTGACGTGCAGCTTCGTGTCCGACGCCTACCGCATCTACGAGCTCCTCGTCGCGCAGCGGGACATCCGCGTCCTCCAGGTGAAGGACTACATCGCCGCGCCGAAGCCGAACGGCTACCAGAGCCTCCACGTCATCGTCGAGGTGCCCGTCTTCCTCTCGACGGGCGCGCATCCGGTCGTCGTCGAGGTGCAGATCCGCACGATCGCGATGGACTTCTGGGCGAGCCTCGAGCACAAGATCTACTACAAGTACGACCGGCAGGTGCCCCAGGAGCTCCTCGACGGGCTCACCGACGCCGCGCGGACCGCCTCGGAGCTCGACACCCGCATGGAGCGCCTGCACCGCGAGGTCCACGGCGACCCGCGCGCGAAGGCGCGGCTCCGCCGGAGCTCGATCGCCTGAGCGCGGGTTACTCCCCCAGCTCGGGCTTGCGGGCGCGGCTCGGCTGCACCCTGGGCGGCTCGCCCGGCATCTTCGGGAAGTCGGGCGGGAAGGGCAGCTCGCCGAGCCCGTCGTCGAGGTCGCGCCGCCACCACTCGAGGAGCGGGGCGAGGTCGCCGGGCGCCTCGTGCATCCCGGCCCAGGGGTCGCCGACCGTCCGCAGCCGTTCGGGCACCGTGCGCACGGTGAGGGAGGCCGGGTCGACGTGCTCGAGCTCGTCCCACTCGAGCGGGCAGGACACGGCGGCGTGCGGCAGGGCCCGCGCACTGTACGCGCCGGCCATCGTGCGATCGCGGTTCGCCTGATTGAAGTCGATGAAGACCCGCTCGCCGCGCTCCTCCTTCCACCACGCGGTGGTGAGCTGCTCCGGCATCCGCCGTTCGAGCTCGCGCGCGAGCGCGATCACCGCGTGGCGGACCTCGAGGAACTCGTGCTCGGGACGGATCGGGGCGAAGACGTGGATGCCTCGGTTGCCGCTCGTCTTCACGAAGCCGGTGAGGCCGATCTCCGCGAGGAGCTCGCGCAGCGCGAGCGCCGCGGGCACCGCCTCCGCGAAGCCCGTGCCGGGCTGCGGGTCGAGGTCGATGCGCAGCTGGTCGGGATGATCGCTGTCCTCCGCGCGCGAGGCCCACGGGTGGAACACGATCGTGTTCATCTGCGCCGCCCAGACGGCGGCCGCGGGTTCGTCGATCACGAGCTGCGGGTGGCTCCGGCCGCTCGGATAGGTGACGGGCACTGCACGCACCCACTCGGGCGCGCCCTTCGGCGGGTTCTTCGAGTAGAACTGCTCGCCGTCGACGCCATCGGGGAAGCGCTGGAGCGATACCGGGCGGTCGCCGTTCGCCGCGACGAACGCCTCGCCGACGGCGACGAGGTACTCGGCGAGCTCCAGCTTCGTGATGCCCGGTTCCGGCCAGAGGACGCGGCCCGGGCTGGAGATCCGCACGTCGCGATCGCCGTGCGGGCCGGGGACGGTGAGGACGACGGCGTCGGAGGCCATGTCTGCGACGCTACCGCACGGGCTGGAGCCGGAACAGTCGCACGACCCGGCCGGACTCGCGTTCGTAGCCGCGGTACCCCGGCCACTGCCGTTCGATGAGCGCCCACGCGGCCTCGCGGTCGGCGTCGGCGAGGAGCACCGCGCGCACGCGCATCGCCCGGCCGCGCACGAGGATCTCCGCGTCGGGGTGCGCGAGCAGGTTGTAGGTCCAGGCGGGATGCCGCTCCCGGGCGAAGCTCGTCCCGGCGACGATCGCCCGGCCGTGCCCGTCGGGCGTGTACATGAGCTCGGTCTCGCGGAGGGCGCCGCTGCGCGCTCCGGTCGTCCGCAGCACGAGCGAGGGCACCAGCAGGGCGCTGAGCTGCACGCGGCGACCGGTGAGGACGGCGAGGACGCGCTCCACGCGCGGCAGCACGACGGGCGCGACCGCCCGGAACAGGGGCGTGCGGGTCAGCGGGGCGACGATGGCCCGGACGAGGTCGACGGTGCGCGGCACGCCCTCATTCTGCCCGGGAACGCGGACGGGCCGGGGCGTTCGGCCCCGGCCCGCGTGTCGCGTCGCTGGACGCTCAGTACCAGCCCTGCGCGTTGAAGGAGTCCCACGCACCGCACGGCGTGCCGTAGCGGCCGGAGATGTACGAGAGGCCCCAGCGGATCTGCGTGGCGGGGTTCGTCTCCCAGTCGGCGCCGAAGGCCGACATCTTGCTGCCGGGGAGCGCCTGCGGGATGCCGTACGCGCCGCTCGGGTTCGCGGCGTCGGTGCGCCAGCCCGACTCGTGGTTCCAGAGCTCGACGAGGCAGCCGAACTGGTCGGCGCCCCAGCCGTGCTCGGACGCCATGATGTCGCGGGCGATCGCCTGCGCCTCGCTCGGGTTCGACGGGGCGGAGGGGCGCGAGGACTCGCTCGAGCCGGACTCGGCGGCGGCGGCCTCCTCGGCAGCTGCGGCCTCGGCGGCCGCCTTCGCCGCCGCCTCGGCGGCGGCCTTCTCGGCGGCGACGCGGTCGAACTCGGCGACCTTGCCCTTCACGTCCGTCGCGACGGCGTTCGTCTCCGCGGCGAGCTCGAAGACCCGCTCGGGCGCGAGCAGCTCGTACTGGCCGAGGCTCGCGGCCGAGGCGTTGAGCGCGGCCGCATCGACCTTGCCGTCGGCGGAGGAGATGGTCGAGTGCGCGACCGAGAGCGTGTCCTTGGCCGTCTTCACCGCACGGGCGGACAGGATGCCGGCGTGCGAGCTGAGCTGGGTCACGTCGAGGTTCGCGGCCTCGGCGAGGGCCGCGGTCTCCGCCACCCGGTCGCTCTGCGCGGCGAATGCGGACTGCACGGCGAAGCCGGTGCCCACCATCGCGCCGACGGCGACCACGGCGCCCGCGGCCAGGAAGTAGCGGGTGCGGTGCGTGCGGTTCCGGCGGCGCTCGGCGCGGCTCGGCAGCGGCTCTGAAGTTGTCGTGGGGGTGTTCTCGCGGTTCTGGTTCTGCATATCTTTCACGCGCGCCCTGAGTGGTGCTGCCCACCGCGGCGCGAATCATCGTCTCGGGTACAGGGGGGTCGCCGGAGCGAAGTCGTCAGTTTGGCGAGGTTTACTCCACGACTCCTCCAGTTTCCCTGGGAAAGTCATGTGAGCGACACCTCCACCGGGGGCACCGATCGTGCATCCCGCACATCCGATGAACCATTCTCAGCACAACGCACATTGGCGTCGGAGCGCCGCCTGCATACTCTCGACGAATCTCATCCCCCTGGCAGAAGGACGCTCATGGCCCGCACCGCCCACGCAGACGACTTCGCGCTCTCCCGCGTCACCCCCGAGGCCCGGAAGCCCTGGTTCGGCATCGCCGTCCAGCGCTTCGGACAGGTCTCCGCCCTCTCGCAGTTCCTCCTCGGCGCGACCCTCGGCTACAGCATGACCTTCGGAGACGCGTTCCTCGCGTTCCTCTTCGGGTCGATCATCCTCGAGGTGATCATGTGCATCGTCGGCTTCATCGGGCAGAAGGAGGGCCTCAACACGGCGCTCCTCGCCCGCTGGACCGGATTCGGCGAGGTCGGCGCCTCGCTCGTCGGCCTCGCCATCGGCATCAGCCTCATCGGCTGGTTCGGCATCCAGTCCGCGATCTCCGCCCAGTCGCTCGACGTGCTCATGCCCGGCGCCCTCCCGATCTGGCTCTGGAGCCTCGTGTTCGGCCTCGCCGTCACGGCGATCGTCGCGTTCGGCTTCGTCGGCATGCAGTGGCTCGCGAACATCACGGTGCCGCTCTTCCTGATCCTCGTCGGCTGGTCGGTGATCTCCGAGCTCACCCGCCACGACCTCGTCGAGCTCGTCACCGGCCCGCCGCCCGGACCGACCATGAGCGTGTGGGCGGGCACCGGCATCGTCGCCGGCGGCCTCATCGTCGGCGCCATCATCACGGGCGACATGACGCGCTTCAACCGCTCCCGGGCGGACGTCGTGAAGCAGACGGTCGTCGGGGTGAGCCTCGGCGAGTTCGTCATCGGCCTCGCCGGCGTCCTCCTCGCCCACGCCGCGGCGACCGGCGACATCGTCGCGATCGTCACCTCTTCGATCGGCTTCGTGGGGCTCCTGATCGTGCTCACCGGCACCCTGAAGATCAACGACTGGAACCTGTACTCCTCCACGCTCGGCCTCGTGAACTTCGTGTCGACCGCGTTCGGCAAGAACCTGAACCGGGTGACCACGACGATCGTCCTCGGCGTCGTCGGGTCCGTGCTCGCGGCCGTCGGCATCCTCGGCCAGTTCACGCAGTTCCTCATCGTGCTGAGCGTCGCCTTCCCGCCCATCGCCGGGATCATGGTCGCCGAGTACTTCGTCGTGAAGCGGTGGCGCCCCGAGCTCGACGCGACCCGCGAGCAGGGCACGCTGCCCGCCACCGCGCCGCGCCTCGTCCCGGCGACGATCGTGATCTGGCTCGTCTCGGCCCTCGTCGGCTACTTCGTCACCTGGGGCATCCCCTCGCTCCTCAGCCTCTTCCTCTCGATGGCGCTCTACATCGCCGCCGGCAAGCTCGGACTCGTCCGAGGTGTCGGCGAAGCGCCGACGAAGCTCCCCGAAGCCGCTCCGGCCGGCTCCGACGCCTGATCCCCCGCCACCACCCAGCAGACCACCGCAGAAAGCGAGCGACATGCACATCGGCATCGACGTCGGCGGCACCAACACCGACGCAGTGCTCATGGAGGGCACCACCACCCTGGCCGGGGTGAAGCACTCGACGACGCCCGACGTCACGAGCGGCATCGTCCAGGCCATCGAGGACCTCCGCCGCGGCCGCCACTTCGACGGGGCCGAGATCGACGCCGTCATGATCGGCACGACCCACTTCATCAACGCGCTGGTCCAGGCGCGCCGACTCGCCCCCACCGCGGCGCTCCGGCTCGGCCTGCCCGCAACGAAGGCGCTCCCCCCGCTCGTCGACTGGCCCGAGCCGCTCATGGAGGCGATCCGGGCGCGCAGCTACCTCGCCCACGGCGGCTACGAGTTCGACGGCCGGCCGATCTCGCCGCTCGACCCCGACGAGCTCCGCGCCCACGCCGAGGACATGCGCGCCCACGGCATCCGCTCCGTCGCGATCTCCTCCGTCTTCAGCCCGGTGAACCACGACCTCGAGACCCGCGCGGCCGAGATCGTCGCGGAGGTGCTCGGCGCCGACGTCGCGATCTCGCTCTCGCACGAGATCGGCCGAATCGGGCTGCTCGAACGGGAGAACGCGACCATCATCAACGCCGCGCTCCGCGAGCTCGCCTCCGAGATCGTCGACGGGCTCACCACCGCGGTGCGCGCCCAGGGCATCGAGGCGCCGATCTTCCTCAGCCAGAACGACGGCACGCTCATGGACGAGGACTTCGTCCGCCGCTACCCGGTCGCGACGTTCGCATCCGGCCCCACCAACTCGATGCGCGGCGCCGCCGCGACGAGCGGGCTCGAGAGCTGCGCGGTCATCGACGTCGGCGGCACGACGGCCGACGTCGGGCTCCTCGTGAACGGCTTCCCGCGCGAGACGGCGAACGAGGTGAAGGTCGCCGGCATCCGCACGAACTTCCGGATGCCCGACGTCCTCTCCCTCGGGATCGGCGGCGGCAGCGTCGTCGACCCGGAGACCGCCGAGGTCGGGCCGGAATCCGTCGGCTACCGCCTCACGGAGGAAGCGCTCGTCTTCGGCGGATCGACGCTCACCGCCACCGACATCGCTGTGGCCGCGGGCCGCGCCGAGGTCGGCGACCCCGCCAAGGTCGCCCACCTCGATCCGGCCTTCGTCGCCCGCGTGCTCGACCGCATCGCCGAACGCGTCGCGGAGGCGGTGGACCGGATGCGCACCTCCCCCGAGCCCATCGCCGTCGTCGCGGTCGGCGGCGGATCCATCCTCCTGCCCGACGAGCTGCCCCCGTTCGGCCCGGTGCACCGCCCGGAGAACTACGCCGTGGCGAATGCGATCGGCGCCTCCATCGCCCAGGTCGGCGGAGAGATCGACAAGGTCTACGCGATCGAGCCCGGCCGCCGCGAGGAGACGCTCGAGGCGGTCCGCGCCGAAGCGGTCGACAAGGCGATCGCCGCCGGAGCGAAGCCCTCGACGGTGGCGATCGTCGACTTCGACGAGGTGCCGATCCCGTATCTCCCGGGCAACGCCACCCGCATCCGGGCGAAGGCCGTCGGCGACCTCGCGATGGGGGTGTGACATGAGCTGGATCCTCTCCGCGGCGCAGATCCCCGACCTCGCCCGCGGCGCCGCCGTGCTCGGCACGGGCGGCGGCGGCGACCCGTACATCGGCTCGCTCCTCGCGGCGCAGGCGCTCGGCACGGGCACCGTCGAGGTCGTCGCGCCGGACGAGCTGCCGGACGACGCGCTCGTCCTGACCGTCGCGATGATGGGCGCCCCGACCGTCATGGTCGAGAAGCTGCCGAGCCTCGACGAGGTCGTCGCCCCCGTGCACGCGCTCGGCACCTACCTGGGTCGGCCGGTCACGCACATCGCCTGCGCCGAGGTCGGCGGGGTGAACTCCACCATCCCGATCGCCGCGGCCGCCGCGCTCGGGCTCCCGCTGCTCGATGCGGACGGCATGGGCCGGGCGTTCCCCGAGCTCCAGATGGTGCTGCCGACCCTCTCCGGGATCACGGCGTCCCCGCTCGCCTTCAGCGACGAGAAGGGCAACGTCGGCGTGCTGCAGACCGTCGACAACGGCTGGACCGAGCGCATCGCACGGGTCGCCTGCGTCGAGATGGGCTGCTCGGTGATGATCTCCGGATTCTCGATGAGCGGCGCCGAGGCGAAGGCCTCGCTCGTCGCCGGCTCCCTCTCGCGCTGCATCGAGATCGGCCGCGGCATCGGCACCGCCCGCGAGGAGAAGCGCGACGCGGTCGCCGCGACCGTCGAGCTGCTCGGCGGCCGCGAACTCTTCGCCGGCAAGGTCGTCGACGTGCAGCGGGCGACGTCGACGGGGTTCGCCCGCGGGCGTGCGCGCGTCGACGGAGCGGCCGGCGCCGCGCTCGTGCTGCAGTTCCAGAACGAGCACCTCGTAGCCGAGTCGGCCGGCACGGTGCTCGCCACCACGCCCGACCTCATCATGGTGCTCGAAGCCGACTCGGGCGAGCCGATCACGACCGAAGGGCTCCGCTACGGCCAGCGGGTGCGGGTGATCGCCGCTCCCGCAGACGAACGCTGGCACGCGGCAGCCGCCCTCGCGATGGTCGGCCCCGGCTACTTCGGCTACGGGATGCCGGCGCACCGCTTCGACGGCAGCGTCTCCGCCGCCGATCCCACGCTCACGGCCGCGGGCAGCGGGGCCGCGGCATGAGCTGGCAGCTGACCGCGGCCGATCTGCCCGATCTCGCCCGCGGGGCGACGCTCCTCGGCACCGGCGGCGGCGGCGACCCGTACATCGGCAAGATGCTCGTCGAGCGCGTGCTCGGCGACCGGGCGATCACCGTCCTCGATCCGGAGGAGCTCGCGGACGAGCTCTTCGTCATCCCGACGGCGCAGATGGGCGCACCCACGGTGATGGTCGAGAAGATCCCGGCGGGCACCGAGCCGACGCTCGCGCTCCGCACCCTCGAGGAGCACCTCGGCCGACGCGCGGATGCCACGATGCCGATCGAGTGCGGCGGCATCAACTCGATGATCCCGCTCATCGTGGCCGCCGAGACCGGGCTCCCCGTCGTGGACGCCGACGGCATGGGCCGCGCCTTCCCCGAGCTCTCGATGGAGACCTTCGCCGTCTACGGCGTGCACGGCTCCCCCCTCGCGCCCGCCGCCCCCCGCGGCGAGCGGGTCGTCATCGACACCGGCGACGACGACCGGCAGATGGAGTGGCTCGCCCGCGGCATCACCATCCGGCTCGGCGGGGTCGGGCACATCGCCGAGTACGCGATGAGCGGTGCGGACGTCCGGCGCACGGCGGTCCCCCGCACGATCTCCATGGCGCTCGCCCTCGGCCGGGCCATCCGGCTCGCGCGGGAGGCGAAGCGCTCCCCCTTCGAGGCGATCGCCGAGACGCTCGCGCCGACGGGGTACTCCCACGTCCGCGAGCTCTTCGTCGGCAAGGTGGTCGACGTCGAGCGCCGCACCACGGAGGGGTTCGCGAAGGGCCGGGCCGTCATCTCCGCGCTGGACGGCGGCACGGAGCCGCTCGAGATCTCGTTCCAGAACGAGAACCTCGTCGCCCGCCACGGTGGCGCGGTCGTCGCGATCGTCCCCGACCTCATCTGCGTCGTCGACCACGAGACGGCGGAGCCCATCACGACGGAGGGGCTGCGCTACGGCCAGCGCGTCCGGGTGCTCGGCATCTCGACGCCCGAGATGATGCGCACCCCGGAGGCGCTCGCGGCCTTCGGTCCGAGCGCGTTCGGCCTTTCGGAGGAGTTCACCCCCGTCGAGGACCGGAGCCGGGCGCTCACCTAGGCTGTCCGCATGACGATGGTGCTCGAGCGCTCCGACGTGCCGGAACTCGCGCGCGGCTTCTCGTTGCTCGGCTCCGGGGGCGGAGGTGCGACGACGATGCTCGAGCTGATGCTGGCCCGGCGCGACGCCTGGCCGATCGAACTCCAGGGCGTCGGCGAGCTCGATCCCGCCACGCCGTGCCTGGGTGCCGCCTTCGCCGGATCGACGATTCTCCTGAACGAGCGGCTGCCCGGCGAGGCGCCGTTCGATCGTCTGGTGGACGCCGTCGAACGGTACCTCGGCACACCGGTGGACGCCGTCTGCTCGCTCGAGGGCGGCGGGATGAACGGCTTGACGCCGCTGCTGCTCGCCGGCCGGCGCACCGTCGTCGACGCGGACCTCACGGGTCGCGCGGTGCCCGGTCTCGATCAGATGTCCCTCCTCGTCGACGGGGTGGGCGGCATCGTCGCCGCGGGCGAGACGGGATCCGGCGGCGTCGCGCTCGTGCAGTCCGACCGCCCGGCCGACCTCGAGCAGCTGATGCGGGCCGCCATCATCCAGGCGGGCGGCAGCGGCGCCGTGGTCTTCGGCGGGTTCACGGTCGGCGACCTCGCCGAGCACGCGATCCACGGCGGCACGGCGCGGGCGCTCGCGCTCGGGCGGGCGTTCGAGCGGGCGCGCTTCGCCCCGGCCGCGGAGCTCGCCGCGGCGCTCGGGGGCCGGGCGCTCGCGGAGGGGCGGATCACCGCCCTCGAGGGCGATCGGCGCGATCCGCACGTCGCATCGGTCGAGCTCATCGCCCACGACGGCGCCGTGCACCGACTGGTGGCGCGCTCCGAGTTCCTCGCCCTCGTCACCGACGGGAGGGTGGAGTCCGCCGCTCCGGCGGTGATCGTCGTCCTCGACGCGGTGTCGCGCGAGGTGCTCGAGGTCACCGAGCTCGACGCCGGGCGCACGGTCTGCGTGCTCGAGGTGCCGGCCCCCGCCTGGTGGCGACCGCCGCACCGCGCGGCCAGGATCGCGCCGTCGGCGTATGGGCTCGAGGGTCTGGACGTCGTCGCGTGAGCCGGCCGCTCGAGCTCGCGGCGCTGCTCGCGATGCCGGACAACGGCGAGGTGACCCGGGTCGCCGGACCGCTCGCCGCCGCCTGGGACGGGGTCGTCATCGAGGCCGACGAGGCCTCGCTCCCGAGCGAGGGCGCGTCGCGTCTCGCGGTGCTCACGCAGCGGGCGCCGGAGACCCCGTGGCAGCGGGACGCACTCGTGCGCCGGCTCGGGGACCGCGGCTACCTGGGACTCGCGGTGCCCGGCGCCGACGGGTTCAGCCAGGGCACCCGGCGGCTCGCCGACCGGCTCGGGCTCTCGCTCCTCGACGTCGAGCGCCCGCTCCGTCTCGCCCGGGCGTGCTGGATGCTGCTCGAGTCCCGCGACGCGCTCACGCTCTCCGCGGTCCGGAAGACCGCCCAGGCGTTCGAGTATCCGGCGCAGGACCTCCCCGATCTCCTCCGCCATCTGGCCGCGAACCTCGGCTACGGGCTCGCGCTCCTCGATCCCGGCGGCGTGCTGCACGAGGCGGGCGGCCACGTGTCCGACGAGCTCCGCTCGCTCATCGACTTCGGCCCGTGGATCGACGTCGCCCGCACCGCGGGGCAGTCGGCCGCTTCGGTGAAGGTGGATGCGCCGGGCCGACCCGGGCTCCGTCTCGCCGCGTTCGGCGACGGGCTCGGCGACCCCCAGCTCGCCTCGCTCGCCGTCGCGGTCGAGGTCGCGATGCCCGCGGTGGCGGCGCGGATCCTGATCGACGAGGTCGCCGCGGTGAACGACGCCGCGGTGTCGTCGGGGCTCCTCCGCGACTTCCTGGATCTGCGCGGTGCGCCGGATCCCGAGGTGGAGCGCCGGATGGCGGAGCGCGGCTGGCGCACCTCCGGCCATCATCTCGGCATCCGCTTCATCGGCCGCTCCCGCCTCGACCCGCTGGAACTCCTCCGCTCCGTGACGCGCGAGCTCGGCACGATCGCGGCCGACACCCATGCCACCACGAGCGGCCGCGGCGTCGCGGCCTGGCTCGCGTTCGCGACGCGCCCGACCCCGGCCGAGGCCGCGCGGCTCGTCTCCGGGCTCCGTCAGGCGCACCTCTCGCTCCGCCGAACCTTCAACATCGCCACGGGCGTCGGCTCGCTCGCCGACGGGGCCGCCGGACTCGCCTCGACGCTGAGCGAGGCCGCCGACGCCGCCCGCGTCGCGAGCAACCGTTCGGGGACGGGCTGGTTCGTCCGCGTCGACGGGCTCGGCGTCGAGCAGCTCCTCCTCGCGTGGACGGAGACCGACACCTTCGTCCCGGCCGCGCAGTCGCTGCTCGCCCCGCTCCGCGAGGAGTCCGGCGATCTCCTGCGCACGCTCTCCGCCTACCTCGACCACGAGTCGGGGATCGCGGCGACCGCCGCCGCGCTCGGGGTGCACCGGAACACCGTCGCCGCGCGGATGCACCGGGTGCAGGAGCTCCTCGGCGTCGATCTGGAGGACCCCGAGGCTCGGCTCGCCCTCCACCTCGCCTGTCGCGCCGTGCTGAACTGAGCCGACGGACTCCCGGCTGAGCTCACGCCTGCGGCGCCCTCCCGCCCGGGCCGGCTCTCGCCGCGGCTCAGGACGCGGGCGACCCGGACTCCGCCGCCCTGCTCCCGTCGTCGCCCTCGAGTTCGGGCTCGAGCCGCCGCGGGCCCGCGCCGTCCTCGCCCAGCGCGTCGTCCGGGTTCAGCAGCGCGCAGGCCTTCATCGAGAGGCAGCCGCAGCCGATGCATCCGGTCAGTTCGCGCTCGAGCTGCTCGAGTCCGCGGCGACGCTCGACGAGCCGGCGCTTCCACTGCCGCGACGCGCGCTGCCACTCCTCGTGGCTCGGCGTGCGGTCGAGCGGCACGTCGCCGAAGCCGTCCTGCACGTCGGAGAGCGGCAGGCCGAGCCGCTTCGCGACCGCGATCAAGGAGACTCGACGCAGCATGTGCCTGGGGTACCGGCGCTGGTTGCCGGTGGTCCGGACGGAGGCGATGAGGCCGAGCTCCTCGTAGAAGCGCAGCGCGGATGCCGCGACGCCCGTGCGCCGGCTCATCTCGCCGATCGTGAGGAGCTCGTCGGGCTCGTGGTGCACGAGCGGTTCCGCGCCGCTCGTCTCGCGCTCCGCCATCTGCATCTCCCGCGTCCGTTTTGACTTCAAGCGTACTTGAAGTCTTACGGTGGAGGCATGACGTACGTGATCGCCCTGCCCTGTGTCGATGTCAAGGACAAGGCGTGCATCGACGAATGCCCGGTCGACTGCATCTACGAGGGCGAGCGGTCGCTGTACATCCACCCCGACGAGTGCGTCGACTGCGGTGCCTGCGAGCCGGTGTGCCCCGTCGAGGCGATCTACTACGAAGACGACCTGCCCGACGAGTGGGCCGACTACTACAAGGCGAACGTCGAGTTCTTCGACGAGATCGGCTCCCCCGGCGGCGCCGCCAAGGTCGGCATGATCGCCTACGATCACCCTGTGGTCGCAGCACTCCCGCCGCAGGCGCACGAATGAGCGAGGCGCTCGGACTCGTCGACGCCTACAAGCTCGCGTTCCGGCACCATCCCGCGGGCGTGGCGCTCATCACCGCGGCCAGCGCCACCGGCCCCGTCGGGCTCACCGCCTCGTCGGTCGCCTCGGTCGCGATCGACCCCACCGTGCTGTCGTTCTCCGTCACCCGGGCGACCGGTTCCGCGGGCGCCCTCCTCGGCACCGAGCACGTCGCGGTGCACCTCCTCGGGGAGCACCAGGCCGGACTCGCCGAGGTCTTCGCGCGCTCCGGTGCGCCCCGCTTCACCACCGAGCAGGGCTGGTCGCGCTTCGACGGCGGCGAGCCCTGGCTGCCGGATGCCCCGGCCGCGCTCCGCTGCCGGATCGTGGAGCGCACGCCGGTCGGCAGCTCGACCCTGGTGCTCGCCGAGGTCGTCGAGGTGCGGCTCGGCCCGCCGGCGACGCCGCTCGTCTACCGCGACCGCACCTTCTTCAGCCTGCTCGGCGCGACGCCGCTGCCATGAGCGAGACGCCGAACCCCCCGAAGCCGCGCCGACGGCGACGACGCCCCATGTCGACCGCACGTCTCGCCGTCGTGGCACGTCGCTGGGGCCTTCTCGCGCTCATCGTGCTGACGGCGATCGGCGCCCTCGTGCAGTTCCTGCTGCGCTGAACGCGGGCCTCGGGCCTCAGCCGTCGGCGGCGGCGAGCTGCCCGCAGGCGCCGTCGATCTCCTTGCCGCGGGTGTCGCGGATCGTCGTCGGGATGCCGCCCGCCTCGAGCCGGCGCACGAACTCCTGCTGCACGGCCGGCTCCGAGGCCGTCCAGATCGAACCCGGCGTGGGGTTCAGCGGAATCGGGTTCACGTGCACCCAGCCTCGGCCGCGCTCGTTGAGCTTCTCGGCGAGGAGGTCGGCCCGCCAGCCGTGGTCGTTCATGTCCTTGATCAGGGCGTACTCGATCGACACGCGGCGCCCGGTCTTGTCGAAGTACTCGCGGGCGGCGTCGAGCGCCTCGTCGACCTTCCAGCGCGAGTTGACCGGGATGAGCTCGTCGCGCAGCTGGTCGTCGGGGGCGTGCAGGCTCAGCGCGAACGTCACCGGCAGATCTTCCGCGGCCAGCTTGCGGATCGCCGGGACGAGGCCGACCGTCGACACCGTGATGCCGCGCGCCGACATGCCGAGCCCGTCGGGGGCCGGGGCGAGCATGGTGCGCACCGCCTGCATGAGCCGCGCGTAGTTCGCGAGCGGCTCCCCCATGCCCATGAACACGATGTTCGAGACGCGGTCGGGCGTGTGGTCGCCGTGCTTGCGCCCGCCGAGCTCGCCGCGGGCGAGCGCGGCGTTGGCGAGCACGACCTGCTCGACGATCTCCGCCGCCGACATGTTGCGGGTGAGCCCCGCCTGACCGGTGGCGCAGAACGGGCAGTTCATGCCGCAGCCGGCCTGGCTCGAGACGCAGAGCGTGATGCGGCCCGGGTAGCGCATGAGCACCGACTCGACCAGGGCGCCGTCGTGGAGCTTCCAGAGGAACTTGATCGTGTCGCCGTTGTCCGTCGTGAACCGGCGCACCTCGGTGAGGAGCGGCGGCAGCACCGTCGCGACGAGCTCCTCGCGGCTCGCGGCCGGCAGGTCGGTCATCTCGGCGGGGTCGTTCGTGTGGTGCACGAAGTAGTGCGTGGCGAGCTGCGCGGCGCGGTAGCCGGGGAAGCCGAGCTCGGCGACGTGCGCCTTCCGGTCGGCCGGGGCGATGTCGGCGAGGTGCACGGGCGGCTTGCCGCGCTTGGGCGACGCGAACTGGAGCATCGGGCGCCCATCAGGGCCCTTCTTCTGCTCCCAGCCCTCGGTCGCCGGGCGGACCTGCGGTCGGCGCACGGGAGTCATGGTCGCATCGTTCGAGTTCGTCACCCTCCAAGGGTACGCGGCCCCGCCCCGGACGGCGGCACGACGCACGCCTCGGCTATGCTGCCCGGGAGACGTACTCCGGCCCGGAGCTGGGCCGCCGGGACACGTCCGCCGGGTTGGCGGACGCGCGGCCCGTCCGATTCGCATCGGGCGAGGCCCGCCCGTGCGCCAGCAGCCGCGCCCGCGGCGAGACCGGAGGTCCCGTGTCGATGTCCCTGCAACTCCCGCGCCCGGCCACGCGCTCCACCGAACTCGACCGCGCCCTCGAGCGCTTGGATCCCGCGCGCACCCCCAGCCGCACCGACGCCGAGACGCTGCTCGCCGCCCGGGGCGACGATCTCGACCGTCTGCTCGCGGTCGCCGGGGCGGTGCGCGACCTCGGACTGGCCGACGCCGGGCGTCCCGGGGTCGTCACCTACTCCCGGAAGCTGTTCGTCCCGCTCACGCGGCTGTGCCGGGACCGGTGCCACTACTGCGTCTTCGTCATGACCCCGCGTCAGCTCGCACGCGCCGGGGAGACGATGTTCCTCGACGAGGAGCGCGTCCTCGAGATCGCCCGCGCCGGGGCCGAGCTCGGCTGCAAGGAGGCGCTGCTGACGCTCGGCGATCGACCCGAGGATCGCTGGCCCGAGGCGCGCGAGTGGCTGGACGCGCACGGATACGCCTCCACCCTCGACTACGTCGCGTCGATCGCGCGCCGGATCCTCGACGAGACGGGACTCCTCCCGCATCTGAACCCCGGGGTCATGAGCTGGGCGGAGCTGCAGCGGCTCCGGGCCGTCGCGCCGTCCATGGGGATGATGCTGGAGACGACCTCGCGCCGGCTCTGGGAGACCCGCGGAGCGGCGCACTTCGGATCGCCCGACAAGGATCCCGCACTGCGACTCCGGGTGATCGAGGATGCCGGGCGGGCGCGCATCCCGTTCACCACGGGCGTGCTCCTCGGCATCGGCGAGACGCCGTCGGAGCGGATCGACGCGGTGCTCGCCCTCCGATCGCTGCACGATCGCTTCGGGCACATCCAGGAGGTGATCGTGCAGAACTTCCGCGCGAAGCCCGCGACCGCGATGCGCGACACCGCGGACCTCGCCACCCAGGAGTACGCCGCCGCGGTCGCGGTGACGCGCCTGCTGCTCGGGCCATCCGCGCGCCTGCAGGCCCCGCCCAACCTGACGGACGAATCCGAGCTCGCGCTGCTGCTCAGGGCTGGGGTCGACGACTGGGGCGGGGTCAGCCCGCTCACCCCGGATCATGTGAACCCGGAGCGCCCGTGGCCGCAGATCGAGGAGCTCGCGCGCCTCACCGCGAGGGCGGGCTTCGTGCTGCGCGAGCGTCTCACCGCCCACCCGGAGTTCGTGCGCGCCGGTGGGACCGCCCCGCGGCCGAGCGATCGGTCCTCCGACGACTGGATCGACGATCGTCTCGCGCCCGTGGTGCACCGCGCCGCGACCGCCTCGGGTCTGGCTCGGCGCGACGCCTGGCTCGACGCGGTGCTCCGGCGAGCGCGGACCGATCCGGCCGGGCTCGAGGACGCCGACTATCTGGCGCTGCTGCATGCGGAGGGGGACGACCTCGATGCGCTCGCCGAGCTCGCCGACGAGGTGCGCCGCGCCGCGGTCGGGACGGAGGTGAGCTACGTCGTGAACCAGAACCTCGCGCCGGACGCCCCCTGGAGCGCGGAGGGGCTGAGCCGCGCGGTCTCGGACGCCGTCGCGAACGGGGTGACCGAGGTCTGCGCGCAGGGGGTCGTCGCCGGCGGCGACGAGGAGTGGTTCGTGCGTGCGGTGAAGCGCGGCGGCCCGGTGCATCTCCATGCGTTCCGCCCGGGCGAGCTCGTCGACGGGGCGCGACGGGCGGGGGTCGGCACGGAGACGTGGGTGCGCCGCTTGCAGCAGGCCGGTCTCGACACGGTCCCGGGAACGGGGGCGCTCATCCTGGACGACGGCGTGCGCTCCGCCCTGAGCGGGGGGCGCGCGATCCCCTCGGCGGAGTGGGAGCGCGTCGTGCGCACCGCCCACGGCGTCGGGCTGCGGTCGACTGCGACCATGGTGTTCGGCCACCTCGAGAGCCCGGCGCAGCAGCTCGCCCATCTCCGCCGGATCGCCGCGATCCAGCGGGACACCGGCGGGTTCACCGAGTTCATCCCGATGCCGTGGGTTCCGGCGGACTCGCCGGTCGAGGTGCCGGGCGCCCGTCCCGGCCCGACGGGACGCGAGGTGCGGGCGGTCGTGGCCGTCTCGCGCCTGGTGCTCGCGGGCTCCATCGATCATGTGCAGGCAGCGTGGCCGAAGCTCGGGTTCCGCTGGACGCAGCAGGTGCTCGCGGGCGGGGCCGACGATCTCGGCGGCCTGCTCGTGCCCGGGGCGTCCCGATCCGCACCGGAGACGGGACGCGCGCTGACGGTCGACGACGCGCGAGCCCTCGCCGCGGGCGTCGGTCGCACGCTCCGGGAGCGCCGGACGGACTACTCCCCGCGATGACCGCCCGGACGGAGCCGACCGATGAGGTCGTGATCGTCGGCGCAGGCATCGCCGGGATCGGCATGGCGGCGACCCTCCGCCGCGCGGGGATCCACGGGTTCCGTGTGCTCGAGCGGGCCGACGACATCGGGGGGACCTGGCGGGACAACGTCTATCCAGGTGTCGCCTGTGACATCCCGAGCCACCTGTACGAGTTCTCGTTCCGTCCGAAGCCGGATTGGTCGAGGCGGTTCGCGCCGGGGGCGGAGCTGCTGGAGTACCTGCGTGCGACGGTCGTCGCGGAAGGCGTCGACGAGCACGTGCGGCTCGGGACGGCGATGGAGGACGCCGAGTGGCTGGAGGATGACGGCTGCTGGCGGCTGCGCACGTCGAGCGGCCCCGTCCGCGCCCGGGTGCTCGTCATGGCGGCGGGACGATTGAGCGAACCGCGGGCTCCCGAGGTGGCCGGATTGGACGGGTTCATCGGGCCGCTCGTGCACTCGGCGCGCTGGAACGGTCACCGCCTGCGCGGGCTCCGTGTCGGGGTGGTCGGCACCGGCGCGAGCGCGGCGCAGCTGATCCCGGAGCTCGCCGCGGAGGCGGCGCGGCTCGTCGTCTTCCAGCGGACGCCGGCGTGGGTGCTGCCGCGCGAGGATCACAGCTACGCGCCGGACGACCCTCGCCCCGCGCGGCGCGAGCTCGCGGCCCAGGCGGATGCGCTCTTCGCCGCCCGGCTGAGCGGCTCGCCGGCGGCCCGGCGGCTCGAACGGCGGGCGCTCGCGCACCTCCGGGATCAGATCCACGACGAGGAGCTCCGACGGCGGCTGACGCCGAGCTCGGAGATCGGATGCAAGCGGGCGGTCTTCAGCGATCGGTACTATCCGGCGCTCGCCCAGCCCTGGGTCCGGTTGGAGCCGAGCGCGCTCGCGCGCATCGAGTCCGACGGACGGACCGCCGTCGCGGCATCCGGGGCGCGGTACGAGCTCGACGCCATGATCCTCGCGTCCGGCTTCGAGACCGTTCGTCCACCGTTCGCCCGGCTCATCCGCGGGCGGCGGGCTTCGCTGGACGAGCACTGGGCCGCCGGCATGACGAGCTACGCCTCGGTGGCGGTGTCCGGATTCCCGAACCTCTTCGTGCTCGACGGGCCGAACGCCGCGCTCGGGCATCACTCGGCGTTCGAGGTGATCGAGGCGCAGTCCGCGTACGTGCTCGGGGCGGTCGAGCATCTCCGGGATCACGGGGGCGTCCTCGAGGTCTCCGCCGCGGCGGAGCGCGCCTACACCGCCATGATCGACCGCATGGCGGCCGGCACGGTCTGGACGGGCGAGTGCGGGAACCGCTACGTGGACTCCGTCTCCGGCCGATTGACCGTGCTGTGGCCGGCGCGCGCCGAGCAGTACCGCAGGATCAACGGGCGCTTCGCACCGGAGCCGTACCTCGACCCCGCGACGGCGCGCTGAGAGACCGAGCGCAGCCGGAGAGCGGTCAGCGCGAGCGCGCCGCCCGCGCCGACCAGCGTCCGCCGTCGTGCCCCACGACGATCGGATGCTCGAAGGCGCGCGAGATCACCTCGGTCGTGACCACCTCGGCCACGGGCCCGGACGCCACGGTCGTCCCGTGCGAGATCGCGATCGCGTGGGTCGTCGTCTCCGGCAGCTCCTCGAGGTGATGGGTGACGAGGATCGTCGCGAGTTCGGGCTCGCGCGCGGCGAGGGCGTCGACCGTCTCGAGGAACTGCTCGCGGGCGGCGACGTCGAGACCGGTCGTCGGCTCGTCGAGGAGCAGGAGGCTCGGTTCGGCGATGAGCGCACGGGCGATGAGGGCACGGCCGCGCTCCCCCTGGGACAGCGTCGGCCAGCTCGCGTCGCGCCGGTGGTCGAGGCCAAGCTCCGAGATCACCCGACGGGCCGCGTCGAGCTGCTGCGGTTCCGGCAGCCACCGCATCGGCGTCTCGATGGTGCCGGTGAGGCCGGTGAGCACCACCTGCGTGACGGTGAGCGGCGAGCGGAGCGGATGCCTCGGGTTCACGTGCCCGATGTGCCGCCGCAGCTCCTGCAGCTCCACCCGGCCGAGCCGGGCCCCCAGCACGTCGACGGTGCCGCTGCTCGGGAACGTGACGGCGCCGCAGAAGCCGAGGATGGTGCTCTTGCCGGCGCCGTTCGGCCCGAGCAGCGCCCAGCGCTCCCCCGCCTCCACACGCAGGTCGATCCCGTCGAGGATCTGCCGCCCGTCGCGCCGGAACGTCACCTGCGCGAGTTCGAGGATCGGCGCGCTCACGCGAGCGCGGCCTTCATCGCGCCGAGGTGGGTGCGGCTCTCGAGGGCGGCGCCCGCACCGTCGCGCGCGGCGACGCGCTCGGCGAGCCGCTCGTGCGCCCCGTGGTCGGCGGCATCGCCGAACTCCCCGCGGAGCCGCAGCATCTCCACCATCGCCTGGCGCATCCGCGGCGTGAAGCCGTCGAAGAGCTCGGCGAGCACCGGATTGTGCGCCGCGACGACGATGCTGCGATGGAAGCGGGTGTCTGCGTCGACGTGGGTCTCGATCTCGCTGCGGTGCTCGGCACGCTCGTCGAGGGCGCGGCGGATGGCTCGGAGGTCGCTCGGGGTGCGGCGCTCCGCGGCGAGCGCGGCGGCTTCCGCCTCGATCGCGATCCGCGCCTCGATGACCGAGACGAGGTCGGCTCGGCGGAGCACCGCGTCCCATTCCTCGGGCGCGTCGAGCGCGGTGACGAACACGCCGGCGCCCTGCCGGGAGGCGAGCACTCCGCGGCCGGCCAGCTGGCGGATGGCTTCGCGCACCGTGGAGCGGCCGACGCCGAGCTGCGGGGCGAGCGTCGTCTCGCCGGGGAGCTTCTGGCCGAGTTCCCACTCGCCCGCACGGATGCGCTCGAGCAGGAGCTCGGCGGCCTGATCGGCGAGCGGAGACCGCTTGACCTGATGCATCGACTCACCTCTCTACTTGTCTGAGGAGCCGTGCTACAGTCTAGCCATGTTCGCGCGCGGCCTCCTCCTTCGCCGCCACGTCGGGGCCTAGCCTGGCCGGCTCCCCGACGTGGAGCCGATCCGTGCGCCGGTCATCCGTTCCGACCCCAGAAGGACCCGCCATGACCGGCACCACCGCGACCCCGACCACTCCCACCGCACCGACCCGGTTCGGCCGGCTCGACTCCCCCCGCGGGGCCGTCCCCGACGATGCGCCGCACTGGAACCGCCAGCGGCGCTCCCAGATGCCGTCGCACCGATACCGCGACGTCACGCAGCGCGTCGAGCTCCCCCTCCGCGACCGGGCGTGGCCGAGTCGGCAGCTAACCGCCGCGCCGCTCTGGGTCCCCGTCGACCTCCGCGACGGCAATCAGGCGCTCGCCGAGCCGATGGACCCGGCGCGCAAGCGCCGCTTCTTCGAACTCATGGTGGCGATGGGGTACACGGAGATCGAGGTCGGCTACCCCTCCGCCTCGCAGACGGACTACGACTTCGTGCGGCTGATCGCCGAGGCCGGCCTCGCCCCCGAGCACGTGACGGTCGTCGTGTTCACCCCGGCCAGGCGCGACCTCATCGAGCGCACAGTCGAGTCGATCCGGGGCATCCGCAATCCCGTCGTGATCCACCTGTACACCGCGACCGCCCCGATCTGGCGCGACCTCGTGCTGGGGCGCGACCGGGCCGGGCTGCTGGAGTTGATCCTCGCCGGCGGCCGCGATGTGCTCGAGCTCGCCGGCGGACTGCCGAACGTGCGCTTCGAGTTCTCCCCGGAGGTGTTCAACCTGACGGAGCCCGACTACGCCCTCGAGGTGTGCGACGCGATCACCGAGCTGTGGGACGCGAGCCCCGAACGGCCGGTGATCCTGAACCTCCCGGCGACGGTCGAGATCGCGACGCCGAACGTCTACGCCGATCAGATCGAGTACATGCACCGCCATCTCGCCCGGCGCGACGGGGTCATCCTCTCCGTGCACCCGCACAACGACCGCGGGACCGGCGTCGCGTGCGCGGAGCTCGCCGTGCTCGCCGGCGCGCAGCGGGTGGAGGGATGCCTCTTCGGCAACGGCGAGCGCACCGGCAACGTCGACCTCGTCACGCTCGCGCTCAACCTGCACGCGCAGGGCGTCGATCCGATGATCGACTTCTCCGACATCGATGAGGTCCGCCGCACGGTCGAGCACTGCAACCGCATCGAGGTGCACCCGCGGCACCCGTACGCCGGCGAGCTCGTGCACACCGCGTTCAGCGGCACCCACCAGGACGCGATCCGCAAGGGCTTCGCCGAGCACCGCGCCCGCGCCGACGCCGAAGGCCGTCCGGAGCGGGAGATCGCCTGGCGGGTGCCCTACCTGCCGATCGACCCGGCCGACCTCGGCCGGAGCTACGACGCGGTGATCCGGGTGAACTCCCAATCGGGCAAGGGCGGGGCCGCGTACCTGCTGGAGCGCGAACTCGGCGTCGAGCTGCCGCGCCGGCTGCAGATCGACTTCGCCCGGCACGTGCAGCGCCTCGCCGATGAGACGGGCGACGAGCTCGACACGGCCGCGCTCTGGGCGCTGTTCCGCTCGATCTACGTCGCCGACGACCCCGAGCTGCCGACCGGGCGGGCGGGGACGGGCGCCGGAGCGCCGGGCACCGGCACCGACCCCGGCATCGCTGCGGTCATCGCGGCGGCGGAGGCGAGCCTCCTCGGATGATCATCGCCCCGGGGCCGCGTGCAACGCGCCCCGGGGCGAGGACCCGGACCGGACGGCGATCTGCAGGCATCGGCACCGACCGGTCCCGTCGCTCAGAGCCGGAAGCCCAGTGCGAGCGACGCGCCGGACGGGCCGGCGGTGTGCCCGCCGTCGACGATCAGCTCGGCGCCGGTCGTGTAGCTCGCCCGATCGCTGAGCAGGTAGACCACGGCGCCGACGAGTTCTTCGGGTTCGCCCACCCGGCCGATCGCGGCGGGCGGGTAGCCGCCCTCGCCGACCGTGACGCCGGTCGGCGCCGTCATGGGCGTGAAGATGACCCCGGGATGCACCGAGTTCACCCGGATCCGTTCGGCGGCCAGCTCCACCGCGGCGACCTTCGACAGCCCCCGCACCGCCCACTTCGCGGCGCCGTACGACCCCGAGGCGGCCATGCCGACGATGCCGGCGATCGAGGAGATGTTGACGATCGAGCCGCCGCCCGCGCGCCGCAGCGCCGGGACGGCGTGCTGCATGCCGAGCTGGACCCCGACGAGGTTCGTCTCGATGACCCGGCGGAACGACTCGAGCGACTCCTCGACGGCGGGGACGCCCGGTGCGGAGATGCCGGCGTTGTTCACGAGCCCGTGCAGCGCGCCGTACTCCGACTCGGCCACGGCGACGGCGTTCACCCACGACGCCGGCTCGGTGACGTCGAGTCGGACGAAGTGCGCCCGCTCACCGAGCTCCGCGGCGACCGCGCGCCCCTCGTCCTCGAGGAGGTCGCCGATCACGACGCTCCCGCCCTCCCTGACGATCCCGCGCGCATAGACCGCGCCCAGGCCTCGGGCGCCGCCGCTCACGATGACGACCTTCGATTCGAGTTCCAACTCGCTGCTCCTTCGTTCCTGCGGACGCCCGGATCGGACCCCGCGCACTTCGCCGCCCCGGTCGGACGGACGTCTCGCACCCGGACTCGGCGCCGCGGCGTGCACGCTGCGGACGCCGGAGGGCGCCGGTCAGCCGAGGATCGCGGCGGCCCGCTCGGGGAGCACGACGCGCGAGAGCCCGTAGCGCCCGGGGCCCGCGATCGCGATCGCCGCCGCCGCCGCCGCGAGCACCGCGACGTATTCGAATCCGCCCTCGTCGACCCAGAATCCGGCACCGAGGTGGGCGAACGCCGCTGCGCCGACCATGCTCACGGCGAGGAACGCGGCGACCGGCCGGGAGAGCACGCCGAGGACGATGAGGCCGCCGCCGACGAGTTCGACGATGGCGAGCGACGGCGCGACGACCCCCGCGAGCGGAACGCCCATCTCGGTGAACGCCGCCGTCGTCCCCGGGACCGTGAAGAGGAAGAGCTTCTGGAACCCGTGCGCGAAGAAGACCGCACCGGCCACGACCCGGAGCACGAGCAGGGCGAGGTCCGGGTTCGTGGACCTCCACCGGTCGGGACGTTCGTGACGCTGCTCGCTCACCTGGGACTCCTTCGCTCTGCTGACGTTGCACCGATGGCATCCGCATCGGGATGCCATCGAAGGCGAAGCTAGTCGACCATCCTGACGCCGCCATGGAGGGACGCTTGGTATAGCGCACGCATTCTGGAATACCAGCGAGATCCGGCCGTCGAGGCATCCGCGGCCGCCGCGGAGGCGGTCATTCCGCCGAGGGAGCGCTCCTCTGCGGGCCCGCAGCCCGCCGCGGCACCAGGAAGGCGAGCGCCACGGCGACGAGGGAGGCGAGCGCCGCGACCACGAAGGCGAGGTGGATGCCGCTCGCGGCGGCCGCGGTCGCCGTCGCCCCGCCGGCGGCCGCCGATGCTGCACCGAGGGACATCACGGTCACGAAGATCGCCGTGCCGGCCGCTCCCGCCAGCTGCTGCATCGTGCTCACGATGGCGCTGCCGTGGGAGTACAGCTCCGGCGCGAGCGAGCCGAGCGCGCTCGTCATGAGCGGAGTCATCAGCATCGCCAACCCGAGGTCGAGCACCAGCGTGGCGACCACGAGGTACCAGATCGGGCTTTCGTCACCGAGGAAGGCGAGCATCGCGAGCGACGCTGCGACGACGAAGACCCCGGGGATCACCAGCGGGCGGGCGCCCACCCGGTCGAAGATCGCGCCGACGACCGGTGCGGCGAGTCCCATCAGGAGCCCGCCGGGCAGCACGACCAGCCCCGTCACCAGGGCGGAGAGGCCGAGCACGTTCTGCATGTAAAGCGGGAGGAGGATGAGGGCGCCGAACATCGAGCACATGGCGACGGCGAGCAGCACCACTCCGACCCAGAACGGGCGCGAGCGGAAGGGGCGGAGATCGAGGAACGCCGCGTCGCGCCGCTGCAGCGCGAGCTGGCGCCAGACGAACGCGCCGAGCGCGAGCAGTCCGACTGCGATCGGCACCGCGGGCGGCATGAGCGCGTGCCCGCCGACCGCCTCGCCGATGCTGCCGAGCCCGAACACGATGCCGCCGAAGGCGAGCACGGAGAGGGCCGCCGAGCCGAGGTCGAAGCGAACCGCGGAGGTCTCCCCCCGGCCGCGAATGAGCACCGAGCCGACGACGAGGACGGCGATCGCGATCGGCAGCACGACGAGGAACACCGACCGCCAGCCGAACGCGGTGATGAGCAGTCCCGAGAAGCTCGGGCCGAGTGCGGGTGCGACCGACATCACGATGGCGATGAGCCCCATCGTGCGCCCGCGCCGCTCGGCCGGCACGTGCGTGAGGATCGTCGTGGTGAGCAGCGGCATGATGATCGCCGTGCCAGCGGCCTGCGCGATGCGGGCGCCGACGAGCACCGGGAACCACGGGGCGAACGCGGCCGCCGCGGTGCCGACGCTGAACAGCAGGAGCGCCGCCACGAAGATGGCCCGGGGCGAGAACCGCTGCAGGAGGAATCCCGTCATCGGGATGAGCACGGCCATCACCAGCATGTACGCGGTGGTGAGCCACTGCCCCGCCGCAGCGGTGATGTCGAACTCCCGCATGACGGCGGGCAGCGCGACGCCCATCACCGTCTCGTTCAGGATCATGACGAACGCCCCGGCGAGGAGCACCGCGATGAGCGCCCCGGCGCGCATGGGCGCCCGCTCCGGACCAGCCTCGGGCTGGACGCGGATCTCCGGATGACTGCCGGTCTTCATGGTCGAACTCATCGCATCCCCTCGATCATCTGTCAGTGACTGCCATTTCTGTCACTCTATGACGTCAGGGCCTCGATATCCTGTGAGGATGCCGGAAAGCACGCTCAGGGAGATCTCCCGTCGGGCCGCGCGAGCGCGGATCAGCGAGATCGCCGAACGACTCTTCCTGGCGCGCGGCTACGACGAGACCACCGTCGAGGAGATCGCGAACGAGGCCGGCATCTCGGAGCGCACGTTCTTCCGATACTTCGCGACCAAGGACGAGGTGCTCTTCGGTCGCTTCGAGACCGAGCTGCAGGGGCTCGTGGAGGCGATCCGCGCCCGGCCCGCCGGCGAAGCGCCGTGGACGACGCTGCAGCACGCACTCGATCGCACCTTCGACGAGCTCGACGAGCGTGCCGCCGAGGAGCGCGCCGCGCTGTTCAAGCAGATCATCGACTCCTCGCCGCACCTGCTCGCCGGCCACCTCGCGCGGATCGAGCTGTTCCAGCGGACGCTCGCGGACACGCTCTGGGATCGCTGGCGGGCGGCCCACGACGACGACGAGGCGAACGAGTCGGATCTGCGCCTCATCCTGCGCGCACTGGTCGGGAGCTTCCTCGCGGTCGTGAACGAGGTGACGCTGTCCGCCGAGGATCAGCCGATCCCCGCGCGACGCCGCATCATCGCCTCCGCCCTCGACGCGGTCCGTCCGGCGCGGAGCGACCTCGGCGGCGCGTGAGCGCGCCACCGCTCGCCGTGCGTCGACTCAGCCGAGGCGCATCGAGGTGACGCAGGTCGCGGAGTCCAGTGCCGCGGTGTCGATCGACGACACGGCGGAGCGGCCCGCGGCATCGGTGATCGAGACGTCGACCTCGGTTCCGCGCGGCAACCAGAGCCCGAGGAAGCCGTTGTCGCCGCTCGTCCGCGCCTCGTCGAGCACGACCGCTCCGGTCGCGGCATCCGTTGCGACGACCCGGAACTCCTCGTTCTGCAGCTCCCCGAGGCAGGTCGTCAGACTGTGGAAGACGCAGTCGTGGGTCTCCGCCAGGTACGGCGCGATCGAGACGTAGAACTCGTCGGGCATCGGCAAGGCGAGCTCGCGGCCGTCATCGGAGAGCACGAGCACGTCGGGGCGGACCGAGGCGATCAGTCCGGTCGGGCGCTCGGCGACGGGGGTCGCCTCCAGCCGATCGACGATCGTGCGGGCATCCAGGCCGTCGAGGCCGTAGTCGGCGAGGAGCGCATCGGCGGAGGGCACGCTCGCCGACCCCTCCCCGGTCGCCCCGGCGCCGGTCCGCTCCGCCCCGCCCGCGGAGCAGGCGGCGAGCGCCAGGGCGGAGGCCAGGGCGAGGGCGGCAACCGACAGGATGCGGGTGCGGCGCGAGCGTGCGGAACGGGGAACGAGATGCATTGCGGGTCCTTCGAAGCGGTGCGGCACGGAGCCGCCGTCGGACTCTCCAGCCTACGGACCCGGCCCGATGCCACCGGTCCACGCGCGCTCGGGCGACCATAGTGGCGCGTCATGCGGGCGCGGTACGGCCGATTTCTCGCGGTTCATTCGATCGGTGTACTCCGCTTCCATTCTGAGGATACGATGTTGGGATTCCAATATCGGCGCGAGGGGAACGAGGCAGCCGTGCAACAGGGGTGGACCACGCGGACACTGGCGGTGCTCACCGTCGGCGTCGTCGCACTCACGGGGCTGATCGCCCCGCAGCTCGCCGCGCCGGCGGATCCCGCGTTCGCCGCAGAGGAGAACGGGTACGTCATCAACGACCCGTGGCAGCTGGTGAACCCGGGGTCCGCGAGCACGGCGAACACCCCGGAGTTCCATCGCGCCGCCGCGACGATGCGCGCCACCACGAATCTGCAGACCCGCACCGGTGACATCGGCGTCACCGCGACGATGACCGCCCCGGGGCAGGTCGCCGGCACCAATGTGCTCACCAATCGGAACTCGCAGGGCTGGAGCGGCCACGGCGCCACGTCGTCGATGTTCCTCGGCAACCCGACGCCGTCGAACGTGCCGGGGCTCGGCATCGTGACGAACGCCTCCGTCTGCGACGGTCCGCTCGGCAGCGCCGGGCACCAGAACTTCCGCGGTCTGTGCCCGATCACCTCGACCGTCACGCTGACGTTCGATCGCACGGTGACCGACCCCGTGCTCGATCTCGGCGGCATCGGCGGCTGGGCGAACTACACCTGGACCGACGACGACCCGGCCCGCACCCAGTACGGCAAGGGCTCCTTCAACTCCCAGGAGTGGGTCATCCGCACCCCGGGCGTCACGATGTCGCTCGAGGGCGACGCTCCCACGAACCTCGCCGTGACCGGCAGCCGGCTCCACACGATCTCCGACAACACCTCCGGCAGCTGCGGCTTCGCCGAGAAGGCCGGCGCGAACACGCGCTGGGAAACGCCGAACATGTCGTTCGCCGGCTGCGGCTCGCTGCAGCTGCACGGCACCTTCGACGAGGTCACCTTCGAACTCGACACGTTCATCTC
Organism: Agromyces mediolanus; assembly: GCF_044917495.1. Taxonomy (GTDB): domain Bacteria; phylum Actinomycetota; class Actinomycetes; order Actinomycetales; family Microbacteriaceae; genus Agromyces; species Agromyces mediolanus_B. The sequence continues at coordinate 39,264 of NZ_JAVSSI010000003.1, read as the reverse complement.
CCGCTTCAGCCAGTGGCCGACCGCGGAGTACCGCACCGGATCGAACTACTTCCGCAACGACTCGAACATCTTCGCCGACGGTCAGAACGGGCTCAACGTGGTCTGGGGCGAGCGGATGCGCATCCCCACCGCGCCCACCGACGGCTTCCAGTCCGACTACTCGCTCCTCTCCGTCCGCCTGCCGCAGGACGCACGGCTCGGCGACCGGGTCTGGGTCGACGAGAACGAGAACGGCCTGCAGGATCTCGGCGAGCCCGGCGTCGCCGGGGTGACGGCTGAGCTCCTCGACGCTGCGGGTGCGCCCGTCCTCGGAGCGGACGGCACGCCGATCACGACGACGACGGATGACTCGGGGCAGTACCTCTTCACCGACCTCGCGTACGGCGAGTACCGCGTGCGCTTCTCGGGCATCCCGAACGGCTGGCTGTTCACGGCGCAGAACGCCGGGGCCCCGGCTGTCTCCTCGGCGGCCGACCCGAGCACCGGCACGACGGGCGCCGTGCTGCTGGACGCCGGGAGCCACGAGAACCTCGATCGCGACGCCGGGCTCCTCCGGCGCGACCCCGGATTCGAGCTCTCGAAGACGTCCGACCCCGCCTCCGGCACCACGGTCGACCCGGGGCAGACGATCACGTACTCCGTCGTCGGCGCCAACACGGGCGACCTCCGACTCGACCCGGTCGAGATCACCGACGACCTCTCCGACGTCCTCGGCAACGCCACGATCGCCGGCACGCCGAGCGCCACGATCGACGGCGAGCCGGCCACCGCGCCGGTACTCGACGGCACGACGCTGCGGTGGACCGGATCGCTCGAGCCGGAAGAGCGCGTGACGATCCGCTACGCCGTCACCGTCGACGACGGCGCGGAAGGCGAGACGCTGACGAACCGGGCGACCGCGTCGGCGACGCCGCCGGGTGGCACCGCGCTCGTGCCCGACGAGGTGACGACGAGTCATCCGGTGCCGCAACCGGGCTTCGAGGTGACGAAGTCCGCCGATCCCGCGTCGGGCACCGCCGTGCACCCCGGCCAGGAGGTCCGATACACCGTGGTCGGCTCGAACACGGGCGAGACCCGACTCGATCCGGTCACCGTGACCGACGACCTCTCGGGTGTGCTCGACGACGCGGAGCTCGTGGGCGAGCCCACCGCCATGGTCGCCGGGCAGCCGGCCGCGCCGCCGACGCTCGACGGCACCACCCTCCGCTGGACCGGCGCCCTCGCCGCGGAGCAGACGGTGACGATCGTGTACACCGTGCGGGTCGCCGAGGGGTCCGAGGGCGGAAGGCTCAGGAACACGGCGGACGGCCGAGCCGTGCCCCCCGCGGGGCCGCCGCTGGAGGCCGCCGACGTGAGCACCTCCCACCCGATCCCGACCCCCGGGTTCGAGCTCCGCAAGGACAGCGTCGTCTCGACGGGCGGCGATCTCTTCGCCGCGGGTCTCCGCGCGGCCGCGGCCGTGGTCTCCCCCTTCGCCGCGCGGAGCGCCGACCCCGGCGACCGGATCGACTACCAGATCACGGGCCGCAACACCGGCGGCACGGTGCTCGATCCGGTGACGATCACCGACGACCTCTCCGACGTGCTCGACGACGCCAGCATCGTCGTCGGTCCGGCCGCGTGGATCGACGGGGTGCGCGCGAGCGATCCCGTCATCGACGGCACGACCCTCCGGTGGAGCGGACGCCTCGAGCCCGAGCAGACCGTGGAGATCACCTACACCGTCCTCGTCGATGCGGATGCCGCGGGCCAGGTGCTGCGGAACACCGCGAGCGGCGTCGCGCAGCCGCCCGGTTCCGCGCCGATCCGTGAGGAGTCGTCGGTCGTGACCCCGATCCGCACGGCCGGCTTCACCTTCGACAAGCAGTCGGTGCCGGCGAGCGGCAGCACGGTCAGCCCCGGCGACGAGATCACCTACACCCTGAGCGCACGGAACACCGGCGAGGCGCCGCTCGACCCGGTGACGATCAGCGACGAGCTCGACGACGTGCTCGACGACGCCTCCCTCACCGGCCCGCCCGTCGCCACGATCGACGGCGAGCCGACGACGGATCCCGTCCTCGACGGAACCACACTCCGCTGGACCGGCCCGCTGAACGCGGGCGAGCGCCTCACGATCCGGTACACCGTGACGGTCCACGACGATGCCGCCGGGGTGACGGTCGCGAACGCGGCGACCGCGACCGCGAGCCCGCCGAGCGGGTTCCCGCCGCTGGAGCCCGTCGAGCGCTCGACGACCCATCCGGTCCCCGCGCCCGGATTCGTGCTCGAGAAGACCGCAGTGCCCGCATCCGGTTCGACGGTCGACCCGGGACAGGAGATCCGCTACACCGTCACCGGCAGGAACACGGGCGCGACGGCGCTCGACCCGGTGAGCATCACCGACGACCTGACCGAGGTGCTCGACGCCGCCGCCGTCGTCGGGCAGCCCGTCGCCACGATCGACGGCGAAGCCGCCGACGCGCCGGTGCTCGACGGCAACCGGCTCCGGTGGAGCGGCGCGCTGCCGGTCGGATCGTCGGTGACGATCGAGTACACGGTGCGAGTGGACGACGGCGCCGCGGGCGCCGAGTTCCGCAATCACGCCACGGCGTCGGCGCAGCCGCCGGGTTCGGCCACGGCGATCGTGCCGCCCGCGGTGGAGACCGATCACCAGGTGCCGCGGCCGGCGTTCGACCTCGCGAAGGGCGCGACCCCGGCGTCCGGCTCCTCGGTCGATCCCGGCCAGACGATCTCCTACGTCGTCACCGGCACGAACAGCGGCGAGACCGAGCTCGCCGTCGCGCTGCGCGACGACCTGTCGAACGTGCTCGCTCACGCGACGCTCAGCGCCGGCCCCTCGGCGACCATCGACGGGGCGCCCGCGGCGGACCCGGTGCTCGACGGCACGACGCTCACCTGGTCCGGCACGCTGCAGCCCGAGCAGGTGGTGCGGCTGAGCTACACCGTGACGGTGAACCAGGATGCCGCAGGAGTGGAGCTCGAGAACCTCGCGACGGGCAGCGCCCGGCCGCCCGGCAGCGGCCCCGCGATCGATCCCGGCGAGCACGAGACGAGCCACGCGGTCCCCGTGCCCGGGTTCGAGCTCGCGAAGTCGGCCGATCCGGCCTCGGGCACCGAGGTGCACCCCGGCGGGACCATCACGTACACCGTGACCGGTGAGAACACCGGGCAGACGCGACTCGACCCGGTCGACGTCGTCGACGATCTCGGGGCGGTCCTCGACCACGCGACGATGGCCGGCGCTCCGACCGCGCGGATCGACGGCACGCCGGCGACGGCACCGACCCTCGACGGCACTGCGCTGCGCTGGCGAGGTGCGCTCGAACCCGGGCAGACCGTGACCATCACCTACTCGGTCACGGTGAGCGCCGACGCCGCGGGCGAGCGGCTCGAGAACCGGGCGAGCGGCACGGCCGCTCCCCCGGGCGGACCGACGCTGACGGCGCCCGAGGTGCAGACCTTCCACCCCGTGCCCGAGCCCGCCTTCGAGCTGCGCAAGCGCGCGACGCCGCCGAGCGGGTCGACGGTCGCCCCGGGCGGGCAGATCGCCTACGTCGTCGCGGCGGAGAACACCGGCGAGACCGTGCTCGACCCCGTCACGATCCTCGACGATCTGAGCGACGTCCTGAACTCGGCCGAGCTCACGGGCACGCCGAGCGCGGAGATCGACGGCGCACCGGCGGCGGCGCCCACGCTCGACGGCGACACCCTGCGCTGGACCGGCCGACTCGAACGCGGGCAGACGGTCACGCTCCGGTACACGGTCACCGTGTCCCCCGAGGCCGCAGGAGCGACGCTGCGCAACGCGGTCACGGCGACGGCGCAACCGCCGGGCACCGGCGCCGCGCTCGAATCGGGTCCGCGCGAGACCACCCACCGGGTGCCGACGCCGTCCTACGAGTTCGCCAAGACCGCCCGGCCCGCGAGCGGCAGCACGGTGGACCCGGGCGGGCGGATCGAGTACGTCCTCACCGGCCGGAACACGGGCGAGACCCGACTCGACCCCGTCGTCGTCACCGACGATCTGGCGGAGGTCCTCGCGAACGCCACGATCACGAGCGATCCGATCGCGACGATCGACGGCGAGCCGACCGCGATGCCGACCGTGGAGGGCACGACCCTGCGCTGGTCGGGCGATCTCGACCCCGACCAGACCGTCGAGATCCGCTTCACCGTCACCGTGCACGACGACGCCGTCGGGACGACGCTCCGCAACCGTGCGACGAGCACGGCCCAGCCGCCCGGCACGGGCCCCGCGCTGGTCCCGCCGGCGCAGGAGACGACGCACGAGGTGCCGACGCCGTCGTACGAGTTCACGAAGTCCGCCGACCCGGTCTCCGGAACGAGCGTGAACCCCGGCGACGAGCTCGAGTACACCCTCACCGGCCGGAACACCGGCGAGACCGGGCTCCAAGTCGTCATCGAGGACGAGCTCGCGGAGGTCCTCGCGCACGCGACGATCTCCGAAGCGCCGATCGCGACGATCGACGGCGAGCCCGCTGCCGCGCCGACGGTCCAGGGCACGACGCTGCGCTGGTCGGGCGCGCTCCGACCCGAGCAGACGGTCGAGATCCGCTACACCGTCACCGTGCACGACGACGCCGCCGGGGCGACCCTCCGCAACCGCGCGACGAGCACGGCCCAGCCGCCCGGCACCGGACCGGCGCTCGCCCCCGAGCCGCGGGAGACGACGCATCCGGTACCCACCCCGGGCTACACCTTCGGGAAGCGCGCCGAGCCGGCGTCCGGAACGAGCGTGAACCCCGGCGACGAGATCGAGTACACCCTCACCGGCCGGAACACGGGCGAGACCCCGCTCGACCCCGTCGCGATCACCGACGAGCTCGCCGAGGTCCTCGCCGACGCCACGATCACGAGCGACCCGATCGCGACGATCGACGGCGAGCCGGCGGCGGCGCCGACCGTCGACGGCACGACCCTGCGCTGGTCGGGCGCACTCCGACCCGAGCAGACCGTCGAGATCCGCTACACCGTCACCGTGCACGACGACGCCGCCGGAGCGACGCTCCGCAACCACGCCCGGTCGACGGCCCGGCCGCCCGGCACCGGGCCCGCGCTCAGCCCGCCGCCGCAGGAGACCACGCACCCCGTGCCGGTCCCCGGCTTCACCCTCGGGAAGGTCGCCGACCCGGCCTCGGGATCGGCCGTGCACCCCGGCGAGCGCATCAGCTACACGATCACCGGACGCAACACCGGGGCGACCCCGCTCGACCCGGTGCGCATCTCCGACGAGCTCGGCGGCGTGCTCGGCAACGCCGCGCTCGATGGCGCTCCGCTCGCCACGGTCGACGGAGAACCGGCCGCCGCTCCCGTGGTCGACGGCTCGACGCTCAGTTGGACGGGGTCCCTCCAGCGCGGCGAGGTCGTGACGATCCGCTACACGGTCACCGTCGCCGAGGACGCCGCGGGCTCGAGTCTGCGCAACCTCGTCACCGGCACGGCGCAGCCGCCCGGCACCGGTCCGGCCGTCGACGGCGGGCGGCACGAGACCGTCCACGCGGTCCCGGTGCCCGGCTTCGAGCTGTCGAAGGCCGCCGACCCGGCATCCGGCAGCGTGGTGCACCCGGGCCAGACCGTCACGTACACCCTCACCGGCGAGAACAGCGGCGAGACCGCGCTCGATCCGGTGGCGATCCGCGACGAGCTGGGCGAGGTGCTCGCGCACGGCGCGCTGCGGGGAAGTCCCGTCGCCACCGTCGACGGGGAGGACGCCCCGGCGCCGACCCTCGACGGCACGGTGCTGAACTGGTCGGGAGCGCTGCGCGCAGGCCAGACCGTGACGATCCGCTACACCGTCGCGGTCGACCAGGACGCCGCGGGAGTCACCCTCCGGAACTCGGCGAGCGGCACCGCGACGCCGCCGGGCGGGCCCGCGCTCGATGCGCCCGAGGTCGCCACGTCCCACGAGGTGCCGGTCTCCGGATACGCCTTCACGAAGTCCGCGACCCCGGCTGACGGCTCGGTCGTCTCGCCGGGCGAGCAGGTGCGGTACACGCTCACCGGCGTGAACACGGGCGAGACGCTGCTCGATCCGGTCGAGATCCGCGACGACCTCTCGGAGGTCCTCGCGGACGCCGAGCTCAGCGGCGAGCCGACGGCGACGATCGACGGCGCACCGGCGCCGGCGCCGCGAGTCGAGGGCGCGCAGCTCAGCTGGTCGGGCGCACTCGCCCCGGGTCAGCGCGTCGAGGTCGGGTACACCGTGACCGTCGCCCCCGACGCCGCAGGCCGTCTGCACAACACGGCGAGCTCGACGGCGGCGCCGCCCGGCGGTCCGCGCATCGAGCCCGACGAGCAGTCGACCACGCACCCGATCCCGGGCATCGCGCTCGAGAAGCGGGCCGAGCTGTCGGGCACCGGTCGCGCCGGTGACACGATCACGTACCGGTTCACGATCACGAACACCGGCGGAACGCCGCTGAGCGAGGTCGAGCTCCGAGACCCGCTCCCGGGGCTCGGCGAGCTGGCGTACACCTGGCCGGACGCCGACGCGCCGGGCGTCCTCGACATCGGGGAGTCCGCGACGGCGACCGCCGCGTACACGCTCACCCAGGCCGATGTCGATGCCGGTGCCGTGCACAACTCCGCGACGGTCTCCGGCCGTCCGCCCGGCGACGTGCCGCTCGTCGCGGCCGCCGACGGCACATCGACCCCGACGGAGCAGCGCGCCGGCATCACGCTGGAGAAGGCGGGCAGCGCCCGGGGCGACCGGGTGGGCGACCTCGTCGAGTTCCGCTTCCTCGTGACCAACACGGGCACGGTCACGCTCCGCGGGGTGACGATCGACGATCCGCTGCCCGGCCTCTCGCCGATCGACATCGCCTGGCCGGACCCGTCCGCGCCCGGTGTGCTCGCCCCCGGCGAGTCGGCGAGCGCGACGGCGGAGTACCGCCTCACCGCCGCCGACGTCGAGCGCGGGTCCGTCCGGAACGCGGCGACGGCGAGCGGCATCCCGCCGGGCTCGTTGCTGCCGCCGACCGCGCACGACGAGACCACGGTCAGTGTCGGCGGGCTCGCCGCGACGGGCGTCTCCCTGGGGTTCGGCGTCCTCGCGATGCTGCTCCTCCTCGCCGGCGCGATGCTCGCGCTGCGCAGGCGGCGCACGCACGACTCGCCATGATCGACCCGGTGCCGGTAGCGTCGAGATGCGCCGGCACCGGGCGGGCGACGAGGAGGTCGATGATGGAGCGGTGCGACACGATCGTGGTGGGTGCCGGCGTGGCCGGGCTCACCGCGGCGCGGCTTCTGCAGCGCGCGGGCCGGCGGGTGCTCGTGCTCGAGGCCCGGGACCGGATCGGCGGCCGGGTCCGGACCGACCGCGCCGACGGCATCAGCACCGACCTCGGCGCGTCATGGATCCACGGCGTCACCGGCAGCCCCGTCGCCGAAGCCGCCGAGGCGTTCGGCATGCGCACGGTGGAGTTCACCGTCGGCGGCTACCAGCCCGACAGTCGGCCGATCGCCTACTACGGGCCGGACGGGCGGCGCCTCGGCGATGATGCGGCGCGGGCGTTCGCCGACGACATCCGGGCGGTCGACGCCGCCCTCCTCGGAACGATCGCCGCCTCGGCGCCGCAGGCCTCGTACCGCGACGTCGCCGAGGCGGCGATCGCCGCGCAGAACTGGGATGAGCCGCGCGCAGCCCGCGTCCGCGAGTACCTGGAGCACCGCAGCGAGGAGCAGTACGGCGCGTGGATCGAGGACCTCGCCGCGCACGGGCTCGACGACGACGCGATCGACGGCGACGAGGTCGTCTTCCCCGACGGCTACGACGTGCTGCCCGCCCGCCTGGCCGCGGGGCTCGACGTGCGTCTCGAGCACGTGGTGACGCACGTCGGCTGGGGCAAGGGCGGCGTGGTGGTGCGGTGCGGCGACGCGAGCTTCGCCGCGGATACCGCCGTCGTGACCGTCCCCGTCGGGGTGCTGAAGTCCGACGAGTTCCGCATCGAGCCGCCGCTCCCCCACCCGGTCGCCGGCGCCCTCGCCCAGCTCGAGATGAACGCCTTCGAGAAGCTCTTCCTGAGCTTCCCGACGAAGTTCTGGGACGACGGCGTCTACGCGATCCGCCAGCAGGGACCCGAGTCGCGCTGGTGGCACTCCTGGTACGACCTCACGCCACTCCACGGCATCCCGACCCTGCTCACCTTCGCCGCGGGACCCGCCGCCGAGGCGACCCGCACCTGGAGCGACGAGCGGCTCGTCGAGGACGTGCTCGCCCAGCTCCGTCGGCTCTACGGCGACCGCGTCGGGCAGCCGACCGGCGTGCACCGCACGGCCTGGCAGGACGATCCCTTCGCTCGCGGCTCCTACGCGTACATGACGCTCGGCTCGACGACGGCCGACCACGACGCGCTCGCCACGCCCGTCGGCGGGGTGCTGCACCTCGCGGGCGAGGCGACGTGGACGGATGACCCGGCGACCGTCCCCGCGGCGATGCACTCCGGCCACCGGGCCGCCGAGCGGGTGCTCGGCCGGACGATCCCGATCTCCGAGGCCTGGGCGGACTGAACGCGGTAGCTACTCGTCGCCGTCGAACTCCGCCCGCGCGTCGAGGATGTCACGGTGGTGCTCCGCGGCCCAGACGGCGAGCGCGATCGCGGGTTCGGACAGCGAGCGGCCGAGCGGCGTGACGGCGTACTCGACGCGCGGCGGGATCTCGGCGTAGCTCGTGCGCGAGACGAGTCCGTCGCGCTGCAGGCTGCGGAGGGTCTGAGTGAGCATGCGGTGCGAGATGCCGTCGACGCGGCGCTGGATCTCGGTGAACCGCAGCGGCCCGTCGTGCAGCAGGCCGATGACGAGCAGACTCCACTTGTCGCCCACGCGGGCGAGGATCTCACGGATGACCCCGCTCGCGGGGTGGTCGGTGCTGCAGGAGGCGGCGCCCTCGCCGTCTCCGGGCAGCGGCGGGAGGCGCAGTGCCCGCGGCTCCGTCGTGCTCATGCTCCACCCTTCCTCGCCCGCGCCCCCTGAGTCCATTACGCACCTCGAGGTGCGTGACGCACGGAGAAGTGCCGGGGACGTACTCGCTATAGTACCTGATCGTGCGTTACACACGATCAGTAACTATTAGGGAGTCCCTCGCATGATCATCGCCCTCTGGATCATCACCGGCCTGCTCGCCGCGCTCTTCGCCATGGCCGGCTCGATGAAGGCGGTGACCCCGTACGAGCGCGTCCACGAGCGCATGGCCTGGGTCGAGGACGTCACCGCGCCGCAGCTGAAGACCATCGGCATCCTCGAGGTGATCGGCGCGATCGGCCTGATCCTCCCCGCCGCGACCGGCATCGCACCGTGGCTCACCCCCGTCGCCGCGTTCGCCCTCGCGATCATGATGGTCGTCGCCGTCGCGCTGCACGTGCGGCGCCGCGAGCCGTTCACGCCGAGCCTCGTGCTCGGCATCGCGGCCCTCCTCGTCGGCATCGGCTGGGTCGCCTTCGGCTGAGCCCGGGTCACAGCACCCGGTATTCGCCATCCGGCATCCGACATCCGGCATCCGGTGCCCCGTAGCATCCTCGGCCCGCATCGGCCACCCCCTCGCCTCTGCCGACCGTCCGTCGGAGAGTGGAGTCATCCCCCCAGTGGGACTGTGACCACCACCGAAAGGACGGACGGATGACGCACCTCAGCGGACAGCGCGTGGCTTTCCTGGCCACCGACGGATTCGAGGACAGCGAGCTGACGAGCCCGTGGCAGGCGGTGACGGACGCCGGGGCGACCGCGACGATGGTCGCGCCGGATGCCTCGGAGATCACTGGCAAGAAGGGGCACGTGCAGCGGGTCGACCTGCAGGCCGGTGCCGCGAACGCCGAGGAGTTCGACGCGCTCGTGCTGCCGGGCGGCGTGGTGAACGCCGACCACCTGCGGCTCGACCGGGACTCGATCGGCTTCGCACGCGCCTTCTTCGAGCAGCACAAGCCGGTCGGCGTGATCTGCCACGGCGCCTGGATCCTCATCGAGGCGGGCGTCGTCGACGGACGCACGATCACGAGCTATCCGAGCCTCGCCACCGACCTCAGGAACGCCGGCGCGAACTGGGTCGACGAGGAGGTCGTCGTGGACCAGGGCCTGGTGTCGAGCCGCACTCCCGACGATCTGCCCGCCTTCAACGCGAAGGTCGTCGAGGAGATCGGCGAGGGCACCCACGCCGGCCAGACGGCCTGAGCTGCAGCACGGACGCCCCGGTGGATCCTCGATCCAGCGGGGCGTCCGCGTGTCAGCGATAGAAGCCCTCGCGTAGGGTGATGCCGTGCTCGACCCAGGCCTTCAGGGCGGAGAGCATGCCGGTCCAGCCCTCGCAGTTGCCGAAGGCGTGCTTCGCGCCGCCCTCGGTGAGCTTCCACGCCGCCTCGCTGATCGTCACGAGCGTGCGGGTGTCGTCGTCGATGGGCTCGAACTCGAAGGTCGTGCGCGTCGCGGTGGCGTCACCATCGGCCGTGCCCGGCGCGGCATCCCACTCGATCATGATGCGCCGCGGCGGATCGGCCTCGACGACGCGAACCGGGAACCGGCCGGGGAAGTCTGCGAAGTCCCAGCTGACCTCGGCGCCGGCGTCGAGCCGGCCGCGGGCGCCGCCGGTCGTGAAGTAGCGGGAGAGCTGCTCGGGGTCGGCGACCGCCTCGTAGACCTCGGCGCATGGTCTCGCGACCCGGCCGGACACGGTGAAGGCGAGTCGGTGCAGCGCAGCATCCTCATTCATGTTGTATTTTTATCACATGATGCAGCAGGTCGGAACCCCCGCCGAGGACGACGACGCCGTCTTCAAGGCGCTCGCGGCCCCCGTGCGGCGGCGCATGCTCGACGCGCTGCGCGAGGCGCCGCTCACGACCGGGACCTTGTGCGCACACTTCCCCGAGCTCGACCGCACGACCGTGCTGCAGCACCTGCGGGTGCTCGAGGACGCGGGGCTCGTCACGGGGCGCAAGGTCGGCCGGGAGCGCCATCTCGCGCTCGCTCCCCTGCCGATCAAACGCATCCACGACCGCTGGATCAGCGACTACATGCAGGCCGCGGTCGACCTGCTCGAGCGGCTGCAGCCGCTCGACCCCGCCACGAACGAACGGAGCACGCATGACTGAGCTCATCATCCTGAGCGGCTCGCCCGGCTCGGGCAAGTCGACCGTGGCGAGGCTCCTCACCGCACGCTACGAGCGCTGCGTCCACCTGCACACCGACGACTTCTGGCACTTCATCGTGCGCGGCGCGATCCCTGCGTACTTGCCGGAGTCCGACGCGCAGAACCAGACCGTGGTCGGCGCGATCGCGGCCGCGGCGTTCGAGTACGCCGCGGGCGGGTTCCCGACGATCGTCGACGGCATCGTCGGGCCGTGGATGCTCCCCCACTACCGGCGCGAGGCGGCGCGGCATCCCGGCGTCGCCGTGCACTACCTCGTGCTCCGCCCGGATCGCGAGACCGCGCTGCGGCGAGCGCAGCAGCGCACCGCACCCGACGCACTCGTGGACGCCGAACCGATCCTCGGCCTCTGGGAGCAGTTCGCCGAGCTCGGCGAGCTGCAGGGGCACGCGCTCGACACCTCCCGGATGGCTGCCGAGGCGACCGCCGAGGAGGTGCACGCGCTCGTGGAATCGGGGCGGATGCGACTCGGCTGAAGGCGGGTCTCCGCGGCAGGCACCTACCGATCGACGATCGAATCGGTCGCCGAATGTCGGGTGCCGACGGCCGATGCCGTCCACGCTGGAGACGGAGGGCGCCCGCGCCCGCAACGCGAAGGGAAGCAGGGTGCGCACTCGCCACACCGATCGTCCGTCCCATCCCCCGGTGCGGATCTCACGTCCGAACGCGCGATTCCAGCAGTGGGAGGCGCTGCTTCGGAACCGGAGCAAGCGGCAGCGAGCCGGCGAGTTCCTCGTTCAGGGCGTGCGTCCGATCAGCCTGGCGCTCGAGCGCGGCTGGCCGATCCGTGCCGTCCTCTACGATCCGGATCGGCCGCGCTCGCGCTGGGGCGCGCAGGTGCTCGGCCGGGCAGACGCCGAACGCGTGGCGATCGCGCCCGAACTGCTGCGCCGGTTGAGCGAGAAGGAGCAGGACGAGCCCGAACTGGTGGCGGTCGTCGGGATGCCGGACGACCGGCTGTCCCGCATCGTCGTCGACCCGTCGTTCCTCGGAATGGCGTTCGATCGCCCGGCCATGCCCGGGAACATCGGCACCGTGATCCGCTCGCTCGACGCGTTCGGCGGTGCGGGTCTCATCGTCACCGGACACGGCGCGGACCCGTACGACCCCAAGTCGGTCCGCGCTTCCACCGGATCCGTGTTCGCCGTCCCGGTCGTCCGGGCGCCGTCGCATCAGCCCGTGATCGCCTGGGTGGAGGCGCAGCGCGCCGCCGGCACCCCGCTGACCGTCGTCGGGACGGATGAGCACGGCGCGGTCGAGCTCGCCGAGCTCGACCTGAGCGGACCGACGCTGCTCGTGATCGGCAACGAGACGGCGGGATTGAGCAGCGGATGGCGTGAAGCCTGCGACGTCATCGCGCGGATCCCCATCGGCGGTGCGGCCAGCTCATTGAATGCGGCGAACGCCGCGACGGTCGCGCTCTACGAGGCCACCAGGCAGCGCCGGCGCGGTTAACTGAGCGAGGCGAGGATGATGCCTTGCCTCCGGACGCCCGGATCGGTGCGAGCACGGGCGTCCACGATCGTGAACCCCGCCGCCTCGACGCGGGCGGCGAGCTCAGTGATCGGCCAATAGTGGGCGGTCGTGACCGCGTGCGGGAACGGTTCGAGCGCGGGCCCCTCGAAGAAGCCGAGCGCGAGCGCACCTCCGGGCCGCAGCGCCCGCGCGAACTCCGCGAAGGCGAGATCGATCAGTGCAGGGTCGGTATGGATGAGGGAGAACCACGACAGGATGCCCCCGAGCGCACCGTCGTCGACGTCGAGTGCTTCCGCGCGGCCGAGCCGGAACCGATGGGCCGGGTAGTGCTGCTGCGCCGCAGCGACGAACTCCAGCGTGGGGTCGATGCCCTCGATGTCGAGCCCGTGCCCGGCGAGGAACGCGGTCCACTGCCCCGGCCCGCAGCCGACGTCGATGACGGACCCGGTCACCGTCTTCGACCAGGCGAGGAGGGCGTCGCGATCGGCTTCCGCCGCTGCATCGATGCTGCCGAAGAGCTCGATGTACTCGGCCGCGCGCGCCCCGTAGGCGGCGGGCACCTCGTCTTCGACCATGGGGGTTCATGGTAGTCGCAGGCACGGCCGCGCGAGGGAATGCACTCAGCGCGAACCGCCCAGCCCAACGAGTGAAGCCCTGGTGAAACGGATCGTTCCACCAGGGCTTCGTCGGTCGGGCTGACAGGATTTGAACCTGCGACCCCTTGACCCCGGGTGGGCGGATCGGTCAGTTTCGGCAGGATTCTGCGGATTCGCTGTTTCATACGTTGCAGGGCGCATCACGGTTTGCATGCGTTGCAGGGATGTTGACCACTAGATTGGCCCACTTTCACGTCAAGTTGACCTCGCTTGCGCGGTGGCCTCGCCGGTCCCGCCAAGAATGGCGACGAGCTGCGACGCCGTGAGCACCTCGTATGGGCGTGAGACCCAGTAGCCGGCTGGCGTTAGATGGCGAGTAACGAATCGTGTCTGAAGCACGTAGGCGCCCTGACCTGGCAATGGATCCAGGCCGAGCTTCTTCGCTATGTCTTCAGCGTACGGCTTCAGTTCTGCTTCCTTGCGCGCGAGTTGAGTGGCATAGCAAGGCTTAGCCCTGCCCTTGTTCTCCGAGTCGCTGTAGAAGGTCCGCATCTGGCGCGCTGTCTCCGCAAAACCGTAGACAGATGCGGGGTCCTTCGCCTCGATCAGCCAGATGTTCGGGTCGCCGCTACGCCCACACACAAGATCCACTTCTGTTGTCAGCTCCGGGACGCCCAGGCGAGCGTGGTCGCCAGGCTTCACCCGCGCGATGGTCTTGAACCCAACTTCTTGAAGCTGTCGCTCAAGTGTTCGCTCGAATGCCTTGTTCCGCCCCGATCGTCTCTCAGCAAGCGCCTTGGATACCTTGTCCGGCACCTCGCCCGTCCAGGGAAGAACGCCTTGTGTCAGGTGATTGTTGTAGACGCTCAAGGTTGTCAGGAGATACTGCGGCGCGATCAGGATGGTGCCATCCGGGCGCCTTACAAGCGGTTGAACAAGCAGACGATGTCTCCGGGTCCGTGTTTGCCACGGCTCCCAACTACTGGATCGCAGGATGCCTGAAGACACTGTGAGCATTTGGAATGCGTGCCGGAGACGCGACCGCTGTTCTTCTTCGGGATCACCGGCTGCTTCAAAGACCCAGTCGAGAGCCTCGCCCTCTGAGGCAAATGTGATGCTTCTGCCGTCGTTGAAAGAATCCCATTGAGCGAGCGCCATCAAGACTATGAAGAGATCGGAAGTGGACGCGCCGAAAGATTCCAGCATCGCTGGGTCAACGGTGTCCTCAATTCCTCCTGCACCTGCCTCATCGTCGTCGAGTGCCGGGCCAAGGCGGATGGTGGCTGCCGCCGTGTTGAGAGATCCACCTTCCAGTACCCATGAATCATCAGTCACGCGCTCGTCGTCTTTGAATGTGAGCTCGTATGCAGAACTGATCTCGATGACCGCAGGGGCAACCCGGTGATGCAGCCGCTCGCTCAACGTCGTCATAGTGCGATATGCATCCGCGGCAGCTAGGAGCGCACTCCAGCTCTGAGCCGTCACAGGCTGTTGACCCTCAACATCCGGGTCCAGTCTCAACGCCGCTTCGACGATGATCTCGTTGCACTGCCGCAATTCGAGCGTCTCGCTGGCGAGCTCGGCCATGCGCGCCACTGGATCCCACTCCGTGCTCAGATTCTGGGCAACGCGGGTTAGGTTTCCTTGCTCGTTCTGGAGGTGGTCATAGACACGATTGAGTTGCTCCATACCCGTGGCGACGATGGCATCGGTGTCATGTAGTGCGATTCGGTCGTTGAGCTGTTCCAGGGCTGCGGGCGCGAGATGCGTTCTGACCAGCGCATTGGCTTCGGCCCCGCGGTACTCGCCGGGTTGTGTGCCCGTCGTGTGCAAGCGACGGGCGAAGGATGCAGTTTCCGCTGATTCGTCGGACGGGCTCAGTTGCCAGGGCCTCGGCAGATGGTTCAGTGTGGTTCGTGCGGTCTTCGTCTCGAGTATCAGAAATGGTCGGCAGGTGAGCCATTCGCGTGCAGTCTCCTGCGCGACACCCGCAGCGACGCCGCCGCATACAAGAAGCTGTTCGAGGGCGTTGGCGGTGAGCGCATTGGCTGCGAAGGGTTTGCCGTCCGCCGCCTGCACGAACTCCTCCAGGTTGAAACTCCAGAGAGCCGCGCGCGGAGCACCTTCCGGTCGAGTCCGCGGACATGAGAACTCGACCACTTCATCGCTTCGTTTAACCGTCCGAAGCCAGAGCCGGTATCCGGGAGTTCCGAGGTCTTCGTGGGCGCGTCGCCACGACTCACTGATTGCGTCGAAGGCGAAGATGAGGCCTCCGCACACGTCGAACAAGAACCGATAGTCCTGGCCGTCCGTCCAGTCCGGGTCGGACCTGACGATTGCGATCGCAGGCGTGATTAGGGGCAGGGACCAGCCGATGCGATTGGGGGCATGGTGGGTTCCTTGTCGATAATCGTATTCGCTCTCGGGACCAAGGAACGATACCGACGCGACGTTGCCGGATGAGATTTCAGCCATCTCTGCGTGCCGCAGCGGCGGTAGCCCTGTTCCATGAAGCGCGACTTCTAGACGCGAGAGAGCGACCGCGCGTTCCCACTCGGCTTCTCCTGCGTGCGCCTCAAAGTACATGTGTGTTGGGCTGATCCCGCCTTTGAAGAAGGTCTTGTCATTCGTCCTCCATGGTTCCCAGTAGTTGATTGCTTCCCAGCCGAAGCTGGATGGGAACTCTGGTGAGCTCAAGTCGCGGGCGAATCGATACAGGTCGTCGTCGTCTGTTGCTGTCTCCGCAATCCAGGTGAGGTCTTCCAGTGCGAGGGTTGCTTGGCCAGGCACCTGAGGTGCCATCAGATGGGATGTGCCTGCGAAGACGACAAGTGGAACGACGCTTGCGCCGGGGAGCAACTTGATAGTGCCACCACCGGAGACCTGTGCCGAGATCGGGCCATCGGACGGGTCATGGTCTCGGACGCGGTCTGCCAGCGCAACGCACGCTGGCGACGACGGCCCTGTTCTAGGAAGGTCTTCTGTGAAGAGGATCGATACCGCGATGAAGTTTGGCCCGTCGACCGGAACGAGCCACTGGATTTCGTTTCCCGTCAGTGGGGGCGTCTCATCTGGTGCTTTGGGCGGCGCCTCGATCAAGGTACTCGAAAACCGCCAGAGTGCGCCGCGGATCGCATCAATGCAGGAAGCCCGGAGTGCTCGCCTGGCGTGGCTATCACGTTCAAGGCCATCGACAAGTTCCGTGACCGCGTGAGCAAGCACCTCGGGGACATAGGTCGGTGGCAGCCATCGATAATGCGGGTCAGCGGTTGAAAGGCGATAACGCAGAGTCCGCCCGAAAGGACTCGTCGGACTTTCGTGGTTGTACTTTGCCGAGACCGCCGGGGAGGTCATCCATTCAAGCGCGAGCAGATCCGCTTGGTCGAATTGGAGCGACTCAAGCGGGTCAGCGGAAACGAGCCTGCTGGCGGCGTCCAGCTCGTTGACTGGAAGGTCGATTTCGTCGCCGAGTTCGATGTCTGGAGCTGGCTGCCACTCCGGCAACAGAGTGTTCAGGCAGTAGTCCACATACCTGATCGCTACTCGAACAACGTTGGCGATCCCAAACTTGTGCCGCCGTACGAGTCGGTCGTCTACCGCGTCGGCAAGTCGCAGAGCCCGGGAAAGGTCGGCTATCGGTCTCTCAACCAAGCCTGGCACGTAGCGCAGCAATTGGTCATCGACTCGGACAGTAGCGACATTGGTGGGATCGGTCGAGATGTAGTCCTCGTGCATGACGCCGATGCCGTTGGACTCAGCCGCCGTGTCAACCAGCTCCTGTACGTCAGGGAGAGGCTTTCTTGAACGCTCGTTGGAAACGGAACTCGCGCGGAGGCTGCCGGCGAGCGCCACGCCGATTGATGTGGCCCGGTGACGTGCGGACGGGGACGAGGCTGCCGCGAACAATGTGGCCCACAGCTGGTCATGGTCAAACCGACAATAGATTCGTGCAAGTTCGTCGGGTGCGGGTGCCGTAGGCCTTGTTGCGGCGCGCTTCGGCTTTCTCGTTTTGCTCCGGCCCATGCCAACCTCCAGGTTCATATGCAAGATACGACTCCTGAAGACGGGAAGTCGGGCTCACGCCATCACACTATGAGAGACCACCGACAACGCCGAAAACTCACGATAGACCGCGACGTCGCCTCTCCCCCGGGAGGCTCTCGATCAGCGCCATCGGGAGAGACATCGACTGGAACAATCGGATCGTGACGATCGAACGGCAGACCTACCCCGGCAAAGGGGGACTGGTCACGAAGGAGACGAAAGGTCGCGCCACCCGCTGCGTGCCGATCCTCGATGCACTCGAACCAATCCTCGTCCGCCTCACTGCTGGTAGGAACCCGGAGGACCCGCTGCTCCGCGGGCCGCGCGGCGGAGTGCTCACGACGGCCACGGTGCGAGATGCGACCAAGTGGGATCAGCTCGTCACGGGGCTCGGGCTCGAGAACCTCAAACGACACGGACTCCGGCATACTGGCGCGACCTGGCTCGCCGATTCGGGTGTCCCGTTGCACGTGCTGCAGCGCATCCTCGGTCATGCCTCAATCGAGACAACCAAGGGCTACCTGCATCCGGACCACCGGCATCTGAGTGAGGCGGCGAAGCTCGCCAACCAGTTCCTCGCCAGCCCAACGCAGACACGCAAAAAGGGGACTCCTAGAGGACCCGCCCCTCAGCTCTGATCCGGCACGCCAACCCCGGCTCTCCGAGGAGGCGGGCATGCTGCTGTCCGAAAATTGGTCCACTAGATTTCCACTTTTTGGCCCACTAGATTCCTTCAGCGAACGAGCAGTCCCATAAGCACTGTCCCAGAAGGACGAGAAAAGCCTTGATGAGAAGCTACTTCTCATCAAGGCTTTCTGGTCGGGCTGACAGGATTTGAACCTGCGACCCCTTGACCCCCAGTCAAGTGCGCTACCAAGCTGCGCCACAGCCCGATGCTCCGGCGATTCCGCCGAGGCAACTTGACCATCATAGCGGGTTCCGGAGGCCCCTTCGTGCACACCCGGCCGAGGCATCCGCATCGCCCGTCGCATCGCCGGCCGTCGGCCCCACCCGCTAGCGTGACGACATGGCCACCGTGATTCCGACGACGCATCCGAGCCTTACCGTCATCCCCGCCGACGAGGCGCCCTTCGCCGATGTCGAGGCGGTGTTCGGCACCCGGGGCGACCCGGCCAGCTGCTGGTGCCAGTGGTACAAGATCCCGGGCCGCGACTGGCGCGAGGTCGGCGCGGAGACGCTCCACGACCGGCTCGAGGCGCAGCTCGCGGCCGACGGGCCGGGGCCCGGGCTGCTCGCCTACGACGGCGATACCCCGGTCGGCTGGTGCGCGGTCGAACCGCGTCCGGCGCTCTCCCGCGTCGCCCGCAGCACGCTCGTGCGCACCGGCACGGCCCAGCCTGAACTCGCCGACGAGAGCGTGTGGGCGGTCAGCTGCTTCGTCGTCCCCCGAGCGCATCGCCGGCGCGGCGTCGGCGCGGCCCTCGCCGAAGCGGCGGTCGTCTACGCGCGCGAGCACGGCGCCCGGGTGCTCGAGGCCTACGCGGTCGATCCGGCGGCGAAGCCGAAGGTGTCCGCCGCCGAACTCTTCCACGGCACGGTGTCGATGTTCGCCGGGGCCGGCTTCGCCGAGGTGGGCCGCCCGTCGCCGACGCGGGCGGTCATGCAGCTCGAGTTCTGAGCGAGCGCAGGCAGCGCAGTCAGGCAATCACGCGAGCAAGCAGCGCAGTCCGGCAAGCAGGGAACGCAGTCAGGCGAGCGCAGACAGCGCACCGCCCCGTCACCGCCCCTCGATCCGCACTCGCTTGATGCGCGACGTCTCGCCGCGCACGATCGCGACGTCGCGTCGCGGCACCTCGAAGTGCGCCGCGAGCGCCTGGATCACGCCGGCGTTCGCCGCGCCGTCGACCGCCCGCTCGCGCACGAAGACCGTGAGCGCCGCCGCCGGGTCGTCCGGCGACGGCTCCACGAGCGGGCCCTTGCGGCTCCCGGGCTTCACCCGGACGGTGAGTTCCATCGGCGCGACGGTCCTACGAAGTCTGGGCAGCGACTACGGGCAGCGCAGCGGCTCAGCGCCGCTGGCGCTTCTCCCGCACGCGCATGTTGACGACGATCGGGCTGCCCTCGAAGCCGTAGATCTCGCGCAGGCGCCGCTGGATGAACCGGCGGTAGCCCGGGTCGAGGAACCCGGTCGTGAACAGCACGAAGGTCGGCGGCCGCGTCGACACCTGCGTGCCGAACAGGATGCGGGGCTGCTTGCCGCCGCGCACCGGGTGCGGGTGCTCCTGCGTGAGCTCGGTGAGGAAGGCGTTGAACTTTCCCGTCGGGATGCGGGTGTCCCACGACTCGAGCGCGGTCTCGAGGGCGGGCACGAGCTTCTCCAGGTGCCGGCCGGTGCGCGCCGAGATGTTGACGCGGGGCGCCCACGCGACGTGGTGCAGGTCCTGCTCGATCTCGCGCTCGAGGTAGCGGCGGCGGTCGTCGTCGAGCAGGTCCCACTTGTTGTAGGCGAGCACGAGCGCGCGGCCCGACTCGAGCACGAGGTCGATGATGCGCACGTCCTGCTCCGAGATCGGCTGCGAGACGTCGAGGACGACGATCGCGACCTCGGCCTTCTCGAGCGCGGCCTGCGTGCGGAGCGAGGCGTAGAAGTCGGCGCCCTGCTGCAGGTGCACGCGACGGCGGATGCCGGCGGTGTCGACGAAGCGCCAGACCTTGCCGGCGAGCTCGATCTGCTCGTCGACCGGGTCACGCGTGGTGCCCGCGAGCTCGTTCACGACGACGCGCTCCTCGCGGGCGGTCTTGTTCAGGAGGCTCGACTTGCCGACGTTCGGACGACCGACGATCGCGACGCGGCGGGGCCCGCCGATCTCCTGCTTCGCGACGGCCGAGACCTCGGGCAGCACCTTGAACACGGCTTCGAGGAGGTCGGCGACGCCGCGGCCGTGCAGGGCCGAGACCGGGTGCGGCTCGCCGAGGCCGAGGTTCCACAGCGCGGCGGCCTCGGGCTCCTGACGGGCGTCGTCGACCTTGTTCGCGACGAGGAAGACGGGCTTCTTCGTCTTGCGCAGCAGCCGCACGACGTGCTCGTCGGTCGAGGTGGCGCCCACGGTCGCGTCGACGACGAAGAGCACGACGTCGCAGAGGTCGATGGCGACCTCGGCCTGCGCGGCGACGGAGGCGTCGATGCCGCGGGCGTCGGGCTCCCAGCCGCCGGTGTCGACGAGGGTGAAGCGGCGGTCGAGCCACTCGCCCTTGTACGACACGCGGTCGCGGGTGACGCCGGGCGTGTCCTCGACGACGGCCTCGCGGCGGCCGAGGATGCGGTTCACGAGCGCCGACTTGCCGACGTTCGGGCGGCCGACGATCGCGATGACCGGCAGCGCCGGGAGGTAGGTGACCCCCTCCTCGCCCTCCTCGGAGAGGTCGAGCAGGTCGAGGTCCTCCTCGTCGAGCTCGTAGTCGTCGAGGCCGCTGCGGAGGGCGGCGGCCCGCTGCTCGGCAAGGTCGTCGTCGACGTCTGCGAGGCGCTCGGCGAGGTCGTCGTCGTGGGCCTCGAACTCGTCGTCGTGGTCGCTCATGGGGTCTCCTGGAAACGTCGTGGGCGCGATCGCGCGCCCTCTAGTCTGCCGTACCCGAGCTGGGAAGGCCGGATGCCCCGTCGGAACCGGTGCCGGAGCACCGCTCACCGGCCGTCCTCGAGCCCGCGCGCGATGGCCACGGCGTGGCTCCGGCTGCGCGCCCCGAGCTTCGCGAGCACGTTCGACACGTGCGTCTTCACGGTCGGCACGGAGATGCCGAGCGACTCGGCGAGCTCGGCGTTCGAGCGGCCGAGCGCCATCCCGTCGAGCACGTCGCGCTCCCGGCCGGTGAGGCGAGCGGCGGCCGGGATGCCTCGAGCGGCCGTCGCCGCATCGTCCCGTTCCTCGTCGCGACGGCCTCCGGCCACGGCATCCCCCGTCCCCGCTCCGGCGAGCGCGGCGAGCGCACGCCTGGTGACGCGCGGATCGAGCATGCCCTCCCCCGCCGAAACCCGGCGCACCGCGTCGACGAGGGTCGCGGCATCCACCGTCTTCAGCAGGAACCCGGCGGCACCCGCGCGGATCGCGCCGAAGACGAGCTCGTCCTCGTCGAAGCTCGTGAGCACGAGGACGTCGGCGAGTCCGCGGGCGCGGATCTCCCGGGTCGCGGCGACCCCGTCCATGCCGGGCATCCGGAGGTCCATGAGCACGACGTCGGGGCGGAGCGCGGCGGCGTTCCGCACGGCGGTCTCGCCGTCGGCGGCCTCGCCGACGACGGCGAGCCCGTGCGACTCGAGCATGATGCGCAGCGCCTCCCGGATCGCCCCGTGATCGTCGACGAGGAGCACGCGCGGCGCGCCGGGCGCGCTCATGCCGCGGGCTCCGCAGGCAGGGCGGCGCGCACCGACCAGCCGGCGCCGACCGGTCCGGCGTCGAAGCGGCCGCCGAGGGCGCGCACCCGCTCGGCGAGCGTCGCGAGGCCCGTGCCGTTGCCGGGAAGGCTCGGGCGTTCGAGCGGACGCCCGTCCCGCGAGTCGACGCGCACGAGGAGTCCGCCCTCGTCGGACTCGATCGAGACGGCGACCCGCCCGCCCGCCGCGTGCCGCACGCAGTTCGCGAGGCCCTCCTGGACGACGCGGGCGGCGAGATGCTCCACGGGGGCTGAGAGGCCGTCCGTCGCGACGGCGTCGAAGTGCACCTCGAGCCCGGCGCGGCGCGCGGCCGCCACGAAGTCGGGGACCCGGTCGAGGCGGGGCGGCACCGCGAGCTCGCCGCCGCCCGCGCGGAGCACCGCGATCATCGAACGGAGCGCCTCGTGCGCCTCGAGGCTCGAGTCGCGCACCGCCCGGAGCGCGGCGCGGTCTCCCCCGGCGTCGGGCGGGCTCGAGAGCGCCGCCTCGGCGCGGATCGCCATGGCCGAGACGTGCCCCGCGACGAGGTCGTGCAGTTCCCGCGCCATGGCGTCGCGCTCGTGCTGCAGGGCGGTGTCGCGCTGCCGTTCGGCGTCCGCGACGACCTCGGCGGCCTCGCGGCGGTGCAGCTCGGCCAGCTCGTTCGCCTGGGCGACGGCGGTCGCCCACCAGTAGTCGGTGCCGAGGAGCGCGCCGAGCTGCAGGCCGACGAGCACGGCGATGCGGAGATCGGCGGTGACGGCGAGGGTGAGGGCGGTGAGGGCGGCGGTCGCGGCCGCGCAGCCGAGCAGGATGCGTCGGCGGGCGACGGGCGACGCGGTGAGCGTGACGATCCACAGCAGGTCGAGCAGCGCGAGGAAGGCGCCGAGCCCGCCCACCGTGAACAGCGAGACGACGGTGATCGTCGCGGTCACGGCGAGCCCCGTGCGGGGCATCCGCCGCTTCAGCGCCACCGCGACGAACGCGGGCACCGACACGACGACGCCCCACCAGGGCGAGACGGGCTCCGGGATGACGCTCAGCGCGTCCCAGACCTGGTTCAGGCCGATCGCCGCGGCGAGCACGCTGATCGCGGCGATGCCGAGCGCGTCGACGAGCGGCCGATGCGCGCGCACCCACCGCAGCAGTGCTCCGCCGCGCTCCTCGCTCATGGTCTCCATCGAAGCACGTCGACCGCACCGGGGCCTCCTCCGAAAGGACGAGGGCGCATCACCGGGCCTCCGTCGTCCGCCCGATCCGCTCCCGCGTCGCGGCGAGCAGGCTGGCGGGATGGATCTCCTCTCCGACGCGCCGCTCAGCATCACGCTCGCGGTGCTCGCCCTCGTCGACGGGCTCAGCATCGGAACGCTGCTCATCCCCGTGTTCCTGCTGCTCGCGCCGCGGCTTCGGGGCAGCCGCGTGCTGCTCTACCTCGTGACGATCGCGGTGTTCTACCTCCTCGTCGGCATCCTGTTCACGCTGGGGCTCGTGAACCTCGTCGATGTGGCGCAGGACTTCCTGAGCTCGACGACCGGACTCTGGGTCCGCCTCCTGCTGGGCGCCGGCCTCCTCATCGCCGCCTTCGCGATGCCGTCGAACGAGCAGGCGAGGAAGCGGCGCGAAGCTGCGGCCGCCGAACGCGTCACGAGCGCCGCCGGCGGTGGTGCAGTGGACGCCCCGGCGGCGCCGGACGCGGCGGATGCCCCGCCCGGGAGCGGGTCGGGCGGGCGGATCGCGCGCTGGCGCGACCGCCTCCTCGCCGATGGCACCTCTCCCGTCACCGTCATGGCGGTCGCCCTCGGCGCCGGGCTCATCGAGGTCGCGACGATGCTGCCGTATCTCGTGGCGATGGGCATGCTCGCCGAGGCGGAGCTCAGCATGCCGCTGCGGTTCGGCGCCCTCGCCGGCTACTGCCTGCTGATGATCCTGCCGGCGCTCGTGCTGCTCGTCCTGCGGATCGTCGCGGCCCCGCTCGTGCAGGCGCCGCTCGAGCGCCTCGCCGCGTGGCTCGAACGCACGGCGAGCGAGAACACGGCGTGGATCCTCGGCATCGTCGGTTTCATCGTTGCCCGCAGCGCCGCCTCGGAGCTCGGCCTGTTCGAGCTGCTCTCGACGTTCACCGAGCGCTGAGCGGCGGCCGGCGGCACCGCGACACGATCGCCTCCCCCGGTGTCGCCGCTATCCGGCGGCGCGGATGACCGAGATGACCGCGTCGATCGTCTGGCCGAAGTCGAGCTCGGTCGAGTCGACGACCGTCACCCCGTCGGCCGCGTTCATGAAGTCCACGACCTTCGAGTCCGCCTGATCACGGGCACGCAGCTGAGCGCCCGTGGCCGCGGCGTCGTGCCCGGCGAGCTCGGCGGCGCGCCGGGACATCCGCACCTCCTCGCTCGCGGTGAGGAGGATGCGCACCGGGGCGTCGGGAGCGACGACCGTCGTGATGTCGCGACCCTCGACGACGATGCCCGGCCGGCGCTCCGCCGCGATGCTCGCGCGGAACAGTCCGATGAGGTGGGCCCGCACCTCGGGCACCCGTGCCACGGCGCTCACGATGCCGGAGATCTCCGGCTCGCGGATCGCCTCGGTGACGTCGTGCTCGCCGACCCTCACCCGGTAGCCGTCGGGGTCCGTTCCGATGCCGTAGTCGAAGCCGCGCAGCGAGCCGACGACGGCCGAGGCGTCCTCCGGGTCGACCCCCGAGTGCGCGACGTGCCACGCGAGCGCGCGGTACGCGGCGCCGGTGTCGAGGAAGCCGAAGCCGAGACGGCGGGCGACCGCCTTCGAGACGCTCGACTTGCCGCTGCCGGCCGGTCCGTCGACGGCGACGACGAGGGGGTGCTGCACGGGGATGCCTCCAGGGTTCGTGTGCGTGGGGGGCGAAGCCGGTCCGCGGCTCAGCCGGCGATGCGCCAGCCGCGCGCGGCGAGCTCGTCGGTGAGCCGCTCGGCGGCCTCGGGGACGACCTGCACCTCGGCCAGGCCGACCTGACGTCCGGGCGAGTGCTCGAGCCGCAGATCCTCGAGGTTCACGCCGATCTCGCCGATCTCCGCGAGGAGGCGGGCGAGTTCGCCCGCACGGTCGTCGACCATGACGATGACCGTCGTGAACCGCTTGTCGGTGCCGTGCTTGCCGGGCAGGCGCGAGACGCCGGTGTTGCCCGCCGCGAGCTCCTCGGCGACGCGGCGGCGCGCACCCGGCGCGGCCGGCTCCTCGAGTGCCTCGATGAAGCGGTCGAGGTCGTCGCGCACGGCGACGAGGATGTCGTGCACGGGCTCGGCGTTCGCGCCGAGGATCTGCACCCAGAGGTCGGGGTCGCTCGCCGCGATGCGGGTGACGTCGCGCACGCCCTGCCCCGCGAGGCCGAGCGCCGCGTTCGGGGCGTCGATGAAGCGGCGGGCCATGACGCTCGACACGACCTGCGGCACGTGCGAGATGAGGGCGACGCCGCGGTCGTGCTCCTCGGGCGTCATCTCGACGAGCGTCGCACCGAGATCGAGGATGAGGTCGTCGATCGCGCCCGCGCGCTGGTAGCTGATGCCGTCGTGTGCGGCGACCACCCAGGGGCGGCCGACGAAGAGGTCGGCGCGCGCCGACAGCGGGCCGCCGCGCTCCCGTCCGGCGAGCGGGTGCGAGCCGATGTACCTGGAGACGTCGGCGCCGCGCTCGACGAGCTCGGCCAGGATGCCGGCCTTGACGCTCGCCACGTCGGTGACGATCGCTTCGGGATGCGCCTCGAGCTCCGCGGCGACGACGCGCGCGGTGACGTCGGGCGGCACGGCGACCACGACGAGCTGGGGGGTGTCGCCGGCGGCAGCGGGGCGACCCGCGCCGAGGTCGGCGGCGATCGCGACGTGCGTCGGCGAGGCGTCGTCGAGGATCACCTCGATGCCGCGCGCACGGAGCCCGAGCGCGACGCTCGTCCCGAGCAGCCCCGCGCCGACGACCCGGACCGGGCCGGTCAGTCGTGACTCGACCACGTCAGTCCTCCTTCACGCCGGCGGGTCCCCGCGCCGCCTCGGCCTGGCGGGCGATCGTGAGGAGCGCCCCGCGCTCCGCCTTCGTGAGCTCCCGCAGCTGGCCGGACCTGAGTGTACCAAGGTGCAGCGGGCCGAACTGGCGGCGGACGAGCTCCACGACGGGGTGCCCGACCTCCTTCAGCATGCGTCGCACGATGCGGTTGCGCCCCGAGTGCAGGGTGAGCTCGACGATGCTGTGCTTCGCGTCGCCCTGCGCCTGCAGGAGCTTCGCCCGGTCGGCCCGGATGGGGCCGTCGTCGAGCTCGACGCCCTGCTTCAGCCGCTGCAGCGTCTGCGGCGTCACCCGCCCGCGCACCTTCGCGATGTACGTCTTCTCGACGCCGAACGAGGGGTGGGCGAGCACGTGGGCGAGCTCGCCGTCGTTCGTGAGGAGCAGCAGGCCGCTCGTCTCCGCGTCGAGCCGGCCGACGTTGTAGACCCGGTCGTCGAGCTCGTCGGTGAAGCGGCGCAGATCCGGGCGGCCCTGCTCGTCCTTCATCGAGGAGACCACCCCGGTGGGCTTGTTCAGCACGTAGTACCGCTTCGCGGTGTCGAGCTGCACGGCGACGCCGTCGACG
This sequence comes from Agromyces mediolanus, assembly GCF_044917495.1. GTDB lineage: Bacteria > Actinomycetota > Actinomycetes > Actinomycetales > Microbacteriaceae > Agromyces > Agromyces mediolanus_B. The sequence continues at coordinate 13,030 of NZ_JAVSSI010000003.1, read as the reverse complement.
GAGACGTGGTCGACGGCGGGATCGACCCGGGTGCCGAGCTCGGTCACGACCTGCCCGTTCACCTCGATGCGCCCCTGCACGAGGTAGTCCTCGATGACGCGGCGGGAGGCGACGCCGGCGGCCGACAGCACCTTCTGCAGACGCTGCGGGCCGTTCGACGCGGGTTCCGTGGGCGTGGCCTGGTCAGCCATCGAGATCGAATCCTTCCTGGCCGTCCTCGAGGAGCGGCGAGATGTGCGGCAGCTCGTCGAGCGAGTTGATGCCGAGGTGGACGAGCAGCTGCTCGGTCGTGCCGTACAGGATCGCCCCGGTCTCCGGGTCGGTGTCGACCTCGGTGACGAGGCCGCGCCCGAGGAGCGTCCGCACGACCGAGTCGACGTTCACCGCGCGGATCGAGGCGACCTGCGAGCGCGAGATCGGCTGCTTGTACGCGATCACGGCGAGCGTCTCGAGCGCCGCTTGCGAGAGCTTCGTCGAGGTCTGGGTGAGCACGAAGCCGGCGACGAGGGCGTCGTACTCCTGGCGGACGTAGAAGCGCCAGCCGCCGCCGACCTCGCGGAGCTCGAAGGCGCGCCGCCCGCCGCCCACGAGCGCCGGCGACTCGGCGATGTCGGTGCGGGGCTCGCCCGAGGTGCCGGTGCCGTCGTAGTCGGCGACGAGGCGGGTGATGGCGGCGCGCACCTCGGCGACCGGGCGCGCGACCGTCGCGGCGAGCTGCACGACGCCGAGCGGCTCGTCGGAGATGAAGAGGATCGCCTCGATCGCGCGGTCGAGGTCGAGCCGGTGCTGGCCCGGGACGTCGAGCGGCGTCGCGACGGAGAGCTCCGGCGTCTCCTCGGCGGCGGCATCGCCTGGCGTGGATGCCTCGGCCGGGGCATCCGTCGTCGTGACCTCCTGCCCCTCCGGGTCCACGCCCTGCTCGGGCTGCTCGGTCTCAGTCGTCATAGTCGGCTCCCAGGCTCTCGAGCTTGTCGTCGCTCCACGTATCGGTCGCCCAGCGCAGGGTCAGCTCGCCGAGAGGCTCCAGCTGCTCGAAGCCGATCGCCGCGTGACGGTAGAGCTCGAGCACGGCGATGAAGCGGGCCACCACGACTCCCTGCCGGTCGACGCCGGCGATCAGCTGCCGGAAGGTGACCGGGTCGCCGCGCCGCAGCACGGCGACCACGTGCGCCGCCTGCTCGCGGATCGAGACGACCGGGGCGTGCAGGTGGTCGAGTCCGACCACGGGGATCTCCCGGGGCGTCAGGGCGAGCACCGCGAGGGCGGCGAAGTCCTCCGGCGAGAGGGTCCAGCGCAGCTCCGGGGCGGGCTGGCGGAACCGCTCCTCCAGCCGCACGGTGCGGGCGTGCCGCGAGCCCTCCCGTTCGAGCCCGGCCTGGAACCAGCGCGCCGCCTCCTTGAACGCGCGGTACTGCAGCAGCCGGGCGAAGAGCAGGTCGCGCGCCTCGAGGAGCGCGACGTCCTCCGCGTCGACGAGCTCGCCCTGCGGCAGCAGTCCGGCGATCTTCAGATCGAGCAGGGTCGCAGCCACCACGAGGAACTCGCTCGCCCGGTCGAGCTCCTCCGCCGAGTCGAGCCCGTGCAGGTAGGAGATGAACTCGTCCGTCACCTTCGACAGCGAGACCTCGGTGATGTCGAGCTCGTGCTTCGTGATGAGCGAGAGGAGCAGGTCGAACGGCCCCTCGAAGTTCGTCAGGGCGACGCGGAAGCCCGGGTCGCCCTCCGCCGCGGCGTCCGCCGCGGGCTGCGCTTCGGCCGGGGCGGCCGCCTCAGGCGACCGCGCCACGGAACACCAGCTCGCGGGCGAGCTGCCGGTAGGCCTTCGACGCCTGGTGCTCGGGTGCGAACTCCGTGATGGGCGTCGCCGCGACCGTGGCGTCGGGGAACTTCACCGTGCGGGTGATCACCGTCTCGAGCACGCGGTCGCCGAAGGCGTCGACCACCCGCTCGAGGACCTCGCGGGAGTGCAGGGTACGGGCGTCGTACATGGTCGCGAGGATGCCGTCGAGCGTGATCGCCGGGTTCAACCGGTCGCGCACCTTGTCGATGGTCTCGATCAGGAGGGCGACGCCACGCAGCGCGAAGTACTCGCACTCGAGCGGGATGACGACGCCGTGGCTCGCCGTGAGCGCGTTCACCGTCAGCAGGCCGAGCGAGGGCTGGCAGTCGATGAGGATGACGTCGTAGTCTGCCGAGACCTTGCGCAGCACGCCGGCGAGGATCTGCTCGCGCGCCACCTCGGTGACGAGGTGGACCTCAGCGGCGGAGAGGTCGATGTTCGCCGGGATGACGTCGAAGTTCGCGACGGCGGTGCGCTGGATCGCATCGGCGGGCTCGATGCCGCGCGACAGCAGCAGGTCGTAGATCGTCGGCACGTCGTGGGTCTGCACGCCGAGCCCGGCCGAGAGCGCGCCCTGCGGATCGAAGTCGATCGCCAGCACGCGCCGCCCGTACTCGGCGAGCGTCGCCCCGAGGTTGATCGTCGTCGTCGTCTTGCCGACGCCGCCCTTCTGGTTGCACAGCGCGATGATGCGGGCGGGCCCGTGCTCGCGCAGCTCGGGGGGCGTGGGGAACTCGCGCAGCGGCCGACCGGTCGGACCGAGCTTCGACTCCTGCGGCGCCGTGGTGCTCGCGGGGTCGCGCTTCTGGTCGGTCACGTGGTCTCTCCTCCTGGGCGGGCGCCCTCGGGTCGGGCGATGCTTGGTCGATTCTAGCGAGCGCGCGGGTGGGCGGTCGTGTACATCTCCCGGAGTGTATCGGCCGTGACGAGCGTGTAGATCTGCGTCGTCGCGACGGAGGAGTGCCCGAGGAGCTCCTGCACCACGCGCACGTCGGCGCCGCCCGAGAGCAGATGCGTCGCGAAGGAGTGCCGGAGGGTGTGCGGCGAGACCTCCAGACCGAGCTCGGCGCGGTCGGCGGCATCCGTGATCGCCACCCAGGCCGCCTGCCGGCTGAGCCGCCCCCCGCGGGCGCCGAGGAAGAGCGCCGGTGTGGCTCTGCCCCGGCTCGACAGCAGCGGACGCACGCGGACGAGATACGCCTCGAGGGCGGCCCTGGCGTAGCTGCCGACCGGCACGATCCGCTCCTTGCCGCCCTTGCCGAAGAGCCGCACGACCTCGGCGTCGACGAGGTCGTCGACGTTCAGCCCGACGGCCTCGGAGACGCGTGCGCCCGTGGCGTAGAGCAGCTCGAGGAGCGCCTTGTCGCGGACCCGCATCGGCTCCTCGCCGTCGGTCGCGGCGAGCAGCCGCTCGACCGCCTCGATCGGGATGGCCTTCGGCAGTCGGGCGGGGAGCTTCGGCGGCTTCAGCTCGCGCGCGGCGTCCGTCTCGGTGACGCCCTCCTCCGCGAGGAAGCGGTGCAGGCCCCGCACCGTCGACAGCACCCTCGCCACCGAGGAGCTCGCGAGCGGCGGCTGCCGCTCCGCGCTGAGGTAGCGCTGGAACCCGGCGAGCTCGGTCGCGCCGACGGCCTCCGGGCCCGCGTGACCGGCGGCCTCGAGCCAGCCGGCGTAGATCGCGAGGTCCCGCCGGTACGAGGCCACCGTGTTCCGTGCGAGTCCTCGCTCCACCGCGAGGTGTCGCAGGTAGCCGTCGATCTCGCGGGAGCTCACGCTCCGGCTGCCTCGCGTCCGGGTTTGGACGCCCACGGCGCATCCGCGGGGGCGAGCGTGCTCCAGCCGCGGGCGCGCGACGCCGCCGCCGCCAGGACCGCGACCGCGAGCGGGGCGTTCGAGACGTGCCGGTCGAGCACCGCGTCGACGCAGACGTCGAGCTCGACCCACGAGGTGACGAGCTCGGCCTCCTCCTCCGTGCGCTCGTACCGTTCGGCGGTGCCGCGGAGGTCGCGGGCGAGGTAGATGCGGATGGCCTCGTCGCTGCCGCCCGGGCTCGTGTGGATGTCGGCGAGCACCGCCCACTCCCCGGCCTCGAGGTCGGCCTCCTCGGCGAGCTCGCGCTTCGCCGCCTCGAGCGGATCCTCGCCGGCGACGTCGAGGAGCCCCGCGGGGATCTCCCAGTCGTTCAGGCGCACGGGGTGCCGGTACTGCCGGATGAGCAGCGCGCGGTCCTCCACGTCGAGGGCGAGCACGCCGACGGCCCCCGGGTGGTCCATGAAGTCGCGCGTCACCGGGGCGCCGGCGAACTCGAAGGTCTCGCGGCGGATGTCCCACACGCGGCCCTCGAACGCCAGCTCCGAGGCGAGGATCGCGGGCTCGGCCCGCTCGTCGGCGAGCGACGGGCCGACGGGAGTCCCGCCGACCGTCGGCTCGCCGAAGGGCTCAGCCATTGTCCACGTCGTCGTCGAAGAGCTTCGACGCCGCCTGGCGCTCGAGCGCGGCCGCCACGAGCCCGCGGAACAGCGGGTGCGGCGAGTTCGGCCGGCTGCGGAGTTCCGGGTGCGCCTGGGTCGCCACGTAGAACGGGTGCACCTCGCGGGGCAGCTCGACGTACTCCACGAGGTTGCGGTCGGGCGAGAGGCCCGAGAACGAGAGCCCGGCGTCGGCGATGCGCTCTCGGTAGGCGTTGTTCACCTCGTAGCGGTGGCGGTGCCGCTCGGACACCTCGGTCGATCCGTACAGCTCGGCGACGATCGACCCCTCGGCGAGCGCGGCCGGGTAGAGGCCGAGGCGCATGGTGCCGCCGAGGTCGCCGCCGGAGATGATCTCGACCTGCTCCTCCATGGTTGCGATGACCGGGAACTCGGTGTCGGGGTCGAACTCGCTCGACGAGGCGCCCGGGAGACCGGCGACGTTCCGCGCGTACTCGATCACCATGCACTGCAGGCCGAGGCACAGGCCGAGCGCCGGGATGCCGTTCTCGCGGGCGAAGCGCAGCGCGCCGAGCTTGCCCTCGATGCCGCGGACGCCGAAGCCGCCGGGCACGCAGATGCCGTCGAGGTGCGCGAGGTGCTTCTGGGCGCCCTCCGGGGTCTCGCACTCGTCGGACGGGATCCACTCGATGCGGACCTTCGCGTCGTTGCCGAATCCGCCCGCGCGGAGCGCCTCGGTGACGGAGAGGTAGGCGTCGGGCAGGTCGATGTACTTGCCGACGAGTCCGATGGTGACCTCGTGCTTCGGGTCGTGGACGACCTTCAGCAGCTCGGCCCAGCCCGACCAGTCGACCTCCGCGGCCTTGCCGTCGAGGCCGAGCGCGTCGACGATGTAGGCGTCGAGGCCCTGCGTGTTCAGCATCGTCGGGATGTCGTAGATCGACGGCACGTCGACCGCGTTCACCACGGCGGCCTCGTCGACGTCGCACATCAGGGCGATCTTGCGCTTGTTCGACTCCGTGACGGGCCGGTCGCTGCGCAGCACGAGCGCGTCGGGTTGGATGCCGATGGAGCGCAGCGCCGCGACGGAGTGCTGCGTCGGCTTCGTCTTCTGCTCGCCGGACGCGCCCATGAACGGCACGAGCGAGACGTGCACGAAGAACACGTTCTTGCGACCGAGCTCGTGCCGCACCTGGCGCGCGGACTCGATGAACGGCTGCGACTCGATGTCGCCGACCGTGCCGCCGATCTCGGTGATGATCACGTCCGGCTTCGGGGACTCCGAGGCCTGCAGCCGCATGCGGCGCTTGATCTCGTCGGTGATGTGCGGGATCACCTGCACCGTGTCGCCGAGGTACTCGCCGCGGCGCTCCTTGGCGATGACGGTCGAGTAGATCTGCCCGGTCGTGACGTTCGCCGCCTGCGACAGCTCGATGTCGAGGAACCGCTCGTAGTGGCCGATGTCGAGGTCGGTCTCGGCCCCGTCGTCGGTGACGAACACCTCGCCGTGCTGGAACGGGTTCATCGTGCCCGGGTCGACGTTCAGGTACGGATCGAGCTTCTGCATCACCACCCGCAGCCCGCGAGCCGTGAGCAGGTTGCCGAGACTGGCCGCCGTGAGGCCCTTGCCCAACGAAGAAACGACACCACCAGTCACGAAAATGTGCTTGGTCGTGTCGTCGGAAAAATCAGAGTTCGAGTACTGTGCGCCGCGTTCATCCACCACGGGCTTATAGTCTAACCCACGCTCGGACTCCGAGTGCCCGACATGCCGACCCATGGCTCCCCCTTCGTCCTTCATGCCGCCCGCTCGGCGGCGATCTCGAGGAGTTCGCGCGCATGCGCGAGCCCGCTCTCGGAATCGGCGAGGCCCGACAGCAGCCGCGCCATCTCGGCCTCGCGCTCGGCGCCGAGCAGCTGCCGCACGCTCGAGCTGGTCACCTGCCCGTCGGTGCCCTTCACGACGCTCAGGTGGTTGCCGGCGAAGGCGGCGACCTGCGCGAGGTGCGTCACGACGATGACCTGCGAGCGCTCGGCGAGCTTCGCCAGTCGGCGGCCGATCTCGATCGCCGCGGCCCCGCCGACGCCGGCGTCGACCTCGTCGAAGACGAAGGTCGGCACTGGGTCGACCGCGCCGATGACGACCTCGATCGCGAGCATCACCCGCGACAGCTCGCCGCCCGACGCCCCCTTCGAGACGGAGCGCGGTTCGGCGCCGGGGTGCGGGCGCAACAGGATCTGCACCTGGTCGCGACCGTGGACGGTCGGTTCGTCGAGCGGCTCCACGGAGACGCTCAGCACCGCGTCGGGCATGGCGAGCGCCGAGAGCTCCTCGGTCACCTCGGCCGCGAGGCGTTCGGCCGCGGCGGTGCGGAGCGCGGTCACCTCGCCGGCGAGCCGGTCGAGCTCCTCGCCCAGCCGGTCGACGGATGCCTCGAGCTCGACGATGCGGTCGTCGTCGCCGTCGAGCTCGACGAGGCGGAGCCCGCCCGTTCGCCGGAACTCGATCGCCTCGTCGAGCGAGCCGTGCCGTCGGACGAGGCCGGCGAGGCTCGCTCGGCGCTCCTGCACGAGCTCGAGCTCGCGCGCGCCGTCGGCGTCGAGGGACGCGAGGTAGCCCGACAGCTCCGCCGCGGCATCCGCGAGCAGGAACCCGGCGTTCGTAAGCGCCTCGGCGATGGGCGCGAGCGTCGGATCGAACCCCGCGACCCGTTCGAGCTGCCGCCGCGCGCCCTCGACGAGCCCGACCGCGTCGGGGGCATCGTCGACCGCCTCCTCGGAGGAGACCAGCTCGCGCGCCTGAGCGGCCGCAAGCCGCAGCTCTTCCAGGTTCGTGAGCCGCTCGGAGCGCTCGTGGAGCTCCGCGTCCTCCCCCGGCTGCGGGTCGAGGCGCTCGAGCTCGTCGAGCGCCTCGCGGAGCTCCTCGGCCTCCCGCGCGCGGGCGTCGTGCTCCTCGCGGAGTCGCAGGAGCTCCGCGGCATCCGCCTTCCACGCGTCGAAGCCGGAACGGTACGCGTCGAGCACCGCTGCGAGGGGGGCGCCGCCGAAGCGGTCGAGCGCCTCGCGCTGCGCGGTCGTCGAGCGGAGCCGCTGCTGGTCGGCCTGGCCGTGCACGACGACGAGCTCCTCGCCGAGCTCCGCGAGGACGCCCACCGGGGCGCTGCGGCCGCCGACCACGGCGCGGCTGCGTCCCTCGGCGGACACGGAGCGGCCGAGCAGCAGCTCCCCCGCCTCGATCTCACCGCCGGTCTCGGCGACGCGCTCCGCGATCGGCTCGGGGTCGGCGAGGAGCCAACGGCCCTCGACCCAGGCCTGCTTCGCTCCCGCGCGCACGGCGCCCGCGTCGGACCGGGCGCCGAGGAGCAGCCCGAGCGCAGTCACCACCATCGTCTTGCCCGCGCCGGTCTCGCCCGTCACCGCGGTGAATCCCGGGCCGAGGGGCAGCGTCGCCTCGGCGATCACGCCGAGGTCGCGGATGCCGAGTTCTTCGATCACGTTCGCCTCCGTTCGCGCTCAATCACGGCCGCTCGGCCCCCGCCATCCCGTCACCGGCAGCTGGAACTTGTTCACGAGCCGATCGGTGAATGGCGCCTCGTGCAATCTCGCGAGCCGCACCGGGACCGGGGATCGGCGCACGATCACCCGGGAGCCGGCCGGCAGGTCGAAGGTGCGGCGCCCGTCGCACCAGATCACCGCACTGCTCTCGGTGCGCTGCAGGATCTCGACCGCGAGCGAGGACTCCGGGCCGACGACGAGCGGCCGCGCGAACAGCGCGTGGGCCGACAGCGGCACGAGCAGGAGCGCCTCGAGGCTCGGCCAGACGATCGGGCCGCCGGCCGAGAACGAATAGGCCGTGGACCCGGTCGGAGTCGACATGACGACGCCGTCGCAGCCGAAGGAGGAGAGCGGGCGACGGTCGACCTCGATGACGACCTCGAGCATCCGCTCGCGCTCGGCCTTCTCGACGGTCACCTCGTTCAGCGCCCAGCTCTCGTAGACGACCTCCGCGCCCACCTTCGCCCGGACGGACAGGGTCATCCGCTCCTCGACGACGTAGTCGCGCGCGAGCGCCCGGGTGATGGTGAGACCGAGGTCGTCGCGCTCGCTCTCCGCGAGGAAGCCCACGTGCCCGAGGTTCACGCCGAGCAGCGGTGCGGGATGCGGGCGGACGAGCTCCGCGGCACGCAGGATGGTGCCGTCGCCGCCGAGGACGATGACGAGCTCGATGAGGGCGGGATCGACCGCCTCGAGGCGCAGCGCACGACCGTCGAGCTCGGGCACGACCTCTCGCACGTCGTCCCAGTGCTCCGCGGCGATGACGGGCACCGCGCCCTCGGCGAGCAGCCGTTCGCAGACCTCGACCGTCGCCTCGAGCGCGGCGGCGCGGCCGGTGTGCGACACCACGAGGAAGTGACGTGCTCCGCTCATCGCGCGTCCCCTCTCGCCAGCCGTTCGATGCGACTCGACCATTCTGACGGATCGGAGCCGCCCTCCGCCGTCAGATGCACGAGGAACTCCTGGTTGCCCTGACCCCCGGCGATGGGCGAGGCGGCGACGCCCGCCGCGCGGAGGCCGAGGTCGTGCGCGGCCCAGAGGACGTCGGCGACGGCGTCGGCCCGACGGCCGGGATCGCGGACGATGCCCTCCTTCGTACCGCCCCGGCCGACCTCGAACTGCGGCTTCACGAGGAGGACGAAGTCGGCACCCGGTGCCGCGCTCGCGACGAGCGCCGGCAGCACGGTGACGAGCGAGATGAACGAGAGATCGGCGGTGATGAGCTCCGGACGGTCGGCGACACCGGTGAGCGCGGCGAGCCGCTCGGCGTCGAGGGTGCGCACGTTGCAGCCCTCGACGAGCACGATGCGATCGTGCCCGAGGAGCTCGGGCGCGAGCTGCCCGTGGCCGACGTCGACGGCGAGCACGAGGCGCGCGCCGCGTTCGAGCAGCACCTGCGTGAAGCCGCCGGTGGAGGCGCCCGCGTCGAGCGCGACGCGCCCGGACGCCTCGACCTCGAAGGCATCGAGGGCGGCGATGAGCTTGTGCGCGGCGCGGCTGACGTAGTGGTCGTCTGCCGCGACGACGAGTTCGGCCTCCGGCGCGACCCGGGTCGAGGCCTTCACCACCGGACGGCCGTCGACGGTGACGGCGCCTGCCGCGATCAGCGTCGCCGCGTGCGTGCGCGAGCGCGCGAGACCTCGCTCGGCGAGGGCGGCGTCGAGTCGGGCGTCGGGCATGCTCAGCCCGCGCCGAGGGTCGGGTCGGACTGCTCGAGTTCGGCACGGAGCGCGTCGGCGAGCTGCCGGTACCCGCCGGCGCGCTCCTCGAGCGGGCGCGACTCGAGCTCGTCGAGCGTCTCGCGCGTGGCCTCGCTCAGGTGCCGGGGCTCGGAGTTCGGTTCGTCGCTCACGCCCTCCACGCTACCGGCACCCGGCGACGAACGCGCCATGGTTCCCCAGCTGGTTCCCTGAGCCCGCCGAGGGGAGAGCGCTCAGGCGTAGAGGGCTTCGGGAACGTCCAGGGCGTGGATCGGCGTTCCCGACGCCCAGATCGCCGCGCATGCGGCGCGCAGCAGGTCGATGCCGCCGTCGCCCGCCTCCACGACAAGCACGCGGGCACCGTCGACCTTGACCGACGCGCGACCGACGCGGAGCGCTCCCCCGCGGCGGTGCTCCGTCACGGGGTAGGGCTCGTGCAGACCTCGGAGGTCCTCGAGGATGAAATCGGGCCGGCTGTCCGCCTTCGCGGCGAGCAGCTGCTTCGCGCGGTCGATGCCGGTGAGGACGACGGCCGAGCGGATGCCGGCACGGCGCGCGCCGAGGATGTCGGTGTCGAGCCGGTCGCCGACCATCAGCGGGGCCGTCGCACCGAAGCGGCGCATCGCCTCGTCGAAGATGGCGCGCTCGGGCTTGCCCGCGACGAGCGGGAACCGGCCGACGGCCGTGTGCACCGCGGACACGAGCGTGCCGTTCCCGGGGGCGATCCCCCGGGCGACCGGGATCGTCCAGTCCATGTTGGTGGCGATCCAGGGGATGCCACCCGGGACGTCGGGACCGCCGTGCGCGTTCAACGCGAACGCCGCCTCGGCGAGCTGCGTCCAGCCGACTTCGGGGGCGAAGCCCTGCACGACCGCGTCCGGGCCGTCGTCGGCCGAACGGGTCACCCGGTAGCCGCGCCGCTCGAGCTCGGTGATGATGCCCTCGCCGCCGACGACGAGGACGAGGGCACCAGGCTCCACCTGTTCGCCGAGCAGATGCATGGCCGCCTGGGGCGAGGTCACGACATCGCCGGGCACGACCTGCAGGCCGAGCTCGGCGAGGTGCGCGGCGACGGAGACATCGCTCCGCGACGCGTTGTTGGTGAGATAGCCGACGGCCCGCCCGGCCTTCGCCAGGTTGAGGCTCTCGACCGCGTGCGGGATCGCCCCGTGACCCTGGTAGACGACGCCGTCGAGATCGGCGAACACGGCGTCGGCCCCGTCGAGCGGGGTCGCCCCGTCAGTCTTCGCGCGGAAGAGCGCCATCGTCATCCGTCTCCGCGTGATCCGGCTCAGCGTCGTCAGCCTCTGCGTCGTCAGCCGCTGCGTCGTCAGCCGCTGCGTCGTCAGCCACTGCGTCGTCAGCCACTGCGTCAGTCTCGACATCGGCAACGTCAGCCTCGGCGTTGGTGTCGGCCGCCTCGGCATCGACCGTCGCGTCGGCGAGGTCTTCGGCGTCGGCGGCCGATGCGGCGTCCGCGTCGGTGGCGTCCGCCGCCTCAGCGTCGCCCGCCGCCTCGGCGTCGTCCTGCCCGGCGGCCTGCGCCGGTGCGAACTCATCTTCGTCCTCGTCGAGCACGAAGACCTCGAACACCTCCGACTCGGCCGGCCCAGCCAGTGCGGCTTCGGCGCGCAGCGCACGGGCGCGCCAGTCCGCGGCATCCGCCTCACGGCCGAGCTCGTCGAGCACCTCCGCGTAGGCGAAGAACAGCGCGGGACTGTAGGAGAACGCCCGATCCGGGTCGAGCTGCGGGATCTCGAGCTCCGACAGCGCGAGCTCGGGCTCGCCCTGGTCGAGACGCGCGCCCGACATCGCGATGGCGAGCGAGACCTGGACGCCCGCGGGGAGCGTGGTCCGGTCGACGGAGCGGCCCAGCTCGAGCGCACGGTCGGGCCGGCCGACCCCGCGCTCGCTGTCGACCATCAGCGGGAGCTGCTCGTTGCTCCCCGTGATGCGACGGTAAGTGCGCAGTTCCCGGAGCGCGAGCGGGAAGTCGCCGGTCGCGTACGCGGTGATCGCGAGCGTCTCGCGGACGACGCCGATCCGTCCGCCGCGACGGGATGCCGAGAGCGCGTGCCGGTGCGCCAGTTCCGGGTCGGATTCGAGCAACTCTGCGGCGGCCGCGAGATGCACAGCGACCCAGTCGGCGTTCTCCTTGGTCAGCGTGCGCAGCTCGGACCTGGCGCTCTTCTCGAGCGAGGCCGGTCGGATGTGCTCGGGCACGATGGGATCGTCGTGGCGAGGACGGATCTGCCGCATGGCCGCGCCGTGCGACGGCGCCAGCTCATCGGCGCCGGAGCGGCCGCCGCGGTCACGATCGTCACGCTGCGTCCAGGGCTTGCGCGGGCCACGATCGTCGTCGCGGCGCTGCCCGCCGCGACCGCCGTCGCGCTCCCAGGGCTTCCGGTCGCCGTCGCGACGCGGGCCGGACGCACGGTCCTTCTCCCACGGTTTCCGGTCGCCATCGCGGCGCTCGCTACCGCGGGCGCCGTCGCGCTCCCAGGGCTTCCGGTCGCCATCGCGACGTGGGCCGGAGGCGCGGTCCTTCTCCCACGGCTTCCGGTCACCATCGCGACGCGGGCCGGACGCACGGTCCTTCTCCCACGGCTTCCGGTCACCATCACGGCGCTCGCCACCACGGGCGCCATCGCGCTCCCACGGCTTCCGGTCGCCATCACGGCGCTCGCCACCACGGGTGCCATCGCGCTCCCACGGCTTCCGGTCGCCATCACGGCGCTCGCCACCACGGGTGCCATCGCGCTCCCACGGCTTGCGATCACCATCGCGACGCGGGCCGGACGCACGGTCCTTCTCCCACGGCTTCCGGTCACCTTCACGGCGCTCGCCACGCGGGCCGGACGCACGGTCCTTCTCCCACGGCTTCCGATCCGAGGCACGCCGGTCGCCACCGCGCGGGCCGCTGCTGCGATCCCCACGCGACGCGTCGCCATCACGACGCTGGCCGCCGGCGCGGCCGCCCTCCCGCGAGCCGTACTCGCGCTTCGGGCGTTCTGAGCGTCCCCGGTCGTCGGAGCTCCGCTCCCCATCGTTCCTGGAATCGCTCACGCTCAGCCTGCCGTCTCTTGAAATCTCATCCGCCTCGAGCGTATCGGGCGGGCTCAAATCTAGGTGAAATGCCGAAAGGCCACCCCGGGGTTCGGGGTGGCCTTTCGTGAATGGGTGTCCGGCGGTGTCCTACTCTCCCACAGGGTCCCCCCTGCAGTACCATCGGCGCTGTCAGTCTTAGCTTCCGGGTTCGGAATGTGTCCGGGCGTTTCCCTGACGCTATGGCCGCCGTAACTCTTGCCCCTATCACCGACCCCGGCACAGTGTGCGGGGGTGGTGGGGAAATCGTTCGAGCGTTGCTCTGTTCAATTTGGTTTGGTTCGTCTGTTGGGAACCACACAGTGGACGCGAGTCATCAGGCTCTACATCGTGCCTTTTGCAAACGTGATGTAGATAGTGATTATCAAGTTATCGGCGTATTAGTACCAGTCAGCTGCACA